>JBCBAC010000003.1:0-333332 GCA_038532735.1 Pseudomonadota bacterium
CCACCGACACGAAGACCACCAGCAGGTTTGCCGGGAAGCTGATGATGCCCAGCGGGTCTGCGTTCCAGGCAATGCCCAGATAGAGCCATGCGCCGATCACCAGCACCAGCGCCAGATAGATGTTGCGCTTGGTGGGTTGTGTGTAGAAGCGCGAGTTCATCAGGATCACCATGAAGACAATCGGGAAGATGAACAGAACGCCCGCCATGTAGACCGGGATACCGGTCGCCACGATTTCCGGCGTGACCAGCAAGTAGAACAGCAGGATCACCGGGAAAGCGAGGATCAGGTTCGCCAGAAAGCTCAGCGACGTATCCAGCTTGCCGCCGTAATAGCCTGCTGGCAGGCCCAGCGTGATGCCGACCATGAACGCAAAGAGCGTGGCGAAGGGGGCGATCTTGACGACCTCCCAGCTGCCTTTGACCATGCGGGTAAAGACGTCGCGGCCAAGGTTATCGCCGCCCAGAAGGTAGTAGTTATAGACGCCTTCTTCATCGAGGAAGGTGCCCGGCACCTTGTTCTTCATGGAGGCGAATTGCTGCAGCCCGTCATGGGTCACGATAAAGCCCATCGCGCCGAAAATGGCGGTGAAGACCCAGAACATCACCAGCGCGAAGCCGATCATGCCGATGGTCGAGTCAAAGAGTTTTCCGTAAAGCCCCAGCTTGCGCTTGTAGACAATCGAGGCGGCGAAAAGAACGATCAGTGCGATCCACACAGGGGTGAACTGACCGATGATGCGGATGATAATCTCACCCCAGCTTAGCGGTTCCATAATATTCCCCTTACGTGACGCTGATGCGCGGGTTGAGATAGACGTAGCCGATATCGGAGATCAGCTGCGTTGTCAGAACCACGACGACCGAGACGACCGAGACCCCCAGAAGAAGCTCGATATCGTTGTTGCCTGCGGCTTGGACCAGCGTCCAACCGAAGCCCTTGTAGTTGAAGAGCGTCTCGACGATGACGACGCCGTTCAGCAGCCAGGGGAACTGCAACATGATTACGGTGAAGGGCGCGATGAGCGCGTTGCGCAGCGCGTGCTTCAGAACGATATTTCCGAAGCTGACACCCTTGAGGCGCGCGGTGCGGATATACTGCGCGGTCATGACCTCGGTCATCGACGCCCGTGTCATCCGGGCGATATAACCCATGCCGTAAAGGGCAATCGTTATGACAGGCAGGGTGAAATTGGCGAAGGTGATATCCTCCATCGCCGATGTGGCGGTGCCTTTGAACCATTTCAGGCCCACGGCAGAGGATGAAAACACCGCGATAAAGATCACGCCGGAGACATATTCCGGTGTGGCGGTCGACAGGATCGACACGGTAGAGAGCGACCGGTCGGTGCGAGAGCCTTCGCGCATGCCTGCCAGAACGCCGATGATCAGCGCGCCGGGGACCATCACGACCATCACCCAGAACATCAGCTTGCCGGTTAGGCCCAGCCGTGTGGCGATGATGCTGCCCACATCGTCCTTGAAGACCGAAGATTGCCCCCAATCGCCTTGCAGGATGCCACAGAAGCGGGGGGCATCTTCCGGTGCCATGCCCTGCGAAATGCAGCGGCCCCGCACGGTGCCATCGGTGCCTTCGATCACGTAGCCCGGCAGCACGCCCAGCCATTGACCGTATTTCACTGGCAAGGGCTGCGTGTAGCCGCGATTGGCCAACCAAGAGGTGACAGCGTCGTCACTCATGCGTTGGTTTACCTCGGATTTGGCGAGCTTCTCAAGGTTTGGTGCCAGATTCGTCAGAAAGAAAACGATGAATGTCAGGCAGATCGCCGTCAGGATCATGACCCCTAAACGGCGCAGAATGAATAGTCCCATAGTGACCCCTGTTGGTCCGCTGGTTTCGGCCCGTGCACCCTTTTGGATGTCTCATACGGCCTTTGACTGGCAAAAGGGCCGCCCGGTAGGGGGCGGCCCGATCTTCGTGATTTAGGCTTTAAGCGACCACTTATAGATCTGCGGCAGATACGCGATATGCATATCCGAATTCGCAACCGTGCCGTTGTTGTGACGGTAAAGCGAACGCCAGTAAGGCTGGATCGTCACACCTTCGTCGGCCATGATCGCCTGGATCTTGCCCATGACAGCGCGGCGCTTGTCGGCGTCCGCAATAGAGTTGGCTTCGGCCAGTAATGTGTCGAACTCGGCATTGGCGAAGCCGGATTCGTTCCAGGCCTCACCCGAACGGTAAGCCAGCGCCAGCACCTGCGTGCCGAGTGGGCGGTGGTTCCAGTTCGTGGAGCTGAACGGATACTTGACCCAGTCATTCCAGAAGGTGGAGCCGGGCAGGATCGTCCGCTTCACGTTGATGCCTGCGTCGCGCAGCTGAGCGGCCACCGCATCGGTGGTATTCTTGCGCCAGTCATCGTCGATCGACATCAGCTCATGCTCGAAATCGGCCATGCCGGCCTCTTCCATAAGCGCTTTGGCTTTTGCCGGGTCAAAGGGCAGGCGGCCCACTTCGGGGTCATGCTCCGGGTGGACGGGGCCCACATGCTGGTTGTTGGCTGCCACACCGCGGCTCGCATAGCCCAGCTCAAGACAGACCTGGTTGTCGACAGCCATGGCGAGCGCCTGACGCACGCGCTTGTCCTCATAGGGCTTCACGCCGTCGACTTCGGCTTGCTGGTTCGGACGGATCACGATGGTCGCACCCGAGACGACTTCGGACTTCTCCCAGCCGATGGCGTCGAAGATGTCGATGAAATCGCCGACAGTCTCATAGATCAGATCGACCTCTTCAGCTTCAGCCGCTGCCACCCAGGCAGAGGGATCGGTGCCATAGTCGATATATTCGATCTTATCGAGGTAGAAGCCGCCCTCTTCAAAGGCGGTGTCGCCCCACCATTCATGCTCGCCACGCTCGATGACGGCTTTCACGCCAACCTCGTTCTGCGTGATGACCATAGGACCCGTGCCCACGAGTGTGGACAGATCCGCTGCGGGGTCGTAGCTGGAATGCACGACTGCGGCAGGGTAGTCGGCGAAGCCGGGAATGATGGTGATATCGGGTGCGGGCAGGTTCAGCTTGACGGTGCTGGAATCCACAACTTCAATCGCACCTTCGATGGCCTGATTGGTGTCGTTGTCGATCAGCGTCGCCATACGGCCCGCCATCGAGTTGCCTTCAACCGACTTGTCACACCAGCCGGCGATCACGCGGGCCACGTCATCCGCGGTGAAGTCGTCGCCGTTGTTCCATTTCACGCCCGGACGGACGTTGAGCGTGTATTCGGTGGCGTCGTCATTGACGTCCCAGCTTTCCAGCAGCATGCCGCGGAACGAGCCGTCCGAGTTATATTCGACGAGATATTCGATGGTGCCCGCAGTGACATAAGCCATCTGGGTCCAGTCATAGGTGCGCGGGTCCTTGTGGGCGCGCACTTCCATCTGCATGCGGGCCATACCGCCCTTTTGGGCGTGACCTGCCGCGCGGGCGGGGGCGTTTATGCCGATCAAGGCATAGGCGGCAGCCGAGCTTGCGCCCAATGCGGTCGCGCGGGCCAGAAATTCGCGGCGGTCCAGAAGACCCGCTTTGAATTCGTCCGCGTAAAGCGACACGGCGTGGTGCAAAGGCTTACCGTTTACGGTGGGGTGCGTCATTCTCTTCTCCCTGTGACACATTTATTTTTATTCGGATCAGACCCAAAAGCATGAAGCGCTTAAAAAGCGCTGCGCTTCCTGGGCGAATGCTGAGTGTAGGCAGTCTCTCCGATCCGGCATCCGCATGACGCACCATAATTCCACGGGCGTCAACGGTCGCTTTCGTCATTTCGAATAACAAAAACGACATTGATCTAAAACAAAAGCGACATGATGGCGGAAGTCAACCGGATGACCTTTTGCAGCGCTTTGCGTGATCAGATCGTTCGCATCGCTTGCAACGAAGCCGAAAACGAGATGTCGCTTGCAGGCTTACGTAGGGTTCACTTGCGGATGGTTTGTGCAGAAAAAAGCGACCCGCTCCGCCGGGAGGGGCCGCTGATCTGGCATCGCGCCAACGCGTGCTAGAACTGGTAGCTCGCCGTGATCTTGAATGTCCGGCCGGGCTGCGGCAGCTCGTTTGGGTAAATCGTGTAGTCCTGATCAAAGGCGTTATCGACCCCGAACTGGATCTTTGCCCCGCTTAGTGCATCGGATGTCGGCTCCCAAACAGCATAGAGATCAAGCCGCTGCCACGCGTCCCCGGTAGAGACCGTTTCCGGCGTGTCGTCCTGCTCCGCCGCGAAGGTCGCGCGCGCGCCAAGGTCCCAATCCGCGGTGGGTCGGAAGCCCACTGTGGTGGTCAGCCGGTCCTGCGGGATGGAGCCCAGATTGCCCCCATCTTCCCGCTCACCGCGGTTGATTGAAAGGCCAGAGCGAACATACCAGCGCTGTGCGTCATAGTCGATCTCGGCCTCCAGTCCCCAAAGCCGCGCATCCGCGTTCTCGGTTATGGTGTTGGCGTTGAAGAAGCGCTGATTGAACGGGAAGCCGGGCGTCACGCTGTCGGGGCTATCCGCGAAGTCCTGCACGATGATGTCGATGAAGTCATCCACTTGCGCATTGAACGCCGTGACCGAGAAGTTCAGACTGTCGCCCGGACGGGCCACATCCACATCGCTGAACCGTGCGCCGATCTCGAATTGCGTGGCGACTTCGGGTTTGAGGTCCGGGTTTGGCACGAACGTGTTGTCGAAATTGTCGAAATTGCCCGGGTTCTGAATGATCGTAGGCGGAAAACCGGGGATCACGCTCACCGACGGCTCACTTGTCGGGAAGCGGAACGCGAAATGCGTGCCGTCATTATAGATCTCGCTCAACGATGGCGCTCGGAAGGCGCGTGAGACATTGCCGAAGATCTGCCAATTGTCATTTGGGCGATAGCTCAGCCCGAGCCGGGGGGAGGTGAAGCGCTCGTCCACCTTGTCGAGACTGTCATCATCTGGATCGCGCGTGTAATGGTCGTGGCGCAGACCCGCGATCAGGTCGAGGCTATCGCTTAGCTGAAAGGTGCCTTCTGCGAAGATGCCCACCGTGCGCGCGGTTGCGTTGGGAAACGCATTGCGCGCCTCACCATTACGGTCGCCTTCCTGTTCATCGTCAAAGATCTCAAATCCGTAGACCAGATCGACCGGCAGGCCGATATCAAAGGAGGAGCGGTTCGTGACCTCCAGCCCGCTGGTGTTGTAGATCGTCTCATCCTCACGGCCGTCGCGGTCGCGATCCTCGTTGATGGTCAGTTGGTTGGCGTAATAGAGCACGCTCAGATCCACCAGATCATTGCCCTCTGGCTTGAAATCCCATGACAGGCGCTGCGTGCGTTGCGAGGCGTCGCGCTCTACATTCTCGTCCGGGTCACTCACGTTGGAGGAGTTCGGGGGCAGCTCGCCGTCATCTTCATATTGCGAGAGGCTCAGCTCGATCCGGTGGTCCGGGTTGGGCTCAAAACCAAACTTCAGCAAGCCGTTTCGCAGATCAACCCGCGACGCGCCGATTTCCCCCTCATCATCGCCGCGCTCGAAATCGTTGCCCATCCGGCGATCCCCGGCAAAGGCAAGAAAATCAAACATCCCGTAATCGCCGTAGACCGACAGGTTGCGCTTGAGCATGTCGCCATTGGAGGAGGAGCCAAAGCTAACCCGTGCCCCTGTGGTTTGGCCGGGGCGCAACAGATCGGCTGCATCGCGGGTCTCTACCGCGATCACACCGCCCAGCGCGCCGGAGCCATAGAGTGTGGAGCCACCGCCGCGCACAACTTCAACCCGCTGCACGAGGTCGGGGTCCAGAAAGAAGCGACCACGGTGCGCCTGACCGAAATTCATCCGCCCGCCATCAAAGCGCAGCACAACCTGTCGGTCGGAAAAGCCGCGAATGCTAGGCGTATGCGAGACGCTGCGCGGCCCGCCAAAGATCAGCACGCCCGGCACATCGCCGATCAGTTCGTTGAAGTCCTGCGCCTGTTTGCGCTCAAGCGTGCCGCGATCAATCACCGTGGCGGAGATAGGGCTGTCGAGTAGATCGCGCTCATCGCGTTGTCCCGCGTTGAGCGTCAACGTGCCAAGATCAACCGGGGCGTCTTGGGCCACTGCACCTGTTGCAAAGATAGCTGTCGTAAAAAGCAAAACATAACCGTTCATTCGCACCCTCCCGAGGTTTCGAACGTGTTCCGTGTTCAGTCATGCTTCTTCTTCGAGGTTCAGTTCTATAAGTCTGACAAAATTTGTAAACTATTAAATCTTTCCCTCTCACTCTGTTTCGGTGAAAGGCAAAAACCGCCCGTGATTTTCGGGCGGTTTACTGCATTTCTGCTGATTATCTCCGCGACAGGAGCGGTGATTGTCGCTCTATGCGCTCAGGCCGCGTTGCGGAACGCGCTTGGCGTGATGCCGGTCTGGGCCTGAAAGCTGCGCGTGAAATAGGCAGCGGAGTTGAAGCCCAGGGACTCAGACACGGCCTTGATCGTCATTGACGTGTCGGTCAGGCGGCGGCGTGCGGCGTGGGTGACACGCTCTGTCAGCAGCTCAAGCGCGGACATCGCGCAGCAGGTCTGGGTGGAGCGGGTCAAATGCGTCGGTGTGACATCGAGCGCTGCGGCATATGCCTCCACATTCAGGCCCTCGCCCATGCGCGTCTCGATCAGGTCGCAATAGCGGGCGACAAGACGTTCTGCCGCGTCGGGCTTTCCGGGCTCGGGCAGGTTCCGTTCCAGCCAGACGCTGATCAGGCCCGCATGAAAGCGGGCGGCGCGGTTATGAGCCGGGCGGTCGCTGACAAGTTCGCGCTGCAGGTTGTCCAGAAGGCCAGTGAGTTCAGACTGACCCGGCACATTGGCCACGCGGATTTGCTGTGGCGTCGCAGGCAGCGTCATGAGCGGATCAGAGGGCAGGGTGACCGCCAACCCATAGCATTGCGGCCCCAACTCGATGGAATGCATGGTCTTTGCGGGCAGGAATACCGCGTTGCTGGGACCAAAGCCGCGCATCTTGCCCGAGATCACCATGCGGCCCTGACCGCGCGTGATCCAATAAAGGATCGGGTCCTCGCAAGAATGCAGCGTATCCATGCGCCAAGAGCCGCCGCGCTGCATCTGTGCGAGCGTCGTCATCTCAATTTTGTCGATCGGAGAGTAGTCAGTTTGCATTAACATGGTTGTACGCCCTAGCTGGATTTGTGCAACCATTGCAGCGGAATATGGCCCAATTTGGGCAAGAATTGCATGATATTGGTTAGCGCAGGTCTAACGCTTGCCATTTTTTCATACGCGCCCGGAACCATGTGCGCTGGCGTTTTGCGAACTGCCGGGTGGCTGTTTTTGCGGCTTGGGTTGCCGCCTCCAACGACATCTTGTGCCGAAGATAGGCAATCAGCTCGGGCGCGCCGATGGCTTTGGAGGACAAAAGCGCGGGGTTCCAATGAGGCAGCATCGCGCGTGCTTCGTCCAGCGCACCAGCCTCGATCATAAGGTCAAACCGTCGGTCGATACGCTCTGCCAGCCAATCGCGGTCCGCGTTCAAGAGAATCGGTTGCGTTTTATCGAGCGGCAAAAGCGGGGCTGGCGTCGCGTCCTGCCAACTGGCCAAGCCGCGCCCGGTGGTGCGCTGGACTTCCCAGGCGCGCTGGACGCGCATGGGGTTGCGTTGGTCGATACGTCCGGCTGTCTCGGAGTCCAGCGCAGACAGCATCGCCTCGAACCCGTCCTCGGCGGCGATCCTGTCAGCTTCGGCACGGATCTCCGGCGGGGTCGCGGGAATGTCGGCGAGCCCTTCGGTGAGGGCTGTGAAATAGAGACCGGTGCCGCCGACAATGATCGGGCGAGGGCCGTCGCTGAGAAATGGCTGCACCTCTCGCAGCCAATGACCGACGGAGTAGTCCCCGTCATAAGCGACATGCCCATAAAGCGCATGGGGCGCACGCGCCAATTCAGCATCAGACGGCCGCGCGGTCAGCACGCGCCAGCCGTCAAAGACCTGCAACGCGTCGGCATTGATCACCACGCCGCCTTGCGCCTCGGCAATCTCCAACGCCAGCGCGGATTTGCCCGACGCGGTCGGTCCGGCAATCAAAACCGGCCGCTCTGGCGATAGCTGTGTTATGTCGATTAGCGCCATGCGTGATTTATCCGCGTGAAGCCCGCGTCTCCCGTTGAACCTGCTGGCCTTTTGCGACATTTTACGGCGAACGCAAAGCAGATGGGACATTTGCCATGACATCCACCCCCTCCGACCCGAAATTCAAACGCGTGATGCTCAAGATTTCAGGGGAGGCATTGATGGGGGATCAGGGCTTCGGTCTGCACCCACCCACGGTCGAGCGGATCGCGGCCGAGGTCAAATCGGTCCACGATTTGGGGGTCGAGATCTGCATGGTCATCGGCGGTGGCAATATCTTCCGCGGTCTGCAAGGCTCTGCCCAGGGGATGGAGCGGACGACGGCGGACTACATGGGCATGCTGGCCACGGTCATGAACGCGCTGGCGATGCAGTCTGCGCTAGAAGGGCTGGGCGTCTTTACCCGCGTCATCAGCGCCATCCCGATGGATCAGGTCTGCGAGCCCTATATCCGCCGCCGCGCCGTGCGGCATTTGGAGAAAGCCCGCGTGGTGATCTTCGCGGCGGGCACCGGCAATCCCTATTTCACCACCGATACAGCCGCGACCCTGCGCGCCAATGAAATGGCCTGCGAGGCGATCTTCAAGGGCACCAAGGTCGATGGCGTGTATGACAAGGACCCGGTCAAGCACGACGATGCGGTGCGTTATGACAAGGTGACCTATGACGAGGTGCTTCAGAAGCATCTTGGCGTGATGGATGCCAGTGCCATTGCCTTGGCGCGGGACAATAACAAACCGATCATCGTCTTCTCATTGGATGAGCCGGGCGGCTTTGCCGGTATCCTCGCTGGGGAAGGCACCTATACAACCGTTCATGGTTAACGATATAGATAGGAAAAGCCGGTAAACGGCGACCAATTCAGGACCGAGTGGGATCATGGCAGACGATTTTGAAATAGACACCGACGATCTGGAGCGCCGGATGGACGGGGCAATCGCCTCTCTGCGCACGGAATTCGCCTCTTTGCGGACAGGTCGCGCCTCCGCTTCGATGCTGGAGCCGGTGATGGTGGAGGCTTACGGCCAAAAGACCCCCATTAACCAGGTGGGCACTGTGAATGTGCCCGAGCCGCGGATGGTCACGGTGAATGTCTGGGACAAATCCATGGTGAATGCTGTCGAAAAAGCGATCCGTGAAAGCGGGCTGGGGATCAACCCGCAGCTTAACGGCACGATCATCATGCTGCCGATCCCCGAGCTGAACGAGGAACGCCGCCGCGATCTGACAAAAGTCGCTGCGCAGTATTCAGAAAGCGCGCGCGTCTCGATCCGCAACATCCGCCGTGACGGGATGGACCAGATTAAGAAGGCCAAGGCGGACGGGATGTCGGAAGACGACCAGAAGCTCTGGGAAGGCGAAGTTCAGGAACTGACAGACCGCTTCATCAAACAGGTCGACGAGGCGCTTGAAGTCAAGCAAGCCGAGATCATGCAGGTTTAACGGCCCCGCGCCGGAAAGGGCCTGATCATGGCCAAGAAAAACACGTCCCCCGATCACGTCGCCATCATTATGGATGGCAATGGCCGCTGGGCCCAGAAGCGCGGCAAACCGCGTCTTTTCGGGCACCATGCCGGGGCCAAACGGGTGCGCGAGATTGTTGAGGCCTGCCCGAAGCTGGGCGTGAAATACCTCACGATCTTTGCCTTCTCGACCGAGAACTGGAAGCGCACGCAGACCGAAGTGGCTGGGCTGATGCGCCTTTTCCGCCGCTACATCCAACGCGAAGCGCGGGCGCTTTTTGAAGCGGGTGTGCGGGTGCGATTCATCGGCGACCGCGTTCGGCTCGAAGACAGTCTGGTAAAGATGATGGACGATCTGGAGCTTCTGACGGCCGATAATGATGCGGTCCATTTGACGATTGCGATTAACTATGGCGGCCGCGACGAGGTTGCCCGCGCCACGCGCCGTCTCGCCCATGATGTCGCGGGCGGCAAGCTGGACCCTCGCGACGTCAATGACGAGACCTTCACGCGTTATCTCGACACGTGTTATCTGCCCGATCCCGATCTGGTCATCCGCACCAGCGGGGAGGCGCGGATCAGCAACTTCCTGCTCTGGCAGTCGGCCTATTCGGAATACGAATTTATCCCGACGCTCTGGCCCGACTTCACGGCCAAAGAGTTTGAGAAAGTGCTCGATGGTTTTGGCGGCCGCGAGCGCCGCTTCGGTGCTGTCCTGACATGAGCGAGTTGGCTCCGGCCAAATGGGATGATCTGCGCACCCGGCTTGTGTCGGGGGCAGGAATGGGTGCCGTCGGGGTCATCTGCATTCTGGCAGGCGGCGTTTGGTTCCAAATGCTCGCTGTGTTCGTCACGGCGGTGATGATCTGGGAATTGGTCATGATGATCCGCCCCGATGCGCCCACGCCTGCGATGCTGCTGGCTGCACTCACCGCAAGCCTGCTCTCGGGCATGTTCGTGGCCGAGGAAAGCTGGATCCTTGTTCTGTTCATCCTGCCGCCCGCGCTTGGCCTGCTGGCTCTGCCGCGAGAGAAACGGACGTTCTTCGCCTTTGCGCTTGCCATTCTGATTGCAGGTTGGGGCCTTGTGACTTTCCGAGAAACCTATGGCGTCGTTTGGCTGCTTTGGCTGGTGCTGGTCGTGATCGCGACGGATATCTTTGGCTATTTCGCAGGTCGCATCTTCGGCGGGCCCAAGTTCTGGCCCAAGATCAGCCCCAAGAAGACCTGGAGCGGGACTGTCGCGGGCTGGATCTCTGCGGCTGGCATCGGCATTCTGTTCGGCACGTTCACCGATGCGGGACCTGACCTTTGGTGGATTTCCATGCTGCTGAGTTTCGCCTCCCAGATGGGCGATATCGCCGAAAGCGCGCTGAAGCGGCGGATGGGGGTCAAGGACAGCTCGACGCTCATCCCGGGGCATGGTGGGCTCTTTGACCGGTTTGACGGCCTGCTGGGAGCGGCGCTTTTCATGCTGGCAATCTCGCTTTTCGTGGATGTGCCGCAGGTTCAGTTTTGATGCGCAGGGTTTCCATTTTTGGCGCGACCGGCTCCATCGGGCAAAACACTATTGATCTGATTGCCCGCGATCCGGGGGCTTATGATGTGGTCGCCCTGACCGGTGGCGGCAACATCGCGCAACTGGCCGAGGACGCGCGCCGCTTAAACGCAGACATAGCGATCACCGCTTATGACGACCGCCTCGGCGATTTGCGCGCGGCGCTTGCGGACACGGATATCGAGGTCGCAGCAGGGGCAGGTGCCATTACAGAGGCCGCCTGCCGCCCCGCCGACTGGATTATGTCTGCCATCGTGGGCGCCGCTGGCCTGCCGCCGGGTCTTGAAGCGCTCAAGCAAGGCACGACACTGGCGTTGGCCAACAAGGAATCTCTGGTCACCGCAGGGCCTTTGCTGATGCAGACTGCGCGGGATCACGGTGCCACTGTGCTGCCCGTCGACAGCGAACATTCGGCGGTGTTCCAGGGCCTTGTGGGTGAGGATATCTCTGCCGTCGAGCGGATTATCATCACGGCTTCGGGCGGGGCCTTCCGCGATTGGCCTTTGGAGGCGCTGGAGGAGGCGACGCTCGAAGAAGCGTCCTCCCACCCCAATTGGGATATGGGGCAACGGATCACGATTGATTCCGCCTCGATGTTCAACAAGTCGCTGGAACTGATCGAGACCAAGGAATTCTTCGGCGTTCGCCCGGATCAGATCGAAACCGTCGTGCATCCCGAAAGCCTGATCCACGCGCTTGTGGGGTTCAACGATGGCGCGCTGATGGCACATGTCGGCCCGCCCGATATGCGCCACGCCATCGGCTATGCGCTCCATTGGCCGGACCGGCGCGATCTGCCTGTCGCACGCCTTGATCTGGTGGAGATCGGCCAGCTGAATTTCCGCAAAGCGTGCGAGACGCGCTATCCTGCGCTGAAACTGGCGCGCAACGTGATGGAGACGGGGGGGCTTGCTGGCGCCGCGTTCAACGCCGCAAAAGAGCGCGCACTCGATGGCTTCATCGCCGGACACATCAAGTTTACCGACATGGCAGGCGTTGTAGAGCACGCGCTTGACGCGATCTCTGCCCAACCGGGCCTTATCAATGCCACGATCAACCTTGATAACGTGCTGCATGTGGACCATTTGGCACGACAAGAGGCCGACGCCGCCATCGTGGCGCGCAACAAGTAAGAGGGCGGTTTGGAACTCACCAACTTGATCCCGCAGTTCGGCGGGCTGATCTACACCATCGGCGCGTTCATTCTGGCGCTCAGTATTATCGTCGCGATCCATGAATACGGCCACTACATCGTGGGCCGCTGGTGCGGGATTTATGCAGAGGTGTTTTCGCTTGGGTTCGGGCCGGTTCTTTTTAGTCGCGTCGATAAACGCGGCACGAAATGGCAGTTTGCCCTGCTTCCCTTGGGCGGTTACGTGAAGTTTCTGGGCGATGCGGATGCCGCAAGTGCCAAAGACAGCGCGGTGATGGAGGCGATCCCCGAGGATCGTAAACGTATGACCATGCATGGCGCGCCATTGTGGGCGCGCGCCTGCACTGTTGCGGCAGGCCCCGTCTTCAACTTTATCCTGTCTTTCCTGATTTTCGGAGCGATCCTCTTTTTCCGGGGCCAGCCAACCGATCCGCTGACGATTGACCAACTGACCGATCTGCCGCCCGCCTACGAAGTTGCGCTGCAGCCCGGCGACCAAATTCTCGCCATCAACGGTGAACCCGCGCCCGAGTTGGAAGGTTTCGACGCGTTTGTGCGGGAATTGCCGACCGAACAGGTGCTCGACTACCGCGTGCTGCGCGACGGCGCAGAGGTCACGGTTGACGGCCCTTATCCCTATCCGCCGCTGATCAACGGTCTGTCGCCACGCTCTGCCGCGATGGACGTGAATTTGCGGGTGGGCGATGTGATCACCGCCGTGGATGGGCAGCCGATCCACACCTTCAATGCACTACGTGAGGCTGTGGCTGACGCCGATGGCGCGCCGCTCCAACTGGATGTGTGGCGCGGCGGGGAGGCGATGGAGTTTGTTCTGGCTCCGAAACGCGTGGACCTGCCCCAACCTGATGGCAGTTTCGAGACACGCTGGCTGATCGGCATCTCCGGCGGGCTCTTCTTTGAAGCCGCGACAGAGCGGGGCGGGATCGGCCAATCCATGGCATACGGGGTTGAGCAGACGTATTTCATCGTGAAATCAAGCCTTTCTGGCCTGTATAACATAATCACCGGCGCGATCAGCTCGTGCAATCTGTCGGGCCCGATTGGCATCGCGCAGACCTCAAGCGCGATGGCCAGCCAGGGGGCGCAATCCTTCATCTATTTTATCGCGGTGCTCAGCACGGCGGTGGGGCTGCTGAACCTTTTCCCGATCCCGGTTCTGGATGGCGGCCATCTTGTGTTTCACGCCTATGAAGCGGTGACTGGCAAGCCGCCCAGCGACCGCGCGTTGCGCGTTCTGATGGGGGTGGGGCTGACGCTGCTGCTGTCACTGATGGTGTTCGCGCTCGGCAACGACCTTTTCTGCCCATAGGCGCTGTCGCGCAGGTCAAAAGGGGAACGCCCCAAAACCTGTCCGATTGTGCCCCATTCCTGCCACATTTGGCCGCGATCTTGAGTGAAAGCCTTTCGCGCAGGAGTGTCTAAATGCAAGCCGTTCAATCCGGAGTTCGTAGCCTGAGCCTGTTGATGGATATCAACTGGGATCGGTTCATTATGCCTGCCGCCATTATCGGTGGTCTGGTTGCCGGTGCTGAACTGGGTGGCATCCTGCTCAACCTCGCGCAATAGTCGCCTCCAAAGACAGCGCCGATGCGCTGACAAAACACCCCGACACAAGTTGTGGCCGGGGTGTTTGTCGTTTTGACAACGTGTGGTAATGCCGATACTCAGAACCCGAACGCTGGGATGTTAAACGGAGTCGTCGGATGACCGCCAAAGAGGTGAGCAGCGCGACCGTAGCTGCAGTTATAATGCACACGGGACGCAACTGGGTCAGGACATACATGAAAACGGGGCTTCTGGCCTTTGTTTCATTGTTCATAATGGTGGGAATCGCCACCGCACAGGATTTTCGCTTCAATCAAGTGCAGATCGAAGGAAACCAGCGGGTAGAGCCTGCAACGATCCTCTCATATGCGGAAATTCCGCGTGGCGAACCCGTCAGCGCTGGACGACTGAACGATGCGTTTCAAAACCTACAGGAATCCGGCCTCTTTGAAGAGGTAGAGCTGATCCCCTCGGGCAGCACGCTTGTGATCCGCGTTCAAGAATTCCCGACCATCAACCGCATCAATATTGAAGGCAACCGCCGCATTGATGACGAGGACCTGCTGCCCTTGCTGCGCTCGCAGCCGCGCCGGGTCTATAATCCGACATTGGCCGAGCAGGACGCCGACACGCTGACAGAGGCCTACACGACCCAAGGGCGCCTGGCTGCATCGGTGACACCGTCGATCATCCGCCGCTCGGACAATCGCGTCGATCTGGTCTTTGAAGTTGTCGAAGGCCGCACGGTCGAGGTGGAGCGTCTGAGCTTCACCGGCAACCGCGAATTTTCCGACCGCCGCCTGCGCCGCGTGTTGGAGACAAAGCAGGCCGGTATTTTCCGCGCTTTGATCCGCTCGGACACGTTCCTTGCCGACCGGATCGAGTTCGACAAGCAAGTCCTGCAGGACTTCTACCAGTCCCGCGGATACGTGGATTTCCAAACGCTGAGCGTAAACTCCGAACTGACACGTGAACGCGACGGCTACTTGATCACGTTCAATATTCAGGAAGGTCAGCAGTTCGAGTTTGGTGAAATCACCGCTGTCAGCGATCTGGAAGACGTTAATCCTGACGAGTACATGGACGTGGTGCGCATCCGCCCCGGCGTGACCTACAACCCCGCGCTGGTCGACAACACCATCGCGCGGATGGAACGTCTGGCCTTGCAACAGGGTCTCAACTTCATCCGGGTAGAGCCGCGCATTATCCGCAATGATCGCGATCTGACGCTGGATGTGGAGTTTGCCATCACCCGTGGCCCGCGCGTCTTTGTCGAGCGGATCGATATTGAAGGCAACACGACGACGCTTGACCGCGTTGTGCGCCGCCAGTTCCGCATCGTTGAAGGGGACCCTTTCAACCCGCGTGAAATCCGGGCCTCCGCCAGCCGTATCCGCGCGCTTGGCTTCTTCTCCAACGCGGAGGTGGAAGCGCGCGAGGGCTCTGGCCCGGACCGTGTCATTATCGACGTGGATGTGGAAGAGCAGCCTACAGGCTCGCTCAACTTCGGTGGTAGCTTTTCGAACTCCAACGGTTTTGGCGCGGCGATCAGCTTCACAGAGCGGAACTTCCTTGGCCGGGGCCAAACCCTCAGCTTCGGGATCAATACAACCGCATCGACCCGGTCCTATAGCTTCAACTTCATCGAGCCTGCGTTCCTGGGCCGTGATCTGCGCGCGGGTATCCTGATTGATTACCGCACGACAGACCGGAACAACGCCGATTTCAACTCGCGCGTGGCCACGTTCCAGCCGTCCTTGCGCTTCCCGGTCGGCGAGAACAGCTTCCTGACTGTGCGCGGTGGCTTCAAATCTGGCGAGATCTTCGATGTGGATGAAGACAGCTCTGTGCTTCTGAAGGACGAGGAAGAAGACGGCGAACGCGCCCTTGGCTTCATCGGCTATTCTTTCAGCTATGACAGCCGTCGCACCGGTCTGAACCCCAACGCAGGTGTCATCTTCCGCTTTAGCCAGGACTTTGCCGGTCTGGGCAGTGACACCAGCTATATCGAGACGACAGCGCTTTTGGGTGCTGAAACGCGCGTGCTGAACGAAGAGGTGACGCTGCGGGCCACGCTCGAAGGTGGTGCGCTGAACATGCTCTCGGGCGACTCGCTCATCCTCGATCGCTTCCGCGTTGGCCCAAGCCGTCTGCGTGGTTTTGAATCCAACGGCATCGGTCCGCGCGATCTGGACGCTGACAATGAAGACGTGCTGGGCGGTAACTTCTTTGCCGTCGCGCGCCTTGAAGCTGAATTCCCGCTGGGCCTTCCCGAGGAATACGGCGTCAGCGGCGGTGTCTTTTATGACATGGGCTCGCTCTGGGGGCTGGATAACACCGATGATGGGCGGATCGACGACAGCTTCCGCTTGCGGTCTGCGGTGGGTGTCTCGCTCTTCTGGGATACCGGGCTTGGCCCGCTCCGCTTCAACTTTGCCGAAGCGATCCAGAAAGAGGACTATGACGAGGATCAGTTCTTCGATCTGACGATCTCAACCCAGTTCTGATGCGCCATCTTCTTTCGGCTTTGTCTATCGGGCTGGCGGTGCTTGTTGCGCTGCCAGCCCTTGCGCAAACTGGGCAACAAACCACACAGACGCCAGTCCTCGTCATCGAAAGCGAACGGCTGTTTGTTGAGACCGAGTTCGGCCAGGCAAGCCTGCGCGCCATCGACGATCAAGCACGTCGCCTTGCGTCTGAGAGCCGGGAGATTGACGCCCAACTGATTGAGGAAGAGCGCGCTTTAACCGAGGCGCGCCCGACGCTGACCCCGGAAGAGTTTCGCGCCCGTGCCGACGCATTTGACGAAAAGGTTCTGCGCTTGCGCCGCGAACGGGACGAGGCCAGCACTCAGCTGGGCCGGGCCCGCGACGAGGCAGAACAGATCCTGCGCAATGCTGCTTTGCCGGTTCTGGCGCAGATCGTGCTGGAGCGTGGGGCCGTCGCTGTATTCGAGCGGCGCGATGTGTTTATCGTCGACGATTCCATCGACATCACGGATGAAGCCGTCGCGCGTATCAATGAGCAGCTTGGCGCGGAGGATGTGCAAACCGGTGGTGTGCCGGTCGCGCCGCCCTCCGACGACACACCGGAACAATCCGACACAGAAAGTGATCCCTAGCCGCGTTGTGCGGAGCAGGGGGGCTTGCTACTCAAACATCATAAAAAGAAGGACAGGCTATGAGCGACACTTTGATGAGCGCCGATATCCAACGCATCCAGCGGCTGATCCCGCACCGCTACCCGTTTTTGCTAGTGGACCGGGTTGAGGATATCGACGGCACCAAATCAGCGCGCGGCATCAAGAATGTCACCTTCAACGAGCCGCATTTTCAAGGCCACTTCCCCGGCACGCCGATCATGCCCGGCGTGACGATTATCGAGGCGATGGCGCAGACCGCTGCCGTCATGGTTGGTGCGGCGATGGGCATGGAAGACAAGGAATTGCTCGTTTACTTCATGGCGATTGATAAGTGCAAATTCCGCCGCAAGGTCGGCCCCGGCGACGTGTTGGAGCTTTTCATTGAGACGAAGCGCGGCGGCTCCAAAATCTGGAAGTTCTCCGGTGTGGCCAAGGTCGGCGATGAGATGGCGGCTGAGGCCGAGTTCACCGCCATGATGGACCTGCCCGAGTAAGCCATCCGATGATTGATCCATCCGCCCAAATCCACCCTTCCGCCGTGATCGAAGACGGTGCCGTGATTGGCCCCGACTGCGTCATTGGTGCGTTCAGCTATATCGGCCCCGAAGTGCAGCTTGGCGCGCGGGTGGAGTTGCGCACCCATGTGGTTGTGACCGGTCAAACAAGTGTGGGCGACGACACCGTCATCTTCTCCTTCGCGGTGATCGGGGAGATCCCGCAAGACAAGAAGTTCGACGGTGAAAAGACCCGGCTAGAGATTGGCGCCCGCAACCGCATCCGCGAGCATGTCACGATGAACACAGGCACCAAGGGCGGTGGCGGTCTGACCAAAGTCGGCGATGACGGGCTTTTCATGGCGGGCTGCCATATCGCCCATGACGTGATCATCGGCAACAACGTGATCGTGGTGAACTCGGCCGCTTTGGCGGGGCATTGCATCATCGAGGATGATGTCATTATCGGCGGGCTTTCTGGCATCCATCAGTTCGTGCGCATCGGCAAGGGCGCCATCATCGGGGCGGTGTCGATGGTCACCAATGACGTGATCCCCCACGGTCTTGTTCAAGGCCCGCGCGGCCAGCTCGACGGCCTTAATCTGGTGGGCCTGAAGCGCAAGGGCGTGGCACGGGCGGATATCACTGCGTTGCGTGCGGCCTTTCAGATGCTCGCTCAGGGCGACGGCGCCTTTCAGGACCGCGCACGCCGTCTTTCGGATGAGACCGATAGCACCTATGTCCGCGAGGTCGTGGAGTTCGTACTTGGCGCCTCTGACCGCTCTTTCCTGACGCCACGCTGATGCTGGCGCTGATTGCAGGGCGCGGCGGTCTGCCCAAACTTCTGTTGCAGCGCTTGGCCCAGCGCCCGTTGGTCTGCGCATTGGAAGGCTATGCGCTCGACCTGTCGGGAGTTGAGACGTTTCGCATCGAAACGCTGGGCAGCTTCATTGCAATGCTGAAAGAGCGCGGCGTGACGCAAGTCTGTTTCGCGGGTCAGGTTCAGCGCCCTGCGCTTGATCCATCCTTGATTGACCCTGCCACCATGCCGCTGGTGCCGCGGATGATGGCTGCGCTTCAGCAGGGTGACGACGCAGCTTTGCGGCTTGTGCTGACCTTCTTCGAAGAAGCGGGCATCACGATTGTCGCCGCCCATGATCTAGTGCCTGAGCTGTTGCCCACAGAAGGCGTGCTGACCGCTGTACACCCCTCTGACACCGACAAGCAAGACGCCGACCGCGGTCTCGCGCTCTTGTCGCAACTCAGCCCCGCCGATATTGGCCAAAGCTGTGTCATCGCCCGCAGTCAGGCCCTTGCGGTCGAGGCGCAGCCCGGCACGGATTTCATGCTCGCCTCGCTTGCCGCGCTTGAACGCCCACGCGGTGGCGTTTTCGTCAAAGCGCCGAAAGACGGTCAGGATCGCCGCGTGGATTTGCCCACCATCGGCCCGGACACGATCCGCCATGTGGCAGAGGCCGGCCTCAACGGCCTCGTCATTGCCGCTGGCGGCGTTCAGATGCTGGAGCCGCAGCTGTGCATTGCGTCGGCCAACGATGCGGGGCTCTTTATCTGGGTGCGCCCTTGAAGGTCTTCGTGATCGCTGGGGAGGCCTCGGGCGACAAGCTCGGCGGGGCCGCGCTGGCGGGTTTGAGGTCACTGGTGCCTGATCTGGAAATTCACGGGGTCGGCGGCCCTTTGATGCAGGCCGAAGGGTTGGAAAGCCTCTTCCCCATGGATGAGCTCAGCGTGATGGGGCTGGCCGAGGTTTTGCCGAAATACCGCCATCTCAAACGCCGCATCGCGCAGACGGCCAAGGCCGTGCTGGAGTTGAAACCGGATATCCTGTTGACCATCGACAGCCCAGATTTCTGCCTGCGTGTCGCGCGTTTGGTGAAGGCCGAAAGCCCCATCCGCACCGTGCATTACGTGGCCCCCACCGTGTGGGCGTGGCGACCGGGACGTGCCCAGAAGATGGTCGGCGTTGTGGATCAGGTCCTCGCCCTGTTCCCGTTCGAGCCGCCGTATCTGGAAACCGTCGGCATCCGCTGCGATTTCGTGGGCCACCCGGTTGTGGCAGAGCCTGTGGCGTCCGACGCAGAGGTTACCGCCTTTCGCACTGCGCACGATCTGGGGGATGCTCCGATCCTGCTGGCGCTCCCGGGCTCGCGACGCGGAGAAATCAACCGCCTTGCAGGCCGGTTCGGTGCGGCTTTGGGACAGGTGCTTCCGGGTTACCCAGAGATGCGTGTCGTGGTGCCCGCAGCCCCGGGCAAGACCAAACTGGTCCGCAGCCATGTCAGCACATGGCCCGGCGCGCCTTTGGTCATTGAGAGCATTGAAGAGAAGCGCGCGGCCTTCAAAGCTGCGACTGTCGCACTTGCGGCCTCGGGCACAGTCTCGCTGGAATTGGCGGCCTCTGCGACGCCGATGGTCATTGCCTACGATATGAACTGGCTCAGCCGTCAGATCATCAAACGGATGCTGCGGGTCGATACGGTGACCCTCGTCAATCTGGTGTCAGAGACGCGCGTGGTGCCTGAATTTCTGGGGGCCGATTGCCAGCCGGATGCCATCGCGAAAGGGCTGTCCGAGGTAATCGCCGAGCCCAACGCACAACAGGCTGCCATGGCGCTAACGATGGAGCGTCTGGGGCAGGGCGATGAAGCGCCCGGTTTGCGTGCGGCCAGAGCCATTTTAGAGGGCCAAAACTCTTCCTAAGAGTTTTGAAAAAGACTTCAAAAGACTTTTCCCGCGCTCAATATCCGCGCCAGATCCACCCCCCGCCGAGGATCCGCGTGCCACCCGTTTCATAGAACACACAAGCCTGGCCGGGGGAGACGCCTTCTTCCGGCGTCAGCAATTCCACCTCAGCCTCCGTCGCGCTGATCGGGCGCAGGATCGCCTCGCGCGGCGGGCGGGTTGAGCGGACTTTGACCGACACATGCCGCTCCGCCATATCGGCAAAGGGATCATCGCCCAGCCAATTCACTTCACGCACCGGGATCGTCCGCGTCGCCAGCAGCTCTTTCGGGCCAACGACCACTTGCCGCGCGTCCACATCCAGCTTCACGACATAAAGCGGCGTCGAAAGCCCGCCGATGCCCAAGCCACGGCGTTGCCCGATTGTATAGTGGATCACACCGTCATGCTGCGCCAACACGTTGCCGTTCACATCGACAATCTCACCGGGTTCCGCCGCACCAGGGCGGAGTTTCTCGATCACGCTGGCGTAGTTGCCGTTCGGCACAAAGCAGATGTCCTGGCTATCTGGCTTATCCGCCACCGCCAGCCCGTAGCGCGCCGCGAGCGCGCGGGTGTCGTCTTTCGACGGCAGATGTCCCAGCGGGAAGCGCAGATAATCGAGCTGCTCCGGCGTGGTGGAAAACAGAAAATAGCTCTGGTCGCGGTTCGCATCCGCCGCGCAATGCAGCTCTGCCCCCGCTGTACCCATCTTGCGCTGAATGTAATGGCCCGTCGCCATGCAATCGGCATCCAGATCGCGAGCGGTTTCCAGCAGGTCCTTGAATTTGACGCGCTCGTTGCAGCGGATGCAGGGCACGGGGGTCGCCCCCGCCAGATAGCTGTCGGCAAACTCGTCGATCACCGCTTCCTTGAACGTATTCTCATAGTCCAGCACATAATGCGGAAAGCCCATTTCCTCGGCCACACGGCGCGCATCATGGATGTCGAGCCCCGCGCAGCACGCGCCTTTTTTGGCCAGCGCCGCGCCGTGGTCATAAAGCTGCAGCGTCACGCCCACGACGTCATAGCCTTCCTCGGCCAGCTGCGCGGCCACGACCGAGCTGTCCACGCCGCCCGACATCGCCACGACAACGCGTGTCTCAGACGGGGGCTTGGCAAAGCCGAGCGAGTTCAAAGGGTGGGCATCCAGCGCCATGACAGATCCTTAATGGAGATGCCGCGAGATATAGTAAAATGCGAGACACTAACAAGGGGGCGTTTCATCCCTCCTTAAGGGCTCTGCTCCAGGGTGTCCCCACGTAATTGAGGGATTTCCGATGTATCTAAAGAAAATCGACGCGCCGCGTTCGGTAACCTTGCCGGACGGGCGCACCATGACACAGGCCGACTTGCCACCGAAAGAGACCTCGCGATGGGTGTCTTCGCGTAAGGCGGCGGTCGTAAAAGGGGTCGCCTTCGGGTTGATTTCCATGGAAGACGCGATGGCGCGGTGGGCGCTCTCCGAAGAAGAACTGCAAGAATGGACAGAGGCATTAACCCTCCACGGAGAAGGCGCTTTGAAGACAACAGCCTTGCAGCATTACCGAAAAGACTCGACAACTTAAAGTTGCACCGTTTACGTTTTCATAATTGGTAACGGGACATTAACCAATACGCGTCACGTTGGCAGCCATACTGACCCACCATGCGGAGAACCCCTAATGCGTGTCCTGTTAATCGAAGACGATCCGACGACCTCGAAAAGCATCGAGCTGATGCTGACCCATGCTAACCTGAACGTGTATTGCACGGATATGGGGGAGGAGGGGATCGATCTTGCCAAACTTTATGATTACGATTTGATCCTTCTGGATCTGAACCTGCCGGATATGAGTGGGCAGGACGTGCTGCGTCAATTGCGGCTGGCCCGGATTGAAACACCTATTCTGATCCTGACAGGGTCGGATGACACAGAAAGCAAGCTGAAAAGTTTTGGCTTTGGTGCCGATGATTATCTGACGAAGCCCTTCCATCGGGAGGAGCTGGTCGCGCGTATCCACGCGATCATCCGTCGCTCCAAAGGGCATTCGCAATCGGTCATCAATACCGGCAAGATCTGCGTGAATCTTGATGCCAAGACCGTCGAGGTCGGTGGCAAGACGGTGCATTTGACCGGTAAAGAATACCAGATGCTTGAGCTGTTGAGCCTGCGCAAAGGCACGACGCTCACGAAAGAGATGTTCCTCAACCACCTCTATGGCGGCATGGACGAGCCCGAGCTGAAGATCATCGACGTCTTCATCTGCAAGCTGCGCAAAAAGCTGGCCAATGCCACCGATGGTGAGAACTACATCGAAACTGTCTGGGGCCGGGGCTATGTGCTGCGCGATCCCGATCCGGCTGCGATGGCACCCGAACGCATCGCGATCGGCGCCTGAGACGCGGCTTTTCGCGCGCCCCCTCTGGACCAACCGCATGGTGCCACCTAAACCTTAGTCAGGTGAGGGAGTGGGCGATGTCGGAACCGCAGAGCAGCAAAGATATTGAGGCGTTGACGCCCAAGGAAGCCGAGGCCGAACTGGCCCGGCTTTCCACCGTTCTGGAGGCTGCCAATACCGCCTATCACCGCGATGACGCGCCCGAGATTTCGGATGCCGACTATGACGCCCTCAATCGCCGCAACGCCGCGATAGAGGCGCGTTTCCCGGAACTTAAACGCAAAGACAGCCCCAGCGATCAGGTGGGCGGGGCGCTGGCTGAAGGGTTTTCCAAGGTCACCCACGAGGTGCGGATGCTTTCGCTCGGCAACGCGTTTGACGATACGGATGTCGCTGAATTTGACGAACGCGTGCGCAAATATCTGGGGTTGGAGCCGGGCACGGTCGCCTATACCGCAGAGCCCAAGATTGATGGTCTCTCGCTCGCCCTGCGTTATGAAAACGGCAAGCTGGTGCAAGCCGCCACCCGCGGCGATGGCGAGGTTGGTGAGAACGTAACCGCGAACGCGCGCACCATCGACGACATCCCGCACAGCATCACCGGCGCCCCCGACGTGTTGGAAGTCCGCGGCGAGGTCTATATGAGCCATGCCGATTTCGAAGCGCTCAACACCCGCCAGGCCGACACAGGCGGCAAAACCTTTGCCAATCCGCGTAACGCGGCCGCGGGATCGCTTCGCCAGCTTGACGCCAGCATCACCAAGGCCCGTCCGCTAAAGTTCTTCGCCTATGCGTGGGGCGCGCTCTCCGCGCCGCTGTCTAATACGCAGTTCGGAGCGATTGAGCGACTGAGAGAGCTGGGCTTTCAGACCAACCCGCTCACCAGCCTTTGCGAGACGACAGACGCGCTGATCGCGCATTACCGCGCCATTGAAGAGGCGCGCGCGACGCTCGGCTATGACATCGACGGGGTCGTCTACAAGGTCAACGATCTCGCGCTGCAACAACGCCTCGGCTTTCGCTCCACCACGCCGCGTTGGGCAATTGCGCACAAGTTTCCGGCGGAACTCGCGTGGACGACGCTTGAAGGCATCGACATTCAGGTAGGCCGCACCGGTGCACTGTCGCCTGTCGCGCGCCTGAGGCCGGTCAATGTGGGCGGCGTCATGGTCTCCAACGCGACGCTGCACAATGAGGATTACATCGCAGGCCGCGACGCCAAAGGTCAGCCAATCCGCGAAGGGCGCGACATCCGGGTGGGCGATCACGTGCAGGTCTACCGCGCCGGTGACGTGATCCCCAAAATCGCGGATGTGGATCTGTCAAAACGCCCCGACGATGCACAGCCCTACGACTTTCCAACGCAATGCCCTGAATGCGGTTCTGACGCCGTGCGTGAAGACGGCGACGCGGTCCGGCGCTGCACCGGCGGCATCATTTGCCCGGCGCAAGCGGTTGAAAAGCTCAAGCATTTCGTCAGCCGCGCCGCCTTCGATATCGAAGGGCTCGGCGCCAAGCAGGTCGAGCAGTTCTACGCCGACGGCTGGATCAAGGAACCCGCCGATATTTTCACCCTGCGGGCGCGCTACGGCAGCGGAGTGAAGCAACTCAAGAACCGCGAGGGGTGGGGGGAGAAATCCGCTAGCAACCTCTTCGATGCCATTGATGAGAAACGCCAAATCCCTCTTGCTCGGTTGCTTTTCGGGCTTGGCATTCGCCATTTAGGCGAAGCCGGCTCAGCGCTTTTGGCCAATCACTACGGCACGTGGGACGCATTTGAAACTGCGATGACCAACGCCAAGATCGAAGAGGGGGAGGCGTGGGACGCCCTCAACGACATTGACGGTGTTGGCGCCGTGATGGCGGCATCGGTCGTGAACACGTTCCACCAAGATGCTGAACGCGCGGCCATAGATGCGCTCGTCGCGCAGCTCGACGTGCAAGAGGCTGTGCGCCGCGTCGTCGAGGGTAGTCCCGTCGCAGGCAAAACCGTTGTTTTCACCGGCACGCTTGAGAAGATGACCCGGGCGGAGGCCAAGGCGCGGGCAGAGGCGTTGGGCGCTAAGGTTTCCGGCTCCGTCTCGGCCAAGACCGATTTGCTGGTCGCGGGGCCAGGGGCGGGATCCAAGGCTAAGAAAGCCGCCGATCTTGGGGTAGAGACCATCGACGAAGACGGCTGGCTGGACTTGATCGGCGCCCTATGAGCGGCCGCCCCGAAATTCTGTTCCCGCTCTTTGCCGGGTTGGAAACGCTCGACGGGATTGGCCCAAAGACTGCGCAAAACATGGCGGTGCTGGGCGTTGAAAAGCCGCGCGATCTGCTTTTCACGCTGCCCCATAGTGGCATCGACCGGGCCGTGCGCAGCTCCATCCGTGAGGTCCAAGCGCCTGCGACCGTGACGGTCGAGGTGGAGGTAGGCGAGCATCAGCCAGCCGCCCGAAAAGGGGGCCCATACCGCGTTTTCGTCCGCGATGCGCAGACCAGTTTTCAGCTGATCTTCTTTCATGCACGCGGCGATTACTTGAAGAAAGTGCTCCCGACGGGGCAGAAACGGCTCATTTCGGGCCGGATTGAGATCTTTGACGGCGTGGGCCAAATGGTTCACCCCGATCACATCCTGCGCGCCGACGAGGCCGCCGATCTGCCTGCGTTTGAGCCGGTCTATCCGCTAACCGCAGGCATCACGCAGAAGGTTATGGTCAAGGCGTCCGGCGCTGTTTTGAGCCGCGCGCCGGAGCTTGCCGAATGGATCGACCCTGCCTTGAAGGCGCGCGAGGGCTGGCCCGACTGGATCGCCGCGCTCAACGCCGTGCACCGCCCCGCATCGCCGCAAGAGTTGAGCCCTGATCACCCCGCGCGCATCCGTCTGGCGTATGACGAGTTGCTCGCGCATCAGCTTACACTGGCTCTTGCGCGGGCCTCCCAACGCAAGCAGCGCGGGGTTGCGACCGTGGGCACGGGCGTGCTGCAAGACAAAGTGCGCGCAGCGCTGCCATATGCGCCAACCGGCGCTCAGACCCGCGCCATTGGTGAGATTGCGGCTGATCTGGCCGCCCCCCAGCGCATGAACCGGCTGCTGCAAGGCGATGTTGGCTCCGGCAAGACGCTGGTGGCGTTCATGGCGCTCTTGATGGCGGTTGAGGCAGGCGGGCAGGGTGTCATGATGGCGCCCACAGAAATTCTGGCTCGTCAGCATCTGGAGGGGCTGCAACCGCTCGCCACCGATGCGGGTGTCGCCTTGGAGATACTGACGGGACGCGATAAAGGCCGTGACCGTGCCGCTAAACTCGCACGTCTGGCCAGTGGCGAGATTCAGATTCTTGTGGGCACCCATGCGGTCTTTCAGGACGATGTGCAGTTCCACGATCTACGCCTGTCGATCATCGACGAACAGCACCGTTTCGGCGTCCGCCAACGCCTGCAACTAGGCGCGAAAGGCAAAGCGGTCGATGTGCTTGTGATGACAGCAACGCCAATCCCGCGCTCGCTCGCCCTGGCGCAATACGGCGATATGGATGTCTCCGTCCTTGATGAAAAGCCGCCCGGTCGGCAGCCGGTGAAAACCGCCCTGATCTCGAACGCGCGCATTGAAGAGGTGATCGCCCATCTGCGCCGCGCGGTGGCCGAGGGGCGGCAAGCCTATTGGGTTTGCCCGCTGGTCGAGGAAAGCGAAGTCGTCGACATGACCGCCGCGGAAGAGCGGTTCAAGATACTTCGCGCGGCATTGGGGGAGGGGGTGGTTGGCCTTGTTCACGGCCAGATGCCGCCCGCGCAAAAAGACGAGGCCATGGCGCAGTTCGTCGAAGGGCAGACAAGCGTTCTGGTGGCGACAACCGTGATCGAAGTGGGCGTGAACGTGCCCAACGCGACGATCATGGTGATCGAGCGGGCAGAGAGTTTTGGCCTTGCGCAGCTGCATCAACTTAGGGGGCGGGTCGGACGCGGGGCCGGAGCTTCGACGTGCCTGCTGGTCTATCAACCGCCACTGTCAGAGAGCGCGACTCGTCGCCTGAAAGTTCTCCGCGACAGCGAAGACGGCTTCAAGATCGCGGAAGAAGACCTGGCCCTGCGCGGCGCGGGCGACTTGATCGGCACCGCGCAATCGGGACTACCGCGCTTTCGGGTGGCTGATATCGAACGGCAAACCGGGCTCATGGCACTGGCCCAAACCGACGCGCGCAAGCTGCTTCACGATGATCCGGCGTTAACCTCTGAGCGCGGGCAGGCCGCACGTGTTCTTCTTTGGCTGATGGAGCAGGACAAAGCGATCCGTTTCATATCAGTGGGTTAGGATGCTGTGTTCTATTTTGTTCACAAATGTTCTTAAAAAGTTCTTTACAGATGGTTTCTAAAATGAGAACAAAGGGTCAACAAAGTTAACGCGGGTCGCAACGACGGCCTCCACCAGAACAAGGAACCGCCCCCCATGTTCACCGATATGAAAAAAGTGCTGACGCGCTCTGCCGATACCCTTCTTCAAGACGCCATTGGCGCTGCATCCCTTGTCGTGATGCTGCTCGTTGGCCTGCATCTGCCCGGTCTGATCTGAATTTGCCTGCCTGTTGCGCCTGAACCGTCCCGCATCCTGTCCCAACTGATGCGAACCTGACACTGCCTGTCATTTGCACCTTGGACGATCTGCCTCTCGTCCATCCCGGTCTCAGGGTCCCACGTAACACTGGCTTCCTTGCCGCCGCCATCCTTTCCCCGGATGTGCGGCGGTTTTTTTATGCCAGAGCGGAAGAGTTTAGGCGCAGTTGCTGGCCTCGGCCGCATCCATGGCGTCCAGCGTCGCCTCTAGGCTCAACAGGATAGAGGCGTGACGGTTCTTGTAATCACGTGCTGGCCGAAGCACCTCAAACCCGTCAAATGGGGCGAGGGGGACAGGCCCGTCCGCTTTCAACATCGCTTTCAGCTGATCGCGCGCGGCCTCCACATCGGACCGGGTGCGCCCGATGATATTGGCGCCAACAACCGAAGCCGCCGCCTGACCAAGCGCACAAGCCTTCACATCTTGCCCAAAATCCGTGATCCGACCGTCCTGCGTGACCAAATCTACCGTCACCGCCGATCCGCAAAGGGGCGAGCGTTTCTTGGCTGTCGCTGTCGGCGCGCTCAATCGGTCGGTATGCGGAATATCCGCTGCCAACGCCAGAATGCGCGCAGAATAGAGCTTGATCAGATCGGTCTCCTGGGTCATGGCTTTCCCTTTCAGCGACAAGCCTTTAAATAACCCGCGCGCGCCCGATTGCAAAAGAGAATTCTGATGAGCTTTGATCCCAGCACACTCACATATAATGCCGACGGGCTGGTGCCTTGCATCGCGCAGGATGCAGCCTCGGGCGAGGTGCTGATGATGGCCTGGATGAATGCCGAAGCCGTTGCCAAAACCCTTGAGACACGCCGCGTCACCTATTGGTCGCGCTCCCGGCAGGCGTTCTGGATCAAGGGAGAGACAAGTGGCCACACGCAGGAATTGATCGAACTGCGCGTGGATTGCGACCGCGACTGCCTACTTGCCTTGGTCGATCAGACGGGGCCTGCGTGTCACACCAACCGCCGTTCGTGTTTCTACACGCGGGTCGAAGAATCGGGTGAGACAGAGCTCAGCAAACCCATGCTCTAAAGTCCGATCAGAGCGCGGATGTCTGCAGGGGCGAGCCCCTCGTCGCGATAGGTCGCAATCGCCCGCGCATCGTCACGTTTCGCCAAGCGTTTGCCTGCCTCATCCCGGATCAGTGCGTGGTGATGATACCTCGGGGTGGGTAAACCCAATAGCCGTTGCAGCAACACATGTATGGGTGTCGCCTCAAACAGATCAGCCCCGCGCACCACATCTGTGATCCCTTGCGCAGCATCATCCACCGCTACGGCAAGGTGGTAAGAGGTGCCCATATCGCGGCGCGCCAGTACGATATCTCCAATATCGTCCCTGAACTGCGCGGGTGTCGTGGTGATTGTCCCGTGATGCTCAGGGCCAGTTTCTTTAAATATAACAGCGGCTTTTACGGCCTTCCTCATGTCCAGTCGCAGTGCTGTATCAACGGGCATTTGCGTAGGTCGCGGCTTCGCGCGGCAGGTTCCCGGATAGACCACGCCATCTGGCCCATGGGCAGGCGCGCCTTCCTGCGGGGCACTGGCCGCCTCCAAAATGTCGCGCCTCTTGCAGGTGCACGGGTAAAGCAGCCCTCCATCCCAAAGCCTCTGAAGCGCGTCTCGATAAGCCTCCAAACGCTCCGACTGGCGCATCACCGGTTGCGGCCAACCCAACCCGAGCCACGCCAGATCGTCGTAAATCTGCGCCTCCCAGGCTGGTCGCGCACGGCTTTGGTCGATATCCTCGATCCGTAGTAAAAACGCACCCCCCGCGGCTTGCGCCATTTCATAGGCGATCAGCGCGGAATAGGCATGCCCCAGATGCAGCGGCCCCGTGGGTGACGGCGCAAAGCGTGTGCGCATGGGTTAGGACGTCTTTTCAACAATATAGACGGCGGAGTTCATGTTCTTCGACAATAGATGCGGTCCGTAATCCTCAAGCAAAACCTTGATCGTTCCAGCCTCGGTCAGCGCCGTCAGCTTGTCCATGTAAGCCGCATCCTGAAGCGTCGGATCGTTGTAGGAGAACGCATAGATCCCACCTTTGGGCAGGGCCGAAAGCAGCATGTCATGCAGCTCCGGCGCGGCGGCCCCAAGACTTACGACGCCAATCGCCGCGATGATTTTATAGTGATCGGTCGGGATCACATCGCCCGGCTCTGACAGCCAAAGCGTCCGATACGCAGGCTTTTCGCGGGCCTTCTCAAGCATTTCGGGCGTGATGTCAGTGCCATCGATTGTGGTGAAGCCCTCGGCAGCCAGCGCCATCCCCGACAGCCCTGTGCCGCAGCCGAAGTCCAGCACAGCTTGCGTTTTGTCCTCAATGATCCCGGCCAGCGCTTTCGACAGCCGCTCTGGCGTCTTGTAGGTCTCCGCAATCTCGCCTTCGTAGGTCGCTGCCCAGTCGGCATACATCGCGCGGGTTTCCTCGGGCGACCGCAAGGTCCACAAGTTCTCAGGCGTCGTGTCCGTCATCGCGGCCTCCTCAAGCAACCTCCAGCGCGGATTGGCCGAGCCAGGTGGTCCACGCCGCCTTGGCCCGATCCGTATAAGCCTTGTAGCGATCCTTGCGGCCCCGGCGCCCGCCTTTCAACCCATCGACGGGCAGGAACAGCCCGAAATTCACATTCATCGGCTGGAAGGTCTTCGCATCCGCACCGCCCGTGATATGGCGGATCAGCGCGCCCATCGCCGTGTCTTGCGGGGGCGGCGAGACGGGCTGGCCAAGGATTTCCGCCGCAGCCATGCGCCCAGCAAGCAATCCCATCGCAGCACTTTCCACATAGCCTTCAACGCCTGTGATTTGCCCAGCAAATCGCAGATGTGGCTTCGATTTCAGGCGCATCTGATCATCCAAAAGCGTCGGTGAGTTGAGGAACGTATTGCGGTGAATGCCCCCCAGCCGGGCAAAGCTCGCCTCTTCCAGACCAGGGATTATGCGCAGCACATCTTTCTGCGCGCCATGTTTCATTTTTGTCTGAAATCCGACGATGTTATAGAGCGTTCCTAATGCATTATCGCGGCGCAATTGTACCACTGCATAGGGCTTCACATCAGGCTGGTGCGGGTTCGTCAGACCGACCGGCTTCATAGGCCCAAAGCGCAGCGTCTCTCGCCCGCGCTCAGCCATCACCTCGATGGGCAGGCAGCCGTCAAAATAACCCGCCGTCTCGCCTTCCTTGAACTCGGTTTTGTCCGCGGCCAGCAGCGCGTCGATAAACGCTTCATACTGATCGCGATCCATCGGGCAATTGAGGTAAGCGCTCCGCTCTTCCTCCGTCTCACCCTTGTCGTAACGCGACTGCATCCAGGCTTTGTTCATGTCGATGCTGTCATGGTAAATGATCGGGGCAATCGCATCGAAAAAAGCCAGAGCCTCGGCGCCTGTCTCAGCGGCAATCGCGTCGGCCAAATTGCCCGAGGTGAGCGGCCCCGTCGCGATGATCCAGCGTCCATCTTCGGGCAGCGCCGTAACCTCATCATAGCTCACGGTGATATTCGGATGCGCGTTGATCGCAGCCGTAACACTCTCCGCAAACGGATCACGATCCACCGCCAAAGCGCCACCCGCAGGCAGCTTGTGCTTGTCGGCTGTCGTCATAATCAGCCCACCGGCTTCGCGCATTTCCCAATGCAGCAAGCCCACCGCGTTTTGCTCGTCATCATCCGACCGGAACGAGTTGGAGCACACCATTTCCCCAAGCATTCCAGTGCGATGCGCGAAGGTCTTCACCTTGGGGCGCATCTCGTGAATGACCACTTTGACGCCCGCATTCGCCGCTTGCCACGCCGCTTCAGAGCCGGCCATGCCGCCGCCCACGATGTTCAAAATCTCTGTCATAGCGCTCACTTAGTTCATGCGCGCCACGTTGAAAAGGGACGCGCGCTATTCCGGCGCGTCCTCCTCCAGCGCGTCGCCCTGATCAGCGATCCAAGCGACCGACACGACGCTTTCGCCCTTGGCCGTATCAAACACCCGCACGCCGCCCGCGCTGCGCGACCTGAAGCTGATCCCATCAATCGGACAGCGGATCGACTGCCCGGTTGAGGTCACGAGCATGATCTGATCGTCCATCTCAACGGGGAAGCTCGCCACAATCGGCCCGCCGCGCATCGCCTTGTCCATCGCGGCGACACCCATGCCACCACGCCCGCGCAGGGGATAATCATGGGATGAGCTAAGCTTGCCCGCGCCTTGCTCCGTAATCGTCAGGATCAGGTTCTCCGCCGCCGACATCTCCGCATAGCGCTCCTGGCTAATGGCACCAGCAGGGGCCTCTTCATCCTCGATCTCGGCATCATCGGCCAGACCAGCCATCGCGCGGCGCATCTTAAGATAGGCCGCACGCTCTTCTGGCGCTGCCTCGAACGAGCGGATCACCGCCATGGAGACGACCTGATCGTCGCCTTTCAGGTTGATCCCCCGCACGCCGAGCGAGGCGCGGGAGTTAAAGACCCGCACATCGGTGCTTCGGAACCGGATCGCACGGCCCGAATTGGTCATCAGCATCACGTCATCATCTTCGCTGCAAATCCGCGCGTTGATCAGTTTGACGTCCTCATTCTCGCCCTCGAACTTCATCGCGATCTTACCGTTCGATTTAACATTCGTGAAGTCTGACAGGGCGTTACGGCGCACAGTTCCAGCGGATGTCGCAAAGACGATCTGAAGATTGTCCCATTCATCTTCGGGCTTATCGACGGGCATGATGGCGGCGATTGAAACGCCAACCGGGATCGGCAAGATATTCACAATCGCCTTACCTTTGGCGTTCCGGCCACCCTGCGGTAGCCGCCAGGTTTTCAGCTTGTAGACCATCCCGTCAGTCGTGAAGAACAGCAGCTGCGTGTGCGTGTTTGCGACGAAAAGCGTTGTAACAACATCGTCTTCCTTGGTCGCCATACCGCCGACGCCCTTACCGCCCCGGCGTTGCGCGCGAAAGTCGATCAGCGGGGTGCGCTTGATGTAGCCGCCCGAGGTGACCGTCACGACCATGTCCTCACGCTCGATCAGGTCCTCGTCTTCCATATCGCCGGACCAGTCAACGATTTCGGTGCGGCGCGGCACAGCGAATTTCTCCCGCACGTCCTTCAACTCGTCCGAGATGATCCCCATGATCCGCTCGCGAGAAGCGAGAATTTCCAAGTATTCTCTGATCTTTGCAGCAAGTTCTTGAAGTTCATCCGTGACCTCTTTGACGCCCATCGCGGTCAGGCGCTGCAGCCGCAACTCAAGGATCGCACGGGCCTGCGTTTCAGACAGATTATAGGTGCCGTCCTCGTTCATCGTGTGGGTCGGATCGTCGATCAGCTTGATGTATTCCGCGATATCCTGCGCAGGCCAGCGCCGTGTCATCAGTTTTTCGCGTGCCTCCGCCGGGTCTGCAGAAGACCGAATGGTCGCTACGATCTCGTCCACGTTGGTGACAGCAACCGCCAGACCGCAGAGCACATGGCTCCGCTCCCGCGCCTTGCGCAGGTCAAAGGCGGTGCGCCGCGCGACGACCTCTTCACGGAACGCCACGAAAGACGTCAGGAACCGGCGCAGTGTTAACTGTTCGGGCTTGCCGCCATTCAGCGCCAGCATGTTGCAGCCAAAATAGGTCTGCATCGGCGTGAAGCGGAAAAGCTGGTTCAAAACGACCTCAGCTGTCGCATCGCGCTTCAGCTCAACAACCACGCGAACGCCCACACGGTCGGATTCGTCCTGCACATGGCTGATGCCTTCGATCTTCTTCTCGCGGACCTGTTCGGCGATCTTCTCGATCATGGTGGCTTTGTTCACCTGATAGGGAATCTCATCAATAATAATGGCATAGCGGTCTTTCCTAATCTCCTCGACGCGCGTTTTCGCGCGCACGATCACGCTGCCGCGCCCCTCCAGATAGGCTTTGCGCGCGCCTGAACGGCCAAGCATGATGCCACCGGTTGGAAAGTCCGGACCGGGGATATATTCGATCAGCTGTTCACTGCTCAGATCCGGATCCTCGATCAGGGCAAGGGTCGCATCGACCACTTCGCCAAGGTTATGGGGCGGAATATTCGTGGCCATCCCAACCGCGATCCCGCCTGCACCGTTAACCAACATATTGGGAAAGCGTGCGGGTAGGACCGTCGGCTCACGGTCCTTGCCGTCGTAATTGTCCTGAAAATCGACTGTCTCTTTTTCGATATCGGCCAGCAGGGCACCGGCGGGCTTGTCCATGCGCACTTCGGTGTAGCGCATCGCTGCCGGGTTATCGCCGTCCATCGAGCCGAAATTGCCCTGACCATCAAGCAAGGGCAGCGACATGGAGAAATCCTGCGCCATCCGCACCAACGCATCGTAAATCGCACCATCCCCGTGGGGGTGGTATTTACCCATCACGTCGCCCACCGGGCGGGCTGATTTGCGGTAGGATTTGTCATGCGTATTGCCGGTCTCGTGCATCGCATAGAGGATGCGGCGGTGCACCGGCTTCAACCCATCGCGCAGATCAGGGATCGCGCGGCTGACAATCACGCTCATCGCGTAATCGAGGTAAGACGATTTCATCTCATCGGCGATAGAGATGCTGGGCCCGTCGTATACGTAACGCTCAGGCGTGTTTTCGTCTTCGTTATCAGGGGTTTCCGGGGTGTCGTTCACGTTGTCGGCCACTCTGCTAGGGGACGTCTATATTTTGTTGTCCTATCCTATCAGACCCGCGATATGGGGTGCAACGGATTTGCGCTGCAAGCCTTATCAGCCAACGATCTGGACTGATAACATACTGTTTTCATTGAAAAGTAATTCTTTTCAGGTCTCAATGAGAGAAGGGAGCAGAACAGGAGGCAGAATGCAGCCAACAGAAACCGAACTCATGCTTCAAGGATACGGGCTTACGACAGCTGAGTTTTTCTACCACATGCCCGACTACCCCCACGTGTTGAACACCTTTGTCTGGCAGGACTATGACCTTGCGCCCGATCACCCCAAGCTCTTCAAATTCGTAGAGTTCTGGCAGGGTCAGATCGAAGGCCCGCTCCATTCGGTGCGCTTTGTGCATCGCAAGGAAATCAGCGCGGGCGAATGGCAGCAGCTAAAGGGCGAGTTCACCTTGCACTAGCGCGCGCCGCCAGCAGCCAAAGCGCCATCAGCGCGAATGAGGCTACAGCGTTCCAGCTGGCCATCGAAAGGCCCAACATTTCCCACGCGACCTCGTCGCAGCGCACCAGCGGCGCGGTCATGATCTGATCCAGCAGGTCCTCGGCGGACACGCCGGAGATATCGCCGGAGGTGCAAGTGGAGGGGCCTTCCCACCAGCCGCGCTCGACCCCGGTATGAAACACGCCGATCCCACCGGTTGTGGCAGCGGCTGACGCGCCCAGCAGAGGCAGGATCATGCCAGGTGCTGCGACCGCCAGAATCCCAATCGGCACGGCGGCCATATGCGGCCAGCGCTGCCAATAGCACATCGCGCAAGGGGCCATGCCGCCGATATACTCAAACGCCCACGCGCCCATCAGCAGCGCCAGCGAACCCGCGGCGGCCAGATAAATCAAGCTGTTGCGGGTCATAGGAAACGCACCAGATAGAAACTTCCGAAAAGCAGAATGATGAACAGGGTAAACATAAGCCCCAGTCGTTTCTCGATAAAGTCACGAATGGGTGCGCCAAATCTCCACAGGAGCCACGCGACCACGAAAAACCGCAAGCCCCGCGCCACGATAGAGGTTACGATAAAGACCGGCAGGTTCAACCCCGTTGCCCCCGACAGGATCGTGATGACCTTGTAAGGGAAGGGCGTGACACCGGCGGTCAGCACGACCCAAATGCCCCATTCGTTATAGCGCTCGGTAAATTGGTCGAAATACGCCTCTTTGCCCAAAGCGGTCAGCACAGGTGCGCCAAGCGTATCATAGGCCAGCGCGCCAATCGCATAGCCAAAGAGCCCGCCCAGCACCGACGAGACCAACGCAACCCCTGCAATCAGGAACGCGCGGCGGGGGGTAGCCAAGATCATCGGGATCATCAGCAAATCCGGCGGGATCGGAAAGAACGAGCTTTCCATGAAAGCGACCGCCGCCAAGGCCCACAAGGCATAGGGCGACTCGGCCAGCGACAAGGTCCAGTCGTAAAGGCGTCTGATCATCGGACTGCTCAATTTGTTTTGGGCCTTAGGCCATGGGATCGGCGATGCGTCAAGCGTTGCAGCACAAGATGCCGCTGTTGAGCGCTCTATATTCTGTTGATTGCAGCGCCTGCGCTGCGCTAGATGCGCGCAATGATGGCCCGGACAGCTCGGAAGGCGCATGGCACTCGCATTGCAAATGGAAACCCGGGTCGGTCGCGGGGTCGCGGCACTGGCCAAAGGCTGGGCGCTTTTGGGCGGCATGCTGCTGGTAGGCCTGTCGCTGATGACCGTCGTGTCGATCATCGGGCGTGCGCTGACGGGCTATGGTCTGGGCCCGGTGCCCGGCGATTATGAGCTGGTCGCCAATGGCTGCGCCATCGCCATCTTTGCGTTCCTGCCATGGTGCCAATTGCGGCGCGGCCATGTGACGGTGGATATCTTCATCAACCGCTTGTCCTCCCGCGCGATTGCGGTCTTCGGGTTTCTGGGGGACGTGCTGGTGCTTGTCGTATCGACCATCATCACACGCCAGCTCTATCTGGGCTGGGGGGAGAAGTTTCCCTACGGCTCAGACGCCCTGCGGGACGCCTTGGCGATGGGCTATAAACCGTTCTTCGCCGAAACCACCTACGAGCTGCAAATCCCCGTCTGGATGCCTTACACCGCTGCGCTGATCGGTGCGGTGCTGATGGTGATCGTGGCGGCCTACACCGTCTGGCGCTCGCTCAACTGGGTGATCGACGGGCAGGAGCCGCACCTGTGACCGGTCTCGCCCTCGCACTCACGGCCTTTGCGTGCATGCTGGTCGGCATCTTCCTGCGCGTGCCGATTGCCTTGGCGATGGGGCTGACCGGGTTTTTTGGCAGCTGGTATGTGATCGGTGTTCCGACAGGCGCGCTCGCCCAGCTGAAATCGCTGAGCTACGAGACATTTTCCAACCCCGGCCTCGCCATCGTGCCGCTGTTCCTGCTGATGGGGCAATTCGCGACCCGAACGGGCATGTCGGCGGCCTTGTTTGAGGCGGCGTCCGACTGGCTTGGCCACCGCAAAGGCGGGGTCGCCATGGCCTCCGTCGGGGCCTGTGCCGGGTTCGGCGCGATTTGTGGCTCCTCGCTCGCGACCGCCTCAACCATGGGGCAGGTGGCCCTGCCAGAGATGCGCGCGCGCGGCTATTCCGATGCGCTCAGCACCGGGGTTTTGGCCGCAGGAGGCACGCTGGGCATCCTGATCCCGCCGTCGATCATCCTCGTGATCTACGCGATTATGGCAGAGCAGAACATCGTCAAGATGTTCATGGCCGCCCTGATCCCCGGCCTGCTGGCGGCGCTCGGCTATATCCTGACGGTCGCGATCTATGTGCGCGTGCGGCCCAACTCGGCCAGCACGGCGCCGCGTATTCCCTATGCGCAACGCTTTCAAACGTTGAAAGCCACATGGCCGGTCTTCGTGATCTTCGGGCTGACGATGGGCGGCATCATCGCAGACTGGAACTGGGTGCGTCCCGGCACCCAGGCGCTTTTCACCCCGAACGAGGCGGCGGCCTTCGGCGCTGCCGCCACCGGCCTTTACGGCGTTCTGACCGGCAAGCTGGATTGGGCGGGGTTCAAGCTGACCATCCTGCAAACGGCCAAAGCCACCGGCATGATCTTTGCGATCCTGCTGGGGGCCGAGGTGCTGAAGGGTTTCCTGGCGCTCACCCGCGCGCCGGATTTGCTGGCCGACTGGGTCACGACCCAAGGTTTCCTGCCGATCACGGTGCTGCTGGTGATGCTGCTCTGCTATCTGGTTTTCGGCTGCGTGATGGACAGCTTGTCGATGATCCTGCTGACCGTGCCGATCTTCCTGCCGATCATCGAGGTGCTCGATTTCGGCATGACGGCAGAGCAGACGGCGATCTGGTTCGGTATCCTCGCGCTGATCGTGGTGGAGGTCGGGTTGATAACCCCGCCGGTGGGCATGAACCTTTTCATCATCAACGGGGTCGCGCGGGATATCCCCATGGGGCAGACCTATCGCGGGGTGACGCCGTTCGTGCTGTCCGATCTGGTGCGGGTTGGTATTCTGGTCGCGTTCCCGGCCTTGACGCTCTGGCTGGTGGGCGTCGCGTTCTAGCGGAAATTTACCCTTTGTTAACAATATGTTCCCCGCGGGGAACAATTTTACCGTCGAATGAGTTTTTCTGCCAAGATGAAGATCAAGACAGCATCGCATCGACCACATCACTGGGCAGGGTGTTGGCCAGCGGGCTGAAATCGCCCTTCTCGAACATCGCTTTCGCCGCGTTCTGCAGCGTCCTCTGGGTGGCGCGCGCCAAGCCACCACCGAGGGAAACACGGGCGATGCCGGTTTTCGCCAACTCCGCCAGCGGCACATCGTGAAACGGCGCAATCGCCAGCGCGTTCACGGGCAGGGAGGTCGCATCGACGATCACCTTCAGGTCCGCCACTGATTTGACACCGGGCGCATAGAGACCATCGACGCCCGCGGCCTCAAACGCTTGCAACCGGGCAATCGCCTGATCCAGCGTTTCAGTGCCTAGCAGCAGCACATCCGTGCGCCCGACTAGAAAGAAGTCGTTGCCAAGCACCTTGGCAGCAGAGGCCGCGGCGCGTAGGCGTTCAGTGGCATGGTCCAGATCATAGGGGTCGCTGCCCGGTAGGGCGGTGTCTTCGATGCAGATGCCAGCGAGCCCGACTTCGCCCGACAGGCGCACGGTTTCCGCGCAGGTGTCTGGATCATCGCCATAGCCATTCTCGAAATCGCCCGAAACAGGCAGATTGACCGCCGCCACCAGATCCTGCGCATGGGCCAGCGCCTGATCGCGTGGCACGTTGCCGTCGGGCACACCAAGGGTGAAGCCATGCGCCGCCGATGAGGTGCCAATGGCTTGCGCGCCCAAGGCCGCCAGCATCTTGGCCGATCCGATATCCCAGGCATTGGCCAGAATGAACGGATGGCCCGGTTTGTGCAGGTCGCGAAAGCCGGTCATGGCGGTGTCCTTTTGCAAATTGTCGCCACGCTACGACGCAATCACAGGCGGCGCTAGATTTTTGAACAGGGGATGCCTATACCAAAATCCATGGACTGGATCTGTTGCCCTTGTCGCCTCTAATCCGCGATTGCGCCGCGCGCTGTCGCGCATCCCGCCTTTTCACTCTTTCGCTGACTTGCTAAGCCGCGCTCAAGCGCGCAAGGACCCTTCCATGACCCAGATCCGTTTGCACAATTCCAAGACCCGCCAGAAAGAGGATTTCACCCCTCTCGATCCGCAGAACGTGCGGATGTATCTCTGTGGGCCAACGGTCTATGACCGCGCGCATCTGGGCAATTCGCGCAATGTGCTGATGTTTGATGTGCTCTTTCGGCTGCTGCGCCATGTCTACGGCGCGGATCACGTCACCTATGCGCGCAACTTCACCGACGTGGACGACAAGATCAACGCGCGGGCGGCGGAAAGCGGGCGGGCGATTGGCGAGATCACCGAAGAAACCATTGGCTGGTATCACGCGGATATGGACGCGCTGGGGGCGCTACGGCCCACGCATGAGCCGCGCGCGACCGCCTATATCGCCGAGATGATTGCGATGATCGAAGACCTGATCGACAAGGGGCATGCCTATGCCGCTGAAGGACATGTGCTCTTTGCAGTGGACAGCTATGAGGCTTACGGTGCGCTGTCGGGTCGGTCGGTCGACGACATGATCGCAGGCGCGCGGGTCGAGGTCGCGCCTTACAAGAAAAACCCGATGGATTTCGTGCTTTGGAAGCCGTCCTCCGACGATCTGCCGGGATGGGACAGCCCATGGGGCCGCGGGCGTCCGGGCTGGCATATCGAATGCTCGGCCATGACAGAGGCGTTGTTCGGGCCATCCTTCGACATCCATGGCGGCGGCACCGATCTGATGTTCCCGCACCATGAAAACGAGGTCGCGCAAAGCTGCTGCGCCCATCCCGATGGCGGGTTCGCGCAGGTCTGGCTCCATAACGAGATGCTGCAGGTCGAAGGCAAGAAGATGTCCAAATCGCTGGGCAATTTCTTCACCATCCGTGATCTGCTGGATCAGGGCATCCCGGGCGAGGTCGTCCGCTTTGTCATGCTTGGCACCCATTACCGCAAACCGATGGATTGGACCGACCGTAAGCGGGCCGATTCGGAAGCCACGTTGCGCAAATGGCGCGAGATGGTCGCCGATGTCCCCGCGGGGACGGTTGCGCCTGCGGTCATTGAGGCGCTTGCCGATGATCTGAACACCGCAGGTGCGATTGCGGAGCTGTTCAAGCTGGCCAGCGCGGGTGATCTGGCGGGGCTGAAAGCCTCCGCCCAGATGTTGGGTCTGCTGACTGACGCGCTGGGTGGCTGGGACCGGGTTGAGACCGGTGATCATGGTGCGCGCATCGAAGCGCTGCTTAAAGAACGGGCGCAGGCGCGCGCCGCGAAGGATTTCGCCCGCGCGGATGCGCTCCGCGATGGCTTTGCCGCCGCCGGGGTGATCGTCAAGGACACCGCTGATGGCGCCACATGGGAGGCCGGGCCCGCGTTCGACCCCAGCAAGCTCGATGAGCTTTGAGGCCTGCGCGGGGATTGTCGAGCGGGGCGATCCCGAGCGGTTCCTCGCGATAATGGCCGCGCCGCCAGAGGCGCGCCGTGTGCTCTTTCCGATCATCGCGCTGAATGTCGAAGTCTCGCGCGCGCCTTGGGTCACGCAGGAGCCGATGATCGCAGAGATGCGCCTGCAATGGTGGCGCGATGCCTTGGAAGAGATCGCGAGCGGCGGGCCGGTGCGGTCGCATGAGGTGACGACTCCGCTGGCAGAAGTTCTGACCCCGAAACAGGCGCGTGCGCTGGACCGGTTGGTGGCTGCGCGGCGCTGGGATGTTTACTCCGAGCCGTTCGAGGATGCCGTGCATTTTGAGGAATATCTGGACGCCACCGCCGCCGAATTGATGGTCACATGCGCCCAAGCGCTGGGGGATGCCAGCGCCGAGGTTGTGCGCGGCTTCGGCTGGGGCGTGGGGCTCGCCAATTGGCTGCGCGCGGTGCCCGAGCTGGAGGCGCGCGGCAAGGTGCCGATGGTCGATGGACGGGCGGACGCCGTGCGCCTTCTCGCGCAGCGCGGGGTGGCGCTGATCCGGGAGGCACGGGCGCGGCGGGCTGCCGTGTCGGCTGCAGCGAGGCCCGCGATGCTGATGGGCTGGCAGGCGGAGTACGTCTTGCGCCGGGCAAGCGCCAACCCCGATGCGGTGCGTCAAGGCACGCTGGCCCCAAGCCCTGCGCGGGCCAAGCTGGGTCTGATGATCGGGGCTGCAACCGGGCGCTGGTAGCGCGCTTACGCGTCTTTCGGGCGCAATGTCAGCCAGATCAGCGCGCCGCCTGCAAGGATCAGGAACGGCGCCATGGCGAGGTTTACTGCTGTCCAGCCTTCCACAACCGATCCGCCAGAGCAGTTCATCAGACCGCCCGATGCGAGGGATGCTATTGTCACGCAACCGAAAACGATCGCATCGTTCATACCTTGGACGCGGCCGCGCTCTTCCGGGCGGTGGGCGGACGTAAGCATCGCGGTCGCGCCGATAAAGCCGAAGTTCCAGCCAACGCCCAGCAGGATGAGGGCTGTGAAGAAGTGGAAAAGCTCCACACCCGACAGGGCCACGCCGCCTGCAATGGCGAGGATCACAAGGCCGAGGGAGACGATCTTTTCAGCGCCGAACCGCACGATCAAATGGCCGGTGAAAAACGACGGCGCAAACATCGCCAGAACGTGCCCGCTGACCACATCCGCGGCGTTCCCCGCGGAGAACCCGCAGCCCACGACCGCAAGCGGTGTTGAGGTCATCACAAGGTTCATCAGCGCATAGCTGACCATCGCGCAAATGATCGCGACGAGGATCTTGGGATCGCGCAGAAGCTCCATCCGCGTGCGACCGGTGGGGCTGTCTTCTTGCGGTTTCGGGGGCTTGGGGATGTCGAGAAAGAAGAACAACAACATCCCGAAGAGATTGATCAGGATCGCGATCATATAGGTGCCCAGAAATGTCACGGCGGTCAGATCGACGGTGACCTTGACCAGTTGCGGGCCGATGAGCGCAGACAGCAACCCGCCTGCCATCACATAGCTGATCGCCTTGGGGCGGTACTCATCCGACGCGGTGTCTGTCGCGGCAAAGCGGTAGAACCCCTGCGCGGACATATAGATGCCGGTCATGTAACTGCCGATCAGGAAGATCCAGAAATTCGAGATCGTCAGCGCATAGGCGGCGATCATCGACCCGATCAGACCGCCTGTCGCCCCCACCAGAAACCCGGTGCGGCGGCCATGGGTCTGCATGATCGTGCTAAGCCACGGGGCCGTCGTCATGGAGCCGAAGACGATCATCGAGATGGGCAATGTCGCAAGACAGATGATCGGGGCCATTTGCTGACCCGCCAAGCCGCCGATTACGAAGATCATCGTGATCTGGCTGCCAAGGATGGCTTGCGCTGCAACCAGCACCCAGACATTGCGCCGGGCGCGGCTGTCGTCAGGGATATCGGTTGCAAGCGTGGTCATGTTTTCGCAGTAGACCGTTGCGTTCAGTCGGGCAAGCGCTGGTCGATCAAGTGCGCAAAGGAGCCGCAGGCGCGGCCGTTGCGTAGGCCCATTGAGGGGAGGTTTGTGCCCTCGGCGTCTTGCGCTTGAAAGAGGGGTGGACCGTCTGCTTTCAAGGTCGTGGCATAGTGGAATTCATGGGCTGCCCAGTTGCCGGTGAAGGGACCATGGGATGCCTCGAGAAAGCGGTAGCCCAAGTGTAGTTTGCGGGTGGCGAAGGAGGTCTCCAGGCGCAAGAGGCCGAGCATCTCGTGGCGGGTACCATCTGCGTCGATCAGGCCATCCCCCATGACCATGTAGCCTCCGCATTCGCCATAGATATCAGTGGCCTGAGCGGCGTTCCTTATGCTGTTTTGAAAGGTTAAATTTCCTGCAATCCGCCCGGCATGGAGTTCTGGGTAACCTCCAGGGAGGATGATCAGATCGGCCCGCGGCGCGGCCTCGTCTGCTAAGGGAGAAAACGGGATCACTTCTGCCCCTGCGGCGCGCCAATCGGCCAGAATATGCGGATAGGCAAAGGCGAAGGCGGCATCTTGCGCGATGGCGATGCGTTGTCCGGGTGGCGCGAGCCGCGGGGCGTCTGGCGCGGTGAGCGGTGGGGCTTCCAAAGCGTTCAGCGCGTCGAGGTCAAGCGCTTGGGTCATGGTGGTCGCAGCGCTTTCGAGAAACGCGTCGAGGTCGGGGCGTTCCTGTGCTTGGACGAGGCCGAGATGGCGGGAGGGATGGGTGAGCGCGGCGTCGCGCGGAACTGCGCCGAGGACCGGCAGGTTCAAGGGGGCGAGCGCACGGCGCAACATTGCCTCATGGCGCGCGCTGCCAACGCGGTTCAGGATAACGCCAGCGATCTGGACCTGTGGGTCATGCTGAGTAAAGCCCGCGACCAGCGGCGCCACGGATTGCGCCATACGCGCGGCATCGACGACCAGCACGACGGGCAGACCCAAAAGCCGTGCAAGATCGGCGGTGGCACCTTTACCGTCGGGCGGGGCGCCGTCGAAAAGACCCATCGCGCCTTCGATGAGCAAGGGGCCGTCACCTGCCGCCAAAGCGGTGATGCGCGCGGCGGTCATGGCCCAAGCGTCCAGCGTCACGCAGGTCTGGCCAGACGCGACTTCATGAAAGCGAGGGTCGATATAGTCGGGCCCGGATTTGGCGCTACGCACCGGGACGCCGCGATTGCGGAGCGCGCGCAGGATGCCGAGTGTGATCGTGGTTTTACCGCTGCCTGAGCTAGGCGCGGCGATAATAAAACCGTTTTGCAAGAAGAGCATGTGCGGCGAACTTAATGTTATCCAGCTTCGGCGGGTCGTCCGCGCTCAAGCGGGTCGAGGTTGCGCGGTGCGATGCCTTGCTCCATCGCCTGCCAGTCCAGCGCCTGCCGCATCAGCACCGAACGCCCAACGCAGATGATCGCGGGAGGCTCAAGCCCGGCTGTGGCGATGTCGGCCTCAAGCGTGCCAATCGTGCTTTCGAGCACTTTTTGATCAGCGGTGGTGGCGGTTGTCACAAGGCCAACAGGCTCTGACAGAGGCCGCCCGGCTGCGATCAGCTCCGAGATGATGCGGCCAATATGCTTCATGCCCATGTAGATCACGATGACCTGAGAGCCCTGGGCGATGGCTTTCCAATCGAGCGAACTGGTGGCGTCGCCGGTCTGATCATGGCCGGTCACAAAGGTCACCGATTGGTTCACATCGCGGTGGGTGACAGGGATGCCCGCATAGGCCAGCCCGCCGATCCCGGCCGTAATTCCGGGGATGATCCGTAGAGGAATGCCATGCTGCACAAGGGTTTGCGCCTCTTCCCCGCCGCGCCCGAAGACGAAGGGGTCGCCGCCTTTCAAACGCAAAACGCGCTTGCCTGCGCGCGCGAGCTCCACCAGCCGGAGGGAGATATCACGCTGCTTGGCAGAAGGTTTTCCGCCGCGTTTGCCAGCATAGATATGCTCGGCCTGCGGTGCCCAATCAAGGATATCGGTCTGCACCAGCGCATCGTAGACGATGACATCGGCCTGCCGCAGCGCATTGAGCGCATGTAGCGTCAGAAGGCCCGGATCGCCCGGACCGGCCCCGCACAGCCAAACCCAGCCCTGCTTGAACACAGGCCAATCAGATTTGGGCAAAGGGAGCGAGTCGGTCATGCGCCTCTTATGCCGCTGCCAAGTCTTTGAGGAAAGGGGGCAAAGCGACACCGTTTACCCCGTTGGCGGCACGGGGCGCTTATGCCTATAGTCGCGCCTGATGGCCCGCAAACCGACCGGAGATTTGCGCCGTGGCTGGACCACAGGCGCCTGCGCAACCGCTGCTGTAAAAGCGGCGTTGATGCAGCTATGGGGCGACGGGTTTCCAGGCGAAGTGCAGATCACGCTGCCCAGGGGGGAGATGCCGGTCTTTCCTTTGGCGCATCACGCGGCTGGGGACGGCTGGGCAGAGGTCGGGATCACGAAGGACGCCGGGGATGATCCGGATGTCACACATGGAGCCTTGGTAATCGCGCACGTGAGAAACGCCTCACAAGACATTGTTTTCAAAGCAGGTGACGGCGTTGGTCATATAACGAAGCCCGGCCTGCCGATTGCTGTGGGCGAGCCTGCGATCAATCCGGTACCGCGGGCGATGATGGAGGGGGTCGTGGCGGAGATGGCAGCGCTCTATGAGCGCGCCCCGGCGGTGGAGATCACGATCAGCGTCCCGGGTGGTTCGGAACTGGCGTTGAAGACGTGGAACCCGCGGCTTGGGATCGAAGGCGGCTTGTCCATCCTGGGTACAACCGGGATCGTGCGCCCGTTCAGCTGCGCGGCCTGGATCGCCTCGATCCACCGGGGCATCGACGTGGCGCGCGCCGATGGGCTGACCCATGTTGCGGGATGCACAGGGGCCACGAGCGAGCGCGTGGTGCAAGGGCTTTATCGCCTGCCGGATCATGCAATGCTCGATATGGGCGATTTCGCGGGCGGTTTGCTGAAATATCTCGCGAAGCATCCGGTGGCGCGGATCACTATTGGGGGTGGGATCGGCAAGATGACGAAGCTGGCGCAGGGGGCGGTTGATCTGCATTCGGGGCGCTCTCAGGTCGATTTTGCCGCTTTGGCGCGGGACTTGGCGCAGCCCGAACTGGCTGAGGCGAATACCGCGCTGGCCGCCTATGAGATGGCGGGCGCGCCAATGGCCCGGATGGTGGCGGAGCGCAGCTTGGCCCGGATCGACGATTTACTGGACGGCTCTGGCGTCGCGGCGGACGTGGTCGTGATTGACCGCGCTGGTACCGTGCTGGCGCGGGCGGGCGCATGACCCTGCTGCTTTTGTCCGGCACGGCGGAAGCGCGTGATCTGGCCAAGCTCTTGGCGGCGGAGGGTCTTGCCGCCGTTGCGTCTCTGGCCGGGGCCACCCGCGCGCCTGCGGCGCAGCCGATCCCGACGCGGATCGGTGGCTTTGGCGGGGAGGCCGGGTTTCGCAGCTATCTGGCCGAGGCTGGGATCACCGCCGTGCTGGACGCGACGCATCCCTTTGCCGCGCGTATTTCGAGGCGGACGGCGTCGGTCTGCGCGCAGCTTGGCTTGCCGTATTGTCAGGTTTTGCGGCCGCCATGGGCGCCCACCGCTGAGGATCGCTGGACGTTCATTGGGGCTGAGGAAGACGCCGCGCATCATATCGGTCCAGAGGACACTGTCTTTCTGGCAACCGGGCGTCAGACGCTAAGCCGGTTTGGCAATCTGGAGGGCAGGCGGCTTTATTGTCGGCAGATTGACCCGCCCGACGCGCCGTTTCCCTTTCCCAACGGTCGTTATGTTGTGGGTCGTCCGCCTTTCAGCGTGGCGCAGGAGGTGGAATTGTTCCGTGAGCTGAAAATCGACTGGCTGGTGGTGAAAAATGCGGGCGGCGCGACAAGCTTTTCCAAACTGGTGGCCGCGCGCGCGTTGGGAGTACCCGTTTTGATGATCGACCGACCCGCGCAACCGGATGCGCTGCGTGTCAGCAGCGTGGCAGCCGCCATGGATTGGGTGCGCGGCCTATGATCGGGCGCGTGATCCAAGGGCATGATTGCGTCGCCGAAGGGGCGGAGTATCTGTGCCGGATTGAGCCACGCTTTGCGGACGCCTATGCGCAGACCGGGCCGCTGCCTTTGCGTTTGAAATCAGACGGATACGCGACATTGCTCAACGCGATTGTCAGCCAGCAGGTGAGTGTGGCGGCCGCCGATGCGATCTGGCGGCGCGTGAAAGCGGCGGGTTTGACGGGCCCGCGCAAGGTCATGTGGGCCTCGGACGAGGAGTTGCGCGCCTGCGGGTTGAGCCGCCAGAAAGTGCGCTATGCCCGCGAGTTGGCCAAGGCGGGCATCAATTACAAAGCCTTGCGCACCGCCCCCACGGAAGAGGTGGTGGCGACCTTGGTCGCCGTGCCAGGCATCGGCGTCTGGACGGCAGAGATCTACGCGATGTTCTCTCTCGGACGGGCGGATGTGTTCGCGCCGGGTGATCTGGCCTTGCAAGAGGCGGTTCGGCTGCTCTTTGAGTTGGACGCGCGCCCGAAAGACCGCGCGCTGCGTCAAATGGCAGAAGCGTGGTCGCCGTGGCGAGGCGTTGCGGCGCGGCTGCTCTGGGCCTACTACAAGGTGGAAAAGGATCGAGAGGGCATCAGATGACACGAGCATTGCGCGCAGAGCGGGTTGAAGCAGCTTCCGGAGAGGCGCGATCAATCGTTGTCTTTCTGCATGGCTACGGGGCCAACGGCAAAGACCTGATCGGTTTGGCAGAGCCGCTGGCCGAGCATATGCCGGACACGTTGTTCGTAGCGCCGGACGCGCCTGAGAGTATTTCGGGCCTTTTTGGTGGGCTGCAATGGTTTCCGATCCCGTGGATTGACGGATCAAGCGAGGAAGACGCGGCGGCTGGATTGCAAGCTGCGGCTGCGGATCTGAACGCCTTTCTCGACGGGCTTTTGGTGGAGGAAGACATGCTGCCCGAGCAGTTGATTCTGTTTGGTTTTTCCCAAGGGACAATGATGTCGCTGCATGTGGCGCCGCGGCGGGAGGATCCGGTTGCGGGCATCGTGGCCTTCTCTGGACGCCTGCTGGAGCCGGAGCTTTTGGGCGACGAAACGGTCAGCAAAATGCCTATCGTGTTGATCCATGGCGATGCCGATGACGTGGTGCCGCCGCAATCGCTGCCGCAGGCCGCGGAGGCACTGCAGGAGGCCGGTTTTACCGAGATTTATGCCCATATCATGAAGGGTACCGCGCATGGCATTGCCCCCGATGGGTTGAGCGTTGCCTTGGGCTTCATGCGCAAGCATCTGGGCTACGAATGACGTCAAACTGCCTGTGCACGTCATGCAGATCGGATGCATATCCGATGCATATGTGATGCAGATCCCATACAGATGTCTACGCGCATTCTGTTATGTCATGGATTTGTGATCTGAGGCGGGTAACCGGACTGCGACAGTATCGCAGATGAAGGGGGTTGCCCGAAGACGGACGCGATATATAGTCATGACAAGTGTTGGGGCGGGGCTCCCGCCTTGATGCCGAGAAACAGGCTCAGGACGCGGAGATTTTGCTCGCATGGACGGCGCTTTCAGGACGAATTTTGTACGCGAACCCAACAACCTCAAGCACAAGCCTGCGCTTGTACTGAATGCGGATTATCGGCCGCTTTCCTATTACCCGCTGTCGCTTTGGCCGTGGCAGGATGCGATCAAGGCCGCGTGGCTGGACCGGGTGAACATCGTGGCGGAGTATGACGACGTGGTGCACAGCCCCTCAACGACGATCCGAATACCGTCTGTCGTGGTGTTGAAAGACTATGTGAAACCTCAAAAGCGCGTGGCCTTCACGCGCTTTAATTTATTTCTGAGGGATGAATTTGAGTGTCAGTATTGTTCCTCCACCGGGGATCTGACATTTGACCACGTGGTTCCGCGCGCGCGGGGCGGGGTGACGAGTTGGGAGAACGTGGTCGCGGCCTGCTCGAAGTGCAATCTGAAGAAGGGTGCGCGGTCGCTGAAGCAGGCGGGGCTGTCCCTGAAGAAGCCGCCACGGCAACCGGGCTCGGAGGAGTTGCGGAACCTCGGCCGGAAGTTCCCGCCGAACCATCTGCATGAGAGCTGGATGGATTTTCTCTATTGGGATGCGGAATTGGAGGCGTGACTTCCCGGGTGGGAAGTCACGGACCCGGTAGGTGAATTAGAGCGGAGCGAGAATTCACCAGTAAGATCGTGGAGGCATCGCTAAGTGTTCGCTTTGCAGATTTAGCGCAATTTCGCGGCGGCTACATTTCATTTCCATGAGGGGGTTCGAAACATCAATCGCCGAAACGTATCCGCGCGGCGATCCCTTCAATTGGCGAATACAACAACAACGTCTCTGAAGTGGATGAATAGTACGAACCTGAGTTGTTATGTGCCCGACTCAAACGAGCATTGAGGTCATCTGGCCAGAGATAGATACATTCCCCAAGGACGTCATGTCGCCCGTCTGGCACTCTGACGGGTGTCTCTGTCCATTGCCCACCCCAGCTATCGGGAACAGTTGGAGAACTTTTTGGTGAAATATTGACGATGGCATAGCTGCAGCCAAATACTTTACCACCCCAGGGATGTTCACCCCAGTGCCATCGACGACTTTCAACAACATCGTCATATTCCAACAAGTCTGTAAAATATGTGCGAGCGAAAAGCGGACTTTGAATAAAGTGTGCCCCGCACCACCAAAAAAAGATGGCGATCAATGGAAGCGCGACCGATGCTCCAAGAACAGAAAATGCTACCGTTCCAAGTTTTTTCATAGCGTTTGGTACTCAAATCCTGAAAGGCTACGGTGGCTACGTTGAAAAACGAGGTCAATATTGGCTTCTTACTAAATATTTTATACCGATCTAACCAGCCCGATGCGCGCCGGAGGCGCCGGGCATCGCCAGACCGCCCCACGGGCTGGCGATTTGGTGGAGCTGGGTGCATCGCTCGTCTGGAAGATGTGTTTGGCTGCCATAAAGCGCTGAAGAAGGGCGTTTTGATCGCCATACCTCGGTCTGGCGCTGACCGGCTTGGGGTGTGGTTTGGGTCATCCTCGGACGTGATCCGAGGGTCTTCGGAGGCCTGAGACCCTCAATCGAGTTGAGGGTGACGCGAGACGCAGCAATTTAGGCGGAACAACTCGCCCCGCCCAGAACGCAGAACTTCGCGCAGTGAGGGTGGTTGAGCTGGACGGAGCCTTCGGCTTCTTCCAAGGAATGGCCCAGTTCGAACTCTGGCGCGTAGGGCAGTAAGGTGCAGGCGAGCACAGCGGGTTTCTCGGCGCCTTTGCGTTTCACGACCATGCGGGAGGAGGCGCACATTACGTCGTCGGGGCTTTTGTTCAAGATGCCCCAGCAGGCCGTCGTGATCTCGGGCACATCGACGGTTTCGTCCATCTCGGGAAAGAGGATCGTCTCGCCGGGGTTGTGCGCATCGATGTCAAATCCATGCTGGGCGTAGAGTGCGGCATAGCCTGCTCGGCCATCGGCCTCGCTTTCGCCCCAGACAGTGCGGCCGGCGACGGCCATTTTGAAGCCATGATCGCGGAGCCATTCCATGCCTTTAATCATCAGCGCGAAACTGCCTTTGCCGCGTTCCTTGTTGTGCAGCTCCTCGGACCAATGATCGATCGAAATGCGTAAGGTCAGCTTGCCGGGATAGGCCGCGTTCAGCTCGAGCAGGCCCGCCTGCATCTTTTTGCGCATCATCGGGCGCATGGCGTTGGTAAGGATCAGCACGTCATAGCCGCGCGCGAGCGAGGCGCGGGTGATGTCGATCATGTCGGGGTTCATGAAGGGCTCGCCACCGGTGAAGGCGATTTCGCGGACGTTCCAGTCACGATCTTCCAGCTGGTCGAGGTAATCCTCCACCTCAGCGGTCGTGATGTAGACCAGCCGGTCATTGGTGGGAGAGCTTTCGATATAGCAGTTCAGACACTCGATATTGCAGAGCGTGCCGGTGTTGAACCAAAGCGTCTCAGGGTTGCGCAATTCGACCGATGCGCGGGTCTCGCCCTTGGCGGTGGTGTAGGGGTCCGTGAACTTGCCAGGGGCCTGCAGCGCTAAGTCTTTCATCGGAACCTCTTTTTACCTGCAAGCGGTGTATCTGCCGCGCTGCAGTATGAAAAGCCCATGTCGCAGGGCTGACACCATTGTGAAGCTGGGCGAGCCTGCTAGACTTTTGCGAAGCCGCAGGGTAGAGCTTGCGTGTGCGTTAGCGCTAACAAAATACGAATTATAGGACGTCCCATGGTTTCGCGCGTTATTCCGGTCGATAGTTTCGATCTGGTCATTTTCGGAGGCACCGGCGATCTGGCGCGCCGCAAGATCCTGCCCGCGCTCTTTCGGCGGTTTGTTGCAGGCCAGATGCCCGAGGATGCGCGCATCATCGGAGCGGCACGGTCCGAGTTGGATGACGACGGCTACCGCGCCTTTGTGCGCGAGGCTCTGGCGGAGTTTGTGCCCAAAGCGGAGGCGTCAGATGTCGACAGGTTTGTCGGCGCTTTGGGTTATGTCCCGGTCGACGCGCGCGGCACCAACGGGTGGGAAGAGTTGGCCAAGCGCATGCGCGATGGTGTGATCCGCGCGTTCTATTTGTCGGTGGGCCCGGGTCTTTTCGGCGATCTGGCAGAGCGGTTGCATCAATACGGCATGGCGGATGACGACAGCCGGATCGTGGTCGAAAAACCCTTTGGCCGCGATCTGGAGAGCGCCAAGGCGTTGAATGCGGTGCTTGTGGGGGCGTTTGACGAAAGTCAGATCTACCGGATTGACCATTATCTGGGCAAGGAAACGGTTCAGAACCTGATGGCCGTGCGTTTCGGTAATGTTCTTTTTGAGCCATTGTGGAACAGCCAATATGTCGATCACATCCAGATCACCGTGGCCGAGACCGTGGGCGTTGGTGGGCGCGGGGGCTATTACGACAAATCGGGTGCGATGCGCGATATGGTGCAAAACCACCTGATGCAGTTGCTGTGTCTTATCGCGATGGAGCCGCCCTCGAAATTCGACCCGGATGCGGTGCGCGATGAAAAGCTGAAAGTGATCCGCGCGCTGGACCCGGTGGCGCATCACCACATCGTGCGTGGTCAATATAGCGAGACGAAAGACACGCCAAGCTACCGCGAGGATGCTGAAAACCCGCGCAGTTTCACCGAGAGCTTCATCGCGATGAAGCTGGGGATTTCCAACTGGCGATGGGCGGGCACGCCATTTTATCTGCGGACGGGCAAACGGCTGCGGGCGCGGTCTTCGGAGATTGTGGTGGTGTTCAAGGATGCGCCCCATTCGATCTTTGGCGCCGATCAGGGCACCCATCGCAACGTGCTGACGATCCAGCTGCAGCCCAATGAGGGCATGACGCTGGATGTCACGATCAAGGAACCGGGGCCGGGGGGCATGCGTCTGCTGGACGTGCCTTTGGACATGACGTTCGCAGAGGCCTTGGGGCCAGAGGCCGAAGAGGTGCCCGATGCGTATGAGCGGCTGATCATGGATGTGATCCGGGGCAATCAGACGCTCTTTATGCGCGGCGATGAGGTGGAGGCGGCCTGGGCCTGGACGGACCCGCTGATCGCCGCGTGGCAAGCGCGCAATGACGTGCCGCAGCCTTATGATACGGGCAGTTCCGGCCCGGAGGATTCGCTGATGCTGATGCACCGGGATGGTCGCCGCTGGCGCGATATCCGCGAATGAGGAGGGGCACATGAACCTGATCGAATATCCCGATGTCGAGATGATGATGATCGACCTCGCCCAAACGTTGGTGGGCGAGTTGAACACCTGCCTGATGAAGCATGAATGGGCCTCTTTCGCGGTGCCGGGGGGCACGACGCCGGGGCCGATCTTTGACGTGATGTGCGCGGCGGATCTGGATTGGGCGCGGGTGCATGTGATGCTGACGGATGAGCGTTGGGTGCCGGAGGATGATGCGCGCTCAAACACAAGGCTGTTGCGGGAACGGCTCTTGGTGAATCGCGCGGCCAAGGCGCAATATGTGCCGCTTTATGCGGAGGCGGCTCGGCCAGAGGATGCGCTGGACGGCCTTTCTGAGGCGATTGCGCCAGAATTGCCGATCTCTGTCATGTTGCTGGGGATGGGCGCGGATATGCATACCGCGTCGCTTTTCCCCGGCGCGGACCGCTTGGCCGATGGGCTGGCAGAGGACGCACCGGTGCTGTTGCCGATGCGCGCCGATGGTGCGCCGGAGCCGCGGATTACGTTAACCATGCCTGTGCTCAAAGGCGCGATGGCGCGGCATCTGGTGATTACCGGGGCCGACAAACGCGACGCGTTGGAGCGCGCGCAGGGCCTCTCGCCCTTGGAGGCGCCGGTGGCCGCAATCCTTCCCGGCACAACCGTGCATTGGGCGGAGGCATGAGCCTTTTCGCACCGCTGAAGGCGCATCGGGCGGCGCAGGGCGATCTGCGTATTCTGGATCTCTTCGATGGCGACCGGGCGCAGGAGTTCTCTATCCGCCATGACGGGTTGCTCTTTGATTACTCGAAGACGCTAATTGACGCTGGCGCGCGGGAGTTGCTGATCCAGCTGACAGAGGATTGTGCATTAGCTGCGCGCCGTAAGGCTATGTTTTCCGGTGATTTGATCAATGAGACCGAAGGGCGTGCGGTGCTTCATACTGCGCTGCGCAACCTGACCGGTGATCCGGTCGTGGTGGATGGCGCAGATGTTGTGGCGGATGTGCGCGCCATGCTGGATCGGATGGCGGTTTTTGCAGATGACATCCGTGCCAGCCGCGTCACGGATGTGGTGAATATCGGCATTGGGGGCTCCGATCTGGGGCCCGCGATGGCGACGCTGGCGCTGAGCCCCTCTCAAGACGGGCCGCGCTGTCACTTTGTGTCGAATGTCGATGGGGCGCATGTCAGCGACACGCTGGCGGGGCTCGATGCGAAAACGACGCTCGTGATTGTCGCCTCCAAGACATTTACCACGATTGAAACGATAACCAACGCGCAGACCGCGCGCGATTGGATGGTCGCTGGTGGGGGTGATCCGGGCACGCAGTTCGCGGCCGTCTCAACTGCGGAAGATAAGACCGCGGCTTTCGGTATTCCGGCAGAGCGGGTCTTCGGGTTCGAGGATTGGGTTGGCGGGCGCTATTCGATGTGGGGCCCGATCGGGCTGAGCCTGATGATCGCCATCGGGCCTGAGAATTTCCGCGATTTCCTGCGCGGGGCGGAGGCGATGGATCGGCATTTCTGCGAGGCGGACCCGGTGGAGAACATGCCGGTGATGCTGGCGCTTGTGGGGCTGTGGCACAATCAGGTTTGCGACCACGCCACCCGCGCGGTTTTGCCTTATGATCAAAGGCTTAGCCGATTGCCTGCCTACCTCCAACAACTGGAGATGGAAAGCAATGGCAAGCGCGTTTCGATGGATGGCAGCGATCTGGAAGTCCACTCTGGCCCCGTCGTTTGGGGGGAGCCGGGCACCAATGGGCAGCACGCGTTTTATCAGCTGATCCACCAGGGCACGCGGGTGATCCCGTGCGAGTTCATGATTGCGGCCAAAGGGCATGAGCCCGATCTGGCGCATCATCACAAGCTGCTGATGGCCAATTGTCTGGCGCAGTCGGAGGCGTTGATGCGCGGGCGCTCGCTGGAAGAGGCGCGTGCGTTGATGGGGGCCAAGGGGCTCAGCGGCGCAGAGCTTGAGCGACAAGCGCGCCACCGGGTTTTCCCGGGCAACCGACCCTCGACGACGCTGGCTTACGCGAAGCTCACACCGTATGTGCTGGGCCAGATCGTAGCGCTTTATGAGCATCGGGTCTTCGTGGAAGGCGTGATCCTCGGGATCAATTCGTTTGATCAATGGGGTGTCGAGTTGGGCAAGGAACTGGCCACATCCCTCGCGCCGGTTCTTGATGGAGAGGTCGCCGCGGAGACCAAAGACCCGTCCACCGCGCAATTGGTGAAGTTCCTCACGGACTGATCTTCTTTTGTCGATAAATACCTATTTATCCAAAGTGTTATCACGCGCTCTTAATGTTGATCTTACGTCCTCGGGGATCGCCATTTTGCCCCCTGCCTGTGGGTCGAGCATCACGATCACGGCGCGGGATGTGGTGCGCAGACTGCCGCCCGCATAGACCGCGTATTCCATCGTCCAGGAACTCCGCCGCATCTCGGCGGAGCGGCCCACGACGATATAGTCGTCGTTGAACTTCAGCTCGGCCAGATAATCGACCTGCACCTGCCGCAGAACCAGCACCGGCGCGTCGGGGCCATAGTCAGAAATACCGTAGTCGCGCAGATAACGCACGCGAAACTGCTCGAACCAGCGCAGATAGGCGGTGTTGTTCACGTGATGCAGCGCGTCGATCTCGCCAAAGCGGACGCGGTCTTTCAGGCCGTAGGTCCACGGCTCGGGGATACCCTCGGCGCGGAGGGCACTTGCGTCGAGCGGGGTCAGGTAGGGCGTCATCTGTCAGCTTTCGTATCGGGTATTGCCACGGCGATTTGTGTCCATCGGCAGCGACATATGCAAGGGCTGGTGCGCCCGTTGTGAGCAGGCCTGACGCGGGCAGAGGTGGCAATTGATCCCGATGGGCGCAAAGAGGTTCGGCTGATCCATGCGGAAGGCGTTGGCGTAGCCGATCTTGCTGGCGTGAGAGCGTTCGCAGCCCAGCGTGATCACCAGCCGGCGGTCCTGGGTCTGGCGTGAGAAGACGGGCCTGTCAGTTGTGCGCGAGAAGGTAAAGAACTGCCCGCCATCGGGCATCTCGACGAACTGGGGTACTGTTATGCCCGGATCGCGGAAGGCGCGGTGGATGTTCCAGACGGGGCAGGCGCCACCTTGCTCGGCCAGTTGAAACGCGGTGGCGTTAAAGCGTTTGGTGACGTTGCCCGCCTTATCGATGCGCAGGAAAAACATCGGCACACCGCGCGCGCCATCGCGTTGCAGGGTCGTCAGGCGGTGGCAGACCTGTTCGACGCTGACACCGAAGGCCGCCCCGATGCGATCCAGATCGTATTGGGTGCGCTGCGCGAGATAGAGGATTTCCTCGTAGGGCATCAGCAGGGCGGCGGCGAAGTAGTTCGCAAGCTCCACCCGGCAGCGGGCGAGGGCGGCTGGGTCTTTCAGTGCGCTTTGCTTGAGAAGGTCATCAAGGGTCGGGCCGCATTCCAGCAGGCACAGCACGTGGCTCATCTGGAAGATGCGGTTCGGGTAATCGAGGGCCTCGGACAGCGTGAGGTGGGTTTTCGCTGCATCATAATCGCGTAGCGTGTCGGGCATATCCGTGATGCGCGCGATGGAGGTGGAGACGCCGTGCTTTATGAGAAGGCGGTCTTTAAGGTCGGCATAGATGTCATCGGCGGGGCGCGTCATCTCGCGTCGGATTTCAAAGGCCGATTGTTCGAGCACATCGAAGTAATTGCCATTGGTGCGGAAAAAGTCATGGATCGCCGTTTCGGGGGAGACGGTGACGAGGCTGGTCTCTACATCATCGGCGGTAAGCGACATGAAGCGGTCCACAGCCGCGCGGTGGCTTTGGTAGAGCTTGAGAAAGTGGTCAACCAGCTTGGGGGCATGATCGATGGCGGCGCGCAGTTCTTGCAGGTCCGGGCGATCCTCGGGAAACATCGGATCGCGAACGGCCGCACGCAGATCGGCGAGGCGGGTGACGTCATTGTCGTTGATCAGATCGCGCCAGTCTACGCCGTAGCCTTCGGTCAGCGCCATGAGAACCTGCACAGACAAGCTGCGCTGGTTGTTTTCCAGCAAGTTCACATAGGCCGGAGAGATGCTGAGTTGCGCAGCCATTTCAGACTGCGTGTGACCATGCTCTCGCCGGAGCTGCCGGAGCCGGGGACCGACAAGTGTCTTTCGCATGGCTGATCCTTACAACATTACAGAATTTGGCTATGTAAGAGTTACTTATTACACACAAACCCCATTTCTAGTGAAAAATCCCGTCGGGCTGTCATCTTGAAGCTCAGAAGTTGCGCATTCGGGTGGGAAAACCGCTGCAACTTTGGTCATGCTAGGGAGGAATAATCATGACAGTTTCGTTCACACGCCGCGTTGCGTTGGGGCTGGCAGCTGCTGCTGCGATGACTTTGGCTGTGCCGGCCTCGGCAGGCGACTGGAAGCCGCAAAAGCCCGTTGAGATGGTCATCATGGCCGGACAGGGCGGCGGCGCGGACCGTCTTGCGCGTCTCTTCCAGTCGATCATTCAGAAAGAGAACCTGTCCTCGATGCCGATCCTGCCGGTCAACAAAGGCGGCGGATCGGGCGCTGAAGCACTGCGCTACCTTAAGGATAAGGAAGGCGACGCCCATACGATCATGGCGACGCTGAACAGCTATTACACGACGCCGCTGCGCACCGATATCGGAGTGGATATCGAAGAATACACGCCGATTGCACGTATGGCCTTGGACACGTTCGTTCTGTGGGTAAATGCCGACAGCGATATCCAGACGCTTGATGACTACGTGGCAGCCGTGAAGGCTGCGGGCGGTGAGTGGAAGATGGGCGGCACCGGCACCGGTCAGGAAGACAGCCTGGTCACTGCCATGCTGGAGAAAGAGTTCGGCATCAAGCACACCTATGTGCCCTTCAAAGGCGGCGGAACCGTGGCCAAGAACCTTGTGGGTGGTCACATCGACAGCACTGTGAACAACCCGTCCGAGCAGATGGGCTTCTGGCAGGCGGGCAAGTCGCGCCCCATCGCGGCCTTCACGTCTGAGCGGATCGCTGTCTTCCCGGATGTGCCGACGATGACAGAGCTGGGTCATCCGATGACCTACACCATGCAGCGGTCGTTTGTGGCCCCTCCGGGCACGCCGCAGGAAGCCATCGACTACTACACTGCCATGTTTGAAAAGCTCGCTGATTCGGAGGAATGGCAGACCTATGCGTCCGAGAAAGCCCTGCAGACCGACCTTCTGACAGGCGATGCGCTGCAGGCGTATTTCCTTGAAGAGCGTCAGCGTCACAACGACATCCTGACCTCGATGGGTGAAATCGCAGGCTCCTGACCCCTCTCAGTTGAGCATCTGCATCGGCACGGCGGCTTGCCCCGCCGTGCCAACTCAATACCGGAATTCGGGAGCGTTCCTCATGTTGACAGCCGACCGCGTGATTGCGGCCTCTCTCATGGTTTTTTCCGCCTATCTGATGTGGCATGCCACGGTGTTACCAATCGGTTGGGAAGGCAGTTCAGGCCCCGGTGGGGGCGCGTTTCCGTTCTGGCTATCGCTTGTGATGCTTCTGGCGTCTGGCGGCATTTTGATCCGGAGTTTCGTAAGCGGATCTGATGATGGCACCCCGTTCTTTGATCCTGAAATGATCCGATCTGTGGCACTTGTCTGCGTGGCACTGATCGTGACGATTGGCGCAATGCAGTATCTTGGCACTTATGTCGCGCTGATGGGCTTTCTGCTTTGGTATCTACGCATTTTCGGTGGCCACAGCTGGGCGTTGACCGCATCAATCACGCTGATCACGCCGGTCTTTCTATTCTTTTTCTTTGAAGTGACGTTGAAGATCCTGCTGCCTAAAGGCGTGACGGAGCCGTTTTTCATCCCGCTTTACGCGATGTTCTTCTGAGGAGGCGGGCTGATGGACGTGTTCTCCCTTTTGATGGACGGATTTGCGACGTCGCTGTCGCCGTTGAACCTGATGATCGTTCTGCTGGGTGTGACGGCGGGCCTCTTTATCGGTGCGATGCCGGGCCTTGGGTCGGTCAACGGTGTGGCGATTGTGTTGCCGCTGACATTCATTGTGCCGCCCAGCTCGGCCATCATCCTGCTCTGCGCAATCTATTATGGGGCGATGTATGGCGGGGCTGTCAGCTCGATCCTGTTGGGGATACCGGGTGCCTCAACGGCCGTCGCCACGACTTTCGACGGGCGGCCCATGGCACAGCAGGGCAAGGCGGGACTTGCGTTGATTGCCGCGGCGGTTGCGTCTTTTGTAGGTGGCACGATCTCGGTCATCTTGTTCACCGTCTTTGCGGCCCCTCTGGCCGATCTCGCGCTGAAATTCGGACCGGCAGAGGAGTTCGCGTTGGTCTTGCTGGCTTTCACCACTTTCGTGGGGCTCGGCGGCGATGACGTGCTGAAAACCATCGTGATGATCTGTCTCGGCCTTGTCCTGTCAACGGTCGGGCTTGACCTGATCTCGGGTCAGCCGCGACTGATCTTTGGCGATCTGCCAGGGTTCTATTCGGGCATCAGCTTTCTGGTCCTGGCGATTGGCGTTTATGGCATCGGCGAGGTGCTGCACACGATTGAGACCTCAAAGACCGCGCCGCAGGTCACGCCCGCCCGGATCACGTTCAAGGAACTGGGCGCGGGGTTCAAAGCGATGAACCGGCTTTGGAAAACGATGAGCGTTGGGTCATTTCTGGGCTTCTTCGTGGGGATGCTGCCGGCGGCGGGCGCGACACCTGCGTCGCTGATGGCCTATGGCATCGCCCGCTCGACCTCGAAAAAGCCAACGAGCTTTGGCAAAGGCAATATCGAAGGGGTGGCCGCGCCGGAGACGGCGAATAATGCGGCCTCCACCGGGTCGCTATTGCCGATGCTGACGCTGGGGATTCCCGGATCACCCACCACGGCACTGCTGTTGGGGGGCATGGTGATGTGGGGGCTGGTCCCGGGGCCGATGCTGTTTATCGAGCAGCCGGATTTCGTGTGGGGTCTGATCTCGTCGCTCTATACGGCGAATTTCGCGGCGGTGCTGATCAACCTTGCACTGATCCCGCTTTTTGTCTGGGCGCTGCGGATGCCATTCACTGTGCTGTGCGCGATCGTGCTGGTGCTGTGCATCGTTGGGGGCTTCGCACCCAGCCAAAAGATGCATGACGTCTGGCTGATCGCAGGCTTCGGTATTGCGGGCTATCTCCTGCGCAAAGCGGACTATCCACTGGCCCCGCTTGTGCTGGCGCTTGTGCTTGGCCCACTGATGGAGAAAAGCTTCCGCCAGACGCTGATCGCAGAGCAGGGCAATGTTCTGGCCTTTGTCGAGCGACCGCTTTCAGGCACGTTCATTGCACTCGCTGTGCTTTTCTTCTTGCTGCCGCTGGCTAAGTATCTGAGGAAATCACCGAAAGACGGGGTCGCGCCTGCCGAATAGGGCGCGCAAGAAGGGACTAGAGACATGACGACACTCAAGACGTTGCTTTCCGACCATCCGGAGGAGGCCCTGGCGATCGGTGCACCGGATCGCGATTGGCTGACCTATGGCGGGCTGCGGGGGCTGGCTGCGGATGTGGCTGCGCAACTGCACGTGTTCGGGATCGGGCGCGGTGATCGGGTGGCGATTGTGCTGCCCAACGGTCCTGAGATGGCGACGGCATTCGTGACGATTGCGCAGGCGGCCACGACGGCTCCGCTGAACCCGGCTTACCGTCAGGACGAGTATGAGTTCTATCTGGAGGACCTTGGTGCGAAGGCGATTGTGCTGGCGGAGGGCTATGACGGGCCCGCGCTGGCGGCAGCAGAGGCAAAGGGTCTGTCGGTCTTGCGTCTGAGCGCGGCGGCAAATGCGCCAGCAGGGCAGTTCACGCTGATGGCAGATGTGGCGGGCGGCGGCGCAGCGGATACCGCGATACCGTCGGAGGACGATGTCGCCTTGATCCTGCACACATCGGGAACGACATCGCGCCCCAAGATTGTGCCGCTCTTGCAGTCCAACATCGCGGCATCTGCCGGGCATATCCGAGATTCGCTGGCGCTGACGGCTGCGGATCGCTGCATGAACGTGATGCCGCTTTTTCACATCCATGGGCTGTTGGCAGCCGTGTCTGCGTCGCTTGCGGCAGGCGCCTCCATCTGGTGCGCGCCCGGCTTTGATGCGCTGCGCTTTTTCGGCTGGATGAAGGACGCGCAGCCCACGTGGTACACGGCCGTGCCGACGATGCACCAGGCGATCCTGAGCCGCGCGTCGCGGAATGCCGAAACTATTGCAGAGACGAAGCTGCGCTTCTTGCGGTCGTCCTCCGCCTCGCTGCCGCCGCAGGTGATGACGGCGCTGCAAGAGACGTTTGGCGCGCCTGTGATCGAAGGCTACGGCATGACGGAAGCCGCACATCAGATGGCGTCGAACCCGCTGCCGCCGCGCGCGCAAAAGCCCGGATCGGTGGGCGTCGAAGCCGGCCCGATGGTGCGCACGGCGCATGAGACCGAAGACCGGCTGGTGGATGGCGTGGGCGAGGTGGTCATCTCGGGCCCCAATGTGACACCCGGCTATGAGGGCAACCCGGACGCCAACGCAAAATCGTTCTTTGAAGCCGATGGCCATCGCTGGTTCCGCACTGGCGATCAGGGCGCGTTTGACGACGAAGGCTACTTGCGCCTGACGGGCCGCCTGAAAGAGATCATCAACCGCGGTGGCGAGAAGATCAGCCCGCTGGAAGTGGATGAAATTCTGATGGATCACCCGGCGATTGCCCAATGCGTGACCTTCGCGCTGCCCCATCCCAAATTGGGGGAGGAGGTCGCCGCGGCTGTCGTGCTGCGCGATGGGCAGGAAGCGACAGAGAAAGACATCCGCGCCTTTGCCGCCGAGCGGGTCGCTGACTTCAAAGTGCCGCGTAAGGTGTTGATCCTGGACGAAATTCCGAAGGGGGCCACCGGCAAAATGCAACGGATCGGCATGGCTGAAAAGCTGGGCCTCGTGCAGGCGGCGTAAGGATCAAGCGATGAAAATCTGTGTCTTCGGCGCCGGAGCGATCGGCGGCTATATGGGCGTGAAACTGGCCGATGCCGGGGCGGATGTGTCGCTTGTGGCGCGGGGGCCGCATTTGGCGGCGATGCAGGAAAACGGCCTGCGTTTGATTGAGGAGACGGGCGAGACGCGCGTGAATGTGACCGCGTCCGACGATCCGGCAGAGCTGGGGCCGCAGGACTATGTCATCGTCACGCTCAAAGCGCATTCCGTGCCGCCGGTGGTCGACAAGATGAAACCCCTGATCGGGCCGAATACGACGATTGTAAGCGGCGTGAACGGCGTGCCGTGGTGGTATTTCCACAAGCTGGGCGGCGATCTGGAGGGGACGCGGCTGGCCTCTGTCGATCCCGGTGATGCACAGTGGAACGGGTTCGGCCCGGACAACGTGCTGGGCTGCGTTGTCTACCCGGCAGCCGAGGTGACCGCACCCGGTGTGATCAAACATATCGAAGGCAATCGCTTTTCATTGGGGGAGCCTGACGGCTCAAAGTCCGAGCGGGCCATGGCCCTCTCGAAAGCGCTGTCTGCGGCGGGTCTCAAAGCGCCGGTGCGCCCGCGCATTCGCGATGAGATCTGGGTGAAACTCTGGGGGAACCTCTCGTTCAACCCGATCTCTGCGCTGACGCATGCGACGCTCGATGTGCTCTGCACTGACCCTGGAACCCGCGCTGTGGCACGCGGCATGATGGTTGAGGCTCAGGAGATTGCCGAGAAGCTGGGCGTGAAATTCCCGATAGACGTGGACCGGCGGATTGATGGCGGGGCCGCTGTCGGCGCGCATCGCACGTCGATGTGGCAGGACCTCGACCAGGGGCGCCCGATGGAGATTGATGCGCTCGTGGCCTCCGTTCAGGAGTTGGGACGGCTGACCGAAACGCCAACGCCCACGATTGATACGGTTCTGGCGCTGATCCAGCTTCGCGCCCGCTCAGCCGGACTTTATTGAGCGCCTGCGGCGCATTCTTTTTATGGATGCCTCCGGCGGGGATATTTCCGAAAAGCGAAAGTGAGGCGCAGCGTCCTGGCTTTCGCTTTTTTCAAATGTCCAAATGAGACGAAAGCGGCACTTGGAGCGGGTAACGGGAATCGAACCCGTAACTTAAGCTTGGGAAGCTCGCGTGATACCTTTTCACCATACCCGCGCCGGAATGTTTGAGTAGACCGCGGACGCGGGGCCGTCAAGCGCGGCGGCGACGGCGGCGGCCTGCGGCTTGGTCTCCGGAATTGGTGTTGAAGCTGACATCGGGCAGGGACGTGATCTTGGCGAGCTCCGGGAAAGGATCGGTCGCGTGGGGAATCGCATTGGCGTTGACGAAATGCTCTTGGAATTTCGGCTCAATCGCGGTTTCGACCTTGTCGATTTGTTTGACCAGCGTCTCGATCTGGGTGCGGGCGGAGGTGTTGCACAAGGCAATCCGCGCGCCTGTGCCTGCCGCGTTGCCCGCGCTTGAGACTTTGTCGAGCGGGGCGTCTGGGATCATCCCAAGCACCATCGCGTGTTTACTGGAAATATGAGCCCCAAAAGCGCCTGCGAGGACGACGCGGTCCACGACGTCGACTTTCATCTCGTCCATCAGTAGGCGCGCACCGGCATAGAGCGCGGATTTCGCAAGCTGGATGGCGCGGATATCGCTTTGAGTGACGGTGATGAGCGGGCCGCCATCGGCGGTGCCATCATGGATGACATAGGCGTGGGTGCGACCCTCGGGGATGGAGCGTGGCGTGCCTGTTTGATCGGGGCCTCCGATCAGGCCAGACGGATCTAGCAAGCCCGCCATGCGCATTTCAGCCACCGCTTCGATAATGCCGGAGCCGCAAATGCCGGTGATGCCGGTCGTGGCTGTGGCGGTTTCGAAGCCCTCATCGGTCGACCACAGATCGCAGCCGATCACTTTGAATCGGGGCTCCTTTGTGATCGGATCAATCTCGATCTTCTCGATGGCACCGGGGGCCGCGCGCTGACCGGAGGAAATTTGCGCGCCCTCGAAAGCGGGGCCTGTGGGCGAACTGCAGGCGAGGACTTTATCGGTATTGCCGAGCAGGATTTCGGCATTGGTTCCAACATCAACTATGAGGACCAAGTCACTGGAATTCTGGGGTTCTTCGCTTAGCGCGACTGCAGCGGCATCAGCGCCTACATGGCCTGCGATGCACGGCATAATAAAAACCCGCGCGCGGTCGTTCATGGCGGTCAGGTCAAGCTCTTTGGCGTCGAGGCTGACGGAGGAGGATGTCGCGAGCGCAAAGGGGGCTTGACCCAATTCGACCGGATCGATGCCGAGAAGGAGGTGGTGCATGACGGGGTTACAGACGAAGACTGTTTCGACGATATGAGCGGCGTCGATCTGCGCTTCCTCGGCGATTGCGACGGTCAATTCGTTGATTGCCTCGCGCACGGCGGAGGTCATTTCGACATCGCCGCCGGGATTCATCATGGCGTAGCTGACGCGGCTCATCAGGTCTTCGCCAAAGCGGATTTGCGGGTTCATGATGCCGCTTGAGGCTTTCACAGCCCCGTCGGTCAGATCGCACAGATGGGCCGCCACAGTGGTGGAGCCAAGGTCGATGGCGAGGCCGTAAAGCGGGCCTTCAAAGAAACCGGGCCAGACGTCGAGGACGCGGTGCGTGTCGTCTTGATGGCCTTTGTGCAGCGCGACGGTAACTGCCCACTCGCCCTTGCGCAGGGCCGGTTGGAGCTTGCGCATCAGGGTAAGATCAGCCGTAATTCCGTCGATATCCCAATGGGTTCTGAGCGCATCTTGAAGTCGCTCGAAATCTCCGGTGGGGATGTGCATGTCAGGTTCCGCCACTTCGACATAGTAGAGCCGCGTTGCAGGCTCCATCGTGATCGCGCGGGCGGTAGCGGCTTTGCGGACGACCTGTTTGTGGACCTGGCTTTCGGCGGGCACATCGATGACGATGTCGCTTTGCACGGTCGCCTGACAGCCGAGGCGGCGGCCTTTCTTGAGGCCGCGTTTTTCATCATAGCGTTGCTCGACTGCGTTCCAGTTGGACAGGGCGGCGTCTTCGACTGTCACGCCATGTTTGGGGAATTCGCCGTAAGAGGGCGTGATTTGGCATTTTGAACAAATGCCACGCCCGCCACAGACACTATCAAGATCGACGCCAAGCTGGCGTGCAGCGGTCAAGATTGGCGTGCCGACAGGAAAGTGCCCCCGTTTGCCCGAAGGCGTGAAGATCACGAGGGGGTCAGCTTTCATTTCAACACCTTTTCAACGGGTTCCGTGAGGTTCCTAAAGTGCGTTAGGCGCGGCGACGGCGGCGCCCACCTTCGCGACCACCGCGACCACCCGCTGGGGCGGCGGTTTTGTTGAGCTTGATCCAGTTGCCACCCGACGGATCGTGATCCAGCAGGAAGTCGGCGGCGCGTATGGAGACAACCTCTTCCGAGGCGACACCGACCTTTGGCGAAAGGCCCAACAGCGGAGCGAGTTTGCCCAGTTCGACACCCTCTGGCACCATGATGCCCAGATCGGCAAGGCGGGCGAGGCGTTCGGTGACGAGGTCTTGCGCAGGAGCCATGCCGAGAAGGGGGGCGATGGCGGCAAGATCGACATCGTCTGGGGCGGTTGCCCCCAGTGCTTTCAACTCGTCCAGACGATCGCCGACCATCTTTTTCGTCTTGGGCATCGCGACGGGGTTCATGATCGCAGAGGTCATGCCCGCGGCGGAGGCCATGGCGAGGAAAGCGTTGTTGATGCCGTGGCGGTTGGGCAGGCCGAAGCTGATATTGGAAGCGCCACAGGTCGTGTTCACACCCAACTCTTCCCGGAGTTTGCGCACCAGTTCAAAGACTTGCACGCCAGCCGTACCCATGGCGCCCACGGGCATCACAAGGGGATCAACAACGATGTCATGGGCGGGAATGCCAAAATCGGCAGCGCGCTCGACAATCTTCTTGGCGACCGCGAAGCGGACCTCGGGGTCCTCCGATATACCAGTGTCATCGTTGGAGATCGCTACAACGGGGACGTTGTATTTCTTGACCAGCGGCAGGATCTCCTCCAGCCGCTCTTCCTCTCCGGTGACGGAGTTCAGCAGCGGGCGACCATTGGCCAGCTCCAAGCCTTTTTCCAAAGCACCGGGGACGGAGCTGTCGATGCAAAGCGGAATGTCGACGAGGCCCTGAACCAGTTCGACGATCTTGCCCATCAAAGGCGGTTCGGTCTCGTTCGGGTTGGGGTTCGAGTTATAGACCACACCCGCATTGATATCGAGAACCTGAGCACCGCAGACAACCTGCTCAAGCGCGTCCTTCTCGACAGTCGAGAAATCGCCAGCCTCAAGTTCAGCGGCCAGCTTCTTGCGGCCTGTCGGATTGATCCGTTCACCGATCACGCAGAACGGCTCTTCAAAGCCGATGACAACGGTTTTCGATTTGGATTCCAGTACGGTGCGGGTCATTCTTAATCCTTAGACCTGAGAGGCGGGAACGGCAGAGGCGCCGCCATTGTCAATCGCCCATTGCGCATTGGTCTTGATGCCGCCGAGCGGGAAGAAATGCACATGGGTGATGTTGAAATCGGGGTTTTCGGCTTTGTGGGCGGCCAGATCGGTGATGAACTCGGTCGGCTCGAAGGGCAGAACGAGCTTGGTGACATCCTTGGCGCGTTTTTGCAGCACGCGGAGGGACGCACCGACGCCGCAGGCGATAGAGAACTTGATGAGCGTTTGTAGCTTGGCGGGGCCGGCGACGCCGATATGGATAGGCAGGTCGATGCCTGCCTCTTTCAACGCATCGGCCCAGGCGATGACGGGTTTTGCCTCAAAACAGAACTGGGTGGCCAGCGCCATCTCGGCATCGGTAGTCTCTGAAAACTTCTGCTTCCAGCGCAGGGCCTCGTCCACGTTCTTCATGGAGCCGTCCGGGTCGATATCCTTGTTGCCTTCGGGGTGGCCGGCCACGTGAAGGCGTTTGAAGCCCGCTTTGTCGAAAAGACCGCTCTCAAGAAGCTGCATGGAACTGATGTAGTCGCCATGGGGCGCGGCCACGCCACCGGCGAGCAAAAGCGCCTGATCGACACCGGCTTCGCCTTGATACCGTGCAATCCAGTCGGCCAGTGTGTCGCTGTCCTTGATGATGCGCGCGGGGAAGTGCGGCATGACCTTGTAGCCGTCTTTCGCCAGACGTGCGGCTGTCGTCACCATGTCTTCAATCGGCGTGCCTTCGATATGGGCGATGTAGACGCGGGTGCCTTCGGGCAGCAGATCGCGGAAATTGTCGATCTTTTCGGCGGTGCGGGGCATCACCTCGATCGAGTAGTCCTGCAAGAACGCTTCGACTTGCGGGTTGACCGTCTGCGCAGTCTCTTTGCGTTTGAAATTCAACAGACCCATCGCGGCCTCCCATAGAGTTGTCAGCTTACGCCCAGCCATCATTTGCGATCAGCGCCTTGATCCGGTCCTGATCATATTCGGCCTGCAAGCGGGCCACTTCGGCGTCCAGCACATCGGCGGGTTCGCCATCAATCACATAGGGCTCTGCCTTGCGCCATTCCGCCAGATAGTCATCCGTGCCAGCCGCGCCGGTTTTCATCGCCGCGCGGTCAATGGCTTGCTCAAAACGCTCTTCAAGCTGCTTTTTCGCGCCACGGCGGCCTTTTCCGACGATCACTTGCGCCGGAATATCGCGCCAATAGACAATGGTGACGTCTGGCATTGCACTCTCCCTCTTGGGGTCTTTCTACGGGGTCGCACGCGATCCACAGGGTCGAATTTCGACAAAGCGCGCCTCGCGAGCGACGCTTTTGATTTAGGACATCGCGACGGGCAGGGCCACCGGGGCGGATCGGAAAACGATTCATCTTCATCATGAGCGTTCTTGCGCGCGCCTGTGGGACGTCATAGATTAACAGCAACTCGAAATGGAGGGCGTGATCATGGCGCCCAAGCGTCCCTTAGGTGCGGGCGCTCTCCCGAAACCGGTTGAAGGCACCGCATCTTCCAAACCGGACAGGCCGCCGCTGTATGCAGCGCTTGATCTGGGCACAAATAGTTGCCGCATGTTGATTGCGCGCCCCGATGGCGAGCAGATCAAGGTGGTTGATAGCTTTTCCAAGACCGTCCAGTTGGGGGCGGGGCTTGAGGCGTCTGGTCGGCTGTCGCGGGCGTCCATGCAGCGCACCGTGCAAGCGCTGCGCATTTGCAAGCACAAGCTAAAGCAGCACCGGGTGAAGAAGATGCGGCTGGTCGCGACGGAGGCCTGTCGCCGCGCGCAGAACGCACGTGAATTTATCGCGCAGGTGCGTCGCGAAACGGGGCTGGAGCTTGAGATCATCGCGCCCGAGGAAGAGGCGCGCCTCGCCGTGATTTCCTGCGCGCCGCTGGTGTCCAAGAAGACAGAGCAGTTGCTGGTTGTGGATATCGGCGGCGGCTCGACCGAGTTGGTCTGGATTGATCTGCGCCGCGTGAAGAAAAAGCATCGGGCACAAGCCATCATGCAGGTGACCGAGGGCTTGCGGCGCGGCGATGCGGGGGATGGCAACGCCTCTGTCGTGGACTGGATCTCGGTGCCCTTGGGCGTGGCGACCTTGCGCGATCAATTCCACGATGTGGAGGATGACGCGGGTCGTTTTGCGTTGATGAGTTGTTTTTTTGAAGAAAACCTCGCCGATTTCGCGCCTTACGCGGAAGAGCAGGTGCGCGAGGGCTTTCAGATTATTGGCACCAGCGGGACTGTGACGACTGTTGCGGCGTCCCATTTGGGGCTGAAGCGCTATGACCGGTCCAAGGTGGATGGGTTGCGGATGGATTCGGATCAGATCCACCGGGTGATCCACGATTATCTGGCCTTGGGGCCGGTTGGGCGGCGCAATGACCCGCGCATCGGGCGCGACAGGCAGGCGTTGATCATGTCGGGGGCTGCGATCCTACAGGCGCTCTTGCGGTCCTGGCCGACGGATCGGCTTTCGGTGGCAGATCGGGGCCTGCGCGAGGGTCTCCTTTATGCGCAGATGAGCGCGGATGGCGTCTTGGAAGAAAGGCCGGGCTGATGGCAAAGAAAACCAGCGGACGCGGGCAGCGCGACTTGCGCGTGAAGGTGAAATCGGCTCGGGGGCGCAAGCTAAGCTCAACCCTGTGGTTGGAGCGGCAGTTGAACGATCCGTACGTGAAGCGCGCGCAGGCCGAAGGGTATCGTGGCCGTGCGGCCTTCAAGATCCTTGAGTTAGACGACAAGTACCGCTTTCTGGTGCCGGGCGCGCGGATCGTTGATTTGGGCTGTGCGCCGGGCGGATGGTGTCAGGTGGCCGTCAAGCGCGTGAACGCTCTGGGGGAGAAGTCGGGCAAATCCATCGGCACGGTGCTGGGCATTGACCTGCAAGAGGTGGAGCCAATTGCGGGAGCCGAGCTGCATGTGCTCGACTTTCTGGACGATGACGCGGATGGCAAGGTGAAGGGCTGGCTGGGCGGACAGGCCGATGTGGTGATGTCCGATATGGCGGCGGCCAGTTCCGGGCATAAACAGACCGACCACTTGCGGATCATGGCGCTTTGCGAGGCGGCAGCGTATTTCGCGTTTGACGTGCTGGATCCGGGCGGGACCTTTGTGGCGAAGGTCTTGGCTGGTGGGGCGGAAGGTGATCTGCAGAAGCTCTTGAAGCAGAAATTTGCGAAGGTCGCGAATGTGAAGCCGCCCGCGTCACGCTCGGACAGTTCGGAGAAATTCGTTGTGGCACAAGGCTTTCGCGGGTGACGTTAAGGCTTGCGGGGCGGGGCGGTGAGGCTGCGACGGTTGCACTGGACACTGGCCATATCTGTGATCTGCGCTTGAACGGGATTGCGCCGCTGCACCGCGCGCCTTGGTTGGACGAAGCGGAGGTGCAGGACGATCCATCCATCCCGCTGGTGGAGCGGCGCTTGCAGGGCGATTTCTTTTGCGCCCCGTTCGGGAAAAGCGATCTGATCGATGCGCCGATTCATGGGATGTCGGCGAATAGCCCGTGGGACCTGATTGCCGAGACGGGCGATGCGGCGCATTTACGGCTGTGCGCACCGGTCATGGGGGCGCGGATCGACAAGCATATCGCGCTGCGCGGTGGGGCGCTTTTTCAGACGCACCGGATTTCGGGCGGTGTGGGCGCGCTGCCTGTGGCTCATCATCCGATGGTGCGCATGGCGGCGGGTGGGCGACTGAGCTTTTCACCAAAGGCTGGGATCGTCACGCAAGATGCGCCGCTGGAGGTTGGGCGGAACTGGCTGCAGTATCCGGCTGAGGGCCGGGATGCGCGCTCTTTTCCCGGTGCTGATGGGCCTGTTGATCTGACAGCCTATCCGGAAGAGTCTGGGCACGAGGATTTCGTGACGCTGATCGAAGCGCCGGGGGTGCGGCTGGGCTGGACGGCGATTGCGCGAAAGGCTGAGCGTGATCTGATTGTCATCGCCAAAGACCCGCGGAGCTTGCCGGTGACAATGCTGTGGTTCTCGAACGGAGGGCGGGATTACAGCCCTTGGAACGGACGGCATATTGGTGTGCTGGGCGTAGAGGACGGATGCACGGCGGGCGCCGCAGGCCATCGTGCGGCGGCGGCGGTGAATGCGATCTCGGCTTATAGCGTGCGGACCGCGCTGACGTTGCGCGATGGAGACACGCATGAGACGCGTCATGCGATTTATGCTGTTGAACTGCACGATGCGACTGCCCTTGTCATGGATGTCTTTGTGCAGGAACAGAGCCTATGCGCGCGTTTTGAAGACGGGACCGAGCGGCGTTTGGGGCCAGCGCCGGATTGGGTTTTGCACCCTCATCCTGCAAACTCTTGATTTAAAACGAAAATATAGCCCAGTGGCGGAGAGACAGGGATTCGAACCCTGGGTGGGCTTGCACCCACAACGGTTTTCGAGACCGCCCCGTTCGACCACTCCGGCACCTCTCCGCGAAGGGTCTGTGGCGCGCCGTTTACTGCCCATGGCCGCGCGGCGCAACTGGTTTTTGCCGCGATTTGCGTTGGGCGCGTTATGCGATTGGCCCGACGCGCAAAGGGCGCTAGCTTTGCCTTGAACCTGAGGAGAGCCAGATGACCCGCCTGATCCCGTTATGCCTTGCGATGCTGATGTTCCTGCCTGCGCCTGCGCGGGCCGATACCGATACGCTGCTCGACGTGATGGGAATGGACCGCATCATCGAGATCATGCGCCAGGAGGGGCTGTCTTACGGCGCTGAAATGGCGAGTGATTTTCTGAACGGCGCAGGCGGGCCCGATTGGGACCGCAAGGTCGACGAGATCTACGACACCGACAAGATGGCTGCCACGCTGGAACGCGGCTTTGAGGCTGCGTTGGACGGCACAGACACCGCGCCGCTGGTTGCGTTTTTCCAGTCGGAGACGGGGTCCGAGATCATCGCGCTTGAAATCAGCGCACGAGAAGCCTTGTTAGACGATGCGGTGGAAGAGGCCAGCGTCAGCCAGTTGCAAGCGGCCGTTGAAGCCAGCGATCCCCGGCTTGCGCTGATCCGCACCTACATCGACACCAATGATCTGGTGGAATCGAATGTCGTGGGCGCGCTGAACTCCAATTACGCATTCTATACCGGGCTTGCCGATGGCGGGGCCTTTCCATTTGAGATGACCGAGGACCAGATCATCCGAGATGTCTGGAATCAGGAGACGGAGATTCGCGATGAGACGGAAGAATGGATCCAGTCCTATCTGCTGATGGCCTATCAGCCGCTGAGCGATGAACAGATCGAATCCTATATTGAGCTATCGCTGACGCCAGAGGGCAGCGCGCTCAACCGCGCTTTGTTTGCCGGGTTTAACGATATGTTCACCGAGATCAGCCGCGCCTTGGGGCTGGCGGCGTCGATCTATATGGGCGGGCAGGAGCTTTAGGGTCCGTAGACCATCAAGGTGACAACAAGCGCATCGGGACTGCTTGCGTAAAGTCGGCGATCCCCCCGGAGGTCCAGTTTCAACGCTTCGCGGGACGCGGGCGGGACTTTTGCCATCGCCATCGCTTCGTCCAGATAAGGGCCGCCACCACGCTCAATTTCGGCCATCAGGCGCGGGTGGTTGTCTTTGACAAAAAACTCCACCGCGCCGCGCCGCCGATTATAGACCGCGTTCTGCGCCGCAGTTTGTAGCGCCTGACCGGGCAATAGCAGCGGATTTGGCACGTGGCGCGGCTCGAGAGAGCAGGCAGTCAGCACGCAAATGCCGATCAAGGAAAGAAGGAGCCTTTTCATAGCCGAAAGAGGCCTTCTTTGGGCTTGACTTACAACCGCGACGTGACGATAAGCGCGCATTCCGGCAGGCCTCCGCCTGTTCGGAGCTTATTTCAATAACGCCCGAACGGGCGCGCTGTCCGAGGTGGGGCTTTGATCCCAAAAACACCGCAAGGGGCCACAGGACGCGAGAGACGAAGGAAAGACGCGATGTTTGCGGTCCTCAAGACCGGTGGCAAGCAATACAAGGTGCAGGCGGGTGACGTTCTGCGTGTTGAGAAACTTGCAGCCGATGCTGGTGAAAAAGTCCAGTTCAACGAAATTCTGATGGTTGGTGGCACGATTGGCACGCCGATGGTCGAAGATGCAGGCGTTCAGGCCGAAGTCATTGACCAGATCAAAGGCGACAAGGTCATCAACTTCGTCAAGCGCCGCCGGAAGCACAGCTCCAAGCGTACCAAAGGCCACCGTCAGAAGCTGACGCTGATCCGCGTGACGGACATCCTTGAAAAGGGTGCTGGCAAGTCGGGCGTGAAAGCGGCTGTGGGTGGTGCTGGTTTTGTGGCCGCTGCTGCGGTTGCTGAAAAGCCTGCCAAGAAGGCGGCTCCGAAGAAAGAAGCGGCCCCCAAGGCTGAAGCCAAAAAGGCGGCCCCCAAGAAAGCGGCTGCAAAGGCTGAAGGTGGCGACGATCTGAAGCAACTGTCCGGTGTCGGACCTGCGCTTGAGAAGAAGCTGCATGAAGCTGGCGTCACCACATTCGCGCAGATTGCTGCGTGGAATTCCGATGACGTTGCAGCCATGGACGAGAAACTGTCGTTCAAAGGCCGGATCGAGCGTGAAGGCTGGATTGAACAGGCCAAAGAACTGGCTAAAGGCTAAGGAGAGAGACGAATGGCACATAAAAAAGCAGGTGGTTCATCCCGCAACGGCCGCGACTCTGCCGGTCGCCGCCTTGGTGTGAAGAAATTCGGTGGCGAAGCTGTCGTCCCCGGCAACATCATCATGCGTCAGCGCGGCACGAAAATGTGGCCGGGCGAAGGCGTTGGCATGGGCAAAGATCACACGATCTTTGCGACTGTCGATGGCGCTGTGAAGTTCCACAAAGGCCTCAAAGGCCGCACCTTTATTTCGGTTCTCCCAGTGGCGGAGGCCGCTGAATAAGCCGAACCGTTAAGAGCTAAAATTCTGGGGGATCGGTGCAAACCGGTCCCCTTTTTCGTTTTCAGGAGCGATCATGAGCGTCGCCGTCGCCAGCTTTCTGACCTTCGCCGCCTCTCAGGTGGGCACGCCCGGTCCGGCCAATATGGCCTTGCTGGCCACCGGCGCGCGGTTTGGGTTCCGGGCGGCGTTGCCTTTTGTGGCCGGTGTGGCGCTGGGAAAACAGCTCATCATCTGGCCGATTGGCTTTGGCTTGATGGAGTTGGCTGACGCGGTGCCGTGGCTGTTTGAAGTGCTCAAATGGGCCTCTGCCGCCTATATCATCTGGCTCGCTTGGCGCGTGGCCAATATGCGGCTGGCCACTGGGGCGGGGCCCGATGCAGCACCGGGTTTTGCGGCGGGGCTGATCGTGCATCCGCTCAACCCCAAGGCCTGGGCGATGATTACGGCCGGCTTCACAGGGTTCACGGCCCCCGGCACACCCCCCTTGGAGGCGACGGCGATCATCGCCATCTGTCTTCTGGCCTGTCAGGTCGTGTTGCACCCGATCTGGACTTTTGCAGGCGACCGCATCGCCCAGACGGTCGCTGGCACCCCTGCGGAGCGGGGCCTGATGATTTCATTGGCGGTGTTGACCGTCGCAAGCGTTCTATTCGTGCTGTTCGGAGGAGGGACATCATGAACATCGAAGAAATCGAGACAGAGCGGGTGATCCCCGCAGCACGGTTCGTATTGCGTCCCTTGCGGCGCAGCGATCAGGGTCTGGTCGAGATGTATGCCAGCGACGAGCGCGTTGCGCGGATGACGACAAGCATTCCGCATCCGCTGCCCCCGGGCTCGATCCAGCAGTTTATCGAGGCGTCTTTGCAGGATGCGCGCGAGGAAGACGTATGGGTCATGGATGGCTCTGCGCAAGGCTCTGCCGAAGTGTTGGGGCTGATCGGGCTGAAGCCGATGGACCGCAACCAGTCCGAGATCGGCTATTGGGTCGCGCCTGCGTTCTGGAACACCGGGATTGCCTCGGACGCCGTGCGCGCCATGGTGGAGGCAAACCCGCAAGGCGTCGACACGATGTTCGGATCGGTCTTTCAGGACAATCCCGGGTCTGCCCGCGTGCTGACCAATTGCGGCTTTGAATATCTGGGCGATGCGGAGGCGTTCAGCGTCGCGCGGCAAGCCAAGGTCGACACCTGGACTTACTTGAAGAAGATGAAATAAGGCACTGGAAAGATGCAGGATTTCGCCACATTGAAAACAGATCGGCTGCTCCTGCGTCCTCCCAAACCGCAGGACGCGCCCGCTGTTGCGGAAGCTCTTGGTGACTGGGAGGTCACGCGCTGGCTCGGCCGCGCGCCTTGGCCTTATAAGTTGTCGGATGCGGAAGAGTTTATCGCCCGCAATAAAGACAATACGGGCCGCGTCTGGTTGATCGAGATGGACGGCGACGTGGTGGGCATGTGCGCCTGCAAAGGTGAGCTGGGCTATTGGGTCGCGCGCAAGGCTTGGGGGCGTGGGATCGTGACTGAAGCGGCGCGCGCCGTCATCGACAGCTACTTCGCTGATCCGGATGTCGCTGTGATGCCGTCTGGTCACGCGCCCGAAAACGCGCGCTCGGGCCGGGTGCTGAGCAAGCTGGGCTTTCGCTATACGCAGGACGAGCTGCGCCCATCGGCCTCCCATGGGCGCGATATCATCATCCGCGCGATGGAGCTTACGCGGCGGGGCTGGATGGCCCGACGCAAACGGCTCTTGCCGCATCTAGAGACGGAGCGTCTGTTTCTGCGCCCGATGATGGCGCAAGACGCCCCGCGTGTCGCTGAAATCGGCGGCCACCCAGATGTCGCGCGCATGATCTTTCGCGCGACGGTGCCGTGGCCTGTTGACGTCGTCGAGGCGTTCTTGCAGGAATGGCGATGGCGCGGCCAGCTTGGCTTCCGGCTGGGTGTGTGTCGCAAAGACACCGGCGCTTTGATCGGCACGATCGGCGTGGGTCATCCCGATTACGGGCATGTGAAAGGCCAGCCGGATATCTTCTATTTCTTCGATCTGGCCGAAAGCGGGCAGGGATTTGCCTCTGAGACGGTGACGGCCTTCACGGACGCGGTCTTCACGCGTTTCGCACCTGCCTCGCTGGGTGCGGATGTCTTTGAAGACAACCCGGCCTCCACGCGCGTCCTGACTAACGCTGGGTTCGAGAAAACCGGCGGCGGCATGGCCAGCTCTGCTGCGCGGGTTGAGCCTGCACCGGTTTCCGTTTATCGCCTCAGCAACCCTGATGTGAAGGCAACGCCATGAAATTCCTCGATCTCTGCAAGGTCTATATCCGCTCTGGTGGCGGGGGTGGCGGATGCGTGTCCTTCCGGCGCGAGAAATATATCGAATATGGTGGCCCAAACGGGGGCGATGGCGGACGTGGGGGTGACGTTTGGGCGGAAGCTGTTGAAGGGCTGAATACGCTGATTGATTTTCGCTATCAGCAGCATTTCTTTGCGAAGAACGGCCAGCCTGGTATGGGCAATCAGCGCACGGGCAAGGATGGCGAAGACAAGGTGCTGCGCGTCCCTGTCGGGACCGAGATTCTGGATGAGGATCAGGAAACGGTAATTGCCGATCTGACCGAGGTCGGACAGCGCGTCTTGCTGGCAAAGGGCGGCAATGGTGGCTTTGGCAATCTGCACTTCAAAAGCTCGACCAATCAGGCGCCGCGGCGCGCCAATCCGGGGCTGGAGGGCGTGGAGCGGACGCTGTGGCTGCGCCTGAAGCTGATCGCAGATGTGGGGCTGCTGGGGCTGCCCAATGCGGGCAAATCGACCTTTCTAGCCGCCACATCAAATGCCCGCCCGAAGATCGCTGATTATCCGTTTACCACACTCCATCCAAACCTCGGGATCGTCGGTGTGGACGAGGTGGAGTTCGTGATTGCAGACATTCCGGGCCTAATCGCTGGCGCGTCCAAGGGGCGGGGGCTGGGCGACCGGTTTCTGGGTCATGTGGAAAGATGTGCTGTCTTGCTGCACCTGGTTGATGGAACCTCCGACACGATTGCCGAGGACTATCGCACCATTATTGGCGAGCTGGAGGCTTATGGCGGCGATCTTGCTGATAAGCCACGCGTCACCGTGCTCAACAAGATCGATGCGCTGGATGAAGAAGAACGCTTGGCCGCGAAGGAAGCGCTGGAAGAGGCTGTTGGAAAGCGTGTTTTGTTGATGTCCGGTGTCGCGCGGGAAGGTACCACGGATGTGCTGCGTGCTTTGCGGTCGCAGATCGACAGTGACCGGCTGCGCAGACGCGCCGAAGAAGGGGGGGAGCCGGAACCGTGGCAGCCCTGAGCGACGCAAAACGGCTGGTGATCAAGATCGGGTCTGCCTTGCTGGTGGATCGCGCGACCGGCGCATTGCGCGCCGACTGGCTGCACGCTTTGGCGCAGGATGTGGCCGCGATCAAAGCGCGTGGGACGGATGTGGTTATCGTCTCCTCCGGCTCGATTGCCTTGGGACGCGGTGTGCTGGGCCTGCCTGCTGACGCCCTTGCGTTGGAGCAGTCACAAGCTGCCGCTGCCGTAGGACAGATTCGGCTCGCGCGGGCCTATGAGGAGGCGCTCGCACCCCATGATCTGACCACCGCGCAAGTGCTTGTCACGTTGGAGGATTCGGCAGATCGGCGCCGCTATCTTAACTCTCGCGCGACCTTGGAGCAGTTGGTTTCATTGGGCGTTGTCCCCATCGTCAACGAAAATGACACGATCGCGACGGATGAGATTCGCTATGGCGACAATGACCGGCTGGCAGCACAGGTCGCTGTGACCATTGGCGCAGATCAATTGATCCTGCTGTCGGATGTGGATGGGTTCTACTCGGCCAACCCTGCGGAAGACGAGAGCGCCAAGCGTTATGATACGATCGCTGAGATCACGGCTGAGATCGAAGCGATGGCGGGCGATGCCGGATCGGGCCTCTCGAAAGGCGGGATGAAGACCAAGCTGATGGCGGCCAAGATGGCCACCCAAGCGGGCTGCGCCATGGCGATCACGGATGGCTTTGTGATGCGGCCTTTGCAAGCGCTTGAACAAGGCGCTGCGGCAACGTGGTTCACCGCCAAGGACGACCCCGCACAGGCGCGCAAGCACTGGATTGCGGCGATGAAGCCGAAAGGGCGGATCACGCTGGACGCGGGCGCCGTGACTGCGTTGCAGGGTGGCAAAAGCCTTTTGCCCGCCGGGGTCAGCGCTGTGGATGGCGCGTTCGGGCGCGGTGATCCGGTGGCTATTCTGGCACCCGACGGTGCGCCGCTGGGGCAGGGGCTCAGCCGGTATACGGCGGATGAGGCGGCGCTGATAAAAGGTCAGCATACAAGTGACTTTGAGGCCATTCTGGGCTATTCAGGGCGCGCTGTTCTGATCCACCGCGATGATATGGTTTTGGGCTGAAGCGAAAGGCAAAGCGATGAAAGATATGGAGAATATCGCCTCTATGATGGCTGATCTGGGCGCGCGCGCGAAAGCGGCGTCGGCCGAGTTGGCCTTCGCTCCAGCCGCGCAAAAAGCGGAGGCCTTGAATGCCGCCGCGGATGCCGTTTTGGCGCATCGCGCGACGATCATCGAAGCCAATGCCAAGGATATGGAGTTTGGGCGCGAGAAGGGGCTGAGCCCTGCCATGCTCGACCGGCTTTTGCTGGATGAGGCGCGGATTGAGGGCATCGTGGACAGCCTGCGCGCGGTCGCCGCGCAGGAGGACCCGGTCGGCCAGACGATCACCGAATGGGACCGTCCCACGGGGCTGCATATCAAGCGCGTCCGCACACCGCTTGGCGTGATCGGCGTGATTTACGAAAGCCGTCCGAATGTGACGGCGGATGCCGGTGCGCTTTGTCTGAAGGCAGGCAACGCCGTCATTCTACGCGGTGGATCTGAGAGTTTTCATAGCTCTGGTGCGATCCATGCATGCCTTGTTGAGGGGCTGCGCTCTGCCGGGCTGCCGGAAGATGCTGTGCTGCGCGTGCCGACGCGGGATCGCGAGGCGGTGGCTGAAATGCTGCGCATGACAGACTATATCGACGTGATCGTGCCGCGCGGGGGCAAGGGGCTTGTGGGTCTTGTGCAACGCGAAGCGCGGGTGCCGGTCTTTGCCCATCTCGAAGGGATTTGCCACATTTTCGTAGACGCGAAAGCTGATCCCGAGAAGGCGCGCAAAGTTGTGCTGAACGCCAAAACCCGGCGCACGGGGATTTGCGGATCAGCCGAATGTCTACTGATCCATCGCGATATTGCGGAGACGCTGGGTCAGCAAATTGTCGATGACCTGAAAGAGGCCGGTGTCGAGGTGCGCGCCGAGGGGTTGAACGGAACGATGCCCGCAAGCGAGGACGACTGGGGCACCGAATATCTTGACATGAAGATCGCCGCAAAAGTCGTTGATAATGTTGACGAAGCGATTGCCCATATCCGCCAGTATGGCTCTAACCACACCGATTGCGTGTTGACCGAAGATGATGCGGTGGCGGAGCGGTTCTTTAGCCGCCTTGATAGTGCCATTCTGATGCGCAATGCCTCCACTCAGTTCGCAGACGGAGGCGAGTTCGGTATGGGCGCTGAGATCGGCATCGCGACGGGCAAGATGCATGCGCGCGGGCCCGTGGGGGCCGAGCAACTCACAAGTTTCAAGTATCTTGTCGTCGGCGACGGGACCGTGCGCGCCTAAAAGCGCACGCTGATCTCTGTCGGGCTGTGGGTGATCTCAATCGCCCGGTTCATATCCTGTGCAACAAGCGGTGTGAGCGCGAAATGCAAGTCGGCGGCTTTCAGATCGCTGATATCGTGATGTTTGCCTTCGGCCAGCGCCCAAAGCCCCGGCTCGTCCCGAAACCTGTCAGAGGTGCCAATCACGCCCCACCCGCTGGGATGGTTGATGATGCGTACCGTACCGCCGAAGGGCATCACGGTCTCAAAACATTGCATCAGCAGGAAAGCGAGCCGCGCGTCGCAGCGCGACACATCACCCTCCACCGTCCAATCAAACGATACGCGCGCCCCGTGAGAGATATCGTCGATCACCGACAGAACCTCACGTCGCGATAGCGACTGACCGGGTTGCGCGGCGCCAAAGGCAATCCGGAAAAAGCGGATACGCGCATTCGCATTTCGCACACTATCTTCGATCAGCGCCGTCTCAGGCCCTGCGCTGCTGCCGGACATCGCCAACAGCTCGATTCCATTTCCGATTGCACCCAAGGGGCTGATAAGGTCATGACAGATGCGGGAGCCCAAAAGCCCCAGAAGAGCCAAAGTCTCATCTGCCTGAGCCGAAGGCGTTTGCGAAGCGGGAGAAGTCATCATGTCGGGCATGAGTAGCCTATTGGAACCGGGCATGTTGGTGAAGCATCCTGAAAAACCTGAATGGGGTCTTGGGCAGGTACAGTCCAACATAGATGGTAAAGTTACGGTTAACTTCCGCGAGGAAGGTAAGGTCGTGATCGACGCCACGGTTGTAGACCTTGAATTGGTGTTTACGGAATAAACTCACATCAATCAACCTAAACGTGTGTTTTCTTTTGCTGGGCGACCGGGTCTGCACGGGATTGCCAAGGGCGGGGCCGCGCCATAGAACCCCCACACGGTTTGACGGATTGGTCTGCATGCGTGCTTCTACCCCGGAATTTCAAGTGCGTCTGGCGGCGAGCGAGGCCGATCTTCGGCTTGCCCAACAGCTGAGATACCGTGTCTTTGTGCAGGAACTTGGTGGCGATGGGGCGATGGTCGATCACGCCGCAGGGCTTGAGAAAGACCGCTTTGATCCGTTTTATGACCATCTGCTTTTGATTGACCGGGCTTTGCCGGAAGAGGACGGCGTGGTTGGCGTTTACCGCGTGTTGCGTGCAGATCAGGCCGCAGCGGCGGGTCAGTTCTACTCGGAAGATGAGTATGATCTCACGGTGCTCAAAACCTCCGGCCGCCGGCTTCTAGAGCTGGGGCGCTCCTGTCTTGCAGCGCCTTATCGCGGCAGCATGGCGATGATGCATTTGTGGGGTGGGCTGGCTGATTATGTCGAGAGGCACGGGATTGATGTGCTCTTCGGGGTCGCGTCCTTTCACGGCACGGATATCGCACCGCTGAAGCAGGCGCTTTCCTTTTTGCACCACCGGCATCTGGCCCCGCCAGAGCTGCGGGTGCGCGCGCAGGACGCGCATTTTCAGCGGATGGATTTGATCCCTGAGAGCGCGCTTGATCGGCGGCAGGCGATGGTTGAGACACCGGCGCTGATCAAGGCGTATCTGCGTCTGGGCGGCTTCGTGGGCGAGGGGGCGTTCATAGACCATGCGTTCAACACAACCGATGTGTGCCTTGTTATGGACACCGCCCGCATGAATGCCAAACAGGCGCGCATCTCGACCGGTCGCCGCCCGGCATGAGCCTGCGATGAGCACGACCTGGCATAGCGATAGCGAACCGCCTGTCTTTCGCCCGTCTCTCGGCGATTGGGTGCGGATTGTGCTGCGTGGCGTGCCTTTGGCGCTGGTCACGTTCAGTTGCCTTGCGCTATTGCTTGCCGTGAGGGTGATTGAGCGACCGATCTTTGGGCTGAAGCGGCCCGTGACCCCCCACATCACGCAATTTGTTTGTCGCAGCGCGTTTGTGATCATGGGCATGCGCCACACGACCCATGGCGCGATCCTGAAAGAGCGCGGGGCGATTGTGGCCAATCACGCGTCCTGGCTGGATATTTTTGCGCTCAACGCTCCGATGCGGGTCTATTTCGTGGCCAAGGCCGAGGTAGCGGGCTGGGTCGGCATCGGCTGGCTGGCGCGGGCAACCGGCACTGTCTTCATCCGCCGTGCGCGGCAAGAGGCGGCGCGGCAAAAGCTGATCTTTGCAGCGCGGCTGCGGGCCGGGCATAAGCTGCTCTTTTTTCCCGAGGGCACGTCAAGCGACGGGCTGCGCGTGCTGCCCTTCAAGCCCACGCTCTTTGCGGCCTTTTTCGAAGATGGTTTGCGCGAGGTGATGCAGATCCAACCGGTGACGGTCAAATACACGGCCCCAGAAGGCGCACGGCCGGATTTTTATGGCTGGTGGGGCGATATGGGCTTTGCGCCGCATTTGCTGGAGACACTGGCCTGCAAACGCCCCGGCGCGGTGGAGATTACGTATCACCCGCCCGTGGCCGTCGCGGAAGTAGCCGACCGCAAGGTACTCGCGCAGCAGATGGAAGATGCTGTGCGGAGCGGGCTGGGGGAAATCTCTTCAAAAGAGATTTGAAAGAGTTTTGCTAAAAACTCTTATCCGCTTACCCCATCTCGGTCGCGAAGGCTTTTAGCGCGGCGGCTGGGTCTTCGTGACGCCATATCTCTTCCCCGATCCCGAAGAAATCGGTGAAAGGGGCAACGGTTCGGATCAGTGCGTCCGTCAACGCGCCTTCGGCGACAACGGGCACTTCGATCATTTCGGACCACCACTGGAACAGATCGGGCTCTGCTACCGTGCCATCGCCCAGCGGCGTGGTGCCAATTGGGCCGAAGGAGACATAGTCGGCCCCAGCCTCCCCAGCGGTCATGCCGTCATGGCGGGACGCGGCGCAGAAGCTTCCGACAATCGCGTCCGCGCCCAGATCCTTGCGGGTTTTGCGCACCGATCTTGCGCCATCGGTCAGATGCACGCCGTCCAGGCCCAAGCGCTCGACCAGTAACACGTGGCTGTCGATCACCAACGCCACGTCGCGGGCATGGGCCACTTCGCGCAAGGCATCGGCGGCGCGGGCGATCCGGTCCTCGTCCCGGCTGGCCATGGCAAGGCGCAGACAAGCGACGGGAACGCTGTCCAGACACCGCGCCAGCTGGGTGGGAAAATCCGACAATTCAAACTCGGGCGGCGTGATCAGATAAATCTGGGGGATGTCTTCACTGCTCATGCGGGTCTTTCCGGGTCTTGATGCCTTCGCAGGCTCATACCCCGCGCGCGATGCCACGACAAGAGAGAGGCGGCGCGCAAAGGATTGTGCTTTGTGCACGCGCGGCTTAGACCGCCGCCATGAGCGAGAGTGATGACTTCAAACCGCAACCGGCTTTCGTGCTGGTCCGCCCCCAGATGGGCGAAAACATCGGCGGCGCCGCGCGTGCGATGTGGAATTTCGGGCTGGACCGGATGCGCGTCGTGGCCCCCCGCGATGGGTGGCCCAACAGCAAAGCGGTGGCCATGGCCTCAGGCGCCGGACGGCTGCTGGATCAGGCGGGACTTTTTGAGGATACGGCGGGCGCTGTGGCCGATTGCTCTTACGTCTTTGCGGCCACTGCCCGCCAGCGCGGGATGACGAAGCCCGTCTACAGCCCGGAACGCGCGATGGAACTGGCTTGCGAGAAGATCGCGGCAGGCGAAAAAGTTGCCGTGCTTTTTGGCCCCGAACGCGCGGGACTTGAGAACGAGGATATTGCGAAGGCCAATGCCATCATCTCGGTCCCGGTGAACCCCGACTTTCCATCGCTGAACCTTGCGCAATGCGTGCTGCTCACAGGCTATGAGTGGCGCCGTCAGAGCGTCGAAATCACGCATGCGACCGTCGAGATGGGCAAAGCCGACTGGGCTGAACAGATCGAGGTTGAAAAACTGGCCGAGCATTATGAAGACGCGCTGGACCGCGCGGGCTTTTTCTTCCCGGAAATCAAGGCAGACGGCATGAAACGCAATTTGCGCAATCTGTGGTCGCGCATGCCGCTGACCCGTGCGGATGTGCAAATGCTGCACGGCATCATGCGTCAAATGGTGCGGTGGAAGGAGCGGGGTGATTGACTTGAAGGGCCCCAAGCGATCTCTAAGTATCAGATCAGCAAGCTAAACTGAGGCGTTCATGAACACGAAACGCAGTATCTTTGAAGAGGTCGGCAGCGACACAAAGCAAGCGCCGGACACAGTGAAAGGCGTCATTGATCGGGCGCATAAAGGCGCACGGGGCGCGATCCGCATCTGGCTGATGGTGCTTTTTGCGTTGGTCGTCGTGATGATCGCCGTGGGCGGGCTAACCCGGCTGACAGATAGCGGTCTGTCGATCACCGAATGGAAACCGCTGACAGGCGCGCTGCCCCCAATGAATGCCGCCCAGTGGGAAGCGGAGTTCGACCTGTACCGCGCGATCCCGGAATATCAGCTCCAAAACCGCGGCATGAGCATGGCCGAGTTCAAGGTCATCTACTGGTGGGAATGGGGGCATCGCCAGTTGGGCCGTTTCATCGGCCTTGTCTGGGCGCTGCCATTTGCGTTTTTCCTTCTCACCAGCCGGATCCCCACAGGCTGGACCGGCAAGTTGTTGCTTCTTGGTGGCCTTGGCGGTCTGCAAGGTGCTATTGGTTGGTGGATGGTGTCCAGCGGGCTGGAAGAGGGGATGTTGGACGTGGCCTCTTACCGTTTGGCCACCCATCTTGGGCTGGCCTTCGCCATTCTAGGTTTGATCGCGTGGTATGTGTTTCAGCTTGGGCGAAGTGAGGCGGATCTGATGCAGGCCCGTCGCGGGAAAGAGGCAAAGCTCTTTTCGATGTCCACGGGCCTCATGCATTTCGCGTTTCTGCAAGTCCTGATCGGTGCGTTGGTGGCCGGGATTGATGCGGGCCGCGCTTACCCGGATTGGCCGCTTATGGCGGGCGGCTTCTTCCCGCCTCAACCTTTTGAGCTGCAACCCGTCTGGCGCAACTTCTTTGAGGACGCAGGCCTTGTGCAATTCATGCACCGGATGGCGGGCTATCTGCTCTTTGTCTTCGGGATCGTCGTTTGGTTGCGCGGGCGCAAATCTGCCAACGCAGGAACACGGTTCGCGTTCAATGCTGTCTTTGCGATGCTGGTTGTGCAAATGGTGATCGGCATTGTGACGGTGATCTATTCTGCCCCTTGGCAGATCGCGATTGTCCATCAGTTTGGCGCGGTTGTGCTGTGGGTTCTGATCCTGCGGGCCCGGTTCCTGTCGCAATACCCTGTGGCTCAATCGGTGAGAGGACCGGCCTGACATGACTGCATATGACACCCTGATGGCGTTCCAGCGCGAAACCGAAGCACTGGGACAAATCGCGGGCCGCTTGGGCTGGGATCAGGAAACAATGATGCCGCGCGGGGCGGCCCATCAACGGGGTGAGGAAATGGCCGCATTGGAGGCCGTTTTGCATGCGCGTCGGACTGATCCGCAAATTGGCGAATGGTTGTCGGCTATCAACGGGACCGCGCTGAACCCGGTGGCTGCCGCGCAGGTCCGCGAGATCACCCGCAGTTATGAACGCAACGCCAAAGTGCCTGCGAAACTGGCGGCAGAGATCGCGCGTGTCACCTCCAAATCGCAGGGCGAATGGGCCGAGGCGCGCAAGAACGAGGATTTCAAGGCGTTTGTGCCAACCCTCGAACGGGTGGTCGCGTTGCGTCAGGAAGAGGGCGCCGCACTGGCCGATGGCGGCGATCCGTATGACGCGCTGTTGCAGGATTATGAGCCGGGCACAACGGCGGCCGAGCTTGATCAGATGTTCGGCGCGTTGCGGCCCCGGCTCACAGCGCTGCGTGTCGCGATCCTCGACAAGCCTGCGCCGACGCCGGTGCAGGGCACGTTTGACGAGGCGGCACAGCTTGCGATCTCGCATCAGCTTGCGCTTGATTTCGGCTATGACATGCGCATCGGTCGCATCGACAAGGCGGTGCATCCGTTTTCAAGCGGGTCGGGGCAGGACGTGCGGATCACCACGCGCACAAACCCCGCCGATCCCTTCAACTGTTTCTATTCCACGATCCATGAGGTCGGCCACGCCGCCTATGAGCAGGGCGTGGACGACGCCTATGCGCTGACACCCATTGGGCAGGGCGCCTCCATGGGCGTGCATGAAAGCCAAAGCCGGATTTACGAGAACCAGCTGGGCCGCAGCCGCGCCTTCACGGGCTATCTTTACGGCAAGATGCGCGATGCGTTTGGCGATTTCGGCATTGCCGATGAAGAGGCATTCTATGCGGCTGTGAACCGTATTCATGCTGGCTACATCCGCACAGAGGCGGACGAGGTGCAGTATAACCTGCACGTGTTGCTGCGCTTTGATCTGGAACGTCAGATGATCTCCGGCGATTTGAAAGTCGCGGATCTGGAAGAGGCCTGGAACGCCCGGTTTGAGGCGGATTTCGGATATGCGGTCGACAAGCCGTCCAATGGTTGCTTGCAGGATGTGCACTGGCCGGTGGGGCTCTTTGGCTATTTCGCGACCTATACGCTGGGGAACGTCTATGCCGGGTGTCTTTATGAAAGCCTGCGTGCGGCGGTGCCCTCGCTGGATGCAGACCTGGCGCAAGGCGACACGTCCAAGGCGACAGCTTGGCTGCGCGAAAACCTGCAGCAACATGGCGGCCTGCGCACCCCACGTGAGACGATTGCCCATGCAACAGGCTCGGAGCCGTCAGAGGCGCCGCTGCTCAGTTATCTCGAAGCAAAATTTGGCGCGCTTTATCAGCTCTGATCCCAGTTCGGGGCGCGTTTGGCAATAAACGCTTCGATCCCCTCGGCGGTGTCGTCGTCGGCGAGGTTTTCCACCATCACATCGCGGGTGAACGCATAGGCCTGATCCAGCGGCATCTGCAGCTGGTCATAGAAGGCGCGCTTGCCGATGCGCACGGCGGCCCCCAGTTTGCCCGCGATCTGATCGGCCAGCGCTTCGGTTTCCAGCGCCAGATTGTCATGCGGCACCGCACGATTGATGAGGCCCAGATCAACGGCGCGCGGGGCCGAGATGAAATCACCCGTCGTCAGCATCTCAAACGCCTGTTTGCGCGGGATGTTGCGCGACAAGGCGACCATCGGGGTCGAGCAAAAGAGCCCTATATTCACGCCGTTGACGCCGAACTTCGTGTCTTCTGCCGCCACCGCCAAATCGCAGGCGGCGACCAGCTGGCAGCCCGCCGCTGCTGCGATCCCGTGGACTTGTGCAATCACCGGCTGCGGCATGCGCTGAATGCGCATCATCATGGTAGAGCAGCGGTCGAAAAGATCGGCAAAGGCGGCGGCCCCTTTGTCTTCCGCTTGCCGCGCGGCGGACATTTCCCGCAGGTTATGGCCCGCGCAGAAAGCCTTGCCCGCGCCCGACAGGGTCACGGCACGAATGCTGCTGTCGCCCTCTAGCGCCTCCAGCGCCCCATCCAGCGCCGCGATCATATCGTCTGACAGCGCGTTCAACGTCTCAGGCGTGTTCATCAAAAGATGCGCCACCGCCCCGCGGTCTTCGCGTTCCAAAATCGCCATCTTGTCCTCCCCAGCGTTTCGCGCCAATCCTAGGCGGCAATGTCCGGGGAGGGAAGAGATGGGCGTCAAGATGGACAAAGCCGCTTTGGAGGCGTTTCTGATCGAAGCGTTCCCCCAGGTCTCGGGCGATTTCCATATCGAACACGTGACCGAGAACGCGCTGACCGTCCGTCTTGTCACGGCAGAGCGGCACTTGCGCCCTGGTGGCACCGTATCCGGCCCGTCGATGTTTGCGCTGGCCGATGTGGGCGCTTATCTGGCGATCCTTGCGATGATCGGGCCGAAAGCGCTGGCTGTTACGACCAATTGCGCGATTGATTTCATGCGCAAACCGGCCGCAGGTGTTGATCTGATCGCCAAGGCGGAGGTTTTGAAGCTGGGGCGTGCGTTGGCTGTCACGGATGTTCGGCTGTTCAGCGAAGGCATGGACGCCCCGGTCGCCCGCGCATCGCTAACCTATTCGATCCCGCCAGAGCGTTAGAGCAACCGCAAATCCGCCCGCGCGAAGGTCAGCCAAAAGCCTGACCACAGGCTGTAACCCGCAAGTTTGCTCAGATCCTCGACCAGTACGATGGATCCGCCAGATCCGCCATCCATGTCGATCACCATCGAGATCATCAAAGCCACACCCGCCATCAGTAAGGGCAGCTGTTCGCGCGCAAAAAGGTTTTTGCGGAACTGGAACGCGATGGACAGCGCGAAGATTGCATAAACCAACATGACGACCTCTTCGGACGTGCCCAGCAGCCAGGGGCCGACGCGTTCATGGAAGAGATACATGTCATCAAAGGCCAGCATCAGCGACAGGATCGAGACCGCGGCAAGGCGCTTTGCATGCGGCACCTTGATCGCCGAGACAAAGCCCGCAATCGCGGACGTTGCGATCAGAATGAAAACGCCGATATGGGTTACAAAACCCGCGAAAATCGGAAATTTGTAGACCGTTGCGGGGTCTTTCAGAACCTTTGTTACTTTAGTGCCGAAGAGGGCTGCCACCTCAATCGCGACAAACGCCAACAGGATGATACAGGCCGCCAGCACAAAAGCGGGCAGGACGCTGCGATGGGTCGGTCTGGGTGTCGCGATGTGATCGTCGAGTGTGGAATCGTCAGAAGTAGAAAGTGTCATTCATCAAATCAAACTGGGTAATGTCATGGACCTGTTACAACAGGTTTCCGTATCGCTCAACGCCGATGATGCGTAAATGAAATCGGGCGATAGAACAGAAGTGCGCGCAGGAAGCAGACGCAGATATCAAATAAACGCGGTTTTGGGGTCGAGTGCCGCGACAACAAAAAAGGCCGGGGTTTCCCCCGGCCAGGAAGAGGTTCTGGCGGCCTCAGGGATCAATGGCGCCAGAACGGAAGGCCAGCCTCATGAATAGCAGCCTCCCGCTTCAGGCCGATATCGGCCAGAAGATGGTCGTCCAGATGGCTCAGGGCGATGCGCGAACGGCGGCGGTGCTCCCACTTCACGAAGACAACGGCAATCGCGAGCGCAATCTGCGCAGGCGCCGGGAGCGGCTTATCGGCCAGATAGGCCAAACGTGCGTTCGGGTGCTGTGTTGTCAAATGTGTCATGGGAGGTCTCCTCGAATTGTATTGACACAATTAAAGCATTATCGCTATGCTGTATGGATACAAAGAGTCTTTGTATCAGTCTATGGATATATTGTAATGGATACAATTTCGATCAGCAGCCCGGATCTTGCGGAATTGCCGAAATATAAAGCCGTTGCCGAGGCGCTGCGGGGGCAAATCAACGGGGGCGCGCTGGCCGTAGGGGCCAAGCTACCGCCCGTCCGCGATCTGGCATGGGACCTCAAGATCACCCCCGGCACAGTCGCGCGGGCCTATACGCTGCTGACGGATGAGGGTTTGTTGGAGGCTGTGGTCGGGCGTGGCACCTTCGTGGCGGATCAGAATGCTGCGGCGCAAGCCGATCAGAACTGGGCGCGCCAAGTACAGCCGCAACAAAATGACGGCAGTTATATCCTCTTTTCGCCCCGGCTGCCCGATATGGGGCAGGTGGGTCTGATCCGCGAGCATCTGCGCCGCGCGACTGAAGTCGAGACAAATGCGCTGCTGAATTACCCACGACGCGAAGATTTCGAACCCGCCCGCAAGGCGCTGCTGAACTGGCTTGATCCTATGCAGGTGGGTCCCGTGCACCATGAGGACATCGTCTGGAGCCATGGCGGCCAGAACGGCATCAATATGGTCATGCAATGCGTTCTACGTGGTTCGCGCCCGGTGATTTTGGTCGAAGAAACCTCCTACGCCGGGTTCCGCCGCGCCGCCGAACTGCTCCGTGCCGAGGTTGTGGGCGTTCCGATGGATGAACACGGGCTGCGCCCCGATGCGCTGCGGGACGCCATCCGCCAGCATGATGCCCAACTGCTCTGCACATCGCTGGAGGTGCATAATCCCACCGGGATCACCACGCCGCTGGAACGGCGCCACGCGCTGGCTTCGGTCATTCGCGAGACCGGGATCGACGTGCTGGAAGATGATTGCTACCGGCTGGGCACCGCCACTGGCCCAGGCTATCGCGCGCTTTTGCCGGATCAGGGGTGGTATGTTTCGTCATTCTCAAAAACCATGACGCCCGCCTTGCGGATCGGTTATGCAATTGCCCCCAAGGCCCGGAACCTTGATCTGCGCCGTGTGGGCAATTACGGCTTTTTCTCGCTCGCGCGCCCAATGGCAGAAGCGATGCAAGGTCTTCTGGAAGACCCGCGCACACGCTCTGTTACGGACGCCGTCCGCGAAGAGCTGGGCCGCTATGTCAAACGCGCGATCAACCATCTGGGCCGCTTCAACGTGGTCTGGCACGCGGATGTGCCGTTTCTCTGGCTGACCTTGCCGCCAGGCTGGCGCGCGCCTGCGTTTCTGCGTGCGGCAGAGGCCGAAGGGGTGATGATCCGGGCGGCAGACGAGTTTGCGATGCGCGACACGGCCGCGCCACAAGCTGTGCGCATTGCCGTGAACGCTCAAATGCCCATAGAACAATTCGATGAGGCGATGGCGATCCTGCGCCGTCTACTGGATAATCCGACAGACCAGATCACGGTCTAGACATGGGGTATTTATATACCTAATTTATAAGATACTGTTTTTGCTTAATTAAAAGCGGAGACACGCGCTTGACTGCACAACCAGCCCCTATATAACCGCGCAATCGAATTTGCGGGTCTTGCTGAATGGCCCCTCACACCCAACTCAGGTGAGCTAAATGAAAACCTTTTCTGCAACTCCGGCAGATATCGACAAGAAATGGATCCTGATCGACGCCGAAGGCATCGTTCTGGGCCGTCTCGCCTCGATCATCGCCATGCGCCTGCGCGGCAAGCACAAGGCGTCCTTCACGCCAAACATGGATATGGGCGACAACGTGATTGTCATCAACGCGGACAAGATCCAGTTGACCGGCAAGAAACGCGCCGAGAAGACCTACTGGCGTCACACCGGCCATCCCGGTGGCATCAAGTCGCGCACCGCGGAACAGATCCTCGAAGGGGATCACCCCGAGCGCGTCGTGACCAAAGCCGTGCAGCGCATGCTGCCTGGCAACCGTCTGAGCCGCCAGCTCATGACCAACCTGCGCGTCTATGCCGGTGCCGAGCACCCGCATGAGGCCCAGTCCCCTGAAACCGTGGACGTCAAATCCATGAACAAGAAAAACACCCGGAGCGCGTAATGGCTGACGAAATCAAATCGCTGGACGAGCTGAACGCCGTCGCCGAAGGGACCGAAGCCACCGTGGCCGAGGTATCCATCACCCGTGAGCCTGTTCGTGACGATCTGGGCCGCTCTTATGCCACTGGTAAGCGGAAAGACGCGGTCGCCCGCGTGTGGATCAAGCCAGGCTCCGGCAAGGTCACCGTGAACGGCAAAGAGCTGAAGACGTATTTTGCGCGTCCCGTGCTGCAGATGATCCTGCGCCAGCCCTTCACCGTCGCCGGTGTCGAAGACCAGTTTGACGTGATGGCAACCGTCAAGGGCGGTGGCCTTTCCGGTCAGGCCGGTGCGGTCAAGCACGGCATCTCCAAAGCGCTGCAGCTTTACGATCCCAGCTTGCGCGGCGCACTGAAAGCCGCCGGCTTCCTGACCCGCGACAGCCGTGTGGTCGAGCGGAAGAAATACGGTAAGGCGAAAGCCCGTAAGAGCTTCCAGTTCTCCAAGCGTTAAGCTGCTGGACATCCGATTGGAAAAGGCCGCACCGCTGGGTGTGGCCTTTTTCTTTGGCACATCGTCATTTTTTCCGCTTGGTAGGTGTCCTCTCTCTTGAGATTGCCGCTGATTTTGCCCCATGCTGGTACGACTGTTGGGGATGGGCGCGCCATTGGCGATACTGAACACCGAAAACCGCAAGGGCCTTGCCCTGATCAGCGCGCCCCTGGGCTATGTGATCCTGCTACTGGCGGTGCCATTGGCCGCGATACTGCTCATCAGCTTCTGGACGCAGGACTTTCAAACCTTCGACACGACGCCGACGCTGAACAATTACCGAGAGGCCGTCAACGACCCGCTTTACCGCGAGCTTCTCTTCCGCTCGATCCGCATCGCGGGGGTGGTCACGCTGGTCACCGTGCTGCTCGCCTTTCCCATCGCGTATTTTATCTCCTTCCACGTCGCGCCCGAGCGGAAATCGCTCTGGCTTTTCCTCATCACAATCCCGTTTTGGACCAGCTACCTGATCCGCGTCTTCCTCTGGAAAGTGATCCTTGGCTTCAACGGTGTGTTGAACTCCGGCCTGCAAACCGTTGGGATCATTGATGAACCGCTCACCTTCATCCTCTACAACGCCAACGCCGTGGTGATCACGCTGGCCCACGCTTTTGCACCTTTCGCCATCCTTCCGATCTTTGTCGCATTGGAAAAAATCGATCGCTCCTTGCTGGAAGCTTCCCAAGACCTTGGGGAAAACCGCGTTTCCACCTTCTTCCGCGTGACCCTGCCGCTGGCCATGCCCGGCGTGGTCGCCGCCGTCCTCATCGTCTTCATCCCGACCATCGGAGACTACGTCACGCCCCGCCTCGTGGGCGGCCCAGACGGGCTCATGATCGCCAATATGATCCAGGTGCAATTCCTGCGCCTCAACAATGCGCCAATGGGGGCAACGCTGGCCGTCATCGCGATGCTCTCCGTCTCGCTCATCGCGCTTCTTTTCGTGGCCCTGAACCGCCGCTACTTGCGAGGGCCGCGATGAGATCCCTGCGCACCTACGCCATCCTCTACCTGATCTTTCTATACGCGCCGATCGCGCTACTGCCGATCTTTGCGTTCAACGACGCGACGATCATTGCCTTCCCGCTCAGCGGCTTCACCACGCAATGGTTCACCGAATTGCCGCAGATACCGGCGCTCATCGACAGCGTGAAGAACAGCCTCTACATCGCTGTAATCACAGCCATTCTGTCAACGATTCTGGGCATCTGCGCCGCCCGTGCCGCCGCGAAATACACCTTCCGCTTCAAGCGCCCGATCATGGGCTTCATCATGGTCCCGCTGGTGCTGCCCGAGATCATCGTTGCCGTCTCACTTCTCGTGATCCTGCTGCAACTCGGCCTGTCTTTGGGCGCCTGGACCGTCATCATGGGCCACGTCCTGATCTGCACACCGTTCTGCATCGCGATCCTCAATTCCGCCTTCCAGAACCTCGACCCCGCGATGGAGGAAGCCGCGATTGATCTTGGCGAAACGCCGTGGAGCACATTCCGCCTGGTCACCCTGCCACTCGTCAGCCCCGCGATCATCTCCGCATTGTTGATCTCGTTCACGATCTCGCTGGACGAATTCATCATCGCCTTCTTCCTCACCGGCACCGAACCCACGCTCCCGGTATATCTGTGGAGCCAACTGCGCTTTCCCGCCCGCATCCCCGTCGTTATGGCGCTAGGAACGATCCTTGTCGCAGGCTCGATCCTACTGCTGATCCTCGCCGAAATGATGCGCCGCCGGGGTCTGCGCCGCGCAGGCCTGCAAGACAAAGGAGGGTTCCTGTGACCGCTCTGATCGACCTGAAAAACGTCAATAAATACTACGGCGACTACCACGCGCTGCGCGGCATCAATCTTGAGATTGCTCAAGGCGAGTTCTTCTCGCTGCTTGGTCCCTCCGGCTGCGGCAAGACCACGCTTTTGCGCACGATTGCAGGGTTTGAGGACCCTTCGGACGGCACGCTCCATATCGCGGGAACAGATATGAAGGGTGTGCCCGCCAATGCGCGGCCCACAAATATGGTCTTCCAAAGCTACGCGATCTTCCCACATCTGACGGTGGCTGAGAATGTGGGCTTCGGCCTGCGCAAATCCTCTTTAAGCAAGTCCGAGAAGATGAAGAGTGTCGAAGACGCCCTTGAGATGGTTGGCCTAAAAGGCTTTGGGGGCAGGGCAGCGCATGCCCTCTCCGGCGGCCAGCGGCAACGCGTGGCTTTAGCTCGTGCGCTGATCCTGAAACCAAAAGTCCTGCTGCTGGACGAGCCGCTCTCCGCCCTCGACAAGAAGCTACGCGAGCAGATGCAGTCCGAACTGCGACGCCTGCAACGTCAGGTCGGCATTACCTTTATTCTCGTCACCCATGATCAGGAAGAAGCGCTGATCATGTCCGACCGTGTTGCGGTGATGTTCGAAGGCGAGATCGCGCAATTGGCCGATCCCCAAACCCTCTACAAGCGCCCGCTCAGCCGCAAGGTGGGCGATTTCATCGGCGTGATGAACTTCCTGCCCGCAACGGTCAAGAACGCCACCGCGATTGAGCTCGACGTCGCGGGGCTCGGTCTCGTCACCATCGCGCCGGATCAAGCCCCCTCAACCGCCAAAACTGGCACGGCAGAGGTTGGCATTCGGCCCGAAATGATGTCGATCCTTTTCGACGGCGAACCGGATCGCGGCACCATCGCGGAAGGCACCATCAAGGACCGCGCCTATTACGGCGACATGACCTATTACGATGTTCACCTCAAGAACGTGGTGCAACCCATTACGATTTCCATGAAAAACATCATCGGACGCCCGGTTCTCGACATCGGCGATACGGCGCGTGTCAGCTGGGACGCACGATCGCTGGTGCTGTTTTCAGACTAGGCTTTATCTTTGCAAAAATATCCAGAAATCTTCCGGTATCACTCATCCGGCGGCACCAAGCCCAGGCCCCGCAAGTAGACACCGATCCCGCTTTCCAGCAGTTCCTCTGCCGGAAAAGGCGCTTTTGTCCCGGGCGATCCGCGCGCGAACAGCTCAACTACGCCGTGGCTCAAGGCCCAGATATGGGCAGAGAACATCTGCGGGGGCGGTCGCTTTTCAGGCGGAATATGCATCGACAATTCGGTCGCCGCTTTCTCAAGCACCGCGCGGGCCCGCGTGGCCACAGCGTTGAGTTCCGGCGTACGCTGGATCGAAATTCCGCTTTCAAACATCGCCACGTAGTGGCCCGGATATTTCTTGGCGAACGCCAGATAGGCCCGACCGGTCGCTTCAAACGACGCCAGAGCAGACGGCTGGCCCTTTTCGTAGGCGTATTCCATCAGGTCGGCGAAAACCTCATACCCCTGCCGTGCAGCCTCTGCGATCAGGTCTTCACGGCCAGCAAAATGGCGATAGACGGCCGCGGGCGTCACGCCAGCACGCTTTGCAGCTTCCGACAAGGTAAAGCCAGTCGGGCCTTTCTCCTCGATCAGGATAAGCGCGGCGTCGACCAGCGCTTCGCGCAGGTTGCCGTGGTGATAGCCGCGCTTAGGCATCCCAGATATCAGGGCCGCCCGCGATTTTCGGGTCGGGTGTGCCAAGGGCATCCGCGTTCTTGCCCGCATAGTCGATCTTGCACAGCACGGACCGGATCGCCGCCAGCCGCGCACGACGCTTGTCATCTGAACGAATGATCGTCCAAGGGGCAGCCTCGCTATCGCTGCGCGCGAACGTCTCTTGAATGGCGGCAGAGTAGGCGTCCCATTTTTTCAGCCCCTCTACATCGATCCAACTCAGTTTCCACTGCTTCAACGGATCACTTTCGCGGTCCAGAAAGCGGCGCAGTTGCTCGGCACGTCCCACATTCAGCCATAGCTTGAAGACAAGGATGCCTTCGTTCACCAGCATCTGCTCAAATGGAACGACCTGCCGGAAAAACGCCTCGCGCTGCGGATCGGTGCAAAAGCCGAACACTTTTTCGACGACCCCGCGATTATACCAGGAGCGGTCGTAAAACACGATCTCACCGCCCGCGGGCAGATGATCGATATAGCGCTGGAAGTACCATTGCGTCGCCTCGCGGTCCGTCGGCTTCGAAAGCGCCACGACCCGCGCGCCACGTGGGTTCAGGTTCTCCCGGAACCGCTTGATCGTGCCGCCTTTGCCGGCGGCATCGCGGCCCTCGAACACAATCGCGATCCGGGCCCCGGTGTCGCGCGCCCAGCTTTGCAGTTTGACCAGCTCGATCTGAAGCGCGTCGAGATGATCCTCATACGCGTCCTTATCCATGCGATTTTCGTAAGGATAATCCGGGTTCAGGATCGTATCCTTTTTGCGATCCTCAATCGCCTCACGCACGTCATCAGGCGCGTCGTCGCGGTAAAAACTGCTGATGGCCCCGTCGAATGGAAGCTGCATAGGCTCCTCCCTTTTGTCATATATGGAGGGTGTGGGCGCTTAGCGCAATCCGGCACGGGTTGCCGCTCGGTCAATCGCGGCAATGGTTTGCTCTGCCGCGACGTGCTGAGGCATATGGCCAATCCCGTCCAACCGGGTCAGGGTCGCATTGGGGATTTGGCGCGACAGAGGCTCTGAGTGGATCGCCAGCGGCACAATCGTGTCGGCGGTGCCGTGCAGGATCTCCGTGGGCACCCCGATGGAACCGTAGCGCTTTGACATCTCGACGATATGAGGGCGCAGGGAATTCACCTGCTGCGCATTGGCCCGCAGCGACTCGCGCCGCAAGGTGAGGCCTGCGCCTACGTATTCGGCGTAGCCGTCGGGGGCTGTTTGCGGCTCAAAGATGCTGGCCAGCACGTTGTCGATCCGCGACGTCGGCACGAAAGCCGAAATCAGCGGCACGACCGTCGCGCCACCGACACGAGACGAGTTGATCCCGTAAAGCGCGCCCAGATCACCGGGCCACGGGTTGGAAGCTGCACCGAGCAATACCAGCCCCGCCGGGTGGTCGGGATAGTCCAGCGCCCAGGCGAGCGTCACCGCGCCCCCAAACGAATGCCCGACAATGATCGGGTTCTTCACATCCAACTGATCGGCAGCAGCCTTCAGCAAGGCAGCCTGTTCAGATGGGCTTTCGGCCTTGGTGTTGGTCGCGCCTTCAAAGCCGGGCAGGCGGTCTGTCCAGCCCAGACCGGGGCGATCAAAGGCGATGACGCGGTAGCGGTCCTTGACGCGGTCCACAAATTCGAAGGTCCAGTCGCGGGTGTTGCCGCTCGCCCCGTGGATCAAGATCAGATCAGGGCCTGTGCCTTCGACATGGGCATGCACGGTGGTGCCGTTCACCTCCAGCAGCTGACCGGTGGGCGGGTAGGCGGCCTCCGCCTGTGCGGCGCGTGTTTCGGCCCGGTTGCCGACAATCACGCCGCAGCCTGCCAGAACGGCTGTCACAGCGGCGAGGGTTAGCAGTTTAGTGGCCAATTTTCGCAAGGTCATAACTGGTTGTCTGGTAAATCTCGTTGATCCAGTTGCCATATAGAAGATGCGCGTGACTTCTCCACCGGTTCTGTGGGCTGCGCGCAGGATCGTTATCCGGGTAGTAGTTCAGCGGCACGTTGATCGGGGTGCCATCGGCCACGTCGCGATCATATTCCTGCTTGAGCGTGTCGCTGTCATACTCGAAATGATTGAAGATATAGAGCGCGCGATGGGCCGGGTCTTCGACCAAGGCAGGGCCAACCTCATCACTGCTGAGCAGCGTTTTCAGACCATCGGCGGCGTCAATCTCATCCTGCTTCATCTCGGTCCAGCGACTAACAGGGATCACGCAATCATCCGAGAACCCGCGCAAATAGGGGGAAGCGGGATCAATATTGCGGTGCCGGAAACAGCCGAACGCTTTGGCGTCGAGGATATGCTTTTTGACACCATGGAAATGGTTAATCATCGCCATGCCGCCCCAGCAGACGCCGAAGGTGGAGTGCACATTGCTTTGGGTCCAGGCAAAAACCTCGCGCAGCTCGTCCCAATAGGTGACTTTGTCGAAATCCAGATGCTCAATTGGCGCGCCGGTGATGATGAGCCCGTCAAACTTCTCGTCCTTCACGTCCTGAAAGGGGCGGTAGAACTCAGCCATATGTTCGGCGGCGGTCGTCTTGGTTTGATGCTCGGACATGCGGATCAGCGTCAGCTCGATCTGCAGGGGCGTGGCGCCGATCAGACGGGCAAACTGGTTCTCCGTCTGGATCTTCTTGGGCATAAGGTTCAAAAGCCCGATGCGCAGAGGCCGAATGTCCTGACGGCCAGCCGCATCCTCGTCCATCACCATCACACCTTCGCGCGTGAGCACGTCATAGGCGGGCAGGGTGGCAGGCAGTTTGATGGGCATGGGATCAAGTCCGTTTCGGGGTGGAGGCTTTAGATAGGCCTACGCTTGGCGCGCCTCAAGGGCGGCGGCGATCATGGCGTCAAAGGCCTCGGGCGTTGTGGCTTTCGCGACATCCTCGGCCGTGACGGTGACACCCCATTCTGCCATCGCCGCATAACGCGGCTGGCGGTGCGCGATCACTTCGGCATAGGTGTGGCGGATGAAGGCATCAGGATCAACTTCGCCCTCTACCAGATTGTTATCGCTCAGATATGCGTCCCACTTCGCGTCCAGAAACTCCGGACGATAATAGATCGGCTTCGGCGCCTTATCAAAGCGGCGCACCAGCTCGGCGCGGTGATCTTCGCTGCCTTTGATCCAGACAAGCAGCAGGTTTTCGGACAGCGCCGTAAGGATTGGATCATTCGGATCAGACGGATCGACGACCTCGCAGATCGAACCGCTCGTATCGCAGACGAAGTTCTCGTAGCCATAAAGGTCTTCGGCCCGGTCGATGAACCGCACTGTGTCCAGCATCGCCGCGCGCTCTGCCTCCAGATGCTGGGCCTGACGGCGCTTGTATTCGGCAAAGCTGAGCCCGCCCTTGGCCGGGTCGCCGGGTTTGCCCAGATAGGTGGAGAGCGGCGCCAGATTGTCGAACGTGATGTTGGACGCGATGTATAGGCTGTCGCTCATCAGCAGCTCGCGCAGAAGCGGCTGGCGCATGGCCTCGCGCTTGAAATTGTCGACGATGTATTCGCCCATATAGCGCGTGCCGATCCGGTAATCGACCGAGTAGTGAAACCAGTCTCCACTGGCGCGCAACATGTTTGAAACATGTGTTTTCCCAAGCCCTGACATCGCAAAAAGAAGCACCTTCTTTCGCGGCGCGTCCCGCCACTCCTGAGCCGTTTTGTAGATCATTGCGCTGTTTCTCACCGTCCTGTTCAAACGGGTTTAGCGTGCGGACCCATCAAGAGGTAGGGGTTTGTTGAAAAGCCAGCGCCACAGTCGCCCGTCAAGCACACTCAGCCCCAGCGCCAGAATGGCAAAGCCGATATAGGCGTTGGCGGGCAGCGCCTCGTTGCGGACGATCGCGCCAAGCGTGATCGCAAACGGCACAATCAAAAGCGTGCAGAGCATCAGATTGCCGCTGCCCGCCATCGCCAACACACGGTAGTAGAGCAGATAGGCCCCAGCTGTCGCGAAGACCGCATAGTAGCCGATGGCGCCCCAAGTGCGCGGCTCCAGATCAAACCGGATTGGCCCTTCGAGCAGGATCGCCGCGGGTATCATGATCAGTGCAGAGCCTGTCAGCATCCCCGCCGCCGCGAGCTGTGGCGGTAAATGGGTCAGACGCTTGCGCGCCCACACGCCCGCGAGAGCATATGATATAGTGCCTGCAATAACAGCTAGTTGTGCGACAGACCTAATGTCGAAATTCGTGACGGAGTTGAGCCCGATCGCGGTTGCGACACCGAAAAATCCAAGGGCGACGCCAATAACGCGTCGCCGGGTCAGCCGCTCATCCGCAAAGAAGATCGCCGCGGCCAAGACGCCAAAAACAGCTGTCCCCGCATTGAAGATTGAGGTGAGCCCCGTCTCGATATGCAGCTGCCCCCACGCCATCAGCGAAAACGGGATAACATTATTCAGACAGCCCATGACACCAAACGCCACCCATGTTCCAAGATCGCGCGGCACTGGAATGCGGCGCAGCGCGATCACCAGCCACAGCAACAGTGCCGCCCAACCCACGCGATGCGCCACGCTGGTCAGAAAGCCGATCTCATCAAGCGCGATACGGATCGACAGAAAGGATGCGCCCCAGATCGCCGAGAGCAACAGCAACTCGGCCCATGCGCGGGAGGAGAGGGTCTTTTGGGTCATGCCTTCTGATAGGACGGGGACCGCTCAACCGCGATCTGTTTCTTGCGCAAACGAAAAAGCCCCGCCGGGATGGGCGGGGCTTTCATGATCGGGATGAGGGAGCCTTAGAACGTGAAGGACGCGTTGAAGCCGAACCCCAGCGAGCTGCTGCCCTCGAAGTCCGCAACACCTTCGCCGCCTACATTCGCGCGGGCGTCGCCCAGCTCGGAGTAGTTGATCCCCGCAGACAGCTTGACGTTGTCCTTGTTGTATTGCGCGCCCAGTGTCAGCCCGCGCAGACCATTGGTCGGCCCAAGGGGGGAGACCAGATCATCGCCTTCGGGTTCATAAAGGAACGTGGCCGATGCCGCGAAGTTATCATTGAAGCGGCGCGCAATACCGATGGTGTACCGCTCCCCATCTTCGAGGTTCACAAGGTCAGAGCCCAAGAAATCTGGCACAACATCCACGGCCGAGAATTCCGTCCAGCGATAGGATGCGGTTAGAAGGGTGTCCTCAGCGATACCGGTCTGGAAGTCCAGATTGACCGATTGCGGTGTGACATAGTCAACGCTGCCTTTATAGGTCTGACCAAGGATCGTTTCCTTCGTATCCGCGGAATGCTCTGTCTCGAAGTGGTAGGTCAGAGCAAGACGGAACGCGATATCGGGGATTTCATAAGCCGCACCGATCAGAAACACCGGCTCCGTGCTGTCTTCCATCTCGAAGCTGTAACCACCGCCCGCAAAGAAGTTCGCACGGCCCGTGTCAACCGCACCTTGGAGCGAGTCGACCCCCTGTTGACCTGCGGCTTGTCCTACCGCCGGATTGGCGAGTGCGGCTGGCGGAACACCCGCTGCAAGAGCAAGCGCGTTGCCATATGTTGCAATAAAGTTCGAAACAGCTGCACTGTCACCGTTGATGATTGCTTCAGCATCAGAGTCGCTCAGTGTCGGCAGCGGAGTACCCGCGATCCGGGAGTTGAAGCCTGCAGCCGCAGTTGGGGCAACAGAGTTCGGCGTTACGATTGCATTCGCGTAAGCCGTACCATTCAGATCGACCTCGGCGCGGACACGTTCAATTTTCACACCACCGAACAGGCTGAACCGGTCGCTGAACTGATACCGCCCCACGATACCAAGCGATTCACTCGACAGATCCGCACCCGTGCCGCCCAAAGCGGAGGTGGATGGCGTTGTGCCATATTCAACATTCGCGCCATAGGGCTGATCAAAGATCAGCGACACGTTGAACTGGTCATTGATGTACTGGGTGTAGCTGAACCCAAGCTGGCGGTAGCTCTCGCCCACGTCATAATCGTTGCCCGCATCATCGCTGCCGACGACGTTTGGCTGGACCACGCCAAAGCTCAGCGAGACCGTGTTATCATCTGCAAAAATCGCACCAACGTTCTGGCCTGAACGGTCAAGGCCAGCCGCCGATACGAGCGATGTGCTAAGCAAAAGCGCGGCAGTTGCGCTTGCAAAGTGTTTCATTTTGACTTCCCTCATCCCTGATCACGATTTGTGTGATGTTATAGTGGATCGACGTTAGTCAGCGGAAACTCGCTCGGTCAATTCTTACCCAACGTTATGATCAGGAGCGAGACGCGGCGTCACATTTTTGTAACGTGCCGACTTTCGAGGCGGATATTCGCATAATTTGCGCCGAAAATAAGCGCTGCACCAACGAAAACCCACAGATCAATCGCCTCGCTGTAAAAGAGCGCACCGATCACCGCGATCACTGGCAGACGCACGAAATCAATCGGCATGACCACACTGGCGGGTGCGAGGCTTAACGCGGTTGTCAGACAGAAATGCGCCAAAAGGCCTGCGCATCCGATCAGGACCAGCCAAGGCACAGACGCTGCCGAGGGCAGGGCGATATCGCCATCATAGCCCGCCGCGATGATGCCGAAAATGGCCTGCAACACGGTCAGGTAAAACAGGATGCAGGTGATTGTCTCTGTTCGTGTCAGCTTGCGTGTCACAATAGCCGTCCCCGCAAAGAAGATCGCCGAGGCCGCAGCACAGATCACCCCGATATTGAGCGCGTTGAAATCGGGGCGCACAACGACCAAAACACCCGCAAAGCCTACCAGAGCCGCCAACACCTTGGCGCGTGTCAGACGCTCCCCCAGAAAGAGCGGCGACAAGAGCAAGACCCAAAGCGGGGAGGTGAACTCCAACGCGAAAAGCTGTGCGAGCGGTATGAGCGTGAGCGCGAAGAACCACAGGTTCTGACCAGTGAAATGGCACAGGTTCCGGATCGCATGCAGCCCCAGATTGCGGCGCGTGATCTGACCCAAAGTGCCTGCTGCACCGGCAATGACAAGCACAAGAACGATCCCGACGAAGGACCGAAACATCATGATCTCGAACGTGTCCAACTCAAAGCTGATGGCGCGCCCAGCTATGGCCATCGCGCTGAACGAGCCAATCGCACCACTCATCCAAAGCGCGGCCTTGATGACGTCAGACATGCACGCCTCGATCAAACTTAACTAAAATTGCGACCAGCCGCTTCGCTTTTTCACGGTTTTTTATGGAAGCCGCTTTCGCTTTTTCCAAATATCCGCGCCGCAGGCAAAATTTCCGATGGTCGGAGGCTTCGCCGAGGATATTTAAGAAAAGCGAAAGATTTGCCGTATATCCCCAAGTGGCGGAACAGGCTGGGGAGCCGATGGCCGTAAAAGCGAAGGCGCTCTGGTCTGTGTATGCGACCAGAGCGTGACCACGGCCTACTCCCATTCGATGGTGCCCGGAGGTTTCGATGTGATGTCATATGTCACGCGGTTGATGCCCTTGACCTCGTTGATGATCCGCGTGGCCGTCTCGCCCAGGAATTCGTGGCTGAACGGGTAGTAATCCGCCGTCATGCCATCAACGGAGGTCACCGCGCGCAGCGCGCAAGCGTAATCAAAGGTGCGGAAATCGCCCATCACGCCGACGGTGCGCACGGGCAGGATCGCGACGAAGGCCTGCCAGATCTCGTCATAAAGGCCGTGCTTGCGGATCTGGTCGATATAGACGGCATCCGCCTTTCGCAGGATATCCAGCTTCTCGCGCGTGATATCGCCGGGGCAACGGATCGCCAGGCCGGGGCCGGGGAAGGGATGGCGCCCGATGAAACTGTCGGGCAGGCCCAGCTCGCGGCCCAAGGCGCGGACCTCATCCTTGAAAAGCTCGCGCAGGGGCTCGACCAGTTTGAGGCCCATCTTCTCGGGCAGGCCACCCACATTATGGTGGCTCTTGATCGTAACCGATGGTCCGCCCGAGAAGCTCACACTTTCGATGACATCCGGATAGAGAGTTCCTTGGGCGAGGAATGTCGCGCCACCGACCTCATTCGCGTGTTTCTGGAACACGTCGATGAAGAGCTTGCCGATGATCTTGCGCTTGGTCTCGGGGTCGGACTGGCCTTCCAGCTCGCCCAGGAACAGATCGCTCTCATCAGCATGGATCAGCGGCATGTTATAATGATCGCGGAACATCGTCACGACTTCGTCCGCCTCGTTCTGGCGCAGAAGGCCATGATCGACGAAGACACAGGTTAACTGATCGCCAATCGCCTCGTGGATCAGCACCGCGGCAACGGAGCTGTCCACACCGCCTGATAACCCGCAGATCACTTTCGCATCGCCGACCTGTTCGCGGATCTTGCGGATCGCCTCTTCGCGGTAAGCGCCCATGGTCCAGTCGCCGGTAAAGCCTGCGAGCTTCACGAAATTCTCATAAAGCGTTTTGCCGTTCGGGGTGTGGTGCACCTCCGGATGAAACTGCACGGCGAAGAAGTTCCGCTCCAGATCGGCGGTGATCGCAAACGGTGCGTTGGGGGAGGTGCCATAGACCTCAAAACCCGGCGCGATCTGGCTGACATGATCGCCATGGCTCATCCAGACCTGTTCCTTGGCTTCCAGGAACCAGCCGTTTAGCAGATCGATCCGGTCGTCCGACGGGGTCACATAGGCGCGCCCGAACTCTGCCGTGCCGTGGCCCTGTTCCACCTTGCCGCCCAGCATATGCATCATCACCTGCTGTCCGTAGCAAATCCCAAGGATCGGCACGCCCATGTCAAAAACGCTCGCAGGCGGCTGCGGTGCGCCGTCGTCAAAGACCGATGCAGGACCACCCGAAAAGATCACTGCTTTCGGTGCAAATTCAGCCAGAAAAGCGTCCGTCACGTTCTGGTAAGGATGGATTTCGCAATAGACATTCAGCTCCCGCAGGCGGCGCGCGATCAGCTGCGTCACCTGGCTGCCGAAGTCGATAATCAGAAGGCGGTCATGGGATATATCAGACATGTGCCACCTCGTAGCGCTGCCTTCGCGTACGCGCAATGTCTGCCGTGCAGTTTCCTGCCTCCGGTTTCTTCGCAATGTCGCTTTTTCCCCCGATCCGCCGCAATCGCGGCGCGGCGACTTGCGGAAAGGCGTATCAAGGAAGGCATTGGTTCGGACGTAGCGAGACAAAGGGTGGTCTGATGGCGGAAGTAAAAACACGGCGGCGCGCACGTGGGGGCGGAGGTGCTGCCCGGCGCGCGGAACGCACAGCAGTCAAGATCGAGACCGCGAAATATATCGAACGGAACATCCCACTGACCGAAATGCTCTCGGACGAGCCGCTTGGCATTATCGAGGCCAATGCCGAGACGCTATTGGAAGAAGTAGGCGTTGCTTTTGTCGAGAACCCGGACGCGCTCGAGCGTTGGAAAGCTGCTGGTGCCCATATCAATGGTGAGCGCGTGCGCATCCCCAAAGGCCTGGCCCGCAAGCTCTGCGAAACTGCGCCGTCGAAATTTACTCAACACGCCCGCAACCCGGAGCGGAATGTCGAGATTGGCGGCAACACCCTTGTCACCGCGCCGGTCTACGGCCCGCCCTTCGTGCGCGATGCCGAAGGCGGCCGCCGCTATGCGACGATGGAGGATTTCAAGAATTTCGTGAAGCTCGGCTACATGTCGAAATACCTGCACCACTCAGGCGGCACCGTGTGTGAGCCAACAGACGTGCCCGTCAACAAGCGTCACCTCGATATGCTGCTGGCGCATATGACGCTTTCCGACAAGCCGTTCATGGGATCGGTGACGGAGCCGTCGCGCGCGCAAGACAGCGTCGATATGTGCGAGATCCTTTTCGGCAAGGAGTTCGTGCAAGAGAACACGGTGATGACTTCGCTCATCAACATCAACTCGCCGATGACATTCGATGCCACGATGATGGGCGCTTTGGAAGTTTATGCCGCCAACAATCAGGCCTGTATCGTCTCGCCCTTCATCGTCGGCGGCGCGATGGCGCCCGTGTCGGTCATGGGCACGCTCACCCAAGTGCTCGCCGAAGTGATGGCGGGGATCGCCTACAGCCAGATCATCCGCCCCGGCGCACCCGTGATCTTCGGCACTTTCGTGACCTCCATCGACATGAACTCCGGCGCGCCCACCTTCGGCACGCCAGAGGCCAGCCAGATCCTTTACGGGGCAGGGCAGTTGGCCCGCCGCATGGGTCTGCCGTTCCGTTCGGGCGGAGGGCTTTGCGGATCGAAACTGCCCGACGCGCAGGCGGCTTACGAGACCGCGCATACCCACAATGCGGCCCTCATGGGCGGCGTGAACTTCATGCTCCATAGCTGCGGCTGGCTCGAAGGCGGGCTCGTGTCGTCCTACGAGAAATTCGTGATGGACGCCGACCAGCTGGGCACGCTTCAGAAGATGGCGGCGGGCGTCGATATCTCGGAAGAAGCGCAAGCCATGGATGCGATCCGCGAGGTCGGCCCGGGCGGGCATTACCTTGGCTGCGCGCATACGCAGGCCAACTTTAAAGATGCGTTCTGGCGCACCGATCTGCTGGATTACAAACCGTTCGAGACATGGGACGAAGAAGGCGCGCGCGACACCCAGGCGCTCGCCTCGGCACGGGTCAAGAAACTGCTGAACGATTATCAGCAACCCCAGCTTGATCCCGGCATCCACGCAAAGCTCGTCGAATATGTGGAAAGCAAGAAGGCCTCTATGCCAGATGCCTTCGTCTGACGCGATGGCTCAAGGCAATGGCGCGCGGGCGGCCTGAACCATCCGCGCCTCGCCCATAATCGCAATCATCACCAGCACATGCTGGGTCAGGTTATAGCGCCCGTCATCGGTCACGCGCTGCTCTTCCAACATGCCCTCAATGTCGATCAGAAGCGTCAACGCCTCTACTGGGCCGATCATTCGTTCGCTTTGCAGAATGCGCGCCAGATCACGGGTGCGGCGGTAATCCTGCATTCCAAATCGCGCAGCAGACATCAAAAGGCGCGGGCGGCGCAGGCACTCCAGGCGGGCAAGAATATCGGTCATGGCGGTCCCCTTCGGTTTCAGACAGGACTACCATGACACAACCTAAACGGGTGTTGCGTCATCCCTCCGATCACCGTTCGGAGGCTTCCACATTTGTTTATCTTTTGGAAACAATCATCGGTTTGCTGCCAGATTTTAACTTCTGAGTAATAAATGCTCGCATAGGTTGTTTTCATAAATCGGGTGGCGCTTGAACGTCGCTCGCAGGGAAGGACGATGACCAATGCCAGACGATCAGAGCGTGGAGGCTCTGTCGCCGATGCCGGCCTGGGTGCCGGAAGGGGCCAGACTGTATCTCACACATTTTGAAGGTGGGGTTACGATCCGCGGGCTTGCACGCGCGCGGGGGGTTCATGCCTCTACCATCATGCGACAGGTGCGCCGCTTCGAGCAGCGCCGCGATGATCCACTGGTCGACAAGGCGCTGCGGCGCTTGGCATCGAAAACCGCGCGGGCGATTTCCTTATCTTCGATGAAGGAGTGTCGCCAAATGATGCCTCACCTGACCCAAAGCACCGATCCTCAGCCCGTCGCCGATACGTTGTTGAACGATGCCCACCGTGCGTTGCGCCGATTGTGCGAAACCGGCGCCGTTCTGGCGATTGCCGCGGATATGGAAAAGGCCGTTGTCGTGCGCAACGGCCCTGATGGCAGCAGCACCCGCACCGCGGTGATCGACCGCTCCGTGGCTGAGGCAATGGCGCTGAAGGAATGGATCAGTTGCGACCGCCCGGGCCGTATTTCCCGCTATGAGGTGACCGCTGCAGGCCGCGCCGCTGTGCGCGATCTGGCTTGCGACGTCGAAGACGAGGCACCAACCCCGCCGCAAGAGGACACACCGAACAAACGCGCGCGCTACGGCGCTGTTGAATCGCCCCTCATCAGCCTCTCGCGCCGGCGCGACAAAGACGGAAACGTCTTTCTGCCCGAAGAGTTTGTCACTGCAGGCGAACGGCTTCGCGAGGATTTTGAACTGGGCCAGCTTGGCCCCTACGCCCCCGCCGATTGGGAGGCGTTTCTCAGCACACCACCCCCCTCTAATCCCGCCATCACCGGCGACGGTGTGGGCCCTGACGCCGCCCGCCTGCGCGTCCACGCCGCCTTGTCCGAACTGGGCCCGGGCCTTGCCGATATCGCCCTGCGCTGTTGCTGCCTTCTGGAAGGTCTGGAGGTGACCGAAAAACAGATGGGCTGGTCGGCCCGGTCCGGCAAAATCGTTTTGCGGATCGCCTTGCAGCGGCTTGCTCATCACTATCAGGGCCAGCGTGGGGATTACGGCAAACTGATCGGATAGCCTGCGACGCCTTACCCTTGGACATTCCTGACCTAGATAGTTAAATGCTAAACAACTTCTCGATCAGGTCCCAAGAGGCACGCCATGAGCACGCGCGATTTGAAGATCCCGGCCCAACGCCACCCCGAAAAGGCCCATAAGGCAGACAAGGCCCAGCCAAAGAAGCCTGACTGGATTCGCGTCAAGGCTCCGACCTCCGAAGGTTACAAGCAAACCCACGCGATCATGCGCGAGCACAAGCTTGTCACGGTCTGCGAGGAAGCAGGCTGCCCCAATGCCGGCGAATGTTGGAGCCAGGGCCACGCCACCATGATGATCATGGGCGATATCTGCACGCGCGGCTGCTCGTTCTGCAACATCGCAACCGGGCGGCCCGATACGCTTGACGCGTTCGAGCCCGGCCGCGTCGCCCATGCCGTCCAGAAGCTCGGCCTCAACCACGTGGTCATCACCTCGGTGGACCGCGATGACCTCCAGGATGGTGGCGCTGATCACTTCGCCCAAACCATTCGCGCCATCCGGCACCGGTCCCCCGGTACGACGATTGAAATCCTCACTCCGGATTTCCTGAAATGCGATCCATCCGTCCTCGAAACCGTGGTCGAAGCACGCCCGGACGTCTTCAACCACAATCTCGAAACCGTGCCCGGCCTTTACCCCGAAGTGCGCCCCGGCGCGCGTTACTTCCATTCCCTGCGCCTGCTGCAGCGCGTCAAGGAATTGGACCCGTCCATGTTCACCAAATCCGGAATCATGGTCGGCTTGGGCGAAGACCGTCAGGGGGTGCTGCAAGTCATGGACGACATGCGCGCGGCGGATATCGACTTCCTGACCATCGGCCAATACTTGCAACCCACGCCGAAACACCACGCGGTGGATCGCTTCGTGACGCCGGACGAGTTCAAATCCTACGAGAAAGCGGCTTTCGGCAAAGGCTTCCTGATGGTCTCCGCCACACCGCTCACACGCTCCAGCTACCACGCTGGGGATGATTTCGCGAAACTCCGCGAGGCCCGCATGGCCAAGCTCGAAAGCGTCTAAACCTTCGCTTTTTCAAAATATCCTAGGGGGTCTGGGGGATGAAATCCCCCAGCGGAGCGACGCGCGCCGAAGGCGTGCGGCGCAACCAAAATCCTTTCGGTGATTTTTCAAGTCATCTACCGGGCAATGTGTCTGGGCAAGTAAAACACTAGCGCATCATCCGCCCCGACTCATTCACCGTCAGCCAGTCCGGCCAGCCGATGAAATACTCGATCCCAACCAAAACCAGCGCCGCCGCAATCACGCCAAAGATCAGCTTGACCCGCTTGTCTGACGGCGGATTGCGCGCCCAGTTCGACGCCCGAACAAACCAGCGCAGGTTCATGTGAACCGCACCGCGCCGATATAGGGCAGGTTGCGGTTACGCTGCGCGTAATCAATCCCGTAGCCCACGACGAACGCGTCGGGAATCTCGAACCCGACCCAGTCGACATCGACCTTCACCTCCCGGCGCGAGGGCTTATCCAGCAGCACAATCGAGCGCAACCGCGCCGGTTTGCGCGCACCCAGCAGCCCCAGCACGTGGCGCAAGGTAAATCCGGTGTCGACCAGATCCTCGACCACCAGCACATCGCGGCCTTCAATCGCCCCGCGCAGATCCTTCAGAATGCGCACTTCGCGGCTGCTCTCCATCCCATCGCCGTAAGACGAAGCCTCGATAAAATCGACCTCGATCGGCAAATCCAGCGCGCGCACCATATCGGCAATAAACACGAACGATCCGCGCAAGAGGCCCACAACCACCAACTTGTCGGTCTCGGCAAACTCCGCCTCGATCTCGCGGGCCAGAATGGCGATCCGCTCCGCGATCTGCGCCGCAGAGATCATCTCGTCAATGACATATGGCCGCTGTTGCATGCGCTTCCCCTTGATTTCCGCTCCCGATTTACCGATATGCCCCCCCACTGTCACGGGGAGAAAAGGACGTCGAATGCCGACACATTCGGAAACACGCCACCTGCCATACACTGCGCAACAAATGTATGACCTTGTCGCGGATGTGGCCTCATACCCCGAATTCCTGCCCTGGTGTGCCGCGGCCCGCATTCGCACGCGCGTTGCACATGGCGATGCCGAGGTGATGGAGGCCGACCTCGTGATCTCCTTCAAAGTCTTTCGCGAGCGTTTCGGCAGCCGCGTGACCCTCTATCCCGAACGCAAAAGCATCGACACCGAATATATCGACGGCCCCTTCCGCTACATGAAATCCACCTGGGATTTCGCCGACACCGAAGGTGGCTGTGACGTCAAATTCTTCGTGGATTTTGAATTCAAGAACGCCGTGCTGCAAGGCATTATAGGCGTGGTCTTCAATGAGGCGATGCAACGCATCGTCCGCGCGTTTGAGCGCCGCGCCGCGGCACTTTACGGCAGTCACGCGGCGTGACGCCTGCCGCCCAACTCGCCCGCTTTGCGCGAGAGGCCAGGCCCTCGGAGCCCAATCTCGACATGATGCGCCTGTCGTTGCTGGACTGGGTCAGCGTCGGGTGCGCCGGGCGCGATGAGCCCGTGGCCCGTATTATCCGCAACATGGTGCTAACCGAAGGTGGGCAGGGGCCTGCGCATATTTTTGGCGACCCCACGCCGCAGCCGCCGCGCGCTACCGCGCTGGTCAACGGCACGATCAGCCATGCGCTTGATTATGATGACACGCATTTCGCCCATATCGGCCATCCCAGCGTCGCGGTTCTGCCAGCCGCTCTCGCTCTGGCTGAAAGCGAAGCGCGTTCTGGCGCGGAGTTTCTGAACGCTGCGCTCCTTGGGGTGGAGGCGTCCATCCGCGTCGGCCTCTGGCTTGGGCGCAGTCATTATCAGGCGGGTTTTCACCAGACAGCCACAGCAGGCGCGTTTGGCGCGGCGGTTGCCGCAGGGCTCTTGCTAGACCTCGCGGAACCTCAACTGGAAACTGCGCTCAACCTCGTGGCCACCCGCGCGTCTGGCCTGAAGTCGCAATTCGGATCGATGGGAAAGCCCTATAACGCAGGCATCGCCGCCGCCAACGGGGTCGAGGCCGCACAGCTCGCGTCCCTCGGCATGAGCGCTGCACCCGATGGAATGGGCAGCCTCCAGGGCTTTGGCCCAACCCATCATGGCGCGTTAGAGACAGCACATCTAACGCCCGACGGCTTTTGGCTTTTCGACCAGATCAGCCACAAGTTTCATGCCTGCTGCCACGGCACACATGCCGCCCTTGAAGCGCTTGCGCAGATTGCACCGCAGGTCACAGGTGACATTGCGGAAGTTGAGATCACCACGCATCCACGCTGGCTTTCCGTCTGCGATATCAAATCCCCACGCAGCGGGCTTGAGGTAAAATTCAGCTATGCGCATACCGCCGCCATGGCGCTGTCAGGCCTGTCCACAGCCGCATTGGACAGCTTTTCCGATACGGTCGCAGCAGACCCCAACCTGCAGGCTTTGGCCAAACGCGTGACGGTGACGGCAGATGCGAAAATGCCGGAAACCGCGTCGCATGTGCGCGTGCAGGCCGCGAACGGTGCGGCAGAGGCGTCTTGCGATCTGGCGGACCCAATCCCACGCAGCGCGCTCACCGACAAACTACGCGCGAAATCCGCCGCGCTGATCGGCTCAGAGGCGGAAAAAGCGCTTTGGGACGCGATCACCAAAGGCGCCGACCCGTCGCAGATCGGCGCCTTCCTAAACGGCTCTCAAGAAGTCAGATCGTAGGCCCGTTCCCCGTGCGAGGTCAGGTCAAGGCCGGTCGTCTCTTCCTCGGCGCTCACCCGCAACGGCACAATCAGTTTGACCACAAAGATCAACACAGTCGTCACAACAATTGTGTAAAGCCCGACAATCGCCAGCCCGCCCAGTTGCGCAGCCCAGCTGCCTTGTCCGAAGACCGCGATCATGATCGTGCCGAAAATACCGCCCACACCGTGAACGGCGAACACATCCAGCGTGTCGTCGATTTTGAGCACGTTACGGATCAGCGTCACCGCTTCCTGGCACAAGATGCCCGCGACCGCGCCGATGACCAGCGCTTCCACAGGACCCACGAAACCCGAGGCCGGCGTGATAGAGGCGAGCCCTGCAATCGTGCCTGTCACCATGCCCACAAGGGAGGCTTTGCCAAATTTGATCCGCTCCCAAACCGCCCAACTCAATGAGGCCGTCGCCGCAGAAATATGCGTGACCGTCAGCGCCATCGCTGCTCCGCCATCTGCAGCCAGTTGCGAGCCGCCATTAAAGCCAAACCAACCGACCCACAGCAGCGCCGCACCAATCATCACCATTCCGGGGTTATGGGGCGGCTTGCTGGGGTCTTTGCGCGCGCCCAGCATGACCGCAAGGATCAATGCTGCAAGGCCCGCAGTTTCGTGGACCACAATGCCACCGGCAAAGTCACGCACGCCCGTATCGCCGAACAAACCGCCATCAGCCAGCATGCCACCGCCCCAGATCCAGTGCACGACTGGGGCATAACAGATCAGCATCCACAGGCCCGAGAAGAGCATGACAAAACCGAAATTGATCCGCTCCACATAAGCCCCGACGATCAGCGCAGGCGTGATGATCGCAAAGGTCATCTGGAAGGCAAAAAACAGAACCTCGGGCAGGGTGCCCGACAGGCTGTCTGCGGTCACACCGCTTAAGAACATCTTGTCTAAACCGCCCCAAAGTCCCCCGGTTCCGCTGCCAAAGGCGATGGAGTAGCCGATGACAAGCCACAGCACGCTCATCAGGCAGGCGATGGCATAACATTGCATGAAGACGCTCAGCACATTGCGTGCCCGCACGAGGCCGCCGTAAAACAGGGCAAGCCCCGGCAAAGTCATCAAAAGGACCAGCGCCGTCGCGACGATGATCCAGGCTGTATCAGCTCCGTTCATAGGGAGTATCCTTCGCAGTCTTTTTCGGTGCGACGTGCTTGATGGCAAAAGACGTGCTTAAAAAAGAGCGGATTGCCCATTTTGGCGCCTAATTGGTAGGCGCTTTCTTAATCGCTTAATTTATGTGCGGCTTTGAGGTGTGCTAGCTCGATTTTTCAGCGTTTTCTAATCGCGCCAAAACCAATTCAAGCGCATGATCCCGTGCCGCCGCACGCACATGCGCACGCCCCAGAGCTCCGAATTCGACCGTTTCGCAATGCACACCGTCCGCATCCGCAACCCCAAAACATACACGGCCTTCGGGCTTGAACTCAGACCCGCCAGGGCCCGCGATCCCGGTGATCGACACCGCGATATCTGCCGCTGCGGTCGCCCGCGCACCTTGTGCCATTTCGCGTGCGACCTCTTCGCTGACCGCCCCATGGGCGTCGAGCGTATTCGCCGCGACCCCCAGCAAAGCGATCTTGGCCGCGTTGGAATAGGTGATAACGCCCCGCTCAAACATCGCCGAGGAGCCTGCGATATCGGTAATGGCACCTGCGACCAAACCACCGGTGCAGCTTTCCGCCGTGGTAACTGTCAGTCCCAATGCAGTCGCGCGCCGAACGATGTCTTGCGCGACGCTCATAGGCCCAAGCCCAGATGCGCGACCGCTGCGGCGATCACGACGACACACGCCGCCATGGCGCCTGCGATGACATCATCCATCATCACTCCGAATGCATCATGGCGGCGGTCGGCCCAGCCCACGGGGCCGGGCTTCCAGATGTCGAAAAGGCGAAAGAAGAGAAAGGCCGTGACCCAGCCCGGCCAAGGGAAGGTCCACGGGTCCACACCGGCCATGCCCAACCCGAAAGACACAGGCCAAAGCGCGACCCATTGGCCTGCAACCTCATCAATCACGATCTCGGACGGGTCGTGATCTGCGGCATCGCGCGTGGCCTCTGCCGTGGCCCACCAGCCCAGTGCGAAAACACCAAGCGTGGCGATTGCCAACAGCGGGAAGCCGCCCAGCCCATGCAACACATACGCCACCGGGATCGCCGCGACAGAGCCCCAGGTCCCCGGCGCAGGGCGGAGCAGCCCCACGTAGAAAAATGTGGCCAACGCGCGGCTCATGCGGCGACCAGCGTCACAGTGGCGAGGGAGGCGATCCCTTCCTCTCGCCCGGTAAAGCCCAACCGCTCCGACGTGGTGGCCTTCACACTGACCTGTCCCGGCTCCAACCCCATCAACCGGGCCATTTCCGCTTTCATGTCAGCGGCATGCGGGCCGATCTTTGGATGCTCGCAAATCAACGTGCAATCGACATTCGCGATCCGGTAGCCGCGCGTCGATGCCAGCGCTACGGCATGTTCTAGAAAGATGTGGCTGGCAGCACCTTTCCATTGTGGATCGCTGGGCGGGAAGTGCTGGCCGATATCGCCCTCTGCCAAAGCGCCGTAGATCGCATCGGTCACGGCATGCATACCTACATCCGCGTCCGAATGCCCCTGCAAGCTGCGCCCATGGGGAATGCGGATGCCGCACAAGATCACATGATCGCCCGGCCCAAAGCGGTGCACGTCAAAACCGTTTCCAAGTCGAATATCCATAGCTTGTCTCATGATATGTTCGGCCCGCGCAAAATCGGCGGGCCCTGTGATTTTCAGATTGGCTTCGTCCCCATCGACGATGGCAACGCTCAGCCCAGCGGCGCGGGCGACTTCGACATCGTCCGCCGCACCGCCCGGATGCGCTTGATGCGCCGCCGCAATCGCGGTGTAATGAAAGCCCTGCGGTGTCTGCGCCCGGTAAAGCCCGGCGCGATCCTGCGTGCCGGTCACAGTGCCGTCCGCACCACGCCAAAGCGCGTCCGTCACCTGAAGGGCAGGGGCTGCGCCGTCGCTGTCTGCCAGCGCCTCGATCACACGGTCGATCACAGCAGGCGGCAGACAAGGGCGGGCCACGTCGTGGATCAGCACCAGATCCGGCGGATCGCCTGTCAGAGCGGCCAATCCCGCGCGCACCGACGCGCCGCGGCTCGCACCCCCCGGCACACAGATATGGCCTGCGTCAATAAAGGGCTGCACATGCGCCAAATCCTCCACGCTGTGCACAAGAACAACTTCGTCAATCCGCGGATGCTTGGCGAACAAAGCAACCGTCCAATCGGCCACGCGCTTGCCCGCAAGTGATTGCCACTGCTTGGCAATCTCGCCTCCCGCACGGGTGCCGCGCCCGGCAGCAACGATCAAGGCCGCGATCCGCATTAGGGTCTGATGTGCTGCTCTATCATGCGCTCTGTCTAGGCGTTGCGCTTTGGGCAAGCAATGGGTCACGAACACGGCAGCTATATGCCTAAAATTTACGCACTTGCGTAATTTCGCCCAAGTTTGCGGCGTGTTTGATTGATTTCCCCTGCGCAGGGACCTACTCCAAAAGGGTCTGCATAAGGATTAAGCACCTCACATGCCTTCCGATCTGGTCAAGTCGCCCCTTGGCTTCACCCCACCTGTTTTGCTCGCGCCGATGGCCGGGATCACCGATTTGCCCTTCCGCAATCTGGTGGCCTCTTTCGGTGCAGGCCTCGTGGTCAGTGAGATGGTCGCAAGCCAGGAGATGGTGCAGGCCAAGCCCGGCGTGCGCGAACGCGCAGAGCTTGGGTTTGAGGCTGAAGGCACCGCGGTGCAACTGGCCGGGCGCGACGCCTACTGGATCGCCGAGGCCGCGCGGATGGTGGAGGCGAACGGCGCCACCATCATCGACATCAATATGGGCTGCCCCGCCAAGAAAGTGACGAACGGCTATTCCGGCTCGGCGCTGCTGCGCGATCTGGATCATGCGCTGACGTTGATCGACGCGGTGGTCGGCGCGGTTGATGTGCCCGTCACGCTAAAGACCCGGCTTGGCTGGGACGATGATCTGTTGAACGCGCCTACGTTGGCCACACGGGCCGAAAATGCGGGCATCCAGATGCTCACGATCCACGGCCGCACGCGCTGTCAGTTTTACAAAGGCCGCGCCGATTGGGCGGCTATTGCCGCTGTGAAAGAATCCGTCGCGATCCCCGTCATCGCGAATGGCGATATCGTCGACAGTGCCACCGCGCAGCAGGCCCTGACGCTCTCAGGCTGCGACGGGGTGATGATCGGGCGGGGCGCGCAAGGCAAGCCTTGGTTGCTGGCGCAGGTTGCTGCCGATCTTTACGGCACCCAAGCGCCCGAAGTGCCAACAGCGGATGCGTTCACAGACATGGTGATCAGGCATTACGAAGCGATGCTCGCTTTCTACGGCACCCCCCTGGGCGCCCGCGTCGCGCGTAAACATCTAGGATGGTATATGGACGAGGCGGGCACGCCATCAGGCCTGCGCAAAGCAGTTCTGACAGAGGCAGCCCCCGAGCGCGTGATTGCCCTGCTGGGGGATGCGTTCGGGGCCGAGGCAGGGGCGGTGGCATGACCAAGACCAACGCCATTTGGGCCTCCCTCCCGATGCCCGCGTTGCTGATCGGGCCGCAAGACACGATCCTCGACTGCAACCCCGCGGCAGAGAATTTTCTAAACCTGTCGGCCAAATCCTTGCAGGACACGCCCGTTTGGGACCGCATTGCTGTCAATGTCTCGATCGAGGATGCCTATGCCCGCGCGCGCCGCGATGAGACGCCGCTTTACATCAACGATGTCGAAGCCGGCGGCGGGGAGCGGCCGCCGATGGTCAGCAACATCCAGATCGCACCGCTGCAAGGCGCGCCGGGGCATATGATTCTGATCATTTCGCCGCGCGAACTGGCCAGCCGCGCCAATACCGGGCAGACCACCAAGGCGGCTGCGAAATCCGCAATCGGCATGTCTGAAATGCTGGCGCATGAGATCAAGAATCCTCTGGCCGGGATCACGGGGGCCGCGCAATTGCTCTCGATGAACCTGACCAATGGCGACCGCGAGCTGACCGACCTGATCGTCGATGAAAGCCGCCGCATCGTGAAACTTCTCGAACAGGTGGAGCAGTTTGGCAATCTGCGCCCGCCCGAGCGTAAACCCGTGAATATCCATGATCTGCTGGACCGCACGCGCAAATCCGCAGCCGTCGGCTTTGGCGCACATATGAAACTGGTGGAGGATTACGATCCCTCGCTGCCCATGACCTATGTGGACCCTGACCAACTGGTGCAGGTCTTTCTGAACCTGCTCAAAAACGCGTCGGAGGCTGCGGACCCCGATGGCGGCACGATCCGCATCCGCACCTATTACGAGCATTCGTTGCGCATGCGCCGGGCCGATGGCACCGGCTCCAAACTGCCGCTTCAGATTGAGTTTATTGATGACGGGCCGGGGCTGCCCCCGGACCTCGCCTCCAGCATTTTTGACCCGTTCGTGTCGGGTCGTGAAAACGGCACTGGGCTGGGCCTGGCGCTTGTGTCGAAAATTCTGACCGAAAATGACGGCTGGATCGCCGTTGATTCTGTGCCTGGCAAGACGGTGTTCCGCCTGTCGCTGCCTGTGGCCCCCAAAGAGTTGAGGACCGAATAGATGGATGGAACCGTTCTGGTCGCCGATGACGACCGCACAATTCGCACCGTTCTGACCCAGGCGCTGACCCGCGCGGGCTGTAAGGTGCATGCGACCTCGTCCCTGATGACGCTGATGCGTTGGGTGGAAGAGGGCAAAGGCGATCTGGTGATCTCGGATGTGATGATGCCCGATGGAAACGGTCTGGATGCGCTGCCCCATATCGGGCAGAAGCGGCCTGGTTTGCCGGTCATTGTGATCTCGGCCCAGAACACGATCATGACGGCCATTCAGGCGACTGAGGCGGATGCTTACGACTATCTGCCCAAGCCGTTTGACCTGCCAGACCTGATGAAGCGCGCCTCCCGCGCGTTGGAAGTGAAGCGCCGCGCGCCCACCTCCCGCGATGAGCCTGCGGGCACTGGCGATGACCTGCCGCTGATTGGGCGCACGCCGCAGATGCAGGCGATCTACCGTCTTCTGGCACGCGTGATGAACACCGAGTTGGCCGTTTTGATCACCGGCGAAAGCGGCACCGGCAAGTCGCTGATCGCCCGTGCGATCCATGATTTCTCTGACCGGCGCACGTTGCCTTTTGTCACTGTCAGTGCGGCGGATCTGGAGGGGGTCGATGGCCCCTCTGCGGTGCTGAGCCGCGCCAAGGGCGGCTCGATCCTCTTTGATGAGGTGGCTGATCTGAGTGATGAGGCGCAAGGCAAGATCGTCCGAATGCTCGATGCGCTTTCCGACAATGCACCGCGCATCATGGCGACCTCCCAAAGCGATCTGATGCACCGGATGGAGCAGGGGAGGTTCCGTCAGGACCTCTTCTATCGCTTGGGCGGCGTCAGCCTGTCTGTGCCGTCCTTGCGCGAGCGGGTCGATGACATCCCGCTGCTGGCGGAGCATTTCATGGCCCGCGCTGAACGCGACGGCGCACCTGTGCGCCGGTTCTCGGAAGACGCGCAGGACCTGATCCGCGCCTATAGTTGGCCCGGCAATGTCCGCCAGTTGGAGAATGCGATCCGCCGTCTGGTTGTCACTTCTCCCGAAGAAGAGATCGGCCGCGCCGAGGTCGAGATGATGCTGGGCAACCAGCCTGAGATTGAACCGCTTGTGGGCGGTGGCGACACGGAAAAACTCAGCGCGTCGGTGAACAAGCACTTGCGGCGCTATTTTGATCTGCATGGCGGGGTGCTGCCGCCACCGGGCCTCTATCAGCGTATTCTGCGCGAAGTGGAGCTACCACTGATCGAGATTGCGCTGGATGCCACGGGCGGAAATCAGGCCAAATGCGCCGATCTGCTGGGCATCAACCGAAACACCCTCAGAAAGAAGATAACCGACCTCGATATCCGCGTGACACGCCGCCGCAAGTTGATGTAAAAGGGCAACAATAGCGTGGCCCGCAGGCGTCAGTCTGGCAGAAGGTCCGCAAATATAGCGGTAAGTTCCGGTGGGAACGCAGGATAAAGGGAGGTGCCGGTGGCACTCCAGCAACGGTCTGTTCTGGACCGATTGAGTCGTTTCAGGCGACGCAGGCGGGTTCAAAACGCAGCCACTTTGGGGCTGGTTTTGCTTGGGCCAATCCTGACGCTTCTGACATTTCTGGCACTTGGCCCGCTCGATATGGGGGCAGCATCCCCGTCACTGCGTCTGATCCTGCTTGCTGATCTGGTTTATGTGCTGGTCGTGGCGACGCTGGTCGCGTTTCGCATCGCGCGGATGGTCGCGGCGAGGCGCGCACGCTCGGCTGGCTCCCGGCTACACTTGCGGCTCACCAGCATCTTCGCCTCCGTCGCACTAATCCCCACGGTTCTGGTCGCGATCTTCGCGGGGCTCACGCTGAACGTCGGCATCGAGGGCTGGTTTTCGGACCGGGTCCGCGAGGTGGTCGGCTCATCCCTCGCCGCGGCAGAGGCTTACGAGGAAGAACAGCGCGTGGACCTGATACAGGACGCTCGCGCGCTGGCGCAGTTCATGAACATCACGCGTCGCCAGTCCGGCGTCATGGCCGCTAGCGACGTGCGGCGTATTCTGGGGCAGGGGCAGGCACAGATTCAACGCGGCCTGCGCGAGGCTTATATCATCGACAGCGATGCAGAGATTCGTGCGCGTGGCGAACGATCCTACCTTTTTGATTTTGAAGCCCCGACCCGTGCCCAGATCGAGGAAGCGCGCGAGACAGGGCTGCTGATCATCGCCGATTGGGACAACAATGAATTCCGCGCGCTCGTCCCGCTGACCGCCTTTTTGGACCGTTTTCTTTACGTGTCGCGCAATGTGGACGGCGATATCCTGAACCTGCTGGATGAGACGCAGGAAACAGCAGCCTTCTACAACCAGCTTGAGCAGGAACGGGGCCGCATCTTCTATCAGTTCGGCCTAATCTATTTGGGCTTCGCCGTCATTCTAATCCTCGCTGCGATCTGGTTGGGACTGTGGTTCGCCGAACGCCTCTCACGCCCCATCGGCGCGCTGGCGGGGGCCGCGCAGCAGGTGGGTACTGGCAATCTGGACATGCGCGTGCGCGAGGAAGACGGCGACGACGAAATCGCCATGCTGGGCCGGTACTTCAACCAGATGACCGAGCAGCTGAAAGGCCAGCGCGAAACGCTTCTGGACAACACCCGCCAGATCGAACGCCGCCGCAGGCTGTTTGACTCCGTGCTGACCTCGGTCACTTCCGGCGTGATCGGTCTGGACGAAGACGGCAAGGTCACTTTCGTGAACCGCTCTGCCGAGCGTCTTCTGGACTGGGAAGACGATCAGGAAGCGCAGCACCTCTCGGTCGCGGTGCCCGAATTCGCGCCGCTGTTGGATCGCCTGCGCGAAGCGGGCAGCGAAGTGGCGCAACAGGAAACCCGGCTGACCCGCAACGGCAAGATGGAGAACCTGCTCGTTCGCGTTTCCACCCGCCGTCGCGATGATGACAGCCTTGAAGGTTACGTTGTGGCCTTTGATGATGTGACCGATCTGGTCTCTGCCCAGCGGATGGCGGCTTGGGGCGATGTCGCCCGCCGCATTGCGCATGAGATCAAAAACCCGCTGACGCCCATTCAACTCAGCGCGGAACGCATCAAGCGCAAGTTCCGCAAAGAGGTGGAGGATGCCGATCAGCTGGACCAGATGACCGAGGTGATTGTGCGTCAAACCAATGACTTACGGCGCATTGTTGATGAGTTTTCCAAGTTTGCCCGGATGCCTGAGCCTGAGCGGCGCGATCACGATCTGACAGCCCTCGTGCGCGGGGCGGTTCTGTTGCAGGATGCCGGACAGGAAACCGTGACGATCACCGCGGATCTGCCAGAGGCACCTTTGGTCACGTCGCTCGACGACACGATGATCTCTCAGGCGCTGACAAACTTGATTAAGAACGCCGGGGAAGCCATTGAAGGATATCGGGAAAAGACCGGTCAGCCGGATTATGACGGACAGATCAAAGTTTCCCTCACGGTGGAAAGCGGCAAGGCGCATATTCGCATCGCGGATAATGGCATCGGCCTGCCTGAAGACCGCTCTCGCCTGTTTGAGCCATACGTCACGACGCGCTCTGAAGGCACCGGGCTGGGCCTACCCATCGTAAAGAAGATCATCGAAGAACATGGCGGGACGCTCACACTGGATGACGCGCCGCTTTTTGAGAACGGCACCCACGCAGGGGCGCAGGCGCATATTACGTTGCCTGTCTCTCCGACGCAGGACGCCCCCGAATTGAAACAAAAAGAAACCGTATGAGGCTGGCATGAGCGACATTCTGATTGTCGATGATGAACGCGATATCCGTGAATTGATCGGGGATATCCTGAAGGATGAAGGGTTCAGCGTCAGGCTGGCGGGCACCTCCGACGCCGCGATGGCCGAGATCAACAAAGAGCCACCCGCGCTGCTGATCCTGGATATCTGGCTCAAGGACAGTCAGATGGACGGGATTGATATTCTAAAGGCCGTCAAACGCGACAACCCGGATGTGCCGGTGGTGATCATCTCGGGCCACGGCAATATCGAAATCGCGGTCGCTGCGATCAAGCAGGGCGCCTATGACTTCATCGAAAAGCCCTTCAACATCGACCAGCTGATGGTCGTTATCACCCGCGCAATGGAGACGTCGCGCTTGCGTCGTGAGAACTCGGTTCTCAAGCGCAAGGATGTGGGTGAGCTTGAGATGATTGGGTCAAGTGCGTCCTTCAAGGCTTTGAAATCGCAGCTGGAAAAGGTCACGAAATCGAATGGTCGCGTGATGCTGACGGGCCCCGCAGGCGTCGGCAAGGAAGTGGCAGCGCGGTTTATCCACGCCCATTCCGACCGCAAGAATGCGCCGTTTATCGTTGTCAGCTCCGCTTCGATTGAGCCTGATTTGATGGAAGAACGCCTCTTCGGGCGGGAGACGCCAGAGCGTGGCGTCGAGCAAGGCCTGCTCGAACAAGCCCATGGCGGCATCGTTTATTTCGACGAGATCGCGGATATGCCCATGGGCACCCAATCCAAGATCCTGCGGGTTCTGGTCGATCAGCAGTTTCAGCGGGTCGGCGGGACCGACAATGTGCGGGTCGACCTGCGCGTCATCAGCTCGACCAGCCGCGACCTGCAAGCCGCGATTGCCGCCGACACATTCCGGCAAGAGCTGTATCACCGCCTAAATGTCGTCCCGATTGACGTGCCGTCGCTGGAAGACCGGCGCGAGGATATCCCGGTGCTGGCCGGCTTCTTCATCGACATGTTCAACCGAGAGCAGGGGTTGCCAGCCCGAGAAATCAGCGAAGAGGCGCAGGCACTGCTGCAGACCATGGCCTGGCCCGGCAATGTGCGTCAGCTGAAAAACGTGATCGAACGGGTGCTGATCCTGGGCGATGGGACCGGCCCCATCGCGGCGCGGGAGTTGCCTGCCAATGAGGAGCCCGTGGTGGACGAAGGCCGGGTGGTGCTGTCCGGCGCGCTGGCCACTTTGCCTCTGCGCGAGGCAAGAGAGCTGTTTGAGCGGGAATACCTGCTGACCCAGATTAACCGCTTTGGCGGGAACATCAGCCGCACCGCAACCTTTGTCGGGATGGAGCGTTCGGCCTTGCATCGCAAACTGAAATCGCTTGGGGTTGTCACCTCCAACAAGGCAGGCGCACGCGTCGCCCATGTGGAGGACGACGCGTAAGGCGTGAGCGTAGGATTTGACCTTTCGGCCAAGCCATGCGACGCAACAGAACCGGTAGCGCGAGGGATCGGCGATGAAGGTAATCATTTGCGGGGCGGGGCAGGTCGGATGGCAAATTGCACGCCATTTGTCCGGCGAAAACAACGACGTAACGGTCGTTGACAACAATGCTGATCTGGTGCGCCGCGCCACCGAAACTCTGGATGTCCAGGGCATTGCAGGCTTTGCGAGCTACCCTGACATTCTGGACCGTGCGGGCGCGGATGATGCTGATATGATCATCGCCGCGACCCATTCGGACGAGGTGAATATGGTCACCTGCCAGATCGCGCATTCGGTTTTTGCCGTGCCGCGCAAGATCGCGCGGCTGCGGTCTCAGTCGTATCTGGACGCGATTTATTCAGACCTTTACCGCCGGGATCACTTGCCGATCGACGTCGTGATCTCGCCCGAAAAGGAGGTGGCTGAGGCCGCTTTGCAGCGCCTCGCCGCCCCAGCGGCTTTTGACACTGAGGAATTCCTTGAAGGCAAGGCGCAGCTTCTGGGCATCACGATTGACGAGGATTGCCCGGTTATCAACACGCCCTTACGCCAGCTGACCGACCTTTTTTCGACTTTGCGCTGCGTGGTCGTGGGCATCCGGCGGGACGGCAAGCTCTTTGCGCCAGAGGCGGGCGATCAGATCTTTGCGGGGGATGAATGCTACATTTTCACCCATACGGAGGACACAACCCGCGCGCTGGAAATCTTTGGCAAAACCACGATGCGGCAGGACCGTCTGGTGATCGTCGGTGGGGGTAATGTGGGGCTGACCGTCGCCCAAGCGCTAGAGGCGCGCACGAACCGCGTCCGCGCAAAGGTGATCGAAAAGAACCGCCACTGCGCCGAACGAGCGGCGGATGCGTTGGAGCGTACGATTGTTCTCAATGGAGACGGTCTGGATCAGGCGCTTTTGGCGGAGGCGAATATTGACCGCGCCGATGCGGTCCTCTGCGTGACAGATGACGACAAGACGAACCTTCTGGCCGCCGTGCGGGCAAAAACCATTGGCTGCCCCATGACGATCTGTCTGGTAAATGACCCGACGCTAGTGCCGCTGATGCAGCCGCTGGATGTGGACGCGTATATCAACCCGCGGGCTACGACCGTCAGCTCGATCCTGCGTCATATCCGGCATGGGCGGGTGCGCAATGTCTACTCCATCGGCGACGCGGAGGCCGAGATGATTGAGGCGCAGGTGCTCTCGACTTCGCCCATCGCAGGACAGAAAGTGCGCGACATCGACTTTCCCGAAGGTGTGCTGGTGGGGGGCATCCTGAAAAGCGGCGAGATGGTTCGCCCCAAGGGCGGCACCCGTATTGAAGAGGGCGATGTGATCGCGCTCTTCGCGCTGGCTGCGGATGTGGGCGAGGTCGAGCGGTTGCTTCAGGTCTCTATCGACTTCTTCTGATGGCGCGCCTGCTGGAGCTTCCGCTGCTGGTGCTCCTATCTGGAGTGGTTTCGCTGGCGATGCTGGTGCCTGCTGCACAAGGGCTTGTCGTGCGCGATCTGCACGAGGCGCGGACCTTCTTTTACGGGGCGATCCTGTTCAGTTTTCTGACGATCCTTGTGGGCATCGCCACGCGCGACAGCCCGATCCGCCAGCCTGCGCGCAACCAGCTTTTGAACGTGCTGGGTGCCTTCACGCTGATCCCAGCGCTGGCTGCGATCCCGTTCTATGAAGCGCTTGAAACAGGCACCTATCTGGAGGCTTATTTCGAGATGGTGTCGAGCTTGACGACCACAGGCGCCACGCTCTTTGACGACCCGGCCGTGCTGCCTGACAGCCTACATCTGTGGCGCGCGATCATCGGCTGGCTTGGTGGGGCGTTCTTGTGGGTGTCGGCGCTTGCGATCCTCGCGCCGCTCAATTTAGGCGGATTCGAGGTCGGCTCTGGCGACGAGGCGCAGGGGCGCTTTACCCAGATTAGCCAGATGACCACGCTGTCCGACCGGCTTGCCCGTTACGGTGCACGCCTTCTGCCGATCTATACCGTGCTGACGCTGGTTCTTTGGGTCGGCCTTGTGATCGTGGGGGAGACGCCTTTTGTAGCGGTCTGTCATGCGATGGCGATCCTGTCGACAAGTGGGATTTCACCCGTTGGCGGGGTCGGCAATGGCAGCGCAGGCTTGGCAGGCGAACTTCTGATCGTACTCTTTTTCGTCTTCGCCTTGTCTCGACAGACCTTCAGCACGGATCAGTTAACCACGTATTCGAACCGCCTGCGCGAGGACCCTGAGTTTCGCATCGGTCTTTTGATCGCGGTCATGGTCCCGATGCTGCTGTTCCTGCGCCACTGGGTCGGCGCCTTTGAAGGCGACCAGATCGAGAATGCCACCGGCGCGTTGCGCGCGCTGTGGGGGAGCTTCTTCACGACGATTTCGTTTCTGACCACGACCGGCTTTGCCAGCGGCTATTGGGGGGACGCGCAAAGCTGGTCAGGCTTGCAGACGCCGGGGCTGATCCTGATGGGGCTGGCGCTGGTGGGCGGTGGTGTTGCGACAACGGCGGGCGGCGTGAAGCTGCTGCGGGTCTATGCGCTTTATAAGCACGGACGGCGCGAGATTGACCGGCTCGTGCATCCGTCCTCGATTGCGGGCAGTGGCGGCGAGGCGCGCCGCATCCGCCGTCAGGGCGCCTATATCGCCTGGATTTTCTTCATGCTGTTTGCCGTCTCTTTGGCGCTTATTATGACGCTGCTGGCCCTCACGGGTCTCGATTTCGAGACGGCGACGGTACTGACCATCGCCGCCCTTTCTACCACGGGGCCATTGGCGACCGAAGCGGCGGCTTTTCCGATCTCTTACGCAGCGCTCAGCTCCGCCACGCAAAGCATCCTGATCGCAGCTATGGTGCTGGGACGGCTGGAGACTTTGGCCATCATTGCGCTTTTGAACCCCGATTTCTGGCGCCGGTAATGCTGCAGTTGCGAAGTATCTGCATAACAGGCTGATATTGGGGGTGGATTCTTCTCAATTGTTCCCGCATTGTCGCTTGGAGTTGACACTCTCCATGGCCCGTCCGGGGTCATTGCAAGAAAAAAGGGCCTAAAAACATGGCTGGTGATAAGCAAAATCTGCAAGACGCGTTCCTGAATCACGTCCGTAAGCAGAAGGTTCCGGTAACGATCTTTCTGGTAAACGGCGTCAAATTGCAGGGCGTCATCACCTGGTTTGACAATTTCTGCGTGCTTTTGCGTCGCGATGGTCAATCCCAGCTTGTGTATAAGCATGCGATCAGCACGATCATGCCGGGTGCCCCGATCAGCCTTTACGACGGCGAAGAATAACCGCGATGCAAGAACACGGGCGCGGTGTAACCCGCGCGTGGGTTCTACACCCTGACATCTCAAATGACCGAGGTCGGCGTATGCCGGCCCATGCACTGGCAGAGGCCGTATCCTTGGCTGTGGCGTTGCCCGGTCTTGAAGTCGTGGGCAAGGATGTGGTGCGCCTGCCGCGCGCCCATCCGGGGCTTTTGTTCGGAACGGGCAAGATTGATGAGCTGAAGGCGCTGTTCAAGGCCGAGGAGGTGGAGCTGGTCTTGATCGACGGGCCCGTGACGCCGGTTCAGCAGCGAAACCTTGAGAAAGCCTGGGGCGTGAAGCTGCTGGATCGCACGGGGCTGATCCTTGAGATCTTCTCGGACCGGGCGCGGACGCGGGAAGGGGTGCTGCAGGTCGAGATGGCGGCGCTGTCTTATCAGCGGACGCGTCTGGTGCGGGCTTGGACCCACCTGGAGCGGCAGCGCGGTGGGCTTGGCTTTGTCGGCGGACCGGGTGAGACGCAGATCGAGGCGGACAGGCGCGCGATTGATGACGCGATCGGGCGGATCAAGAAGCAGCTGTCGAAAGTGGTTAAGACGCGGGCGCTGCACCGGGCGGCGCGGGCGAAAGTGCCGTATCCGGTGGTGGCCTTGGTGGGGTATACGAATGCCGGGAAATCCTCGATCTTCAACCGGCTGACCGGAGCCAAGGTGATGGCGAAGGACATGCTATTTGCCACTTTGGACCCGACCATGCGGGCGGTGCAACTGCCCGATGGGCCAGAAGTGATCCTGTCCGACACGGTGGGCTTTATCAGCGATTTGCCGACCGAGTTGGTGGCAGCGTTTCGGGCCACGTTGGAGGAAGTGCTGGACGCAGACCTGATCCTGCATGTCCGCGATATCTCGCACCCGGAAACGGCGGAGCAGGCGGCGGATGTCACGGATATTTTGGCCTCCCTCGGGGTGGCGGAGGCGGCACCTCTGCTGGAGGTCTGGAACAAGATTGATTTGGTTGCGGGCGACGCGCGGGAGGCGCTGCTGGTGCAGGCGGATCGGCAGGAGCATGTGTTCACCTGTTCGGCCTTGACCGGCGAGGGTATGGGACCGTTGCTGGAGGCGATTGCCAAGACGTTGGAGGCGCCGCGTTTTGAGGAGAAACTCACGCTGGGCTTTGCCGATGGGCGCAAACGGGCGTGGCTTTATGAGCAGGATGTGGTGGAGCGGGAAGAGCAGGAAGAGACCGGGCAGGTCTTTCACGTGCGCTGGACTCAGCTGCAGAAAGACCGTTTCGCACAGCTATAGGTTTCGCATGCGAAACCATGCGTTTCGCGGAGCGGGGCTTGATCTTGTTGGGTTATTTTTTACGGTGAGCCGTGGAACTTGACATAATACAGAAGAGCTACATAGCGCGCTGTAAATAGACGATAATTTAACGATCTTCGCGCGGCAGAAGCGTCGTGACCCCGACGGCTGCGGCGCGCGCAAGATCGGGATCAAGCGACATCGGGATGTATTCGCCGCGCCGCCAGCGTTCGCCCAAATCATCGTAGTGGCGAGACAGCGGGTGGCCGGATTGGCCCGTCGAGATTACGAAAACCGAACTATCGGGGTCCGCGAAATCATAGACGCCACGATAACCTGCCCCGTGGACGTTGAGGAACGGGTTTGGCCCGGTGCCAAGCGTGCGGCCGCGTAGGAGCGTGTTGTCGGAGCCGGAGGTGGATTGGCGGATGTTCACGAACCAGTTCAGCACCGGCACTTCGCCCAGAACCGGGTGGTCATGTGTGGCCTGATGGGCGTCGCCCCAGCGGAGGCTTTCGAGGGTGGTGCCGTAGGTTTCCTCGATCCAGATGATCGCGTCATCCAAGGCAAGCCGCGCGATCTGGCTGCAGGTTTCCACGGCGGCGGACTGGCGCACGTCGCACCATGCGGAGGCGCCGTCAATATCGCGGTAAACGCGTTCGATGAAGAGGGGCTCGATATGGGTGAACTCGTCGGCGAGAGGGCCAAGGTCGTCGCGGATCAGACGTTCCTGAAGCGCGCGGACCCAGGCGGCGTAGATGAGCGGTTCGGGCAGATGCTCGTTCATCTCGCCGTTCCAGTTGGCCAGAAGCGTGAGCGCGCGCTGGCGCTGGCGTTCTGGCGTGCCGTCGGGGGCGGCTTCCCCGGTGAACCACAGGTCGGCGCCAATCAGCGGCAGGAGGCTGCGCGCGGTGATGCTGACGGTGTCGAGTTGCGCCTCGATGAAGCTCTCGCGGGTATGGACCTCGCGCGATTGCATGAGGCCTTGCCAGCGTTGGATGCGCTGGCTGTCGCCCCATTCGTAGGAAACGTGGTTGGGGAAGGGGCGTTCGACGGTTTTGTTGTTGGTGTTGCCGAGGATACCACCCTCGGGTGCGACAAACACCGGATTGATCGCGCTGTCGAGGCGACCTTTCCAGCGGTTCTCTGCCCGCCAGCCGGGGCTGGGCAGGCGGCCTTTTGACTGGTGGCGCACATCGCGGCGGGGCATCGCGCCGATCGTGCGCATGGCGATCTGGGTGCCATCGGCCAGCGTCAGGTTCTGTGACGGCGCGATATAGTCTTCGGACGCTGCCAGGGCTTCGTCGATATCCTGCGCTTTCATCAGCGCCATGGCTGCGCTGAGTGTGGTGTCATTCGGTGTAAGCGCCGTCCACGCGACAGAGACGACGTGGCCCGGCGGCGTCACTGTGTTCAGGTCAAACTGGGTGCCGGGCAGGACGGGGCCGTTTTCGGTCCAGCGCAGAGTGAGGGTGACAGGCTCTGCGTCCTTGACCTGAATGATGGAGGGGCGGGAGCGGAACTCCGCAAAGCCGGTTGGGGTCTCGTATTCGCCGCTGTTGTCTGGGTTGAGCTTCTCGATATGCAGATCGAGATCGTCCATGTAGGAGGACGTGATGCCCCAGCCGAGCCGCTCGCTGCGGCCGGTCATCACGACAGGTACGCCGGGGATCGTGCCGCCGATCACGCCGCCGGAGTCCAGCTCCAGCCGGGCGAGATACCAAATCGACGGCGCGGTAAAGCCGAGATGCGGGTCATTGGCCAGAAGCGTACCGCCTGAAGCGGAGCGTCCGGGGGCTGCGGCCCAGGCGTTGGACGCGCCCGCAAACGCACGTGGCTTGGCGGGGTTCAGCGGATCATGGGGCAGGGAGGCGGTGCGGATATTCGGGACGGCCCCGGGCACCAGGTTGGCATATTCGGGGAGCGCAGCCACGCCCGTGCCTGGCATATCCGGCAGGATGTCCTTGACGCGGTCACTGTCCAGCGTGAGCGAGGCGCGGGCGCGGAGCACTTCGGCCTCGATCTGGCCATTGAGTTGCAGCGCCATCAGCTTGATGACCGCGACGGAATCGGCGGGTTGCCAAGGGGCAATGCGGTTGGAGAAGAGGAAAAGCTCAGGCGCGCCGCGGCCCAGAGCGTCTTCGTTCACCTGACGCAGGCGCGCGTTCACGCCATCCGCGTAGGCCTCAAGGGCTGCGCGGGTGGGCGCGTCTTGCGTCTCCACCGATTGGACGGCGAGGTTGTAAAGATCGAGCCTGCGCAGCAGCGCGTCGATCTGGATGGTGCGGTCGCCAAAGAGCTCGGACAGGCGGCCCTGGACGGTTCGGCGCAGCATTGTCATTTGCCAAAGCCGATCCTGTGCATGGGCGTAGCCGAGGGCGAAGAACACATCCGCGTCGTTCTGGGCAAAGATATGCGGGACATTTGCGTTGTCGCGCACGATCTCGATGGGGGCGCTGGGGCCGTCGAGTGTAACCTCACCGCTGTAATCGGGCAGGGAGCGGGCGCCGAAATAATAGACAAGCGCCATGGCGAGACCGGCGAGGATGAACCCTCCGGTCACCAAACGGAACAGCCAGCGGAACAGAATGGCCATCTTGCCCTCACCATTGACAGACCCGGCGGGTCCGTTACGTCTGGCTTGCTATAACTGCGAAAGAGCGAGGGGAAAAGCCGATGGCGAAAGTTGCATTTCTGGGGCTTGGGGTGATGGGGTATCCGATGGCCGGGCATCTGACGGCTGCGGGCCATAAGGTCGTTGTTTATAATCGCACGACAGCAAAGGCCGAGGCTTGGACCGGTGAGCATTCGGGCACTTTTGCCAAGACCCCGCGGGAGGCGGCAGAAGGCTGCGATTTCGTGATGGCGTGCGTGGGCAATGATGATGATCTGCGTTCGGTTTGTTTGGGCGAGGACGGGGCGTTTGCGGGCATGTCTGAGGGTGCCATTTTCGTCGATCACACGACGGTATCGGCAGCTGTGACGCGGGAACTGTATGCGGCGGCGAAAGAGATCGGTTGCGGCTTTGTGGACGCCCCTGTGTCGGGGGGTCAGGCCGGGGCCGAGAACGGTCAGTTGGGCATCATGTGCGGGGGCGACGCGGACATTTATGCTCGCGCGGAGCCGGTGATGGCGGCTTATGCGAAAGTGTGTAAGCGGCTGGGGGAGAGTGCCTCGGGCCAGCTGACGAAAATGGTGAACCAGATCTGCATCGCTGGGCTGATGCAGGGGCTGTCAGAGGCGCTGAACTTTGCCGATAAGGCGGGGCTGGATGGCAAGGCGGTGGTCGAGGTGATTTCGGCCGGGGCAGCGGGCTCGTGGCAGATGAGCAATCGCTACGAGACGATGATTGATGACGAGTTCGATCTGGGTTTTGCGGTCGATTGGATGCGCAAGGATCTGGGCATTTGCCTGAAGACCGGTGACGAGATTGGTGCGCCGATGCCGGTGACGGCTCTGGTCGATCAGTTCTACAAGGATGTGCAGGCGATGGGCGGCGGGCGTTGGGACACGTCCTCGCTGATCAAGCGGTTGCGCAAACTCAGCTGATCCAAAGGCGCGCCTGCGGCGCATTATACTTGTTTGAAGGGCCACCCGATGGGGTGGCCCTTTTGCCTTCGGCGAGAGTTTTTTCGCCAAGATGAAGAGGCGGCCCGCTTAGGGGATGATGCGGGTGTATTTGGTGCCTTCAAGCGTGGCGCCGACGCGCAGGCCTGCTTGACCGAAGACAACGGCGATCACGGGTGCGAGCGAGGTGGTGGTGCCGGCCTTGAGGCTTTCGCCTTCGTTTTGCAGCGCATATTCCAGATCGGCGCCAGCGGCGTAGCCTTGGGAGCGGCGGAAATCCATCAGCGCGCCGTCGGTCATGAAAAAGAGTACATGAGCGTATTGCTGTGCCCCGATTTGCAGACCGATGCTGGCTTGTGTGGCGGAATAATAATCCACGGTCGTGTCATTGATGCGCAGCGCGCCACGCCCATAGGACCCGCCAATACCGAGGCCAGCTTCGGTCACAAGCGGCATCACCAGCATGCCGGTTGATTTGCGGCGCAGATCCTGCGTGCCGGGAAATTCGCGATACATGTAGTTTAGCGTGGCATCGACGCGGGCATCGATGGTTTCGGGCCCGCGGGAGCCGACACCGTTGCCGCAAGCCGCGGTCAGGGTCAATGCGCCGGTGGCCGCAAGAAAATTGCGTCGGGAAGGGGTGTTCATGGTTCTACCTGCTCGGTTGCCTGATGGAGCCGCCTCTAACGGGCGGGATTGCGTTGCAATATACGGCAATTCTGCGGCGCTGTCACGCGTCAAGCGCGCGGGCGACATCCATCGCGAAATAGGTCAGGATGCCATCGCAGCCTGCGCGTTTGAAGGCCATCAGGCTTTCGAACATTACTGCATCCCCGTCGATCCAGCCATTGGCGGCGGCGGCCTTGACCATCGCGAACTCACCCGACACCTGATAGGCGTAGGTTGGCACGCCGAACTGGTCTTTGGTCAGACGGCAGATGTCGAGATAGGGCAGGCCGGGTTTGACCATGACCATATCCGCACCCTCCATCAGGTCGCGGTGAATGAGGCGGAGCGCCTCGTCTGAATTGCCGGGATCCATCTGGTAGGTTTTCTTGTCGCCTTTCAGCGCACCGGACGCGCCGACCGCATCGCGGAAAGGCCCGTAAAAGGCGGAGGCGTATTTGGCGGCGTAGCTGAGAATAGCGACATCCTTGAAGCCTTCGGCCTCACAAGCCTGACGCATCGCCCCAATCCGGCCGTCCATCATGTCGGAGGGACCGAGGATATCGGCGCCGGCGCGGGCTTGTTCGAGCGCCATGCGGGTCAAGGCCTCCACCGTTTCGTCATTCACGATTTCGCCGTCGCGCACGATACCGTCATGGCCGTGGGCATTATAAGGATCGAGCGCCACATCGGTCATCACAGCAATGTCGGGCACCGCGTCCTTGATTGCGCGGATGGCGACGTTGGAGAGGTTGTTGGGATTCCACGCTTCCTCGCAAAGGGGCGTTTTCAGCGCGGGATCGGTATATGGAAAGATGCAGATCGCCGGGATGCCAAGATCAGCAGCCTGTCGCGCCGCATCCACCAGACGATCAACCGTGAGGCGTTTCACCCCGGGCATAGAGGGCACATCGTAGCTGGCATCGGTGCCATCCATCACGAAAACCGGCCAGATCAGATCATCCACCGTCAGCGTGTTTTGACGGGTCAGTGCGCGCAGAGCGGCTGTTCGACGGGTCCGACGCAAACGGGTGAGCGGGAAAGGGGCAACAACTGGGGTCATCGTGTTCCTGGTCGCAGAGAAAGACTGTGCTTGGGTGACACGGAATTTCGCCCATCTCAAGCCTAGGAATTGCCGCATGGCGGCGCTACTGTGCCGAAAAAGTCAAGATAAGGGCCTTCGAGTGGACTGGTATCAAACCGTCTTTGAACTGATCGACATGCGATCTTTCTCCAATCTTTGGTATTGGATCGTGCTGGCGGTTCTGTGGTCCTCGGCCAGCCATTATGTGCTGGGCGTGCCCTATGACATGGTGCTGCGCGCCAAACGGATGGGGGGCAGCACATTGGAGGATGTCGAAACGCTGACACGGCTCAACGCGAACCGGTATCTGCTGATCGGACGGGTGTCCGGGCTTTGGTTGCTGGGCTTTGCGTCCTTCATGGTGACGGGGCTTGGGATTCTTGGCTTCTATTACGGTATAGAGTTCAGCCAAGCCGTCTTTCTGCTTTTAGCTCCGATGAGCTTTGTCGGGCTTTTGACGCTGTCGGCTGCCCGTCTGATCCGCGACCAGGACCTGATGGGGGATGATCTGTTGAAGCGGCTGACGCGGCACCGGTTTCATGTGCAAATGATTGGCATTTTCGCGATTTTCATCACGGCGATGTACGGAATGTATGTGAATATGAACGTGGGTGCGCTCGGCGGTTGACATCGCAGCAAGGCGGGGTAGGTCACGTCGCCTATGGCAGATCCAAAGCATATCACAATCGGCGGCGCCCCGGAGGGGTTTGACGCAACGCTGCTGGTGCAGGAGCTTGAGAAAGCGGATGCGCCTGTCGTCCATATCGCGCGCGATGACAAGCGGCTGGCGGCGATGCGCGCGGCTTTGGCTTTTGTCGCCCCCGATGTGCCGGTCATCACCTTCCCGGGCTGGGATTGTCTGCCGTTTGACCGGGTGTCGCCGAATGCCGATATCTCCGCCCAGCGGATGGCAACTTTGGCCGGCTTGGCCCATGGGATGCCATCGCGGTTTGTGTTGCTGACCACGCTGAACGCCGCGACCCAGCGGGTGCCTGCGCGGGGTGTGCTGCGGGAGGCGGCGTTCTCAGCCACCGTCGGGCAGCGCATCGATGAAGGCGCGCTAAAGGCCTTTCTGGTGCGCATGGGCTTCACGCAAAGCCCCACGGTGATGGAGCCGGGGGATTACGCGGTGCGCGGCGGGATTATCGACATTTATCCGCCGGGTGAGGCCGGGCCGGTGCGGCTCGATCTGTTCGGAGACATTCTGGATGGCGCGCGGCGCTTTGATCCGGTAACGCAGCGGACGACGGAAAAGCTGGATGTGGTGGAACTGGCGCCGGTCTCCGAGGTGATCCTCGATGACGCAGCGATCACGCGGTTCCGGCAGTCTTACCGCATTGAGTTTGGCGCGGCGGGCACAGACGATCCGCTATATGAGGCGGTCAGTGCAGGGCGCAAGCATCAGGGGATCGAGCATTGGTTGCCGTTCTTTCATGCGGAACTTGAGACGCTGTTCGACTACCTGCCCGAAGCCACGTTTGCGCTGGACGATCAGCTGACGCCGCAGCGGTTGGCGCGCTGGGAGAGCATCGCCGATCAATATGACGCGCGTCGGGAGGCGATGACGGCGAAGGGTCGGATGGATACGGTCTACAAGCCGTGCCCGCCGGAGTTGCTTTATTTGGACGATGCCGCGTGGGAAACCGCGGTCACGGATCGGCGGGTGTTGCAGTTCAATCCGTTGGCGCAAGGCTCTGGCCCAGGTGTGCTCAACGCGGGCGGGCGGATCGGGCGCAGTTTCGCGCCGGAACGCCAGCAGGAAAACATCAGCCTTTTCGGTGCCTTGGCGGATCATATTAAGGCAAAACGCGCGGACGGATCGGTAATCATCGCCAGCTATTCCGAAGGCGCGCGCGAGCGGCTGTCGGGGCTGATGGATGATGAGGGTCTGGGTGATGTCAGCCTGATCAAGGACATGCGCGATGTGCAGCCCAAGGGCGTGCATCTGGCGGTCTGGGCGCTGGAGGCGGGTTTTGAGGCGCCGGGGCTGACGGTGATCTCGGAACAGGATGTTTTGGGCGATCGTCTGATCCGTGCACCACGCAAGAAAAAGCGCGCCGAGAACTTCTTGACGGAGACGCAAAGCCTAAGCCCTGGCGATCTGATCGTGCACGTGGATCACGGCGTCGGGCGCTACAAAGGTCTTGAAGTGATCACCGCCGCCGGGGCCGCGCATGAGTGCATTCTGCTGGAATATGCGGAAGGCGCGAAGCTCTATCTGCCGGTCGAGAATATCGAGTTGCTGTCGAAGTTTGGTCATGAGGAAGGCCTGCTGGACCGTCTGGGCGGCGGCGCGTGGCAGGCCAAGAAGGCGCGTCTGAAAGAGCGTATTCGCGAGATTGCGGATCGGTTGATCCGCGTGGCCGCAGAGCGTGCGCTGCGCACGGCGCCGATTATGGAGCCTCCGCCGGGGATGTGGGACGCATTTGCCGCGCGGTTCCCCTACTCAGAGACGGATGACCAGTTGAACGCCATTGAGGATGTGCTGACCGATATGGCGAGCGGGCAGCCGATGGACCGGCTGGTTTGCGGCGATGTGGGTTTCGGCAAGACGGAAGTCGCGATGCGTGCGGCCTTTGTGGCGGCGATGTCCGGCGTGCAGGTCGCCGTGATCGCGCCGACGACACTGCTCGCACGGCAGCATTACAAGAGCTTTGCGGAGCGATTCCGGGGCTTTCCGTTGGAGGTTCGAACCCTCTCGCGGTTTGTGTCGACCAAGGAGGCGACCGCGACGCGCGAGGGGATCAATCGCGGGACGGTGGATATCGTGATCGGCACCCATGCGCTGCTGGCCAAGACGGTGAAGTTCAAGAACCTTGGGCTGCTGATCATTGATGAAGAACAGCATTTCGGCGTGCAGCACAAAGAGCGCCTGAAGCAGATGCGCACGGATATCCATGTGTTGACGCTGACGGCGACGCCCATTCCACGGACGCTGCAGCTCAGCCTGTCGGGCGTGCGGGAGCTGTCGATCATCGGCACGCCGCCGGTCGACCGTCTGGCGATCCGCACCTATGTGAGCGAGTTTGACACCGTCACGATCCGCGAGGCGCTGCTGCGCGAGCATTATCGCGGGGGACAGTCCTTCTTCGTCGTGCCGCGTGTGTCGGACATTTCGGATATCGAAGAATTCTTGCGCAAGGAGGTGCCCGAGGTCACCTTCATCACCGCCCATGGCCAAATGGCGGCGGGTGAGCTGGATGACCGCATGAACGCGTTCTACGACGGCAAATATGATGTGCTTCTGGCGACAACGATTGTGGAATCGGGGCTGGATATTCCGACGGCGAATACAATGGTGGTGCACCGTGCCGATATGTTTGGACTGTCACAGCTTTATCAGATCCGGGGGCGGGTTGGTCGTTCGAAAACAAGGGCTTACGCCTACATGACGACCAAGCCCCGCGCGCCACTCACGCCGACTGCACAAAAGCGCCTGCGGGTGTTGGGAAGCCTCGACACGCTGGGGGCAGGCTTCACACTGGCCTCTCAAGACCTTGATATTCGCGGCGCGGGCAACCTGATCGGGGAAGAACAATCCGGTCAGATGCGCGAGGTGGGCTATGAGCTCTACCAGTCGATGCTGGAAGAGGCGATTGCCAAGATCAAGGCCGGCGAATTGCAGGGGCTGTCAGAGGCCGATGGGCAATGGGCCCCGCAGATTAATCTTGGTGTGCCTGTGCTGATCCCAGAGGATTACGTGCCTGATCTCGATGTGCGGCTTGGGCTTTATCGGCGGTTGTCCGGCCTGACGACAAAGGTGGAGCTTGAAGGCTTTGCGGCGGAACTGATCGACCGGTTCGGACCGCTCCCGAAAGAGGTCAATACGCTGCTCCTGATCGTGCGCATCAAAGCGATGTGCAAGCGTGCGGGGATCGCGAAGCTGGATGGCGGGCCAAAAGGGGCGACGATCCAGTTTCACAATGACAAGTTCGCCTCCCCCCAAGGGCTGGTGGAGTTCATTGAACATCAGCGCGGACTGGCGAAGGTCAAGGACAACAAGATCGTCATACGCCGGGATTGGGCAAAAGACAGCGATAAGATCAAAGGGGCTTTTGCCATCGCCCGCGATCTGGCCGAGAAGCTGATTGCAGAGAAAAAGCGCAAGAAAGCAAAGGCGTAAGGCCGGGTCCTAAACCTTTATGACGACGCGCTCCAACTGGCGCATGCGCAGGGTCAGCAGAAATGCGAGAGCCGAGCATGTGAGGGTTCCGATGGCGACGGGGATCGGGCTGCCGGTGAAGGCGAGACCGATCGGAACGGCCACAAACACGGCACCAATTGTTGAAACGGATCCCATGAGGGACGCGGCCATGCCTGCAATGTGGCCCACTGGCTCCATCGCGAGGGCATTGAGGTTTCCCAGCGTCATGCCTGCGAGGAAGAAAAGCGACGTGATCCAGAAGAGGAAGATCGGGAAAAGATGAGCTTCGCTCTCCAAGGTATTGAAAGACAGCAATAAGAGCGATGAGATGACGATCTGAGTGCCGAGGATCGTCATCACCAACCGGCGCATCCCCAACCGCATCACGAAGCGAGCGTTCACGATACTGGCCGTCGCAGCAAGCAACGCGATGATGCCGAACCAAAACGGGAAACTGGCCGCTTTGTCGAAGACCAGATCGAACATCTGTTGTGTTGTCGAAAGCACAGCGAAAAGCATGCCAAAGCAAAGCGCCTGGGTCATCATCGACAGACGCACCATCGGGATGCTGAGCATTTCGCGGAGCGCGCCCCAAAGGAGCTTTGGGCGGACGGGGCGGCGCGCCTCGACCGGGTGGGTTTCGGGCATGCGGGTGGCGTACCAGCTACCGATCAGCAGCGAAAATCCAACAAAGGCTGCGAAGATACCACGCCAGCCTATGCCCCAGATGATAACCGCGCCCAAGGCGGGGGCGATGGCAGGCACAAGCGAAAAGACCAACAAAACGAAGGACATGAGCCGCGCCATTTCGCGCCCCGAGAAGAGGTCCCGGATCACGGCGAGGGCCACGATACGCGGGCCCGCCACGCCAAGGCCCTGAATGACGCGTGCGGCCAGAACCAGCTCGAGCGTTTCGGCCAGAACGGCGAGGATCGCGCCGATGCAGTAGAGCACGAAGCCCGCAAAGATGACCGGGCGACGGCCCAGAGCGTCGGACAGGGGGCCTGCGAAGAGCGTGCCGATGCCCATACCGAGAACGAAGCTGGTGATGATCAGCGTCGCGCGTTCAGGCGCGTCGGGGGTCAGTTCAGCTGCGATCTGCGGCAAAGCGGGCAGCATCGCGTCGATAGAGAAAGCGACCGTAGCGCTAATCATGGCCATAAGGGCAATGAATTCGGCCCGGCCGGGCGCTTGGGGCTGCGCTGTCATGAATCGGGGCCTTTGTTGCGATTGCGTTGGCGGAAGCGGCGGTGCAGGGCTAGCTGGCCAAAATGGCTGATGGCCAGCGCAAACACGCCAAGTCCGGTGATGATGAAGATCGTGGTGCCGATCTTGCCGATCACGGTTGCGGGCACGAGTGAGCCGTAACCGACGGTTGAGAGGGTCACGACGGTGAAGAAATAGGCATCAACCCAGCTCCACCCTTCGGCCCAGCGGAAAAAGAGCGTGCCGGAGCCGATCAACACCACGAGCATAGCGATCACTGTCGAGGTGTTGATCGCGGGCTTCATTGGGCGACTTGCTCTTTTATTTCGCCGATGACTTTGGCCCAAAGCTCTGCCGGTTGAGCGCCAGGGACGGCGTGTTGACCTGCCACGATGAAGGTCGGGACAGAGTTCACGCCCATCTCGCGGGAATGGGCGTCGCGCTTGCGGATATCGGCAATATCCGCGTCGGAGGCCAGCAATTTGGCGACGACGGCGGCGTCCATTTCGATACTGTCGGCGATGTCGGCCAGAACCTCCCGGTCGCCGATATCGCGGGCGTCTTCGAAATAGGCTTTGAAAAGGGCGGAGACGGCAGCGGTCTGGCGACCTTCGATGCCCGCCCAGTGGATCAGGCGGTGCGCGTCGATGGTGTTGGGCGTACGCTGCATGCCTTCAAAGTCGATCTTGAGGCCAGCCTCTTCGGCGGCTTGCACGACGGGGGCGTAGGCTTTCACCGCGCCGTCTTTACCGCCGAATTTCGCCTCAAGGTAGTCGCGGCGTCCCATACCGCCTTCGGGCATGTCGGGGTTCAGCTGAAACGGATGCCATTCGATGGTGAACGGGTGGTCGGGATGCTGTGCAAGGGCCTCGTCCAGGCGGGTTTTGCCGATGTAGCACCACGGGCAGATCGGGTCGGAGATGATGTCGAGCTTAACCATGATCGGCCTCGTATTGGGTGCGCAGGGCATGGCGGTTGAGCTTGCCGTTGGCGCTCTTGGGAAGGGTGTCGCGATGGATGTAGATCCGAGGCATCTTGTAACGCGCCAGGTGCTGGGACGCAAAGCGGTTCAGGGTGTCCTCATCAAGCGGCGTTTGTGCGACATAGACCGCTGCTATGACGGAGGCATCGGCCTTAACGCGCAGCTCAATCGCGGCTGTTTCCTGCACCTGCGGGTGGGCGTTTAGCGCGGCCTCAACCTCAAGCGGGGAGACGCGATAGCCGCCGGCGTTCATCATGTCATCGGCACGGCCCAGATAGGTGATCGCGCCGTCCTCGGCCATGGTGCCGGTGTCGCCGGTCAGGAACCAGTCACCCTGAAAACGCGCGGCGGTTTCTTCGGGCTGGTCGAGATAGCCCAGCATGAGGCCTGGATCAGAACGGTGCACGGCGATGACGCCTTCGGCGCCGAGTGGGACGGGGCCGTCCTTGCCCAGAAGTGCGACGCGACGACCGTTTTGAGGACGACCCGAAGCACCAGGCGGGGCCGGGTGCGCGGGGCTGGCTGAGACGAAGGTGGAGCATTCGGACATCCCGTAGGCCTCATGCACTGCGACGCCGCTGAGGGTCTCCCACCGCGAGCGGGTGCTGGAGGGCATGCGTTCGCCCGCGGAGAGACCGTGGCGGAGCGCGGGCATCTTTGGCAGCGCATCTGACTTGAGCATTTGTCGGTAAACCCCTGGTGCGGCTGCGAAAATGCTCACATCATGGGTGGCGATCATGTCGGCCAATTGATCGGGCGTTGTGCCAGCGGCGGGGATGAGTGCGGTGGCGCCGACGGTCCAAGGGTCCATCAACCCGGTGCCCAGCGTATAGGTCCAGTTGAAAGCGCCTGCGTGCAGAACGCGGTCTTCGGGGTCAAGGCCATACCAGCCGTCAAACATCATTTGACGCGCCCAGATGGCGCGGTGGGCGTGGCAGACGGCGCGGGGTTTGCCGGACGTGCCAGAGGTGAAGATGATGTAGGCGAGGCGGTCGGGGTCGCCCATTGCGTAATCGGCCGGGGACAGGCTGTGCATCGCAGTCAGGGCCTCAGCGTCCAGCATGGCGACTTTTGCCGTGCTGCCGGTGATAGCGCGATCTTGCACAATGAGCGCAGGGTTGATCTGGGCCACGATCCCGTCAACCTCGCCCTCTGTCAGTTGCGAGGACGTGGGCACGGGGATCAGGCCAACGGCGATGCAGGCGAGATAGACAATGGGAAACTCAACCGTATTGCCAAGCCGCATGACGACGCGGTCACTCTCGGTCAGGCCAAGCTGCAAAAGGCCAGTGGCAGTACCGCGAATGGCGGCTTCGAGGGCGCCGTAGCTCCAATCCTGCACGCCTTCTGCGCCTATGATCGCGAGCGCCGTTTTGTCAGGCTGCCGGGCCGCTTGCGACAACACATAGCGTGCCAAGTTGAAGCTGGCAGGTGCAGGCTTGAAGGGCCCTGTATCGCAAAGAGAGATCATGCCCCACCGCTAGCCCTGCGCCGCTGCCATTGCAAGGTATGCCAAAACCCCCCTATATGGCGTCATGCCAGATAGCGACCCCAAACGACTGATCCAGATTGCCCGCGAAAGTGGCGATACGAGCCAAGCGGAGCCAGTTGATCTGGGCCAGCGCGTGCGTGACCTGCGCAAATCCCGCGGTTGGACGCTGGAGCAGGCGGCCACGCAGGCGGGTTTGGCGCGGTCGACGTTGTCGAAGATCGAAAACGGTCAGATGTCGCCCACCTACGAGGCTCTGAAAAAGCTGGCAGAGGGGCTAAAAATCTCGGTCCCGCAGCTTTTTACGCCGCCTTCGAAGACGCAAGCCAATGGGCGCATGGCAGTCACGATTTCGGGCGAGGGGTCCGGTCATGCCACGACCACCTATGAGCATGAGTTGTTGGCCGCTTCACTGAGCAAGAAGCAGATGTTGCCCTATCGCGCGACGATCCGGGCACGCAGTTTTGAGGAATTTGACGGCTGGGTCCGTCATGACGGGGAAGAGTTTCTCTATGTGCTGACCGGCACGCTGCGGCTTTACACCGAGTTCTATGAACCCGTCGACCTGGCCCGAGGCGACAGCGCGTATTACGACGCCAGCATGGGGCATAACGTGGTCTCCACCAGTGCGGAGGATGCCACGATCCTTTGGGTCACATCGCTTGTCAGCTAAACCTTAAGCGGCATCCGTTTCGTCAAATTGCGACAGTCGCAGGACGTGAAGCCAATCATCAACCTCTTCTCGGGCTTCCTGAAGGGTCAAATCATGGGTTCGTGCCATCAAGGCTGCAAATGCCTGATGACCTTGATGGAGAGCGACCAAAGCGCGCTCGTCTGCGTGGGGAAATCGTGAACGGATCATCGGCAGATTAACCTGCCAGGATTTAAGCAACTGGTCCCAGAACATCGGACGCTCCTTTGATCGCCCTCGCTCTTATTGTTTAACAGAGTGGAAATAGCTGACGGAACTGACAGGCTGTCACATGAGGCAGCCTGTCTCAGGCAGCGGCTTCGATCCCGGAGACATGGGCTTGCAGGGCAGCGCGATCCATCGCGTGGATATCGGCGGCCACAAAAGCCTGCGCGCGTTTTTCGAGCGCGTCATAGGCGGTGGTAAAGGCGGCGTCCCAGTCAGGCTCGGACGCAGCGGCGGGATCTTCGACACCCCAATGGCCGCGCACGGGAGCACCGGGCCAGATCGGGCAAGTTTCCGACGCGGCAGAGCCGCAAACGGTGATGACCACATCCATTTCAGGTGCGTCGGGCTCGGCAAACTCGTCCCAGCTTTTGGAGCGGGCGTCCGACAGATCATAGCCCTTTTCGCCCAGCATCTTGAGCGTTTCGGGATGCACTTTCCCGGAAGGCGTAGAGCCTGCGGAAAAGGTTGTCACGCTGTCGCCGCCAAGGCGATCCAGCAGTTTTTCAAGGATGATCGAGCGGGCCGAGTTACCGGTGCAGAGGACAAGTATATTCATGCGCTTGCCCTAGGCGCGCCATGTAACAAAACCATGACAAGGCGGTCAGAACCAGCCGCGCACCGTGCGCGAGCTGTCAGAGATGTCGCGCCCGATCCCCTCCACCGTGCCGCAGCCCGCTGCAGTTAAACACAAGGCAATTGCCAGAATTCGGATCATTGTCAGTCTTCCTCATACCACCAGACATCAGGCTGAAAGCCGGTCCAGTCCCCATACATCGGCAAACGCTCGGGGAATTTCAACTCTTTGACATGGGCAAGCCGGGAGACCGGATTGTGCCAGATGGGGATGACATAGCGCCCGGAGGTCAGCACCCGGTCCAGCGCGCGGACGGCGGCGCGGAAATCATCCTGATCGGAGGCGTTGAGCATCTCGTTGATCATCGCTTCGATGGCGGGATTGCTGACGCCCATCCAGTTCCGCGTGCCGGGCTGATCGACGCCGTCGCTGCCCCAATAAAGCAGTTGTTCGTTGCCCGGGCTCAGCGACAGGCCGCGGCGGTAATAGGCCATGTCAAAATCATAATTCGTTGTGCGCTCCTTGTACTGCGCACTGTCCACGGTCGTGATTTGGGGGTTGATGCCCATCTGCTGCAGTGTGTCGGTGAAGAGGTCGATGATCTGACCATTTTCGGTCGCCCCTTGCTGAAGCAGGATTTCAAACTGCATAGGCTGACCATCGGGGCCGGTCATCACGCCGTTCTCAACTGTATAGCCGGCCTCTTCCAGCAGTCCTAACGCCCGGCGCATGTTGCCGCGGTTGCGGGCGGAGCCGTCGGAGACGGGCAGGGTGTAGCCTTCAAGCGCACCGGGCAGCAGGCTTTCAGCGAAGGGTTCCAGCAGTTCGGAGACACGGCCTTCGGCGGCGCCGTCCTGCATGCCCAGCACCGAGTTCGAGAAATAGGACGTGATGCGCGGCTGCACGCCGCCATTTAGGGTCTGGTTGATGAACTCGAAGTTGAACGCATGCAGCATCGCATCGCGTACGCGCCAATCAACAAACACATCGCGGCGTGTGTTCATCACGAAACCCGAGATGCCGGAAGGGCGCTGGTGTGGGATCAACGATTGCACGATGTCGCCAGAGCGGACAGCGGGAAAGTCATATTGCGCCGCCCATTTCGCGGCATTGGTCTCGCGGTAGGTCGTGACCTCACCGGCCTTGAAGGCCTCAAAGACTACATCGCCATCCCCGAAGAAGTCATAGCGGATTTCATCGAGATTGGCTTGTCCGCGCATAAAGGGCAGGTCTTTGCCCCAATAATCCGGATTGCGTTTGAGGGTCACGTAACGGTTCGGCTCAAAATCCGCGATCACGTATGGCGCTGTACCGATCGGCACGATCTCGAGCGTGCTTTCGGAGAAATCGACACCCTCATATTGCGCCTTCTGCAAGATCGGGCGCATGCCCATCAGCAAGGGCAGTTCCGCATCAACGGTGTTGAAGGTGAAGCGCACGGTGCGGTCATCGACCGCCTCAGCCGTGGCGACCTTGTTCCACGCGGTGTGATAGCGGGGGTGGCCGACCGTACCGAGCGTTTCATAGGACCACAGCACGTCTTCGACCGTGACGGGGCTTCCATCAGAGAATCGGGCCTCGGACCGCAGGGTGAATTGCACCCATTCGCGGTTCTCACCGACCTCAATCGATTCGGCCAAAAGCCCGTAAAGCGTGAACGGCTCGTCATAGGACCGACCCATCAGGCTTTCGAAAACATGGATGCGCACACCCCACGGCGCGCGGCCTTTTCGAATATGCGGATTGAGGCTGTCAAAGCCGCCACCTTCGCCAAATCGAATGCTGCCGCCCTTGGGCGCGTCGGGGTTGGCATAGGGCAGGGACACAAAATCAGGTGGAAGGGCAGGCGCGCCATACATAGCTATGCCGTGCTGCGGTTCAGCAGACGCGAATCCCGTTAGCGCCAAAAGCCCGATGGCCGCGGCAAAGGTTCTGACATGTTGGAAAAAAACCGGTCTCATTTGCGCAACAATCCTCGTGCCCCTTTGTTTGTTTGAGCGCGAGACTATTCGGGTGTTCCAGCCTTTTCAAACTTTTAGCTTGGAAGCGCGCGGCAGAACGCTTATAAAGAGGGCACTGCTCGATAGGTTTCTTGCCTGTATGAAACCTGCCTCAATAACTTAACGCCCGCTTCGTGCGGGCGTTTTTTTTGGCATATTCTATCAGGAAAACACTGGTAATAACGCGTCCTGGAGCTCGTCGTCGTTCTTGGTGTCAGGCCCCGGATGGTCCGAGGCGGGGTTGAGGCACGTTTTAGCGTTCGGGAATCAGGCCGCGCGGGCTGAAGCGCAGAACGAGCAGCAGGATCAGGCCCATCGTCAGCAGGCGCATATGCGCGGCACTGTCCAGCAGATGCAGGCGAAGCGCGCTGTCAGCGGCCAGACCGGCGGTTGCGGTCTCGATAAGGAACAGGCCCACAGGCTCCACCTGAACCCACAGGAACCAGATAAGAAAGCCGCCCAGAACAGCGCCAAAATTGTTGCCTGAGCCGCCCACGATCACCATCACCCAGATCAGGAACGTGAAGCGCAGCGGCTGGTAGCTGCCCGGCGTTAATTGTCCGTCCAGCGTGGTCATCATCGCGCCTGCGATCCCGCAGATGGCAGAGCCAAGGATGAAGATTTGCAGGTGACGTTTCTTGACGTCTTTGCCCATCGCCTCAGCCGCGACTTCGTTGTCACGGATCGCGCGCATCATTCGGCCCCAGGGCGATTTCAGCGCCAATTGCGCCCCTAAAAGCAGGATCACCAGCACCAGCGCGAAAAGAAGCCCGTATTGAGTTTTTACAAACAACGTCGAGGCCGTGACCGGGTCGACGCCAAGACCGGCAGCTTGTTCGACAAATCCAGGGTCATTCTGCAAATCAATCTCGCGCGGGACGGGGCGGGGTAGGCCCACAACGTTCTTCACGCCGCGCGCCAGCCAATCCTCGTTTTTCATCACGGCGATGATGATTTCGGCAATACCGAGCGTAGCAATGGCCAGATAGTCACTGCGCAAGCCCAAGGCCGTTTTACCTATCACCCAGGCGACCCCAGCGGCCAAAAGACCGCCGACAGGCCAAGCGATGATCACCGGAAGGCCCAGCCCACCCAGATTACCTTGAAGGGCGGGATTGATCGCCTCAACAGCTGCCACGCCCGGATCCAGCAAAGCACGAAACAGGAAGAAGCCGGCGATCAGTACGACGACGGTTGCCAGCGCCTTAGCTTTGCCGTGCAAGCGGGACTGCACGAGGACAGCGGCAACGATTGTCGCGGCCCCCAGAAGAAGCGCCGTGAGGATGCGCACACCGCCCGCTGCGAACGCGCCTTCGACCGGCGGCATCGCGATCAAAACAGTCGCTAGCCCGCCCAGAGCCACAAAGCCCATGACGCCCACGTTAAAGAGCCCGGCAAAGCCCCATTGAAGGTTAACGCCAAGCGCCATGATCGCAGAGATCAGGCCCATGTTCAGGATGGTTAACGCCGAATTCCAGCTTTGCATAACGCCTGTGAGGATAATCAGGCCGCCGACAAAGGCGAAGAGGGCCGTGTTGCGCATCGTCTCGCTCATACTGCTTTTCCTTTGAAGAGGCCGGTTGGCCGGAACAAGAGCACAATGATCAGGATCACAAAGCTGACCGCAAATTTGTAGTCGGTAGAGAGAAGCTGGACGAGGCCGTCAGGCTCAAGGCTTTCGGGCAGCATGTAGCCGAGCACTTTTTTCCACGCATAGGTGATCGTAACCTCGGAGAACGCGATCACGAAGCCGCCTACGATGGCACCGACCGGATTGCCCAGACCACCAACGATGGCAGAGGCGAAGATCGGCAAGAGCAGCTGGAAATAGGTGAAGGGCTTGAAGGACTTATCCAACCCGTAGAGCGTGCCCGCGACTGTGGCGAGAGCGGCAACGATCAACCATGTATACATCACCACGCGGTCGGGATTGATCCCGGACAGAAGCGCCAAATCCTCGTTATCCGAGAAGGCACGCATGGATTTGCCGGTGCGCGTGCGGTTCAGAAACCAGAACAGAAGCGCCACAACGATCACGGCTGTGATCACCGTGATACCTTGGGAGGTCTTGATCGCCAGACCTTCACGCAGCCCGGTCATTTCGCGAAAATCGCGGGCAGAGATGATGAAGCGCGCGCCATCACTGAAACGCTGATCGTCGGGGCCGATGATAAAGCGCACGAGCCCGTTCATGATGAACATAACGCCCATCGACACGATCACAAGGATGACCGGCGCCGCCTTCTGGCGACGGTAAAACTGGTAAACGAACTTGTCGGTCACCAACAGCAAAGCCGCAGCTCCCAGAATGCCAAAAGGCAGGGCCAACAGCGCCGTGGGCAGCGGTCCGAAAGAGATCCCAGCAGCCTGCATCGCCCAGGTCACAAGGATTGTGACCATCGCCCCGAACGCCATCGTGTCCCCATGGGCGAAGTTGGAAAACCGCAGAATGCCGTAGATCAACGTGACCCCAAGGGCGCCAAGCGCCAGCTGGCTGCCATAGGCAATCGCCGGGATCAGCACGAAATTCGACAGCGCGACAACCGCATTCAGAAAGTCCATCTAGTCAATCCCTGTGCATTGGCCGTGATAGGTGACAGCAAGCGGACCTTCGAGGATCAGCACTTGATAGCGGCTCGTGCCTTCGGGCCCGATCACGATGCGAAACAGTGTGTCATCACCGGTTGCGCGGTTCTCGATCACGGTGAAATCCTCGGTCGAGACGTAATGCGCGCCTTGGGTGCCCGCGACATCGCGCAACTCGGCAAGGCCCTGCGTCACGCCTTCGAGCGTGTCCAGATCGCCGGGGATGATGTCGATTGTGAAGTCGGTGGGCTGGCAGGCTTCCTGCTCGAAACACTCGACGGTGTATTCGCAAGTGAGGGCGAGGGCGGGAAGGGGGGCCAGAAGGATGGTCGCGAGTAGCAAAGGTTTCATATCAAGCCTCCTCACATCGGGTCAGGAACGTAATCGAGCCCGGAATGCCTTGAATTAGGCTGTGGTGAACAAAAATCGCATGTCGTGTTGGAAAGAGGCTCACGAACGTAGCGCCTGCTCCCGCGTCCTTTCCGGCGTAGTGTAATGTATCAGGCAGAGCCCCATCCACTCTTTGGAGCTCAAGACTGCCTCCGCCACGGGGCGAATAGACAGCCGAAGCGGTCCCGTCATTGATCGTCAGATCAATCAGCGTCTCAATCGGCGGGTTCTGGCAGGGGTCGACGAGATGGCAAACCTTAACAACCGCACATTCGAATGTTTGGCCGATAGCGGCGATGGGTGTCCCTAGGAAGGCTATAAGGACTAATATCCGGCTCATACTCATCCCCCCAAAAAGCTTTTGCGCACTTCGGGATCAGCCAAAAGCGCCTTCCCGGTGTCGGTGAAGGCGTTGCGTCCCTGAACCAGCACGTAGCCTTTGTCGGCGATCTCCAACGCTTGCCGCGCGTTTTGTTCAACCATCAGAATCGAGATGCCCGTGCGCGCAACTTCGATGATCCGGTCGAAAAGCTCGTCCATCACGATTGGGGAGACGCCCGCTGTCGGCTCGTCCAGCATCAGCACGTCCGGTTGGGTCATCAAAGCGCGACCGACCGCCACCTGTTGGCGCTGCCCGCCAGAAAGTTCGCCCGCAGCCTGACGGCGTTTGTCGCCCAGGATCGGAAACAGCTCGTAGACCTGATCAATGGTTTTCTGAATGTCGTCGCGACGCAGGAAGGCGCCCATTTCGAGGTTCTCCTCCACCGTCATCGAGGTGAAGATGTTGTGGGTCTGCGGCACAAACGCCATGCCTTTGGCAACGCGCGCTTGCGGGGTCAGCGCGGTGATGTCCTCGCCATCCAGAAATACGCCGCCCGTGTGGATGTTGAGCATCCCGAACACGGCCTTCATCGCAGTTGATTTGCCCGCACCATTGGGGCCCACGATTACCGCAATCTCGCCCTTGTCGACGGAAAGCGTGCAGTCATGCAGGATGTCCGCACCTGTGCCATATCCCCCGGTCATGCCTTTGCCGATCAGAAAGGACTCAGACATGGGGTTTCATCTTTGCAAAAATATCCAAATCCCACCTCGTCACGCGCTCACCGCGTCTTTGTTTTTCAGGCCGGTGCCCAGATAGGCCTCGATCACCTGCTCGTTGGCCTTGATCTCGTCGATTGTGCCTTCGGCCAGCACTTTGCCCTCGGCCATGCAGATGACCGGATCGCAGAGGCGGCCGATGAAATCCATGTCATGCTCGATCATGCAAAAGGTGTAGCCGCGTTCCTTGTTCAGCCGCAGGATCGCGTCGCCGATGGTGTTGAGAAGGGTGCGGTTCACGCCTGCGCCGACCTCATCCAGAAAGACGATCTTGGCGTCGACCATCATCGTGCGACCCAGCTCCAGCAGTTTTTTCTGCCCACCGGAGAGGTTTCCGGCTTTCTCGTCTTTCAAATGATCAATGGTCAGAAACTCCAGCACCTCATCGGCTTTCGCCAGAAGGGCACGCTCTTCGTTTGCGATGCGTTTGCGGCCGAACCACGTGTTCCAGAGCGTTTCTCCGGACTGGCCCGCGGGCACCATCATCAGATTTTCGCGGACCGTCATGGAGCTGAACTCATGGGCGATCTGAAAGGTGCGCAGCAAACCTTTGGCGAAAAGCTGGTGCGGCTCCAATCCGGTGATGTCTTCGCCGTCCATCATCACGCGGCCCGACGTTGGTTTAAGAACGCCCGCGATCACGTTGAAAAGAGTGGTTTTTCCAGCACCATTAGGCCCAATCAGACCTGTAATCGAGCCACTTTTGATCTCAAGCGCCGCGCCATCAACGGCATGAAAGCCGCCGAAATGCTTGTGGACGTCTTCAACGACGATCATCTGATCCCCTCCGCGCTTTAGGATTGCGCGTTATCTTATTGAAACAGCGCAAGGTTTGATCCTTGCGCTGTTGTTTGTCGTCAGACCTGACTTAGCGGTATTTCGCGGTCGTGATCTCACCACCTTCGATGACAATCTCGCGGTAGTTACCTGCGGATTCACCGGGGCCGATCAGCTCAACAGCGGAGGCGCCGACATAGTCGACCTCGCCACCGCCTTTGATGATCTCCAGCGCTTTGGCCAGCTCACCGGGGAAGATCTGCTCACCGGGGGCGTTGGCCACATCCATGATGTGATCCTTGTAGTCGCCCGGCTCGGCGGAGCCTGCCTTTTGCATGGCCAGCATCATCAAGGCAGCTGCGTCATAGCTTTCCGGCGTGAAGGGCGAGCTGGGATCGAATGCGTCGCCAACAAGCTCCGCAAAGAGCTCTTTACCGGGGCTGTCTGTGCCGGGGTGCTGACCGGTGGAGCCTTCGATTTCGTCACCAAAGTTCTCGGCCAGCTGGGCAGAGATCATACCATCGGGGAAGTGGAACGTGTCGAATGCACCGGAATCAAGTGCTGCGCGGACGATGCCGGAGCCGCCTTGGTCCACGTAGCCTGCGACGACCAGACGTTCGCCACCGGCAGCGGCCAGAGCGCCAACCTCGGCGGAGTAATCGGCCTTGCCGTCTTCATGGGCTGCCGTGATTGTGATCGTGCCGCCTGCGGCTTCCCACTCGGCCTGGAACGCATCAGCCAGGCCTTTGCCGTAGTCGTTATTGGTGTAGGTGAGGGCGACCTCTTTGAGGCCTTGTTCCATCAGGACTTCGGTCATCACGGCGCCTTGGCGCGCGTCAGACGGGGCTGTGCGGAAGAAGAGGCCATTATCCTCGGCATCCGACAGGCCGGGCGATGTTGCAGAGGGCGACACCATGACAACACCGTTAGCAAGCGCCACGTTGGACAAGATTGCACCGGTCACGCCAGAGCAGTCAGCGCCCATGATGCCTTTGACACCGTCGGAGGTGATCAGACGTTCCGCCGCAGCGGTGGCCGCACCAGCGTCCACGCAGGTGCTGTCTGCACGCACAGGCGTAACCGACGCACCATCCAGCAACATGCCGGATTCCGTCACCTCGGACATGGCCAGTTCAGCGCCATCCGCCATTGACGGTGTCAGCGATTCAATAGGGCCGGTGAAGCCCAGGATCACGCCGATTTTAATCTCGGAGTGGCCCGCAGCGTTGGCCATGCCAGCCGTCAAAGCAGCAGTGGCTGTTGCCATCAGCAATTTTTTCATTTGTTTTCTCCCATGTTGGATACCAAATCCATGGCAGAGACTATCGCGTCTATTGGGAAAGAAAAGCGCATAAACAGGGAATTTCCCTAAAGGAAGCCTTTCTCACAAGACAGTTACGGCTCTGGGCGCCTGTCTTTTCATCACTAGATGATTTGAAATCACGTGGAGGTTGTAATGCGCAAAGTATTCCTTTTGATGGCCGCTCTTCTGAGCATGCCGATGGCGGCTCAAGCGCTGCAAAGCGAAAGTGGCCCGCTGCAGGTCGAGGTGATGGCTGATGGTCTGGACGCGCCTTGGGCGATGGGGTTCCTGCCGGGCGGCGGCTTTCTTGTTACGGAGCGTGACGGTAACCTGCTGCATTACCGGCCGAACGGTCGCCCCATCACGGTGAGCGGGTTGCCAGAGATTGCAGTGACCGGGCAGGGCGGATTGCTCGACATTCTGATCCCGCGCGACTTTGCGCAGACCCGGGAAGTGCTGTTCACCTATGCCAAGGACCAGGGGCGCAGTGTTGGCACGGCGCTTGGTGCGGCGCGGCTCAGCGATGACGGCACGTCGCTGCAGGATGCGCGGGTGCTTTTCGAGATTGCGCGCGGCTCCAGCGGCGGGCGGCACTTTGGGTCGCGCCTGGTCGAGGCCAATGACGGCATGATCTTCATGACCGTCGGGGATCGCGGGGATCGCCCCTCGGCTCAGGACCTTGAGCTGCACAATGGCTCCGTCCTGCGCCTGAATCGGGACGGCTCCGTGCCAGCGAACAATCCGTTCGTCGGCCAGGACGGCGCGCTGCCCGAGATTTGGTCGTTCGGGCATCGCAACCCGCAAGGCGCGGCGCTGGATGGTGCGGGCCAGCTTTGGGTCAACGAACACGGCGCGCGCGGCGGGGACGAGGTGAACCGCGTGCAGCGCGGGGCCAATTACGGCTGGCCGGTGATTTCCTACGGCCGGCATTACTCCGGCCTGCCGATTGGCGAAGGGACGGCCAAGATCGGGATGCAGCAGCCGGTGCATTACTGGGATCCCTCCATCGCGCCCTCGGGGATGATGATCTACACGGGCGATATGTTCCCCGAATGGCAGGGCGATATGTTTGTCGGATCGCTGAAGTTTGACCTGATCAGCCGTCTTTCCGCTGCCGGCGTCGAGGAAGAACGCATCGCGGGTGATGAAACCTCTCGCGTTCGGGATATCCGGCAGGCACCGGATGGGTCCATCTGGGTCATGTCGGTGGGCAATGGGGCGATCTATCGGTTGAGCCGCTGAGCGGTGCGCGCTGATGTCACTTGTTGCGTGGCGCGCGCCTCTTTAGGGCAGGGGCGACGCGCATGTGCAGCAGAGAGGCCGACCGATGGAAACGATTTACAGCGACTTGACCCAGCTTGGGGGCCAGACCTCCCTTCCCGAAAGCCCGGAGGCGGCTGAGCTTGAGCGGGTTGCGAACCCGCAGGCGGATATCTCGTATTGCGTGCGGTTTACGGCGCCGGAGTTCACATCGCTCTGCCCAATGACGGGACAGCCTGATTTCGCGCATCTGGTGATTGATTACGTACCGGACGGATGGCTGGTGGAATCCAAGTCTTTAAAGCTCTTCCTCGGCTCATTCCGTAATCACGGGGCGTTTCACGAGGATTGCACGATCTCCATTGCGCGACGTTTGGTCGATTTTCTGGAACCTCGCTGGCTGCGGATTGGCGGGTATTGGTATCCGCGCGGTGGCATTCCGATAGATGTTTTCTGGCAAACCGGAGCGGCGCCGGAAGATGTGTGGCTGCCGGATCAGGGCGTGCCGCCTTATCGCGGGCGTGGCTAGAGATGCGTGGCGGAGGGGCCTCGGTCTCACCGCGCCGCGTCCCGGACGTGATCCAGGGCCTTTGACTTCGAAGTCCCGGATCACGTCCGGAACAAGGTTAGATCGAAAGACGGGCGGCTTGAGCACCGCGCTCGCGATAAGGCGTCGTGTCGTAATGCGACCGGTAGCATTTGGAGAAATGCGACGGCGAGGCGAAGCCGCAGGCCAGCGCCACGTTGATCACGCTCATGTCGGTTTGCATCAGCAGATTGCGCGCCTTTTGCAGACGTAGCTCCATGTAATAGCGCTTGGGCGAACGGTTGAGGTAACGGCGAAAGAGCCGCTCTAGCTGGCGCGTGGACATGCCCACATCGCGGGCTAGGATCGACGGGCTGATCGGCTCTTCGATATTGGCCTCCATCATCTGAATGACCTGGCTGAGCTTGGGGTGGCGTACGCCGATCCGCGTCGGAATCGACAGCCGCTGGGTGTCCTGATCGGTGCGGATGGAGCTGTAGATCAATTGATCGGCGACGGCGTTTGCCAACTCCTCCCCATGGTCATTGGCGATGAGTTTCAGCATCAGATCAATAGAGGACGTGCCGCCTGCGGTCGTGTAGCGATTGCCGTCAATAACGAAGACGGATTTGGTCAGCTCAACCTCGTCAAACTCTTCAGCAAAGCTGTCCTGATTCTCCCAGTGGATCGTGGCTCTTTTGCCATCGAGCAGACCAGCCGACGCGAGGGTATGACCCGCCGTGCACAGCCCGCCAATTGTGGCGCCCTTGCGCGCCTCACGGCGGAGCCAGTTCAAAAGCCGCTTGGTGGTCGCGGCTTGCACGTCGATGCCACCGCATACGAGGATCGTGTCGTCGCGGAGGGTCTCGTCCAGATCATGGTCCAGCTTGAAACTGGTGCCTGCCGAACAGGTGACAAAATCACCGCCTTCACCGACCAGACGCCACTCATACAGGCTTTGCCCCGCCATACGGTTCGCAATGCGCAGCGACTCCACGGCCGAGGCGAAACACAGCATCGTAAAATTCTCTAGCAGAACAAACACAAAGCGACGCGGTTTCTGGCCGCTCGTCTCGATCTCTACCAAGGGCGTTTCTGCTGTCATGGGGTCGTCTTCTTCAAAGGTCTTCTGAGCAACCTAAGTCAGGTTTGCCCGAACGGATCAAGAGCAATTGCATCTCATGTCCAAAGGGGTAGGCGTTGGGCAGGCGACGTGTTATCTGCGGTGGCCTACGCGGGCAATCTAACATATATTGGCCGCTGCTAACGCTAACAGGAGCAAAAACGATGACCGAGTGGCACAAATCTGACTGGCGCGCGAAACCGCGGGTTCAGATGCCGGATTATACCGACACGGACCAACTGGCTGCAGTGGAAACCCGTCTGTCGAGCTATCCGCCGCTCGTTTTTGCAGGCGAGGCGCGGACCTTGCGGGCGCAGCTGGCCAAAGCCTCGCGGGGCGAGGCGTTTTTGCTGCAGGGCGGTGATTGCGCCGAGAGCTTTGAGGAATTCTCTGCCGATACGATCCGCGACACATTCAAGGTCATGTTGCAAATGGCGATGGTGCTGACCTACGGCGCGAAAGTGCCGGTCATTAAGGTCGGCCGCATGGCCGGTCAATTCGCCAAGCCGCGTTCCGCGCCCACGGAGGTGAAAGACGGGGTGGAATTGCCAAGCTACCGCGGCGATATCATCAATAATATCGATTTCACGCCAGAAGCGCGTATTCCCAATGCGGAGCGGATGTTGCGCGCCTACACGCAGGCCGCGGCCTCGCTGAACCTCGTGCGGGCTTTTTCGACCGGGGGTTATGCGGATGTGCATCAGGTCCACGGCTGGACGCTGGGCTTTACCGAAGGGTCCGAGGCCGAGCGCTACCGCGACATGGCCAATCGGATCAGCGACACGCTGGACTTCATGAAAGCCGCCGGTGTGAACCAGGAAACCGCGCATACTCTGCAATCGGTGGATTTCTACACCTCTCACGAGGCGCTTCTTCTGGAGTATGAAGAGGCGCTGACCCGCGTGGACAGCACTTCGGGACAGTGGATTGCGGGCTCGGGTCATATGATCTGGATCGGTGACCGGACGCGCCAGCCTGATGGCGCGCATGTGGAGTTCTGCCGCGGTGTCATGAACCCCATTGGTCTGAAATGTGGCCCAACAACCACTGCGGATGATCTGAAGGTTCTGATGGAGAAGCTGAACCCCCAGAACGAGGCCGGGCGCCTGACGCTCATCGCGCGTTTCGGGGCCGGTTCCGTTGGTGAACATCTGCCGCGCCTGATCAAGGCGGTGCAGGAAGAAGGGGCTAATGTCGTTTGGTCCTGCGATCCGATGCATGGCAACACGATCAAATCGGCCTCTGGCTACAAGACCCGGCCGTTTGAATCTGTGCTGCGCGAGGTGACGGAGTTCTTTGGCGTGCATAAGGCCGAGGGCACGATCCCCGGCGGTGTGCATTTCGAGATGACCGGCAAGGACGTGACCGAGTGCACCGGCGGTGTACGGGCCGTCTCAGACGAAGATTTGTCGGATCGTTATCACACGGCCTGCGACCCGCGCCTGAATGCGTCGCAATCGCTGGAACTGGCTTTCCTTGTGGCCGAGCAGCTGTCGGATCGTCGCGGTGATCTGAAGGAAGCGAAGGTCGGGTAGGTCTGCTGTTACTCCAAATGTATGACTTTGAAATTGAAAAAGCCCCGGATCTGCTCTGGGGCTTTTTTCATGTGGAGGGCCGAACCACTAATCGCGGGAGCTGACCAAACGCAGGTGTGCGCCATTGGTGTAGACTTTTGGACGTGGTGCACCGATGGCGTCGACTTTAACATCCTCAATCGCAAAGCGGCGCGGGGTGCGCCCGATGCGGCTGTTACTGACAAGGCAGCCCAAGGCACGCGTGACATCGCCATTGCCATCCGTCAGCGGAAAGAGCGCCAACATGGCATCAATCGCAGGACGGGCAATGCTGCGGGGGCTGATCAGGCTGATCTTTGCAATGGCGGGCTTTCTGAAAACGGCCTCCAACGGTGTCACGAGGCTGACACGGGCGTCCACATCCAGCATCGTGGTGATCGGCATGCCGCGCACATCCATGCCCATCAGATCGCACAGGTGTCCGCCGGCCAGCCGAAACCGGGCGATCCCGGGCGCGACGCGTTCAAGGATGAACGCGTTCGGCAAAGCGGCCTCGATCCCACGGGGATTGATATCGGCACGGGTCGGCACCAATGCGCCCTTGCACTGATCGAACCAATACGCTTCCACCTGCGCGATGAGCGAATGCCCGGCTGCCTGCCCAGACAGATCGCGACGTGGCTGGTTTCCAGTTTGCCCCTTCGAAAACGGGATCACATACGACATTTCGGACCCTTTCACCGTCCCTTTGCGCCCCGAACTGGCCGGGGCAGCGATGCTTGTGGGCGTTGGTCATTCATGCTTAACCAGTCCCTAACAAGTGCCTAACAATTCTTACCACGACGTTAACATCGCACGGTTTGTTTCAAATTTGGTGTGAAAAAGAACTAAAAGGTTAACAGCCATGCTCGCCTCGATGACTGCTTTCACCGCGCATTCCAATGCGGGCGAGAACCACAGCTGGAGCTGGGAGCTGCGCGGCGTCAACGCAAAGGGCCTCGATATCCGGTTGCGCTTGCCGGACTGGATCGAGGGGCTGGAACAGGCCGTCAAAGCGCAGGTTTCAGAGCGTATCCCGCGCGGCAATGTCACTTTGGGCTTGCGGATTACGCGACAAGATGGCGCCAGCGCGCTTTCCATCAATGAAGAGAGCCTTGCGGCGGTCTTGAGCACGCTGCAGCAGATCGAGGCGCGCGCTGAGGCGCAAGGGGTCACCATCGCGCCGGTGACCGCGCTTGATCTGATGGGCGTGCGCGGGGTGATGGATGTCAGTCAGACTACACAAGATATGGGGCCGTTGAAAGCGGTGTTACTGGAGGATCTGACCCCTCTGCTGGACGATTTTGTAAAGATGCGGCTGGCCGAAGGGCAGGCGCTTCACAAGGTGCTGTCCAGCCAGATCGACACGATTGAGACGCTGACGGCAGACGCTGCCAAGGCCGCAGAGGCGCGTCGCCCTCATGTTGCGGAGACGCTCAAGGTCAATCTGGCGCGGGTGGTTGAGAATGCAGACGGCGTGGATGCCGACCGCGTGGCGCAAGAGCTAGCGATGCTGGCGGTCAAGGCGGATGTCACCGAGGAAATCGACCGGCTCGGTGCGCATGTCATAGCCGCGCGGGACCTTCTGGCGCAGGGCAGCCCGATTGGGCGCAAGCTGGATTTCCTGATGCAGGAATTCAACCGCGAGGCCAACACGCTCTGCTCGAAATCGCAGGACACCGCGCTCACCGCAATCGGGCTTGACCTGAAAGCGACCATCGACCAGATGCGGGAACAGGTCCAGAATGTGGAGTAACCCATGAGACGTGATCCATGAGCAGACGCGGTCTTCTGATCATCCTGTCCTCGCCATCGGGGGCTGGTAAATCCACGTTGGCCCGCCGTTTGATGGCGTGGGACGAGACGTTGCGTTTCTCGGTCTCTGCAACAACGCGCGCACCGCGTGAGGGCGAGATCGAGGGCGAGCATTATTTCTTTCGCAGCCATGAGGAGTTCCGCCACCTCATCGACAAAGGCGAAATGCTGGAGCATGCAGAGGTGTTCGGGAACCTCTACGGCTCCCCGAAGACGCCGGTGGAAGAGGCGATTACGGCCGGGCGTGATGTGCTTTTCGACATCGACTGGCAGGGTGGTCAGCAGGTGCGCAACTCACCGCTCGACAAGCATGTGCTGTCGATCTTCATTCTGCCGCCGTCGATCCCCGAGCTGGAACGCCGCTTGCGCGCGCGGGCGCAAGACAGTGACGAGGTGATCGCCGCCCGGATGCAGAAATCACGCGACGAGATCAGCCATTGGGCCGAGTATGATTTCGTTTTGATCAACGATGATCTGGACCAAACCGAAGAGCGGTTGAAAACCATCATCAAGTCTGAACGCATGCGCCGCACTCAGCAGCCTGATCTGGCCGATGCCGTGCGCACGCTCAACGCTGAATTTGAGGACCGTCAATGACGCTTTACACGCTGGATGATCACGCGCCGGTTTTGCCCGAGGATGGCGATTTCTGGGTTGCTCCGGATGCGAATGTGATCGGGAAGGTGATCCTTGGCTCCGGCAGCTCGATCTGGTTCGGCGCAACATTGCGCGGGGATAATGAAGCGATTGTGGTGGGCGAAGGCTCCAACATTCAAGAGAACAGCGTGCTGCACACCGATATGGGCTTTCCGCTGACAATCGGGCGCGATTGCACGATCGGTCATAAGGCGATGCTGCATGGCTGCACGATTGGTGATCAGAGCCTGATCGGCATGGGGGCCACGGTGCTGAACGGGGCTGTGATCGGCAAGAATTGCTTGATTGGAGCAGGGGCATTGATCACGGAAGGCAAAGAGATCCCTGACGGCTCTTTGGTGATGGGTGTGCCGGGCAAGGTGGTCCGTGAATTGAATGCGCAAGCGATTGCGGGGCTGAAAGCATCCGCGCTGGGATATCAGGCGAATATGCGCCGCTTTCGTGAAGGGTTAAGCGCGATATGAGTGATGAATTGATCCGCCGAACGCCTTGGCCCGAAAGCTCATCACGGGCGGTGGTGACACCGTTGCAGCCTTCGGTCGTCTATGCCTCCGACAGCCCTGATGCGCTGGACGATCAGTATGAGGGTCGCGCGAAAGGCTTCACTTATGCGCGCGAAGGGCACCCCAACGCCGAAGTGCTGGCGCGCAAGATTGATGCGCTGGAAGGCGCGGAAGGCGGCCTGATTGTGGGCTCGGGCATGGCGGCTGTCACGGCGACGATGCTTGGGCTGCTGAAGGCGGGTGATCATGTTCTGGGGGGCGATCAGCTTTACGGGCGGTCCTTGCGGATGATGCGCGAAGAGCTGCCTCGCTTTGGGGTTGAGACATCCCTTGCCGACCCGACCGATGCTGCGGCGATGGAAGCGGCGCTGCGTCCCAACACCAAGCTGGTGCTGGTTGAGCTTGTCTCCAACCCCACGCTACGCGTTGCAGATATCGAAGCGATTTCAGCGCTTTGCAAGGCGAAGTCAATCCTACTTGTCGTGGACAATACCTTCACGACGCCGCGGAGTTATCAGCCGTTTCAGCATGGTGCGGATGTGGTTATTCATTCGGTCACCAAGCTGCTGGCGGGTCATTCAGATGTCACGCTGGGTTATGTTGCAGCGGCTGATCCCGCACATCGCGAGGCGATTTATGTCACCGCTGTTACGACCGGCCTGACGCCCAGCCCTTTTGATTGCTGGCTGGCAGAGCGGGGCCTTTACAGCTTCAATCTGCGCTATGACCGTGCGGAAGAGAATGCAGCCGCGCTTGCCGATCATATTGCCGAATTGCCGGGCGTTTCGCGCGTGCTTTACCCTACGCGACCCGATCACCCGGATCATAACCGGGCCGCGCTTCTTCTCGGTGCGCGCGGGGGCAATATGGTCAGCTTTGAAGTGCAAGGCGGGCGCGCCGCCGCTAATCGGTTGACGCAAGCAGCCGAAAACATCGCTTTTGCGCCCACCTTGGGGGATATCGGCACGACCCTGTCACACCCGGCCTCAAGCTCCCATCGCGGCCTGACGCCAGAGGCGCGCGCGGCGATCGGCGTCAGCGAAGGGTTCTTCCGGGTTTCTGTCGGGTGTGAGGATATCGCCCTGTTGAAAGCCGAATTTGAAGCCGCGATCCGGGCGGCGCAAGGCTAGGAGATGAACAGCGCCCTCGTCGAATCCTTGCTGGAAGGCATCCCGCGTCCGTTGATCCTGATCAGCGGGAATGAACGCATCGCGCAGGCCAATGCTCCGGCGCGGACGATGTTTGGGGACGCTATCGTCGGGCGGCATTTCGTAACAGTGCTGCGCCAGCCGTCGCTGATCGACAGCATTGAACGGGCTTTGGTAGGCAAGACGCTGCAATCCGCGCGGCATTTTTCGAACGAGGCGGGACGGGAGACGATGTTTCAGGTCGATTGCGCGCCGGTCGATGGCGATGGGGTGCTGCTGACTTTTGAGGACATCACCCATTTGCGCGAGGCGGAACAGATTCGCCGCGATTTTGTGGCCAATGTCAGCCATGAGTTGCGCACGCCGCTGACCGCTTTGCTTGGCTTCATAGAAACGCTTCAAGGCCCCGCAAAAAACGACCCCGCCGCGCAAGAGCGCTTTCTAGGCATCATGGCGCGGGAGGCTGCGCGGATGAACCGGCTGGTGGAAGATCTTCTGTCGCTCAGCCGGGTCGAGACCGAAGAGCGGATGCGCCCGACGGAAGAGGTCGACATTTATAACGCAGTGAGCATGACGCTCAACGCACTGACCCCCATGGCAGAGACCGCGAATGTCCAGTTCGAGATGCGCGGTGCATCTGGGCCGATCCTGGTGCAGGGCGACGGTGATCAACTCAGGCAGATCTTCACCAATCTTGTAGAGAACGGCATCAAGTACGGCAGCAAGGGCGGCCTCGTTGCGGTTGAATTCACCTTAAGCGAGCGTGACCCGCGGCTGCGCTGTCCCAGCGTCTCGATCAGTGTGATCGACAAAGGGGAGGGGTTCGACCCGATCCACATCCCACGACTCACCGAGCGGTTTTACCGGGTGGATTCGCACCGGTCCCGCGAAATGGGGGGCACAGGGCTTGGATTGGCCATCGTGAAGCATATGGTCAACCGCCATAGAGGCCGTATTCGTGTGCAAAGCGCGATTGGTGAAGGGTCCACATTTACGGTTGTTTTGCCTTTAAAAGAGGGCAGCTAGAGCCGTTTTTCGGACGTGCTTGATGCCCTTCGCAAAAGACAACGGCGCACTGTCATAAAACTGTTACTTCCCTGTCACAAAAGCATTGCACCAGCCCCATAGGCAGCCCCCGAGGCCGCTGATCTGGGCGGTCACAGACATTACAGGAGTTCACTCATGTCTTTTGCGAAACTGTCCGTCTCTGCTCTGGCAATCGCGACCATTTCCGCAACCGCTTCCTATGCACGTGACAACGTGCAGGTTGCCGGTTCCTCCACCGTTCTGCCTTACGCAGCAATCGTGGCCGAAGCGTTCGGCGAAAACTTCGACTTCCCGACCCCCGTTGTTGAATCGGGCGGCTCCTCGGCTGGTTTGAAGCGCTTTTGTGAAGGCGTTGGCGCCAACACCATCGACATCGCTAACGCCTCCCGCGCGATCCGCGAAAAAGAGATCGCAGCCTGCGCCGAAGCAGGTGTGACCGACATCATCGAAGTCCGCATCGGTTATGACGGCATCGTTTTCGCCAGCCAGCTGACAGGCCCTGAGTTCACTGCGTTCGAGCCGTCCGACTGGTTCAACGCGCTGGCACAGCAGGTTCTGGTGGACGGCGAAATCGTCGACAACCCGCATCAGCAGTGGGCTGACTTCAACGGCGACCTGCCTGCCGTCGATATCGCGGCCTTTATCCCCGGCACCAAGCACGGCACCCGCGAAGTCTTCGAAGAGAAGGTTCTGCTGCAGGGTTGTGAAGACACCGGCGCAATGGCTGCCATGATGGAAGCCGGCATGTCCGAAGATGACGCTGAAGGCGCTTGCATGGCAGTGCGCACCGACGGCAAATCCGTCGACATTGACGGTGACTACACCGAGACGCTGGCCCGCATCGACAGCAACGCAGAAGGCGTTGGCGTTTTCGGTCTGGCCTTCTACGAGAACAACACCGACAAGCTGAAAGTGGCAACGATGTCGGGTGTGGCGCCCTCCACCGAGACGATCTCGACCGGCGAATACCCCGTGTCGCGTCCGCTCTTCTTCTACATCAAGAAAGCGCATATCGGCGTGATCCCCGGCCTGAAAGAATTCGCTGAGTTCTTTGTTTCCGACGAGATCGCTGGTGGTTCCGGCCCGCTGGCTCAGTACGGCCTCGTCTCCGACCCTGAGCTTGCAGACACCCAGAAAATGGTGGCTGACGAGCAGGTCATGGACGCAAGCATGTAATCAGGCGTATTGCCTGAAATCTGAGCGAGGGCTGTCACGGCCCTCGCTTTGCCTGCCAAGACCCTTTCTTTCTCGCGGAGCTGCCTTCATGTCCGTTTTCCTGCTTTTGCCCCTCGTGCTTGCTCTTGGCGCGCTTGGTTTTGTCCTGGGCCGCAGCCGGGCCATGACCTCGGCCGGGGGAAGCATCCGCAATCTGCATTCATTGCCCAGCTATTACGGCTTCAATGTCGCGCTGAGCGTCATCGTCCCCGCGCTTGGGCTACTGGCACTGTTGTCGCTTCTGTTGCCCATTTTGATCGACAACCGGGTCTCCGCCTTCATCCCCGCTGAAAGCATCGCGCAAGACACCACGCGGTCGCTTGTGATGTCCGATGTACGTCGCGTGGCCGAAGGGTTGGACACCGCCATTGCCGCGGGTGCCATGAGTGAAGACGAAGCCCGCTCGTTGAGCACTGACGCCACCGATGTGCGGGAGCGTTTGGGCGCTGTTGGCGTGGCGCTTGGCTCCACCGTTGAGCCGTTTGTGCTGGAAGCTGCGCAAAGCTACCGCGCGCAAGCAGCCACCGCGCAGCTTTGGACCACGTTGCTGGTTCTTGGCGTCGCCATCGCAGGCTTTGTCGTCTCCTATCTGCGCACAAACCGGGATTTCCGGGCGCGCAATGTGGTTGAGAACGGCGTGCTAGTGCTTCTGATGGCAGCGGCCTCTATCGCGATCCTGACGACGCTGGGCATCGTGCTGTCGATGCTCTTTGAAACACGCAACTTCTTTCAGGATTATCGCTGGACCGATTTTTTCTTCGGCACCACCTGGTCGCCCAATTTCCGCGGTGACAGTGAACTGGGGATCATCCCGCTGCTATGGGGCACACTCTATATCAGCTTCATCGCTTTGCTCGTCGCGGTGCCCATCGGCCTGTTTGCGGCGATCTATCTCAGTGAATATGCCAGCCACCGGTTCCGCAGCTTTGCCAAGCCCGCGATTGAGATCCTCGCCGGTATTCCGACCATCGTTTACGGCCTTTTCGCGCTGATCACGGTTGGCCCGTTCCTGCGGGATTACTTCGCGCAACCCACGGGGCTGGGCGAAAGCGCATCCTCGGTCATGACGGCGGGGTTGGTGATGGGCATCATGCTGATCCCGTTTGTGTCTTCACTGTCAGACGACATTATCAATGCCGTGCCGCAAGCGATGCGCGATGGATCGCTGGGCATCGGGGCCACTCATTCAGAGACGATCCGCCAGGTCGTGCTGCCCGCTGCGTTGCCGGGCATTGTGGGCGCGATCCTGCTGGCCGCCTCTCGCGCAATCGGCGAGACGATGATCGTGGTGCTGGGTGCAGGGGCCGCGGCCCGATTAGACCTCAACCCGTTCGAGGCGATGACGACCGTCACCGTTAAAATCGTCAGCCAATTGACCGGGGATACCGACTTTGCCAGCCCTGAAACGCTGGTGGCCTTTGCCCTCGGCCTGACACTCTTCGTCATCACCTTGGGCCTCAACGTCTTCGCCCTTTATATCGTGCGCAAATATCGGGAGCAGTACGAATGACCGATCTGTCCGCTGGCGGCATCCCCACCGACCGCCCGAAATCCTCGCTTCTGACCGAAGACGCGCGCACCAAAAAGCGCAATGCGGCAGAGCGGCGCTTCAAGATGTACGGCCTTGGTGCGGTGCTGCTGGGCGTGGCTGCGCTGGTGATGCTGTTGATCTCGATCCTCGGGAACGGTCTGAGCGCGTTTCAGCAGACCTACGTCACGCTTCAAGTGGAATTGCCTGCCGATAAGCTCGACAAGGAAGGCAACCGCAATCGTGATGAGATGGCGAAAGTATCCACTTTTGGATATGCGCCGCTGATCGCCACAGCGATGGAGCAGACGGTTGCCACGCTTGAGATCGAAACGGAGCTTTCTGCGAAAGAGCAGGGAGAGGTCATTTCGAAAGAAGCGGCGGCGCAGCTCAGAAATTTCGTTTTGGCCAACCCGCAGGTTGTCGGGCAAACGATTGAGTTTGAATTCCTCGCCAATGGACGGATCGACGGATATCTGAAGGATCGCGTGACGCGCGAGACCGCGGCGCTGGACAAGAACGTCTCCCCCGGTCAGCTCGACCTGACGGATGCGCTGATGGAAGAGGGCGTGCTCGAGCAGCGCTTCAACTGGGCGTTCCTGACTATGCCCGATGCCTCTGGTCAGCGCCCCGAAGCCGCGGGGCTGGGTGTGGCGATCATGGGCTCGATCTACATGATGCTGATCGTGCTTGGGCTGGCATTGCCAATCGGTGTCGCGGCCTCGATCTATCTTGAGGAATTCGCCCCAAAGAACCGCATCACGGACTTGATCGAGGTGAATATCTCGAACCTTGCCGCCGTGCCGTCGATTGTCTTCGGCATTCTGGGTCTGGCGATCTTCATCAATTTTGCAGGCCTGCCGCAATCGGCGCCCATCGTAGGCGGCCTTGTGCTGACACTGATGACGCTCCCGACGATCATCATTGCGACGCGCGCGTCGCTGAAATCGGTGCCGCCTTCTATCCGCGACGCCGCTTTGGGCGTTGGAGCCTCAAAAATGCAGAGCGTGTTTCACCACGTCCTGCCGCTCGCTGCCCCTGGCATTCTGACCGGCACGATCATCGGCTTGGCCCAAGCGTTGGGAGAGACCGCGCCGCTCTTGTTAATCGGCATGGTGGCTTTCGTGCGGGAATACCCTGCAGGCCCGCCTGAAGGCTTCTTTGACCCTGCATCCGCCTTGCCGGTGCAGATTTATAACTGGACCCAGCGCTCTGACCCTGCCTTTGTGGAACGTGCCTCTGGGGCCATTATCGTGTTGCTGATCTTCCTGGTCAGCATGAACGCGCTGGCCATTTTCGTACGCCGCCGCTTTGAGCGCCGCTGGTAAACGGGAGGAGACGAACATGGACGATCTGAGACTAGTGGAGAGAGACGTGGACATCAAAGAGACGAAGATCTCGGCCCGGAAGGTGCAGGTCTATTATGGCGACAACCACGCCATCAAGGATGTGGATGTGGATATCGCCGACAAGACCGTGACCGCGTTCATCGGCCCGTCGGGCTGCGGTAAATCCACGTTCCTACGCTGCATCAATCGGATGAATGACACGATTGATGTGTGCCGCGTCGAAGGCGATATCGCGATTGATGGCGAAGACATCTATGACCGTAAGGTCGACCCGGTGCAGTTGCGCGCGAAGGTGGGTATGGTGTTTCAGAAGCCCAACCCGTTCCCCAAGTCAATCTATGACAACATTGCCTATGGGCCGCGTATTCACGGGCTGGCCAAGAACAAGGCCGATCTGGATGTCATCGTCGAGAAATCCCTACGCCGCGGGGCGATCTGGGACGAGGTGAAAGACCGCCTCCATGCGCCTGGGACCGGCCTCTCTGGCGGGCAGCAGCAACGTCTGTGCATCGCACGCGCTGTCGCAACGGAGCCGGAAGTGCTGTTGATGGATGAGCCGTGCTCGGCCCTTGATCCGATTGCGACTGCACAGGTCGAAGAGCTGATTGATGAGCTGCGCCAAAGCTACTCGGTGGTCATCGTGACCCACTCCATGCAGCAGGCGGCCCGCGTCAGCCAAAAGACCGCGTTCTTCCACCTCGGCAATCTGGTCGAGTACGGCGATACCGGCACGATTTTCACCAACCCCGAAGACCCGCGCACAGAAAGCTACATCACAGGACGGATCGGTTAAATGATCGAAGAACAGCATATTGCATCGGCCTATGATCGCGATCTGGAGGCCATTCAGGCACTGATCATGAAGATGGGCGGGCTGGTTGAGGCCGCCATCATCGACGGCGCCAAATCACTTGAGGATCGTGATGTTGATCTGGCCGAAAAGGTACGCATCGCGGACCGCGCCATTGATGATCTGGAAGAGCGGATCAATGACGAAGCCGCCCGCGTGATTGCGTTGCGTGCCCCGACGGCGGGTGATCTGCGCACAGTGCTCAGCGTGATGAAGATCAGCGCCAATCTTGAGCGGGTGGGTGACTACGCCAAGAACATGGCCAAGCGAACCGGTGTTCTTGTGCAGATGGCGCCCGTTAATGGCTCCCCTTCCGCGATCCGGCGGATGGCCAAGGAAGTTGAGGTGATGCTCAAGGATGCGCTCGACGCCTATATCCAGCGCGACGCGGAGCTTGCCGCAGATGTGATCAACCGCGATATCGACGTCGATCAGATGTATAACGCGCTGTTCCGCGAATTCCTGACCTTCATGATGGAAGATCCGCGCAACATCACCGCCTGCATGCATCTACATTTCATCGCCAAGAACATCGAACGGATGGGCGATCACGTCACCAATATCGCCGAGCAGGTGATCTATCTGGTGACCGGCGAACGCCCCGATGAGACGCGCGCCAAGAAAGACCGCACCTCTGTCGATGTGATCAAGGAGAGCTAAGCCATGTCGGGCGATCAACCCACGGTTCTGGTGGTCGAGGATGAGCCTGCGCAGCGGGAGGTCCTGGCCTATAACCTCGAAGCCGAGGGCTTTCGCGTGGCCCGCGCCGAGAATGGCGAAGAGGGCCTGCTTTTGGTCGATGAGGAAGCGCCCGATGTGATCGTGCTGGACTGGATGCTGCCTTCGGTGTCGGGCATCGAAGTGTGCCGCCGTTTGAAGATGCGGTCAGAGACGCGCTCCATCCCTGTGATCATGTTGTCGGCGCGCTCCGAAGAGGTAGACCGCGTACGAGGGCTGGAAACGGGCGCGGATGATTATGTCGTCAAACCTTACTCAGTCGTGGAGTTGATGGCCCGCGTGCGCACGCAGTTGCGCCGTACAAGGCCTGCGGCCATTGGTGAGCGGCTGGAGTTTGAAGACATCGTTCTGGATTGCGAAACGCACCGTGTGACGCGGGATGGGCAAGCGCTGAAGCTAGGCCCGACGGAGTTTCGCCTGCTTTCCACCTTGATGGAAAAGCCCGGCCGCGTCTGGTCACGTGATCAGCTGCTCGATCGGGTGTGGGGGCGTGATATTTACGTCGATACCCGCACGGTCGATGTCCATGTGGGCCGGCTCCGCAAAGCGCTTTGCTATCATGGTGGCAGCGATCCTGTGCGGACCGTTCGGGGTGCGGGATACGCGTTGGGTTAAGGCTTTAAGGTCTTCGGCACTCCAGCGTGATCGCGCGGCACAGATGGGCGGTGTTTCTGCCCTAAATGCTTTGCAGCCAAAACAGGACCGACACGGTCAGCGCGCCAATAAAAAGCGTTTCCACCACCAACAACGCGATTGCAGCACCGCCCACGTCAATCACATCGCGTAGCGACGTTTTGAGGCCGACGGCAGCGATCGCCGTCAAAAGCGCCCAGCGGGAGGTTTCAGTGGCGATGGCGATAACCGGGGCCGGGAAGACACCAAATGAGTTCAGCGTCACCAGAACCACGAAAGCCACAACAAAAGAGGGCACAATCGGCGGACGCTCAGCCGCCTCGTCCTGCACGACGTAGCGACGAATGATCAGGGACGCGACAAGGATCACTGGGGCGAGCATCGCCACGCGGATCAGTTTTACAATTGTCGCGACTTCGCCCGTCTCTTCAGAGACAGAGAAACCCGCACCAACCACCTGAGCGACATCGTGGATCGTCGCGCCGATAAAGACACCCGCAAACTTGGTGTCGAACCCAAAGAGATCGGCAAGGATCGGATAGATGATCATCGCGATCGTCGAGAGCAACGTGACGCCGACGACCGTGAAGACCAATCGCTCTTCCGAGCGCTCATCCTTGGGCAAGATCGCCGAAATCGCCATCGCCGCTGAGGCACCGCAGATCGCGACAGAGCCTGCCGACAAGAATGCGAAACGCGGACCGTAGCCAAACAGGCGCGCCACGGACATGCCGAAAAGGATCGTTGCGATCACCCCGGCCACGACGAGCGTGACAATCGGCCAGCCAAGCTCGGACGCCATTTCAAAGCTGATCCGCATCCCCAGAAGCGCCACGCCAAACCGCAACACCGTCTTTGCGGAAAACGCGATGCCGTTGGCACATTTGCCGTCTTCAGACAGGAAATTCAGCGCGATGCCGAAAAGCAAGGCCATCAGCATCGCAGGCGCGCCGTAATGTTCGGATATGAACTGGGCGGCGAGGGCGATCAGACCGGAAATCAGAACGCCGGGAAACATTGCTTTCAGCGTATCGACTTTGAAAACCACAGCGATTTCCCCCGGGGACTATAGATAGACGGCCGATTTCTGCGTTGCGGCGAAATCGAGTTGCGGTTTACGTGCCGGAAATTACGCGTCGCCACAAGGGCGGATCACTTCGGTTCGGGAACCTGGGCTGTCACTTCGATCTCAACCGTGAACTCCGGGCGCGTAAAGCCCGACACGATTACAAGGGTCGAGGCGGGCAGGGTGGTCACCTCCGCCAGCCACTCATCTCGCGCGGCCATGTAGCCCGCCATATGCGCCCGGTCGGTGACAAACGCATTGATACGCAGCACGTCCTGGCGCGTGGCGCCGCCTTCTCTCAGGATGGCGTCTATATTGGCGAAGCAGATCTCGGCCTGGGCCTGCGTGTCGTCTGGGATCGTGCCGTCCGCGGCCAGACCAAGCTGGCCGGAGGTTACCAGAACGCGAGCGCCGGGATCACTGATCGCGCCATGCGCGTATCGCGCGAATGGAGGTGCAATCGTGTGAGGCAGAAGAGATTTCATACCGCAGGCTGGCCCGTGTTTCTGACCGTTGCAAGGCATTGCAATGCGCCAAAACAAAAAACGCAAAAAAATTGTGCACGTTTGCAAAATCTGCCGTTAGGTTAAGCGTAACGCTGCCGGTCCGAGGATGGCTCCCCCGGGCGTCTTCCCTTTGACACGGGGCAGAATATCGTAAGCAGCGACCAACATCTGGAGGATGACAATGTCACTGAAACCCACTCTGACAGCACTGATGCTTGCCACCGTTGCCGCGACACCTGCCGTCGCCGAAAACGCCAAAGTCGTGTTCGGAACCAACTGGCTCGCGCAAGCCGAGCATGGCGGCTTTTATCAATCCGTAGCTGATGGCACTTATGCGGCTTGTGGCCTCGATGTCGAGATTATCTCGGGCGGGCCGCAGGTGAACAACCGCGCGCTGATGCTGGCCGGCAAGATCGACTATCACATGGGCGGTGATCTACTTCAGGCCTTCAATGCTGTGAAGGAAGGGATTCCGGTGGTAGCCGTTGCGGCAACCTTCCAAAAGCACCCGCAAGTGCTGGTCGCGCACCCTGATGTGGAAAGCTGGGAGGGTCTGAAGGACCGCACGCTGCTGATCGGTGACAATGGCTTTACCAGCTATTACCAGTGGATGATCGCAGAGCACGGCTTCACCGTTGAGCAGCGACAGCCCTATACGTTCAACCCCGCACCTTTCCTTGCCGATACTGGCGTGGCGATGCAGGGCTACTTGAGCTCTGAGCCATATCTCGTTGAAAAAGAAGGCGGGTTTGTCCCCAATGTCTTCCTGATCGCGGATAATGGTTTCTCAAGCTACGCTACCACGATCGAGACCATGCAGGCCACGATTGATGAGAAGCCAGAGCAGGTGAAGTGCTTTGTCGAAGGCTCAATCAAGGGGTGGTATAACTACCTTTATGGTGATCCCAGCGGCGCCAATGAGCTGATCAAGGCGGCCAACCCCGACATGACGGATGACAAGATTGCCTATGCCATCGACAAGATGAAGGAATGGGGCATCGTGGATAGCGGCGACGCACTAGAAATGGGCATCGGCGTGATGACAGACGAAGTCGTAAGCGATTTTTATGCCAAAATGGTCAATGCAGGCGTGATCGAAGAAGGGCTGGACGTTTCTGCCGCCTATACGCTTGAGTTCGTTGGCGAAGGCGTCGGGATGGACCTGAAGCCTGGCGGCTAGCACGCGCGCAAACACCGGATGCGCGTTCCAAAGCGCGCATCCCAAGTCAAGAAAAGCCTGGGGAGGCAGCCCTGTTGCAACCAATCGATCAGCGCCCAACCGTTTTGCGAATGTCGAATGTAAACAAGACCTTCAACGGCAATGTTGTTGCACTCAACGGCATGTCAATGCAGGTCGGTCAGGGGGATTTCATCTCCCTTTTGGGGCCGTCAGGTTGCGGGAAATCGACAGCACTGCGGTTGATTTCGGATCTTATGGTACCAACCAGCGGAAAAATCGACTGGGAAGGCGGCCACGAGGTTGGTGATTTGGGCGTTGTCTTTCAAGAACCCACGTTGATGCCATGGGCGACTGTCGCGCAAAATGTGTGGCTGCCTTATCGGCTGCGCGGCAGATCTTACGCGAGTGTGAAAGACGAGGTTCTTGAGGCGCTTAAACTCGTCGGGCTCGAGAACTTTCAGAACAGCTATCCGCGCGAATTGTCAGGCGGTATGAAGATGCGCGTCTCCATCGCGCGGGCGATGGTGACACGGCCCCGGCTGATCCTGATGGACGAGCCTTTCGCCGCATTAGACGAGATTACCCGCTTTAAGTTGAACAACGATCTTCTTGAACTCAAAGCAAAAATCAATTGCACAGTGATCTTCGTGACCCATTCGGTTTTTGAGTCCGTGTTCCTGAGCGACCGCATTATCGTCATGGCCGCGCGACCCGGGCGGGTGATCCAGGAGCTTCATGTGGACGAGCCTTACCCCCGGTCGGAAGAATTTCGAACCTCTGCTGAATACGCGGCGCATTGTCGGCAAGCGACCGATGCGCTGCACATGGCGATGGGAGTGGCCGCATGAGCATCGCGGAGAGCACCCCCGTCATCGACAGCGACGAGGCGCGCCGCCAGCGCGTCAAACGGATGGAGAAGCTGGGCCGTTGGTCTTTGCCCATTGTCGTGATGCTGGCGACCTTGCTGATGTGGGATCGCATCGTCGTCTGGAATGAAATTCCGCACTATATCCTGCCAGGGCCAGGGCGTGTTTGGGACAGCCTGGTCACTGATTGGGGTATCCTATGGGAGGCGGGCCTGCTGACCGGCAAGATCACCTTGATGGCGCTGGCATTGGCGATCATTGGTGGAGCAGGTCTTGCGATCCTCTTCAATCAGTCGCGGATGGTCGAGATGTCTTTCTATCCTTATGCAGTGATCCTGCAGGTGACGCCCGTCGTCTCCATCGCGCCGCTGATCTTCATATATGTGGACAGCAAAACCGCGGGCATGTTGCTCTGCGCTTGGATTGTGGCGTTCTTTCCTGTGTTGTCTTCGACGACGTTGGGTCTGAACTCCGTCGATCATAACCTGCGCGATTTATACCGAATTTATGGTGCCAGCCGGTGGCAAAAACTGTGGATGCTGCAACTGCCCTCAGCGTTGCCGTATTTCCTTGGGGGGCTGAAGATCGCTGGTGGCTTGAGCCTGATTGGCGCTGTGGTCGCGGAACTGGTTGCCGGCACCGGGGGCGTGGGTGCGGGCTTGGCTGCGCGCATTCAGGAGGCGGGGTATCGTTTGAACATCGCCCGAATGTTCGCCGCGCTCACATTGGTCGCCGCCATGGGTGTGTTTATCTTCGCGGCGCTGTCGCTACTGTCCCATCTGCTGCTGCGTAAGTGGCATGAAAGCGCGCTGAGCCGGGAGAGTTGATGGCGATGCGCGCTCTGCCCAGCGGCAACCTGACATTGCAGAACGTGACGATCCCCGCGTGCCTGATCGGGCAGGACGGGGACCTGATCCGCACCGATCTGAGCATCGCGGACGGTCTCATTGCCGAGCCGCAACCGCTGGCCGTGGATATGGCGGGCGCGATGGTCTTTCCGACCTTTGTTGACATGCACACCCATCTGGACAAAGGCCATATCTGGGGCCGCGCGCCGAACCCGGACGGCACGTTCATGGGCGCTCTGAACACAGTTGCGGCAGACCGTGCGGCGCATTGGTCGGCGGAGGATGTGCGGACCCGGATGGCGTTTTCGCTGCGCTGTGCCTTCGCTTACGGAACAAGCGCGATCCGCACGCATCTGGACAGCATTCCGCCGCAGGATGATATCTCGTGGCCGGTCTTCCGCGAGTTGCGGGACGCGTGGGCGGGGCGCATTGATCTGCAAGCGGCCTGCTTGATTGGATGCGACAGCATGGAGGCGGACGGGGCCTTCAAGCACACCGCCGATGTCGTCGCGGAATCGGGCGGCGTGTTGGGCATGGTCACCTATCCTGTGCCAGACTTGAAAGAGCGCCTGCTGGGCTTTTTCAAGCTGGCGAATGAGCGCGGCTTGGGCGCGGATTTTCATGTGGACGAGACGATGGATGCCTCGTCGGAAACGCTAAGGATGATTGCGGAGACAGCTTTAGAGATCGGCTTTGACGCGCCGATTGTCGTGGGCCACTGCTGCTCGCTGTCCACGCAGGATGAAGCGCGCGCGATGGACACGCTTGATCTGGTCGCCAAGGCCGGAATCCATGTAGTCAGCCTACCGATGTGCAACCTTTACCTGCAGGACCGGCATGTGCACCGTACGCCGCGCGGGCGGGGGATCACGCTGGTGCATGAGATGAAGGCGCGCGGGATCAACGTCTCTTTCGCCTCCGACAACACGCGTGATCCGTTCTATGCGTATGGCGATCTCGATATGATCGAGGTCATGCGGCAGGCCACGCGGATTGGGCATCTGGATCACACCGGCACCGACTGGGCGCACAGCTTTATCACCAATCCGGCACGCGCCTGCGGGTTTGATGCGCCGTCGCTCACTGTGGGCGCACCTGCTGATCTGGTGATCTGCTCTGCCCGCAGCTGGACCGAGTTTTTCGCACGGCCACAAGCCGACCGCATGGTGCTGCGCCGGGGGCAGGCGATTGACACGACATTGCCCGATTACGCTGAATTAGACGCTTTGATGGAGGTCTGAATGAAACCGAATGTTGCCGCCGCGAAAGAGGCGTTGAGCCATCTGGAAATCGAAACCTCAGAGGCTGCGATCAAGTCGAAAAGCCGCGATTTCTTTTGGTATTCGCCGGTGCTGAAGGACCGTCTTGATCACGTGGTCGCTGATTTCGTGGTCGCGCCGAAAGATGAGGCGGAGGTCATTGAGGTTCTCAAGACCTGCTATGCCCATGATGTGCCGGTGACGACACGCGGGGCAGGGACGGGCAATTACGGACAGGCCATGCCGCTGGCGGGCGGCTGCGTGATGCATCTGAAAAACATGGCCGCGGTGAAAGAGGTGCATCCGGGGCGCGTGATTGTAGAGCCGGGATGTCTGCTGAAAGACCTCGATGCACATTGTATCGCAGACTCGGGTCAAGAAATCCGCATGTATAGCTCCACTTGGGCGACCGCCACGATTGGTGGGTTCATTGCGGGTGGCTCGGGCGGTGTTGGCTCCTGCACATGGGGGTCGTTGCGCGATCTGGGCAACATCATCCGCCTGCGCGTCGTCACGATGGAAGAAGAGCCACGCATTCTTGAGTTTCGCGGTGAAGAGTTGGCCCGCGTCAGCCATGCATACGGCACAAACGGAATCATAACCGAGATCGAGATCCCTCTGGCTCCGGCTTATGACTGGGTCGAGATGTTTCTGGGCTTTGACGACTTCATGGAGGCCACCCGCTTCACCGAGGAACTGGCAAATGAAGACGGCATCCTGATCAAGCTCGCCACCGTGCATGAGGCCCCCACGGCCCATGACTATTTCCAACGGGTAAAGCCCTATGTCACGCCGGAGACGACGACGGTTGGGCTCATGGTGGCGCCACATTCGATGGACGGGTTCGAGACGTTTATGGCGCGCCGTCCTGCGGCCAAGATGGTCTATCGCAGTGACGATAACGACTGGGAGCGCGGCCCGGGCCATGTGTTCGAATACGGCTGGAACCACACGACGCTGCGCGCGCTGAAGGTGGACCCGTCGATCACCTATCTGCAGGTGCGCTATGGATTTCCAGAGCATCTGAAACTGGTCGAGAAGATGCGTGATGAATTTTCGCCGGAAGTGCTGCAACATCTCGAAGTGCTGCGCGAGAACGGCAAGGTGATGTTTGCGGGGCTGTCACTGGTCAAGTTCAGCACCGAAGAGCGTCTGGATGAGATCATCCGCCTCCATGAAGAGGCTGGTGCGATGATCTTCAACCCGCACCGCTACACGTTGGAGGAAGGCGGGCGGCAGACCGTCGATGACCGGCAGTTGGCCTTCAAGAAAGAGGCCGATCCAAAGGGGCTGTTGAACCCCGGCAAGATGATTGCTTGGGACGATCCTGATCATGATTTCGCGCAGATGTATGCTTATCCGAAGATGCAGGCGGCGGAGTAACGTGGCTTTGAGTATTTATGCAAAGAGGAAGCAGGGGTGAGATGACACGGGCCTTGGTTTTGTTTGCGCATCCTTGTGGGGAGAGCTTCTCGGCCGCGCTGCATTCCGAGGTCGTCTCAGTCCTGGAAGGGCGGGGCTGGGACGTGGATGATTGCGACCTGAATGCGGAAGGCTTCAATCCGGTTTTGTCAGAGGCGGAACGGCGCGGGTATCACGATGAACCTGCAAACACGGGCCCTGTGGCGCGCTATGTCGAGCGGGTACGCGAGGCCGATGCGCTGGTGATGGTCTTTCCGGTCTGGAACTTTGGCTATCCGGCTATTCTCAAAGGATTTCTGGACCGGGTGTTCCTACCCGGCGTCTCTTTCAAGTTGGGCGAGGACGGCAAGGTGCGGCCCAATCTGCGCAATATCACAAAGCTCGCCGCCGTAACGACCTATGGCGGCACGCGGATGCGGGCGATGCTCTGTGGGGACCCCCCGCGTAAATGCGTCACACGGGCGGTTTGGCACGTATGCCGACCGCAAAAAATGAGGTATCTCGCCTTATACGACATGAACAAGGCCACTACCGCGACTCGCGACGCCTTTCTTCGCAAGGTCAACGCAGAGATGGAGGCATTCTGAATGCGCGCGCTCGTGGTTTATTCGCACCCCAAGGACGGCAGCTTCAATGCAGCGGTTCGGGATACTGTTATGGAAAAGCTGCATGGCGCGGGGGCCGAGGTTCGGCTGATCGATCTTTATAAAGAGGGCTTCTCCCCCGTTCTCAGCGCCCATGAGCTGGACATCTACGAAGACACCAGCTGCAATTGCGATCCCGTGGCGCGACATGTCGACGATCTGCGCTGGTGCGATACGCTGATCTTTGTCTATCCGACGTGGTGGTACGGGTTACCTGCGATGCTGAAGGGCTGGCTGGACCGCGTTCTGGTGCCCGGTGTCGCCTTCCTGATGCCCGATGCGCAGAACGCCGATATTCGCGCCGGGCTCACCAATATCACGCGGCTGGGTATTTTCACGACCTGTGGCGCATCCTGGTGGCTGACACGGCTGATCGGAGCGCCTGGGCGGCGGACCTTGCAGCGCGGCGTTCGACTGATCTGCGCCAAGGGCTGCAAGACGACCTATGCCGCGCATCATCTGATGGACAGCTCCACCCCGGAAAGCCGCGCTAAGCATTTGGGCGTTGTAGCGCGCAAGATGGATAAGTTCATTGGTACGGCCCCGCAAAAGACCAAGGGCCACGGCAACGGGGTGCCTGCATGATCCCTGTTCTGGATTGGAGCCGCTTCTCGGGTGGCACTGATATGGACGGGTTCGTCGCCGATCTGGGGCAGGCCGCACGCGGGCCGGGGTTCTTCCTGCTTGAGGGGCACGGCGTGCCAACGCAGTTGATTGACGACGTGCTTGCGCAGGCGAGCCGCTTCTTTTCACTTCCTGATGACCAGAAAGCGCAGCTGTCGATCTTACAGAACCCGCACAACCGGGGCTGGGCGCAGATGGGCAGCGAAAGCCTTGATGAAACCTCGGGCCAAGTGGACCAGAAAGAGGCATTCAACATTGGGCTTGATCTGTCTGCAGATGACCCACGCGTTCTGGCAGGGGAGCCGTTTCGTGGCGTGAACCTCTGGCCCGATCTGCCGGGGTTTCGGGAGACTCTGTTGCAGTATTTTGAGGCTGTTCAAAACCTTGGCGTGAGCCTGCACAAGGCGATTGCCCGCGATCTGGGGCTAAAGGAGGATCACTTTGCGCCCAGCTTCTCTGCGCCGATGTCGACGTTGCGGATGCTGTCTTATCCACCCAGCGCGGGCGATGGAATTGGTGCAGGCGCGCATACCGATTACGGATCGGTGACCTTGCTAATGACGGATGGGGAGCCAGGCCTGCAAGTGCAACCGCGTGGCGGTGATTGGGTGGACGTCTCGCATGTGGACGGCGCCTACATCGTCAATATCGGTGACTGTCTGATGCGCTGGTCCAACGACATCTATGTCAGCACGCCTCACCGGGTGCTTGCACCGAAAAAAGCACGTAAATCCATAGCGTTCTTCCTTGATCCTAATCCTGATGCGGTGGTCTCTGCCTTGCCGGGCACGGGGGAGCCGAAATACCCTGCAGTCACGGGGGCGGACTATTTGCGGTCACGGCTGGACGCGACTTACACACCGAAAGAGCTTTGATGCGACGGCTGGACTGGGCGGAGTACCGCACGACGGAATACAAAGACATCGACCCGATGAAGACGGTCGCGATTTTGCCGACCGCCGCAATTGAACAACACGGGCCCCATTTACCGTTGGGTGTCGACACGATGATCATGGAGGGGATGCTCGCAGAACTGCGCCGAAGCTGCCCGGATGATCTGGATATCCGCATTCTGCCCATTCAGGCGGTGGGTAAATCAAACGAGCATCTGCATGCGCCCGGAACACTGACGCTCAGCGCCGAGAACGCGCTGCGTATTTGGACAGAGATTGGGCTGTCCGTGGCGCGAGCAGGGGTCCGCAAGATCGTCATTGTGAACTCTCACGGGGGCAATTTGGATCTGATCTCGATCCTGTCGCGCGAGTTGCGGGTGCAAGCGCGAATGCTGGCGGTGAAATGTCAGTGGGGCAGTTTCGGCAAGCCTGATGGGCTCTATTCGGAGCGGGAGGCCAGCTACGGTATCCATGGCGGCGATCTGGAGACCTCCGTCATGTTGGCGCTGCGTCCCGAGCTTGTTGATATGGAGGCGGCAAAGGACTTCCGCTCGACCGCAGAGGGCGGGTCGATCCCGCCGATTGGGCCGGTGTCTTATGGCTGGATATCAAGCGATCTCAATGACTTCGGAACCGTAGGTGATGCACATTTGGCGACCGCAGAGAAGGGGCGCACGACGATTGAACATCAGGTGAGCGGGTTCATCGATCTGCTTCAGAAAGTCGTCGCAGAACCGATCCCGGACTAAGCCGAAAGGCGTTTGAGAACGTCGTCTTTGGTGATTGTGCCGATCATTTCATCGCCCTTCACCACAGCCAACGTCGCGCTCTCTCCGAGGGTTTGCATAACGTCTTTTACAGGGGCGTCGGCGGCGACAGACTGCTTTGGTTTGCCTTTGACCGGCCCCATGACATCGGCGGCTGTCAGCACGCCGAGCGGGTTCATATTGGCTACGAAATCAGCAACATACTCGTTCACCGGGTTGGTGAAAATGTCCTGCGGCGTGCCGCATTGGACGATGCGGCCGCCCTCCATGATCGCGATGCGGTCGCCGATCTTGAATGCCTCATCCAGATCGTGACTGACGAAGACAATCGTGCGCTTCAAGCGCTCCTGCACCTCGAGCAGCTCGTCTTGCAGACGGGTGCGGATCAGTGGGTCGAGGGCAGAGAAGGGCTCATCCATCAGCAGGATCGGCGCTTCGTTCGCGAAGGCGCGTGCGAGGCCCACGCGTTGCTGCATACCACCTGAAAGCTCACCAACTTTCTTGTCTGCCCAATCGGTTAGACCGACAAGCTCAAGCTGTGCCTTCACGCAATTCTGCCGCGTTTCTTTCGGAGACCCCATCAGTTCAAGCCCAAGACCCACATTCTGGGCCACAGTGCGCCAGGGGAGCAGGCCGAATTGCTGAAAGACCATGGCGACGCGGTGCTGCCGGATATGGCGCAGCTGCCTGGAGGACGCGTTGGTGACATCGACCATTTGTCCGCCATCGTTGACCTCCACATGCCCGCGCACCATGGGGTTCAGCCCGTTGATCGCGCGCAGAAGGGTGGATTTTCCTGAGCCTGAAAGCCCCATCAGGACGAGAGTTTCGCCTTCTTTGATCGAGAGGTTGCAATCATGCACGCCTAGAACTTGCCCGCATTCATCTGCCACTTCCGAGCGGGATTGACCTTCATCCATCAAGGGTAGGGCAAGTTTAGGTTTGTCTCCGAAGACAATGGAAACGTTGGATATTTTGACGGCAACACTCATTTTCGTGTCACCCGTAACATGCGGTCCAGCATGATCGCGACCACGACGATGATGAAGCCGGACTCAAACCCAAGGGCCGTATTCACCTGATTGAGCGCGCGGACCACTGGCACGCCGAGCCCATCCGCACCGACAAGCGCCGCAATCACCACCATCGAGAGCGACAGCATGATCGTTTGGTTCAGGCCGGCCATGATCTGGGGCAGGGCGTAAGGCAGTTCGACCTTCCAGAGCTTTTGACTAGGCGTGGCACCGAAAGCATCTGCAGCTTCCAGCAGCGGTGTGGGGGTCGAGGTGACGCCGAGATGCGTCAGCCGGATCGGGGCTGGCAGAACGAAGATCACGGTTGCGATCAGCCCCGGCACCATACCGATCCCGAAAAAGACAATTGCCGGAATGAGATAGACGAAAGTAGGCAGAGTCTGCATCAGGTCGAGCACAGGCCGCGCCGCACGGAATAAGCGCGGTCGGTGAGCCATGGCGATCCCAATCGGCACGCCGAGCCCCATGCAGACCACACAGGCCGAGAGCACAAGCGTCAGGCTTTCAGTGGTCTCTTCCCAGTAGCCTTGGTTCAGGATGAAAAGGAAGCCAAGCACAATGAATAGCGACAGTTTCCAACTGCGCTGGATCGCGTAGGTGAGCGCAGCAAAGGCTGCGATGATGATGAACGGGTGGGGCGTTTGCAGCACCCACAACACGCCGTCAATCAGCGCTTCCATCCCCAAAGCCAGCCCGTCGAAGAACCAAGCGCCGTTGATCTGCAGCCAGTCAAAGATAGCTGCAGCGCCTTTCCCAATCGGGATTTTCGTCTCGGTCAACCAATCCATTTTTAGATTAAGAAAGCCCCGCAACTCTCTGCGGGGCCGTTCTTTTTACATGCCGAAGGACGCTTTGACAGCTGCAACAGCATCATCGCCATCCACAGTTGTCACACCTTCAAGCCATGACATGAACATATCCGGGTTTGCTTTGAGCCACGCAGTTGCGGCCTCTTCCGGGTCAGTGCCGTCGTTCAGGATTGCGCCCATAATCTCGTTCTCCATCGCGAGGGAAAATTCGAGATTTTTCAAAAGCGCGCCGACATTCGGGCACTCATCCACATAACCAGCACGGGTGTTGGTATAGATCGTGGCACCACCCAGATCAGGGCCAAAGAAATCATCGCCCCCGGTCAGGTAGGTGAGGTCGAAATTTGCATTCATCGGGTGCGGTTCCCAGCCAAGGAAGATCACCGGCTCATCGCGCTTTGTCGCACGGTCCACTTGCGCCAGCATGCCCTGTTCGGAGCTTTCCTTGACTTCAAACCCTTCCAGACCGAAGGCGTTTGACGAAATCATATCGAGGATCAAGCGGTTACCGTCATTGCCGGGCTCGATGCCATAGATGTTGCCCTCAAGCGCGTCGATATGGGTCGCAATATCAGCAAAATCAGCGATCCCAAGCGCAGCGCCAGCGGCATTTGTGGCCAGTGTGTATTTCGCGCCGGTCAGGTTTTCGCGCACGGTGTCGACAGTGCCGGCTTCGCGGTAGGGAGCGATGTCAGCCTCCATCGTGGGCATCCAGTTGCCGAGGAAAACATCAATATCACCGGCCGCCATGGAGGAATATGTCACTGGCACCGACAGCACTTTAACGTCCGCTTCGTAGCCAAGCGCCTCAAGCACGACGGACGTTGCTGCGGTCGTGGCAGTGATGTCGGTCCAGCCCACATCAGAGAAGGTGACGGTGCCGCATTCAGCTTGCGCAAGGCCCGCCGCTGCAATCAAGGCGAGGGTCGCTGTGGTGGTTTTGAAAGACATATGTGAACTCCCAGTTTATGGCTTTGGGTCGGTGTTTTTGACCTGAATGGACCTCGTCCATGGAACGGATATCGACCCGATTAACGCCAACTTAGGCTGCTTTGCGCAAGGGTTAAAGCAAGGAATGCGCCTCACAGCGACACGATCTGAAGGTCTAAAGAGGGCGTGCCGTGCCGAATGGTCATTCTGGCTTTGAATAGATGCGTGTTAATGACGATGCCTATGAGCTACGGGCCACAAAGAAAGAGATACACGGAATGGATGGCCTGGAACGCGCAGGAACTGCAGATGCACTTGTTTACATCAACACCAGCTTCGCGCGGCGTGAGATTAATAACGGCGACAACTACATGAGCTTCAGCTCTTATCTATCTGATAATATGTGATTCAGCCATCGATATTATTTACATAATACTGATTATAAGAAAACTGGGAGCGACTTTTGACGTGAGAGCTTCAAACTCCCCGACGCCCTTCTATGAACGGTCCAGCCTGAGCCGATGTCGCTAGAATTCGGCGCGGAACGTCAGGCCCCATTTCTGCTCCTCGTCGAACTCCTGCCCCTCGGTCGCCAGCGCATAATAGCTCTCGAAGATGCCGAGTGGCGTTCGAACTGCGAGACCAAGTCCGTAAGAGCTGCGCCAATCCTGATCGTCGCGCAGATCGCCAGACGCGTCGAACGCACTGTCGACAGTCCAGGCTGTGCCGATATCGCCGAAGATAAACGTCTCCAGCCCCGGTCGCGCGGGAAAGATAGGAATCAGCAGGTCAGTGCGTGCAACGGCGAATTGGTTACCGCCGAGATTGGTCACGATGTCATCACCATCGCTGGCGCAGCCTTCGCACACATCGCGCGGCGATACGGTGCCACGCTCAAAGCCACGTAGGCTGGCACCCCCAAGGAAAAAGCGATCCGTCGCCGTCGGATCGTCGTCGCCCATACCAACCACCTGCCCCAGCTCAATCCGAGTGCGGATCGCAAAGCCATTATCCGTGATCGGCGCGCGACCGTAAAAGCTCAGCTTGGTGCGCGACAGCTCGGTCTCACCGCCCAAGCCTGTGAAATCCTGATCGAAGCGGAAAGACCATGCGGCGCGAGGCGGCATCGTTGCATCCTCCAGACGCTCTGACCCGGTCAAGAAGGAAAATCCGACGCCGGAAGACGTCCGCTTCCCCTCCTCTTCCTGCAGGATATTGGAGGCGTCTGAATCGACGTTCGAAATTTCGTCAACGCCATAGGTATACCGCAGCTCAGCGCCCATACGCTCGCCAAGCGTGATGTTCATATAAGGCGTGATGTTGGCGATCTCATAATCGAACGCGGCGTTATCATAGGCATAATTTTCCCAACTGAGCCGGATTCCTCCGCTCAAACCCTGGCTCCAGAAGTTACGTGATGTGACAGCAAAGCTGAGCGTTTGCGCTTCCTCGGCGACGTTCAATTGGCCGCCCACCCCGGTCCCAGGCCCGAAAGGATCGCTGAGTTGCAACCCCAAAGACCCCAGAACCCCGCTGTCGCTGTCATAGCCCAATGCGAAGGTCAGCCCGCCTGAATATGCTGGCGTTTCGTCGACCTCGATGATCAGAAGCGTGCCTTGTGAATAGATGCGCACATCATCGAATTCACCCGTAAAATCAAGCGCCTCGACCGCCGCGACCAGCTCTGGCTCACCAAGTGGAACGCCTGTGGAAAGGCCGGATGTGGCAATCACATCGCCATCGCGAAACCTGTCGTTTCCACGCACGTCAATCTCGGTAAAGACCCGAGGTTCGGGTGATGCAAACACTGGATGCGCCAAGGTCAAGACGCTCAACGCACCCGCAAAAACAACTGTTTTACCGTTCACTGATCTACCACTCCCCCTGCATTCGCATCGGCATAATTTGGCTTATGTTGTATTCCAACTACGCATAGCTACAAAAACTGTAAAAGAGGAGTCGGCAATTTCACGCTGAGGATGTATGCATGGATATACAAGAGAGTGACGGGGAATTTCGGCGAAAATAACCCTAGTCCCAAAGGCAGAGGAAGTTATACCGCTGCATCAGGAGGTACGTTCTAGTTGAAACCGATATTGTTGTTATGCGTTGCAGCCTGTGTTTTGGCTGCATGTGAGGAGCCATCAATTGTTCCAGGGGATCGTGACCTCCCCCAACCCAGAGGCTTCTCGCCTTCTGTAGGTGAAGATGTGAACGCCCGGCGCGCCGGTCAAGATCTGACACCCGAAGAAGCGCGGGCGCGCGTTGACCTTCTCACAGCGAATGACGGTGCAAATGAGTTTAACGTTCGGTCCGGTGAAACGAATCGCAATTGGCCTGTCGACACGATCACCTACAAACGGTTCAACAATCCGACCGAGCGCGCGATCTATCTGCGCCGCGCCTTGGGTCGCTATGCGCTGGTAGAGGCAAGAGATCGCGGACTAGGCACATCTTTGTCCCGCGTGCGCAAAGTCGCCGGCGTGACCTCTCCATCAACGTCAGGCGAATGGTGGGTCAATGGCGTGCACAAGGGCGATCTTGCACAAGGAAGCGCACGGCGCATCTCCCTGCCCGACACGATCAACTCGACCATCAAGAATTCGAACCAGATTGCCGCTTTTGGTGATCTGCCCGCAATCCGAGGCACAGCTATTCAAGAAGCGCGGGGACGTTTCGTGCCTGAGTTTTATGCGGAAGCCTCCAACAGCCGCGAAGATATTCGCGCGACCAGCCCGGCCATTGCTGCTGGTGCCGAACGTGAGATCACTGATGAACGTGAGTTGGAGTTTGGTGTCCGATCCCGCCTGCTGACGGGTGGCGAGATTTCCGTGTCCCAGCGGTTCACGACGACCGATACCAACAAGACCAGTTACATCCCCGGTGAGCAGACGACTGCACGCACGACGATTGCGCTTGTCCAGCCTCTGCTGCGCGGATCGGGCGTTGGCACAAATGACGCTCCCCGCCGTATTGCAAATATGGATACAGCGATCGCGACCGAGGAGTTCCGCCGGCAATCCGAAGCACATCTGATGGAGGTCGAGCGCGCGTATTGGAACCTCTATGTGGCGCGCGCCGTGTATCTTCAGAAACGTCGTCTTGCCGGCAATGGTGCGCAGTTGGCCGGTCAGGTGCGCAACCGGGTGGAAATTGACGCCGACCCGCTTCTCGTGAACCGCGCGGCCTCCCTCGCCCAGCAATGGCAAGCCGATACGGTGCGCGCCAAAGCGGCAATGGACAATGCAGAGTTCCGCTTGGCAGCGTTAGTCAATGACCGCCGGATGGGGCCTGAAGGTGTTGAACTCGTGCCCAGCTCTGCGCCGAATGGTGCGCTGCGCAGCTTGCGCACAGACGACACGATTGAAGACATCTTCGTAAATCGCCCCGAGCTTCAGCAGGCGATCCTGCAATATGAAGCATCGCTTCTGCGCGAGGGGATGGCTGCCAACCAAAGCCTGCCAGAGCTTGATCTGGTTCTTGAAGCGAACAGTGATGCTGGCGCGGACGGCTCCAACTTCTCGGATGCATTCGGGTCCAGCAATAATGGGCGTGGTCATCTGGTCGGGCTGAAATTCTCGGTGCCCCTTGGGTTTGACGAGCGGGACGCACGCTACAAGCGTCGGCGTCTTGAAACGATCCAGCAAGAGCGTCAGGTGATGTCGGTTGTCTCGACCATCATTCTTGAGGTCGACGTGTCAGCGAACGAATACATCGTGGCGTGCAACGACCTGATTGCGCAGCGCAAGTTCCTGCGCGCAGCACAGCGCGACTTGTCCACCGTCGGTGAGCGTTGGAGTGAGGGTGTTGGCGGCGAGAACGGCATCGCGCTGATGTCTGCCCTTCTGGGCAGCTATCAGCAGGTGCAGGCCGCTGAGCAAGCAGTCGCGACGGCTCGGGCGACACGAGAGATCGCAGCCGCGAACCTTGCCCGTGCGCGAGGTGTGCTGTTGAAGCGTTGGGGCCTGAAAACGGATATCCGCAAGGATATCCGCAATGAGCCGACCTACAAGCTGGTCCGCCAGTAACCCGCGTCGCGCGGCAAGGGAGAGGGCTTCACAATGGTGCAAATCCCCAAGTTCGAGGCTCTGGAGGACCGGATTGTCCTTGATGCGTCGCCCGACGTGACCATTGACGCGCCTGCCGAGATTGAGATTGGCGCGCAGGACGTGCCTATCACCCTGACCTTCGACAATGGCGGCACCAATGACAGCGGCTATGCCCCCTATGTCGATCTGGTGATCCCCACAACTGGCTCAGATGGCGATGATGGGGTCACGTTCGATAGCGCGACGTTCCTGGGACAACCTTTGGTTACGAATGAGATCGTCTTTGACGTCAACGGCGAGGCGGTTCACCCCTATGCGACGGACACCAATGGCGACCCGCTGACCATCCTCGCAACTGATTTCGGCGCACAAGCCGGTGATACGTTAATTGTGTTCCAGCTGCCTTACGGCTCTTTCTCGCCAGGTAACCCGCCTGTCGATATCGACGTCGTGCTCGATTTTTCAGAGAATGCCGACATCAACGACGACTTTACGCTCTCCGCTCTGGGCGGATTTGCCTTGGGGGAAGACGCGCAGGACAACCCTGGTACAGATGCGCCGATCCGGGGCACGCTGGCACAAACCGACGTTGCGCAAACCCTGTTTGAAGTAACAAAGACCAATACTATCCCCGAGAACGAGGCGGCAACTGGCCCAAGTTACCCCTATCAGTATACCCTCGTTGTGGACGTTGCCGATGGGCAGACGCTGGACACGTTCTCACTCACAGACAACCTGCCGACCTCTTTGGTTTATTTGGGCGGACTTACAATTGCGGGTGGGACGGGTGCCACGATCGTCAGCGAACCGCCTTTGAACACCCAAGTGACAGCGGGCAATGATCTGCTTCAGATCGATTTCACAGAAGTTGAGGACACCGTCACTGTCACATTTGACTTTTACATTGCCGAGGATGATGGAACATCAAGTGTTCTGGACGACAATACAGGACTGGGACAGGTCAATAACTCCGTCACAGGCACAGGGAATTGGACACCGCTTGATACGCGCGATGCACGCGTCACCGGACTGAGCGATACGGCGACAAATCAAATCGAAGCCTCTGCGCTTAATATCCAAAAGGGCGTCGCTCTACCCGTTGATACGGGCCAACCTGGTGCGACACCCGGTGATGAGTATGTTTTCACTTTGGACATTCAGGTTGCCGATTATTCGGAGCTGAACCAGCTGGAGATTATCGATGTGCTGGGCAATGGGTGGGACTACGTGGAAGGCTCTGCCAGCTTCGTCGTCACCGAGCAAACACAGAACATTGCCTCGACAGGTTTCGACGAAACGGCATCCGGTGACCTGGATGTCGATCTGAGTGATTTCAACGCAGGCGGCACGACAACCCTGACGTTCGATCTGTCTCAGGCGATGGTCACAGCGGGACAGGATGCCTTGCTGACAGGTGACATCGCACGTGACGGTGTTTCTGATGGAATTAGTACGGTTGTGACCATCACCTATCGTGCGACGGTGCGCGATGCGTTCACCGACCCCGGCGGCGCTCTGGGTTTGCCTCAGATTGGCCAAGGCGATGTCCTTTCGAATGAGGTGGATATAAATTCGGAAGTGCGCAATCCCACGAGCGGAGTGTTCAACGCGATCACCGATGACAGTCAGGCATCCGTTTCCATCGACGTCGGCAGCATCCGCGAAAAAACGATCGCTGCCATTAATGGTGTGGTGCCTGGACCAAACCCCATCATTGCCGCAGGTGATACGGTTACATTCTCGATTATCTACGACTCGCCCTTGGGATCTTTCGATGATCTGACAATCACGGATAACCTGCCTCAATTGGTCTTTAATGCGACCGAACCGCCCCCAGCCGGGCAGCCCGTTTTCTACGCCCCCGGTAGTGGCCCTGCGATCCCGCCTGCCGGGCAATCAACCTATGGGCCGAATGACACATTCTTTAGTTCGTTTCAGGCGTCTGGTCTTCCAGGGACAGGGCTTCCGACCGTATCGACAAACCTGCAAGATAACCAGATTGATTATGATTTTGGCGGCCTGACGATCTCGCCGCGCGCCCCGGTTGTGTTGGAAATCCTCTTCACCGTAACCGTGCAGGATGCCCTTTTCGCGCCTGATTTGTTTTTGACGAACCAATCCACGGCTTTTGAGGGCAACGTCGCGGTTGGCGAAACTGACACGACCGCAATTGCCCAGTTCAATTACGCCGAACCCGAGTTGAACATCACCAAGGGTGTCGTTGCATTTGCACCTAACCCGAATAGTGATGTCGACCTTGGCGATACTGGTCCGGTCACCTTCAACGCGCCGGGCACCTCTGGCGCGCGCTTTAGCGGATTGATCAACTCGACCGCGCTAGAGAACGATCCGATTGACGCGAATATCGAAGGGATTGATGGCGGCGATACGCTGACCTTCGCCATCGTGGTCGAGAACACGGGACGCGCACCAAACGGCGCATTCGACGTCAATATCGCGGACAGTCTGCCTGCCGGTATGACCCTTGTTCCCGGTAGCGTCTTTGTCACGGATGGAACTGGCGCGACCATTGCGTTTACGGGCGATCTTTTCGCGGGCGGTATTACGCTGACAGACCCGCCCCCTGTCGGTGGTCTGCTTGAGGGTGCGATTTCCGGGTTTGATGCGACTGCCGGCGATAACATCGCGATTGTCACATATGACGTGACGATTGATGCAGATGCCGTGCCGCGCGAAACCTTTACCAATACAGGCTCCGTGGGCAGCTTTGCAGCCACCGAGGGCGGGATCAACCGGGTCCCGGCGGGAGGGTTGAGCGATGACGCGACAGCACAAGTGGATCGCCCCACGATCAGCAAGGATCTTTCGTTCCGCCAGTTCACTGACAGCGGTGAGATCGCGAATGGCGGTGCTGCGGGTCGGTCGGGTAACGAAGTTGTCGTCGGTGAGAACGTTGAGTTCACCATTCGCATCGACATTCCTGAGGCTGAGTATTTTGACGTCGTTATCTCTGATCGTGTGACCATCGGCGGTCTGGTGATCGAGAGTGCTGTGATCGCGAACTCTCCGATTGCCGGCCAAGTCAATACGGCGGGGGTCGTGAGCGGCAACGAAGTCACGTTCAATCTGGGTGACTTCACCAATCCCTCTGACAACGATCTGACAAATGACTTTATCGAGATCACAGTCTCCGCCCGGATTGACGATGTTGCAGGGTTCGATACAGGCGATCTAGCGCGTAACGTCGCGCAGTTTGAATATGCCACGCAGAACGGTGGCAGCACGACAAGCATCCGAGACAGTGCCAACCTGCGGTTGGCAGAGCCGAACCTCACGCTCGATAAGGAAAACACAGACGCGGATGATATTGTCGCGGTCGGTGACCGTGTGACCTATGAGATCGACATCGCCAACTTGCGCGGCTCACGGGATGCGCCGGCCTTTGATCTGACACTGACAGACGCCCTACCCGCCGCGTTCATGACGCTCGATACTGGCTCCATCGTGCTTGAGATCGACGGCACAGCCGTTGCCTTCAATGGCACGGACTACGCGTTGAACACTGGCATCCCGGCCAACGGGTTTACGATTTTCATCGATCGTCTTGATCCCAATCAGACCGCGATAGTGCGTTATGAAGCCGATGTAGCCCAGTCCGTTCCGGCTGGCACGAACATCGACAACACGGCCGATTTAACCTTCGACAGTACGCCGGAGGATGACAGCGGCGCGGATGGCGATGATAGAGAGTATAGCCTCAGCGATACTGAGACCTTGCGTATTACCAGCCCCGAGTTGGACAAGAGCATCGTCAGCGGCTCCTCCAGCTATGGTGAGACGGCTGATCCAACTTTGGGCATCGGTGAGACGATCACATACGAGCTTGTCGCAACGATCCCAGAAGGCACGGTGGATGGTGTCATCCTGCGCGATACGCTCCCCGCTGGGATGGAATATGTCAGCTCAACCGTGGTGCGGTTCGGCGATGATCCGAATGTTCTCAACAATCTCAGCGCGGCAGGGCCAATCCCCACAATGGGCACCCATGCCGGTGGGGTCACAACATTTACATTTGGTGATCTGACCAACCTCTTCGACGGGGTGCAAAACGCCGAGGACGAGATCGTTGTGCGTGTCACAGCACGCGTGGTTGAAGCTGGTGTCGACACCTCGCAGACCCTGACCAATACCGGCAGTCTTGAGTTTGTCGACGGGCAAGGTGTCGCGCAAACCGTGACAGACACTGCCGAGATCGAAGTGGTCGAGCCGGATATGTCCATCGCCAAGGCGGTCAGCCCCGCCAGTGCAGATGCGGGCGATATTGTCAGCTACACGGTCACGGCGACCAATGATGGCGACGGCCCTGCCTATGACATGGTGATCAATGACGACGTTGTCGGCGCGCTTGTCAGCCTTAATCCGGCAAGTGTCGCGCTGACGATTTTTGACGAAATGGGTGGGCAGGTGACCACCCAACCCGCTGGCACAGCCCCGTTGGGCGCCGCTGCCGAAGATACGTTTGGCTTCCGCGTGAACGGATCTGGTGAGCTTGAGATCGTGGTGCCTGTGCTGCAGGCGGGCTACCGTGTTGAAATTGCCTATGACGCCGAAGTGCAGGACGGCGCTTTGTTCAGCAGCTCGTACACGAATACGGCTGAGGTCACGCGTTATGACAGTAATCCCGCCGGAACAGAGGTCACAGACCCCTCCGCCCCCGAGGAAGAGCGCGTCTATGATAGCAACCTCAATAATTATACCGTGCCGGAAGCCACGGCGACGTTCACAACCCTCGATGCATCGCTCGAGAAAAACTACCTGAGCAGCAGTGACAGCAACACCGCAGACGCCACAGGAGCCACCAATGCGCAGCTCGTTGTGGGCGAGACGGTGACTTATGAGCTGGTCATCGACATCCCCCAGGGGACGGCGGATCTGGTTCTGACCGATCAATTGCCTGCAGGCTTGTCGCCAATCTCCGCCCAAGTCACAGCGATGAACGGCGCAACCTCGTCCAACGGGCTGGTGGATAACACAACAGATGCCAACGCAAATATTACCCTGACCGGAGGAAGTGCCGGATCGGTCGAGTTTGACTTCGGCACTGTCACCTTGGCTGGCACCACCGCGACAGACCCCGCAGGGAGCCAGATCGTGGTGCAGGTTGTGGCGCAGGTCCTCGACATTGTGACGACGGTCGAGGATGGGGAGACGCTGACCAATACGGCAACGCTGACCGTGCAAGACGGCGCCACCCAGCTTCAGCCGCCTGTTACCGCGACCGAAAGCGTGGATATCGTCGAGCCCGAGGTGACGATCGACAAATCAGGCCCAATTGCAGGCGATCCGGGCGACACAGTCCGTTATACGATTGTGCTAGAGAATACCGGCACCGGTCCCGCTTATGATGGCGTTCTGGCGGACCCCCTCGCCGATGCTTTCCTGACCTACGGCGGCAACCTGACGGCAGTCTACAATGACGGCTCGACCGTGCCCGCGAGTGACATCACTGGCACGCCCCTGACACCTTCAACTGATGGTTTCACGATCACCGGCATCGATCTTTTGCCGGGTGAGACACTGACAGTCAGCTTCGATGTGTTCATCGAAACGAATGCGCCCGAAGCGAATACCTTCGTGAACACCGCGCAATTCCAATTCGACACGGTTGAAGATGGGACGACAACGACCCCCGGCGCGCGCACGGACACGGTCAGCGACAATCACCAGATCGCAACCATTCCGTTCATCTTCAAAGAGCCGTTCGATAGCTCGAATGCAGATACCAACTCCGACAGCCCGACAGATACACCCTTTGATCTGGCTGTCGGGGAAGAAGTCACATACCGCTATCTCATCACGCTGCCCGAGTTGTCTGGTCAGACGATGTCTATCACCGATGATCTACCCAGCGGCTTCCGCTTTGTGGAGGCGGAGGTCGATCTGACCGGTTCGCTTCTGAGCGGTGCAAATCTGTCATCCGCGTCCGGGCTGACTGTTGGTGTAAATGCAGGCGGTCCCACCATCTCGCTTGCTGGCAATGATGTGACCTTTGACTTCGGCGCGGTCGATAACCCGGTCAACGGCGTCATCAATGCGGGCGACAGCTTCTATCTGCTGGTCACTGCCGTTGTCGAAGACAATGCGGCCAATGTCGCGGGCGCGGACCGGACGAATACAGTCACGCTTGATGTTGATCCGGATGGGCCCGGCGGCCTCGGACCTTTCAACCAACAACAAAGCAGCGCCGATGTCCGCATCGTGGAGCCTCTGATTGAGATCGACAAGACCGGGCCCTTGGCCTTGAGCCCGGGGCAATCAGGTCAATTCACGATCACCGCGACGAATAGCGGCCCGAATGTGACACCCTCTGCCACGGGCCCGGCCTATGATATCGAAATCGGGGATACGCTGCCCGCTGGGATGACGCTTGATGCAACGGCGTTCACCGTTCTGATCGACGGCGTCACAACCGCCTTTACCGAGACGCGCACGGCGGGCAATGACGGCTTCACGATCACCGTGCCGCGTCTGTTGCCGGATCAGGTGCTGACGGTGCAATATAACGCGACGCTAGATGCAGGTGTCGCAGCGCTGACGACCTATACCAACACGGCGACCGCCGATTATGACAGTGCGCCGGGCGACCCGGTGGACAGCCAAGGCAACCCGATCACAGATCGCGACGCACCGCAGGTCAGCGATACACATACGATCGCGACGCTTCCCACACTCGACAAGACGGTCACGGGTACATCCAACCCGCTGACAGGGGATGCGCAGTTTGATGCGTTCGATGACCTCGCGATTGGAGAGGAAGCCACCTATCAGCTTGTTATCACCCTGCCCGATATTCCGATGGACAGTGTTCAACTGGTCGACGCGCTGCCACCGGGGATGGACTTCGTCTCAGCTCAGGTCATCAGCACAGACGCGGATATCACGATCAACGGCACCACCTCGATCACGGATGCGGGTCAGAACGTGACTTTCCTTTTCACCGACGTCGTCAATGCCGTTGGCGGGACCAATCAAATCACGGTCGAGGTCGTCGCACGTGTCAATGCGTTGGCCAGCAATGTCGATGATGCCGATCTAACCAACACCGGCACACTGACAATCGCGCCTCAGGGCGAGGCTGCGCTGACCCCGGTCACAGATACTGCAACGGTCGAGGTGGTTGAGCCTGAACTGACCATCGACAAGACGGGCAACATCGCCGTGAACCCGGGCGATACGATTGACTACAATATCCGGATTGAGAATACGGGCAACGCGCCCGCCTATGATCTGATCATCGCCGATCCGATGACTGATCCGTTCCTGTCGCTGAACAGCGGCACTGTCGTGGTCACGCTTAACGGCACGAATATCACCGCCGATCTGAACATCGTGGAAAGTGCGGGCGGATTTTCGGTTGAGTTGGATGACATCAATAATGGCGGCGTACCGTTTGCGGTGCCTGTCGGCGCCGTGGTCGAGGTGACTTATCAAGCAACACTCGCCAGCAATGCCCCGGATGCGGAAAGTTTCCCGAACACTGCGAGTGTGAACTACGACACGCTTCCCGGTGATCCCGTGGACAGCAATGGCAACCCGATCCCGGATCGCGACTATTCCGCTGATGACACGCATCTGGTGGCCACTGTACCGTTCCTGACCAAGGAACCGACGGCCTCCAGCTTTGCCGAAACCGGCGCAAACAATACCGAGTTGAATATCGGCGAAGAAGTCACCTTCACATATGAAATTTACCTGCCGGAAGTGGCTCTCGAACGGATCTTTTTCTTCGATGATCTGCCCGACGGATTGGACTATGTCGGCTTCAATGTGGTTTCGACCGGGGACATCACAGCCAGTAGCGGTGGTCCCGTCCCTGCCCCAACCGAAACGGTGACGGGCAATGATGTGGAACTTGTCTGGACGAACCTCGACAACCCATTGAATCCGACGCCCCTTGGCAGCATCGGCACCGACGACATCATCACAGTTCAGGTTGTGGCGCGTGTCACTGATCAATTCACAGCGGGCACCGATCTGGTGAACAACGCGTTGATCGAAGCAGACCCGGTCGGCGCGCCGCCGCTCAACCAAGCGACTGCAACATCAACCGTCAGCATTGTGGAGCCGGAACTCTCCGTTAGCAAAACCGGTCCACAAGGTGCCAATCCAGGTGACACGATCCCCTATCAGATCGTGGTCGAGAACAGCCATCCTTCGGGCAGTACAGGCCCCGCTTATGATGTGTCGATTGTGGATACGATCCCCGCCGGGATCACACTGGACCCATCCACGCTGACGTTCACCAGCAATCAGCGCGGTGTCTTGACCCCAACAAGTCTTACGGCAAACGGAAGCGGGTTTGATGCGGATTTCGCCTTTCTACAAGCTGATGAAATCCTGACCATCACCTATGACGCCACACTTTCGGCATCCGCATCGACAGCGCAGACCTTCCGCAATGAAGTCGACGTGAACTATGACAGTGCGCCGGGCAATGACCCCAACCAGAAGGTCTATACCGAGGTCAGCGATGATCACCGTATCGGCACAATCCCCGCGCTTGAAAAAACGATCCTCAGCACGAACATCCCGCAGACAGGCTCGGCTGCGCATGACCCCGCGATTCAGGATGTGAATGTCGGGGAGCTGATCACCTATCAGCTGACCCTCACTATTTCCGAACTGGATGATCAATTGGTCGTTCTGACCGACACATTGCCTGCAGGTCTTGAGTTCGTCTCCTCCGAAGTGACGGCTGTGGGGGCCGAGATCACCTCTGGCGTGACGCTCGGCGATACGAGCGCAGGCGTGGCCAGCGGTCAGCTTGTGACCTTCACCTTTACGGATGTGGACAACACTTACGCAGTTGGTTTGGCCGACGAAGGCGTGATTGATGCCGAAGATCAGGTTGTGATCAATGTGGTCACTCGCGTCGCAGATGTGGCGGCAGCCACGGACGGCGCGCAGCTGACAAATGATGCCCGTCTGAATGTGCGCACCTCTGACGGGTTCAACTTTACCGAACAGCAGGATGACGTGACCGTCGAAGTGGTCGAGCCGCAGATCGACATCGTCAAATCAGTCAGCATTGCAGAGCCAATGGTGGGGGATACGATCACGTATACCGTTACGCTCAGCAACGACGCAAGCGCGACCGGACCTGCGTTCAACCTCGTGATCACCGATGCATTGCCAACCGATTTGAGCCTTACAGGCGCCCCGCGCCTATCTGATCCAAGCCTTGCCACGGTTCTGTCAGGCTCTGGCGCAACCCTTGTCGTCAGCGCGCCCGTTCTTCTACCAGGCCAAAGTGTCACGGTTGAATATGACGTCTTCGTCGGCTTCCTGACGCCCGTTCTGCAAGGGGTCGAAAATACAGCAACCGTCGTCGGATCAACGACACCATTCGGGCCGGGTCGCGCATTGACCGATCAGGACAGCGCACTCATTACGTCTGACCCCGTACCGACAAGCGTTGTGGATGAAGACGGCAGCCGCTTTGCCTTCTCGGGCATTGACGACGCGCAGTTCCTGCCGATCCTGCTGATTGATCCGATCTTTTCGGGCACAGCTGAACCGGGATCGAATGTCACCGTCTCGCTTTACCGGCAAGACGGTTCGATGTCTTACGTGCGCAACATCGTGGCGGATGCAGGCGGTCACTGGATCGCGCTTTTCCCGCGGGTGGAGCTGGAGCAGGTGGAGGATGACTTCTGGTCCTTCTATGACCGTTCTTCGTTATTCGATGCGCCGACAAAGCCGCTCGATAACATCCAGCGCACCAGCTTTGGAACACCAGTGCCCGACCGTGCGCTTACCATTGGCACGTTGCTGAACGATGAGGGCTATTCGATCCAGCTACAACAGGATCGCCCGTCGACCCTACCAGAGGCCAGCGCCATGCATAACGCGCGCACCTTCTTCAATCCCGCGACCGTGGGCGAGGGCTTTGGAACCGGTGTTGTCTTGAAGGTGGATGAGGTCTTTGATGACGTCGCTGGTCTGACGGTTGAGCAGCTTTATCAGTCTTCGGTCGATCCGCTGGGCACCAGTTTGAACCGCTTCAATTACGAGTTCTTGTCAGAAGCGACGGCCCTTCCCGGCAGCGCCCGCTGATCGTTAGAACCAGACCCGTAGCAAGACCCAATTGCGAATGGCCTCATAGGCCATCTGTCCGGCTGGTTTCCAATCGCTTTGCAAAGCAAAGACACCGCGCAACCCCGGGCGCAGCCCCTGCGTTGTGCCTGCCAGCGCTGCACGCCCGTCTAAAACGGGCGTTTCAGCCCGGATCGACATGGCGGGTGAGATATCCGTCACGGAGGCACTGAAGCTGAGCGTCGGATCGTAATCGGGGCGAAACTGCCCTTCCAACCCGGTTGCAAGACGGCCCAGCTGATCATCCGGGATCGCGAGCGACAGCCGCAGGGCAGCGGGGTCTGCAATTTCGATCAATGGGTCACCTTGGCGAACAGTTGTTCCCAGCTTTTCATCCAGATCAGGCGCGATGACGAGGCCTGCGATTGGCGCGCTCAGTTTGGCATCCGCCACCTGCCCCTCAAGCCGCGCGATCCGCGCATCAAGGCGTTCAACATCCAGTTCAGCGTTGCGCAAATCTGCTGCACGGCGGGCAGCGCGCGCCGCTTCCCGATCAAGCAGAGCGCGGGCGCGCTCCGCGCGGACCTCGATTAGATCGAGATCAACGCTTTCAGTTTCCAGCGACATAAGCGGCGCGCCCAGTTCGACCGTATCACTGTCGCGCACCGCGATCTCGGTGAGCTGCGCGGTGAAAGGAGCGGTCAGAACACGGCGTTCGGAGGCCTCAACAGTTGCGGGGATATCGACACGGTCTGGCAGCGGGATCAGCGCCACTCCGACAAGAACGAGGGCACCTGCCCCCATCTTCATCAGCCGCGCCTTTGTCCAGCGCTTGGCGCGCGCGCTGGTCTGGCTCAGCGCATAGGTCGCGCCAGCCAAGAGCGTCGCGCTCGTGTTGCGAGTAGCCCCCTGCACATGCAGGATCAAGCCATCCTCCCGGCCTTGCGCTGCTGCAAAGAACCGACTGCTGGAACGCGCCTGCTGCCGAGCGGTCTCCACCATTTCTGCGCGCAAACGATCTGGCAGGCTTGCCCGCTTTGCACCGGCGTCCTGCCCGGAAATCTTCAAATCGGATACGCTGCCACCCGTATAAAATGCGACCGCTGCGTACTCCGCCGACATGAAACGGGCGAGCGTGTCCGCAAGATCTTGAAGCGTATCGCCCGATGGTTCCTTTGCCACCGCTTGAACCTGCCGGAGCAGCGCATTCTGCGTCATTTGATTTGGATGCGCGTTTTGCGCGTAAGACAAAGCAGCGAGCAATGATAATCGCTCATAGGCTAAGGCCTGCGCCGCCTGCCCGCCCTGTGCCCGCCCAATGGCTAAAGCCAAAGCACCGCCACCTGGGGCCGCAATGCGCGCGACCATCGCCGCGCTTGCAACCGACACGTCAGCGCCATCACCTTCATCCAGGAGCCCCTTCGCAAGTTCTGAGACCAAGCCGATATCATCGCCTGGGACTTGGCCCAACGCGATCTCTGCACTGTCTTCTGACAGGGTCAGCACTGCAGCCCAGGGGCACGTGATCAATGCGCGGGTCAGGTCCAACAATCGGTCAGGAAAAGGGGGCGTTTGCAGCTCAACCGAAAATGTTCGTGCGACCGCGTCCAGAAGTGTTGGACCGCTTTGACGATCTGTTGCCTGCTCGGTCATGGGCGCTCCAGCACAAGCCCCGTTCCAACACGTAGAGCGCCTGCGTCATTCTCCATCGTCAGCTTAACCCGCACGGTCCGACTGGCTGGATCAACACGCGGATCAATCACGTCAATCGCGGCCTCTGCGCGCGTCCCATCATCTAACGTGACAGAAAGCATGCCGTCTTTAGGCAATTCCGCAACCCAATCAAGCGGCACAAAAGCGGTCGCGCTCAGCTCATCAAGTCGACCAAGCGTCATCAATGCCGTTTGCGTATCAACGGTCTCTCCTTTCTCGGCAAAGACCTCCAACACGGTCGCTGCGAAGGGGGCTGTGACGCGAAACTCACCCAGAGTAGCCTGCTCCAGCGACAATTGAGCCGCAGCCCGCGCTTGCGTTTCCCGCGCGACGATCAGGTCCGCCTCTGCCAAGCCGACATTCTGTTCGGATTGCGTCACTTCCCAGGCTTGCGCCGCGCCACGCTCACGCGCACGTGCGATCCGGTCTCGCAAGGCTTGTGCCTGTGCCAAAGCTGTCTCGGCCCGTTGCAGCGCGCCCGTTGCTTCGGCTGCGATGCGCGCAAGTTCGACACGGGCCTGCTGAACAGCACTGTCAATTTCCAGAAGCGGCGCACCAGAGGGAACGTCCGCACCCTCACGCACTGAAAGCACAGAAAGCCGCCCGGCAACGCTTGTTCGGATATCCACTGCTTGCGCAGGTTCGAGAATGGCACTGACGCTTTCCTGCGCCGCTGCAGGCAGCGCCAGAAGGCCCACCAGCACCAGCGCGCGGATCACGCGACGGCCTCCCCGAAGTTTGAAAAGTTGCTAAGCGACATGTGATGCGCGGCAAAGATATTCAGCACACCGCGCCGCGCGAAATTCGCCAGAACATCATCAGACAACGCGCGCAACCGCTCTTCTGAGACGACTGAAAACCCTTCAACCTTCAACGATTTCCCGTCCCGCGTGACAGAGACGGTCGACGGTCCAATCAATTCATGCTTCTGCGCATCCTCGACCATCAGCCGGGTGCGATGCAAAGCCACCTCGTAGCGATTGCAAAACTCCAGCACGGAATTGATCGCGGCAGACGGCGCGCCGTCTTCAAACATAAGCTCTTCTTGCTCGCCCGCATTGCCAAACATTGTCGAGGATAAATCAGCGCAAAGAATGTTCCGCTCTGCCTTGTCACTCTCCCGGACAAGGGCAAACGGATATCGCCGCAGGTAAGCGGGGATGTAGGCACCTTTGCGCCAACTGCCGTCATCCTGCACGAAATCGTTGCGCCCCTTGGCCATGCCGACCAAGGCAAGCGGCGTTGGGCGCGCGCCAGAGGAAAAGACGATCGGGTAGTCCCGCAGCGCCATCGGAAACTCATCCGCCGTCAGCGGGATCGCATTGGCCTTGGCGGCAAAGCCATAGTCGCGTTTTGCCTTGAAATAGAGCGTTCCCTGACCTTCCGGGCTCAACGGCACCAAGGTCTGATAAAGCAGCGGCATATTTTGAGGCTGCAAAGCCTTGTCCTGCTTTGACACCGCACGTCGTTTCACCATGGTCCACCCCTTTAATTCACTGGAGCCACATTGACAGGAAGACGGTCCTGCAACAACCGCGAAGCCGCGATACGAGCCCGCGTAAGCAGTGTTTTGTCAGGTGCATCGATACGGGCAACAAGGGCTGTGCCCGAGGAAAGCGCCGAGAGGCAAGGCGCTTCGTTCACAGGCGTTGCCAGCAACAAGACGCGGTCTTCCAGAATTGTCGCCTGCGCGAGCGGCGTCGTCAACTCGGCCGCGATCTCGCAGCTGGGATCATGACGCGGCCGCGCCAGAAGGCGCGTGCCCGCAGGCAGCGCCAGGCCACGTTGCAACGCTGCTTGCGGAACACGCAAGCGTAGGAATGGCGCAACGGGTTCGGACAATGCGCCGACAGGATCTGATGCCGCCAGCACCCAGGCGCCGTTCAGCGCATCGCCATTATTTGGTGTCCATATCGCCGTCTTTGGGAGCGGCACATCCAACCCGTCCAAACGCTCTTGCAAGCTGTTCTGCACGGACCTGAGTTGCGCAATGTCGCCTTGCAGACGGGCTTGCTCTGTCGCGGAACCTGTGACGGTCCGCAATGTGTTCTCCAACGCCAGCGCCTGGAGCGACAGGCTCGTCATCTCTTCTTGCAGACGCGGTGCTTCAAAGATCAGCGCATCGGTTGTCTGCCTCATCCGCGCGGTTTCGGGTGGCTCGATAAAGCGCGTCTCATAGGTCAGATAATGCGCGGGAACCAATACACGGTCTGGCAGCGGCACGAACAACGCAACGACCGCCACTGCGCCGAGGCCACCCGCGAAGACCAATCGCAGCGGCTTGAGTGTTTGCGTACGCAAAAAACGAAAGGTTCCAATCAGGGGCCTTATGATCAGCATCATGAGCGTGACGGCAAACACACCATACGCCACGTTTGGATCAACCTGATAGGCGAGCCAGAAGATGCCCGCAAAGATCGTCCAACGATAGAGATAGGCCAGCGTCCAATAGCCCAAATCAAACTGATCGGGGGCGGCCCCCGACGCGCCAAGACGATTGGCCAGCCAAGTCCGCGCCGCGATAGACCCGCGCTGCGCGAGGTTTGGCCGCCGGATCGCATCCGTCAGCATGTAGTAGCCATCAAGTTTGACCGCTGGATTGAGGTTGAAGGCCAAAGTCAGCGCACCGCTGATAACCGCAACCTGCAGGATCATACTCTGAGCAGGGCCTGCCTGCACATGGGCCCAGATCGTCGTCAGAATACCAATGACCCAAGTCTCGACATACATTCCCCCCGCGCCGATCATCACACGCTCAAACCGGCTCCGCAGACGCCAAGCGCCTGTGACGTCCGTGAAGGGAAATGGCGTCAGGGCGAAAATCGCGATCCCCATACGGATCGGTCCGGGATCAAACCCCGCTTTCAGGCAAAACCGGCGATAGGCAAGCGCGTGGCCGATCTCGTGCAGGGCTTTTACCGCGGCATAAAGCAGCGCCAGAAAGATGAATGAGCGCAGCCCTTGCTCTGGGATCTGGCGCAGTGAATAGAAGACCTTGTCGCTGTTGCTCAGAAGTTGCGTGACCGTGGCTATCATCAGCACGAACCAGGCCAGATAACCGGCTGGGCTGAAAAGAACGCGCCCCAAACCCTCCAACCTGCGGACCAAAGGGGCTGCGTTGATCAGATCGCTGCGCAGGGAAATCAACTTGCCCTCAATTGGCGCTTTGGGCTTTGCGGCGGGCGTTGTCACCCCGCGCTCGATTACGACACCCGCACCGCGCAGCTGACCCATCATGCTCGTGACATGCTGTGGAAGCAGGCCAACCTCGTTTGCTGCGGCCTGCACACTGCCCAGGCGTTTCAAGGCGTCCAGAAACTGCACAGTCGCACGGTTGGCCCGAAAATGCTTACCTGTCGCATCGTTGGAAATGACGAATTCAGGCTCTGTCGCACCGGGCGGCGTGACATCTGTGACAGTCACGAACACTGGGACACTGAGCTGGGAAATCGTCTCATCGGAAGCCATGCGAAACCGTATCGAAGGCAGGCAGGGCTTGTCGAGCGTGAAGACATGGGCCGCGCCTTGGCTGAGCGACGTGTCGAAGGCAATCGAGGCCTCTACAACGCTGCTGCGCATGTCTCCCGAACCACCAATTCCGGAACCACCAGCTCCCCTTGCGAGCCGCTTTGCGGCGTGACGATCTGCTCGGCGATCAAGGCCGCCGCCTTCTCCCCAATCTGCAGCGCCGGAATGCGGACTGTCGTCAAAGCAGGCTCAAATGCGCGGGAGCCTTTGAAGTCTCCTATCCCGACGACCGTCATATCTTGCGGCACGCGCACGCCCTCCTTGCCAAGCGCATGCAGCGCCCCCCAAGCAAGCACGTCATTGCCGCAGATCAACGCGCTGGGCATGTCGCCATGAGCCAGCAACCGTAAAATCGCAGCTTTGGCGGCATCGATGCTATAGGGCGTCTCCAACAAGCGATCATCCGCCAGATCAGCGCCATGCGAGGCAAGCGCATCCTGCACGCCCGCCAAACGCTGGGCCGCGCGATCATTGCCACTCACTGGCGGAAAGAGCGCGGCGACATTCTGATGCTGAAGACGGCCAATATGATCGGCGATCAACCACCCTGCCCGGTAATTGTCCGATCCGACGCAGGGAAAAGCCGTATGCTCTGCATAATTCCAGAGAAACACCGTAGGCGTCTTTTGACTGTCCAAAAGATGAACCGTCTCGGTCGCATGCTCTGTGCCGATGAGGGCCATCCCATCAACTCGGTGTTCCAGCATTTTGCGCGCCAATGCGTATTCGCGTTGCAAGTCATATCCGTGGGAGGCCAGAAGGATCGTGAAGCCCAACTCTTCGATAGCGTCTGAAAAGCTCTGGATCAGTTCTGCGAAGATCGTGTGATCAATCGTGGGCACGATCAGGCCAACAGTACCACTGCGAATGCCATGAATCGTCTGGGCCGCGCGATTGCGGATATACCCCAACCGGCGCACCGCGTTGTCGATCTTCTTGCGAGTCGTCGCTTTGACCAATTCGGGGTGGTTGAAACTGCGCGACACCGTCGAGGGTGAGACCCGCGCAGCCTTTGCAACAGCGATGATATCAGATTTTTTATCTTTCAAGTCAGCGCCTTAAATTCCATTTCCCTGGTAAAAATGAAAACATTTGCAATACTATTTTCATCACCTACGGTTAGAGGTCAAGTCGAGGCTTTGCTTTGGGAGGAGCGCCTTGGAATTTCTTGCATATTTTGGGGATGTGTTCACACCGATCAATTTCGGGCTGCTGCTTTTGGGCACGATTGGAGGTTTGATCTTGGGCGCGACACCGGGCTTGTCACCCACAATGGCGGTCGCATTGCTGATCCCGTTCACCTTCCGCTTGGAACCTGCGCAAGGTCTGATCCTGCTGGGCGCGGCCTATACGTCGACGGTTGCCGGAGGAGCTGTCAGTGCGATTCTTCTGAAGATCCCCGGTGCACCTGCCAACATCGCCACAACGCTGGACGGCCACACGATGGCACAAAAAGGCGAAGGCGCACGGGCCTTGCAGCTTTCCTTCCTCGCCTCAGCGGTCGGCGGCGTCTTTGGTGTGATGCTGCTGATTTTCCTCACCCCAATGCTGGCGCAATGGGCTCTTGCGTTCGGGCCATCGCATCTTTTCTGGCTCGCGATCCTTGGTGTGACGGTGATTGGGTCGCTCGATTCCAGCTCGGTTGTTAAAGGACTGCTTGCCGGCTGTATTGGCCTTTGGCTCGCCACGATTGGCTTTGACGACATCATGGGCGCGCAGCGCTTTATCTTTCATCCCAGTGTGTCGGGGGGAATCAATGTGATCCCTGCCCTGATCGGCCTTTTCGCGATCCCGCAGGTCATTACGATGTTTGCCAAGGGCCGCACCCATCTCGATGCTGAAGTTCTAACGGTTCAACGCCACCCGATTGGTGACGCATTCCGCGAAGTCTTCCGCCGCACCCGCGCGCTAAGCATTGGTACCCTGACCGGATCCATCATCGGGTTGATTCCTGGTGTCGGCGGCCAGATCGCCGGGCTTGTCGCCTATGATCAATCCAAAAAGATGAGCCCCGAGCGCGAGAAATTCGGTACCGGTCACAGCGAAGGCGTCATCGCGGCAGAGAGCGCCAACAACGCGATGGTCGGCCCGTCGCTGGTCCCGCTTCTGACGCTGTCGATCCCTGGCTCGCCCACCGCCGCTGTGTTGCTGGGCGGTCTGCTGATCCACGGAATTTTTCCGGGCAGCGACCTTTTTGATAACCATCCGCAAGTGGCATGGACCTTCATCAATTCCATGCTGATCGGCCAGATCCTGATGTGTATCTTTGGACTTTACGTCGCCGGACTCGCCGCGCGGGTCGCGCAGGTCCCCAATGCCGTGATGGCAGCTGTCGTGCTTGGGCTTGCGGTCTTCGGTAGCTATTCGGTGCAGAACTCCATGGGTGATGTCTATGTGATGATGGCGCTGGGCACGGCGATGTATTTCCTGGAGCGGTTTGGCTTTTCCGCAGCACCCCTCGTGCTGGGCCTGATCCTGGGGCCCATCGCAGAGGCGAACTTCATCCAAGGCAGCATGATTGCCAATGCGACCTCCAGCGTGAGGCAGTACTTCTTCACCGGCGGGCTGAACCTGACGCTGATCGGGATCGTTGTCGCCTCCATCGCCTACTCGGTCTGGATGGAGCTGCGCAACCGCCGCTACACCACCAAGGACGACGTCGTCAAAAAAGAGGAGGCGTTGTCATGAACGACCTACCCCGCACGCAGCATATATTTGCCAGCGGTGTGGTCGCGGCCGTGGGTTTGACTGTCGCCTATGTAAGCTACACCCAGGAGCCCGCTGCCGCCTTTGTCTTCCCGCGCCTGATCTCGACCGTTTTCGCTGTTCTGGCGCTTTGGACCTTCGGCAAAGCGCTCCTTGGCAAAACCAAGGTGGGCAACGGGCTGGACCGACGATCGATGCTCAACATACTGCCGGGTTTGATCGTGGCGCTTGTGTTTGTCTATTGGGCCGCAAAGGGGCTGGGCTTTTACACAGCCGCCACAGCGGTCTTTTTCATTTTGTTATCGCTCTATGATCCGGCGCCACACAATGAGGCGAAAACCTGGATCAAGCGCGCACTCATAACCGCCGGGTTTCTGGCGGTCATGTATGGTCTCTTCGCGATGCTTTTGAACGTCTTTACACCGCGAGAGATATTCTTCTGAACCGCAAAAGCGGCAGATTAACCCTAGGGAGGAGAAACCCATGAAGAAGCTACTTGCAGCCGCCTCAATGGCGCTGATGACACTGACCGGCACAGCCTTTGCGGACGGTCATGAAAACTTCCCCGAGCGGCCCATCATGATGATGGTCAGCTATGGCGCGGGCGGGGCCACCGACTTTCAGGCCCGCATCGTGACCATGACGGCGGGCAATGAAGATGCGCTGGGCATGCCCATCGCGATCATCAACAAGCCCGGTGCCGGCGGCCGTGTGGGCTGGAATTGGTTTGCCACCCAAGCCGAAGCAGACGGCTACACGCTGGGCGCCTACAATATCCCCCACTTCATCGCGCAGTCGATTGAAGGGGGCGTGGAATACTCCGCCGACAGTTTTGAGCCGATTGCCAATTGGGGCGCAGACCCGGCTGTGTTTGTCGTTGGCGCGGACAGCGAATTCAACTCCATGGAAGACGTCATCAACTATGCCAAGGAAAACCCCGGCGGGCTGACCTTCTCCGGCGCGGGCCTTTTCGTGGGGCATCACATCGCCGCGCTTCAGCTTGAGAAAGCCGCAGGCGTGAAGCTGGCCTATATCCCCAACAACAAAGGCGGTGCAGGCGCAATGAAGGCTGTGATCGCGGGCGAAGTGCTGGGCGGCGTGAACAACCTCAGCGATGCGTTCCGCGCGCAGGAAGCAGGCAATGTAAAAATCCTCGGTGTCTTTGATCTGGAGCGGAACGAGTTCCTGCCCGACGTCCCCACGATGAAAGAACAAGGCTTTGACATCGACAACGCATCGGTGAACTTCCGCGGTGTGATGGTGCCCAAAGGCACTCCGCAGCCGATCATCGACAAGCTGGCCGCGACGGTGCCCGCCATGTTCGAAAACAGCCGCGTCGCTGGCAAGATGAAGGCAGGCGGATCGCCCATGCACATCATGACCCGCGACGAGGTGCTTGAAATGTGGGCCGCGCGTGAAGAGACGCTCAAAGAGCTGCTCGCCGGTCTATAAGACACCCCCAGGCGTCGCCCTGCCCATTCGGGGCGGCGCCACCAACGAAAGCCATCGCCATGAACGCCCCCGACCCCTTGTCCGAGCTTGACGCCATCCTTGCCCGCGCCCGCGCTGCGCAAGGGCGCTTTGAGGCAGACGGATCGCAGGACCGCTATGACCGCGCAGCGCAAGCCGTGGGTTGGGCCATCATGGAGCCTGCGCGCAATCGCGAACTGGCCGAGCTTGCCGTGCAAACGACGGGGCTTGGCAATGTGGCCGACAAGATCACCAAAAACCATCGCAAAACCTTGGGTCTTTTGCGCGATATTCAAGGGGTGGCCACGTTTGGCATCATCAAGGATGACAAAGCCAGCGGCATCACCGAAATTGCCCGTCCCATGGGTGTGATCGGCGCGATTGTGCCATCAACGAACCCCGCCGCGACACCTGCAAACAACATCATCAATGCGCTGAAATGCGGCAACGCAATTGTCGTGGCCCCTTCCCCGAAAGGTGTGGCGTCTTGCGAGCGGTTATTGCAGTTCATTCACGCCGAATTTGCCAAGATTGGGGAGGATCGTGATCTCGTCCAGATGATCCCGGCCCCCGGCTCGAAAGAAAAAACCCAGCGCCTGATGGAGCAGTGCGACAAGGTCATCTGCACCGGCAGTCAGAACAACGTCCACCGGGCGCAGACCTGCGGCACGCCCGCTGTGGCGGTGGGTGCGGGCAACGTGACTGTCATCGTGGATGAAACGGCTGATCTGGCCGCCGCCGCCGAGAAAATTCGCGCCTCCAAAACCTTCGACAACGCCACCTCCTGCTCATCCGAGAATGCGGTCGTGGTGGTCGATGCGGTTTATGATGCGTTTGTTGCTGCGATGGCGCAAGCCGGGGGCGCGCTCGTCGATGATGAGGCTGGCATCGTCGCGAAGCTCTGGCCGGACGGGCATCTAAACCGCGAAGTGATCGCGCAAGATGCGGCCCCGATGATCGCAGCTCTCGGGCTGAAGGGCGTCGTGCCCGAAGGCACTGAATATATCGCTGTGCCCACAAACGGGATCGGCCCGGACCATCCACTGAGTGGGGAGAAACTCAGCCGCGTCCTGGCTCTCTACCGCGCCGCCGATTTCGATGCGGCGGTCGAGACGACGCGTGCGCTACAGCTGCATCAAGGGGCCGGACATTCTGTTGGAATCCACTCCGGCGATGCGGACCGTGTCATGCAGCTCGCCAAAACCATTCCCACCAGCCGGGTGATCGTGAATCAAGCACATACCTTCGCGACGGGTGGCGCGTTCACCAACGGGATGCCGTTCTCGCTCAGCATGGGATGCGGCGCGTGGGGCGGTAACGTCATCGACGAGAACCTGCATTGGAAGCATTTCCTGCAAACGACCAAGATTGTGCGCGAAATTCCTGCGCGCGAGCCGTCGCTGGACGATGTCTTCGCATCGTATTGGAGCGTCGCAGGATCATGAAGCTGCATCCCGACACGCCGCCAACCGGCACCGTGCGCGATTGGCTTGATGCGCGCGCAGAGACGGGTGGCGTCGCAGTTCACTTCCCTGAAACGGGCCATGATCTTGGCTGGGCACATCTACGAGAGGATGCCCGCACCTTTGCCCGCGTTCTGACTGCAAAAGGCGTGGCCAAGGGCGAAAGCGTCGCCGTGATCGCGCCAAACAGCGCCGAAGGGCTGACGGCCTTTTACGGCGCGCTCTATGGCGGGTTTCGCGCGACGATGATCAATCTGGCGGCAGGCCGTGACGCGATTGCCTACGCGCTTGATCATTCCGAAACGCGCTTTGCCTTTGTGCATGAGAGCTGCGAGGCGCTCTTTCAGGCAGCGCGAAGCGAAACCCAAGCGATCCCGCTGTCTGGCGATGCGGACGTCGCGCTCTATGATCTCGCCCCCAATGATCACGCATTACTCATGTATACCTCGGGCACAACGGGCACGCCCAAGGGCGTCGTGCACACCCACGCGAGCCTACTCGCAGGCGGTTGGACAACCGCCATTGCCCATGCGCTGAGCGCGCGGGATCGCGGCTTCTGTGTCCTGCCGATCTACCATATCAACGGGCTCTGTGTCTCCGTCATGGGCAGCCTCATCTCTGGCGGATCGCTCGCCATGGTCAGCAAATTCTCCACCTCGCGTTTCTGGGCACAAGCAGAGACCAGCGGCATCACGTGGTTTTCAGCCGTGCCGACGATCATCTCGCATCTGCTGCACGGTGCGGTTGACCCTTCCTCCAGATGCACCGAGAGAATACGCTTCGGCCGCTCTGCCTCCTCCGCGCTTGCCGTAGAAACGCAATCCGCGTTCGAGGCCCGCTTCAACGTCCCCATTGTGGAGACGATGGGCCTGACAGAGACTGCCGCCCAGATCCTGTCAAACCCCCTGCCCCCTGCGACACGCAAGATCGGCTCCCCCGGGCGCGCCTATGGCTGCGAAGTGGCGATCCAAGGCCCGGATGGCTCCACCCTGCCCCCGGAAACCGAAGGCGAGATTGTCGTGCGCGGACCGAACACGTTGTTAGAATATCTCAAGAACCCGGACGCCACTGCAGCGACCTTCCGCGATGGTTGGCTGCGCACGGGCGATCTGGCGCGCATGGATGCGGACGGTTACGTCTTCGTCACGGGCCGCCTCAAGGAGCTGATCATCAAAGGCGGCGAAAATGTCGCCCCGCGCGAAGTTGACGAGGCGCTTTATTCCCACCCCGATGTGATCGAAGCCGCGGCCTTTGCTCGCCCCTGCGCCAGCTACGGCGAGCGGATTGAGGCCGCCGTCCGCATCCGGAAAGGCTCAGACCTGAACGCCACGGCGTTGATCGCGATCTGCACAGAACGCGTCGGCGCCTTCAAAGCCCCCGATGCGGTCTATTTCATGGAAGAGCTGCCCAAAGGCCCGTCCGGGAAGATTCAACGCCTCAAGCTGGCCGATCTGATCCCGGTCTAGCCTCTCTCGAACCATGGTGTGCCAATCTGCGTAGACTGCAAAAGCGGGTTGATTTTACACCACAATACGCGCGTTCTGCGGCACCCACCTCGACAGCTTATAACGGTCACCGCTACAAAGCCGCAAAGAGGAGCGCGTCATGACATCATTGCTGATCCTAAATGGACCGAACCTGAACCTGCTGGGCACTCGTCAACCGGAAGTCTATGGCGTAACCACCTTGGCGCAGATTGAGGCCGATTGCGTGGCCCATGGGAAGATCAAAGACATTGTCATCGCATTTGAGCAAACCAACCACGAAGGTGAGATGGTGGATATGCTGCACGCGGCGAAAGGCACGCATGAGGGAATCATTTTGAACGCGGGGGCGTATACACACACATCGGTCGCGTTGATGGATGCGATACAATCCATCGAGATCCCCGTAATTGAGGTTCATTTAAGCAACATTCACGCGCGTGAGGCGTTTCGACAAAAGTCGTTTATCGCTCCGGTTGCGCTGGGTCAAATTTGTGGTTTTGGAGCAATCGGATACAAACTCGCGATTGATGCCATTTTTGACCATCTGGGCAAAAAAAATGCGCATCCAGCGTGAAATCTCCGTGAATTTCCGCATCGCGGCAGAACGGCACCTTCCCCTAGGGCAATTCGTTATGCAAATTGAGGCTGTTCCGTGAGTGGTGGCCTAAGGCCAGGGAACTTTGGGATGTGAACCTGCGTGATAGCGCAGCTCTCCAACCCGGTCCCGGTTCTTTTCCGGGCAGCTGGCGCAAGACGTTATTGGTCGCGTTGTACAGTCAGCAGAATTGAAGCGCCTCGCCCATCCCAACATGTCGGGGCGTGGATTTAGCGGCACCGTTCTCCCCAGTTCGGTGCCGCTTCTTCTTCGGAAGGGGTAGTGAGTTAAGACAGACCAGTATAAAAAGGCGCTGCCCCGTGAAGGGCAGCGCCTTTTTACTTTTAGTACTGGAAAAACTTAGCCTTGCGCTGCTTTCGCAACTTCCGCGGCAAAGTCTTCTTCCTTCTTCTCGATGCCTTCGCCGACCTCAAGACGCTTGAAGCCCACGACCTCGACACCGGCTTCCTTGGCTGCCGCTTCAACCGTCAGGTCGGGGTTCACGACAAAGGACTGGCCCAGAAGTGTCACTTCGGACAGAAACTTCTTCATGCGGCCTTCGATCATCTTCTCGATGACCTGCTCGGGCTTGCCGCTTTCGCGCGCCTGCTCGGTCAGGACCTGCTTTTCGCGCTCGACCACGGTCGGATCCAGATCGTCAGCGCCCAGCGAGGCAGGGTTCACAGCGGCGATGTGCATCGCAATCTGCTTGCCGATGCCATTGTCGGCGCCGTTGAGTGCAACCAGCACGCCGATCTTGCCCATGCCGTCAGCGACAGCGTTGTGCACGTAAGAGACGACGGTTTCGCCTTCGAGGGCAGCCATGCGGCGGACGCTCATGTTCTCGCCAATCGTGGCCACTTTGTTGGTGACAACCTCATCGACGGACTTGCCGCCCATGTCCGCCGCTTTCAGGGCGTCCACATCCGACACGCCCATCGCGACATCTGCGATGCCTGCGACCATTTCCTGGAACTCAGCGTTCTTGCCGACAAAATCGGTCTCGGAGTTCACCTCGACAGCGACGCCTTTGCCACCGTCGACTTTGACCGCCACAAGACCTTCAGCCGCGGTGCGGCCGGATTTCTTGGCAGCTTTCGCCAGACCTTTGGTGCGCAGCCAGTCAACAGCAGCATCCATGTCGCCATCTGTTTCGGTCAGCGCTTTTTTCGCGTCCATCATGCCAGCGCCAGTCGTATCGCGCAGCTCTTTTACCAATGCAGCAGTGATTGCCATGGTTCTCATCCTCTAAATCAGGGTGGCGAGGTCGGCGTTACCGCCGACCGTATCAATAAACGCGCGGCATATAAGCCGCCCGTATCAGAATTGCGACGTCGCACTTAGCTTTCCGCAGCAGCTTCTGCCGGGGCTTCCTCGGCAACAGCTTCTTCAACCGGCGCTTCTTCGAACTCACCAATGTCGATGCCAGCGGCGCCCATCTGCGCGCTCATGCCGTCAAGCGCCGAACGGCTGACCAGATCGCAGTAAAGCGCAATCGCACGGGCCGCGTCGTCGTTGCCGGGGATGATGTAGTCAATCCCGTCGGGCGAGCAGTTGGTGTCGACAACAGCCACAACCGGGATGCCCAGCTTTTTAGCTTCTGCAATGGCAAGGTCTTCTTTCTTGACGTCGATGACGAAAAGAAGATCGGGCACGCCGCCCATTTCGCGGATACCGCCCAGCGACGCTTGCAGTTTGGCCTGGTCACGCTCCATGCCCAGACGCTCTTTCTTGGTGAGACCTTCGGCGCCACCTTCCAGTGCTTCGTCGATCTGCTTGAGGCGATTGATCGACTGGCTGACGGTTTTCCAGTTGGTGAGCGTGCCGCCCAGCCAACGGTGGTTCATGTAATATTGCGCGCATTTCTCTGCCGCTTCGGCGATCGGGCGCTGCGCCTGACGCTTGGTGCCAACAAATAGGATGCGACCACCTTTGGCAGCGGTTTCGCGCACAACGTTCAGCGCCGCGTCCAGCATCGGGACGGTCTGCGTCAGGTCCATGATATGGATGCCGTTGCGGTCGCCATAGATGAACTCCGCCATACGCGGGTTCCAACGCTGTGTCTGGTGACCAAAGTGAACGCCTGCTTCAAGCAGCTGGCGCATGGTGAACTCAGGAAGAGCCATGTCCGTTTCCTTTCCGGTTTCAATCCTCGACGGGGCTTTCGGGGCGTCTGCCCCAACCGGTGGACCTTTGAGGATGTCTCCCCCAATCGGCCCGACCCCGTCTGCGAAGTGAACGCGAGTTACGTCAGCTTCTTCCCAATTGCAAGGACAATGTCGGGCTATGTCATGGATTAACCCGTTCTGACGCAAAGGCGCGGATGCAAGTTCTTGCAAGCACGCGAAAACCCTTGCATCAAGCGCGCATGACCGTTGGTTTTGACATTATCTGTATCGGGTCGGTGCTGTGGGACGTGATCGGACGATCCGAGCGTGCAATGCGCGTCGGCTCAGACGTTCCGGGCCGCATTCGGATGATCCCCGGCGGCGTCGCCATGAACATCGCTATGACCCTGCGAGAGATGGGGTTGACCCCTGCCCTGCTCACCGCGATTGGCAATGACCCGCAAGGCGCGCAATTGATGGCAAGGGCGACCGAAATGGGGATGGTGACAGAATACATCCACATCTCCGAAGATCAGCCCACGGATCGCTATATGGCAATTGAGGGACCGGATGGCCTTGTCGCCGCTATTGCAGACGCGCATTCGTTGGAGGCTGCCGGCAACACGATCCTGATCCCGATCACGCAAGGCCCACTGGCCAATGAGAACACGCCCTATGAAGGCGTGATTGCGCTGGATGGCAACTTGACCGAAGACGTGCTGACCGAAATCGCCCAATCGCCCACGTTTGCCAAGGCCGATCTGCGCGTGGCGCCAGCTTCGCCAGGGAAGGCAGACCGTCTGGTCCCGCTCCTCGCCTGTCCGAACGCCACCCTTTACGTGAATTGCGAAGAGGCAGGCCTGCTCTGCGGTGCGCAATTTGACAGCGCGCCAGAGGCGGCTTTAGCGCTTTCCAAACGCGGTGCCGCACGGGTGCTCGTCACAGATGGCAGTTCCGTTGCTTGCGAGCTGCACCAAGGGGACCTGATGACCCAAATCCCGCCCGAAGTCTCCGTCAAACGCATCACCGGCGCAGGCGACACGTTCATGGCCGCGCATCTGGCCGCCGAGTTTAAAGGCGCCGACAGGGCGCTTGCCCTGACTGCCGCAATCGGCGCGGCGGCGGCCTATGTCTCTGGGGAGGCTGTCGTATGAGCGTTCCGATGACCATGACGCCAGACGTTTCCGCGGCCCTCGCCGAAGGACGCGCGGTCGTTGCACTTGAGTCCACGATCATCACCCACGGGATGCCCTATCCGCAAAACGTCGAAACCGCCCGCGCAGTTGAGGCCGAAGTGCGTGCCGCAGGTGCCGTGCCCGCAACCATCGCGGTGATCGAAGGCACTTTGCATATCGGGCTGAGTGGCGAGATGCTCGACATATTGGGTCAGGCCGCGGGCGTGGCCAAGCTGTCGCGCGCAGATATCGCAGCTTGCATTGCCACCGGCGAAACAGGGGCCACAACCGTCGCCGCCACGATGATTGCCGCACATCTGGCAGGTATCGCGGTGTTTGCCACCGGTGGGATCGGCGGCGTGCATCGCGGGGCGGAGACGTCCTTTGATATCTCCGCAGACCTGCAAGAGCTTGCGCAAACCCCTGTCACCGTGGTCGCCGCAGGCGCAAAAGCCATTCTCGACCTGCCCAAGACATTCGAAGTCCTGGAAACCCTTGGCGTGCCGGTCATCGCTTATGGCCAAGACACCCTGCCCGCTTTCTGGTCGGCATCTTCCCCGATGCCCGCGCCCTTGCGGATGGACACGCCCACGCAGATCGCCAAAGCGCACCAGATGCGCGCGGCGATGGGCCTGCCTGGCGGGCAACTCGTCACAAACCCGATCCCGCAAGACGCGCAAATCCCGCATGAAACGCTCGCTCCGCTGATCGAGCAGGCGCTGGCTGAAGCTGAGGCCCAAGGCATCACCGCCAAAGACGTGACTCCCTTCCTTCTGGGGCGCTTGTTTGAGCTAACCGAGGGTGCGTCGCTTGCCGCCAACATCGCCCTTGTGCTGAACAACGCGCGGTTGGCGGCGCAAATCGCGGTTGCTTTGGCTGCCCAATCCAAAGGCGCTCACACATAAATCGCCGCAAAGTCAGGCGAAACACCGGAAAGCCGCATTGTAGAGCCACCGAAAACCCCCTATTTTCCAAAGGCCCACCGGTAAAGGGCACTGCCAAGGACGCCTGATGACAACCCCTTTTGACGAGCAAGTCCCCCCTCCCCGCAGACCGGGGCTTTTCGCGCGGCTGCGCTCCAGCTTTTTAACCGGGCTGGTGGTGGTCGCCCCAATCGGTCTGACGATCTGGCTGATCTGGACAGTGGTCGGCTGGATTGACGGTTTCGTGCTGCCGCTCGTGCCTGCGCAATGGCAGCCCGAGCAATATATCGGCATCAACCTGCGCGGCGTCGGTGTGATCTTCTTCCTGATCTTCACCATTATTGTGGGTTGGATGGCAAAAGGCCTTCTGGGTCGCTCGCTGATTTCCTGGGCAGAGCATCTGGTGAACCGCACACCCGTCGTGCGCTCGATTTACAACGGTGTGAAACAGATCGCCGAAACGGTGTTTGCCCAGACCGAGACCAGTTTTGATACCGCCTGCCTGATCGAGTACCCGCGCAAAGGCATCTGGGCCATCGGCTTTATCTCGACGTCAGCCAAAGGCGAAGTGGCGGCCAAAGCCGATCAAGGGCCCATGACGTCGGTCTTCGTGCCCACCACACCGAACCCAACGTCGGGCTTTTTGCTTTTCTTCCCGAAGGCAGACATTATCGAGCTGGATATGAGTGTCGAAGATGCGGCCAAGCTCGTGATTTCGGCGGGGCTTGTGTACCCAAATGGCGACGACAAAGTCCCCGAGATCACGCCGGAAGAGGTGAAAGAGCTCGCCAGCTAGCTCGCCACGAACCGGATCAAGTCCGGGGCGGGTTGCCCTAAAATCTAACCGAACATCTCTTCTAGATTGACCGTATCGGCCTCCCCCAGATCGTCAAAATGAGCGCTTAGAAAACTCGTCGCCGCCGCACGGCCAGCATCCTTCAGCGTTGCCAGAATATAGGCCGACGGCACCAGCTTCGTCGCGACGCTCAGCTCATTCATCAACCCATCATCGGCAATCATATGCACCAGCGGATCGCGCATCTTGTCACGATCCATCCGGCCCTGCGCAATCAATCGCTTTACGAAGGAAATTGCCCGCATTTCGCGCAGCAAAGAGGAGTTAAAGCTGATTTCATTGATGCGGTTCTGGATCGCTTGCGCTGTCAGGGGAAGCTCTTCGCGGTGCAGTGGGTTGATGTTCACGATGACAATGTCGCGCGGCAGGCTTTCGTGGAACAGCGGGAACAGGGCCGGATTGCCGGTGTAGCCACCGTCCCAAAACGCTTCCATCTTGCCGGTCTTAGGATCGGTGAACTCGACTGCCTGAAAAAGCGTTGGCAGACAGGCCGAGGCTAGGATGACATCCGTGGTGATCTCATCGCGGGTAAAGACACGGATCTTGCCGGACCGCACATTTGTGGCACACACATGAAACTCTGGCCCCCCATCCGCACAGACGGCATCATACTCAAACCGCTCAACAATCCGACGAAGGGGGTTCTGATAGAACGGGCCATAGGTATAGGGGCTGAACATGCGCGTCGCGCCGTCGACGATAGAAAACGGCAGCGAGTATTCCAGGCTTTTCGCCACGACACCGGGCCCCGGCCCTGCAGTTGTCATCCAACTGGCCAGCCGCATATCGTTAATCGCGCCGACTTGGCTCCAGAGCCAGTCAAGGTTTTCGCGCGCCTTCTCAGAACCGCCTTGCACGATGCCTGACTTCAAAGCTGCGCCGTTCAACGCACCAGCCGAGGTGCCCGACATCGCCGCAATTTCGATCCGGTCATCCTCAAGCATGCGGTCCAGCACACCCCAGGTGAACGCGCCGTGGGCGCCACCCCCTTGCAGGGCAAGATTGATCCGCTTGGTGTTGCTCACAACGCGGTCCAGCCGCCATCCACGCTAATGGTGGTGCCGGTGATCTGCGCCGCTGCGTCAGAGCAAAGGAAAACTGCCGTGCCGCCCATCTGTTCTGTCGTCGCAAACTCTTTAGACGGCTGCCGGGTCAGCATGACCTCTTTGATCGCGGTCTCGCGATCCATGTTATATTTTTCCATCGTGTCGGGGATTTGCGCCTCGACCAATGGGGTCATCACATATCCGGGGCAGATCGCATTGGCTGTGATCGGCTCTTCCGCAGTTTCCAAAGCGGTGACTTTGGTCAGTCCGACAACCCCGTGCTTCGCGGCAACATAGGCCGACTTGTAGGGAGACGCCGTCAAACCATGCGCGGAGGCGATGTTAATCACCCGGCCCCAGCCTGCCTTGCGCATCATCGGCAAGGCGGCAGCCGTTGTATGAAAGGCTGAGGACATGTTGATCGCGATGATCGCGTCCCATTTCTCGGCTGGGAACTCATCAATACCGCTGACATGTTGAATACCTGCATTGTTGATAAGGATGTCGCACGCGCCCGCCTTCTCGATCAGAGCCCGACACTGATCCCCTTTCGACATATCGGCCTGAATATAGCGTGTATTGGTCGAGGTCTCCTCGGCAATATCCTTCGCCAGCGCGTGATCCTCATCTGTATCGCTGAAACTGTTGAGCACTACATCCGCGCCCGCTTTGGCCAACTCCCGCGCGATCCCAAGGCCAATGCCGGAGTTGGAGCCAGTGATAATGGCGGTCTTACCAGAGAGTGTCATGGGCGTGTCCTCGCAAGTTGTGTTGCACTGCAGCATAAGCGCTGCGTCTGCGAAAACCAGTGCGGAAGCGGAATTCTTGTGCGTTTCTCTCGGCGCAATGGGTCACGGAACGGAAACAGGCACTGCTTTTTTGCAAAGACTGTTGCGAGCGCCTTGTTTTGGCCGTATTTGTCGCGAATTAAACAACCCAAGGCAGCATGCCTCCGCTATAAAAAGGAGTGTGACTGTGACTGGTAGCTTCTTTTCACTTTCTCTTACTCAAGTTGCCCGGTTTGGCCCTTTTGAAAGCTCAACTGCGCCGGATCATTTAAATGCACTCGGCCCACTGACCCCTCTTAGCGACGGCGCTGGAACCGCTATTCTTAGACAAAACGGGGAGACTTTTACGTTATATCGCGCTGATGCGGACGGTTTGCCCGATCTTGCACACCCCTTGGCAGAAGCGCTGCAGACCCCCACGTTCTGCGCCCCTGCCTGCATTGTCTTTGGGCTGCAGAACGGCCCACGACTTGTTCTAGCGCTCAACGGCTTTCCTGGTGGGCGCGCGACTGCCCACACACAAGAAAGCCTTTCAGGTTTTGTGACAGGCACCCGCATGCTAGGTCGCGCGGGCATCGTTCCCGTTGAGCAACTCACCGCAGGGGATGTGCTTTGGACGATGCATAACGGCATGCAGCCTATTCGCTGGATTTCCCGTCGCAGCATCCCGCTTTCTGCGGACCGAACAGCACACCAGCCGGTGCAATTACGCACCGATGCCTTTGCCCGGGGGTGTCCCACCGACCCGTTGATCCTCTTGCCTGGCCATCTGGTCCATGTCAGCGATCTTAGACTTGACCCCAGTCTGACAGCGCTCAGCACGTTCCTGCCCGCGCACAGCCTTTTGGATGATGACAAGGTCACCCGAGTGACCGATATGTCATCGCTTGAGCTGATCCATCTGGGGCTTGATGTCAGCGATGTGGTCTATGCCTCTGGCATGATGGTGCAAAACCCCGAAGACGTGACGCGCCAACCCACCCGGTCCCCGGACAACAAGGTGGAGGAATTCCTGACCTGCTTTCCCGGTCTCAGCGGCCTCTTCCGCTTTAACAAGGCAGGCAGCGATCCGTCGCAGGAATTGCCGCGCGCAAAATACGGTTAAGAATACGACGCAAGATGTCGCGTTCTGACCATCGCGCCAACGCAACTGGTCTCACTCTGGGCAGGTAATTTAGGCCCGGAGGCACCCTCATGAAAACCACCACTCGCGTTGTCGTCATCGGAGGCGGCGTTGTCGGCTGCTCGGTGCTGTATCACCTGACGAAACTTGGCTGGTCCGACGTGATGCTGCTGGAGCGCTCCGAGCTGACATCGGGCTCGACATGGCACGCGGCGGGCGGGTTTCATACGCTCAACGGCGACACGAACATGGCCGCGCTTCAGGGCTACACGATCCGGCTTTATCGCGAGTTGGAAGAACTCACCGGCATGTCCTGCGGTCTGCACCATGTGGGTGGCGTGACGCTGGCGGACAATCAGGACCGCTTCGATATGCTGGTCGCGGAACGCGCCAAGCATCGCTATATGGGCCTTGAGACCGAGATTGTCGGCCCTGAAGAGATCGCCAAGATCGCCCCTGTCACCAATCTCGACGGGATCGTGGGCGGGCTTTATGATCCGCTCGATGGCCATCTGGACCCATCCGGCACGACCCACGCCTATGCCAAGGCTGCGCGTATGAACGGGGCCGAGATCGTCCAGCACTGCAAGGTCGAGGCGACGACCCAGCGCGCCGATGGCACATGGGACGTTGTGACCGACAAAGGCACGATCCATACCGAACATGTAGTCAACGCCGCTGGCCTCTGGGCGCGCGAGGTCGGTGCCATGGCAGGCATCTACTTCCCGCTTCTCCCAATGGAGCATCAATATATCGTCACAGATGACATCCCTGAGATTTATGAGCGCGACAGCGAGCATCCCCACGTCATGGACCCCGCTGGCGAAAGCTATCTGCGCCAAGAAGGCCGCGGCCTCTGCATCGGATTTTATGAACAAACCTGCCGCCCCTGGGCGGTGAACGGCACGCCGTGGGATTTCGGACATGAGCTATTGGCCGATGATTTCGACAAAATCGAAAATTCGATCGAGTTTGCCTATAAGCGCTTCCCGGTCCTTGAACGCTCTGGCGTGAAATCGGTGATCCACGGTCCGTTCACCTTTGCACCCGACGGCAATCCGCTGGTCGGCCCGGTGCCCGGCATGCGCAACTACTGGTCTGCCTGCGCCGTCATGGCGGGTTTCTCCCAAGGCGGCGGTGTCGGCCTCACACTGGCGCAATGGATGATCGAAGGCGAGCCCGAGCGCGACGTGACCGCCATGGATGTTGCCCGCTTCGGTCGCTGGATCACACCCGGCTATACGGTGCCCAAAGTGATCGAGAACTACCAGCGCCGCTTCTCCGTCTCCTACCCGAACGAGGAACTCCCCGCCGCGCGGCCCTGCCGAACCACGCCCTGCTATGATCTGCTCGACGCGCAAGGCGCTGTCTGGGGCCAGCAATACGGGTTGGAGGTCGCGAATTACTTCGCCACCGGCGATGAGCCGCGGTTTGAGACCCCGTCCTTCCGCCGCTCCAACGCGTTTGAGGCCACCGCGCGCGAGGTCAAAGCCGTCCGCGAGGCCGTCGGCATCAACGAGGTTCAGAATTTCGGCAAATATGACGTGCAAGGCCCCGGCGCGCGCGATTGGCTGGACCACATCATGGCAGGCCGCATCCCGAAGCCGGGGCGCTTGTCCCTCACGCCGATGCTGTCCGAACAAGGCCGCCTGATCGGAGATTTCACCGTCTCGTGCCTGTCGGAAACGCATTTCCAGATCACCGGCTCCTACGGCGCGCAGGCCTATCACATGCGCTGGTTCATGGCCCATGAACCCGACGGCGACGTGACACTGGACAACGTCTCTGACCGTCGCACGGGCTTTCAGATTGCGGGCCCTCGCGCACGCGATCTGCTGCAAGCCGTGACCCGCGAGGATATCAGCGACATGGCCTTCATGGATGTGCGTCAGGCGACGATCGGGCTTTCCACTGCCATCGTGCAACGCGTCAGCTACACCGGCGATCTGGGCTACGAGATCTATGTCGACGCGATGGAGCAGCGCGCGCTGTGGCAGACCCTTTGGGACGCAGGCCAGCCGATGGGGATCAAACCGTTCGGCATGCGCGCGATGATGTCGCTCAGGCTCGACAAGTTCTTCGGCTCATGGCTGTCGGAATTCTCGCCAGATTATACTGCCGCAGAGACAGGGCTCGACCGGTTCATCAGCTTCAAGAAAAACGTCGATTTCATCGGACGTGCCGCCGCAGAGGCCCAGCACGCCACACCCCCTGCCCGCCAGCTCTGTGCCTTTGAGGTCGACGCGGAGGATGCCGATGTCGTGGCCTACGAGCCGATCTTCCTAAATCAAGGGGTTGTGGGCTTTTGCACCTCGGGCGGCTACTCACATCACGCGGGCAAGTCCATCGCAATGGGCTTCGTGCCACGCGATGAGGCGCGCGATGGCCTCAAGGTCGAGATCGAAATCCTCGGCAAGATGCGCCCGGCGCAACTGATCACAACGCCACTTTTCGATGCTGACGGGGCGCGAATGCGCGGCTAAACTGCGGCCATGATCCATGTTCTAATCCTTGCCGCCGGTCAGTCCCGCCGCATGGGTGGCGCCGATAAACTGGCCCAGCTTGTCGACGGGGTGCCGCTTCTGCGCAAGCAGGCTGAATGCGCGTTGGGGCTAGACTTACCAGTGACTGTCGCCCTGCCCCCGAAGCGCCAGCGCGAGGAGCTGTTGGAGGATCTCGACGTCGATATTTTCACCTCTGCCTGCAGCCTTGAGGGAATGTCTGGCACCTTGCGGGCAGCGTTCGGGCATCTTGCCGATGCTGATGCGATCCTCGTCGTGCTTGCCGATCTGCCAGAGTTGGAAACCGATGATTTGCGCGCTGTCCTCAACGCGCGCAAGACCGCACCCAAAGCGCTTGTCTGGCGCGGTATGACTGAAGACGGCAAGCCGGGTCATCCGATCCTGATTGATGACGCGCTTTTCCCGGCGATGGCCAAACTGAAAGGCGATACCGGCGGCCAAGATGCACTTGCAGCCGCGGGTGATCGCGTCCATTTGGTGCCCCTGCCGGGCACGCGCGCAAGGCGCGATCTGGATACGCCCGAAGACTGGGCCGCATGGCGTGCCGAGACCGGGCGCTAGGGCGCATTACTCCAGAATGTCGTGCTTGCGCTGCGCACGGGCATAAACCCAAAAGAGCAAGCTGACCAAGGTCGCGCCCCAGATCACGACAAGCCCCAAAGGCCCAGTGACTGCCACCATCAGGGGCGTGGACAACGCCGTAAACCAAAGCGATGCCAAAGCCATCCCCACAAAGGACAAGGCCAATGGCACAGGGGCCGTCTTTTGCTCGTACAGCAGCAAGATCGCGCCTAGCAGTCCGAACCAAACGCCAATCGCCCACGCCACGTTCACCCATTGCGGAAGCGCGGTGAAATAGGCGACCTGCTCTGCGGTGAAGAGCGCCAAATACCCCTCAACACGCAGCTGGGTCAGGACATAATCCAAACCGCTGAACAGAAACCAGATCACCGCCAAAGCGGCCACGGGAAATAGATGCCACGGGGTGTTGCGCATGAAAAAACCTCTTATCCGATAAAGGAAAGGGTGGCCGTTTCCGACCACCCCGTCCAGAGCGAAAATGAAGGCAGACTCTCCTAAGCCAATAGTTTCGCTTCATGTTTGCGCAACACCTGACGGGCGGCAGGGAACCGGGCACCCTGCCCTTGTGGTGCATCAAGCTCAGGAAAGAGCGTGAACAATTCACCGCGTTGCACTTTGTCGAGACCACCAACCGAGTAATCGCCGGGCTGGAAACTTTCGGTCCAGGCCCCATCGGCGAGGATTACCTCGTGGCGGTCAAATAGAAGATGGATATAGCTCACGCCCTTGGCGGCAACCCGGTCGATGCCCTCGCGCCTTGTGAGGTGCTTGGCAGAGGCCAGCACTTCGCGTTCGCCAAACATCAAGGCCGTTTCAGAGCCGCAGATCAGAATCCGGTGGTTCGGGCTGACCATCATGTCACGCTCCGGCAGGCCCATGCCAAGGCTACCCGCGCGGATCAAAACCGGACGCAGCTTGGGGTCTTGCATCAGCTCACGCCCCGTCAGCGTCTTAGACCCGACCCAGCGCAGCTCCTGCACGCCATTGTCGCGGGTGAAGACGCTGTCACCGGGACGCAAGTCTTCGACCAAACGCTCTCCGCGCGGTGTTGCGATGCGCGTACCGGGGGTGAAACAGATAATGACCTGTTCGATCTCGCGATACGTCGCGCGGCTTGTGATGTTTCCGTTGTTGTCGAGAAACTCGATCCGGCCAGACTCCGCACCGGTCTGGATGACGTTGGCGCGGATACCCGTCAGGTCGATGACGTCGACATCATTGCCGTCGGCATCCTCACCTCCACGAATGTCGTGGTTACCCGCTTGCGCAAAAGTGAAGCGGTCATCACCATCGCCGCCGCGCAGCCGATCGTTCCCCGGACCACCGATAAGAGTATCGTCCCCGTCTTCGCCGAAGACGCGGTCATCGCCGTCGCCACCATTGAGCGTATCGTCACCATCGCCACCGAACAGCCGGTCCTGACCCTGACCGCCATTGATCGTGTCATCGCCCTCGTCGCCGAAAAGCCGGTCGTTGCCGTCACCCCCGTTGATGATGTCATCGCCTGAACCGCCAGAAATCTGGTCTTGGCCTTGACCGCCGTTAATCGTGTCATCGCCGCCGCCACCAAAAACCTGATCATCCCCATTACCCGCGTTGATCACATCGTTCCCGTCGAGCGATGCGATAGGCTGCACCGCGCTCGCCGGGAGTTCAATGTCAGTCCCGTTGAAGCGATTGGGATCGGTATCATTGTCGAAAAAGCGCGCACCTGCAGGCAATGGGTTGGGTGGTGTGCCGTTGTTGCTGTTGAATGCCAGAAGAAGCGCGACTTCACGGCCATTCTGATCAACGCCTTGAGCAGTCAGCACGCCGGTCTCGTTCGCGCCCGGTGCCGCAAATGCGGTCTGCTGAATTTGCGCATTCTCGACATAGACCGTGTTGCCGTTCTCATCGATGAAGGAAAAGCCAACGGTTTCCCCTTCCTGGAGGGTCAGATCACCCGTGGGCAGGATCAGTTGCAGGTTGGATACTTGACTGTCCGCAACGTTGGCGCGGTGGTTTGATCCCCCTGGATTGCCGTCACCAAGATTATTGCCAGTGGCGTAGGTGAAACGCCCGGTCGTGGGCGTGTAAACCAAGGCATCGGGGTTTGCGCCAGCACGGCTGTCGCCGTAAATCACATCGCTGCCGTTGCCGCCATCGATGGTATCAGAGCCACCAAGGCCCTGAATCTCATCATCATTGCTGGTGCCTGACAGCGTATCGTTGCTGTCCGTTCCAAAAATACGTGCCATCAAAGACCCCCCAAAGGTCAAAAGCAGGTCGCGCTGTGCAGATCAGCACGGTCGAGACTTCTTTAAACGTTTCTCGCGCGCAACTTAGGGGGAATTTACATCAAATTGTCACAACGTCGCGTGATTGAAGGAAAACTGGACAAAAAAACAGCGTGAAGCAGTCCCTCCAGTGCACGAACTCGAAGATTACCACGGATTATCCACGCTCAAGAAACAATCAGTGACAGGAACGGGAATCAGCCCTGCCCAACCACAGGGCTGACCCTTTGGCCTTGGCCGCCCCAACAAAGGGGGGCGGCCCAGCTGCATATTCGACTTAGCTGATCAGAAGTTTGGCTTCGTGCTTCTTGAGCGTCTTACGCGCCGCACGGTAGCCTTCGACGCCTTCCGCGTTCTTCAGTTCCGGGAAGAGCTCAAAAATCTCGTTGCGCTGTGCATTACCTATCCCTTTTAGCGTGTAATCCCCAGGCTGGAAGCTCTCGGTCCATGCACCGTTCGACAGCACCACTTCGTGCTGATCAAACATGAAGTGGATATATGTCGTCCCCATCGTGTCCACCTCGTGGACGCCGTTGTTGTTGACCAAATGCTTGGCCGCGGCCAGCACTTCCCGCTCTTCGAAGTAAAGCGCAGTCTTGTCATTGCTGACAAGCACACGATGGTTTGGAGAGACGAGCATATCGCGTTCCGGCAGATCATTACCCAACGATCCGGCCCGGATCAGGATCGGCTTGAGATGCGGATTGCCGGACAGGGCTTTCCAGTCCATCGTCTTGGCACCCAGCCAGCGGATTTCCTGAAGGCCATTGTCGCGGGTGATGATCTTGTCACCCACTTTCAGCTCTTCCACCAGACGTTCACCTTTCGGCGTCGCGATTGTGGTGCCAAGCGTGAAGCACGGGATTACGTTCTCGATCTCGGTGAAGGTCAGAGTGCCGGTTGTGACATCATTCTCGTCACGGAACTCAACGAAGCCATCTTCCTGATCGGTCGAAGTGAAGGTGATCTTGATGTTGCCGGACCCAGTCAGGTCGAGCGTATCAATCTCATCATCCACCGGCCCATCGGCCTGGCCGCCGTCGATCACGTCACCGCTGCCCTCTTCGGCGCTGCCGACAAGGAAGGTGTCCTCACCGCTATCGCCTGTCAGAGTGTCAGCGCCTTCGCCACCGATAATGGTATCGTCGCCCTCACCGCCCGAAATCGTGTCCTCGTCGATGCCGCCATCGATGAAGTCATCGCCTTCGTCACCAAAGAGCGTGTCATCATCATCCTGACCAAAGATCATGTCGTTACCGGCACCACCGTTAACCACATCCCGACCGTTGTTCTGTTCGGGGTCCGCAGGCTGGTTAATACCGCTATCGGGGATATCCAGATCGTCGGGCAAGCCCAGATCAGGGTCGAGACCCGCATAGATCGTATCGTCGCCATCACCACCATCAATGGTGTCGGAGCCTTCGCCGCCGACGATCCGGTCATCGCCGTCGCCACCGTCAATGGTGTCGGCGTCAATACCTGCATCAATGGTGTCGTTGCCGTCGCCACCCAAGATCGTATCGGCATCATCGCCGGTGATGATCGTGTCGTTGCCCGCACCACCATCGACAAAGTCGATATCGTTGCCGGGTGCGAAATCAGCCGGGATTGGCGGGACGCCGGTGCTAGGATAGCCGGGGAAGCCCAAATCCAGGAGCGGCAGGTGGCCGGACGTGTTGATCACATCGTCGCCGTCACCTCCGGTAACGGTGTCGCTGCCGTCGCCACCAATGATGCTGTCATCCCCTGAACCGCCTTCAATGACGTCATCTCCAGAGCCCGCGTCGATCGTGTCATCATCCGCGCCGCCATCAATGGAGTCGTCACCCGATCCGCCGGTGATGGTGTCTTCACCTGCGCCGCCCAGAAGCGTGTCGTTGCCCTCGGCACCGCCGATTTCATCGTCGCCGTCACCGCCGTCGATGGTGTCGTTGCCGACGTTGCCGGACAGATCGTCGTTACCCTCACCGCCTTCGATTGTGTCGTCACCGACACCACCAATGATGCGGTCGTCGCCGTCTTCACCAAAGAGCTGGTCATCGCCCGTGTTGCCCTCGATCCGGTCATTGCCCTCGCCACCGAAGACCTCATCGTCGCCTGCGCCTGCGATGACGGTGTCGTCACCGCCACCGGCCTGGATGATGTCATCATCACCAACTTCGCCCGGAAGAAGTGCATCGTTATTGTCGACAAAGTCGCCATTTGGATCGCCGCTATAGTTGGCGTCGATCAACTCGCCTGCAGCTGTGCCTTCGACAATACCGTCGCGACCATCGGGGATACCAATTGCAACCAACTCGTCGATATCGTCGACCTGATCCGGCGTGACGCCGACCAGCGTGACGGATTCGCCATTGGGGAAGGTCAAAACCGCATCGCCATCTGGCGTCTCAGAGACAGTCACATCCTCGGTCGTGACCGGGTTGCCGTCTGCATCCGTCAAACCGGACACATCCAGCTGATCCACACCGCTCAGCGAGCCATCGGGGTTCACAACAGGCGCGTCGAAGTTCTCAACCACGTCGTTGCCGGAACCATCGGTCAGAACAACCGTATCGACGTCACCATCCGGTGTACCGTCCAAGTTGGTGCCAAGATTGATGGTGTCATCGCCTGCGCCACCCTCAACAGTGTCCGAACCGTCGCCCGCGTCAATCACATCATCGCCAGCGCCGCCGGTGATATCGTCATCGCCTTCACCCGTGGCGACATCAATCGAACCGGTCGCATCCCTACCGTCGATGACGTCATCGCCAGAGCCGGTAACGACCTTCTCGATCTCTTCGAACGCAATGTCGCGACCCGCGTCACCATCCAGACCGTTAACCTCACCTTCTTCCGGGTTTGGCTCAAACGTCACGTCAAGATCTTGGGTCGCATCGCTCAGATCAAGCACATCTCCTTCGTTACCGTTGGCGTTGTCTGCCGGGTCACCAGTGGTGCCGTCCGAACCACCGTCGATGCGGATGTTGATGCTGGTGCCGGGGTCGGTCGGGTCCAACGCAAAGACATCATCACCGTCGCCGCCGCTGGCCTGATCCATGCCACCGACAAAGATGTCATCATCCCCGTCACCGCCATCCAGAACGTCATTACCGGCGCCGCCGACCAGGAGGTCCGCCCCGTCGCCACCAGTGATTGTGTCGTTGCCTTCGTCACCGAAGAGCTGATCATCACCTGCGCCACCATCAATCGTGTCATTGCCTTCGTCGCCAAATACAACGTCATTCCCCTCGCCACTATCGATGGTGTCATCGCCTTCGCCTGCGAAGACAAAGTCCTCTCCTTCGCCGGTGTCGATTAGATCGTCGCCGGACCCGCCGGTGACCTCATCGGAGCCGTCATTGGTCTCGACGTTGATCGGACCGGTCGCATCCGAACCGTCAACGATATCGTCACCAGAGCCGGTGATGACCTTTTCGATTTCCTCGAAAGTGATGTCAGCTTCGGCATCCGCATCAAGGCCATTAACCGTGCCGTCTTCGGGATCAGTATCAAAGTCGACTGTAAGGTCATCGGTTTGATCCGACAGATCCAGAACATCGCCCTCATTACCATTGGCATCGTCGTCGGGGGTGCCGTCAGTTCCGTCAGAACCGCCGTCAATCGTGGCATTGATGTTGCCAGCCGGATCGGTGTCATCGATGCCAAAGACATCATCGCCCGAGCCGCCCTGCGCATCATCACCACCCCCGACGAAGATATCGTCGTCACCGGCGCCGCCATCCAACGTGTCATCGCCTGCGCCGCCTACGATGCTGTCCGCACCGTCGCCACCATCCACGATGTCATCACCCAGACCGGCATTGATCGTGTCATCGCCGCCATTGCCAAAGATCGTATCATCAAGGCCATCGGCCCCGTCGATCTCATCGCCTTCGATATCGACATAGCCGGGGTTCATAACCTCGCCCGTGTCCAGACCATCAACCGGACCCAGAACATCTTCGACCGTGACCGACACCGTTGCGTCATCGGTTGCGCCTGCTTCATCCGCGATCGTGTAGCTGATCTCGGCCTCGCCAACGAACGCAACCGCAGGGGTGAAAGTGATTGAATCGTCGGTAAAGGTCACCGTGCCCTGATCGGCCGGCACTGTTGCGTCGACGATCCGGATCGCATCACCATTGGTCGCAATATCCGTGTCCGTGTCATTGCCCAGCGGGAAAACCGTGACGGGTGTGCCCTGATCGGTCGTGTCGCTGTCGTCATTGGCGACAGGATCATCATTGACCGGAGCCACATTGACCGTGACAGTCGATGTGCTGGTCAACCCATCCGGATCAACAATCGTGACCTCGAACGTATCCGCGCCGTTGAAATTTTCATTTGGCGTGTAGGTCAGTGCGCCCGTGTTCGGGTCTTGCGTGACAGAACCGTTATCCGGCTGCGTGAAGCTGTCGAGCGTTACCGGCTGGCCATCGGGATCGCTGTCATTGGCGGTCGGATCAAACGTGACCGCCGTATCCTCGTCCGTGTCGAACGTATCGTCCACGGCCTCGGGTGGACGGTTGTCCGCGATGATCTCTTCGATTTGGCTGAACTGCAGGGTGGAGCCATCCTCGAACGTCACCGTTCCCGTTGTCGCGCCGTCATCGGTCGCGTCAGCCATCTGATCAATCGTGACCGCACCGGCACCCGTCAGGTCCAGTACGTCATTGTCCGCTGTGTCATCAGGACCTGCACCGCCGCGGATCACATCGCCGTCACCATCTGCGCCGGAAGCCACGACAAACGTGTCGTCCCCGCCTTCACCAAAGAGCGTATCGGCACCCGCACCACCGATGATCGTATCATCGCCGTCGGTGCTCGACGCCCCAGCGGGAAGCGCATCGAAATACACATCCGTGACATTGATACCGGAATTGTTCGGACCGTCCTGCGTGTGCTGGATCACAATCTGAGAAACTGGCCCCGCAATGCTGACAGTTGTGGAGTATTCAGCGCTTGTGTCCGGCTGGTAGCCGCCATTGCTGTCAATCGTGTCGCCGTTCAGGATCGTGACATTGCTACCACCGTCCAGGGTGACCGGGATCGGGTCGCCATTGGCATCGAATGCCAGAACGCGCACCACACCGTCACCGTCCACATCGTTTATGTTAAACGACACGTTCTCAACCGAAGCGGAGAAATCCAGCTCATAATTCGCACCATTGCCTTGGCCGTTCGTGGTGCTGCTGAGCGAGCTGTTGTCATCCGCAGGATCGCCATCGGTGACGATATCGTCGATATTCTGGTTGTCCGTTTCAAACTCGGTCTCAGCGCCGCCCTGAACTGAGGCGATGGAAAACGTTACATCCACATTGCCAGTGTTCTGGGTAAAGCCGCCAAGGTTTTGATCATTGCCCGCACCGGCAAGATCCCACTCAAAGCTCTCGCGCACAGGGGCAACGTCGCCATCATCACCATAAATGGTGTCATCACCAGTACCGCCGCGAAGCGTATCATCGCCCGCATTACCAAAGAGCGTGTCATTGCCTGCGTCGCCGAAAACAAGATCGTCGCCCGAGCCTGCATTAATAATGTCATCGCCGTCACCCGCATCTGCGTCCATCGCAAAGCACAGATTATCAATCGCACCACTGGTCGGCAGCGTGACAGTCATCTGCATGACATTGTCCGCGTTCAGCCATTGGGTGAACTGGCCGCCATCGGCGGTCGCAGCGACCGATACGCTTTGGGTGGAGCCATCGGCGAAGGTCAGATCAATCGTCGCGCCCTGCTCGATATCCAGCAGGCCGAGATTGACGATGTTGGCCGGGTTCTCGAAATCAAAGATGAAAGACCCGCCGGACGCATTGTCATCGGGGTCAGTGGGGTCACGATCCTCTGACAGGATCAGGACGTTACCCAGATTGTTTGTCGCTAAATCATTGTCACCGCCGGTGGGGTTCGACGTATCAAACACCATAACCGGGTTCACCGGATCGCTGCTCGTGACCGTAAAGCCCTTGTCGATGAACTGGGTCGTGACCAGATCGCCCGCGCTCAGATCATTGAAGTCGATATTCTCGTTAATGTCCTGAGACCCGCCCGAGATCGTGTCATTGCCGGCGCCTCCGGTGATGGTATCAGCGCCCTGACCCCCAAAGACCAGATCATCGCCGTCGCCGGCGTCGATTTCATCATCGCCACGACCACCGCTGATCACGTCCTCATTTTTGCCGCCCCAAAGGTCATCCGTGCCGTCGCCACCAGCGATCGCATCGTTCCCCTTGGACCCTTCGACCTTGTCATCGCCAGCGCCGCCAACGATGCCGTCATCACCATCACCGCCGAAGAGCATGTCATTGCCTTCGCCGCCATTCAGGTAATCATCGCCGTTCTGGCCATAAACAACGTCGTCGCCTGTGCCCGCGAAAACCTCGTCATTGCCATTGCCGGCGTAGACGGTGTCATCCCCGCCTTCAGATAGAATGATGTCGTCGTTGAGCATTTCGCCGGGTACGATCTGATCATTGGCATCAATCGCATCACCATCGGCGTCGACAAAACCCGCGCCAATCGTATCATTCGCACTGGTGCCGTTGACATAGCCGTCGGGGGGCCCGACTTCGTCAAAAGAGATCGCACCGATACCAACTGTGCCGGATTCATGCGCCGATGCACCATCATCCAGGATAATCTCGAGCGAAGCGATGGGACCTGCAATCGAAACCTGGACGTTATCGGAAGATGTCAGCGATGTGTTTGCACCAGATGTGCCGCCGCCTTCGACGGTATTGTTGCTCACATCATGGTGCGTCAGACCGCTGAACGTAACTGGCACAATATTGCCGTTCGCATCGCGTGCCACGATGGTGACCTTGTCGTCCCAACCGTTGCCCTGATCGACGTCAATCAGGTCAAAGGCGATGTTGGAGACCGGATCGCCAAACGTGATGATCGTCTTAACCGGATCATCAACACAGCGCGCCTCAAGAACGGTCTCGCCACTCACCGTCGCGGTGTCAAATTCCTGATGGTCGCTGTTGGTCGGCGTCGAGACCGTCACATCCAGCGTGTTGCTGCCATTCTGCAATGTTGTCGTTTGGCCGTTATTTCCGACCTGACCCCAATCAATTGTAAAATCAGACATTTAACGTTCCCTATCCCCACACAGGACGCCGCACCGTAACCCAAAGGCCAGCATTATCATGCGTCGCGCATATTTACTTGGTATGGAGACCGGCCCCATACAGACATCACTTCCCGACGCAGCACCGTCGGACTTCGTACCCCCAGTACGAAAAGCGCCCCCCAGTTGGGCCTTGTTTGAATACGCGCGGGATTTCGCCGAACAAAGGGGAAATTGTCGTAAAAGTGTCCAAATTCTGGTTAACACCTTGACAACTGCCTTAATCAGCTTTGGGGGAACTCTACCTGAAGGCGAGTATCGCTGAAGCGTGAGACCCTCGGAGACTGCAGGAATTAACCTGAATACAGCGGCATACAGCCTTGCATTTATAGCGATTCCTGAATGTTTGATGAGTAGCGAAGGCCACAGACAAGAACACGCCGGAGAGGTATGTTTCTGCGGACGAAACAATAACTTTGCAAAATGCGAAGCCACTGGATCAAACGCAGAAATTTTGAGCACAAAACCCCTTCTGTTCATACAATGAACATAATCCCAAGAAATTCCTCAAATTGAATAGAAGCGGACCTCACAGAAGCCCGAACCTAACGAATCAATTTTTCTGAAAATTGGTACCGGTGGTCGGACTCGAACCGACACGATATTGCTATCGGGGGATTTTGAATCCCCTGCGTCTACCATTCCGCCACACCGGCCAATGGCGGGGGTTTAGACCTCTGATCTGACCGCGTCAACGCCCTCTTGACGAGGTTTCGCTCTGCGCACGAACGTCGTATGAAAAACTCAAAGACTGCGGAGGGCGACATGGATTTCAATTCGGTAACGGCTGTCATCACCGGGGGTGCATCTGGTCTGGGCGCTGCCACAGCGCGGGCGTTTCGCGCCGCGGGCGCGCAGGTGAGTTTACTTGACCTCGATACGGATCAAGGCACCGCTTTCGCCTCTGAAATCGGTGCAGTCTTCATCCGCACCGATGTGACCGATCCTGCGTCAGTTACCGCAGCACTTAATGCAGCACAGGCGCAACACGGTCCGCTGAATGTCGCCGTCAATTGCGCAGGGATCGCCACGGGCGAAAAGACGCTGGGCCGCGACGGGCCACATGATTTGGACCGCTTCCAACGCACGCTCCAGATTAACCTGGCCGGCAGCTTCAACGTGGCCCGCCTCGCCGCAGAGCGGATGGCCCAAAATACCCCTGATCACGATGGTCAGCGCGGGGTGATCATCAACACCGCCTCCATCGCCGCATTCGATGGGCAAAAGGGTCAGGCGGCTTATGCGGCTTCAAAGGCCGGGATTGCGGGGCTCAGCCTGCCGATGGCGCGCGATCTGGCCTCGGTCGGTGTGCGCGTCATGGCTATTGCACCCGGCATCTTTCGCACGCCGATGCTGGAAGGTCTGGGCGAAGAGATCATGGACGGTCTCGCCGCAGATGTGACCTTCCCGAAACGCCTTGGCGATCCGGCCGAATTTGCAAACCTGGCGAAATTCATCGTCACCTGCCCCTATCTGAATGGCGAGGTGATCCGTCTGGATGGTGCGCTTAGAATGCCCTAACCGGCCTTCTCTTCCAGCGTCATCCATTCCTCTTCGGCGTTTGATAACGCCGCCTGCCGCTCCACCAGCGCGTCGGTAGCTTTCTGGAACTTAACCGGCTCTTTTGTGAACAGATCCGGGTCCATCAGGAACTCTTCAAGTTTCGCAATCTCGGCCTCCAGCCGCTCGATCACCGCAGGCAACTCTTCAAGACGATGCTTTTCGGTGAAGGAAAGCGCCTCTGGCTGGGGAGCAGGCTTTTGCGCCGCCTCGTCTTGCTTCGCACGCCGTTTGACCGGGTCGGGCATCGCATCGACGGTGCCGCGCTGGGCCTGATAGTCAGTCCAGCCCCCGGCATAGGCCGTGGCTTGCCCCTGCCCCTCCATCGCGATGGTCGTGGTGGCGACGCGATCCAGAAAATCCCGGTCATGGCTGACGAGCAGCACCGTGCCGTCATAATCGTCCAGCAACTCCTGCAGCAGATCGAGCGTCTCAATATCCAGATCATTGGTCGGTTCATCGAGCACCAGCAAGTTGCTTTCCCGCGCCATGATCCGCGCCAGCAGCAGCCGCGCTTTCTCGCCACCAGAGAGACTGCGTACCGGCGCGCGGACCTGTCGCTCATCAAACAGGAAATCCTTCAGATAACCCACCACATGTTTCGGTGTGCCACGCACCATAACCTGATCGGACCTTCCCGAGACGGCCATCTCCGGATCCAGCGTCAGGTTATCCCAAAGTGTCATATCGGGGTTCAGCTGGGCGCGTGTCTGATCGAACACCGCAAGCTCCAGATTGGTGCCCATCTTGACCGTGCCCGTGTCCGGCTCTTCCTGCCCGATGAGCATCTTCAAAAGCGTTGTCTTACCCGCACCATTCGGCCCGATAAAGGCCACGCGATCCCCGCGCTGCACTTTCAAATCAAACGGGCGCAGGATGAGCTTATCCCCATAAGACTTTGAAATTCCTTCTGCCTCAATGACTTTCTTGCCGGATTTAGGCCCGCTTTCCAGCGCCATCTCCGCCGCACCCTGCCGCCGGATCATCGCGCCGCGCGTCTTGCGCAACTCCTGCAGCGCCCGCACCCGCCCCTGATTGCGCTTGCGCCGGGCCGAGATGCCCTCGACCGCCCACCGCGCCTCTGCCTTGATCTTGCGATCCAGCTTGTGGCGCTGCTCGTCCTCTTCTTCCCAGGTCTTGTCGCGCCAGGCCTCAAACGCGTCAAAGCCCTGCTCCTGACGGCGCACGACGCCCCGGTCGATCCACAGCGTCGCCTTGGTGAGCGCCCGCAGGAACGCCCGGTCGTGGCTGATAAGGACATAAGCCGTCCGCGTGGCCTTCAGCTCATCCTCAAGCCATTGAATTGCTTGGATATCCAGATGGTTCGTCGGCTCATCCAGCAGCATCAGATCAGGCGCTTCCGCCATCAGCTTCGCCAAAGCCGCGCGCCGTTTCTCGCCGCCGGAAGCGGTCTCCACCGGCGTTGCAGGATCAAATTTCAGCCCTTCCGCGACCATGTCGATCTTGTAGGCCTCAGCCTGGTCCAAGGCGCTGGCCGCATAATCCCCGATGGTCGCAAAGCCCGACATGTCCGGGTCCTGCTCCATATACCCGACGGACGTTCCGGGCGGCACGACGCGGCTGCCGCTATCGGCCTCCACCAACGCGGCCATCACCTTCATCAATGTCGATTTGCCAGACCCATTGCGCCCGACAAGCGCGACACGGTCGCCTTGCTGGACGATCAACCCCAGTTCGGAAAAGATCGGTTCCCCGCCGAAGGTCAGGGAGATATCAAAGAGCTGTAGAAGAGGTGCGCGCGCCATGGCTCGCAGCTATGCGGGTGCGCGCCTGCCGTCAACCCGCCACCGCGCGCAGCAGCCGGGCGCGTGCCGGCGGAATCGCTGCGATTTCAACGCCAGTGAACACGTGCAGCGTGTTCATTTGCGTGTCGACCACTGCATGATCGCTAACCCATCCACCCATCGTCAGATAGGTGCGCAGCAAGGGCGGCATTCGCAACATGCCTAGTTTGACATTAGCTTCACCGCGTAACTGATTGGCATACCGAAAAACATTTGGTGCCTTGACCCGTGGCAACCAGCGCTTTGGCGCCAGATGACGCGCCTTTAGGATCGCGAAAACATCTGTATAGTCCGCCGCCTGCGTGCCTTCGAAAGACGCGCAGCCAAAGAGCATCTTGATCCCGTTTTCATCCACATATCGCGTTAAAGCGGCCCAGGCGACGCGGATGATATCCGGGTCTGGGTGATCCGGATGCACGCAGAACCGCCCCATTTCAACCAGTGGGCCGGCAAAGGCCTCCAACGCCGCAAGATCATAGAACTGCGCCGAATAGCTACGCGCAATCTCGCGCCCGCTCTCCAGCCGCAAAACGCGGTAACAGGCGACCAGCGTGTCCTCACGCTCAACCATCACATGGGTACAAACCGCATCAAACGGATCATGATCGCGCCCCTCGCGGCCCTGAAATGCCAGCGCCCTCAGTGCCTGACAAGCAGCAACATCTGCAGGATCGTCGGTAAAGCGCGCCTGATACGCCCCGCGTCCGAGTGAGATCATTTTTCGGCGCTCCGCTGCTGGATCGTCCCTTGGCCTTCGCTGCCGACACCATATCTATGGTGTCAAAGCTGTCGCACACAAGTGATGTCGTCGCGACCAGAGTAAATGGCGAATGAGGTCAAAATGGACAAAATTGTCAAATCCGACGCAGAATGGCGCGCTCAACTGAGCCCAGAGGCTTACAAGGTGACCCGCAAACACGGCACTGAACGCGCCGGCACCCATGAGAATTTCCCTAAAGAGCCCGGCACCTATATGTGCGTCTGCTGCGGCGCGCCGCTTTTCGATCAGGAAACGAAGTTTGAAAGCGGCACTGGCTGGCCGTCCTTCTATGCGCCACTCGACGGCGAAATGGTCGGGGAGAAAGAAGATCGCAGCTTTTTCATGCGCCGCACCGAAGTGCATTGCAACCGCTGCGAGGCGCATTTGGGACATGTGTTCCCTGACGGGCCGCAGCCCACAGGACTACGCTATTGCATCAACGGTGTTGCGCTGGAATTTGAGCCCGAAAGCGATTAATTCAGCAGGCCAGCCGGGTTGAAGTTACCAATATTACCAAGCAGTTGTCGCAGGAAGCTAATGCCCTGCACAGAACTGTCCGTCACACGGCGCGACAAGGGCACGATCTGACCATCCTCAAGCGTGAAACGCTCGATATTGGTGATCGTGCCTTCCTCGCCCGCAAAGCTGATCGCGACGACTTGGCGGTCGATCACTTCCGGCGCGCGGTAAGCAAAGTGACGCCAGCGGCTGGACACGTAATACCACCCGCTTTCGTTCAGCACACCTGTCGCACTGGGCCGCCCGACGCTTTCCTCGACCGAGGCACGCGTGTCGACACCAACCACAAGGAAGGACAATTCATCATCCGTAGGCGCATAGCCGTGATTGCGGTAGATCGCAGAGCACGCCCCCAGCGATACGATCAATGCGCCAGCGGCGATATACTTTACCAATGCGGGCCAGTTTGCCATTGTCTTCCCCATGCTGGTGACCGCGTTCGACCGGCCTCTTCAGTGCTTTGGTTACACACGAGCGGCGCGCGGTTCAAGAAAGGAAACTCCTGATCATGTCTGACATCCCGTCCGGCACCCCTGCCCTCAGCCATCCCGTACGCGTGGCTGACCTACCTGCGCGCAAACCCAGCCGCATGACGCTGACCCCGGATGCGGGGGCCTGTGCGGCGTTGGCGGCAGAGCTTGGCATCGAGGCCGTGCGCAAGCTGCGCTTTGAAGTAGCGTTGACGCCGATGGCCAAACACGACTGGCAGCTTGAAGGCACTTTAGGCGCGACTGTGGTGCAGGCCTGCGTGGTCACGCTCGCCCCCGTGACCACCCGGATCGACGAGAACGTGACACGCTCTTACGTGACCGATTACACCCCCGCTCCCGACGGCAGTGAGATCGAAATGCCCGAAGACGACACGGTCGAGCCGCTCCCTGCTGTGATCGACCTTGGTGCGGTTCTGACCGAAGCACTGGCCCTCGCCCTTCCGCTCTATCCGCGGGTGGACGGGGCGGAGGTGGGTGAGGCTGTCTTTACCGAGCCTGGCAAAACGGCGCTGACTGATGATGACGTCAAACCCTTCGCAGGCCTTGCAGGCTTGCGCGAACAGCTTGAAAACAAGGGCGATTAATCCGGTTTTCCAAGCCCCAGACAAAAGGGTTGCGCTACAGCGGAATCGCAGTATGTTCGCGCACCTCTGACAAAGGGGTAGACAGGATGCGCGCTACGGCGTATCCGTCCGCGATACCCCAAGGAAACAGGGCTTTTGCCCAGATAGACCGAGGTTGTGACATGGCTGTCCCTCAGAATAAAATTTCGAAATCGCGCCGCAACAACCGCCGCGCACATGACGCGCTGGTCGCTGGCAACCCCAACGAATGCGCGAACTGCGGCGAGCTCAAGCGCCCGCACCACGTCTGCGCGGCCTGCGGCCACTATGACGACCGTGAGGTTGTCGCGATGGTCGACGAAGTCGATCTGGACGAAGAAGACGCGGCTTAACCAAAGCACGCGCGCCCGATGACGTCAGCTGACACCTCCACCGGGCAACGCACCACGATTTCTGTCGACGCCATGGGCGGCGACAACGGGCCCGCAGCAGTTGTTGCGGGTCTTTCGCGTGCGGCTGGCAAAAATCCAGACATCCGTTTCATTCTGCATGGCGACGAAGCCATTCTTGAGCCGCTTGTCAAAAAGCGCAAACTTCACAGCCGGTGCGAGATCAGACACACGACCGAGGTCGTGACGATGGATGCCAAGCCCAGCCATGTGATGCGCAATGGCAAAGGCACCTCCATGTGGTCGGCGGTTGATGCGGTGCGGGCGGGCGATGCGTCCGTTGCAGTGTCCTGCGGCAATACTGGCGCTCTGATGGCGCTTTCAATGATCCGACTGCGGAAAGTGGAGGGCGTGAACCGCCCCGCCATCGCATGCCTCTGGCCCTCCCGCAATGCAGGCGGCTTTAATGTCATGCTCGACGTGGGCGCCGATATCCGCGCCGATGAGCAGGACCTGCTGCAATATGCGCTGATGGGTGCCTCCTACGCGCGCAACGGTCTTGGCCTCAAGCGCCCGCGCATCGGTCTGCTGAATGTTGGCACGGAAGAGCATAAAGGCCGGGCCGAGTTGAAAGTCGCGAACGATATGATCGCAGCCATCGCGCCCTCTGCGGATTTTGAATATGTCGGTTTCGTCGAAGGTGGCGATATCCCATCCGACCGCGTGGATGTCATCGTGACCGATGGCTTTACTGGCAACATCGCACTGAAAACCGGTGAAGGCACAGCCAGCCTCATCCGCGAGTTTCTGGAGCAGGCGTTCAAGGCCACTCCGCTGTCGCGCATTGCCGCCCTCCTCGCGCTCACCTCTTTGCGCCGTCTTAGCAAACGGATCGACCCGCGCCGTGTCAATGGCGGCGTCTTTTTGGGCTTGAATGGCACGGTTGTGAAATCCCACGGCTCTGCAGACGCTTTGGGTGTGGCCTCTGCCGTGCAATTGGCGTTTACTCTAGGTCAGGCAGGCTTTTCCGAGAAATTGGCCGCCCGGGTCGCGCAAGCGGCTCTTTTGGCGCAGCATGGCCTGCAGGACTTTGAGAAGAACGGACAAGACGCATGAGCGTTCGGGCAGTTGTCAAAGGTGTCGGGCATTACCTGCCCGACCGGATTGTCGAAAACAGCGAATTTGAAAAAAGCCTCGAGACCAGCGATGAATGGATCCGCTCGCGTTCTGGCATCGAACGCAGGCATCTGGCTGCCGAGGGGCAGACCACCTCCGAAATGGCAGCAGCCGCCTCGGAAGCGGCGTTAAAGGATGCAGGTCTGACGGCAGAGGATCTGGACGCGATCATCGTAGCAACTTCGACGGCTGATCTAACCTTCCCATCCGCAGCGACCATGGTGCAGCACGCCCTAGGCATGACCAAAGGCTTTGCTTTCGACGTGCAAGCCGTCTGTGCGGGATTTGTCTTTGCGCTCAGCAACGCGAACGCTTTGATCGTGAGCGGTCAGGCAAAGCGCGTCCTTGTGATTGGCGCGGAAACATTCAGCCGGATCATGGACTGGACGGACCGAGGCACTTGTGTGCTTTTCGGTGACGGCGCGGGCGCTTTGATCCTTGAGGCGTCGGAAGGCGAAGGCACAACGGCAGATCGCGGTATCCTCGCCACCGATCTCAACTCCGACGGCAGCCAGCGCGACATTCTTTACGTAGATGGTGGTGTCTCCACCCAATCCACCGGCCATCTACGCATGCAAGGCAAAGAGGTGTTCCGCCACGCTGTCGAAAAGCTCGCCCAAACCGCCGACACCGCCCTCGAAAAGGTTGGCCTGACCGGCGATGATGTCGATTGGATCGTGCCGCATCAGGCTAATCTGCGCATCATCACCAAAACCGCCCAAAAAATGGGCGTTCCGATGGATCGCGTGGTCGTCACCGTTCAGGATCACGGCAACACCTCTGCCGCATCGATCCCATTGGCGCTCTCTGTCGGCAAGGCACGCGGGCAGATCAAGCAAGGTGATTTGATCGTCACCGAAGCTATTGGCGGTGGTTTGGCCTGGGGCGCGGTGGTTTTGCGCTGGTAACAGCCATTCGCAAGTCATTGATATTGACTCGGAAATTGCCCGCGCCTTAGTGTGACTGGAAAGCTAAGGGGGTGACATGTCTGATAAAACGCTGACACGGATGGATTTGAGCGAAGCGGTCTTCCGCGAAGTGGGTCTGTCGCGAAACGAATCTTCTCAACTGGTCGAGTCGGTTCTGGATCACATGTCCGATGCGCTGGTCGCTGGCGAGACTGTGAAAATCTCCTCCTTTGGCACGTTCAGCGTGCGTGACAAAGCCGCCCGCGTGGGCCGCAACCCCAAGACCGGCGAGGAAGTTCCGATCCACCCCCGCCGCGTTCTTACCTTCCGCCCGTCGCATCTGATGAAAGATCGCGTGGCGACCGGCAACAGCAAGTAGGATATAAGCCATGGGCAAAGCCCCCGACGCCTTCCGCACCATCTCCGAGGTCGCAGAATGGCTCGATGTGGCGCCCCATGTCTTGCGGTTCTGGGAAAGTAAATTCACCCAAGTAAAGCCCGTCAAACGTGCTGGCGGACGGCGTTACTACCGCCCGAGCGATATGGAATTATTGGGTGGAATCAAGGTGTTGCTCCATGATCAGGGGCAGACCATCAAGGCTGTGCAAAGCATGATCCGCGAAGAGGGGGTGGATGCAATCGCAGCACACGCCCCGATGATCGACGGCGCCGATGACACGGTTGAGGCCAAGGTCGACACGGCAGCCGAAGACAACGTCGTCGCCTTTGAGCCCACGCCCGAGCCGACAGAGCAAACCGACCCAGCGCCCGAGCCCGCACCAGAGCCGGACCCCACACCTGAGTCTGTTGCAGCCACACCTGAGCCTGAACCCGAAGAGGCAGAGCCAACCCCTGCCCCCGCCGCAGCCAAACCGCGCATTATCGAGATTCCCGATATCCCAAGCGACACGCCCGACGCCGCAGCGCAGCCCGCGACTGCCCTTGGCCTCGCGCTCTCCCGCAGCCCGGAAGAGCTTGCGTCCAAAGCCGATCAAATCGCACCGCTTGTGGCGCGCCTCAAGGCCTTGCGCGCTCAAATGACCGACCACGGCGTGCGCGGCTAAATTGCTGCGATTCCCCGCTTGCCCCCTCGCGCAAAATCGTTATGACTGCACGCCAGTCGGGCTATGGCGCAGCCTGGTAGCGCGTCCGTCTGGGGGACGGAAGGTCGCAGGTTCGAGTCCTGCTAGCCCGACCAAATCACACCGCCCGCCGTGCTTCTTGCGCTGCGGGCGGTTTGCATATTGAAGGGGCCAAAACCATGACAGGCGTTCTACCCAGCCAGAGCATCCGCGCGATGATCGCGGACGGCACCCTCTCCGGCAGCCCCGACATTACCCCCGAGCAAATCCAGCCCGCCAGCCTTGATCTGCGTTTGGGAACAGTGGCTTACCGCGTGCGCGCCTCCTTTCTCGCGGGGGCCGGCAACACCGTCGCGGACCGCCTTTCCGAATTCGAGATGCACCGTATCGATCTGGAGGGAGGCGCGGTGCTCGAAAAAGGCGCGGTCTATGTCGTGCCCCTGATGGAAAGCCTTGCGCTGCCGGGTGGCGTCCAAGCCGTCGCCAACGCCAAAAGCTCCACCGGGCGGCTTGATCTGCTCACCCGCACGATCACCGATGAAGGAGTTGAGTTCGACCGCATCGCGCCCGGCTACACCGGCCCGCTTTACGCTGAAATCTGCCCGCGGTCGTTCAGCGTCGTCGTCCGTCCCGGCCAACGCCTGAACCAAATCCGCTTCCGCAAAGGTCAGGCCGTCCTGTCCGATCTCGAACTCCGCGACCTGCATGTGCAGGAAAGCCTTGTCTCAGGCAAGGCGCATATCGACGAAGGCCTTGGCTTCTCCGTTGATTTGAAGCCCGAAGCCGGAGACCTTGTCGGTTTCCGCGCCAAGCCACATACCGGCGTGATCGACCTGGACAAAATCGCCCATTATGAGCCGTCCGAATACTGGGAACCCATCCACACGACCGAGGGCCGGATCATTCTTGATCCGGGCGCGTTCTATATTCTGGTGAGCCAAGAGGCCGTCACCATTCCCCCCGACTGCGCCGCCGAAATGGCCCCCTACCTCGCCATGGTCGGCGAATTCCGCGTCCACTACGCAGGTTTCTTCGACCCCGGCTTCGGCCACGACGACGCAGGCGGCGCAGGCTCCCGAGGCGTCCTCGAAGTCCGCTGCCACGAGGCCCCGTTCGTGCTGGAACACGGCCAGATCGTGGGACGGCTCGTCTATGAACGCATGGCCGAGGTGCCGGAACAGCTCTACGGCGCAGGGATCGCGTCGAATTATCAGGGCCAAGGGTTGAAATTAAGCAAGCACTTTAAGGCTGTTTGAGGGGTCACTAAGTCCGCTTTGCGGGACTTTGCTGCCGTTGTTAGCTCCGCCTTTAAGGCTTGGCCATCATCGGCAGTATGCGACCCCATTGCGTCTCTTGAGGTTGTCCTGAAGGTTCAAACCCCAACTTCTTGTAGACTGCAATCGCGCGCTCATTGTCCGGATGAGGGTCGGTCGCGATCACCGGCGCACCGCTTTCAAAGAGAACGCTCATTCTAGCGCCAATGAAAGCCGTCCCATACCCAACTCCGATCATTTTGGGATCACCAATGAATTGATCGATCCCTCGCGCCCCCTTTGGAAGATGTGCAAAGTGATGCTCCTCCCAGCCGTGGACGGAATAATCCTGCATGAAGGCAAATGGACGGCCATCAAACGAGACGATGAAGCGCGAAACACGAGGATCGCTCAATTCCTCCTGATCATATGGTTCGTCTGAGTCCCACCATTCGCGGACATGTGGCTGCGCCTGCCATTCTAACAGCATGGGCAAATCGCCCACCGTGACTTTGCGGAAATCGTATTCACCGAAGGCTGTCATTCCGACACTTTAGCATATCGCTTCAAGGTAGGTATGGGCTCTAACCGAACTTTTGCTGCAACCGTTAAAACCGCCCCAACCGACGTCCAATCTTCGCCGTCTGGCGTGCTTTCTTAGCGGCCTCTTTGCTCTGCTGCGCCTGCATCCGTTCTTCCGGCGTCATGTCCTTGGGATCTTTCGCGCGGCGCTTCGTGGCCATGTCGATGCCTTTATTGACACCCATCCCGATGACCCGGCGCATCACCATGCGCATGACCATGTTGATAATCTGATTGGCATTCATCGCTTTCACTCCTCAAAGAGTTCGCTTTGATCGTCGTCTTCGCTTTCATCTAAGTCGCCCGCCTCGCCCAATCCAGTTCCAGGCGGCGGGCGGTTCTCCAGCAGGCCTGCCGCGCGCAGCTCCTTGAGCCCCGGCAGATCGCGGGCGGTTTCCAGCCCGAAATGATCCAGAAAGCCTTGGGTGACCACGAAGGTCACAGGGCGTCCAGGCGTCATCCGACGGCGGCCGAGGCGGATCCATTCCATCTCCAAAAGCTGGTCGATGGTGCCGCGAGAGACGGAAACGCCGCGAATTTCCTCAATCTCTGCCCGCGTTACCGGCTGATGGTAGGCAATGATCGCCAGCGTTTCGATCGCGGCACGGCTCAGCTTGCGGGTCTCGACGGTTTCCTTTTGCATCAGGAAACCCAGATCACCCGCCGTGCGCATGGCCCAAGCGTCGCCCACCTTCACCACGTTGACGCCGCGCCCCTCATAGCGCTTGCGCAGATGCACCAGCGCCTCTGCCGCGTCGCATCCATGGGGCATGCGCCCCTGCAAATCGCGCACGGTCACGGGCTCGGCGGTGGCGAACAGGATCGCCTCCACCATGCGCTCCTGCTCGGCCATTGGCGGCGCTTCAAAGAGGCTCTCGGGCGCGTCATCCATCGTGTTTCTTCCGTATCTGAATGGGCGCAAAGGTCTCGCCTTGACGCAACTCGATCTGACCAGCCTTGGCCAATTCCAGCGAGGCCGCAAAATTCGCCGCCGTGGCAGAGCGGCGCTTTTTCGGGTCCGTCTCCCACCCTTCTGGCAGATAAGACAGAAGGTCCGTCCACTCCCCTGCATAGCCGATCAGCCCGCGCATGCGGTCCAGCGCCTGCTCCATCGTGAACACGCTTTCGCGGTCGTAGACAAACGGGCGGAATTCATCCTTGGTGCGGGTGCGCGCATAGGCCTGCATCAGGTCCAGCAGCGTGGCGGTATAGGTCACCCGCCGCACCCGCGTGACGTCTTGCGTGATCCCGCGCGCGAAGAAATCCCGGTTCAACTGGTTGCGCGCCATAAGCTCGGCGGAGGCTTTGCGCATCGCCTGCAACCGCTCCAACTGGAAGGCCAGATGCGCCGCCAATTCCTCACCCGAGGGGCCATCCTCCGTCGGATCAGGCGGCAAGAGCAGGCGCGACTTCAGAAACGCCAACCACGCGGCCATCACCAGATAGTCCGCCGCCAGCTCGATCCGCAGTTCCTTGGCTTTCTCGATAAACGCGAGATATTGCCGGGCCAATTCCAGCACCGAAATCTTGCGCAAATCCACCTTTTGCGTCCGCGACAACGTCAGCAGTAGATCAAGCGGGCCTTCGAACCCGTCCACGTCAACGATCAGCGCTTCCGCCGCGAGGCGGTCGGCAACGGCAATCGGTTCAACAGAGTCGCTTAGTTCAGACATGAGACGGTCCACGGGTTAAGCCCGAAAACTCAGCCTCCAGCGCGGAAATGTCAATCTCGCGTGCATTGGGCCGCGCGACAATCGCCGCGTCCGCCCGCGCTTGAGCGGCCTCTCCCATCGTGCCAGAAGCCTCTGCCACTGCGCGCATCTCGTTCAGATCGCCGTTGCAATGCAGGATCACGTCGATCCCCGCCGAGAGCGACGCCTCCGCCCGCTCAGCCACGGTGCCGCTGAGCGCCTGCATCGACAGATCATCCGTCATCAGCAGGCCGTCAAAGCCGATCTCTTCGCGGATCAGGTTAACCATAACGCGCGAAGTCGTTGCAGGCGCGCCTGCATCAATCGCCTCGTAAACCACATGCGCGCTCATCCCCATGGGCACGTCGTTCAGCGCCCGGAACGGCGCAAAATCCCGCTCCAACGCCGCACGGTCAACACCGACACGCGGCAGATCCTTATGGCTGTCCACGCGCCCGCGCCCATGGCCGGGAATGTGCTTGAGCACCGGCAAAACGCCTGCATGCAGCAACCCATCCGCTACGGCACGACCCAAGGTCGCAACCTGCGCAGGGTCGTCCGAATAACAACGGTTCAGCAAAAACGGATGCGTCTCCGCCTCCGCTACATCCGCCATAGGCGCGCAGTTCACGTCGATACCGACGGCCCGCAACTCCGCCCCGATCAGCGCATAGCGCAGAAACATCGCCCGCGCCGGATCGCTGCTGCGCGCGACCTCGTCCAAAGGGGGCACCCATTCGCACCATTCAGGCGCGCGGAGCCGTTGGACCCGACCTCCTTCCTGATCCACCAAGATCGGCGCCTCGCGGCCAACCGCCTCGCGCAACTGCGCAGTCAATGCGCGCACTTGATCTGGTGTATCGATATTGCGCGCAAAAAGAATAAACCCGAACGGATTAAAATCGCGATAAAACGCGATCTCCTGATCCGAGAGGGTCAGGCCCTCGCATCCGAAAATGCAAGCGCCCTGAGCCACTTAGCGGACCACAACCGGAATACAGGCGGCGTTTTCCGCCACCAGAGCCGAGCAGAACCGCCGTGCATCTGACAAATCAGCAAAGCCCATCGCACGCAGACGGTAGAATGTGCGCCCACCGCTTTCGGCGCGCTGGATGACGCGCTGCTTATCGTCCAGATAGCCTTCAAAGCGTGTCGTGATGCGGTCCCATTCCGACCGCGCGGTCTCAGGGCTGTCAAACGCCCCAAGCTGCACCAGACGCGTGCCCGACGGGACAGACGCCGCATCCACATCAATGCTGGCGGGCAAAACAGGCGCTGTTGCATCCGCGCTCGCCACCTCGACAGCGGCACGGGCAGGACGCGCACTCGGGCGGTCAGACCGCGCAAGGCCCGGCCCCTCTTTCGGCGCCAGTTCTGTCAACGCGGGCGTGCCTTCCAAAAGCTGCGCCACAGCAGCATCTGCCGCCGCTTGCACATCAGGCACCTGTAAGGCGGGCGTTTGCGCGCCCGTCATCGCCACCGGTTGGGCCGCAGCCTCAACCGCAGCGAGCGATGCATCCTCTGCCTCGGCCATGCTTTGCACGGAAGGCTGCACGGGTGCGGCCAAACCCGGCTCGTCGGTGTCAGTCACATCCACAGGGCGCGGCGCCAGCCGCAGCGTATCGGCAGGCGCTTGCGCTCCGCCATCTGCTTTCACGTGGTTCACAGCCAATCCCTGATGCGCGGCTTGCAAGCCACCGGGATTGTCAGGCTGAACGCGCATCGGGCCATCCACGGCGGCAACCACCGGGATACCGTTCACGTCGCGCACCATCAGCTTGTAGCCCCAGATGCCAATCCCCGCGACCAGCGCCACCGACATAGCGGCCCCGGCCCAATTCACAAGATGTCCGAAATGGGCGTTACCCGTGCGCGGAGCACGGCCATAATCCCCGGCGAATTCCATATCTGCCATATGCGCCTCACTGCTTGCCGCTTGCGGTTGATCCACAAATCAGCCTTGCCTACTGCCTCTGCCGGGCTTGGGGCGCTTGTTTTGTTAGCGCATTTCCTCAGCCGGCTTGATCCCCAAGATACCAAGACCTGCGGAAATAACAATCGCCGCGGCACGAATCAGCGCGATTTTCGCTTGAGACGTGGCAGTGTTGCCTTCTTGCAAGAACCGCAGCGACGGATCGTCATTGCCCCGGTTCCAAAGCGCATGCAGATCGGACGCCAGCTCATAAAGGTAGAACGCCACCCGGTGCGGCTCATTATTGCGCGCGGCAATCTCGACCAGCCGCGGCCATTCGGCGATCTTCTTGGCGAGCGTCAGCTCGGCTTCATGGGCCATATCGCTCAGATCAGCAGAGGCCAGAGTGGCATCATCCGCCGGAATCTCCCCCTCTGCCGCTTTCCGCAGCACCGAACAGACCCGCGCATGGGCGTACTGCACGTAAAAGACCGGGTTGTCTTTCGATTGCTCCAACACCTTGTCGAAGTCGAAATCGAGCGGCGCATCGTTCTTACGCGTCAGCATCACGAACCGCGTCACGTCTGCACCGACCTGATCCACGACGTCGCGCAAAGTCACAAACGTGCCGGCCCGCTTCGACATCTTGAACGGCTCGCCGTTTTTATAAAGCTTCACCAGCTGCGTCAGCTTGATGTCCAGTGGCACCTTGCCGTCTGACAGCGCCGAAACGGCGGCTTTCATCCGTTTGACGTAGCCACCATGATCGGCGCCAAATACATCAATTAGGGCGTCGAAACCTCTGGAAACCTTATCATAATGATACGCGATGTCCGGGGCGAAATAGGTCCAGGAGCCGTCGGATTTCTTGACGGGCCGGTCCACATCATCGCCGTGATCGGTTGATTTGAACAGCGTCTGCTCCCGCGCTTCCCAATCCTCAGGCAGCTTGCCTTTGGGCGGCGGCAGCGTGCCTTCATAGATCAGGCCCTTCTCGTCCAGATCGGCAATCGCCGCCTCGATCTGGCCCGTGCCGTAAAGCGACTTTTCGCTGTAGAACACGTCCATCTCGACACCCAGCGCCTTCAGATCCTCCCGGATCAGCGCCATCATCGCGTCGGTGGAGAACTCCCGCACTTCTTCCAGCCAGAACTGCTCGCCCTTATCGACAAACGCATCGCCGACCTTGGCCTTCAGCGCCTCGCCGACCTCAATAAGGTAATCGCCCGGATAGGTGCCGTCCTCAAACGCCACCTTCTGCCCATGCGCCTCCAGATACCGCAGATAGACCGACCGGGCGAGCACATCGACCTGCGCGCCGCCATCGTTGATGTAATACTCCCGCGTGACGTCGAACCCTGCGTAATCCAGCAAGCTCGCCAACGCGTCGCCGAAGACCGCACCGCGCGTGTGCCCCACATGCAAGGGCCCCGTCGGGTTGGCGGAGACATATTCGACGTTAACCTTTTTGCCCTCGCCAAGGGACGACTGACCAAAAACTACACCGTCTGAAAGCGCCGTCTTCACAACGCCTTGCCACATATTCGGGGCAAGCCGGAGGTTCAAAAATCCGGGCCCGGCCACCTCGGCCACATCGATGAACTCGACTGTCGTCAATTTTGCAGCGAGCGCCTCCGCAATATCGCGCGGCTTCATCTTGGCGGGCTTGGCCAGCACCATTGCCGCGTTGGTCGCCATGTCCCCATGGGCCGCATCACGCGGCGGCTCGACCGCCACATTGGCAAAGTCGAGGCCATCAGGCAGAACCCCCTCCTCTTGCAGCGCAGTTAGCGCCTCCAGAACAGTGGCGCGCAGGTCGGTGAACAGGTTCATGGGTCAGCCCTCAATCTCTGCGGCGCGGTTTAGCATAGGCGGAGGGCACGTCAATCAATCGGTGATCGTCACTGATGCCTGGCTCGGCCCGCGTGCGACACTGTCGAAGAAAACCGTTTGGGTCGGCACCGCCCCTTTGCTGGCGCGATACTTCTTCAATCCCGTGCGATATACGCCGAACTTGAACGCGGGTGCGACGTTCCGGTTCAGGTTCCGCCCCCGATGCTCATGCACAAGGCGGTCGTTCAACCAGACGCGAATGAGACCGCTGTCTTTTACCGACCACACCGCCTGCACCTTGATATCGTGCCAGCGCCCTCGAAGCTGCCCGTTCGAGATCAAACGCTTGTCGATCATCGGCTTGGGCGGGGCCATATCGTCGACCTGCTGGGTGCGCGGGTCGTCTTGATTCATGTAAAGCCCGTCCCCCCACATCTCGAACCCCAGTGTGATCTCTCCCGATCCCTTGGTGTCCTGAAACTGCGCCAAAATGGTGCCAGACGGCTCGATATGAGGCGTGCTTTTGGGGATCAGCAGTGAGAAGGCATACCATGTCTCGGTATCGGTCTTGATGGCTTTGGTGTCTTTCACCTCACTGCGTTCTCGCCCACCTTTGCAATCATCATAGGTCCGGTTGCCCTTGCATTGGCCGTCCTTGACCTGGAAAACCAATCCGCTTTTTCCATGGCGCACAGGATATTTGTCCGCCTTGATTGTCTTCATCCTGTTCTTCGAGTTGGCGTCTTTCAGCTTCAGCCCTTGTGTGTCCGCCGCAAAAGCTGCGCTGGTCAATCCGATCGCCGCAGCCAGTGCTGCCATCAAAACGCGGTTCATGTCTGTTGATCCCCTTTTGACCCCACGCATCGTCTTGCATGTTCCTGCAAAGCAAAGCGATCTGTCATCCCTGCGATGTAATCTGCGACGATCCGCGCAAGGCCGGTTTCATCGGTGACCGCAGCCACGTCCTCCCGCCATTCGCGAGGCAGATGGGCGGGATCCGCCATGAAGAGAGGGAACAGTTCCTCCACAACGGAGGTTACACTTTCACGCATCTCGATAACCTTGGGCGCGCGATACATGCGGGTGAACAGGAACGACCGGATTTCCTGAAGATCGGACCAAAGCGTATCTGAGAACCGGATCACCGGGCGGCCCATATGGCGGATATCGGAAACGCTTTGTGCATTAGCGGCGGCCAAATTTTCCCGCGAGGTTTCAATGACATCACCCACCATGATACCGAACACACGCCGCAGCGCCTCATGCCGTCTGCGATATGGATCAAGGTTGGCGTATTGCGCATCAACTGCAGCGTAAGCATGCCCGATAATCGGCAATGCAGCGATATCATCATCACTGAACAGCCCCGCGCGCAAACCATCATGCAGGTCGTGATTGTTGTAGGCCACATCATCGGACAAGGCCGCGACCTGCGCCTCGGCAGAGGCATGGGTGTGCAACTCTAGATCATGGCGAGCAGAATAGTCAGCCAATGCAAACGGCAACGCACCGGTCACCGGACCGTTATGTTTGGCGATCCCCTCCAACGTGTCCCAAGTCAGGTTTAACCCGTTAAAATCCGCATAATGCCGCTCCAGCGATGTCACGATCTTAACCGCTTGAGCGTTGTGATCGAACCCACCGAAGGGTGCCATCAGCGCATTCAACGCGTCCTCCCCGGTGTGCCCAAAGGGCGGATGACCTAGATCATGAGCTAGCGCGACAGCCTCTGTCAGCTCCGAGTTCAGCCCCAAGGCCCCCGCAATCGTCCGCGCCACCTGAGCGACCTCAATCGAATGAGTCAGCCGCGTGCGAAAGTAATCGCCCTCATGCTCCACAAACACTTGCGTCTTGTGCTTGAGCCGCCGGAAGGCGCTGGAATGGATAATCCGGTCGCGATCGCGTTGATAACACGAGCGAAAATTGCTTTCCTCCTCCGCAACCAGCCGTCCCTTGGCCTGCTGCGGATCGGAGGCATAAGGCGCATTCATCTGCCTGTCCTTGTCGCGTCTGTCCCAAGGTCATATATTCATGTTCAACACGAAACTCCAAGGCGACAGATCATGCTGACCCTGCCCCCCAAAGTCACCCCACGTGCGTTTGAACGACTGGCCGAGATCGGAGCCGCCGAGCAAGGAAAAGTGCTGCGGATCGCCGTCGAAGGCGGCGGATGTTCCGGCTTTCAATACGAGATCGAGCTCGACGAGGTGAAAGACGACGATCTGGTGCTGGAGCAAGGCGGCGAGAAGGTTGTCATCGACAGCGTATCACTGCCGTTTCTGGCAGATGCGGAGATCGACTTCTCGGAAGAGCTGATCGGCGCCCGGTTCGTGATTAATAATCCGAACGCCACCAGTTCCTGCGGTTGCGGCACGAGCTTCTCAATGTAGACCGCTGATTAGGCGGCTTTTTCTTCTTTTTCTGGAGTGGTTTCAGGCGCTGACTGCGCCTCGTCGTTGATAACCTCTTCCGCGGTCACCTTGACCTCTTGCGCTTCAGGCTCGGGCGCGGGCAATGATAATGCCTCATCCGGGAGATGCTCGGGCAAGACAAGTCCAATATGGCCCGTTTCGGGATCAACAGTCACAGTCGGCTTCGTGTCAAGCACATCAAGAGCGGCATTCAATTCATTGATAACGCGTTCAAATGTCTCACGCTGCGTCTCAACGACAACCGCCGCATCCGCCTTTTTCCCAAACAAAAACTTGAACATGATGATCCCCCTCAGTCATTTGCGTTGTTTTACAAACTAGGCACTCCCGCTCGCGCGTGCAGGGGAAAATCCAAAAACCTGACGCTTTGACGCGCGATTGCTTGCCCCTTCCGCGCGCATCGGTCAAAAAAGTGGCACGCAGCGGAAGGGATGCCATGAAAATCGCGACATTCAATATCAATGGCATCAAAGCCCGGATCAACGCCCTGCCCGAATGGTTGGACGAAGCCCAGCCGGACGTGGCCTTGCTGCAGGAGATTAAATCGGTTGATGAGGCCTTCCCCCGCGAGATTTTCGAGGAGCGTGGCTACAACGTCGAAACCCATGGGCAGAAGTCGTTCAATGGCGTCGCCATCCTGTCGAAACTGCCGCTGGAAGATGTCACACGTGGGCTTCCCGGCGACGACGAAGATGAACAGGCCCGTTGGATCGAGGCAACGGTTGTGGGTGATCAGGCCGTGCGCGTTTGCGGGCTCTATCTGCCCAATGGCAACCCCGCGCCCGGGCCGAAGTACGACTACAAACTGGCTTGGATGGAGCGCCTTTATGCCCGCGCACAAGAGCTCTTATCACTTGAAGAACCCTTCCTAATGGCCGGTGACTACAACATAATTCCGCAGGCCGAGGATGCAAAACGTCCAGATGTCTGGCGCGAGGATGCGCTCTTTCGACCTGAATCGCGCGCAGCCTTTCGCAAGATCCTGAACCTTGGATTTACCGAAGCCTTCCGCGCCCGCGTTTACGGCGCCGATCACTACAGCTTCTGGGACTATCAGGCCGGTGCTTGGGATAAGAATGACGGTATCCGGATTGACCATTTTCTTTTGTCCCCGCAATGCGCTGACTTGCTGCGCGATTGCCAGATAGATGCGCATGTGCGCGGGCGGGAAAAGCCGTCAGATCACGTGCCAGTTTGGGTTAATCTGGCTGCCTGATGGCGCAAGGCTTGAAGAATTTCATCCGCGGTAAACTACCGTGGCAATTGCGCTTGAAAGCGGCGATCTGGCGCCGGATGACGCCGATGCGTCCGCCCTCTGATACGCCGATTGTTGTTTTCGCGATCCCGCTTGTCTCCAAACGGCGGGCACCGGATTGGGACGTGGTCTGCCAGAACCTGAACGCGACACTTGGCGCGCTCAAATCACAATCAACTTCGTCCTGGAAGGCGTTGATATGTGGGCAAGATATGCCCGACGGCCTGGTCGCCAATAACCAAATCGAGTTCCTGAAATCCACCGTCTCTGACAAGTTCTATGACAAAGGGGACAAACGCCGTCAGATCATCGCGCATATGGCTCGGACGCTGAAGACGGATGGCTATTACTTTCAACTCGACGCCGACGACCTGCTGCACCCCGATCTGGTCGCCCACATCTGCACCGATCACAACGGCGCGGGCTACTACCTTGAACATGGGTATCTTTACGATGTTGGTCGCGATCTGCTTGCCCCGTTGGGCGGCAATGCGGCGGCATTCTGGACGCTCTGCGGATCGTCTACAGCGGCCTATTTCGACTTTCGGCGATCCAAGCGATTTCGGGCTCTGTTAAACGAGTTAAAGTCTCACAAACGGATCATCTCGCGAATGCAGACCTATGGGTTTACCATGCAGCCCGTGCCGTTTCCGGCGGGGCTCTATCTGGTAAATCACGGTCAAAACATGATCGAGCGGCGGGGCAATCTGGGGGGCAAACTCAGCTATGCTGAAGAGCACGCGCTGCACGATCCGGTTGAGATCGCGCGCATCAAAGAGACGTTCAGGCTTTCGTAACGTCTTCCTGATAAATCCAGTCAAAGCGCTTCAAAGCAGCCCGCGGGACAAGCCTGCCGCTGGTGCGTAACAACGCATGGGCAATCCCGCGCAAAGGCGGGAAGCTCAGATGGTAGTTTCGTGCATTGGCGTTGGCCGCGGCGATGACCTTGGCCGCGCGCAAGTGGCGTCGCGCTTGATAGGCAACAAGGCCGGCATGGATGTCATCGTTGTTGGCCAGCGCATCGGCCAGAACCCAGGCATCCTCCAGCGCCATATTCGCACCTTGGGCCATGAAGGGCAGCGTCGGATGCGCCGCATCACCAACAAGCGCTGTGCTGGCGTCGTGCCAGGTGGAGGCGACAGAATGCCGGAACAGCCCCCAGATCTTCACGCTCTCGACTTTCGCCAGAAGCGCCTGAACTTCCGGCGCGAACTCTTCGAACGCCGCACGCAGGTTCGCGGGATCATCGGAGTTAGCCCAGCCTTCGGCGGCCCATTCATCACGCTCTTGGATGGCGACGATGTTCATCAGCTTGCGGTCCCGTAGCGGATACGTGACCAGATGGCACCCCGGTCCCATGTAGACCGATGCGATGGGCGGATGATGACTGTCGGTCGGCACCAGCGCGCGCCACGCGACCTGGCCCGTAAAGAACGGCTTCGCCGCGCCATTGAGCGCCGGGCGCAGCACCGAGTTGATCCCATCTGCCCCAATCAGAAGATCGGGCGTCTCGGTGCGGCCATCCTCAAGATACAGGACGGTAGGATTAAGCGTGATCTGACTTGCCTTGATCCCCAACTCGATCTCAACGCCCGCATCCCGCGCGCCCTCGGCCAAAAGATCAATCAGATCAGCACGATGCATCAGGTAATACCCACGCGCCTCGCCCTGCGGCAGCGCCATGCGCAACACCGGCGCACCGCGATAATCGCGCAGCTGGATCGCTTCAGCGCGCGGGGCGCTTGCGGTGACAGCGTGCTCCAGCCCCAGCCCCTGCAACACCGCAAATCCGTTGGGGCTGATCTGCAGCCCTGCCCCAACTTCTGCAATCTCAGGCGCCTGTTCCAACACCCGCACAGATGCCCCACGCAACGCCAAAGCGCGGGCCGCGGCCAGACCGCCGATGCCACCGCCCAGAACGGTTACATTTTGCCCAATGAGGCTCATCCGCAAAGCAAAACGCCGGAGCCACAGCCCCGGCGTTCAAATGTCAAAATACCAGACACCCGGCGCATCACATCAATCGTCGCGATGCACTTTTTCGCGGCGCTCGTGACGCTCTTGCGCCTCAAGGCTGAGCGTTGCAATCGGGCGCGCATCCAGACGTTTCAGCGAAATCGGCTCGCCGGTCGCTTCGCAATAGCCGTATTCGCCTTCGTCAATGCGGCGCAGGGCCTGCTCGATCTTGGCGACCAGCTTGCGCTGACGATCCCGGGTGCGCAGCTCAAGCGCGCGGTCGGTTTCCTCGGATGCGCGATCCGCGATGTCGGGGATGTTGCGGCTGCCGTCCTGAAGACCCTCGATCGTGTCTTTGCTGTCGGCCAGCAATTCGTTTTTCCAGTCCAGAAGTTTGCGTCGGAAATATTCGACCTGACGCTCGTTCATGAACGGTTCGTCTTCCGCCGGACGATAATCGTCGGGCAAAAACACCTCGGCTTTCATGTCTGCTCCCTTCTGCAGACCGGTAGCTGAAGTCATGGCTCTTGTCCTCTACCGGTTCCCTCTGGCGCAGCATTTACCGTAGGTCAGAGGGGTTGTCACGCCCAATAAACAGAGAGTTGATGCAAGTTTCCGCGCACGCTATGTCGCCTTATTAGAGCAGCAGGAAAGGCGCGCGCGATGCAATTCACCTCGACCGAGACTTATGTGGCCACCGATGATCTGGCCATCGCGGTGAATGCAGCCGTCACGTTGGAGCGCCCCCTGCTTGTCAAAGGAGAGCCCGGCACCGGGAAAACCGAACTCGCGCGGCAGGTGGCGGCGTCGCTTGGGCTGCCGATGATCGAATGGCACATCAAGTCAACGACCAAGGCGCAACAGGGTCTTTACGAGTATGACGCCGTCAGCCGCTTGCGCGACAGCCAGCTCGGCGATCCGAAAGTCAATGACGTGGCCAACTACATCAAGAAGGGCAAGCTCTGGCAGGCCTTTGAGGCCGATGGCAAGTCGGTGCTTCTGATCGACGAGATCGACAAGGCCGATATCGAATTTCCGAACGATCTGCTGCAGGAACTCGACCGGATGGAATTCCACGTCTACGAGACCGGGGAAACCGTGAAAGCGCGCCAGCGTCCCGTGGTCATCATCACGTCGAATAACGAAAAAGAATTGCCAGACGCGTTCCTGCGCCGCTGCTTTTTCCACTATATCCAGTTCCCGGATATGGAAGTGATGAGGAAGATCGTCGATGTGCATCACCCGGGCATCAAGGATGCCCTTCTGACCACCGCGCTGACGCAGTTCTACGAATTGCGCGAGACGGCGGGGCTGAAGAAGAAGCCGTCCACGTCTGAGGTGCTGGACTGGCTGAAGCTACTACTGGCAGAGGATTTGACCGCAGAAGACCTGCGCCGCGACGGCGCGAATGCATTGCCGAAGCTGCACGGTGCGCTGCTGAAGAACGAGCAGGACGTGCATTTGTTTGAACGGCTGGCCTTCATGGCGCGCGGGCAGCGATAGCCCCTTCGAGTTCTCGCAGTTAAAGTCGGCTCTGCGGGACAAAGCGATCAATAGTTTTTACGATGAAATCCGTTTATTGAATGCGGTCTTCGCCTTCCCATGCGCATCTTGGAGAAGTGGCAAGCACTGCTCCCATGTTTGCTGGCTAGGATTGAGCACAGCAACCCAGCTCATCCAGCCATAGACGGGATGCGGCATAAGTTCATCGAGTTGCGTGAAATCCCAAGGGCCTTCGACTGTGCTACCTTTCCCGGGTCGATCAGGGTTTGCTCCGAACAGGGATTGGTAGGTCGGCTTGGTGAGGCCGATGTTGAGCCGCCAAACGCCTTCACGGTCAATATGTGAGCTTTTGTCGTTGTCGCCGTCTTTCTGCTTGATCGTCGCGAAGTACGTTCCACGTTTAAGCTTGTGGCCGGGATTGTAGAAGTAGGATACCTCACCCCAAGCCGATAGCGGAACGACGCCTTCCAGCTCATGTGTGAGGTATGTCTCGGCGGTCTCAATGGGAATCGGCTTCGGGTTCGACATGCTTCAGATAATCTTCAATGGTTTTGCCAGGTTCGTTCTCAAAAGTCCGTCCCGTGGGTTTGCAGTTTAGAATGCGGTCGATGCGAAATGCCCGAAAATCATCGCGCGTCTCGCACCAGCTCGAAAGCGTCCAGACCTGTCCCCAATAGTCAGTTTGCAACGGACGGATCATGCGGTCAGAGCGTTCGCCTGACAGGCTATGATAGGTCATGTGCAAGACCTCATGCTCACGAATGGCACGTCTCAAGATCGGCATGTATTTCAGGCCGTCGCGCACCCTTTTGAACTCGTAGAGGCCAAAGCCCCAAGTGTCGGGAGACTGTCTGCGGTTGGGGGCGTGGCTGGCGATCTTCTCGTGCAAAGTCTTTGCACTCAGACGAAGCTCCTCGTCGGCCACTTCCTGCACAATCGACATGCCAAGGCTCAACGCCTCCAGCTCGGTCATGGACAAGGCCAGAGGCGGCAAGAAGACAGGTTCTCGCAAGAGATAGCCAACACCGCGTTCACCTTCGACAGGGACGCCGGAGGCGATCAGCGTGGCGATGTCACGATAGATCGTTCGCTCTGAGACTTCGAGGGCTTCGGCAATATCGCGGGCAAGGTGCAAGCGACCATCTTTGATGATCTCGACAATCTCCGTCAGTCGCTCGCTTCGCCGCATCGCCTCACCGTCAGTTGATCGCCACTTCGACTTCGCTGTGACGCATCGTGACGGTTGGACCATTGATGGCCGACAGAAACGGCCTATTGCCCTCAACGCTGCCGATCTTAGATGCTGCAGCCTTAGCCGCATCCATGTCAGCCCATTCGATGTGCTCGATCCATTCACCGTATTCGCTGCATGATAGCCTGCGGGCGATAAAGCCGGGCTGTGAGGTGACGAAGCTATTCATGGCCTGAGCTGCTTCCGCGAACTGCTCGCGGCTGACACCCTCATTGAGTTTGAATGTAACGGTTTCGATGACGTGTTTGCTCATGTTTGATCTCCAATCGAGTTTAATGATTGGTGAGACATTAGTCGAGCATAACTGACATTTTCTGTCAGTTGTCTCTGGCCGCAATGTCATTGGCCAGAAGCGAACCGCCTCAATTCGTTTTACGCTCGATGTTCCAATGGTTCATCTTGATGCTGGCTGGATCAATCGCCCGCATAAAGGTTGCAGCGGATGTTTCGATGAGAATGGCATCAGCTGCAGCCAAGTCTTCATCAAGCGTGGTCCGCTCCACCATATCGAGCCACGCGCCGTCCGGTCGCCGTGCCAACGTCCGCCGCACAAAACCCGGCGCATCACACAAAAATGCGACCTCCAAGTCCGCAGCAGCCATAACAAATTGACTGCTCGTCGCATCACTAGCCAAGCAGAACTCCACGACTTCAACCACGGTTAACTTGAGTAATGCATTCTCTTCGCACGCCGCAAAGCTGGCGCTGATAGTAGGGCGAATAGACCGCCTACATGTATGAGCTGTTTAAACATAGAACCTCCTTCGATGTTGTTCGAAAGGAGGATCGAAGACGCGAACTGACAAAACCTGTCGGTAGAGGTGGCTTTGGATGTGCATTTTGGGCTGAAAGCTGACCTTCGCTGCATCTTCGACATGCCCCCTCAATGACGGTCCCCAGGCGACGTTTTGGATCCGGACCAGATATGGTCTTTGAACGTCCTCTTGCCCCCAGATAACCAGCGCGTGATCTGCACCTGAGTCCTTTATGCAACTTTGTGGCAAAGCATCTAAAATTTGCCATGCTCTTAATTCAATTTCGTCTACAAATGATCTTGCTTGCATTGGAATGTTGCCGCCAATGCACCAATCTTTGGGACGACTTTTTTGGGCAACTACCTGACTCTAAACCTATTTTTTGAGGCTTTCCGCGTGTGGGGCGCGGATAGGGTTTCACGCTTTATGGGTTTCGAATGCCTGACACGATTGCTCACCGATTGGCCCTTCCCTCGCGTCCCGACGACAGTAAGGTAGCCATGTTCCGTAGACTTTTTCCGCTTTCCATCATGTTTTTGACCGCCTGTATGCCCAGCGGTTCGATGGAGTATACCTCGCGCGCCTCTGCGCTGCCTGACAGCCTGCCACCGATGAAAACGTTCGCCAGCGCGCCCGTCACGGCACCACAGCGGTCCAACCAGGATATCGGTCGGGATTTCCTCGATCTGACCTTCCGGATGGAGAGCGGCCGGCTTTTGCCCTACATGACGCGCTTTGAAGGTCCGATCACCGTGCGTGTCGCTGGGGAAGCGCCACCCAGCCTGCAGCATGATCTGACAAAGCTCCTCGCGCGTCTGCGCAACGAGGCGCAGATCGACATTCGTCAGACAACGCGTGCAGACGCCAACATTACCGTCAACGTAATCACCCGCAAAACGCTGCAAGGCTCCGTCCCGGCGGCGGCGTGTTTCGTTGTGCCCCATGTTCAAAGCTGGGCCGAATTCCGCAAGCTGCGCCGCACGGCGTCGGTCGATTGGGCGCGCCTGAAAGTGCGCGACAAGGTTGGCATCTTTATGCCCGGCGATGTGAGCCCGCAGGAAATCCGCGACTGTCTGCACGAGGAACTGGCCCAGGCCCTTGGCCCGCTCAACGATCTTTACCGCCTGCCCGACAGCATCTTCAACGATGACAATATCCACACGGTCCTGACCGGTTTCGACATGATGATCCTGCGCGCCTACTACGCGCCAGAACTGCGCAACGGCATGACCCGCGAAGGCGTGGCCCGCGTGCTGCCGCAAGTGCTGGCCCGGATCAATCCGGGCGGTGTGGGTCGCGCATCTGATCCGCGCCCGATTACCGCGCGCAGCTGGATTGAGGCGATTGAGGGCGCTCTGGCCCCCCGCGCCTCTATGAGCCAGCGCCGCAGCCAGGCTGCCAAAGCGCTTTCGATTGCGCAAAATGCTGGCTGGACCGGCCCACGCCGAGGCTACAGCCACTTCCTTGTGGCACGCCTAGCAACAGCTGCCGACAGCGATTACGCGCTGTCAAACTACCTGGCGGCGGATGGCTATTACCGCTCCGACCCCAAAACGCGCCTGCACGCGGCCCATGTTGCCGTGAACCTCATCGCCTATAAGATCAGCGCAGGCGAAGGGCTGGAGGCGATCACTATGATCAACTCCCACATCCCCGTCGTGCGCCGCTCTGAAAACGCCAACCTGCTGGCGACGCTCCTGATGCTGAAAGCCGAAGCGCTCGAAATCGAGGGCCGCCGGGCCGAGGCACAAGCGGTGCGTCTGGACAGTCTCGGCTGGGCACGCTACGGCTTCGGTTCCGAGCGGGACGTGCGCACCCGCCTGAACGAGATCACAGCCCTGACACCGGTGTTGGGGCGCAGCGGAGGATAACCCATGACGCCCCAAGTGCTGACCATCCTGATCGCGGGTTTTCTGGTTGGCGCTGGCATCGGCACCGTCCGAGCGCGCGCCCGCAAAGGCGCGCGTTTCGACATTCTGCACTTCGCGCTGGTCTATGGTGTGATCGGGTTCGTGGTCACCGTCCTCGCCCTCGTCACCTATATTCGCATCGGGTGAGCCCATGTTCCTTCCCTTCTTCGAGACACTCAGGAAGGGCGGCGTTCCCGTCAGCTTGCGCGAATATCTAAGCTTTCTTGAGGGCATGAAGGCGGGTCTTGCCACCTACGATATCGAGGCGTTCTACTACCTTGCCCGCACCTCCATGGTCAAAGATGAGCGCAATATCGACAAGTTCGACCGCGCCTTTGCCACCGCCTTCGAAGGGCTCGAACAGATCAGTTTTGATCAGGTGATGGAGGCCGTCGATATCCCCGCCGACTGGCTGGAAAAGATGGCCGAAAAGCACCTCTCGGAAGAGGAAAAGGCCGAAATCGAAGCTTTAGGAGGCTTCGATAAGCTCATGGAAACGCTCAAGGAACGTCTCAAAGAGCAGCAAGGCCGCCATCAGGGCGGCAACAAATGGATCGGCACCGCAGGAACCTCGCCGTTCGGCGCCTATGGCTATAACCCTGAAGGCGTGCGGATCGGACAGAATGAGTCCCGCCACAAGCGCGCCGTCAAAGTCTGGGATAAGCGTGATTTCAAGGACTTGGACGACACAGTTGAACTGGGCACCCGCAACATCAAAGTCGCTCTAAAACGCCTGCGCCGCTGGGCCCGCGACGGGGCGGCGGATGAGCTAGACCTCGACGGCACCATCCGCGCGACGGCAGAGCACGGCTATCTCGACGTCAAGACCCGCCCCGAACGACGCAACGCCGTCAAAGTCATCCTATTCTTCGATGTCGGCGGCTCCATGGACCCGCATATCCGCGTTTTGGAAGAGTTGTTCAGCGCCGCCCGCGCCGAGTTCAAACATCTTGAACATTTCTACTTCCACAACTGCCTCTATGAGGGCGTGTGGCGCGACAATCGCCGCCGCTGGGACGCGCAAACCCCCACATGGGATGTGCTTAGAACCTATGGCCCCGACTACAAATGTATCTTCGTTGGCGACGCCTCCATGTCGCCCTACGAAGTCGCCTATCCCGGCGGCGCCAATGAACACTGGAACGCCGAAGCCGGCTCCGTCTGGCTGCAACGCGCTTGCGATCAGTGGCCCGATCATCTGTGGATCAACCCGGTGCCGGAAAAATACTGGGGCTACACCCAGTCCATCGGCATGATCCAAGAGATTTTCCCGGACCGAATGGTTCCCATGACGCTGGAGGGCATCTCAAAGGGGATGAAGGCCCTGACGCGGTGAGGGTCTATCAGCGCATCGAGGCCCTGTTCGCCCCAAGCGCTGACGTGTGGGAGCGTCATTCCAACCCGCTTTCCGGCTGGACCCGCGTCCCAATCCTGCCGCTTCTCGCCTTGGCGATCTACGCGCGGCTCTGGATCGGATGGTGGTGTTTTCTTCCCATCGCCCTGCTCGTCCTTTGGGCTTTCGTCAATCCGCGGGCCTTCCCACCCCCGAAAGACCGCAGCGCCTGGATGACCAGCGCGGCCTATGGCGAACGGATTTGGCTCAATCAAAAGACTGACCCGATCCCGGCCCATCATGCCAAAGCTCTCAAGGTTCTGGCCCCTTTGCCGCTTTTAGGGACGCCGGCCCTGTTCTGGGGGCTCTACAGCCTTGATGCAGCGCTCAGCGCAGTCTCGGTCGGCTTTGTTGTCATCACAAAGATGTGGTTTCTGGACCGCATGGTCTGGCTTTACGAGGAAACGCCCAAAGACGCCCGCCCCTAGCCTTGCCGCGCGTCCCCTCACGACCCATATCCACTTTATGTTGAAAATCGCACCCATCCTGCTGGCCGTTCTCTACGGCCTGATCCTCTATCGGTTCTCCGCATGGCGCACCGCGAAGGAGCTTGACGCCAAGTCGACCGAACTCGCAGATCCACGGCTGAAGAAGCTGACCGACAAGATGGCCGCCGCCCTCGATCTGGAGCGCATCAAGGTCCACATCTACGAGATTGACCCGGTCAACGGCCTCGCCGCCCCCGATGGGCGCATCTTCATCACGCGCGGGTTTTACCGCAAATACCAGCAAGGTGAGGTCTCGGGCGAAGAGATGGCGTCGGTTATCGCCCATGAGCTCGGCCATGTCGCTTTGGGGCATTCCCGCCGCCGCATGATCGACTTTTCGGGACAGAATGCCCTGCGTACCGTGCTCGCCATGGTGCTCAGCCGCTTCCTGCCCGGCATCGGTGTCTGGATCGCCAACGGCATCACAACTTTGCTGACCGCCCGCCTGTCCCGCAGCGACGAATATGAGGCCGACGCTTATGCCAGCGCCCTTCTGGTGAAATCCGGCATCGGCACCGCCGCTCAGAAGTCGCTCTTTGAAAAACTCGAAGAGCTCACCCAACAGCGCGCAGGTGCCGTCCCAGCCTGGCTCATGAGCCACCCCAAAACCGACGAACGCATCCGCGCAATCGAAGCGCTGGAGGCCAAATGGCAGGCGCAGAGCTAGGCTTCTTTTGTCTCTAAATACCTAAGAACCGCCCGCCATTAGCGCCTTTCCAAGACGCGGAAGGCGGGCCTTCTTCATCAAGCGGCGCATGTCCCAATCCTCACCGGATAGTCGCTGGGCCTGATCCAGAACGGCTGCTGCGACGCCCCTCACCGCCTCGGGCTGGGCCTCAAAGAACCCCAGCAAAAACGCATCCGGATCCGCGCGGGAGAGCCCCTCTTCGGCCAAAATCCCGCGCGGGAAGTCCTTCGCGTTATTCGTTACGATCAGATCCGCCGATCCAGCGACGGCGGCGGCAAGGACGTGAATGTCATTCGGGTCCGGCAGCCAGAGCCGCTGCTCCAACCCCGCATGCGGAGCCACCATCGCACGCGGAAACGTAGCTTGGAGTAGCGCGATCTCGCCGCGGGCGATGGCCTCGCCCTCAGCGCCGAGTTTGGCCGCCGCCCGCGCCCATTCCTCAAGAATGCGCGCGGACCAAAGTGGGGTGTAGAGCCCGGCTTTCGCCGCGCCAATAAGCACTTCGCGCATGACGGTGGGGTAGATCACGCAGGCGTCCAGCAGGACTTTCATGACAAACGGTAGGCCAGCGCCTTGAGATAGCCGCTCTCTGCCAAAGACGGCAATTGCGGATGATCAGGACCTGCAAAGCCGGTATAAATCAGCTGCCCTGCCCGCCCTGCTTTACCAATCCCGCGCGAGCAGGCGGCGCGGAACGCGTCCAGATCCGCCGCATGGCTGCAGGAACAGAGCACCAGATAGCCACCTGGTTTCACCAGCAAACTCGACAGCCGCGCGACGCGGTCATAGGCCCGCAATCCCCGGTCCAAGGCGGATTTTGTCGGCGCAAAGGCTGGCGGATCGCAGATGACGACATCAAACTGCGCGCCTTCCGCTTGCAAGGCAGCAAGCGTGTCGAACGCGTCGCCCTTGCGGGTCGTGTACTGCACGGCCTTGCCCATGGCCTGCGCCCCCTGCGCAGCCAGCTCAAGCGCCGCGGCAGAGCCATCCACCGCCGTCGCATGAAGCGCACCGGCCGCCAACGCGGCCAGAGAAAACCCGCCGACATGTGAGAACACGTCCAGCACCGCCGCGCCCGCGCTGAGAGTTTGCACGAAGGCATGATTGGGCCGTTGATCATAGAAAAGCCCGGTCTTCTGCCCCCCGGTCACATCCGCCATATAGGTCGCGTCATTCATCGGCACGGGCAGCGGCGCATCTGGCGCCTGCCCGATCAGGACCGCATCGACGTCATCAAGACCCTCAAGGCTGCGCATGCGTCCACTGGCGTTCTTCAGCACGTTTGTGCAGCTCGTGACCCGCGCCAGGACCTCAGCCAAGTCGCCCGCCATGGCGTCTGCCCAAGCCGCGTTGGGCTGCAACACCAGCGTTTCGCCAAACCGATCCACGATGACGCCTGGAAAGCCATCGGCCTCCGCATGGATCAGACGGTAGTATGGGGCGTCATAAAGCCGCTCGCGATGGGCCAGCGCCGCCGCCACACGCGCCTCGATCCAGCCGGCGTCGATCACCACATCCGGATCCCGCGCCATCACCCGCGCAAAGATCTTAGACGCCGGGTTCACCGTCACCGTCGCCAGATAGTCGCGGTTGGCGTCCTGCAAATGCGCGAAACTGCCTGGCTCCAAAGCCTTGGTCCGGCGGTCGGTGACGATATCATCCGCATAGACCCAAGGCGCACCAAACCGGACGGGGCGCGGGTTGGCTTTGGGCTTCAGGCGGATCACAGGAAAAGAGGGCGCTGTCATGGCGCCCTCTTACTGTGAGTTCTGCGTGGGGGGAAGCGCTTAGCGCGCCAATTGCGACACCAGCAGGTTCGGTATGACCGGGATGGGCTTTGAGAGCTCCTGCGCGATCACCTGGCTTAAATGACCAATGATGCGCACCTTCTGGGTCTGTCCTTCGCGCTCTGCTTCAATCGCCCGCGCGCCGCCATAGCCACGCAAGTCGGTGTTAATCTGGTAAGGCTGCACGATGAATGCCCCGGTTTGGGCATCGCGTACGGCCAGGCGGAAGACCACGTTGTGCACGCCCCCGACAGAATAGCGCGCCTTTTCAGACAGCGAATGAAACCGGTCGACCTGAATATCAACGAACACGGCCTGACGACCATTCATGCCCGCCGTGGCAAGCTCTGCGCCTTGCGCAACGATCGCTTTGACTTGTTCATGGCGATCACCGCCGCGATCTTCGCGCCAGACGATATCGCCCAGCGGATAATAAAGATTGGCCTCAGACGCTTTAAGCGTCTCTGGCACCACGACAGACACGCGCTGCACATTAAAAGAAGGCTTGACCACTTGCTGAACAGCCGACGGTTCAAGCGGGCTGGTCACAAGCGGCGCGTTCCGCGACGCCGTATCAACGGTCGCACAAGCCGACAGGGTTACACCAACAGCAAGAAGCACCAAGGAGCGCACAAATTTCATATCTCACCTCTGGGCTCAGCCCAATTTGGGACGACCGTTCTGGTCGGCAGATCACCTCTGCGATAGGAAAATTGCCCCTTAAATTTGTCTAAAATGAGAAGACCGCGCGTCGAAGGCGCGGTCTTATTGGGACGCAAGCACGCCTAATTCCGGCGCCAAACACCCGGATCTCAGGCGTTTTGAGTGCCTTTGGCGTCGGTAGCTTTCGGCTTGAAGACCGCCACAATCGCACGGAACATATCGCGTGTTGCCTGGGCGCGCAAAGCGCGGGCCTTGTTTTCGATCGCGCGTGTGTCCAACGCGCCGTCGCTGGTGTAGATATCAGTATTCATGACAGACATGTCTGCTCTCCTTCATCGGTATGATCTAAGGGTAAGCACTTATGACCCATCGAAAAGCGACAATCCCGAAAGGCCGCTATGCGCCCGACGCAGCCCTTTCAGAATGGAAAAAACGTCATCAGGGCTAGAATTGTTAGCGCTAACGGTCTACACTATGACAAAGGCCCCAGCCGCTTCGCGCTTTGCAAGGACATATCACCCATGCCCCTGAACGACACCGTCCACGCCATCACGCAAAAGATCATCGAACGCAGCCGCCCCGTGCGGGAGGTTTATCTAGACCGTATGCGCCGCGCCGCCGAGGATGGCCCGCGCCGCGCGCACCTGTCTTGCGGCAATCAGGCCCATGCCTATGCCGCCATGGGCGATGACAAGAACAGCCTTGTGGGCGATCGCGCCCCTAACCTTGGGATCGTAACCGCCTATAATGATATGCTCTCCGCCCATCAGCCGTTTGAGGCATATCCCGACATCATCCGTGACGCAGCACGCAAGGCCGGTGGCACAGCCCAGGTCGCAGGTGGTGTGCCTGCGATGTGTGATGGCGTCACCCAAGGCCAGATCGGGATGGAGCTGTCGCTCTTCTCTCGCGACGTGATTGCCTTGGCCGCAGGTGTCTCGCTAAGCCATAACACCTATGACGCAGCCGCCTATCTGGGGGTCTGCGACAAGATCGTGCCGGGCCTTGTGATCGCAGCCGCAACCTTCGGCTATATCCCCGGCATCTTCATGCCCGCAGGTCCCATGGTCAGCGGCTTGCCAAACGACCAGAAGGCGAAGGTCCGTCAGCAATTTGCTGCAGGCGAGATTGGGCGCGACAAGCTGATGGAGGCCGAGATGGCCTCCTACCATGGCCCCGGCACCTGCACCTTCTATGGCACGGCCAATTCCAATCAGATGCTGATGGAATTCATGGGCCTCCATCTGCCCGGCGCGAGCTTCGTCAATCCCGGCACACCACTGAGGGAGGCCTTGACCCGCGCCGGGACCGAGCGCGCCCTTTCCATGACCGCCTTGGGCAATGACTATCGCCCCATCAGCGATGTTCTCGATGAAAAGGCGTTTGTGAACGGCATCGTTGGCCTCATGGCCACGGGTGGCTCCACCAATCTGCTGATCCACCTGCCCGCCATGGCGAAAGCCGCTGGCGTGTTGCTGGAGATGTCAGACTTTGAGGCTCTGTCAGAGGCCACGCCGCTGATGGCGAAGGTTTATCCGAACGGTCTGGCCGATGTGAACCACTTCCACGCCGCGGGGGGTTTGGGCTTCATGATTGGTGACCTACTGGATGCTGGGTTGCTTCATGACGATACCAAAAGCGTGGCAGGCGACACGATGACCGACTATCGCCACGAGCCGAAATTGTCGGACGCGGGCGTCATTTGGCAGCCCGGCGCGGGTGAGACGCTCAACGACAAGATCCTGCGCCCTGCAAAGGATGCGTTCCAGCCCACGGGCGGGATGAAACAACTGACCGGCAATCTGGGGCTGGGCGTCATGAAAGTCTCTGCCGTAGCACCCGAGCGTCACGTGATCGAGGCGCCCGCCCGCGTTTTTGAAACGCAGGAGGCCGTGAAAGCCGCGTTCAAGGCAGGCGAGTTTACCGAAGACACAATTGTCGTCGTGCGCTTCCAAGGCCCAAAAGCCAACGGTATGCCTGAATTACACAGCCTGACGCCGGTTCTTGCCGTGCTGCAAGACCGTGGCTTGAAAGTGGCCTTGGTCACCGACGGCCGCATGTCGGGCGCGTCGGGCAAAGTGCCCTCTGCGATCCATGTCTCACCCGAGGCGCTGGATGGCGGGCTTTTGGCCCATGTGCAGAACGGCGATCTGATCCGCGTCGATGCGGTGAAGGGCGAGCTGTCGGTGCTCACGGAAGGCGTTGCAGACCGCCCCGCCGCAACGCCCGATCTCAGCAATAACGGCCACGGCGTGGGCCGCGAGCTGTTCGAGATTTTCCGCCAGACCGCAGGCCCGGCCAGCCATGGCGCAGGCGTCGTGATCTGAGCCACTCTCTCCGCCAAACAAAAGGACTTCCCCATGACCCCAATGGATGCCAGCCGCCGCAGCGCCGAAATCTGCGCCCTTGCCCCGGTGATCCCGGTTTTGGTGCTGGAGGACGCTGCCACCGCCCAAGGCCTCGCCAAAGCGCTGGTCGCGGGCGGCCTGCCCGCGCTGGAAGTCACCCTGCGCACCCCCGCAGCCCTCGACGCCATCCGCGCCATGGCCGAGGTCGAAGGCGGCGTTGTGGGGGCTGGCACCCTACTGACGCCGGATGATGTGAAAGCCGCGAAAGAGGCCGGCGCGCAATTCGGCGTCTCCCCCGGCGCGACTGACCACCTGCTGGCCGCCTGCGAAGACCATGACTTGCCGCTGCTACCCGGTGCCGCCACCGCGTCAGAGGCCTTGGCTCTGCTGGAGCGCGGTTATGCGGTGCAAAAGTTCTTCCCGGCGGAGGCCAATGGCGGCGTCCCTGCCCTCAAAGCCATCGGCGCGCCGATCCCACAGGTCTCGTTCTGCCCCACTGGGGGCGTGTCCCTGCAAAACGCGCCCGACTACCTCGCGCTGCCCAACACGCTTTGCGTCGGCGGCAGCTGGGTCGCCCCGAAAGATGCCATCGACGCGCAGGATTGGGACCGGATCGAACAGCTCGCCAAAGAGGCCGCCGGTTTGGCCCGCTAGAGCACCCACCAACGCCGAGGCTCTCGGGTCAGGCCCGAAGACGACGGTCCATCCCCAGCGCCCGTCATCCCTGGCTTGACCGGGGACCTCTCCTCCAAACGCCCCCCCGGGTCGAGCCCGAGGGTAACGTTCCCCTACTCCCCAACCCGCGCCGCGCGCCCGCCACGCCGCTTCGGCGCCCGCGCCTCCGCCAGCCCTTCGCGCAAAGTCACCGTCATCGGATGCTCCGGATACTGCGCCTCATAAACGCCCAAAGCTGCCTCAATCGCGTCTTTCGCGTCCATCCCCGCAGGCAAGCTCAACGCCCAATCCAAAAAGATCGAGCGGCATTCCGGCGCGCTGATCCCCTCGATCGCATAGCTGTCGGCCAGCAAATTCTTACGGTCGATGATGCTCAAATCCATCACTTTGCCTCCAAGGTGGCGTCGATCCGGGCGGCAGCTTTGCCCGCCCGCACTGTCATTTCCCTTTGCAGCGCGTCCATATCCTCCGCCCCGGCCTCACGCAGCACAAAGCGGCGGGCACCCTCGCCCGAGGTGGTCGGGTCAAACGCCCCCTCAACCACCAGTTTGGAGGCCGCCTGCACCGACCAACAAAGCCCATAGCTGTCGCATAAATCCGCAACATCCGCGTCCGTCCACCAGCCGATTGCGACACCGCAAGCCAATTGCGCGGGCGTCTCGCGCAGATCAGAGCCCGCCACCAACGCCGCCGCCTGCGCGGTCAGCTCGATATCCTGCATACGCCCCGCGCCCAGCTTTGCCTCAAACGGGCCGCCGGGGCCTTTCGCCTCGGCAATGCGGGCGCGCATTTCCTGCACGTCCGACTTGACCTTCTCCGCCGCGCCGACCTCGCCTAGCAACGCCGCGCGAAACGCCTCAATCTCAGCCCGCAAATCCTCCGGCCCCGCAATTGCGCGCGCCCGCGTCAGCGCCAGATGCTCCCACGTCCAGGCTTCGTCGCGCTGATACGCCTTGAATGCAGCAAACCCCGTGGCGACAGGCCCCTGACGCCCGGACGGGCGCAAGCGCATATCGACCTCGTAAAGCCGCCCATCGGCCATAGGCGCAGTCATCGCTGTCACCAACGCCTGCGTCAGACGCGCATAGTAAGGCCGCGCTGCCAACGGACGCCGCCCATCCGACGCCTCAACCCCAGCCGCATCATAGATCACGATCAAATCCAGATCGGACTGCGCCTGCAATTGCCGTGCACCAAGCGAGCCCATGCCGACCACCACAGCACCGCGCCCCGGTGCAGCCCCATGCTTGGCCTCAAACTGCGCCAAAACCGCAGGCCAAACGGCCTTCAGGCACGCATCGGCCAGATCGGCATATTGCACCCCCGCCTCCTTGGCCGAGATCAGACCCCGCAAGTGATGCACCCCGATGCGAAAGCGCCATTCGCGCTGCCAAAGTCGTGCGGTGTTCAGCTGCGCCTCATAATCCGTTTGCTCCGCAATCCGCGCGCTCAAATCTGCGGTCAGCGCAGCGCATCCCGGCCACTCCGCAAAGAACGACCCGCCAATCACCGCATCGAAGACAGCCGAGTTGCGCGACAGATAGAGCGCCAGCGCAGGCGACGTCGCCGCCACGTCGATCAGCAGATCAATCAGCTGCGGATGGGCTTCAAAAAGCGAGAAGAGCTGCACGCCCGCAGGCAGGCCCGCCAGAAACCCGTCAAAGGAATTGAGCGCCTCTTCCGGGCGCGCGGCATCTTGCAAACGGCGCAGGATATCAGGGCGCAGACGCTCGAATATCTCGACCCCGCGTTCAGACCGCAACGCAGGATATGTGGGCCAACGTGCGGTGACCGCTTTGCCAAACTCCGGATCAACGGGGGTCGCGGTTTCCTTGGGCGCAAAGAACCCCTCGGTCAGCGTGTGCACCGTCGACAAACGCTCTTCCAGCACCGTTTTCAACTCCGGCACCTTTTGTCCCAAAAACGCCGCGAGCCGGGCAAAGCCCTCCTCATTGGATGGCAGATCATGGGTCTGGCCATCCGCAATCATCTGCAAACGATGCTCGACCTTGCGGTGCTCGCGGTAGATCTCGATCAGCGTCTCCGCATCGGCCTCGGGAACCCAGCCTTTGGCAACCAACGCGCGCAGCCCGTCGACCGTGCCGCGTTGGCGCAGATCCGGGTCCCGCCCGCCCGCGATCAATTGGCGGGTCTGGGTGAAGAACTCGATCTCGCGAATACCGCCCCGCCCCAGCTTCATATTGTGACCGGGCAGCGTGATCGGCCCGCCCAGCCCTTTATGCGCGCGGATGCGAAGGCGCATGTCATGGGCGTCTTGGATGGCCGCGAAATCCAGATGCTTGCGCCACACGAAGGGGCGCAGGGTTTTCAAAAACCGCTCCCCCGCCTCCAAATCGCCCGCACAGGAGCGTGCCTTGATGTAGGCGGCCCGTTCCCATGTGCGTCCCACGCTTTCGTAATACCGCTCTGCGGCCTCCATCGACAGGCAGACCGGTGTCACAGACGCATCCGGGCGGAGCCGCAAGTCGGTGCGAAAGACATAACCATCCGCCGTGTTGTCCGACAGCATCGTACACATCTTGCGGGTCACTTTGATAAAGACCGCACGCGCGTCGTGATAATCGTCGGGCGCAAAACGCGTCTCATCAAAAAGGCAAATCAGGTCGATATCCGAGCTGTAATTCAGCTCATGCGCGCCCATCTTGCCCATCGCGAGAACGCACATGCCTGCTGCAGTCGCCACGTCCTCTGGCCCCATCCCCGGCAGCTTGCCGCGTGCAATCTCGGGCGCCAGCAGTGCTTTGATCGCCACATCCACCGACAGATCCGCAAAATCGGTCAGCGTGCCCGTGATCTTCTCGAGCGGCCAGTGATTGCCTGCATCCAGAAGCCCCAATAGCCCCGCCACGCGAGCCTTGGCGACGCGCAGCGCTTTAGGCAGCCCTTCTAGCGGTGTGTCGCGCAGCCCCTTGAAAAGATCGGCAAAAGCCGCGTCTGGTGCGTTCAATGCGGGGATCATCCAGTCGGAATGCCGCTCAAGGATTGCTTTCAGATAGGGGCTGCACCCCGCCACACCCGCGATCACGGCGCGCCATTCCTCCGAGGCTGCCGTATAGAGCGGAGCAACTTCGGCAGCACGATCAGGATCAAACGGAACCGGTAAATGGGCAGTTGTCATTCCTTCTTGTGAGCCGCAAAAAGGGCAAGGTCAATCCGAGGGAGAGAGATGAGCAAGAGCCTGAAACGGGTGAAAACCGCACTGGCCGAGGCCGGCGTCGAGACTGAGGTGCTGGAGCTTGGCGATTGCCGCACAGCGCAACAAGCGGCGGATGCTGCGGGGTGCCTTCTGGACCAGATTGCCAAGTCGATCATCTTTCGCGGGCTGGAAAGCGATCGCGCGATCCTCTTTCTGACCGCAGGCGGCAATCAGGTTGATGACGCCAAAGCCTCCACCATCGCTGGGGAGCCGTTGGGCAAGGCCGATGCTGCGCTCATCCGCGCACAAACGGGCTTTGCAATCGGCGGCGTCAGCCCGGTCGGCCACCTCTCCCCCATCCGCGCGTTTCTGGACGCGCGCCTGCTGGAATTTGACGTCGTCTACGCCGCCGCGGGCACACCGCGCCATGTGTTTCCGATCAAAAGTCAGGTTCTTGAACAAATAACCGACGCGCAAGTGGCTGATTTCACGTCATAAATCAAAAAATGTAAAAAACATTTACATTTAGGCTTGAAGGTTAGGGCCGGTCCCCCGATATGTGTAATGTGAAAGACATTCACATAACCCAAACAACGGAGACCCAAATGACCCCCGCCACCGCTTCACCCACCCCCATGTCCCAGCGTCCCTCCTGGTTTGCCCGCACAGAGATGTGGCTGGATGAGCACGGCAAGGCCGCCTGGATCACCCTGATGGTGCTCAGCTTCATCTTCTTCTGGCCCGTCGGCCTTCTGGTTCTGGGATATATGATCATGAACAACAAATTCTCAGGCGGCGGATGCAGCCGCCGGATGCGCCGCGCCTCGCACGCGATGTCCACGACCGGCAACGCCGCGTTTGATGCCTACAAGGCAGACACGCTGCGCCGTCTGGAAGAAGAACAGGAGAACTTCGAGGCCTTCCTCAAGCGCCTGCGCGATGCCAAGGACAAGGCCGAGTTCGACCAGTTCATGGATGAGCGCGCGCGCCCTTCAAAAAACGACGATGACGCTTAACTGATAAGCACGTCCCCTCCCCTTGGCAGCCCCATATCGGGGGCTGCCGTTTCGCTGCATAACCAACCCCTGCCCGAGGCTCCCATGACCGCCCTGCCCGACCCGCATTACCAAGCCGAGTTCTACGCCGACACGCCCGTCAAACGGCTCATCGCGTGGATCGTGGATGCCTTCGTTATCTTTGTAATGAGCTTCATCCTCGCAGTTTTGACGCTTGGCCTTGGCTTTTTCATCTTCTTCGGACTCTTCATGGTGCTTGGCTTTGCCTACCGGGTTGTCACGCTGGCCAATGGATCGGCCACATGGGGCATGCGACTCGTTGCGATTGAGCTGCGCACCGCAGATGGCGCGCGCTTTTCACTGCTGCCGGCCTTCTTGCACACGCTGGGTTACAGCGTGTCGATCGGGATGCCGCTGCTGCAATTGGTCTCCATCGTGCTGATGCTCACAACAGAGCGGCGGCAAGGCCTCACGGATCTGGTTCTGGGCACCGTCGCGATCAACCGCGCGGCTTAACCAAAACCGCACTTAACTCGCGACATTTGGGGGGTTGGCGGTTATGGCCAACACGAGTAGGCTCAGGCCAACTTGTTGAGGAAACATGCGCCACACCCTCCCCATTGCACCACAGTTCTATGTGACAGCGCCACAGCCCTGCCCCTATCTGGAGGGCCGGATGGAGCGAAAGCTGTTCACGGCGTTGCAAGGGGACACCTCCGAAAAACTCAACGATGCGCTCAGCAAACAAGGGTTTCGCCGCTCGCAAAATGTTCTGTATCGCCCGTCTTGCGGGGATTGCTCGGCCTGTTTGTCGGCGCGGATCCGGGTCGCGGATTTCGAGCCTACGAAAAGCCAACGCCGCATTCTGCGCCGCAACAGTCACGTGTCACGACAAGCCACCAGCCCTTGGGCCACGGAAGATCAATTCGATCTGTTCCGCCGCTATCTGGACAAGCGCCACGCAGATGGCGGGATGGCGGATATGGATATCTTCGAATTCGCCGCCATGGTTGAGGAAACCCCGATCCGCAGCCGCGTGATCGAGTATTCCCAGCCGGACGACGATGGCGGCCCGACGATGCTAAGCGCGGTGTGCCTGACCGATGTGCTCGATGACGGTTTGTCGATGGTCTATTCATTCTACGACCCCGATCTGGATCGCCAAAGCCTTGGGACGTATGTGATCCTCGATCACGTGGCTATCGCACGCGATGCGGGCCTGCCTTACGTCTATCTGGGGTATTGGGTGCCCGGCTCGCCGAAGATGGGCTACAAAGCGAAGTTTTCCGGTCTGGAGGTCTACCGCAACGGCGCGTGGGAGGACCTGCGACCCGAGGCGGATTACAGCACGGACACGCACCCCCTGTCCGTCGATCCGATTGCGGATCAAGTGGCCAAGATCACCCTGCCCGATGGGCGTCCGACAAAGCGGTAACGGGCTGCGCGCCGCTTAGCAGAGCCCCAAGGGTTTCGCGTGCGAAACCAGCTTTTCGAGGGGCATTCATTGATATCATTGGGTTTCTTTTTCAGGGACTTAACATAACCCCGAAACAGGTTCTAGCGCACTGTTCTTAAAGAGAATATTTAGATTTTCGTGCTGCGAGAGCGCCCGTAATCTAGCGTCTGCGATCGTTTCTGAAGTAAGATTTGAACTCTTCTTCTTCGCGGGCTTGGCGCGCATATTCCGCATCGCGCTGCGCAATTCGAGCAACGAACAAGGCGGTCGCCAGAGTGATATTGAGAATGATGAGAATTGGAACCAGGGTTTCCATTGCAAGCTCTCCAAAAAACGATCTGTGTGTTTAAGGTAGCCTGACTTGACAGAATGTCGCACCTAAAATTGAAAAAGGGTGTGGTTTTGGGGAGGATTTGGGTGTGTGGGGATGGAGCGGCCGTAGATAGATTCAGAATTTACGTCTGAAACTGGGCGCAAACCAGAGGTATGGCGCCTGAACAGATGATATCATCTTTCGTTATTAAGTAGGTTATTATGGCAAATCTCTTGGGCTTGCGCGGCGTGCTTCCATCTCTTGAAGAAGATCAAAATTTCGTTGTAGCGCTTTCCTATAATACAAGGTGCTTTCACCATTATAAGCTACCCGTACATCGTTTAAGTTTTCTACATCCATTGCTTCGATTATCTTGCAGCAAGTCACCAAGTTCTTCCGGGCTGACATTGCCCACAAAAGCGACTGGAACTGGTTAGTACCTTCCAACAACACAAAGTGCCGAATTGATATTTGCGACACGCCGATGCTGATTGGGCCTGCATCCTTGCCCAATAGTATTAGCAGTAGCACGTACGTGTATTCGACCAATCTATGCCAAAGCGGTCTGAACTGCATTTCAGTTGCCGTAACGGCTACGGCGAACATTTGCGTTTTAGCTGAGAATCTGGCGTCACGCTTCGTAAGTGCTGCCAGTTGGTATAGGCGTCTATTCTTCATCGTCAGCCATGGGGCGAGCCGTTCCACTCGTCAACCGCCAGGGCACAAGGAAGCCAATGATTCCAACAAACAGGATTCCGACACCAATATCATAGACAAAGAAATCGAGTAGGCTGTTTGCGATAGCGCCCAGTCCACCGATCGCGTCTTGCTCAGCTATCCAAGCCAACCCTCGATCATAAAATGTCAGCAAGGCAATCCAGTAGACTACATAAATGGTAGCAATGTATCCAGCGGGAACGATTTCTGTAACCGTGTACTGCCACCGAAGATCATAAAGTGACCAAGCGAGCATCAGTCCCTTAGCTACAGCCAGCGTATAGAAAAACTGCGTCTGCTGCGTTATGGTGAGGTAGTAATGGCTGAACATTGCTGCCAGGAATGGGCTTACGGCCATCGTCAACGCCAGTGACAGCACAGATACCCAAATAATTTTATTTCTCGCATTTGCGACCTCATTTTCACGCAATGGGCCGCCCACCATCCAATAGTGATCCTCATTAAAATATCTCGCATAAAGTTCGTCGGAATATCCAAATGGAAAGAATGCAAAGTAGATCGGAACATACAAGCGCCGCGTAATTCGCCTGTAAATTATGGGAATGTCAAAAACGAGATATGCAAGTAGGCACGGCACTACGGCGTATTCAAACTGCCAAACATCAGTGAAAAAATCTTGAATGATCTGTACTCCGGCTTTCGACTGACCAATGGACTTACTGGCTCGCCCAGATCATCTAAGTCTGCCAATGACAAATAGACGTATCAAGCATCTTTCGATCCATTGCGGACATTGGCTGCGTTGCGGAATAAGGATAGTACAGGCTCTAAACAGACTTTCGCTGCGCGTTATCTCTGTTCATCTCGAGGTCCCGGATCAAGTCCGGGACGGGGTGGGGATTGCGGCTTGTGGCTGTGCGGGCGCGCACGGGGCCTTGGGTGTGGGGTTGCGCTCTTGGCCGAGGTCCTGGATCGGGTCCGGGACGGGTAGGTTCGCTGGGTGCGCGCGGGAAGGCGTAAGGGGGCCCGGAGGCCCCCTTGCCCGCGTTAACCGCCCAGAAGATTGGGCACAATCGTTACCACTTGTGGGAAGAGTGACAGAAGCACCAGCCCAAGCACCTGGATCAACACGAAGGGGATGATGCCTCGGTAGATGTGGCCGGTGGTTACTTGTGGTGGGGCGACGCCGCGCAGGTAGAAGAGCGCGAAGCCGAAAGGTGGTGTCAGGAACGAGGTCTGCAGGTTCACTGCGATCATGATCGTCACCCATTTCGGATCCATCGTGCCGCCATAGATCACGGGGCCGACGATGGGGATCACGATGTAGATGATCTCAAGGAAATCCAGCACAAAGCCCAGCACGAAGAGCACGAGCATCACGATCAGGAAGACCGTGAATTCATTGTCGAAGCTGCGGAGGAATTGCTGGATGTAGTGCTCTCCCCCGAAGGAGATGACGACGAGGTTCAGCAGTTGCGAGCCGATCAGGATGGTGAAGACCATGCTGGTGACTTTCGCGGTCTCGCGCACCACCGGGCTGAGGACACCTGTCCGGAAGAGTGTCCAGCAGGCGTAGAAGATGCCGAACATCGCGAAGAGGTAGGTGCCCTCGGCGACGAGGAAGGCGATCCAGTTCTCAAGCGTTACGGTGTCTTGGTTGACGCGCAAATCGAAGTTCACGCCGACAAGGATCATGATCAGGATCGAGAAGGTCGCCATGATGATGATGCGGCCGGATTTGTCTTCGTCCTTGAGGCGTCGATAGGCGGCGAGCATGATCGCGCCCCCTGCCCCGAGGGCTGCGGCCGGTGTCGGATTGGTGATCCCGCCGAGGATGGAGCCCAGCACGGCGACGATCAGCACGAGCGGTGGGAAGACCACGCGGAGCAGTTCGTTCTGGCCCAGCATGCCGACCGCGGCACGGCAGCCGTAGAGCGCCATTGCAACGGGGATCGCCATAAGAAGGACTGTGACGCCAGGTGTGGTGGTCGGGGTAATGAAGGCCACGTCGACGGCAAAGCCTAGCAGGACACCCAGCGCGCCGATCAGCAGCGGCACTGGATTGCCGCTGGGGGATGTGCCGCGGGCAGTGGTCAGGATCAGCGCGAAGAGTGCCAGACCGATGGCGAGGCCCGTTCCGATCGGGGCGGCATCGGCGATTTTCTGGACGCGGGCTTCGGCAATTTCCTCGGGCGAGAGAGCGACGCTTTCGGCGACGCCACCGGCCTCGTCGATGAGGCGCTGCTCTTCCACAGCGGCGTTCCAAGCGTCCATGCCGTGAAGCATTTGCATCGCGGCTTCGCATTCGGGGCCCACATTGGTGCGCAGGCTGGCGGTTTGACCGGCGTCCGAGAAGCTGTCGACGGTGATGTCTTGCGAGCCCACAAGGTTCACTTGGCCTAGCAGCATCAGGCCGCCGATGATCGCGATGGGCGCGCCGAGGAACCAGGTATAGGCGTCGGTGCGGGTGATGACTTCGGAGTTGGTGGAGCCGAGCTCAACCGGGGGCGCTTTGGCCGGATTGATGATCGCGTAGAAGAGCGCGTAACCGGCGTAGAGCACGGCCAAAAGGATGCCCGGCAGCAGAGCGGCCTGGAAGAGCGTGCCGACGGAGACGACGGCAGGCTCGCCCAGATAGGTGAGTGCGTCGGTGCAGCCCACAAGCTGCGCGCGCTCTTCCTGCGCGGCGGAATAGAGGTCACCGGCAAGCGTGCCCAGAAGGACGATCACGATGGAGGGCGGAATGATCTGACCCAAGGTGCCGGAGGCGGCGATGACGCCGGTGGCAAGCTCAGGCGAATAGCCATTGCGCAGCATGGTGGGCAGCGAGAGCAGGCCCATGGTCACAACGGTCGCGCCGACGATGCCAGTGGAGGCCGCGAGGAACGCGCCCACGACGACAACGGACACAGCCAGACCGCCGGGCAGCGGGCCGAAGACTCGGGCCATTGTGGTCAGCAGGTCGTTTGCGATCTTGGAGCGTTCGAGCGTGATGCCCATCAGAACGAACATCAGCACGGCAAGCAGTGTCTCGATGGATTGGCCCGCCAGCACACGTTCGTTGATGCGGTTCACCACAAAAGAGACGTTGCGGTCGAGCGCGGTCTCCCAGCCTTGCACGAAGACGGGTTCGGCCACACGCGGCAATTCAGGGTATCGGAAGATACTGATCGCTTCTTGGCGCACCCCTTCTGCGATCAGCCCGGCATATTCGGCGGATGACGTATCAATCGCCTGATGGATCAGCAGCCCTGCACTGTCGAGCGCTGCGATGATGCCGAAGGAAATGACGCCAGCGCCGCCGATGGCGAAAGCCACAGGAAAGCCCGACAAGATCCCGCCAAAGAGGCAGAGGAAGACGATAATCAGGCCAATCTCGACCCCATCAAGTCCGAATAGCATTGCTCTGTGCCCCTAAAATCAGTGGATATTCGCGACCAGCTCGGCGTCTTCATCGCCCAGCTTGTCTTTATCAAGATACTTGCCTGCGCTCTCTTCGCCTTCCTTCCACTCCAGATAGGAGCGCCAGAAGAAGGCGATGGCTTGCAGGAAGACCAGCGCCGCGAAGGTCACGAGTAGGATCTTGAAGAGGAAATAGGCGTTGAAGCCGTTGGGCGAGAACCCGATAGTTTCCACGTTCCAGCGCAGCGCACGCGACTTGGCGAGAAGCCGGTCCAGCGTGTCGGAGGCGGACGGGTTCGGCACGACCAGATGGCGCCACAGGAAGTACCAGCCATACATCCATGTCACGAGGGCGACAGGTGCCATGAAGATCATCGAGCCGATCATGTCGATGATGCGCTTGGCGCGGTGGCTGATCGCTGAATAGACCAGATCGACGCGCACATGGCCGCCTTGCACGAAGGTGTAGGTGCAGCAGAGCGTCACGACGAGCGCATTGTAGAGCTTCAGTTCTTCGGACCACCAACTGACATCGAAGGTCAGCGCCTTGCCGAAGCCAAAGGAAATCTCGGCGGCGGAGAAAATCCGCTGCATGAAAACGATAATGATCTGTTGCAGCACCATCAGCAGGCCAGCCCAGGCAGCCACGCGTCCGATGGTGTTGGCCATCGTTTCCAGCCCTCGCACGCAGCCCCATAGGAAGCTGTTGCGCCAGATACCGATGGCGGTGAAGACCAGAAAGGTGGTGAAGACCACAAAGAAGAACTCGACCGAGCCGCCGTAATAAATGAACCGCATCAGCGATTCCTTGTTGCTCCAATCAAGCCACAACCCCGGATGCGTGATCGCATAGGCGAAGTTGTAAAAGGCCATCGCAATATTCTGGAAAAGCCAGACGATGCCGTCCATGTGATGATCCCCCAGCCCGTTTGTCAGGCTCTTTATTCAGGTTGACCGCGCAAGCAGCGGCCGGGTCGTCAAAAGGCGGGGACCGATACTGGCCCCCGCCCCTTTTTTCGTCGCGAGAGGGCTTAGCCCAGAACGCGGTCGCGCTGTGCGCGGTAGGTGCCTTCGGCCTGCTGGATCCAGCTGGACGAGGCTTTGAGCGATGCCGAGAAGCTGTCGTAGACGTTCTTGTAGATCTCGTCGCCCATGTTCTCCTGGTGGACTTCGTTCGAGGCGGTCCCGAAGGCGTCCCAAACGTCGTCGCCGAATTCCAGAACCTTGACGCCACCGGCCTGCAGACGCTGCAGCGCGGTACCGTTGTTGTTCAGGAACTGAGCCAGGTTCCACTGGTGGGCTTCAGCCGATGCGATCTCGATGATCTTCTGGTGCGCGGGGGACATGCCCTCGAACACGTCGCGGTTCACGGCGACGGACAGACCTGCGCCCGGCTCGTGGAAGCCAGCGGCATAGTAGAACTGCGTGATCTCCTGGAAACCAGCTTTCTCGTCGGCCCAGGGGCCGATCCACTCGGTGCCGTCGATGGCGCCAGAGGCCAATGCCTGATACACTTCCGAGCCCGGCAGGTTCTGCACGGACGCGCCGAGCTTACCAAGGGCTTTGCCGCCCAGACCCGGCATACGGAACTTCAGACCGTTGAAGTCAGCCGCGGAAGTGATTTCCTTGCGATACCAGCCGCCTGCCTGTGCGCCCGTGTTACCAGCCAGGAAGGATTTCAGACCGAAGATCTGGCCCAGCTCGTCATGCAGAGCAGCACCGTCACCGTGGTAATACCAGTTGGCCAATTCCTGTGCGGTCATGCCGAAGGGCACAGCCGTGAAGAAGGCATAGGCCGGGTGCTGACCGACGAAATAGTAGTCAGCGGCGTGATACATGTCGGCCTGACCGGCAGTCACGGCGTCAAACACCTCGAACGCGCCCACAAGCTCACCTGCGGCTTTGATCTCGATGGTCAGCGAGCCGTCGGACATCGCGTTGACGCTGTCGGCCACACGCTGGGCGGCGTCAAACACGCCTGCCAGACCGCGGCCCCAGCTGGTGACCATGGTCAGCGTCTGCTTGCCCTGTGCATAGGCCGGAGCGGCCAGTGCCGTGCTTGCAGCAGCGGCCGTGCCGCCGATTGCCGAGTTTTTCAGAAAAGAACGACGATCCATATAATGTATCCTCCCAGATATGTTGGCAGCCCACCCCTCAAGGCAGGCGGATCGTGAATGGTGCGCGGAGACTAATAGCGGCTATGCATAAGCGGAATACCTACAAGTGCGTAGACCGTCGCTTTTCAGAGCGAATTTTACGCAACCGCGCCACAAAAACAGGCGAAATCAAAGGTTTTCTGGAGCGCGGTGCGTGGTTTGAGCGTAAATAGGGGCCGTCACTTGGCGAATCGAATCATCTCTTACTGGCGTTTTGCATGTTCCGGCTGTCTCTGACCTACGCGCAAAAACTGTTCTTGCTGGCCACCCTGCCCTTGTTGCTGGCGGTCGCGGCCATCGCGATTGTGGTGACCAACCAGTCGCGGCAACTGGCCGAGCGTGAGATCCAGCAGCTGCAGACAGAACTGATTGCCGCCAAGCGCGAGGAATTGAAGAACTACCTGTCGCTGGCGCGCACGGCGATTATCAACATCTACGGTCGCGCCGCCCCTGATGATGAGGCCGCCAAGCTGGAAGTGACGCGGATCCTATCATCGATGCTCTATGGTCAGGACGGGTTCTTTTATGTCTTCGATTATGAGGGCAACAATCTGGTCGCCCCCCGGCAGACCAACCTAATCGGCAAGAACTGGTCGGGGTTGGAGGATGTGAACGGCATCGAGATCACGGATGTGCTGATCGAGCAGGCCCGCACAGGCGGCGGCTATCATGCGTTTGACTGGTTCAAACCATCGACGCGGGAGACGGCCCGCGTGGTCACCTATACCATCGGCCTGCAGGATTGGCGTTGGGCGATCGGGACGGGTATCTTTATCGACGATATTCTAGCCACGGTCGCGGCCTCGCGCGCGGAGGTGGAGGAGCGCGTGCGCCAGACCTTCTACTATATTATCGCGATCACCATCGGGGCGCTTCTGCTGGTCTTCCTGTCCGGGCTGATGCTGAATGTGCGCGAGCGGCGGCTGGCGGATGCCAAGCTGAAGGCACTCACTCAGCGGATTTTCGACACGCAGGAGGAAGAGCGCAGGCGCGTGGCGCGGGAATTGCATGACAGTATCAGCCAGATCCTTGTGTCCGTCCGCTATGCGCTGGATCTGGCGCGGCGGCGGATCGCGAAGGGCGATGCGCGCGCGGGGGACAGTCTGGACAAGGGGTTCGAGACGCTGTCGGAGGCGATTGTCGAAGTGCGCCGCATCAGCCGCGATTTGCGCCCCGGTGTGCTGGACGACCTGGGGCTAGGCCCTGCCCTGAAAGCGCTGATCGAGGATTTCAGCGAGCGCACGGGGATCGAGACCTCGTTCGAGACGGTTGTTTTCCGCAACCGGCTGGATCAGGACGCCAAGATTGCCTTGTATCGCATCGCGCAGGAAGCACTGACGAATATTGAGCGGCATGCCGAAGCCCGGCGTGTGACGCTGGACCTGCGCGGCCACAAGGACGGTGCAACCTTGCGCATCTCGGACGATGGGCGCGGGCTGGAAGACGCCTCTGCCGCGCGACAAGAGCGCAGTGGTCTGGGCCTACGCAATATGCAAGAACGCATCGAACAGCTGGATGGCACGCTGCGGATCCTGTCGTCGAAGACCGGCACGGTGATCGAAGCGCAGGTCCCGCTAAGCCATCTGTTGCCGCCAGAAGGCAAAACGAAAGTATCAGCATGAGTAAGACCCGCGTTGTGATTGTGGATGACCACCCGATGGTTGCAGAAGGCATCCAGTCAATCCTTGAGACGTATGACGATATCGAGGTGGTGGGTGTCTTGAGCAACGGTCAGGAAGCGATTGATCAGGTCGAAGCGCTTGCCCCGGACGTCATGCTGCTCGATCTGAACATGCCGCAAGTCAGCGGGCTGAGCGCGACCGAGATCATTCTGGAGCGGCGGCCCGAGACCAACATCCTGATCCTGTCGATGCATGACAGCCCCGAATATATCAACTCTGCCCTAAGCCACGGGGCGAAGGGATACGTTCTGAAGGACGTGCCGACGGAAGAGATCAAAGAGGCGATTGATGCTGTTATGACCGGCGGGCGCTATCTGTGCACCGGGGCCAAAGGCTCGCTTGAGCCGGTCCAAAACGGCGCGCGAGAGGCCTTGACCAACCGTGAGCAGACGATCCTGCTACAACTGGCACAGGGTCAGTCGAACAAGGAAGTCGCGGCGACCCTGGATATTTCCGTGCGCACGGTGGAGACCCATCGCAAAAACATCAAACGCAAGCTGGGGATTGCCTCCACCGCAGGGCTCACACGATATGCGCTGGAGCATGGGGTGCTGCAAGGAACGGGCGTGGATCTGAAGTAATCCGGGTGGCTCTTTGAGGACGTCAGACCCGCACAATAAAGTCGCACCATGATTTACGTCTTGGCATACCCGGCGTTCGAGCCAAACACGGCCGCGCGTATCCGCACTTTCCGAGAGATGCATGAGCCTGACCGGGCGAAATTGGTTCCGCCTCACATCACGCTGGTCTTCGGCATGGACGATATTCATCTGGCCGCGGTGTCTGAACGGGTCGACACGGTGTCCCGGCAAGCCCGTGCCGTGCCGGTCTTGTTCGATCGCCATGTGAGCGCGTTCGATCCGTTCGAGGAGACGCACAAGATTTTCCTACTTTGTGGTGACGGGCGCGCGGAAATCACGTCGTTGCACACTCAGCTCTATGACGGGGCGCATCGGTCGGAGTTGAGCCCCGCGCACTCCTTCGAACCCCATATGACGGTTGGCGCTTATCGTGATGGAGCAGCGTTAGATCGGGTTGATATCTCTGCGGTGGGACAGTTTCCCATCAAAGGGCTGGTGTCCTCGCTCGAACTGGTTCGGTTAGATGGCGAGAAGCTGACAACGCTGCGGTCGATGCCATTGGGCGCGTAGTTTTGGTTTTGGATGTGCCGTTGTTTGAATTATGACGCTAAAGACGATTTGCCTCCCCATCTTAAGGATTTGGGGTGATGCGTTGGGGAAAAAGGTCCCGGGTCAGGTCCGGGACGGGTATAGAGTTGAAGTGAAGGGCATCTGCTGGCGGGAGACCGCGCAAAGCCCCATGGCCGACACTTGACGTCGTCCTCAAAACGACCGAGCTTTCAGCATACCGCCCAACGCCCCGCGACCGATCAGGTCAAGTCTTACAGGGCGTGTAGGTGCCAATAAGCACCTGACAAGACGCTCTACGGGATGCGTCTCCAATCCTTCCAGAACACATCAAAGGAGCCTGAGAACATGATCTCAGCCGACTATTGCCGCCTTATGGCACATTACAACACTTGGCAGAACACCTCCTTGGTCACCGCCGCCGACACGCTTTCTGACGCGGCGCGCCATAAAGATCGCGGCGCGTTCTTTCGATCAATTGCCGCTACTCTCAACCATCTGTACTGGGCCGATGCCCTGATCTTGCAGAGACTTCAGGGAAACGAACGGCCCGAGGACACCGTCAAACACTCGCTCACCAGTCCGTCGGATTGGGAGCGTTTCAAGACGATGCGTTTGAGACGCAATCAGGACATCGAAGACTGGGCGGCCCCATTGATTGATGCTGACTTGGAGGGCACGGTGGTCTGGTATCCTGGCGACGGCACACGCCGGATCGAGGCACTAAAGGCCCTTTGTGTTGTTGAGCTTTTCAATCACCAAGTGCACCACCGGGGTCAGATCCACGCGATGTTGACAGCAGCAGGTGCAGAGCCTGAACCGACGAACCTTTCAATGTTGCCGTGAAGCGTCCGACGCGCGGGGTGCGGGGTGCGGGAAATCCGTTGAAAGCCGATCAATGCAACGCAATGCGCCCCGGACTTGATCCGGGGCCTCGTTACTCCGACCCGCCCAGGGTCAGGCCCAGGACAGGGTAGTTCTTGGAATGTAGGTCAGGTTTATAGGCGGATGCAGACCCAGAAATTTGCGCTTGTGATGCCAACCCCCTCTCCTTCGACATATAATTTCGCAAAATAATGTCGCAGCGACAGATTATTCAGCGCTTTGGCTGTTGACGCCCCCAAAACCCCGACCTAATGTCCGCGTCACATGAAGGAGCTGATGATGTTGAGCATTGTCGTACTAGTAGGGATAACGCGCATGGGCCGGTGAACCGGACACCCAAATGGGACCCCATGCGCCTCCGATACTCTCGGGGGCTTTTTTATGTGTAACGAGACTGACGTCAGATACGGAGCATAGAGCGATGACACGTCAAATGACCGGAGCGAAAATGGTTGTCCAAGCCCTGAAGGATCAGGGTGTCGACACGGTATTCGGATATCCCGGCGGCGCCGTGCTACCGATTTACGACGAGATCTTTCAGCAAAACGATATCAAGCACATTCTGGTGCGCCACGAGCAAGGTGCGACCCATGCCGCCGAAGGCTACGCGCGCGCGACGGGCAAGCCCGGTGTGGTTCTGGTGACCTCTGGTCCGGGGGCCACGAATGCGGTGACGGGCCTGACGGACGCGCTGATGGACAGCATCCCGATGATCGTGCTGACGGGTCAGGTGCCCACGTTCATGATCGGCTCGGACGCGTTTCAGGAAGCCGATACGGTGGGTATCACGCGGCCCTGCACCAAGCATAACTGGCTGGTGAAAGAGACGGACAACCTCGCCGGTGTGATCCATGAAGCGTTCCATGTGGCGACCTCCGGCCGCCCTGGCCCGGTTCTGGTCGACATCCCCAAGGACGTGCAGTTTGCCAACGGCAGCTACACCCCGCCTGAGCAGGTGCAGACGCATTACAACCCGCAGGTCAAAGGCGATATGGCCGAGATCGAGAAGCTGGTCGATCTGATGATGACCGCGAAGAAGCCGATCTTTTACACAGGTGGCGGAGTCATCAATTCCGGCACGGCGGCCACGCAATTGCTGCGTGAGCTGGTGGCGGCCACGGATTTCCCGATCACGTCCACGCTGATGGGCTTGGGCTGTTACCCCGCATCGGGCAAGAACTGGCTGGGCATGCTGGGCATGCATGGGCTTTATGAAGCCAACATGGCGATGCATGATTGCGATCTGATGATCAATATCGGTGCGCGGTTTGACGACCGGATCACGGGCCGCATTGATGCGTTCAGCCCCAAGTCCAAGAAGGTGCATATCGACATTGATCCGTCCTCGATCAACAAGGTGATCCGCGTGGATGTCCCGATTTTGGGCGACGTGGCGCATGTTCTGGAAGACGTGCTGCGGGTCTGGAAAGCCAAGGGGCGCAAGACCAATAAAGAAGGTCTGGCCAAGTGGTGGGATCAGATCAACGAATGGCGCAAGGTTGATTGCCTGAAGTTCAAGCAGTCCGGTAAGACGATCAAACCGCAATATGCGTTGCAGCGTCTGGAAGAGCTGACCAAGGGCCATGACCGCTACATCACGACCGAAGTGGGTCAGCACCAGATGTGGGCCGCGCAATATTTGGGGTTTGAGGATCCCAATCATTGGATGACTTCCGGCGGTCTGGGCACGATGGGCTATGGCACGCCTGCGTCTATCGGTGTGCAGGTGGCTCATCCCGAGAGCCTCGTGATCAACGTGGCTGGTGAGGCTTCGTGGCTGATGAATATGCAGGAGATGGGGACGGCTGTGCAATACCGCCTGCCCGTCAAGCAGTTCATTCTGAACAACGAGCGACTGGGCATGGTGCGCCAGTGGCAGGAACTGCTCCACGGCGAGCGCTATTCCCACAGCTGGTCCGAGGCGCTGCCCGATTTCGTGAAGCTCGCTGAAGCGTTTGGTGCAAAGGGCATCCTTTGTGACAATGCCGATGATCTGGACGAGGCGATCAAGGAAATGCTGGCCTATGACGGTCCGGTGATCTTTGACTGCCTGGTTGAAAAGCATGAAAACTGCTTCCCGATGATCCCATCGGGCAAAGCCCATAACGAGATGCTTCTGGGCGAGGCCGAGACCCAAGGCGCGATTGATGCCAAAGGCTCGGTGCTTGTTTAAAAGATATGCGGCTAGGCGACCAAGACCTATTGGATATTTTCTATCCTCATGCGGTAAGAAAATACCGAGGGATCAATGAGCGAGGTAGCGACTTCGCTCACTACACCAGTGCATCTAACGCAATGAGAATCCTAGAAAATCAACAATTCACTTTGAGAAATGCGCTCGAGATGAATGATTTTTCCGAGATTTCATATGGCACGAGCCTACTTTCAAAGGTGTGGAGAAGCGAAATTGGGGTTGGCTCAAATCGTACCGGCAGGCTTGCTAAATTACTTGATGGTATCCAAGAGGGAATTTCCACGGAGATTGAAGCCCGTTTTGATGATGTAAAAAAAGAACGGAGCGCTCAAACCTTTTTGCTTTCACTTACCGAACACAATCCAGAGTCCGATGACAGATACGGTCGACTGTCCATGTGGCGGGCTTACGGTGGCAAAACCAACGTAGCACTAGTCCTGAATAGAAGTTCATTTGGGGGTGTGGAGAACGACTCAGCACTTGTCGGCTCACCTGTCCTCTATGCGGATGAGGACGTTTTCGCCGAGGAGTTCGAGCTTCTTGTGAATAATCTTAAAAGAAATGAAGCCAATCTGAGGAAAATGAGTCCTCTGAATCTGATTGATGAGATCGTCAACGCTATGAATATGGCAACTCTTTCAACGAAACATCCTGGTTTCCAAGAGGAAAGAGAATTGCGAGTTCTCTATGCGCCTTGGATCATTCCGACAAGTGCTGTCGAAATTGTGCCTATTACGATTGATGAGCGCCCACAACTTGTTTGCAAAGTTCCACTGAAGAATACTCCAGGCATCTTAAGCAAAGGTGCGACAGTTCACGAGCTACTTAAAAAGATCATCATTGGACCAACCGATCAGCCTTATCCACTGTATCAAGCATTTGTTCATTGTTTACAGTCCTTAGGCTTTCCAAACGCAGAGACAATGGTGACGACTTCAAACATCCCGATAAGAAGGTAACCCGATGTCCCCACTCAAAATCAAAAAAGGCTCCACGAGCCATTCGGCCTATAACCTACGGCCCACGTTCAGCGACGTGCAGGAGCGGCATACGCTTGCGGCGATTGTCGAGAATGAACCGGGCGTGCTCGCGCGCGTCATTGGGCTCTTCTCCGGGCGCGGCTACAACATCGAAAGCCTGACAGTGGCCGAGGTCGATCACGAAGGCCACCTATCACGGATCACGATTGTCACGACCGGGACGCCTCAGGTGATCGTGCAGATCAAAGCGCAGCTGGGCCGCATCGTGTCGGTGCATGAGGTGCACGACCTGACCGTCGAAGGCCCCGCGGTGGAGCGGGAACTGGCGATGTTCAAGGTCGCGGGCACGGGTGACAAACGGATCGAGGCGCTGCGCCTGGCCGAGATTTTCCGCGCCAATGTGGTGGACAGTACGCTGGAGAGCTTTGTTTTCGAGATCACCGGCGCACCAGAAAAGATCGACGCGTTCGCGGATCTGATGCGGCCCTTGGGGCTGTTGGAAGTGGCGCGGACCGGGGTTGCGGCGCTGTCGCGCGGCAGCGATCAGGTCAGCTAGAACACAGCAAATCCCAGCTTGCCGCGCTGGATAGGCGTCACAGATAAATGTGATTTCCAACGCTTTGCCGAAAACACAAAAGACGGCCTGTCTTACCGTGCGGTCTCGCACGGCATGAGCACGTAGAACCTACAGCGACGCGCTGACGTGTCTTGTCCCATGACTGCCCCAGAAACAAGAAAGGCCACATCCCTGGGGATGTGACCTTTCAAGATCTGACCTGCCACGCGCCGCAAGAGGCAACCGACACGCAGCAGCTCGGGAGGGTCTTAGCCGTCCGTTACGGGCAGCACAGCCGCGTCTTGCGCAGCCTTGAACTCGTCCGCATCAATCGTGCCGTCGCCATTCGCGTCCATCGCGGCAAACAGGTCTTCGCTGAGCGTCGGATATGCAGCCTGAAGCTCTTCCATGCTCATCACGCCGTCACCATCGGTGTCGATTTCGGTGTTGGCGAATGCCGTTGTGGAGAGAGCCAGAGCCGTCAGGCCAGCGAGGGTAAGGGTCATGGTTTTCATCTGCAAAACTCCTTGATTTGCATCTTTGTCATGAAGGGCGTGTCTTGCGCCTTCACAGGGATAAAGCCGCCAGAGCAGCGTTTATTCCGGGCGAGATTGCAGGGAAGCGTCTGCGCGCAAGGGCTTGCCGATCGCCCGCGCAGCAATGGGCGAGCGGTCGCGCAAAAAGGCGTTTTCGCCTGATTTGGCAGGAATCCCCCAGGTTGCGACGTGGGCTGAGACTGCCACTTATAGCGCTCAAACCCATGCAAGGGAGTGTTGTTATGAATATGCATCATGCAAAGTTTGAACGGGATATGGCTGCTTTGACCCCCGACCTGTTACGGCTTGCCCGCCATATCGGACGCGACGCGCAAGAAGCTGAAGATGTCGTGCAGGACGTGCTGCTGAGCACGTTGCGCCGGTGCCGCGCGCGCGGGCCGATTGAAGATCTGCGCCCCTACCTGCACGCCGCCCTGCGCAACCGTCTGCGGCGCCCGGCTGAGAAAGCCGAGGAAAGCGAGGTCGAGCCTGCCGCCCCCGGTCAGGCCGAAGACCGTCTGATGCTGCGTGATGTGGAGGAAGCCTTGGCCGCCCTGCCCGACGATCAGGCGCAAGTCCTGCGGGCCTTCGCGCTGGATGGGGAAAGCTATGCCAGCATTGCTGCCAAGCTGAAACTGCCAGCGGGCACGGTCATGTCAAAGCTCGCCCGCGCGCGGGCGCATCTGCGCGACCAGCTCGATCTGCCCGATGGGACAGCGGTTGCAGCCCTGATCGCGCCCCGCGACGGCTAGGCCTCTTTACGGCGGCGGGCGGGCGTCGCACAACGCGCAGGCAGATTGCGCAAGGACCCTGCCCGATGACGAACCCGCTTTATGACGCGCTGTTTGGCCGCCACGCCACGGCGGACACTCCGTTTCTGATCCTGCCGGGTGGCAATGACCTCACGCACAGCGCCTTCGTCGCCCGTGCCGCGCAGTTCGCCCATGCTTTGATGCAAAGCGGTGTGGGTGTCGGGGACCGGGTTGCGGTGCAAGTCGCCAAATCCGCCGACGCGCTGGCGCTTTATGCGGGCTGCGTGCAGGCAGGTGCGGTCTTTCTGCCGCTCAATACCGCCTATACTGGAGAGGAGTTGCGCTATTTCGTAGAGAATAGCGGCGCGCGCGTCTTTGTGTGTGATCCGGCGGAGGCAGAAGCGCTGACCCCGATGGCCGAGGGCACAGGTGCCACGCTTTTGACGTTGTCGGATGCGGGCGGCGGGAGCCTTGCGGCGCTGGCCGATACGCAGGCCACCAGCTTTGAGACCGTGGCGCGGGGCGAGGATGATCTGGCGGCGCTCCTTTATACGTCCGGCACCACCGGGCGCTCCAAAGGGGCGATGCTGAGCCAGCGCAACTTGCTGAGCAATGCGCAGACGCTGACAGATCTGTGGCGCTTTACGGATCGGGATGTTCTGCTCCACGCGCTCCCGATTTTTCACACGCACGGTCTGTTCGTGGCCACCAACATCACGCTTCTGGCCGGTGGCGCGATGATCCTGCTGCCAAAATTCGACCGCGACGCGATGATCGCGCATCTACCGCGTGCCACGGCGATGATGGGCGTGCCGACCTTCTACACACGGCTTCTGGAGGATGACCGCTTTGATCGCGATCTAACTGCGCATATGCGGCTTTTCATCTCCGGCTCTGCCCCGCTTCTGGCCAGCACCCATGAGGCGTTCGCCGCGCGCACCGGCCACCGGATTCTGGAGCGCTACGGGATGACGGAGACGAACATGAACACCTCCAACCCCTATGACGGGCCGCGCGTCGCAGGCACTGTCGGGCCGCCCCTGCCGGATGTGGAGCTCAAGGTGACGGATCCAGCGACGGGTGAGACGCTGCCGGATGGCGAGATTGGCCAGATCGAAGTGCGTGGGCCGAACGTGTTTCAAGGCTATTGGCAGATGCCAGAGAAGACGGCTGAGGAGCTGCGCACGGACGGGTTCTTCATCACGGGCGATCTGGGGCTGATCGATGCGCAAGGCTATGTGCAAATCGTCGGGCGCAACAAGGATTTGATCATCTTGGGCGGTTACAACGTTTATCCCAAAGAGATCGAGTTGGTGCTGGATACGCAACCCGGTGTCGTGGAGAGCGCGGTGATTGGCGTGCCGGATTCCGATTTCGGCGAGAGCGTGCTGGCGGTGGTGGTTTCTGACGGAGCGCTGGATGTGGAGGGGCTGCGCACGGCCTGTGCGGAGCGGTTGGCCCGGTTCAAGCATCCGCGCGAATTTGTGGTTGTCGACGCCCTGCCCCGTAACACGATGGGCAAAGTGCAAAAGAATGTGCTGCGCGATCAATATGGGTCTGCTTGATCCATCAGGTTTTGCGCTTTGGCTTCGCCAAATCGCCACGCGCGGGCTTGCTGCGCAACCCCGCGCGGCCTCCGGCGGGGATATTTTGAAAAAGCGAAGACATTCGGAACAGACCTTTCTTTCGCTTTTTCGCAATATCCTGAGGGGGGTCTGGGGGGGCAAAGCCCCCCAGCGAGGCGATTTGGCGAAGCCAAAGCGCAATAAAGGTCAACGGGCCATCCTTTGAAATATTTCTGTGGTTTTGCAGGTGCAGGCTCATATCGCGGGGCCAGCACGCTCAAGAAAAAAGGGGAGCCATAAAGGCCCCCCTGTAAGTCTCGCCACTCAGGCTCATTCTGGTGTACCGCCCGGTTTCTGCCTGCGGCCTGAGCGTCGTCAGGGGCGAGCGCACCCGCCCCGGATCCCTTTAGCTACACCCGGAGGTGCCACCGCAGGTATTGCACTTCATGCAGGTGCCGTTGCGCACGAGGGTGTAGTTGCCGCACTCACCGCACGGGTCGCCCTCATAGCCCTGCATTTTTGCCTTGGCGCGTGCATCCATCTGGACGGTGCCCGAAGACAGAGCCGTCGTGGTGGATGTCGCGACTTCCGGCACCAGCGTTTGCAGCGTCGCCACCGGATCAACCGATCCGTCCAGCGCCACGGCGCCTGATGCCCCGCCTTGCAGCACGACCAGCTCTTGCGGGACGCGCTTGCGCAGGTAGCCGGTGGAGCTGATCTGCTTGAGCACTTCCAGGGACTTGGACGCCGCGGTGTCGCTGACTTCTGCGATATTGCGCTCTTCCTCGCCGCGACCCAGATCATCGAAGGACGCGCCTTCGGGCTTCACATGGGCCAGATCGGTGCGGTCCAGATAGCTGACAGCGAGTTCGCGGAAGATATAGTCGAGGATCGACGTCGCGTTCTTGATGCTGTCATTGCCCTGCACCATGCCCGCAGGCTCAAACTTGGTGAAGGTGAAGGCATCGACGAACTCTTCCAGCGGCACGCCGTACTGGAGACCCACGGACACGGCGATGGCGAAGTTGTTCATCATCGCGCGGAAACCCGCGCCTTCCTTGTGCATGTCGATGAAGATCTCGCCGAGCTTGCCATCTTCATACTCACCCGTGCGCAGATAGACCTTGTGACCGCCTACGATGGCTTTTTGAGTGTAGCCCTTGCGGCGCTCGGGCATCTTCTCGCGCTCGGTGCGCAGGATCTCTTTGACGACGATCTTCTCGACGATCTTTTCGGCCAGAACGGTGGCTTTTTCCTGAGCAGAACCGCTTTCCAGCACCTCTTGCGCCTCTTCGTCATCCTCGACCAGCGAGGCGGCCAGAGGCTGGCTGAGCTTAGAGCCGTCACGATAGAGCGCGTTGGCTTTGACACCCAGCGACCAGCTGAGCTCATAGGCCTTCTGGCAGTCCTCGATGGTTGCGTCATTCGGCATGTTGATCGTCTTGGAGATCGCACCCGAGATGAAGGACTGTGCTGCGGCCATCATGTAGATGTGGCTGTCAACGCTGAGGAAGCGCTTGCCTTTCTTGCCGCAGGGGTTGGCGCAGTCGAAGACCACGTAGTGCTCTTCCTTCAGGTGCGGCGCCCCTTCCAGCGTCATGGTTCCGCAGACGTGATCGTTGGCCGCGTCGATATCGGCTTTCGAGAAGCCGAGGTGGCGCAGCAAATCGAAAGTCGGGTCGTTCAGCTTCTCGGCGGGGATGCCGAGGACATTGGTGCAGAACTCTTCGCCCAGCGTCCACTGGTTGAAGACGAAGCGGATGTCGAAGGCCGAGGCCAGCGCGCCTTCCACCTTGTCCAGCTCATTCTGGCCAAAGCCATGACCCACCAGCGAGGTGTGGTTGATGCCCGGCGCGTTACCCAAGGAAGCGTGACCGACGGCGTAGCTGACGATCTCCTCGATCTGGCTGGAGGAATAGCCCAGCGTTTCAAGCGCGGCAGGAACCGAGCGGTTGATGATCTTGAAGTAGCCGCCCCCTGCGAGCTTTTTGAACTTCACGAGTGCGAAGTCAGGCTCGATCCCCGTGGTGTCACAATCCATGACCAAACCGATGGTGCCGGTGGGGGCAATCACAGTCGCTTGGGCGTTGCGGTAGCCGTGCTTTTCGCCCAGCTCGAGCGCTTCGTCCCAGCTTTGCTTGGCCAGTTCGATCAGGCGTGCATCGGGGCAGTTGGCTGCATCGAGCGGCAATGGCTTGACGGCAAGCTCTTCATATGTGTCCGACGCATAGGCGGCAGCGCGGTGGTTGCGCATCACGCGGAGCATGTGATCGGCGTTCTTCTTGTAACCCGGGAACGGGCCAAGCTCACCTGCCATTTCAGCAGACGTGGCGTAGGACACACCGGTCATGATTGCGGTCAACGCACCGCACATGGCGCGGCCTTCGTCGCTGTCATAGCCGTAGCCCATGTTCATCAGCAGGCCGCCGATGTTTGCATAGCCCAGACCCAGTGTGCGGAAGTCATAGGAGCGCTGCGCGATTTCCTTGGAGGGGAACTGCGCCATCATCACCGAGATTTCGAGCGTGACGGTCCACAGGCGCGTGGCGTGCATGTAGTCATCCGCTGCGAATTCGCCGTCCTTATAGAAGGTCAGCAGGTTCATCGAGGCAAGGTTACAGGCGGTGTCATCGAGGAACATGTATTCCGAGCACGGGTTGGAGCCACGGATCTCGCCGTCTTCGGGGCATGTGTGCCATGCGTTGACCGTGTCGTGGTACTGGATGCCGGGATCGGCGCAGGCCCAGGCGGCGTGGCCCACCTGCTCCCACAGATCGCGGGCTTGCACGGTCTTGTGGACCTTGCCGTCCTTGCGGTTGATGAGATCCCATGTGCCGTCTTCTTCCACCGCTTTCAGGAACGCATCGGTGACGCGGATCGAGTTGTTGGAGTTCTGGCCGGAGACCGAGTTATAGGCTTCGCTATCCCAATCGGTGTCATAGGTCGGAAACTCGATGCTTGTGTGGCCTTGCTTGGCGTAATCCAGCACGCGCTTGACGTAGGTCTCTGGGATCGCGACCTTTTTGGCCGCGCGAACGGCGTCTTTCAGGCCCGGGTTCACCTTGGGATCGTAGGCGTCTTCTTCCTTGCCGTCCCATGCCTTGATCGCGGCGAAGATCGCGTTCAGCTTTTCTTCATGCATTTTGGAGCCTGCGACGATGGACGCCACTTTCTGCTCTTCCAGCACCTTCCAGTTGATGAATTCCTCGATATCGGGGTGGTCGGCATCGACGATCACCATCTTGGCCGCGCGGCGCGTGGTGCCGCCAGACTTGATCGCACCAGCTGCGCGGTCACCGATTTTCAGGAAGCCCATGAGGCCCGAGGATTTGCCGCCACCGGACAGGCTCTCGCCCGCTGCGCGGAGGTGGGAGAAGTTGGTGCCGGTGCCGGAGCCATATTTGAAGAGACGCGCTTCGCGGACCCACAGGTCCATGATGCCGCCGTCATTCACCAGATCATCGGCGCAGGACTGGATGAAGCAGGCGTGGGGCTGCGGATGCTCGTAAGCGCTGTCGGATTTGGTCAGCTTGCCAGTTTTATAGTCGACATAGTGGTGACCCTGGCTGGGGCCGTCGATGCCGTAGGCCCAGTGCAGGCCTGTGTTGAACCACTGTGGGCTGTTGGGTGCCGCACGCTGGGTCGCCAGCATGTGGCGCATCTCGTCATAATAGGCTTTGGCGTCGGCCTCGGTCGTGAAGTAGCCACCTTTCCAGCCCCAATAGGTCCAGGCACCGGCGAGACGGTCGAAGACCTGCTTGGCCGAGGTTTCGCCAACGAAACGCGCGTCTTCGGGCAGCTTGGCGAGGGCTTTTTCGTCGGGCACGGACTTCCACAAGAATTCCGGCACCCCCTTTTCCTTCACCTTCTTGAGAACTGCTGCAACGCCTGCCTTGCGGAAATATTTCTGCGCGATCACGTCGCTGGCGACTTGGCTCCAACTTGCTGGCACTTCCAGATCGGCCAGATGAAAGACGACCGTCCCATCCGGATTTCTGATCTCGGAGGTGGTCGTTACAAAGTCCAGATCGGCGTAAGCGTCGTTGGTGTCGCGTGTAAACTTGCGTTCAATCTTCATTTCCCGTGCCCCGTAAAGCGTGTTTCGTTTTGTGGCCGGGACGTTGCCCGACAATATTGCCTCGCGGGACGCTGGCGAAAGACAACCCGCAGCGATCGCTGATGCGATTGCCCTCGCTCCCGAAAGAGCGCGTGTGATGTGGTATCCGTCCCTCGCTGGTCTGCCTGAACCCCATTTGGTAGGGCACTAAATCTAGTGGCTATCTGACCCGCCAGCACAAGGTGACGTATCTGGCCCTACGCGGTCAACGGAATTTTTATCGATTTCGGATATTTTTCACGGTTGACGTGAGCGGGGTTTGACCCACCCCGGGGCGCATGGTGATTCACTCAGCGTAAACCTTCTGGGGATAAAGATCGGAACAAATCTGTGCATAAGTGCAAATGCCGCTGAAACGCCAAAGGTTTAGACCCCAAAGCCCCTCATCCTCGCACAAATCGGACGCTTTTTTGGCCAGCCCGCGAATCTACGTCGCGCACATGACACGGTTGTGACAGGACAGCGAGAATAGCCCGCTTATCTCGCTGGTAACCCGACCGATTCTCAAGGACACTACTACTATCATGCTTCGCATCGCCTCTCTCCTTGCTCTCCCACTCCTTGTTATGGGATGTAGCCAGACCTCTATATCTGGGGGTGGCTCAGTGGAGCGGGATATGGATCAGGCCGCGTTTTTCAGCGAGTTTCCGTCACTGCTGTTCACTGCTGCCGGGGAGGCCTGCAATGGGCCTGGCGATATCCTGGTGCAGGAGTCTGAAGGCTCGCTGCGCTGCGAGGTGTTGCCGGACCCGCCTTCGGCTGCGGCGCTGATTCTGACTTATGACGGAACGATCGAAAAGCTGCCCACATATGTGATCGCGTTTGATACAGAGCCACGCGATGACGGGTTTGTTGTCCGCAACGAGGCGTATATCCGCGTGCCCCAGTTGAATGGCGGCGAAGTGCGGATCAAAACGCCAGATCGCCGCCGGACGCGTGACATTCGTCAGATTTTCACAGCCGCCGGTGGCACGATCCTGTCGCCCTAGGTTCCGTAATCTGGCGGGATACTGCCCAAGGCGGTTCCCCGCCGAACGGTTTTCCACAAGTGCGCTTACAGTATCTCCAATCAATGGAGGTCCATATGAAACATATCGCTTTTGTCATTCCGCTCGTCGCGACTCTGGCTGCGTGCGACACCGCACAGCAGACAACACTGGCCGGCGCAGCTACTGGCGCGGCTATCGGGTCTGCCGTCTCTGCCGATGATGACCGGCTAGAGGGCGCTGTTGTCGGTGGTGTCGTCGGCGCCGCAGCGGGGGCCGCTGCAGGACGCTATATCGGTCGCGCCCAATCCGGTGGCTGTGTTTATCAACGCCCTGATGGCTCTCGCTATACCGCCGCTTGCCCGTAACCACGCAGATATTGACTCGAGGCAGAGGCGGATCACGTCGCTCTTTATACATAACGTGAAAGAGCCCCCCCATGAGATCCCTACTTCTTTTCGCCCCCTTGGTCGCAACCCCTGCGCCGGCCGATCTCGAGATTCGCTTCGACGAAGGCGCGCCGAAAGATCGCTTTACCCTGAGCCAAACCGGCGATTGCACTTTGGGCGCAAGCGAGATCACGATTGATCTTGGTGGCTCTGCGGCAGGATTGATCTTTGATGTGACCGGCACGGGCGCGGGTGTTGAGGTGTTTCAACCATTTGAGCTCACGGCGGGGGCCGACCAAATAGCATCATCCCCCGTGGTGCGTGATGGCGACTCTGCGGTCGTGCTTTCTGTGACCGAATTGGCACCAGATCAGTCGGTCGCCTTCACGATTGACGTGGACGATACGCTGGGGGCACGCGCCATCACAGTGTCTGATGCCGAAATTGCGGGCGCAACGGTGTCCGTCCGCCAAGGCGACCGCTTGCTACAGGCGACCTTTGACGAAACAGCGAGCGCGCAAATAGCAATGCCCGACTGCACCTCCTAATCACGCCTGTCTGAGATGAAGAAATGGTCGGGACGGCAAGATTCGAACTTGCGACCTACGGTACCCAAAACCGTCGCGCTACCAGGCTGCGCTACGCCCCGAACTGAAGGCAGTCTCTAAGCGGACAAATCGGAAAAGAAAAGCCCCTCTGCGCGTTATTGCGCGTCGCAAGGCCATGCTGCCTCGTCAGAGGTGAAGGAAGGGTGCCGCATGACAGTGCCCGGCGCGATGCCGAGCCGGTCCGCCATACCACCATTCACTTCCAAAACTGCATAGATATCGTCACCGCCCAGAACCGGCGTCTCATCATGGGGGACCGCATTGACATGGACATGCTGCACCGTGCCGGTGATATCGGCAAAGATCATATCCAGCGGGATAAGCGTGTTGCGCATCCAGAACGACGCGGTCTGCGGGCGCTCGTAGACAAAAAGCATGCCCGCCATCATCGGCATCTCTTCGACAAACATTAGGCCCTGGCCGCGCTCTTCGGGGTCGTCTGCGACCTCAATGGTAAAGCGCGCCTGCCCCCAGTCGCCTTTCAGATCGACCGCGTCCGTCTGGCAGGCTCCATGAGCCATGCCAGCCAGACAAATGAACACAACAGCTTTTAAAAGCGGCTTATGACATCCCATGCGACAACCTCGGCAGCCATCTTGCCACGGCGTCCATCGACCACGCGCATCGCGATCGCTTCGCCGGGTTGCAAATCCGCCAGTCCCGATAGACGCAGAACCTCGACATGCACGAACACATCTTCGGCGCTGCCAAAGGCATTTGCAAACCCAAAGCCCTTTGCCTTGTCAAACCATTTCACCCGCGCGGGCAACCATGGAATATCCTTCAGTTGCGCCTCATTGAAATGCTGAAAATCCTCCAGCGGGGCTTTGGCCGCGCCCTCGGGGGCGCGAATGACGATGACCTCTGTTGCCTGCACACCGCGGTCGGTGTGCTGGACGTGAACTTGGATCTCGGAGCCATCAGCCACCGAGCTTTGGCCGTAGTTCCGCAGAACATTGGCGTGGATCAGAATGTCCGGCCCGCCGGCATCTGAAAGGATAAAACCAAAACCCTTTGCAGGATCAAACCACTTAACAACACCATGCACCACGGGTGTGGCGTCTTCGCGTTGATCTGACATTGAGGCCATTCCTGGCAATTGTGATATATTTATGTCTATGCGCCTTAGCATGGACCTGTTCAAGGCCAAAAACAATGGAAATTCATAGGCCTGTCACTCGTGCGACGTGAAATTCACGGGTTTAAACGTGTAATATTCCACGGTTTTTCAACTTCAGGTCGGCTCCAGCGGAATCGATCATGAAGTCGAAATTCACCATCCGCCCAGAACTCAATCTCGAGCGGAAAAATACGAAACCCTCCCCAAAATGGTGGCCGCTTGGGCGCGGTGCCGTGCTGTGCGGTGACCTTCGCGACCTCCGCCATGAGAGCCGCGCGCGAGGACAAGGGCTCTGACTGGCGCGAGGCCCACGCCCCAAGCCGTGACTTCAGTGAGCGCGACGCGTAATAGGCATCAGCTTTGGGGCCATCTTCACGTTCAACCAGACCGCGCACTCGGATCTGTCGATGCTGCGTTTTGGAATGCAGTACAAAAGCGGCTTTGCCAGCGCTTTCGATCTCCTGCGCTTTCTTGCCGTGGTAGTTGGTGTAGAAAACGAATGCATCCGCTTCGATTTCCTTCAGCAACACCATCCGCACATTGGGCATGCCTTCTGCGTCGACGGTCGCCAAAGCAATCGCGTTTGGATCATTTGGTTCCGTCTCTTGCGCCGCTGCCAGCCAGTTTTTGGCCAGAATAAACGGATCGTCCCCGGCGAAAATCCCCGTCCGTTTGCTCGTATCCGACATGTCTTCCCTCATTCTTTGACCAAAGGGATAAATATCTGGTGTGCCAAGGCAACCCCTCCCCGGCGGAAAACAGCCGATGACCCGGCGCCAAGCAGAGCCTTGATGCAGCCCACCGCTTGGCCTAAACGGTCTGCACATAACAAAAGACCAAAGGGATGCGGGATGTCGACGAACCTCATGCAAGGCAAACGCGGGCTGATTATGGGCCTTGCCAATGACAAATCCATTGCCTGGGGCATCGCGAAAGCCTGCGCGGATGCAGGCGCGGAACTGGCGTTCTCGTATCAGGGTGATGCGCTGAAAAAGCGGGTGGAGCCTTTGGCGGCCTCTTTGGGCAGCGACACAGTTTTGCCCTGTGACGTCTCGGACGAAGCGTCGATGGATGAATTGTTCGCCGCTTTGGAAACCAAATGGGGCAAGCTGGACTTTCTGGTCCATGCGATTGGCTTTTCGGACAAGAACGAACTGCGCGGGCGGTACGTTGACACGTCACGGGGCAATTTCCAGATGTCGATGGACATCTCTGTTTATTCCTTCACTGCTGTCGTGCAGCGGGCCGAGAAGTTGATGTCGGACGGCGGCTCTTGCCTGACGCTGACCTATTACGGCGCAGAGCGCGTGATGCCACATTACAATGTGATGGGCGTTGCAAAAGCCGCGCTTGAGGCCTCCGTTCGGTATCTAGCCGAGGATTTGGGCAAGGACGGTATTCGCGTGAACGCGATATCTGCCGGGCCAATCAAGACGCTTGCAGCCTCGGGTATCGGCGATTTCCGCTACATCATGAAGTGGAACGAGTATAATTCGCCTCTGCGTCGTAATGTGACCACCGAAGATGTGGGCAAGTCGGCGCTGTATCTGCTGTCCGATCTGGGGTCGGGTGTGACGGGTGAGAACCTGCATGTGGATGCGGGCTATCATGTGGTTGGCATGAAGGCGGTGGATGCACCGGATATGTCCAAGTCGTGACGGCGGCGGCCTTCCTCTCGGTCGTTTTGATCCATCTGGCCGCGGCGATGAGCCCGGGGCCCTCTTTTGTGGTCTCGGTGAAAACGGCGGCCTCGGAAGGTTTCAAGGTGGCCTCTGCCCTTGCGGTCGGGTTCGGGCTCGGAGCGACCCTCTGGGCGATTGCTGCACTTGCGGGCCTTGCCTTGTTATTTGAAATCGCGCCTGTGCTTTTGACCGCGCTCAAGATCGGCGGCGGGCTCTTTCTATGCTTCATCGCGCTAATGATGTGGCGCCACGCGGCAGAGCCTTTGGCGGAGGTAGAGGCGGATGCCCCGCCCCGCTCGATGCTGTCGGCGGTGCGTCTGGGGCTGATGACCCAGCTCGCCAATCCAAAACCCGCAATCTTCTTTGGCGCGGTCTTCATCGGACTGGTGCCTGCTGGGACGCCCCTGCCCGTCCTTCTCGCGCTGCTTGCGCTGATCTTCATCAACGAAACGCTTTGGTATGTTTTCGTCGCGCGCGCATTCTCAATCGCGCAGGCCCGCACTGCCTATATCCGCATGAAAGCCATGATCGACCGCCTCTTCGGAGGGCTGATCGCCTTCTTTGGCCTCAAAATCGCTCTGACCTAAGGATCGCTGCCATGACCGACCGCCTGCCCCACGAAAAAGGCTTCCATATCAGTTGGGACCAGATTCACCGTGACAGCCGTGCTTTGGCGTGGCGGTTGGACGGCAATGGCCCCGACGATGGCGCATGGCGCGCCGTGGTCGCGATCACCCGGGGCGGCATGGCCCCTGCGATGATCGTAGCCCGCGAGCTGGACATTCGCGTCGTCGATACGATCAGCGTGAAAAGCTACAACAATCAGGAACAGACCGATGCGGTTGTGCTGAAAGCGCCGGATGCGGATCTGATGGGCGACGGCACAGGCATTCTGATCCTTGATGATCTGGTCGATAGTGGCAAAACGCTGGAACTTGTGCGCCAGCATTACCCCAAAGCGCATTTCGCAACCGTTTATGCCAAGCCCAAGGGGCGCCCGATGGTGGATACGTTCATCACCGAAGTGAGCCAGGATACATGGATCTTCTTCCCCTGGGACATGGCCCTGCAATATGTGGAGCCTTATCGCGGCACGGATGCATGAGCCGGACGGGGGCCACTTTCTCCCCTCCGGTTATGGAGGCGCGGCGCTGGCTTGAGGGTGTCAGCTTTCCTGACAACCAGCCGCTTTTGAACGTCAGCCAAGCGGCGCCTGTCGATCCGCCACCGTCAGCTATGCTGGAGGCAATGGCGCAAATTGTGCTAAGCGATCCGGCGGCGCATCTTTATGGCCCTGTCTTGGGACTGCCGGAGTTGCGGAGCGAGGTGGCGACGCAGTTTTCCGCAGGCTACGGCGGCGCAATCACAGAAGAGCATGTGGCGATCACCTCGGGCTGCAACCAAGCCTTTGCGGCGGCAATCGCAACACTTTGCGAGGAAGGGGATGAAGTTCTCCTCCCAACCCCTTGGTATTTCAATCATAAGATGTGGTTGGATATGGCCGGTGTCAAAGCCGTGCCGCTGGAAACCGGTGCCGATCTGCTGCCTGATCCCGCTAAGGCCAAGGAGCTGATCACCCCGCGGACGAAGGCGATTGCGCTTGTGACTCCCAACAATCCGGCAGGCGTCGAATACCCCGCATCGCTGATGGAGGCGTTTCGCGATCTGGCTCGGGAAAGCGGCATCGCATTGATCGTCGATGAGACCTACCGCGATTTTCATAGCCAAGACGGCGCGCCGCACACGCTCTTTCAGGATGCGCAGTGGGACGACACGCTGATCCAGCTTTACAGCTTTTCCAAGGCCTACCGTCTGACCGGACACCGCGTCGGTGCGATCCTGACCAGCCCCGCCCGGATGCGCGAAGTGGAGAAGTTCCTCGACACGGTCACAATCTGCCCCAACCAGCTGGGACAGCGCGCCGCCCTTTGGGGGATGCGCAATCTAGGCGATTGGCTGGCTGGGGAACGGCACGAAATTCTAGCCCGGCGGGCGGCGATTGAAGCCAATATGCCCAAGCTCTCTGCGCAAGGTTGGCACCTGCTGGGTGTTGGCGCGTATTTCGCCTATCTGCAGCATCCGTTTGCCCAGCCCTCTGATGCGCTGGCACAGGAATTGGTGCGCCAGTCGGGCATCCTTTGCCTGCCCGGGACCATGTTCCAGCCGGACGGATCGGAAGCCGGAAAAGCCCAGCTGCGCATCGCCTTTGCCAATATCGACGCAGACGGGATCACGACGCTGTTTGACAGGCTTGCCGCCCACCGCCCAACCGCCTAAACAACCCCAGAGCGGTAGGGAGAGCCTCATGGCCAAGGGCAAGTCATCAAACATTTTCGTCTGGATCATTCTGGTCCTGCTCATCATCGGTTTGGCGGGTTTCGGGGCCTCCGGACTGAACGGCACGATCCGCACAGTCGGCAAGGTTGGCGAAGAGCCGATCACGGTCACAAGCTATGTGAACGAGGTCCAGTCGGAACTGCGTGCCCTACAAGCACAAACCGGCCAGCCGATCACCTTCGAACAGGCGCAACAATTTGGCTTGACGCAATCCGTGCTGGGCCGTCTTGTCAGCCAGGCCGCCGTGGATCACGAGGCCCGGATCATGGGGCTGTCCGTCGGCGACGCGGAAGTGCGCGATCAGCTGATGCAGATCCCGGCGTTCCAAGGCATCAATGGCCAGTTTGATCGCGAAGCCTATGCGTTCACTCTGGATCGCTCGGGCCTCAACGAGACGGAGTTTGAGGAGTCTATTCGCGATGACAGCGCGCGCACGTTGCTGCAGACCGGGATGGCCGGGGCCGTGCGTCTGCCCGCGTCATATGGTCAAGCGCTTGCGAATTACTACGGCGAACGGCGCGGGTTCACGTGGGCGCTGCTGACCGAAGACGATCTTGCTGAGCCCGTGCCGACACCGGCTGAGGCCGATATCGAAGGTATTTATGACGACAATCCAGAGGCCTTCACGGCCCCGGCCGCAAAGGCGATCACCTATACGCTGCTGACCCCGGACATGATCCTCGACAGTGTCGAGATCAGCGAGGATGCCCTGCGCGCGCTTTATGACGAGCGCGAGGCAGAATTCAACCGCCCCGAGCGGCGTTTGGTGGAACGTCTGGTCTTTGGCAGCGAAGAAGATGCGCAAGCCGCCAAGGCGCGGCTGGATAGCGGGTCGATCAGCTTCTCGGAACTGGTTGGCGAACGTGGCTTGACGCTGGCCGATATTGATCTGGGTGATGTGGTGGAGGGCGAACTTGGTGAAGCCTCCGGCCCTGTCTTCGCGCTGGACGAGCCCGGCGTTGTGGGGCCGCTGCCCAGCGATCTGGGCCCTGCGCTGTACCGGATGAATGCCATTCTGTCGGCACAGCAGACCACGTTTGAAGAGGCGCGCGATGATCTGGGCACAGAGCTTGCACTGGATCGCGCCCGTCGCGTTATCGAAGTGCAAGCGCAGGAAATTGACGACATGCTTGCCGCTGGTGCGACGCTGGAAGATGTGGCCAACGACACCGACATGACGTTGAACCAGATCAATTTCAGCGAGGAAAGCACCGAAGCGACCGCGGCCTATGAAGCCTTCCGCGCCGCCGCAGAAGCTGTAACCGCAGACGATTTCCCCGAAGTGATCGCGCTGGAGGATGGCGGCATCGCAGCTCTGCGTCTGGACGAGGTGATCCCGCCCACCCTTCAGCCCCTTTCCGAGGTGCGAGGCGAGGTCATTGCCCTCTGGCGCGAGCGCACAGTGAACCGCTTGCTGCGCGAACGGGCCAATGAGATTGCCGAGACCCTCACTGAGGTCAGCGATCTGGCCTCCGTCGGCCTGACCGCCACGGTCGAGACGGACATCACACGCCAAGATTTCATCGAAGGTCTGCCGCGCAGCTTCATCGACTCGGTCTTTGAGCTGGAGGTCGGCGGACGGTCGGTCATCAGTGCCGGACCGCGCGTCTATCTGGTGCGCCTCGACAGCATCTCACCACCTGATCCGGACGCCGAAGACGGTGTGCAACTGGGCCGCGCGCTGGAGCGTCAGTTGGAAGACGGCATCGGGCGCGACATCCTTGGGGCCTTTGCCGCCGATGTGCAATCACGCGCCGGGATCGAGATTGATCAGCGCGCGCTCGATGCGGTCAATGCCAGCTTCGGCAGCGGCCGTGGCGGATTGTAGAAGGCCAGCGCTTGTGACATTGACCCCCGACTTTGCCAGTTTTGAGGCAGGCTATAACGCAGGCCGACCGCAGGTTGTCTACACGCGGCTCGCCGCCGACCTGGACACGCCCGTGTCGCTGATGCTCAAGCTCGCCGGGGCGCGCAAAGACAGCTTTATGCTGGAAAGTGTCACGGGCGGTGAGGTGCGCGGGCGCTATTCGATTGTAGGCATGAAACCCGATCTCATCTGGGCTTGCGATGGCACCACCAGCCGCATCAACCGCAGCGCCAAGTTCGACGCTGATGCTTTCGAGGCGCTGGACGGCGATCCCTTGGACAGCCTGCGCGCAGTGATCGCGGAGAGCCGGATCGACATGCCCGATGATCTGCCCGCCTCGGCAGCGGGGCTTTTCGGCTATCTGGGCTATGACATGATCCGCTTGGTGGAGCATCTGCCGAACGTGAATCCCGATCCCCTTGGCGTGCCCGATGCGATGCTGCTTCGCCCCACAGTGGTGGCCGTTTTGGATGGCGTGAAAGGCGAGGTCACCGTGGTCTCCCCTGCATGGGTCACCGAAGGACAATCTGCCAAGGCCGCTTACGCGCAGGCCGCCGAACGCGTGATGGATGCTGTGCGCGAGATGGAGCGGCCCGTCCCCCTCGACCGCGCCCTGGGCGAGGCGCAGGACGACCCCGAGCCGGTGTCGAACTTCACCCGTGAGGGCTACAAAGCCGCCGTGGAGGCTGCGAAGGAGTACATCCGCGCAGGCGACATTTTTCAGGTCGTGCCCTCGCAACGCTGGACGCAGAATTACAAACAACCGCCCTTCGCGCTTTACCGATCGCTGCGGCGCACCAACCCGTCGCCCTTCATGTTCTACTTCAACTTCGGCGCGTTTCAGGTGATCGGTGCGAGCCCCGAGATCCTTGTGCGGGTCTTCGGGAACGAGGTCACGATCCGCCCTATCGCAGGCACGCGGCCACGCGGCGCGACGCCTGACGAGGACCGCGCGTTGGAGGCCGACCTGATGGCCGACGAGAAAGAGCTGGCCGAGCATTTGATGCTGTTGGATTTAGGCCGCAACGACACGGCGAAAGTTTCGAAGGTTGGCAGCGTACGCCCGACGGAGAAATTCATCGTCGAACGCTACAGCCACGTGATGCATATCGTCTCAAATGTCGTGGGCGAGCTGTCAGACGATCAAGACGCTCTGTCGGCCCTTCTGTCCGGTCTGCCCGCGGGAACGGTGTCCGGCGCGCCGAAGGTGCGCGCGATGGAAATCATCGACGAGTTGGAGCCGGAAAAGCGTGGGGTTTACGGTGGCGGCTGTGGGTATTTCGCAGCCAATGGCGATATGGATATGTGTATCGCCCTGCGCACCGCGCTGGTGAAGGATGAAAAGCTTTACATCCAAGCGGGCGGCGGCGTTGTTTACGACAGCGACCCGGAGGCCGAGTATATGGAAACGGTCCACAAATCTCAGGCCATTCGCAAGGCTGCAGCGGATGCGACGCGCTTCACGGGATCAAACAGCTAGATTGTCTGGCGCCCGGAGGCTTTGTCTCCGGTTCCCCACAATCCTCTGAAACGGTAAGGTTGGTCTAGTTCCGAAGGGCCTCGATCAACTCGTCTTTCGTCATGTCCCAGCGGCCTTCAATATCCAGCTCGCCTGCCCGCTCGATCAGTTCGTCCTTGGTCCAGTCTTCGTAAGGCGGCGCTTTGCCGCCTTTCTCGGACGGCGACATGTTCTCGTTGGCCTGCGCATTGGCAATCGCGGCAGCCTTGGACTTGTCATAGCCCTTGTCACGCAGGGCGTCATAGGTGTCGTCGTCTTTGATGGAAGGTCGTTGCGTCTTGGCCATGGGGCGCTCCTTGAACTGTTGCCAGTCCAACGCGACGCAGCCTGCTTGGTTCCCCGCCTACTCGGCCGTCAGCACGGCAGAGACCGGCACAAGCGCCACACGGCCTGCACGGTCGCTGAGCCCCCAAAGCAAGAGCGCGGAGATCGTGTCGGGCCGGATGCGCCCCAGCATGATAACCTCTTCACCTTGGGCCGCGCGGAAGGCGGCGTTGTCCAGAAAGCGGCGGATCACGGTGGGGGTCTGCCCTTCGCTGTCTAGATCATCGAAGATGTTTGCCGCAGGAAACCCAGTGCTGTCGGCAAGCTGCGCTGTGGCGTTCAAACCGGTGCTTGCCGTCACCAGCCCGTGCCCGGATTGCCCCAGCCGTTCGATGATCTGTTCGGTGCCTTGCCGCCCGCCCGGCACGTCTTGCGCAATCAGGACGCCCGCCGCTTCGGGCACGGCAGCAAGTGAGGCATCAAGCGCGACCTCGATATCCGACGGAGCTGCCCCTTCCGGCAAATCGGCGAGGGCCAGCACTTCGAAACCTTCCGCCCTGTATTTCGACATCACATCGGCGGCATTCGGGGCCGTCGCGGACACCGCAAAGGTGATCGGATAGGGGAAAGAGCGCAACGCATCCGCGCCAATTGGGCTGGAGCCGTCGTCAATCAGCAAGATAGACATCAGGGGGCGCGCTTCGGGGTTGTCCCACGCGGCAGCGAAGCGCTCGAGCGGTGGGGCATTCGGGTCTATGGCGGATGGCTCAGCGGTTTCAGGCTCTTCCACGGGTGTCTCGTCCGTGTCTGCGCTGATGGTTGGCAGACGCCCAGTCTGCACATTCTCGGCCCGGTCGCCGAATGTGCCCACCGGTTCGCCAAGGCTCTGCCCTTGCTCGCTTTGCAATGCGATCCGCGGCGCGGTCTCGGCCTCATCGGCCTGTACCTCTTCGGCTTGTGTCTTTTGCGCAGCGCCCTCCTCCGCCGGTGCTTGATCCGGGGCGCTGGGTGCGGGCGCCTCTTCTGCAATCTCAGCGGATGGCTCAGGTGTCTCGGCTTCCGGCTCAGCCGCGCCCACCGTGTCTTCCTGCGGAGCAACGGGCGCTTGGGGCGCCTCAGAGACAACGACTGGCGCGCTGTCATCAGACGTCTCCGGCTCGGCGGCCTCTGCTGCAGGCGCCGTCTCGGCAGGCGCTTCTACCACTTCGCCATCGTCGGGAGCTTCAGCTTCAGGGGCTTGCGTCACCACCTCCGGCGCGTCCTCAGTCTCAGCCACAGCAGGGGCCATGGCTTGCGGGCTGGGCAAAACCGGCTCTTCCACACCTACAGCATCCGCGGCTTCATCGACGACCTCAGGGGCGTCTGGCGCAGGCACAGTCCCGCCCGTTTCCGGCAATGCGGCGGGGCTGGTATCGGCGACCGGGGCTTCCGGCTGATCGATACCCATCGGCTCCGGCGCCGAGGCGACGGCGGGCGGATCGCCTGTCTCAGAGGGTACGGTGTCCGCCATCGCAGGCTCGTCTACGCGGGCCCGATCCCCCGGCCCTTCACCCATCACCGACGCGACAGACAAGCCCAGCACGGACACCAATCCGCCCCAGATGAAACCAAAGAATATCCCGCGTCCCACGGCTGCTGCTCCTCGTCGTCCTCCCTCTGGGAGAGGTTCCTGCGTCGTCCACATCACGGTCTGGCCTTGACCTTCCCGCGCTGCTTCCCGCATGTATACCGCGACCTTGACGGGGCTGCCCAGCCCCAAATCCTGAAAGCCGCGCGCGATGCTTCTGCTGATCGATAACTATGACAGTTTTACCTATAATCTCGTCCATTATCTGGGCGAGTTGGGCGCTGATATCGTTGTGAAACGCAATGACGCGCTTGATCCGCAAGAGGCGATGGGCATGAAGCCCGAAGCGATCCTGCTGTCCCCCGGCCCCTGCGATCCGTCACAGGCCGGGATCTGCCTCGCGCTAACAGAGGCCGCCGCCGAGACACGCACCCCGCTGATGGGCGTGTGTCTGGGGCATCAGACCATTGGGCAAGCCTTTGGCGGCCAGGTCGTGCGCTGTCATGAAATCGTGCATGGCAAGATGGGCCAGATGCGCCACACAGGCACCGGGCTTTTCGCAGACCTGCCCAGCCCGTTTGACGCGACGCGCTATCATTCGCTTGTGGTGGATCGCGCGACCCTGCCCGGCTGCCTTGAGATCACGGCAGAACTGGAGGATGGCACGATCATGGGCCTGCAGCACCGCGATCTGCCCATTCACGGCGTGCAATTTCACCCCGAATCCATCGCCTCCGAGCACGGGCATAAACTGTTGAAAAACTTCCTGAAAACTGTGAGCGAACCCGCATGAGCGACGCTTTGAAACCGCTGATCGGGGCTGCTGCAGACCGTCCACTGTCTCAGGCCGAGGCCGAAGAGGCGTTCGCGATCCTCTTTGACGGGGCTGCCACCCCCAGCCAGATTGGCGGCTTCCTCATGGCCCTGCGCACACGCGGCGAAACGGTAGAGGAATATGCCGCCGCCGCTGCTGTAATGCGCGCGAAATGCACGCCCGTTGAAGCGCCAGAGGGCGCTATGGATATCGTCGGCACCGGGGGCGACGGCAAAGGCACGCTCAACATATCCACCGCGACGGCCTTTGTCGTGGCGGGCGCAGGCGTGACGGTGGCCAAGCACGGCAATCGCAACCTCAGCTCCAAATCCGGAGCTGCGGATGCGCTGGGTCAAATGGGGATCGAGGTGATGGTCGGTGCCGACATCGCCAGCCGCGCGATCAACGAGTTGGGGATCGGCTTCATGATGGCCCCGATGCACCACCCCGCAATCGGCCATGTCATGCCGACACGCGCTGAACTGGGCACCCGCACGATCTTCAATATCCTTGGTCCATTAACGAACCCGGCCGGGGTTAAACGTCAGCTGACGGGCGCTTTCAGCCGCGATTTGATCCGCCCTATGGCTGAAACGCTCGCCGCTTTGGGATCCGAGAAAGCGTGGCTTGTGCATGGCGGCGACGGCACGGATGAGCTGTCCGTCGCGGACGTCTCCTACATTGCAGCGCTTGAGGACGGCAAGATCGAAGAGCGGGAGTTGCATCCGGAAGACGCAGGCCTGCCGGCGCATCCATTCGAAGACCTATTAGGCGGCACGCCAGAGGAAAACGCCGTGGCTTTCCGCGCGCTGCTGGAGGGTGAAAAATCTGCCTATCGCGATGCGGTTTTACTGAACGCGGCCGCGGCGCTGCTGATCGCGGACAAGGTGAACTCTTTACCTCAAGGGGTTGAAATTGCGTCAACTTCAATTGATAGCGGTGCTGCAAAAGCCAAGGTGGCCGCCTTGGCGAAACTCACATCGGAGGCTGCATGACCGATACCATCCTCGACAAGATCAAGGCCTATAAGCTCGAAGAAGTTGCTGCACGCAAAGCAGAGACCTCCCTCGAAGATGTGCAGAAATTGGCGGATGCCGCGCCCATGCCCCGCGGCTTTGCGCGTGCGCTGCAAGATGCGTCCCGCGAAGGCTATGGCTTGATCGCAGAGATCAAGAAAGCCTCCCCCTCCAAAGGGCTCATTCGAGAGGATTTCGACCCAGCCACCCTTGCCCAGGCCTATGAAGCGGGCGGTGCGACATGCCTGTCAGTGCTCACCGACACACCATCCTTCCAAGGCGCGGACCAGTTTCTGACCGACGCGCGTGGCGCGGTCAGCCTGCCCGCCTTGCGCAAGGATTTCATGTACGACCCCTATCAAGTCGTCGAAGCCCGCGCGCTCCATGCCGATTGCATTTTGATCATCATGGCCTCCGTCTCTGACGCGCAAGCGGTCGAGCTGGAAGACGCGGCAATGGCTTTGGGTATGGACGTTTTGCTCGAAGTCCATGACGAGGCAGAGCTTGCCCGCGCAGCCCGCCTCAAGTCCCCTTTGATGGGCATAAACAATCGTAATCTCAAGACGTTCGAGACCTCTCTTGATGTCACCAAGCAGCTCTCAAAACTGGTGCCCGCCGATCGGACCATCGTCTGCGAAAGCGGTCTGAACACGCCCGAAGAACTTGCCGAAATGGCGATGTATGGGGCGCGCGTTTTCCTGATCGGCGAGAGCCTGATGCGGCAGGCCGATGTTGCTGCCGCCACACGGGCACTGATCTCTGACCCGCTCACGTCTGCTGGCGGAGGAGTGTAGCGATGGCGCTCACGCATTTTGACGGCAAGGGCGATGCGCATATGGTCGATGTCTCCGAAAAGGAGGTCACGTCGCGCACGGCCATTGCGGTTGGTCACATCAAGATGGCCCCTGAAACCCTCGAAATGATTACTGAAGGGTCTGCAAAAAAGGGTGATGTCCTGGGTGTTGCCAGGCTTGCAGGGATCATGGGGGCCAAGCGCACGGCGGATCTGATACCGCTCTGCCATCAACTGCCAGTGACGAAAGTTGCGGTCGAACTAACGCCTGACACAGATCTGCCCGGTATTCGCATTGAAGCGACCGTGAAAACAACCGGGCAAACCGGGGTTGAGATGGAAGCGCTGACAGCCGTCTCTACCGCAGCGCTCACAGTCTATGACATGGTCAAAGCCGTGCAAAAAGATATGGAGATTGGCGGCATCGCCCTGCAATTCAAAGATGGTGGCAAATCGGGCCGCTACACCGCCCCATGATCTCGGTCGCGGAGGCGCGCGCAAAAACTCTTGCATTGGTCGCACCAAAAGACATCGAGACGGTTCCCCTAACCGAAGCGCTTGGCCGTGTTCTTGCGCAAGACGCTGTCGCGCAGCGGGCGCAGCCGCCCTTCGCCGCCTCTGCAATGGACGGCTATGCCGTGCGCAGCGACGACGTGGTTTCCGGCGCGACGCTTCAGGTTATTGGCGAAGCCGCTGCGGGACACGCCTTCAGCGGCATGGTTGGCCCGGGTCAAGCCGCGCGCATCTTCACCGGCGCACCGATGCCAGAGGGTGCAGACCGCGTCGTTATTCAAGAGGATGTCACTCGGAGCGGAACTTCAATTAGTCTTTTTAATGATCTGGAAAAGAACAGTTTTGTGCGCCCCGCTGGCGGTGATTTCAAGATCGGAGACACGCTCTCTGCACCGCGTGTTCTGACGCCCGCAGATCTTGCCTTACTTGCCTCGATGAACCTTGCGGATGTCCCAGTTACGCGCAAGCCAACCGTTGCGATCATTGCCACGGGCGACGAACTTGTGATGCCCGGCGACACGCCCGGTGACGATCAGATCATCGCCTCAAACTGCTTTGGCCTGAATGCGATGATCACCGCTAGTGGTGGCCTACCGCGCCTTTTGCCGATAGCGCGCGATAGTGAAAGCTCTCTCAAAACGGCGTTTGATTTGGCGCGAGACTGTGACCTGGTCGTGACCATCGGCGGCGCGTCCGTGGGGGATCATGACCTTGTCGGTCAGGTCGCTGCCGACCAGGGTCTTGAGCGTGCCTTTTACAAGATTGCGATGCGGCCCGGGAAACCCCTCATGGCCGGTCGTCTTTCAGGTACCGCTATGCTAGGGCTTCCGGGAAATCCCGTTTCTGCAATGGTTTGCGGGCAGCTCTTCATGTTGCCGATGATCCGAAAGATGTTGGGCCTACCGGTTCAGAATCCCATTTTGCACCAAGCGCCTTTAACTGCGCCGCTCGCCAAGAATGGCCCAAGAGAGCACTACATGCGCGCGCGGCGCACCACCGACGGGATCGCGGCATTTGATCGGCAGGACAGCTCCCTTTTAACGGTGCTGGCAGAAGCAAACGCTTTGATTGTGCGCCCCATCAACGACCCTGCCCACGACGTTGGAGATATTGTGTCCTACCTTCCGATCTAAACGGAACATATTGACACAAAACAAGAACATCTCTAGAACAAAACTGACACGGCGTGGCCCACCGCGCCATCCACAATGGTCGGAGGCGAGCAAATGCTGACGAAGAAGCAATTGGAATTGCTGCAATTTATCAACAAACGCGTACAGCGCGACGGGGTACCACCGTCTTTTGACGAGATGAAAGAGGCGCTCGACCTGCGTTCCAAATCCGGCATTCACCGGCTGATCACCGCCTTGGAAGAGCGCGGCTTCATCCGCCGTCTGGCCCATCGCGCTCGCGCGATTGAGATCGTCAAACTGCCCGACGCGATGGGGGAGCTCGCAGGGTTTACCCCGCGTGTGATTGATGGTGACAAGCCCGACACGCCACCACCCGCCCGCGCGATGGACGTGTCCAACGCCGCGGTTGAGCTGCCCGTGATGGGCCGTATTGCGGCAGGTGTGCCGATTGAGGCGATCAACCAAGTGAGCCATTCCGTGGCCGTGCCGGGCACGATGCTGAGCGGCAAGGGGGATCACTATGCCCTTGAAGTCAAAGGCGATTCGATGATCGAGGCCGGCATTAATGATGGCGATGTTGTTGTGATCCGCGAAACTTCGACGGCGGATAATGGCGATATCGTTGTGGCACTGGTCGAAGATCACGAGGCCACGCTCAAACGCTACCGTCGCAACGGCAGCGCCATCGCGCTGGAGGCCGCCAATCCCGCCTATGAAACGCGCGTTTTCCGCGACGATCAGGTGAAAGTGCAAGGTCGGCTTGTTGGCTTGATCCGCACCTACTGATCGAACTTTGACGCAGTTTGCGCGGCGCGGGTCTTCCGCGCCGTTTTGCGTTTCGGCGTCCAAAGCCGGTCCCCGCTTTGCGCGTAAGCCGTTACGACCCGACCATCTGCGTAAAGCGCAATCGACCCGGTTTGACGCAAAGCGACCGGGTCCAGAATGCGGCAGTCGCCCGCGCGTTGGATGGGCTGATTGCTGACCAACCAGACGCCGCCAAGACAATCGGGCAAAGCCTCCGTCGCGCGCTTGCCGGTCGCGTGATGAATGCGGTGCCCAGCCAGATCGAACTGGCGCAAACGGTCCGCCCAAACCGCAGACCTGGCATAGGCCGTTTCCTGATCTGCAGGATCGCCGTCATTCTCCAACCAGCTTGATGCCACAAAACTTTCGCCCCGCGCTTTGGAGACGCTGCGCCCCTCCGCCGTCATGACGCCCAGCAAGCCGCCGCTGTCTGAAATGAGCACGGCGGGGCGCTCCGTTCCAGCCCACAGAAAGGCCGCTGTAAGCACTGGCACTACGCCCACAACGCGCCCGGTCCCGCGCCACAGAATGACGAAAAGAGCGCCGAGCGCGATCAGCGGAATTGCCCAGGGCATCGGCGTCACGATCTTGCCGACAGCACCCTCAAGGCCTGCCACCCAATCGGCGATGCTCAGAATCCAGCGCAAGCCCAAGCCCATGATCCAAAGCCCGATCCAGCTAAGTCCCAAAGGCCACAGGATCGCCGCCAGGACGGCCGCGGGCATCACCACGGCGCCCATCATCGGAACGCTCAAGATATTGGCAAGCAGACCGTAATGGGCAATCTGATTGAAATGCGCAGCCGCAAAGGGGGCTGTCGCAATACCCGCCACGAAGGACGATAAGACCACCGCACCGACCTTTTGCACAGCCTTCGGCACGCGCGGCAGAGATCGCCCGCGCAGCGCGCCAAAGACGGCGACCAGAGCTGTTGTGGCGGCGAATGACATCTGGAAACCAGGTCCGATCAGCGCCTCTGGTGTCAGAACCAGCACAATGACGGCAGCCATGGCGACGGCGCGCAAGGTTAACGCGCGGCGGTTCAGAAGGATCGCAACAAACATGACCGACACCATGATAAACGCACGCTCTGTTGCGACGGATCCGCCGGAGAGCGAGAGGTATCCCGCCCCCGCGATCAGCGCACAAACGGCTGCGATTTTCTTTGTGTTCCAGTGGCTTGCCGCATGAACATGAAGTCCCAAGCCGAAGCGCACCATCGTAAAGACCACACCTGTCAGCAGCCCCATATGCAGCCCTGAGATCGCGAGCAAATGCGCCAGATTGGAGGCCCGCAAGTTGGTTAACGTATCAGCTTGGATACCAGAGCGGTCGCCCGAGACGATCGCCGCCGCGACCCCGCCTTCCGCGCCACCCATGCGGGTGCGCACCGCGTGCGACAGCGCCATGCGTTTGCGGTAAACCCAAAGGTCCCTATGCGCCCCGCCGCCCGGCATCGCCAGCAACGGCGTGCGCGCATAGCCCACCGCGCCCAGACCTTTGAACCAGGCCATACGCTGAAAGGTAAAGCCACCGGGCTCCACTGGGCCTTGGGGCGGCGATAAATGCGCAGTGATGGCGACGCGCAAGCCCGGTTCGGGCGTAATCACCGGGTCCGGCCAATGCAGCGAAATGCGCACCTTTTCAGGCGTTCGTGCGGGCGGCACGCGGGAAAGCACAACTTGGTCCAGCGTGATGCGCACTTTGTCAGAGACGGAGCGGTCGATGGCGATGATGCGCCCCTCCACCGGGCCGTAGTACCGATAGCTCAACACCGGGGCCGAAACCGAATGCGCCCGCAGGGCAGCGATCAAAAGACCCAGTGCAATCAAAGCGATAGCGAGGGCTAAAACGCCCCAGCCCTCCCGCGTGCGCCAATAGATCGACGCGCCTGCGGCGACGATCAAAGCCGAGACCGTCAGCATGATACCGCTTGGCTCAAAAGGAAGCGCGAAATACGCGCCGATGCCCAAGCCCATGGCAACCGGCACCCAGCAGAAAAGCGCGCCGCGCTGTGCTTCCAACGCGGCCTTGATCCGTGCTGCACCAAGTCTGTGCATCGGGGGGCTCATGCCTTGTGATCCCTTTCACCTGCCGTTAATCCCCCTTTAACCAAATCCGCCTTACCGAAAGGTTAACCATGACCGCTTCCTCTACGCCTGTTGTGACCCGTTTTGCCCCCTCTCCGACGGGGTATCTGCATATTGGCGGCGCGCGCACGGCGCTGTTCAACTGGCTCTACGCGCGTGGGCGTGGCGGTAAGTTTTTGCTGCGGATTGAGGACACGGACCGGGCGCGCTCAACGCCCGAAGCGACGGACGCGATCCTGCGGGGGATGGCGTGGCTGGGGCTGGAGCATGACGGCGAGGCAGTCAGCCAATGGGCGCGCCGCGACAGGCATGCCGAGGTGGCGCATCAGATGCTCGCTGACGGCAACGCTTACAAATGTTTCTCGACGCCGGAAGAGATCAGCGCCTTTCGGGAGGCCGCAAAGGCCGAGGGAAAATCGACGCTTTTCCGCTCGCCTTGGCGCGATGTTGCAGAGGCAGATCACCCGGACGCGCCTTTCGTCGTGCGCTTGAAAGCGCCCCGAGATGGCGCCACGGTGATCCAAGACGAGGTACAAGGCACCGTCACATGGCAGAACGACCAGCTCGACGATATGGTCCTGCTCCGCTCGGACGGATCGCCTGTCTATATGTTGGCTGTCGTGGTGGATGATCATGACATGGGCGTCACTCATGTGATCCGGGGCGATGACCATTTGGCCAATGCCGCACGCCAGTCGCTGATTTACAAGGCGATGGGCTGGCCCCTACCCGTTTACGCCCATATCCCGCTGATCCATGGCCCCGACGGCAAAAAGCTGTCGAAGCGCCACGGCGCACTTGGCGTGGAGGAGTACCAAGCGATGGGCTACCCCGCTGCTGGCATGCGCAACTATCTGGCGCGCCTTGGGTGGAGCCACGGGGATGACGAGTTTTTCTCTGATGCACAGGCAATTGAATGGTTTGGCACCGATGGAATCGGCAAATCCCCGGCCCGGTTTGACTTCAAGAAGCTCGAAAACCTCAGTGGGCAGCATATTGCGGCGGCAGATGACGCCGCACTGCAGCAAGAGATCGCAGCCTATCTGGCCGCCAGCGAGCAACCTGCCCTCACGGAAGCGCAGATGAGCGGTTTGGGGGATGCGATGTATTGCCTCAAGGAACGCGCACGGACATTTCCAGAACTCCTTGAAAAAGCTCACTTTGTTCTGGGGTCCCGCCCCTTTGAGCCCGATGAGAAGAGCGCAAAGCAGCTTGACGATGTATCCCGTGGTATACTGTCAGAATTGACGCCGCATCTGCAAAATGCTAGCTGGTCCCGAGACACGCTGGAGGAGGCTGTTGCTGCCGTTGCAGACGCCAATGGCACCAAGCTGGGCAAGCTCGCAGGACCGCTGCGCGCGGCGCTCGCTGGGCGCTCCGTCACCCCCAGTGTCTTCGATATGATGCTTGTGATCGGGCGGGAGGAAACACTCGCACGGCTCACGGACGCAAGCACCTGACATAAAAGCGTTAACCAGTTCGGTCTAACCCCAGTCAGGCAGCACAACGCCGCGCGCGAGACTAGCCCCTCGCGCCCAGAATGAGGGACAAATATGGCCGAAAGCACAAAAAACGCGACCCTGACGATTGATGGCAACTCGTATGATTTGCCGATTTATTCGGGCACCGTGGGCCCAGATGTGATCGACATCCGCAAGCTCTATGCGCAGACGGGTTTGTTCACCTATGATCCGGGCTTCACGTCAACCGCCGCTTGCGACAGCACCATCACCTATATTGATGGCGGTAAGGGCGAGTTGCTGCATCGCGGATACCCGATCGACCAACTGGCCGGGAAATCTCATTATCTCGAAGTCTGCTACCTGCTGCTTTACGGCGAGCTGCCCTCGCCCGAGCAGCTTGAGGATTTTGAAAGCCGTGTGACCAATCACACGATGCTACACGAGCAAATGATGAACTTTTTCCGCGGCTTCCGCCGTGACGCACACCCGATGGCCGTTATGGTCGGTGTCGTCGGCGCGATGTCTGCATTCTATCATGACAGCACCGACATCTCCGATCCGTGGCAACGCGAAGTGGCCTCCATCCGGCTGATTGCGAAGATGCCGACGATTGCGGCGATGGCCTATAAATACACGATCGGTCAGCCTTTCGTCTATCCGCGTAATGATATCGACTATGCGTCGAACTTCCTGCGGATGTGCTTTGCCGTGCCGGCAGAGGATTATCAGGTCAACCCAATCCTGAGCCGCGCAATGGACCGCATCTTCACGCTGCACGCTGATCACGAGCAGAACGCCTCCACCTCGACCGTGCGACTGGCGTCTTCTTCCGGCGCCAACCCGTTTGCCTGTATCGCCGCGGGTGTGGCCTGCCTTTGGGGCCCCGCGCATGGTGGTGCAAACCAAGCCTGCCTGGAGATGCTGCAAGAGATCGGCAGCGTGGACCGCATCCCCGAATATATCGCCCGCGCCAAGGATAAGGACGATCCGTTCCGCCTGATGGGCTTTGGTCACCGCGTATACAAGAATTTCGATCCGCGCGCCAAGGTGATGAAGCAATCCGCCGACGAGGTGCTGGACCTGCTTGGGGTCGAGAACAACCCTGTGCTTCAAGTCGCCAAGGAGCTGGAAGCAGCCGCCCTCGCCGATCCGTATTTCGCTGAGAAAAAGCTCTTCCCGAATGTGGATTTCTACTCGGGCATCATCCTTGAGGCGATGGGCTTCCCCACCTCGATGTTCACACCGATCTTCGCGCTGAGCCGCACAGTAGGCTGGATTTCGCAGTGGAAAGAGATGATTTCCGACCCGCAGATGAAGATCGGGCGTCCGCGTCAGCTCTATCAGGGTGAAACGCTGCGGGACTATGCGGATATCGAAAACCGGTAATCCAGCAGCGCGCTTGCGCGCAAGTCTTTTACGAATTGAAAAAGGGCACCCTGTGGGGTGCCCTTTTTGCCTTCGGCGAGAGTTTTTTGGCCAAGATGAAGGGCGGGCGTTAACCTTAACGGTGCGTTAGCGGCCTTCGTACTTAGCAGGGCGCTTTTGCAAGAACGCCATGACACCTTCCTGAAAATCGCGGGTCTTGCCGCAGGCGCCTTGCAGTTTTGCTTCCAGCGCCAATTGCTCGTCGAGGGAGTTCTCGAACGAACCGCGGATCGCGGTTTTGAGGTGTTGGTAGGCAACCGTCGGGCCCGCAGCAAGTTTGGCGGCACGGGCCTGCCAGTGCGCCTCGAACGTGGCGTCCGGGATGGCCTCGTAGATCATGCCCATCTTGCTGGCCTCATTCGCGGTGATCTTGTCGGCGAAGAGCGCAGCGCCCATGGCCTTGGCCGCCCCCATCTGGCGCGGCAGCCAATATGTGCCGCCCGCATCGGGGATCAGGCCGATGCGCGTGAAGGCTTGCAGGAAGAAGGCAGACTCCGTGGCGATCACCACGTCAGCGGCCAGTGCGAGGTTGGCCCCCGCCCCGGCAGCCGCGCCATTGACCGCGCAGATCGTCGGGATCGGGCTGTCGAAGATCGCGCGCAGCATCGGGACATATTCGTCGCGCAGGGTCCGCTCCAGATCAAGGTTGGCGGCAGAGCCGCTGTCACCCAGATCCTGACCCGAGCAGAAAGAGGCACCGCTTCCGGTCATCACCAGCACGCGCGCGTCGTCCGCGGCGGCTTTCACGGCATGGGTGATCTCTGCGCGCATCTGGCTGTTGAGCGCGTTCATCACGTCCGGGCGGTTCAGGGTCAGCACCGCGATATCGTCGCGGACGGTGTAGGTGATGGCGGTGTAGTCCATATCGGGCTCCTCATGTCTTGAGAGGAACCATACCGACCAGTTCAGAACGCGAAAGCGAAACCGTGCGTCAGTCGTCGAGAATCTTTGACAGGCGCGCGGCTTCTTCATCGCTGAGTGCGCTGGCTTGCGCTTTCGGCTGCGTGTCGCGGCGGCGGATATAAGCCACAGCGACGCCTGCACCGAGCAGCAGCATGGCAGGCCCTGCGAGCCAGAGCGCCAGGTTCGCACCGGTGGTTTGGGGGTTCAGCAAAACATATTCGCCGTAGCGATCCACCACGAAGTCGACGACTTCCGCGTTGCTGTCGCCGACGAGGAGCCGTTCGCGCACCAACGCGCGCAAATCCTGGGCGACGGTTGCGTTGCTCTCATCGATCGACTCGTTTTGGCAGACAGGGCAGCGCAACCCTTTGGAGATCTCCCGCGCGCGCTCTTCCAGCACCGGATCGTCCAGCAACTCCGCCGGATCAAGCGCCAAGGCCGGCATCGCCAGCACCAGCCAGATCAGCGCCGCTCGGATCATTCTGCAGGCACCGCATCAGGCGTGCGGCGGCGGTTGCGCGCACCGGCGGCCACGCGGAACCTGCGGTCCGTCAAGCTCATCGCGCCGCCAAGCGACATGATGATACAGCCCGCCCAGATCCAATTGGCCAGCGGTTTGATATAAGTGCGCACGGCCCAGCCGCCACCTGTTTGCGGATCGCCCAGCACCACATAGACATCGCGCAGGAAGCCATTGGCGATGCCAGCTTCCGTCGTGGGCATGGAGGCAACGGGGTAGATGCGTTTTTCCGGCGTGACTTGGCTGAATTGCTGCCCGTCGCGCGCAAAGCTCACAAAGCCCATGGTCGAAATGTAGTTGGGGCCCTGCACCTGTTGCACGTCCTGCAGGGTCACTTCGATATTACCAACCGTATAGGTTTCGCCCAATTGGGCGACGCGGATGTCTTCGATCTCCCAGGCCATCAGACCTGCGATGCCAAGGCAGGTGACGCCGAAGCCGGCATGAGCAATCGCTTTGCCCCAATCCGCGCGCGGCAGGTTCTTCAGGCGGCGCAGGCGGTTGCCGCCGCTGCCCGAGCGGGTCCAAAGTTCCGCCATCGCGCCGAAGACCAACCATGCGCCGAGGAACACTCCGACAGGTCCCAATGCGGTGCGCCCGGTCTGCATGGCCCACGCGAGGGCACCAAGTGCCAAAGCCAGGAAGAAAACGGGCCAAAGCGCTTTTGCTTGCTTTCCCAGCTTGGCGCGTTTCCAGGGCAGGACCGATCCTAAAGGCAGGATCGCGGCGAGCACGACCATGAACGGGGTGAAGGCCATCTCGAAGAAGGGCGGGCCAACGGACAGGGTCCGGTCAAGGAACAGCTCGGCCACCAAAGGCCAGATCGTGCCGATAAAGACCACGAAACAACCGACCGCCAGCAAGAGGTTGTTCATCACCAAGGCACTTTCTCGCGACACGACCGAGAAGACGCCTTTCGCCTCCAGCGATGCCGCGCGGAACGCGTAAAGCGTCAGTGCACCGCCCATGAAGATGCCAAGGATCAGCAGGATCCACACGCCCCGCTCTGGATCATTGGCGAAGGCGTGGACAGAGGTCAGCACGCCCGAGCGCACGATGAACGTGCCGATCAGCGAGAACCCAAAGGCGAGGATCGCCAGAAGGATCGTCCAGCTTTTCAAGGCCTCGCGTTTTTCGACCACGATGGCGGAGTGAAGGAGCGCAGCGGCAATCAGCCACGGCATGAAGGAGGCGTTCTCCACCGGGTCCCAGAACCAGAAGCCGCCCCAGCCAAGCTCGTAATAGGCCCACCAAGAGCCCAAACCGATACCGATGGTGAGAAAGAGCCACGCCGCCAGCGCCCAAGGGCGCACCCACCGGCCCCATGCCGCATCCACGCGGCCTTCGATCAGGGCGGCGACAGCGAAAGAAAAGCTCATCGAGAGGCCGACATAGCCGAGATAGAGGAAGGGTGGGTGGAATGCCAAGCCGGGGTCCTGCAGCAGCGGGTTCAGGTCTTGCCCGTCAAAGGGCGGCACCGCGAGGCGCAAGAACGGGTTGGATGTAAAAATCATGAACGCAAAGAAGGCGACCGCAACGGCGGATTGCACCGCCAACACGCGGGCACGCAAAGTGGGTGGCAGATTGCCCCCGAACCACGCGGCCATTGCGCCAAAGAGCGTCAGGATGACGACCCATAGAAGTAGCGACCCTTCGTGGTTTCCCCAAACGCCGGTGACCTTGTAAAGCATCGGCTTATCGGTGTGAGAGTTCAGAAACACCAGTCTCAGCGAGAAATCCGAGACGACAAACGCGTAGGTCAGCGCTGCAAAGGCAAAGGCTGTCAGCAGGAATTGTGCAGTGGCGGCGGGCTCGGCCACGGCCATCCAACTTCGCCATCCCTTCTGCGCCCCGACCAGAGGAACGACCATCTGGACAATCGCAACAGCGAAGGCCAGCACGAGGGCGAAATGTCCGAGCTCTGTAATCATGCGCTAAATTTAGAGCGCCCATCCGACAGCGCAACGGCAAACGCCCCGCGATGGTGTCGCAGGGCGGTCAAAAAAATGTAGTCTTAACCGTAGAACCGCGAGCGGGTCAGCCAAAGCCAATGGCAGCGGTGATAGACCCACGCGTAAGAGCGCTCTCTTAGCTGTTTTTCCGTCAGATGCAGACGCCACGGCCCGAAGGAAAAGTCTCCTGCCGCACGCACTTTCGAGCTTTCCTCAAAGGTCAGATCAACGACCGAATACGCGCGCTCATCCCCCAAGCGCCATTCGAGCCGATTGAACTGACACTGACGCAACCGCGCCGATTGTCCCCAGATCCGCACGCTGATCGCATCGACCGTCTCGATCCGGTCAATCTGACCCAGCGAGGCGACGGGAAAGAAGTAGCCCTCCACATGACCACCGACGCTGCGCAGAAAGACGGCGATGCTCAAGAATAAGGAAATCACAAGTACCTTAACCAAGGACGAACCCTCCCTTAATCGCATAGGCCATCGCGGACATGATCAAAGCGCCGACGATCAGGCGGACGAGCCATTTTTGGGTGTCCTCGATCCCGCCCAGACGGCTTTCCACATTGCTGCGATGCACCTCATCGACAGCGCCTTTCGTCTCCAAAGCGTGGAGGCGCGCATCAATCGCGCGCAATATTTCAGGATCCATCTAGACCTCCTTTCGGCAGAGAACGGGCCGATGGCTGACGCAATGCCCGCCAGCGCGCGACAGCGGCGTTATGGGTCGGCGACAGCGCGGCCAACGCGACCGACGCATCGGCGCCGGTGTCTGCGGCACCGGGGGAATGCTCGCTCATCGCGGCAAGCTCGCGTTGTGTGTCGATTACGAAAGGCACGCGTGCGAGCGTGGTGGCCAGACTGTGCTGAAACGCATGGGTTTTCACCTGATGACGCGCGCCAAAATAGAACGATACGATCGCCCCCAGCAGCCACCACAACGGCTCTGGCACCAGCGCGATCCCGGTCATGCGTGCGGCAAACCAGATCGGATCGATCATCGCGGCCACAAAAAGCGCGAGCGTCCCAAAAGCCAAAGCCGGGCGCGGCAACCGGTTGAGCGCATCGACCACGCGGTCAAACCGCCCTTGCTTGGGCGTCGCAAACTCTGCGCCAAACTGCGCCATCGCCGCCTCGCGCAGATCTGCACCGCGCTGCGCCGATTTCTCGGCGTTCTCGCGAAAGACTTCCGCCGTTTCGCGCACGATATTGCCCGACCCGAAAACCAGACCAAACAGCCGGTCAATCAATCCCATGCCGAAACCCTCTCGTGATGTTGTGCTGCGCTGAAGTGATATTGCGGGGCGATGAATTCCTCGGCCCGGGTGATCCAGCCGCCTTTCCCCCCATCGCGCCTACGCGCATATTTGCGACTGGCCCGACGGCGGTCGGCCAGGGCGTAATAGTAATTGCGCCGGGCGATGCCGTAAGCATCGCGCAAGTGGTGCGGGGCCGCTTTCGCCGCGCGGGCCGCGGCCTCTAGCGATTTCGGGCCCAGCACACCATCGACGGCGACGGGAAAGCCCATCTCTCCGAAGAGACGCTGCAGGATCTTCACCGCATTGGCGCCCGCGTTGACATACATGTCGAACACGCTGGCATGCAGCATCTTGGGCAGCTGTGCGATATTGGGCCGGATGAAGTAATGCTCGATAAAGATCTGAACCGCATCGTCGCGGGTCAGCCGTTTGACGTCCGCGATACCGACCATCCCGTCGCCGTCGAGGTCTAACCCAAGACGGCGCATCGTATGAATTGTGACACCAAAATTCGTCGCCCCGCCGGGATCGTCCGGGTCGTTAACGTAGCCGCCCTCACGGGCAACGATTTCTTTCGCGATGTCTTGAACCGATTGCATGGTTTGCCCCTCGTCTTGCGGGGACAACCCTCATGGCAATTGGTTAATTCGTGGCGACCTCACCGTCCGGTGCCACGTAAACGCCTTGCTCTTTCAGCGCGTCGGTAACTTCTTTGGGCATGTAGGTCTCGTCATGGCGGGCGAGAATTTCTGTTGCCTGAAAGGTGCCATCCACGAAAGAACCCGTGCCGACCATGCCTTCGCCTTCCCCAAAGAGATCCGGCAACACACCGGTGAAGGCGACAGGCACAGACATATTGGTATCAGTAACCATGAAGGTAATCGTCTCACCCTCACCGCGCAGCAACGTGCCTTCCTCGACCAAACCGCCAATGCGGAAAATCTCATTGGGCGGCGGCGGCGCCTCGGCCACTTCGGTCGGCGTGCGGAAGAACTGGAATGCGTCCTGGCTGGCATACCACATCATGCCGGTCGCGCCGATCAGCGCCACGAAGGCCAGGATGATCACCTGAATACGTCGCTGTTTTTTCAGTCCGCGCATCGCCTCTACGGAAACACCGGAGCGAGCATGAGCCCCGCTGTCTCTTCCTCTCCCAACATCAAATTGGCATTCTGGAGCGCCTGCCCGGACGAGCCCTTCGTCAGATTATCCAACGCCGCAATCACGATCGCACGACCCTCCAGCCGGTCTCCGGTGACACCGATATGACAGAAATTAGACCCTCTGACATGCCGCGTCGAGGGGTGCGCGCCAAAAGGAAGCACCTCGATGAAGGGCTCGTCCTCATAGGCGTCTTGCAAAGTCTTGTGGATGACCGCCGGATCGCCTTTGACATAGACCGTGCCAAGGATACCGCGATTGGCCGGGATCAAGTGCGGCGTGAATTGCACTTTGACGGGCCGCCCCGCCAAGGCACTGAATTCCTGATCAAATTCAGCGAGGTGCCGGTGCGTGCCACCAACCGCATACGCATGCCCGCCCTCGGACAGCTCCGCATGCAGCAGGTTCTCCTTCAGCGACCGGCCCGCACCGCTGACACCTGTCTTCAAATCGATGATGATCTCGTCCAGATCAATCACCCCAGCTGAAATGAGCGGACGCAGCGCATATTGCCCGGTCGCCGCGTTGCAACCTGTGCCCGCAACAAGCCGCGCGCTTTCGATCTGGTCGCGATAAAACTCGGTCAAGCCATAGACGGCCTCGGACTGCAGATCGAGTGCTGCATGCGCCTTGCCATACCAACGCTCATATTCCTCCGCATCGCGCAGCCGGAAATCTGCCGACAGGTCCACCACCTTGATATCCCCGGGCAAGGTCCGAATGACGGCTTGCGAGGTCGCATGTGGCAGCGCGCAGAATACCAGATTGGCGCGGTTGAAGTTAATCTCGTCGATCTTTTGCAGCTTCGGCAGCTCCAGATGGCGCAGATGCGGGAACACCTCCCCCATCTCCATGCCCGCTTTGCGGTCCGCCGAAAGTGCGACGATGTTCAGTGACGGATGGGTGGCGATCAGCCGGACAAGCTCGGCCCCTGTATACCCGCTGGCCCCCAGAATGATGACGTTATGGCTCATGACAGTTCTTCACGTTTTTGCCCCGTTTTCACGGTGCGATTTAGACAAAGTTTTGGTGCGCCGCAATCAGGCGACTTCAAACTCGATCTTTCGTCGCAAGAACTGTGTTGCGCGGGTCGAGACACGCGCGGGATCACCCGTCGTCAAAAAGCACGACCGCGTGCCAGAGCCGACCATATCCGGATGCCGCTCCAGATAGTCAGCCAGACTATCAGCCACCAGATTGGCCTGCGAGTAGACGCTGACCCCCTCGCCCAGCGCGTCCTGAAAGACCTGCTGCATCAGCGGGTAATGGGTGCAGCCCAGAATGGCCGCTTCCGGTGCAGGCATCTTGCGTTTCAACGCATCCACATGGCTGCGCACCAAAGCATCCGCCAGGATCATATCGCCATCCTCAATGGCGTCGACGACACCACCACAGGCCTGCGCTTCCACATCCACTCCAATGGCGCGGAAGGCCAATTCCCGCTGAAACGCCCGGCTCGACACCGTCGCGGGCGTTGCGAATAATGCCACATGCTTCACCGCCACTTCCCGCGGCGGAGAATTGTCGCCCCATTGCCGTTCGGTCAGCGCCTCGATCAGCGGCACGAACACGCCCAGCACACGCTTGTCGCGCGGGATCCAGCTTTCCTGCATCCGCCGCAGCGCCGCCGCTGAGGCCGTGTTGCACGCCAGAATGACAAGGTTGCACCCCTCGTCCCAAAGCCGCTCCACTGCGGCCGTGGTGAGGTTGTAAATGTCATCGGCGTCGCGCACGCCATAAGGCGCATGGGCACTGTCGCCGAAATAGACCAACGGCATGTCGGGCAGCCGTTCTGCCACGGCGTCCAGAACGGTCAACCCGCCCAGACCACTATCGAAAATCCCAACCGCCATCGCGTGTTGCCCTATCCTTGTGCCCTATACCGCGCTTCAAACTCAAACCCGCGTGCCAGCGGGTTGAGCGGCGTTGGAGACAACTCATACGTGGCTTTGCGCAGATAATCCATCATCGCTTTGGGGTCTTTGCGCCGAGCCTGTAATGCGGCGTCCGGCAACGGTTTGCCGACCACCAGTTTGACCGGCTCATCGACACGGGCCTTGAACTCCTTGATCAAGAGGCCCAGCCGCAAGGTGTTGTGCATATGGCTTGCGATCTGAAAAAGCCGCGAGGTGTGCCCTTCAAAGAAAATCGGCACGACGGTCGCGCCGGATTTGGCGACCATCTTGGCCGTGAACGACCGCCAGCCCGGATCCATCGGCGTCGCAAAAGGCTTGGCCGCAGTAGACACCGTACCCCCCGGAAACACACCAATCGCGCCGCCATCTGCCAGATAATCCAGCGCAATCTTGCGGGTGTTGAGGTTGATCGCCAACGCCTCCCGGTCGCCCGCAAAGCTGACAGGCAGGACGATGCGGTTCAGCTCTTCAGCTTTCTTGAAGACGTTGTTTGCGAGAATACGGAAGTCCCCGCGGATAGAGCTGAGGATATGCCCCATCATCAGCCCATCCAGAATGCCGTATGGATGGTTCGCGATCAGGATAAGCGGGCCGGTGCGCGGAATATTCTCCAACGCGCCACCGGTTACCTCAAGGCTCAAACCATAACGTTCGACCATCACGGCCCAGAAATCGCGCCCTGCGGCCACTTCAGTCTCGTAGCCTTCGGCGCGCCGTATCAAGCGCATACGGCCCGTGACGTTCTCCATCACACGGATCATCGTGCGGCCGCCGCGCGTCTGCGCAGAGCTTGCATAGCTGATCTCACGCGTGGCCGCTCTCTTGCTCATGGGCGCTATATACGCAGCCCGCCCGAGCCAATCCAGCTTTTCCCGCGCGACCTTATTCCGCAGCCATCAGGCTCGGCGTGGAGCCGCTTTCAAACGCTTCCCAGAGGGCGGCACGGGTCGCAGCAGCTTTCGCAGCATTGGCCTCTTTCACCGGGCCGAAACCACGGATCGACAAAGGCAATTCGGCCAGTTGCAGCGCAGTCTCCCGATTGCTCTCGTCCACCTCGGCCAACACCCGCGCCATGTCGCGCTCGTATTCCTTGATCAAACGCCGTTCCATCTTGCGCTCAGCCGTATAGCCAAACGGATCAAACGGCGTGCCCCGCAGCCATTTCAGCTTGGAGAGCGGGCCATAAGCCTTTGCAACCCAGGGCCCAAAGGCCCGCTTCTTTGGCCGACCATCCGGCCCCGGACGGCTCAGGAAAGGCGGCGCAAGGTGATAAGTGAAGCGCAAATCCCCTTCGAACTCGGCACGCGCCTTCTCTTCCGACGTCCGCAGCAACCGCGCGACCTCGTATTCGTCCTTGTAGGCGAGCAGCTTGTGATAGCCTTTCGCAACCGCCTCTTTCAGCGCCGGGTCCTCAACGCGGTCCACCAGCTTGCGGTAACGCTTTGCCAGACGTTTGCCTTGATAGGCCACCAGATGATCGGCACGATACGCGATCTTGTCGTCCAGCGTTTTGGGCAGATCAGCCACGCGCGGCGCGGTCATGATCGCCACGTCCTTGGGATACTCCACCGCCCAGCGCCCCATCTCGAACGCTTGCGCATTACGCGCAGCGGCCGCGCCGTTTAGCTCAATCGCGCGGAGGAGTGCGTCCCGCCCGACCGGAATCAGCCCGCGCTGCCAGCACGCGCCCAGAACCATCATGTTTGAAAAGATCGAATCCCCCAGCAGAACCTTGCTCAGCTCGGTCGCATCAAACAGCGTCAGATCGTCCTTCAAGCGCCGCTCCAACGCGAGAGACAGATCATCGGTCGGGATACGAAACGCGGTGTCGCGGGTGAACTCGCCGGTGATGATCTCGTGGCTGTTCACGACAGCCCCCGTCTTGCCCGAGCGCAACAGCCCAATAGTCTTGGCCCCGGCACTAACCACGAGATCGCCGCCGATCAGCGTATCGCATTCGCCGGTGGAAACACGGATCGCGCTGATATCCTCGGGCCGGTTGGCCAGCCGCAGGTGGATATGCACCGCGCCGCCCTTCTGGGCCAGTCCCGCCATCTCGATCATGCCAGCGCCCTTGCCGTCCAGATGCGCGGCCATGGACAGCACGGCACCGATAGTCACAACACCTGTGCCACCGACTCCCGTCATGACGATGTTATGGGTGCCGTTGATCGCGGGCAGCTCCGGCTCTGGCAGATCAGGCAAAGTGAATTCCGCGGCGGCTTCCTTCTTCACCGTGGCCCCTTCGACGGTCACAAAGGACGGGCAAAAGCCCTTCACGCAGCTGAAATCCTTGTTGCAGGAGGATTGATCAATCGCGCGTTTGCGCCCCAGCTCTGTCTCCAACGGGACAATCGACACACAGTTCGACTGCACCCCGCAATCGCCGCAGCCCTCGCACACATCCGTATTGATAAAGACCCGTTTGTCCGGGTCCGGGAACGTCCCACGCTTGCGGCGGCGGCGTTTCTCGGCGGCGCAGGTCTGCACATAGACGATGACCGACACGCCTTTGATCTGGCGGAACGCCTCTTGCACCTCGCCCAGTGCCTCGCGTTCGTGAAAGGCCACACCGGACGGAAAGGCTTTCAGATCAATGTCCTCTTTCTCGTCATAGACAACGGCCACGTCCGTCACGCCCATCGCCAGCACTTCGCGCACGATCTGCGGCGCGCTCAGCCCACCGTCATTGCCTTGGCCGCCGGTCATGGCGACCGCATCATTGTACAGGATCTTGTAGGTGATCGTTGTCCCCGCCATCAGCGCGGCCCGGATCGCCTGCACCCCGGAGTGGTTATAGGTGCCATCGCCGAGATTCTGGAAAATGTGGTCTCGCGTCGAAAACGGAGCCTCCCCGACCCAGTTGACGCCCTCGCCGCCCATGTGGGTGAAGCCGGACGTATCCCGATCCATCCAGAGCGCCATGATATGGCAGCCGATCCCGGCAGAGGCGCGGCTCCCCTCCGGCACCTTGGTGGAGCTGTTATGCGGACAGCCTGAACAGAAATACGGCAAGCGCGTCGCCAGTTCATCGGCATTGTCGGCACGGCGCGCCTCGTCCAGCCGGGCCAGTCCCGCGCGAATACCGTCCGTTTCGCGGCCCTCCTCCAGCAAGATGCCACCGATCTTTTCAGCAATCAGGATGGGATCAAGCGCGCCGTGGGTCGGGAACAGCTCTTCGCTCTGCCCACCTTTATACCAGCCATAGACCCGCCGCCCGCGCCGATCATCAAAGATGGCTTCCTTGACCTGCACCTCGATCAGCTTGCGCTTTTCCTCAACCACCACGATCAGATCGAGCCCTTCGGCCCAGTCGTGGAACCCCTTGCGGTCCATCGGGAAGGTTTGACCAATCTTGTAGGCGGTCAGGCCTAGCCGCTCCGCCTCCGTTTCGTCGATGTTCAGCAGCGAGAACGCATGCACCAGATCCAGCCAGTTCTTGCCCGCCGCGACAAAGCCGATCTTGGCCCCTGGCTTGCCCCAAACCCGCTTGTCGATCTTGTTGGCATGGGAAAACGCCTCTGCCGCGAAGCGCTTGTAATTGATCATCCGCTGCTCTTGCGGCACCCAATGATCGCCAAGGCGAATGTTGAGCCCACCCTCCGGCATCTCGAACTGAGGCGTCACAAACGACATCCGGTCGGCGCGGCCATCGACCACGGACGTGACCTCCACCGTGTCTTTCATCAGCTTTAGCCCTGCCCAAACACCGGCAAAGCGCGACAGCTGAAACCCGTAGAGCCCATAATCCAGAATCTCTTGAACGCCCGCGGGGGACAGAACAGGGATATAGGCGTCAATCATCGCCCAATCGCTTTGATGGCACGTGGTAGAGCTTTCACCCGTGTGGTCATCCCCCATCGCCATGATGACCCCACCATGGGGCGACGTGCCCGCCATATTCGCATGCCGCATCACATCGCCCGAGCGGTCCACGCCCGGCCCCTTGCCGTACCAAAGGCCAAAGACACCATCATATTTGCCCTCACCGCGCAGCTCTGCCTGTTGCGAGCCCCAAAGCGCGGTGGCGGCCAGATCCTCGTTCAAGCCCAGTTGGAATGTCACCTGATGCTCGGCCAGATCCTTCTCGGCCCGCATCATCTGCATATCAACCGCACCCAGCGGCGATCCGCGATATCCGGTGACATACCCGGCTGTATTCAGCCCAGCCGCCTTGTCGCGCTGATGCTGCATCATCATCAAACGCACCAGCGCTTGTGTCCCGTTCAACAGGACCGGCGATTTTTCCAGATCATACTTATCGTGCAGGCTTATATCTTGCTGACTCATATCGGTCCTCCCAGACGAGATAAGCGGCTGGCTTTAATATAGGTCAAAATCCCTGACCTTTAAAGCCTCTTTTTCCCCCTTCCCCTCTGCAATGCAGAAAAGTTAGGTTAGCGCCAACAGCCGCAAGGGAACGCCACCGATGGATTGGGACAAGCTCAGGATATTCCACGCAGTGGCCGATGCAGGCTCGCTCACCCATGCGGGCGATACCCTTCACCTGTCGCAATCCGCCGTCAGCCGCCAAATCCGCGCGCTGGAGGAATCGCTGAATACAACGCTTTTTCACCGCCACGCCCGCGGTCTGATTCTGACCGAACAGGGCGAGCTGCTCTTCGATGCGACTGCTGCAATGTCCAAACGTCTCGACGCCGCGTCTGCCCGTATCAAGGACAGCGAGGAAGAGGTCTTTGGCGAGCTGAAAGTGACCACCACGACAGGGTTTGGCTCCCTCTGGCTCGCCCCACGCCTGCCCACGCTCTTTGAAAAATACCCCGATCTCAAGATCGACCTCATGCTGGAAGAACGCGTGCTCGACCTGCCCATGCGCGAGGCAGACGTCGCCATCCGCATGAAAGAGCCGTCCCAGGCCGATCTGATCCGCAAAAAGCTGATGACCGTGAAGATGAAGCTCTTTGCCTCGCAAGAATATCTTTCCAGACACCCGGCCCCGGAAAAGATCGAACAGATCGCCCAGCACCGGCTGATTTGCCAGTCGCCCTCTTCTGCACAAGTGGCCGCAGGGGCCACACTGGTCCAGCACCTGATGACGTTTGATATCCCGTCCCTGCTGACCGTGAACAACTATTTCGGCGCGCTGCAAGGCGTGCTGCATAACCTCGGCATCGGCGTGCTGCCCGATTACGTGACCGAGGATTTCCCCGACCTCGTCCCAGTCCTGCCAGAGCTGGAAAGCGGCGACGTGCCCGTCTTTCTGGCCTATCCCGAAGAGCTGCGCCAATCCAAACGGATCGCCGCTTTCCGCGACTTCGTGCAGGATGAGATTTTCGCCCACCGCAAGAAGATGCGCGCCCAGATGGCGGGCTGAGATCCGTCGATCCGGCAAAGATTCGCCCGATCAGCAGCGGAACCAATCGCGCCACTATAAGTTTCACGTGTGAGGACCATCAACGTGAAAGGATATGCCATGCGTATCGCGTCAATGCTTTTTGCCATCTGTGCCTTGGCTGCGTGTGAAACCGTCGAAGGCGCGGGACAAGACATCTCCAACGCAGGCGACGTCATCTCGCAGGAAAGCCGCGAAGTGCAGTCTCAGTTCTAATCGTTTTACGCATTTAATTCTTGATGGGTGCGGGTTCTGACCTTCGCGCCCATCTACAATGCCGGTGTCACCCCACCGGCACGAACAGGCGCATGACAGCCGCGCCCAGCAGCGCCGCATACCCGACAATCAGACAAATCTCATCGATGCGGCGCCAGTCCTGCACATCGCGGTCCTGCTTATCCACGACGATCCCCCGCACCTTGCGTTTGAAACTGTCCGGCGTCTCCTCCAGCAGATCGCGCACCTCTTTGAGCCGTTTGCGTCGCCGGTTGAGCGACCAGACCGGCACCGCCAACACCGCGATGCCGATAAGCGTCATCAGGTTCAGCCACCAATGCGCAACTTCCGGCGTCATTAAACTGCGACAGCCGACACCACATCGTTTGAGGCTGCCGATGGCGCGCTCACAAAGGCGGTCTCGTCAAACTCCGAACCCGAGAAGCCCAGCAACATATGCCCGTCGCAGGCCTGCACGTAGCGCATCACCGTATCCCAGTTGGGCAGCCCGCCAGTGGGGGCCTCCAACCGCGAAATCATCGGCTGCGTCAGGGTTGATCGCGCCTCGATATCCTTTTGCGTCAGCCGCTTTTCCTTACGTAACGCGCGCAGGGCCAGCGCCAGCTTGCGCTTGAACTCATGGGGCTCCGCGCCTGCCACCACATCAGGGCGGCGGCTGCGCACCCGGTTTCTAAAACTTGTCGTCGCCATGGGCTGCCTCCCAACTTGCATGTCTCAATTCAAAATGCCTCTCGGCCTTGCGCCGTGCTGCCTCGCACGGATGCTCTTTGCTGCGCACCAGACCATGCACGATGCAGGGCCAGGGCGGGTCTTTCGCGATCTGAAGCGACACGGCTAACCTCAGATGCGCGCAGCGCGGGATTTCAATCGCATAGATCTCATAGCGATCGGCTAACAGCCCGCACCGTTCCGTCAGATCGGGATCGCTCAACTCCAGCTCTTCGAGAAGCAGATCGACCCCCATCATGCATTGCGTCGAGGGGGCATCAAACTCTGCGAGGACCTCTGCAAGATAGGCCGCAACCGGTTCCACCGCACGTTTCACGCCTTTGCCTCTCTTCGCTGACATCACATGATATATCATTTGAGGTATATAACTTCAAGAGCATATCCGTGCCATCCATGCACAAAACGCATACCGGCTATGCTTCGATTCCCGGCATGCAGGTCTTGCTGCATTCACAAACCGCCCCTAAATGCAGCATCGAAGGCGCGATATTGTGCGCTTTCATACCTCCCTGTTGGACTTCGGCCGAGCTTTTGCTCGGCCTTTTTTTTCGCCCCGCCCTTTTCGAAGGACACGAGCGCGCGTAAATCCCTGTCCATGGAAAACTGCGCCGAACAAACGATGATCCTGCCCTTCAGCCTCTTTTGGCTGGGCGCACTTGTCACGATCCTGATGATCCGCCGCGCCAACAACTTCTCGATCAAGGACACGGTGCGCGCGGCGATCGGTATGCGCGGCTATACTCGGACCCGCGCAATCACCATCGGTCAATTGCTGACACTTACCGTGCCCTTGGCGCTCTGGGTGGTGATGATGCAAGCCTGCAAGGCCTAAGACATGAAAAACGGGACCCGCGCGAGGCAGATCCCGTTTTCGTTCGGTGAAGGTGGCAATGTTACTCTGCGGGCGTTTGCAGACGCGCCAGCCGCTCTGCCGCGCCATCCCGCGAGAGCGCCGATTTCGGGCCACCCTGCTGGCGGCGTTTCTCGGTGTCGCGGGCGCTGATATAGCCGAAGACGGCCACAAAACCCAAAGTGCCGAAAGTCAGTAGTCCAAGTCCGAAGTCCATGTCGTTCCCTTTCGCGCTGGTGTGATAGAATGTCGTGATATTGTTCGGGATACGGGAGATTTTGGCCGCTAGATCAAAAAGAAAAGGTTTTTTCTTTTGTTTTCAATAGCATACAAATGTATGCGAAAAGCTGTACCCCGTATTTCTATAAAGATGACGCAGGGTTAGCCGATCTGGCGCTTATCTTATGACAATGATCACAGCGCCGAAAAAAATCGCAAGACCGATGAAACCGAACTGCGCTGCGAAAAGGCTGAGCAGAAAAAGCAGTCCCAAAACGCCGCCCACAACGGCCACCTGACCGCGCAACGAGAGCTCAGCAATCGTGTCTTCAACCTCAACCGATGTTTTGCCCGGCCAAAGCGCACCGATCAGAGCCGCCGCCACCCGACGGCAGTGACGCCCCACAGGCGCAAGCACTGTGTCTCGATCCGCAGTCATCAGATGCGCTCCTCCACGCGGTCAGCCTAGCACCGCATCCCCACGTATCGCAATGCCGCAGCCCCTTCCCCCGCGCGCGCCCTTGCCCTAAGAGACGTGGCAAAAGACGACCTTGGGGAATCCTTTATGCAAGAGCCTGCCATCTCGCCCGATCTCATCGCTGCACACGGGCTGAGCCCGGATGAGTATGACCGCATCCTTGAGATCATCGGACGAGAGCCCTCTTTCACCGAGCTTGGCATCTTTTCAGCCATGTGGAACGAACATTGTTCCTACAAATCCTCCAAGAAATGGCTGCGCACCCTGCCCACTGATGGCCCGCAAGTGATCTGCGGCCCCGGTGAGAATGCAGGCGTCGTCGATATCGGCGACGGCCAGGCCGTCGTCTTCAAGATGGAAAGCCACAACCACCCCTCCTATATCGAGCCATACCAAGGCGCGGCCACCGGCGTCGGCGGTATTCTCCGCGACGTCTTCACCATGGGCGCGCGCCCGATCGCGGCAATGAACGCGCTCAGCTTCGGCGAACCCGATCACCCCAAAACCCGCCAGTTGGTCAACGGCGTCGTCGAGGGCATCGGCGGCTACGGCAACTGTTTCGGCGTCCCCAATGTCGGTGGCGAGGTGCGCTTCCACGCCGCCTATAACGGCAACTGCCTCGTGAACGCCTTCGCCGCGGGCCTCGCCGATGCCGACAAAATCTTCTATTCCGCCGCCTCCGGTGTCGGCATGCCCGTCGTCTATCTCGGTGCCAAAACCGGCCGTGACGGTGTCGGCGGTGCCACCATGGCCTCCGCCGAGTTTGACGACACGATCGAGGAAAAGCGCCCCACCGTCCAAGTGGGCGACCCCTTCACCGAAAAGCGCCTGATGGAAGCCACGCTGGAGCTGATGCAAACCGGCGCCGTGATCTCCATTCAGGATATGGGCGCGGCTGGCCTCACCTGCTCTGCCGTCGAAATGGGTGACAAGGGCGATCTGGGTGTGAAGCTAAACCTCAACGACGTCCCCGTCCGCGAAGACGCGATGACCGCCTACGAGATGATGCTGAGCGAGTCACAGGAACGCATGCTCATGGTCCTCAAGCCCGAACTGGAAGCCGAGGCGAAAGCCGTCTTCGACAAATGGGACCTCGATTTCGCTATCGTCGGCGAAACCATTGCCGAAGACCGCTTCATCATCATGCATAACGGCGAGGTGAAAGCTGACCTGCCGCTCAAGGCCCTCTCCGGCACCGCCCCCGAATATGATCGCCCATGGGTCGAAACACCTGCTGCCGATCCGCTGGGCGACATCCCCGAGATTGATCCCATCGACGGCCTCAAGGCGCTGCTCTCCAGCCCCAACTACGCGGCCAAGCAATGGGTGTACGAGCAATACGACCACATGGTCATGGCCGACACCGCCCGCGCGCCCGGCTTCGGCTCCGGCATCGTGCGGGTCCACGGCACCGAAAAAGCTCTTGCCTTCACCAGCGACGTGACCCCGCGCTACGTCAAAGCCAACCCGTTCGAGGGTGGCAAGCAAGCGGTGGCCGAGGCTTACCGCAACCTCACCGCAGTGGGCGCGACACCCTTGGCCACGACCGACAACCTCAACTTCGGCAACCCCGAAAAGCCCGAGATCATGGGCCAGTTCGTCGGCGCGATCAAAGGCATCGGCGAGGCTGTTGCTGCCCTCGATATGCCCATCGTGTCGGGCAACGTGTCGCTTTACAACGAGACCGACGGCAAAGGCATCCTGCCCACCCCCACCATCGGCGCCGTGGGTCTTCTGTCCAACGAAGACGAGATGATCTGCGACATCGTCCGCGACGGCCATGTCGCCCTGCTCATCGGCGAAAACACCGGCCATCTCGGCCAATCAGCCCTTCTGGCCGAGGTCTTCAACCGCGAAGACGGCGACGCGCCCCATGTCGATCTGGACGCGGAAAAGCGCAACGGTGATTTCATCCGCGCCAATCGCGACCTTATCAAAGCCTGCACGGATCTGGCCGATGGTGGCCTCGCCCTCGCCGCGTTTGAGCTGGCCGAAGAAGCCGGCGTCGGCCTACAGCTTGACGCCGCCGACACCCCCACGCTCTTTGGCGAAGATCAGGCCCGCTACCTTGTAGCCTGCAATTTCGACCAAGCCGAAGCGCTGATGATCAACGCCGCGTCAGCCGGTGTGCCCATCACCTCCGTCGGGCGCTTCACGGGCGACACCGTCAAGATCGGCACGTCCGAGGCCCCGCTGGCAGAGCTCTCCCAGCTCTTCCGCACCTCCTTTGCGGCTGCGGTGGCATGATCCGCACCGCAACCGAGGCGGATTTTGACTTCATCCGGGCCATTCAAAGCGATCCGGCCAATCTGAAAACGATCGCCGAAGACAGCCTGAATGGCCTCGCGCATTACCTGACGGACGCCCATACAGATCTGCTGATCTGGGAACAGAACGCAATGCCGCAAGGCTTCATCGTTCTCGCAGGCGTAAACTATAAAGACGTCGTCGAACTGCGCCGCCTCGCCCTCAAATCCCCTGGCCAAGGTCAGGGACAAGCCGTCATCGCTGATATCATTGCCTATAGTTTTGACATGCTCGATGCGCAGCGTCTCTGGTTTGACGTTGCAGCCGACAACACCCGTGCCCGCCGCGCCTATGAACGCGCGGGCTTCACTTATGAAGGCACCCTGCGCCAGCACTGGCTGCGCCGCTCCGGCGACCGCGCCGATCTTGCGCTTTACGGCATGCTTCGTGATGAGCGCCCCTAAACCCGCGCTTGCGCCGCCCTCGCCTGCGCCCTACATTTTCCGCCAATAGCCAAAGCCGGAGCCACACATGCCCATCACCGCCCACGAGATCGAAACCCTCCTGCGAGAGAGCTTCCCGGACGCACAGATCACCGTGCAGGGCGATGACGGCGCACATTTCGCTGCCGAAGTGATTGATGCGTCGTTTGAGGGCAAGAACCGCGTGCAACAACAACGCGCGGTCTATGCCGCCCTTAAAGGCAAGATGGACGGCAGCCACGGAGAGCTACACGCCCTCGCGCTGACTACCAAAGCCCCCGGTTAAATGGATGGGGCGATCATCATCGGCCTTTGCGTGGCCATCGCGATCGTCCTCTGGATCACTGCCGCCCGCGCGATCCGCGCCGACAAGACCACCCAACGCGGGCTTGAACCCGGCGACGGAGACCATATCATAGACGTGAATTATTCGTCGGGCCTCGGAGGGCAGCAAAGCCAGATCCGCGTCCCCCGCGACCCGCAGGAATACGCAAAAACCTTTGTCCCAAAGGACAAAAAACCGAACACAAAGCCCAAGGAAAAATCATGAGCGACGCCGCCACCCAGATCAAAGAGACCGTGACCGCCAATGACGTGGTGCTCTTCATGAAAGGCACCAAGTCCATGCCGCAATGCGGGTTTTCCTCCCGCGTGGCTGGTGTGCTGAACTTCATGGGGGTCGATTATGCCGACGTCAACGTGCTGGCTGATGAGGACATACGCCAGGGCATCAAGGACTATTCCGACTGGCCTACGATCCCTCAGCTTTACGTCAAAGGCGAATTTGTTGGCGGGTGCGATATCATTACTGAGATGACGCTTTCCGGCGAGCTTGATACGCTGTTCAACGAAAACGGCGTGGGCTTCGACAAGGACGCGGCTGACAAGATCCGCGAAGCCAACGCCTAAGCCGTCGTCCCGGGCCTGACCCGGGGCCTCTCAGTTTTTAGGCAATACGCTTTGACCAACGAGCCGCCGGATCACGTCCGGGGCGCGGCCTCCTTACCGCCCCTTTGCACGATACGCCGCAAAGAGATCGCTCACCAACACGCCCTCAATCCGCATGCCTTCAAGATTGGCATCGCGGATATCAACGCCTGTCAGGTTTGCGCCGTCAATCCGCAGCCCGCTCAGATTGGCCGCTGTGATTGTCACCCCGGACAGATTCGCATTGTTGACTGTCACGCCAGAGAGATTGACGTTGTCGAAGCCAGCACCGCTGAGGTTCACATCGTCGAACCGGGCAGCAGCGAGGTTGGTGTCGGTAAATTGTGCGCCTTCGAGCACGGCAAAGAAGTGCGCACCGCTCAGATCAACACCATCGAAATTCGCCCCGGCCATTTTGGCGCGCTGAAAGTGCCGCCCGCTCAGATCGTCTCCGTCAAACGGGTCTGCAGGCATCAGCGCACCCTACCCCAGTTTCTCGTTGACAGAGGCCGCCACCGCTTCGGCGCGGGCGGCCAGTTCAGCCATCGTTTCCTCGACCTGCGGCGGGATCACCGGGACTTCGATCTTCTCGGGCTCGGGCTGCGGACGGTTGAGCGCCTCTGACAGCTGCTTTTCCAAGGCCGCGACGCGCGTCTCAAGTTCTTCCTTCTCGGCCCCAAACCCGTGCGCCTGATCTTCCAGCCCTGCAGTCTTGTCTGCCAGCATCAGGCCCGCCATCAGAAGCATCTGGCTTTCTGGCATCCGTCCAATCTGGCTGGTCAGCACGCTTGCCTCAATATCGAGCAGTTTCGCGGCGGATCGCAGATACGCTTCTTCGCCATCCTGACAGGCAACGTTGAAGTTACGACCGCCAATCTCTACGTCCACTGAGGCCATTACGCGCCCTCCTTCATGAGCGGAGCCAGTTCTTCCAGGATCACGTCCAACTCTGCCGCATCTGCCGATTGCATCGCGCGCAGCGCCTCAAGCTCGGTCATCATCGCCTTGTTGATCAAGTGCGGCTCTGCCAGCCCTTCGGCATTGGCTTCCCGCAGTTTGGCGACCGCGTCGCGCAGCTGACCGTTTACATGACGAAGGTGCTGTAACTCTTTGTCGATCTTGGAGATTTTCTCGGCTTGCGCCGCCAGAGCCTCCCCTTGACCCGCCACTTCGCCGTCCTGCCGTTCCTTCAAAGTGCGGATCCGCTCTTCCAGCTGGGCATTGGCGATTTTCTCGTCTTCCAGCTGTGCGCGAAGTGCGGTCAACTCGGCCTCCACCCCGCCCGTTTCCGGTGCAGCGACGGGCTTTGACAGCGCCTCGACACCTGCACCGATAGCTTCAAGCGCGGCGCTGATGCGGCGCTCATATTCTGCAAGCTCACTCATCTATGGGGCCCCTTCTGCTCTGGTCCTCATCCCGCTCGGCGCGTTGGCCGAATCAAACCCGTTCCGGTTGTTTCGCAAGTGTAGCGCACTGGATCGGATTTTGCCCATCCTTTGCGAACAAGGGCTTAGGGGGCGGCATTAAAGTGCCTGTCCTCAACGCTTGAACTTCGGCCCTTGGCTGGTAAACCCCATTCATCTGTTTCTGTCGCCAAAGGACATCACCTCCGTGGACATTTCTGCTTTGCGCGCTGCGCACCCCGATCACTGGTCCAAAGCTGCTGCCATCCGCGCCCTGACGTTGGATGCCATCCACGCAGCCAATTCCGGCCATTCCGGTATGCCCATGGGCATGGCCGATGTCGCGACGGTTCTGTTTGAAAAACATCTGAAATTTGACGCAAAGGCCCCCGATTGGCCCGACCGCGACCGGTTCATCCTGTCTGCGGGTCACGGCTCCATGCTGATCTACTCGCTTCTACATCTGACCGGGTATGAGGACATGACCCTCGATCAGATCAAGAACTTCCGCCAGTGGGGCGCGATCACGGCGGGTCACCCGGAATATGGGCACGCCAAAGGGGTTGAGACAACAACGGGCCCCTTGGGTCAGGGCATCGCCAATTCGGTTGGCTTTGCGATGGCCGAGGAAATCCAGCGCGCGATGTATGGCAAGAAAGTGGTGGATCACTACACCTATTGCATCGCCGGCGACGGCTGCCTGATGGAAGGTGTGAGCCAGGAAGCGATTGCGCTGGCCGGGCGTCAGGAGCTGAGCAAACTGATCGTTTTCTGGGACAACAACAACATCACCATCGACGGCACCGTCGATCTGGCGGACCGCACCGATCAGGTCATGCGCTTCAAGGCATCGGGCTGGAACGTGATCGAGATTGACGGCCACGACCCTGTTGAAATTGACGATGCGATCACGAAGGCCAAGAAATCGGGCCGCAAGCCAACGATGATTGCCTGCAAGACGCATATCGCGTTGGGCTCTTCTGCGCAGGACACCTCCAAGGGCCACGGCGCTTTGACGGACGAGAAACTGATCGCCGACGCCAAAGCCGCTTACGGCTGGACGACCGGCCCTTTCGAGGTCCCCGCGGATACCAAAGCCGCTTGGGAAGCCATTGGCAGCCGCGGTGCCGAAGCACGCACGGAATGGGAAGGGCGGCTCGCGTCGCTGTCCAAATCCAAGCGCGAGCAGTTCGAGCGCGCCTATGCGCTGGACGCGCCCAAAAAGCTGAGCGCGGTTGTCAAAGCGCTCAAGAAACAGGTGAGCGAGAGCCAACCGAAAGTCGCGACCCGGAAGTCGTCGGAAATGGTGCTGGAAGTGATCAATCCGATCCTGCCGGAAACCGTGGGCGGCTCGGCTGACCTGACCGGTTCCAACAACACCAAAACCGCTGATCTGGGCGTGTTCGACCCAGAAAACCGCGGCGGGCGGTTCGTGCACTACGGCATCCGCGAGCATGGCATGGCTGCTGCGATGAACGGGATGGTCCTGCATGGCGGCATGCGCCCCTATTCCGGCACGTTCATGTGCTTTACCGACTATGCGCGCCCCGCGATGCGCTTGTCTGCGCTGATGAAAGTGCCGACGGTTTATGTGATGACGCATGACTCGATTGGGCTGGGCGAAGACGGCCCGACGCACCAACCCGTCGAGCATTTGGCGATGCTGCGCGCGACGCCCAACATGAATGTCTTCCGCCCCTGCGACACGGTTGAGACGGCTGAAGCGTGGGAGCTTGCCTTCACCTCCAAAGAAACGCCGTCCGTGCTGTCGCTGACCCGTCAGGGTCTGCCGACGCTGCGCACAGAGCACAAAACGAAGAACATGGTCGCCCAAGGCGCTTATGTGCTGGCCGATGCCGAGGGCAAACGTCAGGCGATCCTGCTGGCAACGGGATCCGAGGTGGAGATTGCGATGGCCGCGCGGGATATTCTACAGGCCGAAGGGATCGGCACGCGGGTCGTGTCGATGCCCTGCTGGGAGCTGTTTGAAGAGCAGGATGAGAGCTACCGCAAGCGCGTTCTGCCCGGCGGCCCGGTGCGTGTCGCGGTTGAAGCGGCGATCCGCTTTGGCTGGGATCGCTGGCTTTACGGCGAGCGCGGCAAGCGCGAGAAGTCGGGCTTTGTCGGCATGCATGACTTCGGCGCGTCCGCCCCGGCAGAGGTGCTGTATGAGCAGTTCGGGATCACCGCTCAGACTATCGCAGACAAGGCCAAGTCCTTGATTAAATAGCATGTTCCCCACGGGGAACAGTGCAAGGAATGTGTTAAAGAAAGGGTCCGCGTGCGTTGCGCGGACCCTTTCTTTTCGGGCGCCCCCAGCGTACGGTTCCGCGAAATCCTTTACCAAGATTAACGGGGAACACGCGCATTCAGCGCCCTTCCTGCTCTTATTGGTCCAGCCGTCGGATCACATTTTGGGCAAAACTTTCTACCATGGCCTCGTAAAACTCGGTGCTGCTTGGGTTGAGGACGATGATATTGCTGCCCTCTGGCAACAGGACGCGCGCTTGCGAGGCGGATACCTTGAGCCGGTAATCGGTGTCGTTCAGCAAACCATCGCGGCGAAAACTGACATCACCGGACAAGGCAGAGCTTTCAATATTTGCCCGTGTTTCGAGCATGTTGGCCAGTTCCAACGAGTCGATTGTGATGAAAATCTCAAGCCCGTCTTCGGAGATGCGTCCAACCAATTGTTCGACAATCGCGGTTTCCAGGTCGGCCTCTAGCCGGGTCCATTGGCGCGCGGCCTCGACGTCGCGGATGACGGTCAGGTCGGCATTGACCTGCACGTCACGTACAAGGGCTTGCGCCTGTGCTTGCTGAGCCAGCAGACCAAGCCCGATTGTGATGGCCAAAGCGGGCAAAGACAAAGATGCACGCCAAAAGGCCAGAGACTTCATAAAGAATAAAAGCGACATAATGCGCCCCTTTCAGTAGCAGTTCAGAGCATCAGAAAGGGGTCAGGGTGGAGCTCGCGCAAGCACGTCTGCGCATCAGGCCGTGCTGTGGCGAAATCCCGAGCATTCCAAGCGCGGTTCCGCCGCTGCCGCGTTTCAAAACCGTCATGATTGCGGGTCTTTGCTACCCGGAATGCCCTGTTTCGGCGAGCTTACGCCTTTGAAAAGACCCGTGCCCAGATCGGGACGATCACGTTAGTGACAAGCGGGATCAGGCCGAAGCCGATGGCAAGCCCCAAGAACCCATCCAGCGTGGCCACGACCAGCCAATTCACGAAGCCCTTCGCGCTGTCGAGCCCGGCAGAGACCGCTTTGGCAGCTCCCTTGATCACAGTTTCCAGCCCGTCGAGACCCAACACCGCGAGCGAGTGCACGATGATATTGCCGCCCACCCAGAGCATCGCCGCTGTGCCGATTATCATGAGCAGTTTCAAGACTTTGGGCATGCCTTTCACAATGCCCCGCCCGAGCGCCCGGGTGAACCCCATACGGCCCTTGGCACTCATCAAGAGGCCCAGATCGTCGGCTTTCACAATCAGTGCCACAGAGCCGTAGACGGCCAGCGTGATACCGATGGCAACGAAGGCTAAGGTCGCGGCCTCAAACCAGAAAGTGCTTGCCGGGATGGCTGCGAGCGCGATTGTCATGATCTCTGCCGACAGGATGAAATCAGTCTTGATCGCGCCTTTGACCTTCTCTTCTTCCAGATGTGCGGGGTCGCCCACATCCTCGACGCCATGGGCCATTTCGTCATGGGGAAAGAGCCAGTGATGCACTTTCTCGGCCCCTTCAAAGCACAAATACGCCCCGCCCAGAATCAACAGGATCGGGATCGCCCAAGGGGCAAAGGTGTTAAGCGCCATGCCAGCAGGCAGCAGGAACACCAATTTGTTGAAAAGCGACGCGCGGGCGATCTTCCAGATGATCGGCAACTCTCGCGCGGGATCGAAGCCTTGCACATATTTCGGGGTGACGGCCGCATCGTCAATCACGGCCCCGGCCGCTTTGGAGCCTGATTTCAAGGCTTGTGCCGCCACATCATCCACCGAGGCTGCGGCAATTTTCGCAATGCCCGCCACGTCATCCAGAAGCGCTAAAAGTCCACTCATGATCCCTGCCCTTATCAAGTCTTCTTTGCGGGTCCTGCACCGAGGCGAATCGACCGTGTTATCCGATATAACCGAGGTTAACGTCTCGATCACGGGGGCGTTCCACCGTTGATGGCCGCATCGTTAGCGCAACCATGTGCCGCCCTGTCACGTTTATCGCTAACATATTGAGCTATCGACGGTTTTCCCTTTGTGTGCCGCGCCGCAGCACCTATATCGGAGCGCAAGAATACAAATGCATACCGCAGCGCAGGAGCACGTATCATGACTGTCACCGTCGGGATTAACGGATTTGGCCGGATCGGGCGCTGCACTTTGGCCCATATCGCCGAAAGCGGGCGCAATGACGTGCAGGTCGTCAAGATCAACGCGACCGGGCCGCTGGAGACCAGCGCGCATCTGCTACGGTTTGATTCTGTGCATGGCCGCTTTCCCGGCGAGGTTCGGGTCGAGGGCAACACGATGGATCTGGGCCGCGGCCCGATGGAGATGTTCTCGACCTATGATCCGCAAGAGCTGGACTGGTC
>JBCBAC010000004.1:0-308044 GCA_038532735.1 Pseudomonadota bacterium
CATAAGCGCGGCATCGGGATGGTGTTTCAGAACTATGCGCTCTTCCCGCATATGACGGTGAATGAGAACCTTGCCTTCCCGCTGGAGGTCCGCGGGATGGGCAAGGATGAGCGCGAGGCAAAGGTTACGCGGGCGCTGGACATGGTGCAGATGGGCGAGTTTGGAAACCGCCGCCCGGCGCAATTGTCAGGTGGTCAGCAGCAGCGGATCGCGTTGGCGCGTGCGCTGGTGTTTGATCCGTCGCTGGTGCTGATGGACGAACCACTCGGCGCTTTGGACAAGCAGCTGCGCGAGCACATGCAGTATGAAATCAAGCACTTGCATGAGAATTTGGGGATCACAGTTGTTTACGTGACCCATGACCAGTCCGAGGCGCTGACCATGTCCGACCGCGTGGCGGTCTTCAATGACGGGCGCATCCAGCAACTGGCCCCGCCCGATGATCTCTATGAGCGGCCCGACAACAGTTTCGTGGCGCAGTTCATTGGCGAAAACAACAAATTGACCGGCACCGTCAAAAGCAAAGTAGGCGACGCGGTGCAGGTGGAACTGCCTGGTGGGGCGACTTGCGAGGCTTTGGCGGTCAATGTCGGAGATGTCGGATCAGAGACGCTGATCTCCGTCCGGCCTGAACGTATTGAGGTCGCCAAGGACGGCCCCAATTCGACCGACGCGCAAGTCAAAGAGCTTATCTATCTGGGCGACCACATCCGCTGTCGCCTGAACGTGCACGGCAATGACGAGTTTATCGTCAAAGTGCCAAACAGCGCGGGACACACGCATCTGAAAGTGGGCGAGACGACGAAAGTCTCTTGGGCCACGGAAGATGCGCGGGCGCTGGATCCACTCTAAGAACCCGCGGCAAAGCGGGCTTTGAACCAACTCATCAACGGGAGAAACTGATGAAAAAGACCCTTATTATGACAACCGCCCTGATGGGCACGGCCTTTGCCGCCAACGCAGCCGAAGTGACAGTGATGTCCTGGGGCGGCGCTTACACGAAGTCTCAGGTCGAGGCGTATCACAAGCCGTTCACGGCTGAGATGGGCATCGCCGTGAACTCGGTTGACGCCGACAACCCCGCCACGCCGATCAAGGCGCAGGTCGAGGCTGGTAACGTGACCGTCGACGTGGCGGACGTGGAATATTCCGACGCCGTTCGTCTGTGCGACGAAGGCCTGCTGGTTGAGCTGGATCACTCCATGCTGCCGCCAGCGCCTGATGGCACGCCTGCGGCTGAGGACTTCATCGAAGGTGCGCTGACCGATTGTGCGGTGGCCAACATCGTGTGGTCGACCGTCATGGCCTACAACACCGAGAACAACGCGACTTCGCCGGACAGCATTGATGATTTCTTCAATCTGGCCGACTTCCCCGGCAAGCGCGGCCTGCGCAAGAACGCAAAGGCCAACCTCGAGATGGCGCTGATGGCGGACGGTGTTCCGGCTGACGAAGTCTATGCAATGCTGGAGACCGACGAAGGCGTCGATAAAGCGTTCGCCAAGCTCGACACGATCAAGGACGAGGTCGTCTGGTGGGAAGCTGGCGCGCAGCCGCCGCAGCTTCTGGCCGATGGTGAAGTCGTCATGTCGACCGCTTATAATGGTCGTATTTTCAACGCCGCTGTTGGCGAGGGTCAGCCGTTCGAGATCGTCTGGGACGGTCAGATCCTCGACTTTGACCTGTTCGTGATCCCGCAGGGCGCACCGAACATGGAAGAAGCCAAGAAGTTCATCGCGTTTGCGACCGACACTCAGCGTCTGGCGGATCAGGCAAGCTGGATCAGCTATGGCCCGGCGCGTCAGTCCTCCGGTGAGCTTGTCGGCCTCTACTCGGACGGTAAGACGGAGATGGCGCCGCATATGCCGACCGCTGCAGCGAACCTTGAGAACGCGTTGGTTAACAACTTCGAGTTCTGGGCCGACCGCGACACAGAGCTGAACGAGCGTTTCAACGCTTGGTTGGCGCAATAAAATGACAAGGGGCGGGCTTTCGAGCCCGCCCTTTTTCCTGATGCGAGGACGCGGATGCCCAAAGCCTATCTTATCGGCCATATCACCGTGACGAACCCTACCGATTACGCTGAATACATCCGGCTAGATACGCCGATTATTGAGGCGGCCGGAGGGCGTTTTCTGGTGCGGGGTGGCGAGAGCGAGGTGCTGGAGGGCAGTTTCAAGGAGCGCCATGTGGTTGTAGAGTTTCCCGACATAGCCGCAGCCCGCGCGTTTTATCTTTCTCCGGCATATCAACGGGTTGCGCAAATCCGTTTTGAGAATGCCGACAGCGATATGCTGATTGTCGAAGGGACGGCCTGATGGCGGACGCAACCATGGGCGCGGCCCCCAGCTCGACCTCGTCAGAGCAGCTGACGACTGTTGATGGCAAGCCTTTGAAGGCGGCGCTTTTGGCCGCACAAGCCAAAGCGCGTCGTCGGGCGTTTCTGCTGGTTCTGCCGCTTTTGGCCTTTGTTTTGGTGACCTTTGTCGCGCCGATTGGGCAGATGCTGCACCGCTCCATCCATAATCCGGGCTTTACAGAGCATACGGATCTGGCCGACGGCACCCAGACCGAGATTATGGTTAATCTGCGCGGCTGGTTTGACGACAATCCGCCGGGCACGGAGCCGGATGAGGCTGCCTATGCTGCCCTCGCCACCGATCTGGTGCTGCTAAAAGAGCTGCGCGCACAAGGCGCTGTGGGCACCCGGATCAACTATGAAGCGCCCGGAACGCGGTCTTTGTTCACCAAGACGACCCGCCGCGCGGACCGGTTAGAGCCGCCCTTTAAGGAAGCGATCCTTGATATCGACGAGGATTGGGCAGACCCGCAGCTTTGGCGCGTCATGCGCGATGCATCCTCGGCCTATACGCTGAATTTCTACCTCGCCGCGATTGATCTGGAGAAGAACCCGGAAGGCAATATCGTCTCGGTCAACGAGAACCGCGCGGTGTATATTCTGCTCTTCCAGAGAACGTTGATCCTGTCGCTCCTGATCACAGGGCTAACCTTTATTCTGGGCTTCCCCATCGCGCATCTGCTGGCGACGCTGCCGCTGAAATACTCCAACATCCTGATGATTTTTGTGCTGCTGCCGTTCTGGACATCGCTTTTGGTGCGCACGACCAGTTGGATCGTTTTGCTGCAATCTCAAGGGGTTGTGAATGACACGCTGGTGGCCAGCGGTTTGGTGGCGGACGAAAGCCGCATTCAGATGATCTACAACCAGACCGGCACGATTGTGGCGATGACACATATCCTGCTGCCCTTCATGGTGCTGCCGCTTTATTCGGTGATGCGTCCGATCAACCCGTCCTATGTGCGCGCCGCGCGGTCCCTTGGAGCGACAAGCTGGACCGCCTTCCGCCGCATCTACTTCCCGCAAACCGTGCCGGGGATTGGGGCGGGGGCGCTGCTCGTCTTCATCCTTGCCGTGGGTTACTACATCACACCTGCGCTGGTCGGCGGCTCGGATGGCCAGCTGATCTCCAACCTGATCGCTTTTCATATGACGAACTCGCTGAACTGGTCACTGGCTGCGGCTCTTGCCGCCTTGCTGCTCTTCGGCGTGCTGGTCCTCTATTGGCTCTACGACCGTCTGGTCGGCATCGACAATCTGAAGCTGGGGTAGAGACATGGCCCTCCCGAAACACGCATCCCCTTTGGAGAAGATCTGGCATTACTGCTATCTGGTGATCTGCGGGCTAATCTTTCTGTTCCTGATCGCGCCGATCCTGATCGTGATCCCGCTCAGTTTTAACGCCGAGCCGTATTTCACCTTCACCGAGAAGATGCTGTCATTCGATCCGACAGGCTATTCGATGCGCTGGTATGACCTGCTGCTGACCTTCGGGATGCAAGCCCCCGACGTGCCGCGTGATGGGTCATGGTGGTCGGATGCGTGGCAGAATGCGGCTTGGATACAGGCGGCCAAAAACTCGGTCATCATCGGGTTCTTCTCAACCATACTGGCGACGGTTCTGGGGACATTGGCGGCGTTGGGATTGAGCCGCCCGGAGATGCCCTACAGACGCGCGATCATGGCAATCCTGATCTCGCCGATGATCGTGCCGATCATTATCGTCGCTACGGGCATGTTCTTTTTCTACAGTCAGGTGGGCCTGGCCAACACGTATATCGGGATCATCATGGCCCACGCGACCTTGGGCATTCCGTTTGTCATTATCACTGTGACGGCGACGCTTGTGGGCTTCGATCATTCCCTGACACGGGCGGCGGCGAATCTGGGCGCAACGCCCACAACGACTTTCTTCAAGATCATCATGCCGCTCATTCTGCCCGGTGTGATCTCAGGTGCGCTTTTCGCATTCGTCACCAGCTTTGACGAAGTGGTTGTGGTGCTGTTCGTCGCCGATTTCGACCAGCAGACCATCCCTCGCCAGATGTGGAACGGCATCCGCGAGCAGATTTCACCGGCCATCCTGTCGGTCGCGACGATCCTTGTCATCGTCTCGATTGCGCTTTTGACGACGGTGGAGTTGTTGCGTCGACGCTCCGACCGGTTGCGCGGCATTTCGCAGAGCTGAGGTGGCTGGGGCTCTGCCCCAGACCCCGGGATATTTGGTGCAAAGATGAAACAAGGCGGCGCTTGTTAAGCTCAACGTGGGTCTAGGGAAGAAGGGTCAGCCATACCCAGGTGGTGAGCACCGATACCCCTGTTGCGATCAGCACCGACGAGGCCGCAACGCGTTTGGCGACGCCATACATATTGGCGAAGATGTAGGTGTTGATGCCAGGCGCCATGGCGGCTGTCAGAACGGCAGAGCGGAAGGCGTCACGGTTAAGGTCGAGTGCAGTACCCATGCCCCATGTTATCGCTGGATGCAGGATCAGCGAGGCGCTTATCACATAGAAGATCGTCCGCAGATCGCCTTCGGGTCGGTATTGGACAAGGACACCCCCCAAGCCAAACAGAGCGGCGGGGAGGGCTGCGCGGGCCATCAGGTTGACGGCATCTGTGACAACGGTCGGTAGCGTCAGGCCAGACAGGTTGACGGCAAAGCCAAGGCCGATACCGAGGATCAGCGCGTTACGGAACATCGCCTTGAGGACTTGTGGTACAAGCGCCGCGCCGGTTTTGTCGGCCTTCACAATCTCCATCACGGTGATGCCGAGGCCATAAGCAAAGGGCGAGTGGATGGCGATAATCGCGTAGTTGCCGGCAAGCGCATCGACCCCGTAGGCGCGCTCAGTAATGGGCAAACCCAGCAGGACGGAGTTTGAAAAAAGGCAGCAAAAGCCGATGGCCACGCAATCCGGCCAGGCGCGCTTGAAGATCAGGTGTGCGCCAAGGATACCAGCGACAAAGCTCAGCGTGGCGCCTGTGTAGAATGAGAGAAGCAGCCGCCAATCGAATTCCTGTCCCAGATCAAGCGTCGAGATGGCTGCGAAAAGCAGGCAGGGGATCGCGAAATTCTGGGTAAACTTCATCAGCCCATCGACACCGGCCTCAGTAAAATACCCGCGCCACACTGCAACGTACCCAGCGCCGATCACAAGGAAGACCGGCAAGATGACGTCGAGCAAAGCTTGCATCAGATGGGCTGCGTGATCGTCATCATGTCATAGGCTGGCGTGATGTGATCGGGGGTTTCGGCTTCAAGTGCTGCGTAATCGAGATCAATATGCATATTGGTGAGCACGGCATGTTTCGGTGCAATCCGATCAATATAGTCCATCGTCTTGTCGAGATGGAGGTGGGTCGGATGCGGCGTGCGGCGCAGCGCGTCGATGATCAGCGTGTCGAGGCCGTGCAGTTTCTCCCAAGCGTCGGGGAAAAGATCGGCGACGTCCGGCAGATAGGCGAGGTCCCCGATGCGGAAGCCAAGCGCGTCCATCATGCCGTGATTGGCGTAGAACGGGGTCAGCGTGACCGGGCCACCGGCGCCTGTGATGGTGACGTCGCCGTCGATGGTGTTCATCTCGCAAATGGGCGGATAGTTGGAGCCTTCGGGCTGGATGAAGGCATATCCGAAGCGGGCGTAGAGGTCTTTCTGGGTGGCCTCATCGGCCCAAACATTCAGGCGGGCGCGCATGTTGTAGACGATCATGCGGATGTCATCGAGCCCGTGGACGTGATCGGCGTGGGAATGGGTGTAGACGACGGCATCCAGCTCTCCCACGCCGGCATCCAGAAGCTGGCTCCGCATATCGGGGGACGTGTCGATCAGGATGCGGGTCGTGCCCTCGGGGCCGTCCTGCTCAATCAGCATCGAACAGCGGCGACGGCGGTTTTTCGGGTTCGTGGGATCACACTCGCCCCAATTGCCACCCAGACGCGGGACGCCGCCGGAGGAGCCGCAGCCAAGGATCGTGAAACGGCGCATCAGGCGGCCGCTTTCGTGAAGAGCCGGTCGAAATTGGCCGAGGTTTGGGCTGCGAAATCGGCATACTCCATGTCGAAAACCTCGGCACCGACGCGGGCGGTATGCGCGGTGTAGCCCGGCTCGTTGCGCTTGCCGCGATGGGGTGGCGGCGCGAGGTAGGGGGCGTCGGTTTCCACCAGGATGCGGTCGATCGGGGCGGCGGCGAAGATATCGCGGACCTCTTGAGACTTGGGGAAGGTCGCGATGCCGGACATCGACAGGTAGAAGCCCAGACCCAGAGCGGTTTCAGCCAGCTCGCGCGTGCTGGAGAAGCAGTGCATCACGCAACTGAAGGCTCCGGCGGCATATTCCTCGGTTAGGATGCGGGCCATGTCGTCATCCGCAGCGCGGGCGTGGATAATCAGCGGCAGCGCGGTTTGACGTGCAGCCTCGATATGAATGCGCAGGGATTTCTTTTGGATATCAGCGCTTTCGGCGGTGTAATGATAGTCGAGACCGGTCTCTCCAATACCAACAAATTTCGGATGATCAGCGAGCCTACCAAGGTCTTCGACAGTGACCAAAGGCTCTGACGCAGCCGACATAGGATGCGTGCCGGCGGCGTAGAAAACGCCCTCATATCGTTCGGCAATCGCGCGGACGGTGGGCTCGGCCCGCAGCTTGGTGCAGATTGTGACCATGCGCGTCACGCCAGCCTCGCGGGCCCGGGTGACAATCGCGTCGCGGTCGTCCTCAAAATCGGGGAAATCGAGGTGGCAATGGCTGTCGACAATTTTAGGAAGGCTCATGCAGCACCTTGAGGGGCCGCGAGACGTGCGGCGGTTTGGTCAATCTTCAAAACCATATCTAGAATGAGCGCAGAGGGGTCAAGGTTCACAGCGCGGCCGTGACGTGCGCGGGCGCTGAGGTCTTGCTGAAGGGCGGCCCAATGGCGGGCTGCGTGAGGGCTGGGTGCCAGTTTGGAAAGGACCGCGGGTTCGGCATCATTTGCGGGAACGGGAGGCATCATCGCACCGGTGCGGGCGACGCGGGCGAGAAAGAGATCAATGAGCATAAGCATCAGATCAAAGCGCGCGGCATTGGTCCGCCCGGCGGCGCTGTCAGCGAGTTTGAGCGCGTGGGCGCGGTTCATGTTGGGGCAGGTGGCGAAGAGGTTCACGAGGTCTGCGTAGAGCTTTACACCGTCGAGGGTCAGAAGGGTGATCGCTTCGCCGACGGAGCCGCCTGCGAGTGTTGCGAGCGCCGCGGCTTGGGTACCGTCTTGGCCTGCTTGAGACAGGGCTTGCGCGACTTGATCGGGGGCGAGCGGGCCGAGGCGTAGTTCCCGGCAGCGCGAGCGGATTGTCGGCAAGAGACGCGAGGGTTGGTGGCTGATGAGCAGGAGCGTGGTGTCCTTTGGCGGCTCTTCGAGCAGCTTGAGAAGCGCGTTGGCAGCGTTCACGTTCATCTCGTCTGCGGCATCCACGATCACGACCCGGTGGCCGCCATCGGTGGACGAGAGTGCGAAAAACCCTTTGAGTTTGCGCACTTCGTCGATGGTGATGTCTTGTTTGAGGCGCTTGAGCTTCTCGTCATAAGGGCGTTTGAGCACGAATAGGCCTGGCTCCGATCCCGCCATCATGCGGCGGGCAACGGGATGCTCGGGATCAATGTCGAGGCTTGTGGGGGGCGGCGGGGCGCCGAAGAGGCCATCCTCCTGCGCTGGGGGCGTCGCGATCAGAAAGCGCGCGATTTGCCAAGCCAGCGTGGCTTTGCCAACGCCTTTGGGGCCTGTGATCAGCCAGCCATGGTGCAACCGGTCCGAACTGTAGGCGGTCAGAAACGCATCGCGGGCGGCGTCCTGCCCGATCAGCTGCAAGGTCTCGCGCGGATGCGGCGCGCCGTCGAGGCGGTCAGGTTGTGGAAAATCGTCGTCGCTCATGACGTGCTGTGTAGCACGCGCCTGATCGTCTGGGCCACCACCTCTGGCGTATCGTTTCCGTCAATCAGGCGGATGCGGTCGGGGCTTTCGTTTTGCAGGGTGGCAAAGCCTGCGCGCAGTTTCTCCTGAAAGGCGAGGCCAAGGTCTTCGAAGCGATCCTCGCCACTGGCGCGGGCCAGTCCGCGCTGCAGGGCAACGGCGGGATCCATGTCGATGACGAAGGTCAGCTCCGGTTCGCGCCCGATCATCAGTGCGTGTAGCTGGTCCACGATAGCGCGCAGATCGCCGCGCGCTGCGCCTTGGTAGACGCGGGTGCTGTCTGCGAAGCGGTCGCAAATCACTGTTTTACCCGCCTCAAGCGCTGGCAGGATCGTTTTTTCAAGGTGATCGCGACGCGCGGCGGTAAAAAGCAGAATTTCTGTCTCGCCAGACCAGCGGTCGGGGTCGCCCTCTACCAAAAGCCTGCGAATTTCCTCGGCGCCGGCAGAGCCACCAGGCTCGCGGGTCAGCACAACGTCGACACCATCCGCTTTAAGATCGGTCGCCAAGCGCTTGGCTTGGGTGGATTTTCCCGAACCGTCGATACCTTCAAACGTAATAAAGCGTGCGGGCACTGACTACATCGTACCCTGGGTCGAGATGCCGGCGTAGTCGCGCAGCAGGACCGTCACCGCAGCGCGCAGGCGCGGCATGACACCGCCGCGCGCGATAGCCCGATCAGCGACAAGGGGATGGCGTACTTCCGGGAGGCCTTCGACCTCGACCACTAATTCACCAAGCTGTTGTCCTGCTTCAATCGGGGCCTCGATAGGCCCATTGAATTCGGCAAATGCGTTGACGTTATTCGCACCGACAACTGGAACAAGCAGCGACAGATCATCCTGAACCGTCAAGCCCACCGTCGTCTGATTGCCCATCCAGACATCGGCTTGTGTGATCAGCGTGCCGCTGGTCGCCACTTCTTTTTCAACGAACTGCCGAAAGGCCCACGTCGTGATCTTCTCGGCTTCTTCGGCGCGGGCGGCCACGGTATCCAGCCCGGTGATTACGAAGATAACGCGCCTGTCGCCTTGCTTGGCAGAGCCGACAAGACCGTAGCCCGCCTCTTGCGTATGGCCTGTTTTCAGGCCATCGGCGCCAATACCAAGCCCCAGCAACGGATTGCGATTGCGTTTGTTTTGCGGCGCGCGACCATCGAAGAGAAACTCACGCTCGGCAAAGAGCGGGTAGTAGGTTGGATAATCGGTGATCAAACGGTCCGCGAGGATCGCAAGGTCTTCCATCGACATGCGATGCCCCGCTTGCGGCCAGCCTGTGGAGTTCGTGAAGGTGGAGTTCATCATCCCCATCTCTTCAGCACGCGCGGTCATCATCCGGGCAAACCCGGCCTCGGTCCCATCAGGGCTGAGCGCTTCGGCCAACACGATGCACGCATCATTGCCCGACAGCACGATGATGCCACGGATCAGATCCTCAACAGTGACCCGGTCGCGGGTGTTGAGGAACATGGTGGAGCCGCCCAGATCCATCGCGCGCTGTGAGACGGGCAATGTTTCGTCCAATGTCAGACGCCCATCTGCGATAGCCTCAAACGTCATGTAAAGCGTCATCAGCTTGGACATGGAGGCCGGGGGCAGCGGCTCTTCGGCATTTTTACTCAGCAAAACCGTGCCGGTGGTCTGATCCAGCACATAAGCAGCCGTCGCGCGGGTGTCGAAAGCGGCGACCTGGAGGGCCGTAATCAGCAGAGTTGTGACAGAGAGAAGCAGCGTTTTCATGTCAGATTCCCGTCAATTTGTGACGAAATAGGCGTCGTTGAAGCCTTTTTCCTTTACTTTATTCAACAATGCAGTCCGCTCGGCGCTGTTGCTTGCGGGGCCCACGATGACCCGCCAGAATGTTTTGCCGGAGGAGGTCGATTTCTTGATCGTTGGCACAACCCCCGCCGTGCGCATCGAGGCTGCAGTGTTTTTCGCGTTCTGCTCAACCGAGAAAATACCGATCTGAATGAAGGGCTTGGCGAGCGAACTTGATGTAAGCCGCGGTGCGGGGGCAGGTGTCGGCGCGGGGGCGGCTGCGGCTGTCTGCGTTTGCGTCCCTTCGGCTGCATCAATCGCTGCTGCAGCGCCGGCAATCGGGTCAAGTTCCGACGCTTCGATCTGCGCAGGTGCATTCAGACCCTCTTCGGTCGGAGCGTCCACGGGGTCGGGCGCTTCCTCAACCGTTTCGCGACGCAAAGCGACCACGCTTACGCGTTGGGGCTGTCCGGCCAGCATACCGATCTCTGCCGCCGCATCAGAGGACACTTGGACACGCGGGCCTGGCGTCTCACGCTCTTTGCGGAAAAGCGCGCCAATTACGAACTGATCTGTCGCCTCGTTGCGAATGATCACACGCTCAGGCTCTTTGACATCCGGATGGGCAACCCAAACGCCACCCAAAGAGGGGCGTCCGTCCCACAAACCTGCTTCTGAAACTGAAAAGACATCAGGCGCTTCAACATCGCGTTCCACCATGCGACCTGTGCCAGCCGTTGTCGGAGCGCCTGCGTCGCTGGCTTGGGCATCTTTCTGAAACGGGTTGGTAAATCCTTGGCCGTCTTCACAGGCTGCCACCAGCAAGAGTACCGTCCCCGCAAGGATCGTCCGTTTAAGAGTTCCTGTCATCATACCGGTGCCCCATGACTGCTCTGACGTGATTGGGCAAGCGCCCTGCCTGATGATGCGCGGGTTTCTTCCCACACTTTGGCCGCATCTTAGCGGTGGTGTTACGTTTTGGGAAGTCTGTCGGCAAATCGGCGGCAAAAATCCCCGTGAACTACAGGCCCGATCTATCCGGCACAAAACGATCTTTCAGAATCGCAACAGCGGCGCTAGGCCTGTCCCACCGCGGAGGTTTGGCAGAGTGGTCGAATGCACCGGTCTTGAAAACCGGCGGGCGTGAAAGCGTCCCCAGGGTTCGAATCCCTGAGCCTCCGCCACTAATTCTTTTGAAGGTTTGGCGATCTTTTGGATGGATCTTGGATCTCCCGAGCTCACGTCTGCTTTCTTGAAGGCAAAGAGTGCTGATAGATGTCAAACCGCGTCGGGTGGCATGAGTGCACCCCACGCGGCTGCGATACGCCTTCCGGCAAGGTCCCAACACGCACCCGCCAGGCGCGTTCGATCTTCGGGCTTTTTACTAGCCCGGCAAGATCGGTTGCACGGGCTCGTCTTGTGCCTGCATCAAGGCTTCGAATTCGGGCAGTCCCAACGTGCCCAGAGTCTCGCCGTTTGGTCCCAGGATCTCGTAAATCACACCGTCGGTGCCTTTGTTGCTGAACCACGCGATGCAGTCCTCATCGCCACCGCCTTCGGTGTGGGGCGCGCCTCCGGCTGATTTCTGGACAAAGCTCGCGGTTGGGCGAATCTCGGTCAGGTTGCCGTCGGCGTCATAAAGACGAAGCTCTCCTTGGATGATGAACGTGCTGTAATCTGCGTGGTGCTTATGCAGAACGACTTTTTCGTTGGCGGCGAATTTGAGCAGTACGTCAACGACCTTCTGAGCCCGATCCACGCTCAGAACATGATACCAAAGGTGGTCGATCCCCTCGAGGCTGTTCCATTTGATATTCGACTGATCAAAAGCAGCTGCGACCTGAGTGGCGGCTTTGCTTGCATTGGCGCCCAGAGCGACGGCAGCAACTGTTGTGCCGATTGTTGCAAGGCCTTCGCGGCGTGAAATTTTGTTCATCATATCCTCCGTCTGATGATCTTTGGGGTTACTGCTGTGCAGCGACGCAAGTGCGCCTGCACGCGAGACAAGGGGGCGGGCCAGATGGGTCTTGATCGCATCTGGTCGCCTTGCCTTTGAGCGAGTGCTGTGAATGAGTGCGGCTTCGTCTGGCTGACGCGTATCAAGCCAATCGACCGACTGTTCAGAAGAGCTTCTTTTCGTATTTCCACTCATCAGCGTCGGGTGTGACGCTGTCGAGATCGAAGTCGTTGTCGATCAATTCTTGCGCGGAATTGTCCCCAAGCTCAGCTGCGCGCCGGATGATGCTGCGGCCAAGTTCTTCGTTGTAGGTAACACCGCGGCCACGCAGCAGATCCAATCCGTAGTTGAACGCACCGACGGAGCTTCCGGCCTCCATGGAGCGGCGGTCCCATTCTGCTGCGGCTTCGGCGTCCTCTGGCCCAGCAAGACCGTTGTCCTCCATCCACGACATCCAGGTCATCGCCGGAACATTGCCTGCATCGGCAAGGGTGTTGAAAATCTCGCGCGCGGTCTCGTGGTTTCCGGCCTTCGCTTCGATATATCCGATGAAGCCCAGTACCGGATGCGGCTCCCCTTGTCGCATGCGGTCGATATGGCCGCAGATTGTCAGCTCTTCGGGGTTGTGGGTGCCAAAAGCGTCGGACTTATGCTTGCCGCATTGCCCGACGGTTTGAGCAAAAGCCGGGGATGCCAGTGCTGCGAGCAGTGCAATACCGGGGGCAGCCAAGGAAGGAATACGCATGGGGTCTAGCCTCTCGATCTGTGGTTCAGGTCACCTATGATTTGAACAGACCGGCGAGAGGCTTGTGCAAACTTCGCGCAAGAAGTTCGCAAGAAGTTTGCAAGAAAAGTGCAGATTGGCGGGTATAGCGCCGACAGACCATGATGTCTTCGTGAGCATCATCTTCACAAAAGAGGGCTCACAAAACCGTCTGGCTTAACGGCCAGGACAGAACATTCGAGGTTGTTGATAATGTTCTCTGCCGTGTTGCCGATGAAGACGCCACTTATTCCGGTCCGAGCCACCGTACCCATCACCACGACATCAGCATCAAGCGCGCGGCATTGTTCGTGAATGACTTTTTCAGCGGGTCCGCGCATCAGGTGCGGCACAAGCGTTATGCCTTGGCCCACATCAGCCCGAACCTCATTCAGCAGGCGATCCATCTCGATCTGTCGCGCTTCTTGTAGCGCGCTTACGTATTGATCCGCAGACAGACGCGCACCGCCTTTGTTTGAAAACGCCCAAATCATGCCCTCTCCAAACGCGTCCCAAGCGTGAAGAACGACAATCTCTGCCGTCTTTTCGTCCGCCACATGGTACGCCGCCTTCAGCACACGGCGGTTCAAAACCTGCAGTGTTTCAGGTTCCGACGCATCCGCGATGTCGAGGTCAACTGCCGCTATGATCCGCTTTGGCCGCGGTTGGGCGGCATGCGTCTGCAACCACACGGGGCAAGGGCACTTGCGCAAAAGATGCTGATCCGTGCTCGCGAAAAAGAAGCGATCCATCCGGATCAAAGGGTCGGCTTTCTTGACGACGAAATCGCAGTTATTGCGCGCCACGTGATGAATGATTTCCAGATAGCTTTTGCCGACGGAAACGCAGAGCGCGATGTCGCGGTCTGGGGCCAACTGATCCAACTTCTCGCGTATTTCACTTTCGATCCGTTGAACGCTTTCTTCGATAAGACGCTCAGGCGGAACGCCAGACAGGCGCGCCACGATCGACACATCATGGGGAGGCTCCACACAGGCGATCACGTCAAGCGCGGCCTCATGTCTCTCGGCCAAGGCAAGTGCGGTGTTGATTGCAGTGCTCGTGTCATGAGGACCGGCAACCGCCAGGATTTTCTTCGGCTTTAAGTCCTGCAACGTCATGGCAGAAACTCCTTCTGTCCGTCGGGATCTTTGAGATCGGTTTCGGGGGCTTGGGCGTCACTTACGATCATCCCCGCTGCCGCAAAGGCCGCGTCGCGGTAGGGCATCAGCACCAAATCGGCGCGATCTGTGCGTAGGGCCTTTGCGGTTTCTTCCCGGTGTGCGGCGACAGCGATTTTTCCGGCAAAGCCCAGGTCGCGCACGGCTTTCAAAAGGGCGTGGCGCGGGTCGTCATGTGTCAGGCCGGTTTCGTGTTCCGGCACAGCCATCACCAGCCATTCCGCGCGTAGAAGCGGCAGGTGGCTGAGGAATTCAGGGTCGGTTGCATCGCCGAATACAACGTCAAAACCCTGAGCGCGCGCATGGCGCACGGATTCCGGGCTGAAATCGACCCCAAGAACGTGCTTGCCGCTATCGCGCAGCGAGGACGCGATCCCCAGCCCGTAGCGCCCCAAACCAAACAGCACCACGTCATGGGGATGCGCTGCGTCAAACGCATCGCTGTCCTCGGCCTTGGGGTGCTTTCGTTCGAAAACGCCAAGCAGAGGTTCGAAAACGCTGTAGAGCTGATGAGAGTATGTGATCATGTAAGTGGAAGCTGCAATCGTGACGAGACCGACAAGCGTCACGAGCCCCAAAGCGTCTTCGGCGACATGGCCAATGCTGACAGCCATCGCCATGAAGATCAGGGAAAACTCGCTAATCTGAGCAACAGTCAGCCCAGCCAGGAAGCCCGTCCGTTTGCGATAGCCCATCGCCCCCATAATCGTCAGCACAATCAACGGATTGCCGATCAGCACAAAGAGCGACAGGTCAAGCGCTGGACCGATGCTGGCGCCCAAAACGGTCAGATCAAGCGATGCGCCAAGTGCGATGAAGAAGAAAAGCAACAGGAAGTCACGCAGGCTTGCCAGCCGGGCGGCGATTGCCTCCCGAAACGGAGTGGAGGCGAGGGAAACGCCCGCCAGAAGACCGCCCAGCTCCTTACCGAACCCAAGGTAGAAACCGATAGCCGCCAAGAGCGCGGCCCAACCGATTGCGAATGAGACAAGCAATTCCGGCACACGAGACAAGCGTTCGACCAGCGGATCGGCCAGGTAGCGGATGAAGATGACCACAAAGACCAGCATTGCCAGCCCGTAGCCCAGCACGCGCAGGACCTCGATTACCGCGCCGTCGCCTGTCGCAGCTCCGCCGACACCGATGGCCGACAGGGCAATCATCGCGATCACAACGACCACGTCCTGCACGATCAGAAAGCCAAGCGCGATGCGCCCGTGCAGCGCGTCGATCTCGCGTTTGTCGGACAGAAGTTTCACGATGATGATTGTCGACGAAAACGTCAGCGCGATGGCGATATAGATGGCGGTCAGTGGATCAAGACCAAGAGCCAGCGCGATCAGAAAGCCGAACACGGTGGTAAAGATCACTTGGCCAAGGCCAGTGATCAGCGCTACGGGTCCCAGCGTCCTGATCAGGTTGAAATCAAGTTTCAGGCCAACAAGGAACAAAAGAACCGCGATGCCCAATTCGGCGAGCAGATCAATCTGCTCATCCGATTGCGCGATATCCAGAAGCGACGGGCCTGCCAGAATGCCCACCGCGATAAAGCTGACGATCAGGGGTTGCTGAAGAAGCAGCCCAAGGAAGCCAACACCCGCCGCCAAGACAAGCAGTGCAGCGATTTCGTAGAAGATGTAGCCTTCGATTGCGGCGATCACGCGTTTATCCTCATCGTGGCGAGGCTTTTACACCCCGTGAAAATGATTGGCGGAAACTCGTGAAATGGACGCTCTTGAAGCTAGGTACCGTGTGATTGTGGTCGTCTGATCAGCCGGTCCATTCGCTTGGTGGAACGGACCCTTTGCGCTTTTGACGCATGTAAGTGCGGGCGCGCGTGAATTCTAGGATCAGATGATGTTATGTGCGTGCGGCAAAAGAGAATTCAGTTCGCCAAGGGTTGGCCTCGCTCTACTTTCGGCTGACATGTAAAGCCCCGTCGGGGTGGACGCCCTAGCGTTCTCAAGCCATCAATCTGTAGGACTTCTTTTTTGATCAGCCGCGCCTTTGCGAAAAGCCAACCCAAACTGTATTTGACCCTCGGACCTTTATGCTGAAACACCCTTCAACCTTGTCCTGCGTCAGCTGGAACATCCACCGTGGGCGGGGGGAGGATGGTGTTGTTGATCCTGACCGGACAGTGCGCGTGCTCTGCGAGGAAGTGTGCAGCGCCGAGACCGAGGTGCTGGTCTTGCAGGAGGCGGATGAAGAAAGACCACCCCATCGTGGTTTCCTCGATATCCGCGCGATTGAGGCGCAGACAGGGCTGCGCTACGTGCACACCGAGGCGCACAGCCGTTGGGGCGAACACAGCCACGGGTTTCTTGGCGTGGTCTGCTTTGTGCGGGGCGGCATTGAGATAGACGCCGTCCGAGTGCTCGATATGCCCGGCCACTGCCATCGCGGTGCGGTCATTCTGGATCTGCGCAAAGCGGGGCAGGTGATCCGGGTGATCGGCACGCATTTGTCGCTGTCTCAAGCGCTCCGGATCGTGCAAATGCGGACCTTGGGGCAGTATCTTTTCAGGCAGTCTGCACGGCCGTCCGTGCTCTGCGGTGATCTGAACGAATGGCGACCCTGGGGCGGGCTGGCCCTATCGCGGCGTGTTCTTGGTGTGCAGTTTTCGGGTCCAGCACTTGCGACGTTTCCAGTACGCAGGCCCGTACTGCCGCTTGATCGGTTTCTCGCGTCTGGCGGCGCGCGGGTCGCGCACGCAAAAGTTCTGGATGGACCGGTCATCCGCATTGCATCGGATCACCGCCCGCTATCCGCCCAAATCGTGCTGGAGGCAGAAAGCTAGACCCCGCCGTCGCGCGCGCGGGTCCAGCGGTGCAGCCAGACTGCACGACGCCCAGTTCTTAATGAGTCTGCAATCGTCAAACGCAGATCAACCGCGTCGACCTCGCCGGGTGTGAAAAGGAAAGTCACACGCGTACCGCCTTGCTCCGGCAGATCAAAGACGCTGATGCCGGTGATCTCGGCGGGGCCCTGTGCGCTAATCTCTGGCGCGCGGCCCGTAGCCTTGCCAGACAGATCGATCACGTAGCGACGGGTTCCGGGGCGATCATGCTCCCGCCCGCTGCGGGTCTGCAAAACGCGCGTTTCGTCGTCGTCCCCGGGTGCGGTGCGCGTCCAGTGCAGGCTGTAGTCAAAGCGATGTTCGCTGCCGGGCAAAAGCGGGTCGGCGGGACGCCAGAAGGCGACGATATTGTCCATAAACTCGTCGCCTGTGGGAATTTCGACCAGCACCACAGCGCCAGCACCCCAGTCGCCTTTGGGCCGCACGATTGCATTGGGTCGGTCATGGTAACGCGCCTCGGTATCCTCGAAATCGCTGAAGGCACGGCTTGTCTGAAACAGACCGAAACTGGCAGGCCCCGTGTCGATGAAGGCAGAGCTTTCGAGCGTGGCGGGGTTGGAGATTGGCCGCCAAATCCGTTCGCCATTTCCGTTCTCAATCACGAGCAAATCGCTGTCATGAACACGCGGTCGGAAGTCATCTGACACGGAGGCGCGCAAGGGCCCCTTCAGATACATCGACGTGAGCGGGGCCACACCGATATCTGCGATTTGGCGGCGTGGCATGAGCGTCACGGACATGTCCATCACCGTGTCTGTGCCGGGTTGCAAGAGCATGTCAACGTGCCCAGCAAGCGACGGGCTGTCGATGACAGCTTCCATCCGGACGGCGCCATCTTTTGGCGTGTGCAGGAGCAGATGTGTGAAGCGGGGAAACTCCTCGGGTGCGGCACCACCTGTTCCAAGGGCGACGGCGCGGGCTGACAGGCCGTAGACCATGGATTGCCCAATGGCGCGAAAATAGCTTGCGCCTTGAACAACAAGCACTTCGTCCATCTGGTCTGCAGTGTTCAGCGGATGGCGCAAGCGCAGGCCCGAGAACCCAGCGCCGGGGGCCGTGGCAGGAACGGTGTCAAAATAGCGGTCCTGAAAGTCGAAGAGATCAACCGCGAAGGGGATTTCTTGCGCTCCGTCACCTGTGTCGCGGTCAATTCGGACCGGATCGGGAAAGAACAAACCGGGCGGAAGAAGATCGACCGCGAAATCGTCTCCATGTGGCAGGATCGATGCGCGGCCCGGGATCGGACGAATACCGCGATAGGCGTCATAGCTAAGCCCGGCAAAGGGCGGCGGCAGAGGCGTTTTGTGTGGGCTGTAGGGCTGAGCGGCAAGGCGTCGCGCGGCATCAAGAAGCGACGACGGGGCTGTTTCCGCCCAAAGCGGTCGGCTTGTCAGCGCGGCGGCGGCCGTAGCCCCTGCGAGAAAACTGCGTCGTTTCATCAAGCGGGCGCGTTGAGCATGCGGGCGATCAGGGGGGCTGCGCAAAGCGGCAGAACGACGGGGGCGAGCCAAAAGACCGCCGTATTGTTCGCCTGCCACGCCAGCAGCAAAAGCCCGGCGCCAATGGCCATTTCCGGGATGCCTTCGGGCAGGCGGAAGCGCTGCGTGCGCCCCGATTTCCAGCCGCAGTCGCGCCCGAGGCAAACCGATGCCACAGAGCCCGCATGGCGCACCATAACGAGCGGCGCGGTCAGGCTGGAGACGAAAAGCTCACCCACCAAAGCCCGCATTGTGATCAGCTTGCGCCGCAAGGTGCGCGCGCGCGCCATCCAGTCCACAAGTGCACAAAATTTAGGCAAAAGCAGCACTGTCGCCACCAAGAGCAGCGGCAAAGCACCGCTGATCGGGACTGCGCCGGAGGCGATGAGTGCAATTAGAGCAAGCCAGAGGGGGGCGGCCAGATAACTGACAATCCCCGCAGCAAGATGCGCGCGGCTCAGCGTGCAGAGGCCGGGCTCTGCCAGAAGGCGCAGGTGTTGCAGGTTGCCCTGGCACCAGCGCCGGTCCCGGCGGTGAAATTCCGAGAGCGTCTGGGGTGCGTTCTCAGCACTGCCAACAGGGTCAGGATCAAGGACGATTGCCCAGCCTGCGCGGCGCATCCATGCGGCCTCAATAAAGTCGTGGCTCAGGATATCGCCCCCAAACGGGGCAGCCCCTGAAAGGCTAGGAAGCTGTGCCGCCTCGCGGAAGGCCGCCGTCCGCATGATCGCGTTATGACCCCAGTAGTTTCCGCTGTTTCCACTCCACGCCGCAAAGCCGCGCCCGAAGTTCTTGGACAGCATGCGAGCGGCCACGCGCTGGTGGTGGCCAAACCGGGTTACGCCGGGCACAAGCGCAATACCGGCCTGCAGCAGGCCGAGATCGGTGCGTTTTTCGATTTGCCAGATCATCTTTCGAATGCGGGGCACGGACATGCGGCTATCGGCGTCGAGAACGAGCATATAGTCAAAGGCATCGCCATGCGTTGCGAGCCAACCCGCGATGTTGCCGGGCTTTCGACCGACGTTTATCGACCGGCGGCGGTAGTTTAGCGTACCGTCGGTCTGAAGGGGAACAAAGGTATCATGTTCGACCGCGATAGCGGATTCATTGGACGTGTCTGACAGCACGAAGATGTCAGTCGTGTCACTGAGGCCCGCCATGTTCAGACCGCCCCGTAAGGTGGTCAGATAGTGGGCTAGCGGAACGGGATCTTCCCCGCAGAGCGTTACGAGGATCGCCGTGCGGCCAGTGGGACTCCACGCTGAAGGAACTGAAACGGGGCGCTTAGCAGGGGTGAAAAGCCCTAAAACGGCCGTGGCTGCTCCTCCGGAAATCCAAAGCGCCGTGATGGCCACCAACGGCAGGGCGACAAATGTCGCGGGCGTCCAATCCGACATGCTGAGTGCAAAGCTCACCACAATTGCAGACGTCATCAAGACCGTTGCGACGATATAATAGACCAAGGGCGAGGCTCCGCTCGCGATTGGTTTGGCAACGGTTCTGTGCAGTTCAACGAGCGACATCGTAAGTTCAATTCCTTCGGGTGCGCGCCTGCACTTCGAAGGAAGTGGTTCACAGCCGTGCACCGCGCAAGCACTTATCACTCACGGATGGCGCGACAAGAAGGTTAGCCAGAGCGACCCCCGATTGGGGGCCACATGCGCGAAAAGACGCCATCTTTGCGAATGACAGCATGAAAAAGTGCTGCGCAAATGTGCATCGTAATAAAAGCGGCAATGGCATACCCACCGAAATAATGAATTGTTTTGGCAACCTCAGCCAGGGCGTCAGAGCGTGGCACGAGCGACGGCACACCCAATGCATCAAGCGATTCAATCGGAAAACCGCCTGCTTTGACGCGGATATAGCCAGTGATCGGCATGATCAGCAAAAGCGCATAAAGAATAAGGTGGGACAGATCGGCGATTTTTACCTGCCATTCGGGAATGTCCGAGGGCAGGGGAGCAGGCTTATGGCCCAGCCGATAGGCGATCCGAATGAAGATCAGCAGCAAAAGCAGCACGCCCGCATTCTTGTGGAAAATGAACAGGCTGTTTTGAAGCGCGCGGTCCAGACCTTGTTGGGTCATTACAACGCCTACGGGGATTGAGATGAGGATGAAAAGTGCCATCGTCCAGTGGATCAGCCGCGCCGGCCAACGATATTGGGTATCTGCGATTGCCATCGTCGCCTCCAGGTTTATGAATGAGGCACCGCTCCTCAGCGGTGTGGTATAATGCATAAATTCACTGTTCTTGACACTGACAAAGTCTGATCAATCTTTCAACGATGGCTTGGACACATATAAATATCGACCGCGTTACAAGACGAAGCGCGCGATGGGCCGGGGCGCGAAACGTGGTGGGCATGTTTGCCGGTGCGGCCTTTGTGGGCGCTTTTGGTGTCGTGGCCGCAGCACTGTTCTTGCCCAACGCACCGGTTTTTCCAGTCTCCCTCGCCGTCATGTTTTACGCGGTCTCTGCGACCGTCGCCGGTTGGGCTATGTATCGCAGCTATCCGCATAACCGGGTCGGTTGGTGCAATTACCTGACCCTGATACGACTGGTGCTCGTTAGCGCGTTGTTGGTGCCGCTCATTTCCGGCAGTGCGCCATCTTGGGCGTTTTTCGCGGTCGCGGCGGTTGCCTTGTCTGTTGACGGTCTCGATGGGTGGTTCGCGCGGCGGGAGGGGCTCGCATCGGAATTTGGCGCCCGGTTCGATGTGGAGGTCGACTCTCTGCTCGCGCTTGTTCTTGCGCTCAATGCAGCTTTCAACACAGACGTTGGCCTTTGGGTCGTTCTGTTCGGTCTGCCGCGTTATGCTTTTGGGCTGGCCGGGATGGCACTTCCCTGGATGCGCGGTGACTTGCCGGAGCGGTTCAGCCGGAAGGTTGTTTGTGTCTTGCAACTTGCCACGCTTATCGCGCTACAGGCCCCGATCTTGCCGCAGGTGTTGATTGTCATGCTTGTTCCGGTCGTCGCTCTCGCACTTATCTGGTCCTTTGCGCTGGATATCCTGTGGCTCTGGCGGTCGCGGAGGTGACCGCTCGGCTCCTGCGCCTTACTGCAGCGGCGCTGATCCTGCACCTCGTGCTGATCCAACCCAACCATCCGGCGGCTTTGAGTTGGAACGCGCTTTTTCTCTTCCCGCTTGAGCTTCCCGTAATCCTGCTTGGGCTCGTGGCGGTTTGTGGTCGGCCTTGGGGGCGGTCGCTCCGCCTGGCGATTGTCGGCGCGCTGATGGTAATCGCGATCCTGAAGACGGCGGACTATGCGATGTTCACCGCGCTCACCCGGGGCTTCAATCCGGTCGCTGATCTGCCGCTGGTCGAGGCGGGGCTTCGCTTATCCATCGGCGCATTCGGGCCGGTCTTGACGGTCGCAGGGGTCCTCGGCGCGCTGATCGCGGTGGCGCTTGTTGCCTTCGCGCTGTGGTGGGCGACTGGTGTCTGGGCGCGGCTTGAGTTGAAGCCCGGCGCAGCCCGTATGGCTGGGGTTGCCGCAATCCTCGTCGCTGGGATCGCCGTTGCTGAGATTGGCCATACCATGGGACGTTGGACGCTTCCGACACCCATTCCCGGCACTGCTTTCACAGCGCGGGTGGGGGTAGAACGCACGGTGATGGTGCGTGAAACGCTGGCCGATCTGCGCGCGTTTTCTAAAGCTGCGGCTCAGGACGATTATGCGGATCGACCCCGCGTTCTGGACATGATCGACCGGGATGTCCTCATCATCTTCGTGGAGAGTTATGGGCGCGCCAGCTTGGATACCCCGCTTTACGCAGGTACCCACCGCGCGACACTGGGCACCGCAGAGGCGCGCTTGGGCGGCCTCGGGCTTTCCATGCGCTCTGGCCTGCTGCGGGCGCCTACGCGAGGGGGGCAAAGCTGGTTGAGCCATGCGACCTTCGCAAACGGGCTCTGGATTGCGGATCAAACAAGTTATGGCGCTGCGTTGGCAAGTGAGCGGCAAACCCTTTTTCATATGGCGGCCAAGTCCGGTTTTCGCACCGCGGCTGTGATGCCCCAGATCACGCTCGACTGGCCGGAAGCCGCATTCATGGGTTTTGATACGGTGCTTGCGGCGAAGGATCTTGGGTATCAGGGCTTGCCCTTCAACTGGGTGACGATGCCCGACCAGTTTACCTTTGCCGCGATGGATCGCTTGCTGCGTGCGCAAGCCGCTGAAAAGCCGCTTTTCGTGCAAATCGCTCTTGGTTCGTCTCATGCGCCATGGCTTCCGGTGCCTGAATTGGTGGACTGGGACGCCATTGGGAACGGCGAGATTTTCAACCCGATGACGAAGGTTGGCGATCCGCCCGATGTTGTCTGGCGGGATCGAGATCGGGTGCGCGAGCAATACCGTCTTGCCGTCGATTATGCGCTGCGCGTTGTGTTTGACTATGCTGCGCGTCACGCAGCTGAGGCACCGCTGATCTTTGTCGTGGGCGATCATCAGGCTGCCGGGTTTGTCGCGTTGGATGAGCGCTTTGACGTGCCCATTCACGTAATTGGTCCCGACCATCTGGTTGAACGCGTAACGGATTGGGGTTGGATGGAGGGTTTGGTGCCCGCCGATGACGCCGCACCCCAGCCCATGGACCAGATGCGCAACCTCATCCTTGAGACATTCTCCACCCCGCCACGCAAGGGCAGCAGCAGTTGAGGCGTGCCGTCCCCGCTTGGGTTTGGCGACTGCTTCAAGTGGCCGTTGCCGTGACCTTACTAGCTTTGCTCTGGCGGGCCGCCGATGGTCCGGAGGCCGCGCGCAGTCTGGCGGCTGCGGACTGGCGGTGGTTTGTTGCGGCTGTCGCTGCGTTAAGCATCCAGACGGTCCTTTCCGCATTGCGGTGGCAGTTGACCGCGCATCAGTTGGGCCTGTCCTTCGGGTCCGGCCATGCGATCCGCGAATATTATCTGGCGCAGGTCGTGAACCAGTCCCTTCCCGGCGGCATGATTGGAGATGCAGGTCGCGCATATCGTGCGCGGGAGGAGGCGGGTCTTCTCGCGTCGGGCCAAGCGGTCGTGATCGAACGACTGATCGGCCAGATCGCGATGTTTCTGACGCTGGCCGGCGCGTTTCTAGTCACGGTCCTTGTACCTGGCGGGCTGGATTGGCCGCGTTGGCTTGCAGCGCCTACGGCTGTTTTCGTTTTCATCGGGCTATTGCTACCCTTCGTGCTTTGGGCGGCGACGAAGCTGAGAGGGGTTGTGGGGCGTGGTGGGCGCAGCATATGGCGCGCCCTCGGCAAGACGGTGGCCCGCCGCCAAGTTTTGCCCGGCCAGATCGCGCTGAGCATCGGCACCACGCTTTGCAATCTGATGGCTTTCGCCTTTTGCGCCTATGCCGTTGGCGTCGAGTTGTCCCTGTCGGCCATCGCAGGTCTGGTGCCTCTGATCCTCTTCACGATGTTGATCCCAATTTCCGTCTCGGGCTGGGGTCTGCGGGAGGGAGCAGCGGCGGCCTTGTTGCCGATCGCAGGCGCCACGGCCAGTGGAGGGTTGGCGACCAGTGTCGCCTTTGGTCTCTCCTTCATTGTCGCGGTTTCGCCCGGATTGATCTTTCTTCAGCACAAACCCCAGGCATCGCGTCGGGAAATGTAGCGGAAACTTGCAGGCAATCGGCAAACGGACGATTGGACGCGGGATCGACACTTGCCACGCCCGCGCCTGCGCTTAGCATTGAGACAACAGCAAACGAGGATCATATGACGTTGAACAGATTGAGCCGACGTAGTTTTCTTGGAACGGGTGCAGCTGTGGTTGGCGCCTCAGCCCTTGGCTTTGCGCCGAAGGCAGCACACGCACAAACCGCCGTAAGCCTTCAGCTTTCCTGGCTCCACTCTTCGCAATTCGCTGGAAGCTATATCGCGAAAGAGCGTGGCTGGTGGGCTGAGACTGGCCTTGATGTCGCCCTCCTGTCCGGTGGCCCGAACGCACCGGTGGAGCCGCCAGTCGTCTCGGGCACAGCGCTGGTCGGGATTTCGGCGGCTGACTACACGGCCGCTGCGGTCGAAGAAGGCGCGCCGTTCAAAATTCTTGGTGTGGCCATGCAAAAGAACCCCTTTGTGGTCGCATCTCTGCCTGCAAACCCGGTGAACGAACCGGCTGATTTGGTGGGCAAACGCATCGGGATGGCGCTTGCCAATACGCCCGTGTTGCAGGCGCTTTGCACGCTGAATGATGTCGATATCAACGGCATCGAAATTGTGCCGACGCAGTATTCTGCACAGCCGCTTCTGGCGGGGGAAGTTGATTGTCTGCTCTGCTGGGAAACCGATCTGCCTGTCGCGATGACCATGCAGAATGTGGAAAACCTGACGATGCTCATGGCCGATCACGGCTATGCAGTGCATTCCCAAACTTACATCGCAACCGAAGACAGCCTGGCCAATCGGCGCGAGGAGCTTGTTGCGCTCATGTCAGGCGAAGTGCGCGGGTGGGAGGCCTACCGCGCAGATACCGATGCGGCGGCCGAGTTGACGCTGGCGATGTATCCTGATGCCGGCCTTGATCTTGAGACGCAAAAGCTTCAGGCGGCGCGGCAAGTGCCGCTCATGTTCTCGGAGCTGACAGACGCCAACGGGTTTGGCTGGTGGACGGAAGACACCGTCGCCGCCAATATCGAAACGCTCGGCCTTCTGGGCCGCACCGTGACGCCTGATCTTTGGGATCGCTCGATCCTTGAAGAGGTCCATGCCAGCTGATCCAACCCTTCCGCCTGAGATCGTCTGCACGGGTCTTGGAAAGACCTTCGATGGCGGGACAGAGGCTGTCAAAGCTCTGGATTTGACCTTTGCCGCCGGGCAGACCACTGCGCTGGTCGGTCCATCAGGCTGCGGAAAGTCGACGCTGCTGCGGATGGTGGCCGGGCTGGAAGACCCCAGCGTGGGCACCGTCTCCATTGCCGGCGCGCCGCCTGCCGAGACGCTTCGGCGCGCTGGGCTGTCCGTGGCATTTCAGGACCCATCGCTTCTGCCTTGGCGAAGCGTGCGCGGGAACATCGAACTGGCGCTCAGCCTTGCACGTCATCCGGTGGATCGTGCGACGGTTGATCAATTGATCTCTCTGGTTGGCCTCGATGGCTTTGCAGAGACGCGCCCCGCCCAATTGTCCGGCGGAATGCGCCAGCGTGCAGCCATTGCCCGTGCGTTGGCTACCAAGCCGGGGCTGCTGTTGCTTGATGAGCCTTTCGGGGCCGTCGATGAATTGACACGCCAGCAACTAGCGCAAGACCTGCCGCGGATTTGGGAAGCACAGGGGACGACGACGCTGCTTGTCACCCATTCGGTGAGCGAGGCCGTCTTACTGTCGGATCGCGTGATCGTGCTGTCGCCCCGGCCCGCCAAGATCGTGGCCGATATCGACATCGCCCTGCCGCGCCCCCGCACGACCGAGATGGGACGCTCAGATGAGGCCGCTGCGCTGATCGATCAGGTTTTTGCGGCCCTCTCCAAAGGGATGTCAGACGCGCAAAGGCCGCTTGCCGCGCAATGAGCGTCGGAGCGTTAAGTCTTCCTCGCGCCAAGCTGTCGCGCGCCTCAACACCAAAGCCTTGGCTGGGGATCGTGTTGCTCCTGGCCGGGTGGGAGCTGTCAGGACGGCTGCTGACAGACGCTTTCGCCTTGGCAGCCCCAAGCGATGTTCTGCGCTATCTGGCCCAGGAATGGCGCCTGATGGCGCGCGCGCTTTGGGTCACGCTAGGCAATGCGGCTGCGGGGTTCGCGATTGGCAATCTTGCTGCCTTGGCTTTGGCGGCGCTTGCGCTTGTCTGGCCGCGCAGTGAGCGCGTGATCGCCGGGTTGGCCTTGCTTGTGTTTTGCCTTCCGATGGTCGCCACCGGGCCGATCTTACGGGTCATTTTCGGCCCTGGCGCAGGGCCTCAAATCGCTTTGGCCGCGCTGGCGGTCTATTACACCACGCTCATTCCGCTTCTCGTCGGGTTGAGGGCTGCTCCGGACAGTTGGTTTGATCTGGTGCGCAGCTACGGGCGGGGTCGGTTTGCAGCCCTCTTGCATGTGCGCGCGATGGCCGCCTTACCCTACCTGTTCACGGGGCTTCAAATCGCGGCCCCTGCGGCCTTTCTGGGCGCAATGGTGGGAGAGTTCACCGGGGCGGAGCGCGGTATGGGCGTGCTGACCGTCCGCGCCATCCGCGCCCTTGATGTGGAGATGGCCTGGGCCCTTGCGAGCGTGGCGACCCTCGTAGCCATCCTCGCATATCTCGCGATTGGCGTGCTGGCCCGCCGCGTGCTTCTGGAAGACCCGCCCGTTATCCTCGCGACGCCCAGATCCTCCGCCGCCCAGAGCGCCGCGTGGCGCGATGCTGGTCTGGTCGCCGTCCTCGCACTGATCGCGTGGCCCGGCGTGATCTGGGCCTTCGATCTCAATCCGTTTTTCGCGAAAGGGCCGGTTGACGTGTTCGACGCTGTCTTCCTGGCGGACGATGCAGATGAGACGCTCGCGTCGCTGGGTACCGCATTAGGCGAGACGGCGATCTTCCTGCTGCCGGGTTACTTCGCCGGGTTGGCTGCGGGGGCAGGGCTCGCGATCCTCCTGATCCTTGTCCCGGCTCTGTCGGGCACCGCCATGGCTTTGGCCATTGGCTTGCGCTCGGTCCCGATTGTGACCACCGCACCGCTGATTGTCCTGTTCCTTGGACGGGGGGCTGTGGGCACGATTATTCTTGTGGCCGTCATGGTCTTTTTCCCGACGCTCGTCGCATGCCTGCACGGGTTGCGTCAGACACCGGGGCAGGTGCTGGATGTCTTTGACAGCTATGCCGCCGGACCCGTTGCGCGCCTTTTGCACGTGCGCATACCTGCGATGCTTCCGGCGTTTTTCGCCGCCGCGCGCATCGCTGTTCCGGCTTCGGTCCTCGCGATCACAGTAGTGGAGTGGCTGGCGACCGGCGCAGGGATTGGTAGCCTTATGGCGCTCTCGGCATCGCTGTCAGATTACGACATGCTGTGGAGTTCGGTCGTGCTCGTCTCGGTCCTGTCTGCGGTCGGCTACGCGCTTGTTGGTTTGATCGAGCGGCGCGTGCTCGCAGTTTACGCGCCGGAGCAGCTCTGATGCGCTTGCGCCATGCCGCCTTTGCCATTCCGGGTGATATCAATACCTCGACTGGGGGTTACATTTATGAAAAGCGATTGCTCGGAGGGCTCCGCGCGCAGGGTCGAGATGTACAGCATCTGCAGATTGGCGCCTCATTCCCTGACCCAACCGATAGGGACATGGCGGATCTCGTGGGGCAGTTGAGTGCGTTGGAGCCGGATCGCCCCGTCATTCTGGACGGGTTTCTGTCGGGTACAATCGATACCACGGCACTCGCCCAGCTGCATGTGCCCACGGTCGCGATGGTTCACCATCCCCTTGCGCTGGAAAGCGGGCTGGCCGCCGACCGACGCGATTTTCTCTACCGCATTGAACGCGATAATCTGGCGTTGGTCTCGCATGTGCTGGTCCCAAGCCCGCATACGGCCCATATTTTGAGTGAGAGATACGCGGTTGCACCGGACCGCATCACCATCGCGCGGCCCGGGACGGAAAGGCTGAAGGTGCAGCCTGAACCCCAGACGCCCCCCATGATCCTGTCTGTCGGCATTCAGCATCCGCGCAAAGGGCATGATGTTCTCCTCCGTAGCCTTGCCAAGCTGCGATCCTACGACTGGCAGGCGGTCATCGTCGGGGCATCCTATGATGCGGCGCATTCTGCCGAATTACAGCGTCTTCTGGTTGAGCTGGATTTGGTCGAACGTGTCCGCATCGCGGGATGTGTGTTGGATGCTGAGTTGGCGCAGCTCTATAGCGCAGCGTCGATCTTCGCGCTTGCTACACGTTATGAGGGGTATGGCCTTGTCTTCGATGAAGCACTGGCCGCTGGCTTGCCGATCGTCAGCTGCGCAACCGGGGCTGTGCCGGGCACGGTGCCGAAAGAGGCCGGTCTTCTGGTGCCGCCAGATGATGAAGAGGCCTTCGCCGGCGCGCTTTGTGATCTTTTGACTGACGATTCTCGTCGCGCGGAGCTTGCCCGCGCCGCGCAAGTTGCGGGAGATAATTTGCCCACCTGGTCCGACACGGCTCGCATCGCTGGGGAGGTCCTCGACCGTTTGCCGACAGGTTCGGGCTAGCGGCTCGCTAAACCAGTCGCGCGTAGAAATCGCCCGAATTGGCGGAATGTGGCAAAGCGTCCAACTCGGCATGCATCGCTTCTCCGGTCAGCCACGTCTGACGCTGTAGGGCGTGTTCTTCGCCTAGGCTCATGTTGAACGCATAGCGGCCCAAGTCCAAAAGGCGATCTATGCAGGCATGCGCGCAAGCGCGCTGGATCGTCGTGAATTCAAACGAGAGCGCTGAGACGGCCGTGCTGAGGCCTGCAAGCACGTCGGCCTCATGCCCCTCCACGTCGATTTTGATGAAGCTCGGCACGCCGTATCGTGCGATCAAAGCGTCCAGCGTTGTCACAGGAACTGTCACGCGGCTGTCCCAGGCCTCGCCTTGCCATCCCTCAGCCCCTGTGGCGGCGTCGATGAAGTCTGAGGCCATCGTGGCAACGGTGGGGTTGCGCGTGTTGAGGAAAAGGGTTGCCTCCGCTTCTTCGTTACCCACCGCCCATGGCAGTAGAACGAGATCGGATTTGCGCCCATGAAGCAAACGTAGCGCCCGAAAGATATGCGGTTGCGGCTCAAGCGCGACAACGGTCGCGCCCAGCTTCAGAAAGCTTGCCGTCCGGTCGCCCACATGTGCGCCGACATCGAAGACGAGATCCTGCGGGCCGACGAACTCCGCGTTGAGCGCATGCATCCGCTGTGTCCGCGCATGATCGCGGTAGTAGACCTCGAACGAGCGGTGGAGTCCTCTCAAGTGGCGCGGGCGGTTTTGTTGCATCATCGTGAGGGCTCATTGGTCGAAAGGTGGTGTCAGTACCGGCATCAGACATATCGGTCGATCCGTCTGTAAGACCAGCTTGTGATCATCTTTCGAACTCGATGCGGATCGGCAGAGCGCAAAGCCAAAGTTCATGTGCTCACACGATCCTGACTGGCGGTTCGGCGCATGAGGTTTATCTTTTAAGCAGCAATTGAGGGAACCTCCATGCAACGCCTGCCCCGCCGTCTTTTCGTCGCCAGTGCGACTGCAAGTTTGGCTGCGCCTCTTTTCGCGCAACAGGACCCTTGGGCATCCATCGTGGCAGAGGCGCGCGCGTTGGATCAGTGCAACGGGTTGATGATCCAACAAGCGGGTCAGACCCGGCTTGCCGAAGTGTTTCGCGGGCCAGCTTTGGGGCGCGCGGTGCCGGTGAAATCGGTCTCCAAAACGCTCGTCGCCGCGTTGACCGGTGCCGCTTTAGACCGGGGCGAGTTGCCCTCCATCACCGCCAGCTTGGGAGAGGTCGCGCCAGCATTGATCCCGGCCCGTGCCGATCCGCGCGTGGCCGAGATCACGGTTGAAGACTTGGTCACGATGCAAGCGGGGCTGGAGCGGACATCGGGCGCGAATTATGGCGGCTGGATCAGTAGCCGGGATTGGGTGGCCGACGCACTGTCGCGCCCGTTCGTGGCCGAACCCGGCGCGCGTATGCTCTATTCGACAGGATCTTTTCATATACTCGGTGCGGTGCTCAGCGCAGTCTCTGGCGAGAGCCTTTTGACCCTTGCGCGTGAGCGTTTGGGCAGGCCCTTGGGGATCGAGATCCCAGCATGGACCCGCGATCCGCAGGGGCGTTATCTGGGCGGAAACGAAATGGCATTGAGCTTGCCTGATATGATCCGCTTTGGTGAAATGTATCGTCGGCAGGGCGAATGGGATGGTGCGCGCGTCTTGAGTGCTGATTGGGTTGCCCGGTCCTTGCAAACACATACACGGTCGCCGTTTTCCGGTTTGGATTACGGTTATGGCTGGTTTTTGGGGCGGGCAGGGCGTGACACTTATGCCTTGGCGCGAGGCTATGGCGGGCAGATCATCTGCATCGTACCCAGCCTTGAGCTGACGCTGGCGATCACGTCAGACCCCACGCGGCCTGCGCGGAGCGGTGGCTACTTCGGCGATCTCATGCGCTTGATCGAAGGGACGATCTTGCCGGTCGCGCGGGACGGGATGGCGTAATTGGCGACCCGCTTGATGGGGTCGCCTAATTTTTAGGCGCTTTCGCGGATCAGGTCTGACACCTTTTCGCCAATCATGATGGCAGGCGCGTTGGTGTTGCCCGAAACGATTTCAGGCATGATCGAGCAATCCGCAACGCGCAGCCCGTCGATGCCATGCACACGCAAGGCCGGATCGGTCACGGCATCCTCACCAGTGCCCATTTTGCATGTCCCGGTCGGGTGATAGATCGACACGCTGTTATTACGCGCCCAGTCCAAAGTGCCCTCGTAATCGTCCATCTCAAGATCGGGATTTGGTCTGAACTCTTCTGCGATCTTCGAGTTGAGGGGCGCATGCTGCGCGATGCTTCGCGCGATTTTGACGCCGTCCACGATGGTTCGACAATCTGTTTCGGTCGACAAGTAATTCGGGATGATTTTCGGATAGGCTTTGGGATCAGGGCCGCTGAGCTTGATCTCCCCCCGGCTTTCCGGGCGGAGCTGGCACACCGACATCGTGAAGGCCGAGAACGGGTGCACGCCTTCGCCCGGGCTATCGGCTGACCAAGGCTGAACGTGGAACTGGATATCAGGCGATCCGACCTCGGGCCGGGTTTTCATAAACCCGGTGGCAATACTGGCGGCCATCGTCATGGGACCCGCGCGGAAGAGCGCGTATTTCAACGCGATCCGCGCTTGATTGAGAAGGCTACGGACCTCATCGTTCAAGGTTGGCTCATTGCATTTATAGACCAGCCGGGCTTGCAGATGGTCCTGCATGTTTTTGCCGACGCCGGGCAGGTGATGCACGGTCTCTATCCCGTTCGCCTTGAGTTGTTCACTGTCCCCAATACCCGACAGCATTAGCACTTGAGGCGAATTAATCGCCCCGCCGCATAGCACAATTTCGCGCCGCGCGGTGATGGTCTGCTGCGCGCCGCTCTTGTCGGTGTAAGAGACACTGACGGCACGCTTGCCTTCCATATTGACCTTCGTGACTTGCGCACTGGTGATGATCTGGAGGTTCTCGCGCGACCGGGCGGGCTTCAGATACGCCACGGCCGCGCTGCACCGGCGTCCGTTTCGTGTGGTCAGTTGAAAATAGCCCACGCCTTCCTGTTCGGCCCCATTGTAATCGGGATTGAACGGGTAGCCTGCCGCCTGTGCCGCCGCGACCCACGCATCGCAAATCGGGCGTTGGATGCGCATGTTCGAGACGGCGAGGGGGCCATCATCGCCGTGAAAGTCATCTGCACCGCGCTCGTTACTTTCTGCGCGTTTGAAGAGCGGCAGCACATCGTCCCAGCCCCATCCGGGATTGCCCATCTGACGCCAGCGATCATAATCCTCAGGCTGACCTCGCACATAAAGCAGGCCGTTCAGCGACGATGACCCCCCCAGTACCTTGCCGCGCGGCCAGTCGATGGAGCGTCCGTTCAGGCCGGGATCAGGTTCGGTTTTGTAGCACCAGTCGACCTTCGGATTGTGCATCGTTTTGAAATAGCCGACGGGAATGTGAATCCACGGGTTTCTGTCAGCGGGCCCTGCCTCAAGCAGCACAACGCGCGTTTTTGGATCTGCACTCAGGCGATTTGCCACCACGCATCCGGCAGATCCAGCGCCCACGATGACGATATCTGCATCTTGTTTTGCGTCCACGGTCTTTTTCCTCCCAATTGGAAAAAACTCTATGCAGAAGCAAAAAGCTATTCTAGTCTTTTCTGAGACGTTATGTCTCAATAATTGTCAAAATGGGAGGACAACATGGGAATTTACGATCGAATTAAGGGAGTCTCGCGCCGGGATTTCTTTAGGATCGCAGGGACTTACGGCATGAGCTCGACGCTCTTGGCCGCGGGAACCTTCGGTGGGGCTATGACAGCAGCTAACCTCGCGAAAGCTGCGGAATCAACCTACAACAAGCGGTTTTCGAAAGAAGCCAAGCACACGCTGAAGTTCGGCGCGGCTGGTTTCAACCCGCAAAACCTTCTGATCGAACGTGCAGGGTGTTTGGAATTCGCCCGTGACTTGGAGGAGCGCACGGACGGCGAAATTCGTATCGAGTTTATCGGCAACAACCAAATCTGTGGGCAGCTGTCCTGCGTCGAGAAAGCCCAGCAGGGCATCATCGACATTTATGCAGCATCCACCCAGAACTCTGCCGGTGGTGCACCTTACCTGAACGTGTTGGACTATGCGTATATGTTCCGCAGCCGCGCGGATCAGTATTATTTCATGTACAGCCCGGAATCGCAGCGGATTCTGCGCGAGCCGTTCGAGAAGCGCCACGGTCTGAAGTTCCTCTTCACCCACGCAGAACTGCGCGGGATCATGATGGGTCAGAACTTTGCCGACAAACCCACCGTAACCAAGCTCGAAGACATCATGGGCACCAAGAACCGCGTGACGGGCACCCAGCTGGGCCGCATTGCGATGGAGGCGCTGAACCTCAACCCGGTGCCGGTGGCATGGGAAGAGACGCTCGATGGCCTGAAGCAGGGCCTGATCGACGGTGCGGAGACATGGGCTTCGGCTGTGGCCTACGCAAACATGTCGCCGGTTGTGTCTCAGTGTGTTGACCTGCGCTTCTTCTGCGGCACAGAGCACACGGCCATGACGGCCTCGACCTTTGACAGCCTGGGTGGCGAGTTGCAGGACGCGGTTATGGAGGCCTCCTACCTGACGCAGGTTCACGTGCAAGCTGCCAATGAAGCAGCCCTTGTGAACACCGTCGGTCACTCGACCCCGCAACTGCCCAACACGATCTTCGCGCAGAACGATGTGCGCGTGGCCAACCTTTCGGATGAAGAAGTCCGCAAGGCCGAAGAGATGTGTTCGCCTGAGTTCCAACCGCAACTGTGGGAGCAGTGGCGCGAGCGGATCAACGGTTGGGCCGGTGGCATCGACACCTACCAGGACATCTACAACGAAGTGCGTAACAACCCGCACACGCTGGCTGAAAACGTCGAGCCGCGTCGTTGGTGGAAAGGCTAAATCCAGCCTTCTGAAAAATAATGCTGGCCCCGCTGTGCGCGGGGCTGGCATGCTTGCTTTCAGATAACGTTCTGGTGCGAAAGACCGGGTAAACCGGCACGCATCTCACATGGGAGGAGGGACCTCATGTCCGTTTTGTCCGACTTCGGCACGCTGATGGCGGCCTTTGGCAGTCAGGATTCATTCGAGATTCGAAATGCGCTGCGTCCGCAGACGATGTATGTCATCGGTGCGATCTTCCTGGTGATCTCGGGCTTCGTGATGGCATGGATCTACCACCGTGTTCCGGTCATTGAGCGTTATTTTGAGCGCACCATCATGGTTACGAGTTATCTGGCGATTGCGTTGATCATCTTTTGGGGAGTGATTGACCGGTTCGTCTTCTCCAACCAGCAGCCGTGGTCCACGACGATTCCACCGTTTCTCTTCATGGTGATGGCGTGGTTTGGGGCTGCCTACAATATCCGCGTCCGCACCCATCTGAGCTTTTCGGAATTCCGCACAATGATGCCGCGTACAGGGCAGTTCTTCTGCCTCTGTATAGACTTTGTGCTTTGGTTCGGCTTTGCGCTGATTTTCATGGTCACAACCTTGCGGGTGGTCGCGCTGTCGGCCTCCAACTTCCAGATTGTTCTGGGCACGGATAACACCATGCAGTGGTGGTTTATCTTGGCGGCTCCGGTTGCGGGGGTGCTCATGGCGGCCCGCGCCGTTGAGAACCTACAGGATGACATCAAGAATTATCGGTCAGGACAACCTCTGATCAAACAAGCTGTGATCGGGGGAGATGTCTGATGGCTGACGGAACGCTTATCACGCTGATCTCTGTTGGGGTCACTTTCCTGTTCATGCTGGGTGTGCCGGTTTTTCTGGTCATCGGGTACTGGGTCATCGGATGTTCTTTTGTGCTGGGGCTTACGCTCGACAATATGGGTGCGGAGCTGTTGAACGTGTTCAACAAAGGCTTTGCGCTGTTGGCGATGCCGCTCTTCATTCTGACAGGGGACCTGATCAACAAGTCAGGTATTGCCCGAAGGTTGTCCGACTTTGCTTATTCCTGTCTGGGCTGGCTCAGGGGTGGCCTTGCGATGGCCTCGCTTGGGGCATGCGGCTTGTTCGCGGCGATCTCGGGCTCGAACTCGGCGACGACGGCAACCATTGGGTCGATGCTGCACCCCGAGATGGTCAAGGGCGGTTATGACGAACGCTTCTCGGCTGCCACCGCAGCAGCAGGCGGCACCGTGGGCATCATCATTCCGCCGTCGATCATCTTCATTGTATATGGCTTCCTGATGAACTTGCCGATCTCTGACCTCTTCGTGGCAGGCATCATCCCCGGCGCACTGATGGTTGTTGGTATGCAGTTGGCCTGCTGGATCATCTGCCGCATCAATGGCTGGGGCTACTTGATCCCGCTGCAACTCAACCGCGTCTTGAAAACGGCTTTCGGTGCGTGGCTGGGCTTCTTCGCTATCGGCCTGGTGCTTTGGGGCATTTACACGGGAAAATTCTCACCCACTGAAGCGGCAGGCGTCACAGTTGGTTTCTGTATCATCGCTGGTTTGCTGTCTTACGTGATCACCAACACACTTGGCTTGAAGTCCGGTAAGACATGGGAAGAAAAGTCCTATGCCGAGCAGCTTGTGGTCGAAGGATTCACCCTTAAGCAAATCCCCGGCATCACGATGCGCTCTGCCGAGATCACTGGCATTCTCGCACCGCTGATCGCGATCTCTGTCGTGATGCAGCAGATCCTGTCACTTCTGGGGGCGCAGCAAGTCATCGGGGACTTTGTGACCTCCATGGGTGGCTATTATGCGGTGCTCTTTACTGCGATGGTGATCGTCTTCTTCTCGGGCATGGTTCTTGAATCGCTGCCGGTGACGATCATTCTAGCGCCTATTTTGGCGCCAATTGCGGCCAGTGTTGGTGTCGATCCGATCCATTTCTCGGTGATCTTCCTTGTGGGGGCTTCAATCGGGTTCATTACGCCGCCTTATGGGCTTAACCTTTACGTGGCGTCTGGCGTGACAGGCGTTCCGTATTTCAGGTTGCTGCGCTACACGGTGCCGTATCTGTTCGCTCTGATTAGCGTCTGGTTCTTGGTCGCACTTACACCGGATCTTGCACTGGCGCTGTTGCCCAACCGTTAAGGCCTGACCCTATGCCAGATGACCGTTTGACAAACGAGCAAGGTCTGGAAAGGAGAGACCAGATACCGACAAATCTGCGGCTTCTGGTCTTAATCGAAGAAGTTGCGCAGGCGGGGGTGCCCGTTGCCCCCGTCACGCTGTCTGAAGCGCTCGGTCTGCCCAAGCCTACTATTCATCGGTTGCTGGCAACGGCTGAGGCGGAAGGCTTTCTGCAACGCGATGTCGATGGGCGCTCTTATGGGCCGGGCAAGCGGATGCGTTGGCTGGCGTCCAATACGCTGTCCTCGCAACGCATTCGCACCGAGCGTTTGATGATCATGAAAGCCCTTGCCGAGGATGTGGGCGAGACCTGCAACCTTGCGGCCCCTGGGCGCTATGGAATGGTGTATCTCGACCGGGTGGAGACCCACTGGCCATTGCGCATTCAGTTGCCTGTTGGCACGCAGGTGCCGTTCCACTGCACGGCTAGCGGTAAGATGTACCTCTCCTCTTTGCGCAGCGATAAGCTCGAGCGGTTGATTGCGTCACTTGGGCTTGAGCGGCATACACCGCACACTCTGACCGATCCTGAAGCGCTTCGCGAAGAACTGACCCTCACGCGGGAGCGCGGATATTCGACCGATGATGAAGAGTTCATGGACGGCATGACGGCAATTGCCGTGCCGATCCGTGACACGCAAAGCCGGCTTCTGACGACGCTATCGCTTCATGCGCCCATGCAGCGAAGTTCGGTCAAAGCATTGGCTCAGCATTTTAGCGCTGTGCGAGACGCGGCAGCCAAGCTGGAGCAGCTTGCACTGGATTAATGGCAACGATTCCGCGACTCAGGCAGTCTTTGGCCAAATTCCAGAAACAGACCCTCAACCCTAGGGTGACCCAGCGGCATCGGCAATAATTCGCTTAACGTATTGAAACTACTGGAAAAGGGGTGGGCAACATCCTGAGTGTGATCAGCCTGTTGTCTGAGCGTTAACTAAAAACTTTATAAATCCTTAATATTTCTTAGAATTTTCGGATAAATCCCGTATAACGCTGGACAGATGTTTTTTTGTTGATGATTTTATCGTTAGCCAGTGACAGCGACATGGCGGAGGGTCATGGGTCGTATTCGATTTATTTTGCAAGCGGGCCTTGCATTTGGCTTTGTTCTTTTCACCTCCGGCGCGGGCTCCGCGTCTGAGGCGAAATCGTTTCAAGATTGGTCTGTCACCTGTCACGATGAAATTTGCATCGCATCACAAACCAATTTCGGCCCAAAAGAGGCGTGGCTAGCCACGGTCCGACTGCGCCAACAAGACGACGGTTCGGCCGCTGTTCAGGTGTTTGTCCCTGCAGGAGTGCATCTAGGTTCCGGCCTTTTTGTGCAGCTTAAATCCGGCAAACCCGTTCAAGTGCCATATGTGACCTGCACCGCAGAGACTTGTGAAGCCGTTGCAGAATTGTCCGCCAAGACCATCGCAGGCTGGAAACAAGCGCGCGCCGTTTCCGTGCGCTATCGCCCTGCGCTGACATCGCCGCCGATCGCGTTTGACATCTCCATGATGGGGGTCACTGCCGCCTTACAAGAGACAGGCGGGCAAGGATGACGTTCGTGAAGGTCCTTTGCGCCGCTGCTGCGCTGTGGTGTGCGCTGGCTGGGCTTGCCGCCGCGCAGACCTTTGAAATCAAGGGCATCGCGTTTTCTGACAGCGTTTACCTCAGCGATGAGGAACTGCAGGCCATCGAGGATCGCTATGTCGGGCGTCCGCTGGTGTTTGCGGATCTCGAAAAGATGCTGGGCGATGTGCAGACCTTGTATTCCCGTTCAGGCGTTTTGACGGCGCAAGCGGTGCTGCCACCGCAGGATGTGGAAGACGGAATTTTGCGCGTCTCGCTTGTCGAAGCGGGGATTGAAAGCGTTGAGATCGACGGGCTGGACCGAACAAACCCGGCGTTCCTGCGTCGCACAATCTCCCTCCGTGAGAATGAGCGCCCGGACTTTGCACAGTTGGAGCGCGATTTGCGCATCTACGAGGTGATGCACGACATTCGGCCGCGCTTGTCCTTCAAGCCGGGCACCGAGATGGGCACGACAATCGCCACAATTTCGGGCGAAGAGACGGATACCTACACTTCCACAATTTCGCTCGACAATTTCGGGCGTGAGGAAACGGGCGAGTTACGTGCCGCATATTTCGGGCGGTGGACCAGCGTGTCGGGCGTACGCGACACGCTGTCTTTCAAGCTCCAGCGTTCCGAGTCCTCGCAAAGCGTGTCTGCCGGGTATTCACGCCCCATCGGGCCGCGCAATGGACGGCTTGAGGCGACGCTGTCTTACTCGGATGCGGAGGTTATCAATGGCCCGTTTGAGGCATTGGAGATCGTGTCGGAATCCTCTGGCGCGACTTTGTCCTATCGCCAACCGTTCCGTGTGGGTCCGTTCAGCCATTGGACGTGGGAGGCGGGATTTGCCTATGAGACATCGGAGTCCACGCTTCTGGGCCTGACCTTCAGTGATATCGAAATTCAGGAATTCTACGGGGCCGTAACCTATACCGAACGGGCCGAGAATTACGTGATCAGTGCGACAGGCGGGTTCCGCGTGGGGGAAGCCGATACGGCGCAAATCTCCGAGACAGAGGGCAGTTACCGGCTGCTTTACGGCTCTCTCGCCTACACGCGTCCATTGGGGAAAAAGCTACTCTTTGAGACCAATGTAATCGGTCAGTATGCAGATGGTGAGAACCTGCCCGTGGCCCGGCTTTTCACGGGCGGTGGGCCGGATATCTTGCGGGGCTATCCCAACAACGTGCGAAGCGGAGACAGCGGTTTTGTCGCGCGTCTGCAGCTGAGCGGACGTGAGGCGATCAGCCTCGGCGAAAGCGATTTTAAGGCGCGTCCCTTCGCCTTTCTGGATGTCGGTTTGATCGTGCCTTTCCGCCCTGATGGCGGCATCGAGTCCGATCAGGATTTTCTGGCCTCAGCAGGTGCAGGCACACGGATCAGCTACCGCGACAACGCCAGTATGTTGCTGATGGCAGGTCTGCCTTTGCGCGAGACGCTGGGTTTCGATGACCGAAGTGCGACGGTGTATTTCGGTTTGGATTATACGTTCTGATGGAGACTTCACGCGTGATACGACAGCTCTTTATGTCCTTTGGTTTGGCAATGGTTCTGACGGCGGCTCAGGCTGTGGCGCAAGAGGCCGATACGGAGGCCGAGACCAGCACTGATCTGGCCAACAACACGCCCTTCGGTGATTGGGTCGTTAGCTGTCAGGCCGCCACGGTTCAGCGCAATATCTGCCAGCTGGTGCAGGTTCAGACGTTGCGCGACACCGGGCAGATGCTTGCGCGGTTCGTGGCCCTTCCCGTCGAGGATGGCGCGATCCTCTTGGCGCAGATGCCCATGGGCGTCTACCTGCCCGGCGGCGCCGTTTACCGCTTTGCCGAGAACGAAGAGCTGGAGCAGCGCGAGATGATCTGGCAGCGCTGCCTTGGCGAGGTGTGCGAGGCTGCTGCCCCGCTGGATGCCGAGGAACTCGCGCTTTTTGCCGAGCATGAGCAGATTCTCGTGGGGTTCCGTATGAGCGCTGAGGACGAGCCGATCATCCTTGGTGTCGATATCTCGCAATTCAATGAAGCCCTTGAGGCGCTTGAACGCGCCAATGCAGAGGAATAGCGCCGGCCGATGAGCAAAACCGCAACATTCACCCCCAAGCTGCGACGCACGCCGTCGCATGCCGCGCGTTTGCTCGCGGCGGGGGCTGTTGTTGCGGCGTCTTTTGCGGCGCAAGCTGATGCGCAAATGATCGTGACCGACGGGGTGTCGGCCACGATTGTCGACACCAACGGCAACGTCACGGACATTACGACAAGCACCGTGCGCGGCGGCTCAGCCTTCAACACGTTCAGCAAGTTTGACGTGGATTCAGGCAAGACAGTGAATGTCTATCAGCCAGGTGGCGCGGATCGTGTGATCAGTGTGGTGAATGGCTCAGCCGCATCGATGATCAACGGCACGCTGAACGGTCGTGTTGGCATTCCCAGCGCTTCTGTCATCGGCGGCAACCATTTCTTCGTGAACCCCAACGGCTTTGTGGTGGGCGCAGGGGGGGTGATCAATGCGGGCAATCTGACGCTGTCGGCCTCCAGCCCCGACTTTGCGGAAGATCTGCGCGACTATGCGGGCGGCGGAACAGTTGTCGGTACGAACCCGGTGACGGCTTTGATCGCTGGCGAGGAATCCCTGACCGGCGGCGGTGATATTGAAGTCTATGGCCGGATCAACGCCCGGAAGCTGGACCTGCGAGCCGGCGCGCGGATGGTGCTGAACGGCAATATCATTGTGCAGGAAAGCAATCTCGCGCCGGCATCAGGCACGATCAAGCCCGCGGTGAACCTGAAAGGTATGCCGGTCGCGGGTGGTGCGATCCTGGAAGGTGGCAAGCTGCGCATCCTGTCGAAAGGCGATATGCAGCTGCGCGGCAATATCACTGCCAAGCGGAATGGCTCTGGCGGGCTGGTGGAGGCGCAGACCGAGGGCAATCTGAATGTCTCGGCCTCGATTGACGTGGAAGGGCGGGGCAGTGGCCTGCTGAACACCGATTCCGGGTCGGTTGTGCTTTTCGCTGAAGGCACGGCGGTGATCGAGCAAGGCACCAAGATCGAAGCGCGCTCTGTCGGGGGCGATGCCGGTTTCTTCATGCTGACCTCAGAAGGCAATGCAACAGTTACGGGCAAGTTCGACATGGGTGTCGATGGCGCGGGCGATGTGGGCGAGATCATCCTGCGCGGCCCGAATGTGACCGTTGATGGCACGCTCACGACTTATGGTGGTGATATCGCTGTTCAGGCGGTGCCAAAGGACGATACGGCGACGGTCACAATCACCGCGGGCAGCAAGATCGACACGCGCCAAGTGGCGGATAACCGGTTCAATACGGTGCCGCTGACGGCCGATGGTGACCCTGAAAACGACACGCCAACCGGCGCTTCGGGTGATCTGCTGGTGACGGGCAATGTCATCAATGTGCAAAGCGGGGCTTCGCTGGAGGCCAGCGCGCCCGGCGCGGATGAAGGCGGAATGGTCGCGCTGCTGGCAAGTGACCAGATCACCCGCGCGGTCTGGGCTATCGACGTGCCGACCTCTACCGCGACGATCAATATTGACAGCGCCACGATCAACGGCGGCGCGATTATCGTGAACGCGGTGGCGCGCTCCACCAATACGATCGAGACGCTCGCTCAGGAAGAGGCGATGGCCGACAGCCCGCAGACGGCTGAAGCCAAGCTGGAAGCCTTCCTTGATGAGGCCGAAGTTCTGGTGACCAACACGTTCAATCGGACGGTGGATACGGTAAACCGCGTTTTGCCGGTGCAGGTCGCGGTGCAGAACGCCAAAGCGCAGATCACGATCACGAACAGCAATCTGACGGCTGGCGGCAACTGGAAGAACGCGGATCAGTTCGCGGACACCACCCAGAAAGCGGATTTGGCTGACAGTGGGGCATTGACCGCAGCGGGGCTGGGGCGGGAGCAGTTTACGTTCTTGAATGACCGGGACGCCAAGCTCCCCGTTGCGATACCGCCCTTCTATTACACGATCGACGGTGTGGCAGATATTCCCGTCAATCTGCCCTCGGCCTTTGAGGCAACGACTGACAGTCTGCACATCCATTCCCATGCGGAGACGGTCGTCAATATCGCGCCTATTTCGCTTGGGCTTGGGGTCGCGGTGTCGGTGACGGATACTGATAGCCGCACGCAGATTACCAATAGCGCGCTGACCGCGACGACGGGCAATATCAACGTTCTCAGCACGGCGTCGGAGGTGTCTTCGATCACGCTGAACCCGAAGAAAGCGCCCGGCGCGGCGCCGTCTGCGGTCAAGGATATTGCGCTGGGCATCATTGTCGCGAACCGGTCGCTGACGAACCAATTGCGGGTTGAGGGCGGCTCCATCACCGCGAGTGATGGCGGGGTCCGTGTGGGCGCGTTGACGGGCAAGACGCATGCGCAGTCGATCACGTCCAATGCAGGCAAAGACGGCAAGTTCGGGCTGGCGATCAACCTGGATATCAACAATGCGCTGACCGAAGCGGCGATTGGTGGCACGATCACTGCACAGGACGGCTTCGATCAGGATGCCGAGACGCTCTATTTCGCGAAGAACCACACGACAGCGGCCACGATGGGCATCGGGTCGGTTGCGTCGGCGGCCCGCAAGAACAGCGCGGCGTATCAGCAAGCGCAAGCGTTCCAGAAGCAGGTTCGTGGAAAATCAACGACTGGCAAGGCTCCAACATCAACCAAAGTGTCCTGGGGCGGTGGCGTCGCGATTGACCTGCAACTGGACAACGACCGAACCTATGCCTCGCTGGGTGGCAAATACCGCGATCTGGATAACAACGAAACGCTGACGGATATCGGTTCGGCGGTTGTCAATGTGTCGGCTGGCGCCGTCGAAGTGAACGCGGCGACGCGGTTTGCGGCACCCGTTGAAGGCGGCACGAAACTGACCCGCAATGTGAGTGCTGCGATGGGGAAACTGACCCGCTCGCTGAAGCGAGAGGCCGACAAAAAAGGCGTCTCGGAAGACGAGTTGAAAGGTCAGTTCGAGAACGCGGTGATGATGACCGTGTCGGTCAGTTCAATGGTCGGCGACACGCAGGCAGAGATTGGCGCGGGCGCGGATATTCAAAGTGCCGGTGCGGTGAATGTCGGTGCGCTGACGCGCTACCCGAACACCGATATCCCTGGCGATATCAAGGCGCTTTGGGTTGATTTCACCGATCAGGTTAGTGCGTATAACCCGGTTGGCGTTCTGAATGATAATCCTGCTGATGACATCCCGCCGGCGCCGCCTGATCTAATCGCTGTACTGAACCCCTTGGCCTATCTGACGACGGAGACGAAGACGAAAAGCGTCGCTCCGGGCAGTGATACCGATGGCTCTACGGCGACCACGAACGGCAAGCCCAAGGCCGAGGATCAGAAGCTCGCGATTGGTGCCTCGGTCAATTATTTCTCGACCGACAACGTGACAACGGCCATCGTGCGAGATGGTGCCAAAATCAATCTGCCTGCGGCGGATGTTGAGGTCTCGGCCAAGTCCGAGGCGTTCTTTACCCATGTGTCGAACCTGCCCAAATCGAACCCGCTCAGCGGTGGCAAAAAGGTCAACGATGCTGTGGGCGGGGCCATTGATCTGGCGCGCGCGAAGAATGTCACGACCGCACTGATCGAGAACGGTGCCGATATCACCGCCGGCGATCTGACGGTGGATGCCGAGACGAAGGTTATTCAAGGCACGCTGGCCTATTCTGGCGGCTCCTCCAGCAATATCGCGATCAATGGTGCGATCGCGGTCAATATTCAGGAAAGCGCGACCCGTGCTCGCATCGGTGAAGCTGCAAAAATCACCGCGCGCGATGTCCGGGTCGAGGCACGCGACAATTCGATCAATTGGGGCGTGTCAGGCGCGATCTCGGGGTCGGAGAACACAGGCATCGGTGTCTCGGGTGTGGTGAACTTCGCCACGCGCGAGATATATGCAGGCGTAGGTCCCGCGACGGGCGTCGCTCCGGTGACGCCGACGGCCGATCCCTTCATCAGCGCGCGCAACATGACGGTGCTTGCCGATAACCAGGCGCTTGATATTGCGGTCACGGTGGCCGGGGCGAAGGTCGCTGGGGGCACGGCGGAAGAGCCGGAGCCCGCCAATAACCAGAACGACGAAGACACAATCATTCCAAGCTGGCTCTTCTCGGATGACGAAGACGATGCCCTGCAAAACCAGAGCAACGTCAACACGCCCCCCGATCAGCAGGGCAACTCCCGTAAAACCGGGTGGAGTGTGGCAGGCGCGGCTTCGGTCAACCTGGCGTTGGGCAATAAAACCATTGCGGAGGTTGCCTCTCCGGGGACGATCAATCTGTCCGGCGATTTGTCCGTCACGGCGCAAAATAGCGGTTTGGGCATCACGATTGGCGGTGCTGTCGCGGCGGGTCTGAACAAGACCCAAGACACGAACGCGCTTGCCGGGGCCTTTGCGGTGCATGTCGACACACGCGAGGTGCGTGCCCGGATACTGGACGCGACGATCACGGCCAACCGTGTGGATGTCTTCGCCGACGACAAGGCGACCGTCGCCAATATCGCGGTTGGGGGTGCGGGCACATCCAAAGGCAAAGTCGCCGTGGCAGGGTCTGTCGCCGTGGCCGTTCTGGACGGTACAACGGAGGCTACGCTAAGCGGCACTATCACAAGCACGACCGACCTTGTGGCGCGCAGCAATGACAGCTCACTGACAATCGGCGTTGCGGGGGCCGTGTCGGTCAACATGTCGGCCAATAACGGGTATGGCGTTGGCCTTGGCGTTGCGGTCAACACTGTCAATCGCAGTGCGATCACGCGGGTTCTGGCGGGTACGCAACTGACGTCAAATGCCTTCCGCGCGACGAGTGATGCGGCACAAGACATCTACGGTTTCGGCACCTCCGTTGGTGTGGGCAAAACCGGCTTTGCCGGGTCCGTGTCCGTCAACACGATAACGGGGGGTGCGAAAGTTCTGATCGGCGCCAGCTCGGGCGCGCGCACGGCGATCAATGCCATGTCGGTCACTGTCGAGGCCGATGAAAGCAACACGATCTTCTCGCTCGCAGGCGCGTTATCGGGCGGTCGGTCCGCAGCGATTGGGGCGGCGATATCGACAAACGTGATCGTGGCGGGGACCGAGGCGTCGCTGCTGCAAACTGATCTGAGCGAGCGCGACGCAAGCAATGCGCTGGGCAACGTTGCCATGAGTGCGACGTCGAATAGCGACATTCGCAGCTGGTCTGTAGCAGGTGCCGCCAGTGGGAACCAGGTCGCGGTTGGGGCCGCCCTTTCGGTGAATGTGATTACCGCCGACAGCTCGGTTGATCTGACCGGCTCTAACATCGGCACGGCTGATACGATTGCGCTGAGCGCACTGAACCAACGCAAGATTTTTGCACTGGGCGGCGGCGTTGCCGGATCGGGTCGCGGTGCCGCGGGCTTTGCGGCAACAATCAACGTCATTGCAGGCAATGACACGCTGGTGACACTGGACAATGCCAGTGTAGACTCGCGCTCGACCCTGACGGCGACAGCCACATCAAGCGGTGAGATCAAGTCGGCCGCCGTGGCGATCTCAGCCTCCGCCGATAAGGCCTTTGGCGGTGCGATTACCGTCAACGTGACGACGGCGAAGACAGGGGTTTCCGCAAATAGCGCGTCGCTGGTAGGGGAAACCGGCCTCACCTTAACCGCGACGGACAGCGCGGCGATCACCAGTCTTGCAGGCGGGGCGGCCTTTAGCGGCGGAAACGCCGTAGGGGCCGCGATCTCGGCAAACTTCATTGCGCATGAGGCGTCGGTGGTCTCAAACGGCGGAAGTCTCACGACGCTTAATTCGGCACTCACTGCATCCGCTTCCAATACCGCGAAGCTGAAAAGCGCCGCCATCGCGCTTGGCGCGTCGGGCAACAATTCCATTAGCGGCTCAATCGCGATTGGCGATATCGGGAACACGACAAAGGTCGCGCTGACCAACGCGAGCATTGGTGCAGGCACGGGTGATGTGAGCCTCACAACGACCAAAGCCTCCGAGATCGGGATCCTCTCAGGTGGCGCGGCAGGTGGTGGCAGCAACGCGTTCGGCGTCGCGTTGACCGTCGCGACCATCCATGACGGTGTCACGAGTGATCTGGCGACGGCAAACGCTGTCAACGCTGGTGCCTTGGCCGTGACTGCAACCAACAGCGCGAAAGTGGACGCATGGGCTGTTGCTGGAGCTGGTGGCGGATCGAACGCCGGCGCGGGCTCTCTGGTCTATACGCAAATCGGGCGCAAAACCGCAGGCGGGCCGACGGTTGAACCGATCTCGGGCGATGCGGGTCAGGACCCTGTCGGGGATGCGCAAAGCACTGTGGCCACGCGTCGGGATGCCAGTGTTTCCGCCCTGAATACGGCGCTCGGTCGCAATGATCTGCAGATCAATCTGAACAGCGATGATGTCACGCGCGCGCGGGTTCAATTGACCGACGCGAATGCGTCGCTTGGCGACGTGACGATTGCAGCGAATGATACGTCGACCACTTCGTCGCGCGCAGGCGCGGTTGCGGTTGGTGGGACGAATGGCGGAGGCGCCGCACTAACCGTGAGCCTGCTTCTTGGCACGACCGAGGCAGAGTTGTTGTTGCCCACAGTAACCAATCTGGCAAATGCCAATCAGGTCGGCAAAATCAACCTGAACACGACGCAGACCGGGTCGATGAACACATGGGCCGTCGCTGGCGGTGGCGGTGGCACAATCGGTGGATCGGGCTCGATCATCGTGAACGTGATGAACCGCCGCGCAGCTGCGCGGATCGCGTCCTCTGGTAGTGGTTCGGCTGTGAATACCGGTGCGGAAGACGTTGCGGTGACCGTGACACAAAGCGGCACGATTGATGCCTTCGCAGGTGCGGTAAGCGGCGGTGGCAAAGGTGCGGCGGGCGGCGCGATTGCGGTCAATGTCATCTCAGACGACGCGGTCGCCGATATTGAAAACACGACGCTTGACTTGCGCGATGCCACGGCGCTGGCGTCCAATCCGTTGGCAGGCGCCGGGGACGCGACACTGTCTGCCAGTCAGACCTTCAACGTCAACGCAAACTCCGGCGCAGGTGCAGGAGCAGGGGCAGGCGCCTTTGCGGGCAGCTTCTCGGTCAACGTGGTGGATGGAGAGGTCCGTGCGAAGCAAACCGGAAACAAGCTCTTTGTTGGTGCACTGACGCAAACCGCTCAAGCGACGAACACGCTGGGTGTGATTGCGGGAGCGGTTTCGGGATCAGGTGGCGGCTCCGTCGGGGTAGGGGTCGGAACGAATGTCTCGCGCTCCAAAGTGACGGCAGAGGCGTTGGGGACGACTTTGCGCGCTGCAGGTGCTGTACGGCTGGAAGCAGATGCGAACACGCGGATGAACAGCCTTGCAGCAGCCGGGTCGGTTGGTGCCGTAGGCGTGACCGGGACAGCCGTTGCGAACTCGGCCATCAACACAGTGCGCGCCCGCCTCTCGGGTGGATCGGACTTCGCCACCCGCGGCACGGCCATTCTGGATGCGCGCGCCAACACGGTGATCGGCCTGCAAGGCGGCACGGACAAGACGCCGTCGCTCAACATGAGCTTTGCGGGTGGTGGCACTGTTGGCGTGGGCGCGGCGGTGTCCGTAAACACGACCGAAAACGACGTGGCCGCTGTAGTGGATGGTCAGTCTTCTATTACGGGCTTGGGCCTTTCTACCGCACTTTTGAATGGCACGGCACGGCGCGGCGTGGCGATCAATGCGCAAGTCTCGGCCACGCAGAAGATCGTGACGGCCAATGGCGCGGTTGGCGGTGTGGCTGGGGTGACCGCACTCTTTGCGTTCAACAAGATCAGCGACAAGGCACGGGTGCTGATCGGTGGGGCTGGGGCCAATAATACAGGGACCGTCAACGCCCTGACGCTGGCCTCCGCCATCACGGAACTGGGTACGGGCAGCGCGAATGCAGGTCAGGACGCGTATCTGCGCGCCGATGTCTCGAACGAGCTGGACAGCTTTGCGTTCACCGCAGCCATTGGCGCGAAGGCGGGCGCCGGTGCTGCGGCCAGTACAAGCTTTGTCGACAGCACGGCAGATATCACCCTGACCAAGTCGCGGGTCTACGCGGCGGATCAGGTGAGTTTGGCCGCACGGGCCAAGACGGATCTTGAGACCTATGTCGCCGGGGTTGGCGGCGGTTTTGTGGGCGTCTCTGCCAGCGCCAACGTAAACCGGATTGCGAGCAAAGCGCTTGTTTCTGTTCTGGGTTCTGACATCGATGCGGGTGGCGCGACAGGTGCGTCCGGCTCGAATGTCACGATCACCGCTGATGTGGATAACGACGCCACAACCTTTGTGGGCGGTGTTGCGGCAGGGGCAGTGGGCGCGGCAGGTGCGGCGCTCGTCAACCTCTTTGAAAGCAACTCATTCGTCACCGTAGGCGCGTCGGGCACGCAGAACTCTGACATCACCGCAAGCGGTTCGGCAACGCTGGATGCCAAGACAGACTTGAAGACCTCTGCCGTGGCAATCTCCGGCGCAGGCGGTGGGTTTGCTGGGGCGATATCCGCTAATGTGACGCTTGCGGAGTCTCAGACCAAAGTTGAAATCGGCGCAAATCAGACGGTGAGTGCGACCGGCACGGTCACCCTTGATGCGAATGAGGCAATCGATATCGCGGGCACCGTTGGCTCTGTCGCGGTGGGTGCGGTCAGCGTTGGCGCATCGCTTGATTACGCGCGCTTCGGCGGGTCTGTGCGTGTCGTGACGGGCAATGGTGCGCGGGTGCAGTCGCAAGGTGATGTCAATTTGCGCGCCAGTAGCACCCGCCAGATTGGATCGACAGTCGTTGTCGGCACAGTGGGCGGCTCCGCGCTGGCGGCGGCGGTCAGCCTCGCCTCCGTCGGCGCGACGGCAAGCGACAGTGACGCGACAACGATGCTGGGCACTGTGAACAGCGAGTTGCAAGGCTCCCAAGAGGGCAGCAGCGGGGATGCGAACCGGGATCGCAGTTCCGCCGGGAAGCTCACGACCTATGCAGGCGGCACGGGTTCGGCCAACAGCGTCAAGTCCCAGCGTCGCGGAATAAATGTCTTGGCAGGCGCGTCGGCTGACCGGGTCGCGGTTGAGGTTGGCGGTGGCAGCCGGATCCTTGCTGGGAATGATCTGAGTGCAGAAGCCTCGGCGAACACCTCGCTGAGACAACTGGGCGGCGCGGCGTCTTTGACCGCATCGGCGGGAGCTGTCAGCGGCACAGTTGTCGCGAATGTCGGGACCACAGCCATTGTAGATATTGGCGCCGGTGCAAATGTGCTGGCCAATCGCACGATCACAATGAATGCAAACACCGGCGGCGTTAACGGCGGTAATGTCATCACGGCGGATGCAGCGACTGTCGGCGCATCCGCAGGTATCTCCGCCGGTGTAGGTGTCGTCACCGCGACGCTGAGTGGCCGCGCTGAGGTCAATATCAGCAATACGGCGACAGTTGCGGGCAATTCCCAAACCTTTGCCAATACGCTGAACATCAATGCAACCCGCAGCGACACAGTCGATGCAGAGGTGTATAACCTCACCCTAGGCTTGGTGGGTGGCGTCGGCGCGGCAGTCGTCACCGCGCAGAACACAGGTGTCGCCCGCGTGCGGATCGGCACCAACGCGTCAACGCCCGCCAATGTCTTTGCACTGAACCTCAACACGCTGGTGCGCGATTCTGGTCTCGTGAAATCGAAGGCTGTCGGCTCTACCGGCGGGATCGGACTTGCGTTGAACGGTGTCGTGTCGACCGCGCGCAACAATGCACGGACCGAAGTGCTGTTCACCGGGGCCAACATTGCGGCGACCAATATTTCCGTGAACAATGACAATCGCGCCCGGTCAGAGGCCACCGCAACCGGTGTCGCTGTGGGTGCAGTTGCTGTCGGTGCATCGGTCGCGCGCAGCTCGACCAACGCGACGGCGACGACACGCGTGAACGGCAATATCATTGCGTCCAACATCAGCTTCACGACGCGGTTCAGCGATGCGCTGGGTCAAAATTCCTATGCAAGCGCTAAATCGACCTCGGGCGGCATCCTTGCTGGAAGCGGGGCCGATGCGCGTGCCTACCTGAATTACAACATCCTGACCGAGGTGGGCGGCAACATCGCTGCAGGCCAAAACCTGACCATCGTGAGCGATGCAGCAGGCGCCAGCGCACGGTCCGATGCCAGCGGTAAACTCGGTGGCGCGGTGGCGATTGGTGTTGTCATCTCCCACGCAGGTCAGGGCGGCAGCGGCAATCCGATCAGCGGCGCCAGTGTCACGACACGGATCAAGGACTTCGCGACCCTCTATGCGGGGCGGGCCGGGCGGATTGAGGCCTCCAACGCGCCCGATATTCAGGCCTATTCCGAGGCAGGATCGGGCGGTGTGCTCTCTGGCTCTGGTTCTGAAGGGCGTTTGACGCTGAACAGCGTCACTCTGACCGAGATTGGCCGTCGCGGCAGTACCAGCACCGGCGATGCGATGGGCATTGTAGCGGACGATCTGACAATCTCGGCTGCGCATCGCGCGTCGCTGCAGGGCAAGGTAGATAGCTCCAACGCGAGCCTTGTAGGCGCATCCGGGGCGGATTACCGCACCCGGGCTGATGCCAAGGTCGATCTTGTGTTCAAGAGCAACTCGCTCGTCCAAGCCGGAGAGATTAACATCTCGGGCGTGAACGCAATCAAGCGCCCGCGCAATGGCTGGAACGTTCAGTCCGGCTCTGGCGGCGCGCTTGATGTTGCGGCGATGATTTCCAAGGTCGACGTCTACGCCGACACCAATATGACCTTCGCCAATGGCGCGAAGGTTCAGCAGATTTCAGCCCCGGAAGACAACCGCGCCTTCGCTATGGGTCTCTTCACGGATATTGAGCTGATTGATCGCCAACGCCTCGACAGCGGTGGCGCAATTGCGATCCCGATTGGCAACAGCGACGTGATCGTGCATCGCAATAACGCCATCATCACGATCAACGATGCCGATATCCTCGCTAGTGGCGATCTGACCATCTATTCGGGCGGCGATGCCAAACTTCTGTCAGAGGTCGACACCAAGTCCTACGGTTTGGCCGGGGCGGCATCCTCACTCACCGATGCGGATTACAACGCGGATCATTCAATCCTGATCAAGTCCGGCGCGAAGGTGGAGTCGCTGGGCAATGTCACGATCAAATCTGGCCATGGCCGCAACGGCCAGCAGACTATCACGGTGAATGCGGAGAGCCGTGTCTACAACAAGACGGCAATTCCGATCAAAACGCGCCCCAATGCGGATGCGTATTCAAATGTGAAAACACAGGTAAATGTCGCGGCTGGGGCCGAGGTTCTGGCCGTGCGCGATGTGAACATCTTTGCCGAAGCCGGTAATCAGACTGTGCGTGGGTATGGACGCGGCAAGGACTTCTATCGTGAAATCCTCGCAGCGATCGGCAGCTTCTTCTCGAACCTTGTGGGTGGGGGCGATCTGAGCCTCGATATCATCACGGGCTCTTCCGTGAAGACGCAAGATAACGGTATTGTCGTCAACGGTCTGGTGCGCGCGGGCTCGCGCAACCAGCAGGTGCTGTATCTCGATGCGGGCAACAACCTGCGCAACGATGTGCTTGGGTTCAGTAATGATCTGGCGCAGGACATTACCTATAAGATCACACCGAACGTCAACGCGGCTGCGCAGTTACAGCACCGGATTGATCTGATCCAAAGCTGGCTGGACAATACGGGTCTAAACAAGGACGCTGAAGCCGTCGCTGCTTGGAACTCGGAAATTTCGCAGTTGCGCATCCGTCAGGCAGCTGCGGCCTCCGAGGTTGGTGACAAGATTTCGCTGGGTCCGATCTTGGCGGTGGAAGGCAATATCAACCTGCGGTCTGACTATGTGAAAGGCGCGGCCACCGGATTGTTGAAAGCACCTGGTGACGCGCTGGTGAAGGTCTGGATCCGCTCGGACAGCTTCCTTGAAGTGGGCGACATCACGATCCCCACCGCCGAGGGCGGCATCATTCGCTATAACGATACGGTTGTGAGCACGCCCGACGACATCAAGGCGCTCTCCACCCGCAAAGCCGGTCCGTTTGATTTCAAGATGGAATCTGCGACCAGCGGCGAAAGTCCCCTGATCGAAGTGGTGACCTTTGGCGAGAACCTCGGCACACTGACAGTTGAAGGCGACATTCTGAATCGGCGTGGCACGGTTCGGCTGCGCTCCAACTTCGGCGATCTGGATGTACGCGGTGATGTGAGCGCGTTGGACATCGACCTCTATGCAGGCCGTGATTTCATCTTCGGCTATATCCCCGGCGTGCGTAACGCGGGTGCAGACCCGCAGGCCACCTATGCCGATGACTTTGCGTTCCGCGAATGGCTGTATCGTAACACAACTGAAGCGGGTCAAAGCATCACCAATATCGGTGGGGCTATCGGCCCGTTCGGCATTGGCACCGTCAAGATGAAGCCCAGCAACTCCAGCATCGTGGCGGGGCGCAACGTCTACATCACGGCCGATATGATCAACATCAACGGCCTGATCCAAGCCGGTCGCGGCAGTTACAACGTGACGCTGAACGCAGCGCTGGATGCCGAGATTGCGAGCATCCGCAACACCAAAACGACCGGTCTGACAACGCTCTATAACCCGGCGGAGCCGTTTGTTCAGGGCGTCACGTATCGCAGCCCGCATATCACTGGCGATACATTTGTGAAGTTCAATCACGAAACCCAGAAGGTTGAGATTTCGCCCATGATTGTGCAGGGCGGCAATATTAATATCGTGGGCAAGGTGATCTCGACCGGCACGGGTATCCTGCGCGCGCTGGACGGGTTCGGGTCTGTCGTCGTCAATTCGGACATCCTGACCGATGTGGTCATCAAACGCGTTGATCTGGGCACATCCGATATCGTCGGTGCAGGTCTGGAAGGGACGGTGCGGATCACCGATACGTCCAAGCTGCGCACCGGCAATATCAGTGATCCGGAGCCCTTCCTGACGACAGAGTTCCGCCGCATTGGCAACCAATTGCAGGAATGGAATACCGCGACATTCAAGATCGAGACGGATGTGTATGCGACGACTGATCCCGTCACAGGGGTTGTTGATCCTGCAGGTCTCAAGATTGACCGTGTTGTTCCGACCAACCTTGTGAATGTGTCGACGGCTTCCTCGGGCCGGGTGGGTACATATAACCCGGTTGCCAACCGCGACCTGATTTATGTGAAAGCAGAAGAGACGGTTAAAGAGCAGGAAATCACAAAGTGGAGTTTCTACGTCTTCAATGCCCTCGAGATTTGGGAAGCGACCGACACAAAGCCTGACGAGGTTGCCTCACGCAGCGACATTACTTCAGACCTTGGCCTCGCGCCTTACCTCGGCAAAGCGCTTGGTGGGCCTGACTACTTCTATGCTTTCCAGTCCAATCGCATCTCTCGCAATGTCAGCGAGAAAGTCACTCAAACCCGGAATGTTGGCGGTCTTGGCTTCCTCGGTGGTTGGGTGGCAGAGAAGCGGCTGCGCACGACAACAACACGCCAGCTCTACAAGCACCGCCTCAAAGCCGATCACGGCATCCGCATTGAGTTCGACGGCCGCGATACGGGCTTGCTGGACCTTAAGAGCCGCGGCAACCTCATCCTGTCGGATACGGTTCTCAACCAGTCCGGGACCAGCAAATTCACCTCAACCGCACGGTCGGTGCAGACGGCGTCCAAGCAAGTGCGGATCAATACTGCCACGACGACAATCACGGCGGATGATTACATCAACGGCCTTGAGGGCGCCTTCCGTCTGGATCAAGTGGATGGCACATCCCTGACCGCGAGCGCTAATTTCGGTATAGATATCAGAGAGATGTCAGGCGATATGAACGTAGCCTCGGTCTCTGCATTGCTTCCTGTCGTGACAGATGGCACGGCCATTCTGGGTCAGGTGAAGCTGCAGGCAGAGGGCAGCATTCTGAACGCCTCTTCCGGAACTGCTGTTTCGGGCAGCGCGATTGATCTTCTCGCGGAGTCCGGCACCATCGGGACAAAAGCCAAGACGTTGACGATCGACACCAAAGGCGGGCGTCTGGTTGCGAAAGCCAATGGCAACGCAACGATCACCGAAGTTGCGGGCGATTTGCTGCTGAACCGGGTTGAAAGCCAAACAGGCGACGTCACCTTGCGTGTCCCGGATGGCAGCGTGCTCGACAGCAACGATATCGAACAGCGCGACATCAAGACTGAGACAGAGTTGTTCACCCTTTGGGAGACAGAGCTTGGCCTTTACGGCGCTGGCCTGACCGCGCGTGGCGAAGCGCAGGTTGCTGCCCTCAAGGCCGAGCGCGAACGGGCCTTCACAGTCTACTGGGATGCGCGCCAGGCCGCAGGTGGCGCAGAGGTGACGTTCACACTGGATGCGGCGACCGAAGCCTCGCTACTGTCTGATGCGACGCTGGATGATGGCACGGTCGTGGAAGGTTGGAGCCAAGCGCAACTGGATGCATACAAGGCTGAACGTGAAGCGCTTTATGCTAAGTGGAACACGGAATACCCGGTCTGGGATGTCAGTGCCCCGCCGTCGCGCACCATCGACTACACTCCCGGGGTGGCCGAAGTCGCTGCGATCAAGGACGGTATCGAGTTCACCAAAGAACAGCTTCAGCGCTCCATCCGGGACAGCCTCGTGCGCGAGACGGCTGACACGCAGATACGCATTGAGGATCCCAACATCATCGCGTTGGGCGATATCACCATCGAGGCCCGCGACAGCGTTGGTGAGCTTTTGGACCCCTATGTCCTGACCAAAAAAGCCGATGGCGATCTGACGGCCGAGGACCTGCGCCGTATCTCTGCCGCCGATGCGTCCGACATCATTGTGGATGATGCTGCGGGCGAAGTGCGCGTGATCCAGCGTGACGATCTGAACTTTGCCTTTAGCGGCGTCGATGCCAATGGCCGCGCCTCTGGCAAGCTGCGCATTAAGACAGACAGCGCCGAGATTTTCTTGGGCTCCGAAGGGGCAGCACAGATTGCAACGGTGGATTCTGCCACGGATGTGCAGATCAAGACCGACGGTCTGATGTCACAAGCCCAAGACGGAACTTGGGCTGTGCGCGGATCGGCGATCCTTCTGGAAAGCGGCAATCTTGAGAACCCGCTCGACAATCCCTCGATCGGCGAGGCGGGCGCACCACTGACGGTCAACGTACGCCCGGGCGGCAGTGTCATCGCGCGGGCGGGCAAGGACCTGTTCCTCAGCGCGCCTGTTGGGGATTTGCCGCTTGCCAGCGTCTTTGCGGCTGACAAAGCAGTTCTGACCTCAATCGGGGCGATCACGGATACGGTTGGCGCGGATGTGGCGCGGGTTGTTGCGGATGACATCACGTTGAACGGGGCAACCATCGGCACCGATGCCGCGCAATTGGGGCTGAAGATCAACGATTCGACCAATGGTCGCGTGCGCATCACCTCCGTTGGGGACAGCTTTGTCAAAGCCCACAGCACGCTGCCGCTTGAGACTGTGCGCATCGGCAAAGGGGGCCGTCTGGTCGCAACAGAGCGCGCGTCGCTGCATGGCGCCGATACCATTCGCTTTGGGACAGCTGAAAATCTGAAGCTGGAGTTCGCCAAGGGGCTGGATAATGCCGCCAGCAGCGGCACTGATGTTGCCGGCGGGACGCTCGACATAACATCGGGCGGTGCATTTGCTACGGCTGCCATGCCAGTCACGACGGACGTGACACAGCTCAGCTACGGTTTCCAGGGCACTGATCCGACACCGCTTTATGTCAAAGAAGCGAATGATCTGCGGATCGACATGGTAACGCAAGGCGTTAACCCGGGTTCGAAGACCTTCATCGAAGCCGCAGGCAATATGTCGATTGGCATCATCACCAGCGGGGCAGAGGTGCGGCTCAAAGCCCGCAACATCACCGAAGGCCGTGTGACCGGTACGCGTGTCCAATTGAACGCAGCCGAAAGCCTTGGCGTGCTGTCCGCGCTCAACGTCACGTCGGATCGCTTCTTTGCGGAAGCACTGGCGGGCGATGCTTGGCTGCAACTGACAGGCCGCCCGACACAGATCGAAGAGATTGATCTGGATGGCGCAGGCAAAACCTTACGCCTGACGGCTGACATTCCTGTCACGCTGCTGGCAGGACCTGGCATTCAGACCAATGCTGGCGACATGACGTTGGTGACAAGAGACGTCACTGCTCGCGCTGATATCAACAGCACAGGCGGCAACGTCAATCTGCAGACAACAGGCGACTTCACGCAGGCTGTGGGCACGAAACTGTCCTCCGGCACCGGCACGCTGACGGCGACGATCAGCGGCGATCTGACGGTCGAGACGTTCGAGACCCTCAATGCAACAAACGCAGCGATGGATCTAACGGTCGGGGGCACCGTGTTCCGCGCCCCGAACTCGAATGAGATCAACCTCTCGGCCAATGCGGTCGGTGCGCAGGCCAAACTTGATTTCGGGGCCGTCGATCCAGTTGGTCCGGAGGGCCTGCGGACCGCTTTCAACGATCTGACCGCGCTGGTGCGGACGGGTGATCTGCACTTCAAGGAAGAAGACGGCGCGCGTCTGCGCGATATCCAGGCGACAGCTGGGGCAATTGACATCTTTGCAGGTGGCGATCTGGCGCTGAACAACCTTGCGGCAGGACCGGGCGCTGCAATGACAATCTCGTCGGACGGCTCCATCAAAGGGACGGGGACCACGCTTTCGGGCGGCGATGTCCGGCTCTTTGCCTTTGGCGGTGCGCTGACTGGCGAGACAGGGAATACCTTCACCGGGGATACCGCACCCGGCGTCACCACCTATTTCGTCGCGCGCGATGATCTGCGCTACACCGAACTTGCCGGTAATTTGCGCACTGGGTTTGCGCTGAGCGATCGGGGCAATCTCCAGCTTGATACGGTGAACGGAACTCTGACCACAGGCATTCTGGGGGCAACCGGCGCTGTGACGCTGACCGCAAACGGCGATCTAAACGTCAACGTTATTGGCCGCGTACAGGTCGATCTGGCGGATGAAGTTGCCCTGCAACTGATCAACCCCGAGCGTTACAGCCGCCGTTTGGCGCGCTCCCCCCGCGCGGTGACGCTGACGGCGCAGCCGACAAACGCGACGATTACGGCAGGTTTGATCAACGTCAAACGCGATCTCGTTCTGAGGGCCGATCAGATGGACGTCTTCGCCTACGATGCCACGGCCAATGATGGTCTGCGCGCCATCATCGAAGACCCGAATGGCAGCTTTGCCGAGAATGTGGACGTGCGTTTCATCGGTGACGGCCCTGTTCTGTTCTTTGCCGATCCATTCGCATCCGTGCGCCCTCGCGTTGCGGGTCGCTTGGCCAAGACCTCGTCCAGCACCGTGACACTAACGCGAGCGCGTCTGGGCGCGCCCAGCGATCTGGACAATCAGGTCACCCACGCCGGACCGCGGTTTGTCGGCAAGGACATCGTCATCAACGGCGATCTACGGTTCCGTCAGCGCAGCTTTGATCTGTTCGCGCATACCGAGTTCCGCTCCACATCGACAATTGATGATACGCAGATATTCGCAGTGAACGGCGGGCGGCTGAGTTTTGATATCGAGAACGAGATTACGCTGGTCACCAAAGATACGTTGCAGCTGAACAGGAAGCTGGGCGGTGTTGATCTGAATGGCGGGCAGGGCTTTGTCTACGAAGTTGGGGTCGAGACCGGCATCAAAGCGGATCCGTTTATCCGCGACCGCCGCGCGCCGGGCACCACAGGGTCGGTCTTCAATGATGACAGCGACGAGCTGTTCCAGATCGAAGATGGCGTGATCAAGCTGCCATTGGTCTTGGCATCCCTGCCTCAGTAGCGATGACCGACCGTTGCTAGTCGCTGCGCTTGTAGTCTTTGGCTCGCAAGCCATGCCGCGCCAGTTTGTCGTAGAACGTCTTTCGGGGTAGCCCGAGCGCCTCAGCAGCTTGCGCCGCTTTGCCGTCCTTGCGCCGGAGGGTGTCGATCAGGATCACGCGCTCGAACGCATCCATCTGTTCGCTGAGCGGCGTTTCTGTCGTGAAGCTCTGCTCGGTCAGTCCCAGCGCAAAGGAGTTCGCAAAACTGCGCAGTTCTGCCAGATTGCCTGGCCAGTCGCGGGTCAGCACTTCGGTGTAAAGGCCTTCGGGGACGACAGGCATATCGCCGTTCATGGACCGCACGGCCTGCCGAACGAGCCCTTCAAAGATCACCCGCAAATCGCTTTTGCGCTGTGCCAGCGTGGGCACCGTAATCTCCATCAGGTTGAGCGTGAAATAAAGCTCTTCATTCAGGCCAGCGTCGCGCAGTTGCATCAGATCAAGTGTACTGGAGGTGATGACACGCATCTGCGGATGCGTCTCCATCAGGCTGAGGAGTTGGACCATCTGTGTTGGCGTCGCCGCCTCCAGATGTTTGAGCGACAGGGTGCAGGGCAGGGCGGGGATATCAAGCGTCAGTAGCGCCTCATCCGATGCGCCGCGCAAAGACAGGCCGATCTGCGCGTCCCGGTCGCTCGACAAGGCGTGGACAGTATAGGCTGCAAGCCTTTTGCCCGCGCCACTGGCCCCGTTGATATGAAAATGCACAGGCAAGGTCGCCGCACGGCGCAGAGCGTCCCGCAAGTTGTCGATGACAGGGGCGTCGCCCGGAAAATGGGTTGCCGCAGCATCAGAGCGGCGCAAGCGTGCCTCTGTCGCGCGGTTCTTCAGCACCAGCTTGCGATGCTCCAGCGCCCGGTTGAGCACTTCAACGAGATGATCCGGGGCGCACGGTTTTTCTAGAAAGTCATGCGCGCCCTCTGACATCGCGCGCACAGCCGTTGGCACATCGCCTTCGCCAGTCAGTAGGATCACAGGCAGATCGGCGTCGCGCGCTTGTGCGGTGCCCAGAACGTCAAACCCGTCTTTGCCCGGCATGCGAATATCGCTGAGGATCACACCGTCGAAACTGGCGCTGATATGGTCAACAGCTTCGATATAGCTCGCGGCTTGCGTGACGGTGATGTCCTCCAACTCAAGGGTCTGCGCGACAGAGGCGCGAAGCGCTGCATCATCTTCGATCAGTAAAACAGATTTGCTCATGGTGCCTCGCTTGCATTCAGGGTGACACGGAAACCCGCACCACCTGTGTCGAGATTGCGGGCGGAAAGATCGCCGCCGAAACTGCCGATGATCCCATAGGAAATCGACAGACCCAGACCCAACCCTTTGGACGCCCCGATATCCTTGGTCGAATAAAACGGCTCAAACACCCGATCCGGATCGCTGAGGCCCGTGCCGGTGTCGCGTATATCAAGGCTGACCGTTGTCGCCTCATAGTTGATCTCAAGCTCAACTTCGCGGATAGGCTGATCCATCATCGCGTCGGTTGCATTGTTCAGCAGGTTAACAATGACCTGTTGCAGCCGGACCTGGCCCCCCATAACCCAGACCGGCCCATTAAGGCCGCTGCGGTTCAAGTTTACACCGTTCCTTTCAAGCCGCTCCCGGACAAGGCTGATGGCTGCGTCGAGGGCTGCACATAGGTCAACGGGCTCAATCGGGCCTGGTTCTTTGTGCGCAAATGCCCGCAAATTTCGGATGATGCGGCTCATCCGGTCGGTCTGCACAGAAATAGCGCCAAGGTTCTCGACCGCTTTTTCGGGACGATCCCGGTCGATGAACTTCTGCGAGTTGGCGGCAAAGTTCTGGATCGCGGCGAGCGGCTGGTTCAATTCGTGACTGATGGCGGCCGACATCTGGCCGAGAGCGGAGAGCTTGCCCGCTTGAACCAGTTCGTCCTGTGCTTGGCGCAACTGCAAGGTGCGTTCTTCAACGCGGGCTTCTAATCGTGCGTTCGCGGCTGCCTCAATTTCGAGCTGATCGGACAACCTTTGGCGCCGCTGCGTGAGCAGAAAGAGCACCAGACCAATGACCGCCAACAGCGCTGCGGTGAGCATCGCTTGTAGCCGCGCAGACGCGTGTGTTGTCGCGATCGAGATGAAAACCCGTGCCGTCATGTCGATCTGCGGCAAGGCGCGGGTCAGCACCAGCGATGCGCCGGGTAAGACGCCCGTCACGGATTGTGTCCAGATTTCATGGGGGCCGAAGCGCGTTTTCTCATGATCGAAGAAGGGCAGGATACGGTCGGCGGGGTAGTGATAAGGCGCGGGCTTGGGGTCGCGCATCCCACCGTCGCGGCGCAGGATGAGCCCTGGTCGGTTTGACGAAAAAACCACATCATTCTCGTCGAAGAATGCGACCACGTCCTCGTCAATGCGCCATTCGAACTCCAGCTGGGCGATGTCGACCTTGACCACAACGACCCCTTTGGGCCGACCGCTGGCGGTATGAACCCCGCGCGCCAGAAAGAAGTCGCGTGTGTCGTCCGAGGCCTCAATCGCATGAAAGACACCCAACGCGCCTGACATCGCCGCCACGACATCGGGACGCCGCGCAAAGTTTCGGTTCAAAAAGCTGACCGGTTCTTCGTAGTCTGAAGAGGCGATGACCGTGCCGTCTGGATCAAGCAGATAGATATCATCCGCCCCGGAGGTCAGCGCCGCACTTGCCAGCAACTCATGGGTTTTTTCGGTCGGTGCTTGTCGCAGCGCGCGGATCACTTCGGGATGCCGCGCGAGGTAGTTCGGCAGCTCGCGATAGCTTTCCAACTGGCCCAATAAACGGTCTGATGCTTGTGCGAGTCGGATCGTTCCTGTTTGGCTTAACTGTCTGATATCGTTGTTAAATGATAAAAGGTACGACGCCGCAGTCAGAGCCGCTGCGAAAATCACAAACAGAACCAGAGGTAGGTATCGCACGCTGAGAGAGAATCGATTCGGTGTCATGTTGTGCGGAACATCGCACTTTTTCCGGCGAGGACCTATCAGTTGTGCGGATAATCGCACAAAATACTGCGCTGAGGGGTGAAAAGAAGGGATTAAGATATTGAAAATAAATAACTTACTGGCCGTCTATAGAACGGCCTGTTGCAATGCGACTGCGGGGCGGCAACTCTACCCTCTGTATCGGCCAAGAGGAGTTGGCCGAGCGGGTAAGAAAAGTGTTTCTTGGGAGGAAACCATGAAAAACCTAATGAAAGCGGCTTGCATCGCCGCAGTTGCGCTGGTTCCCGGTGTTGCATTTGCAGCCTGTGACGATGGCGAAATGGTCATCAAGTTCAGCCACGTGACCAACACGGACAAACACCCCAAAGGCATCGCGGCGTCCTTGCTGCAGCAGCGCGTCAATGACGAGATGAACGGCACGGCCTGCATGGAAGTGTTCCCGAACTCGACGCTCTACAACGATGACAAGGTGCTCGAAGCGATGCTGCAGGGTGACGTGCAGCTTGCAGCCCCGTCGCTGTCGAAGTTTGAGAAGTTCACGAAGCAGTTCCGCTTGTTTGACCTGCCGTTCATGTTCAAGAACATCGACGCTGTGGATGCCTTCCAGGCTTCTGAAAATGGTCAGGCAATGAAAGACAGCATGCAGCGCCGCGGTCTGCAAGGTCTGGAGTTCTGGCACAATGGCATGAAGCAGATGTCGGCCAATGTGCCGCTGGTCAGCCCCACGGATGCAAACGGTCTGAAGTTCCGCGTGCAGTCCTCTGACGTGCTTGTCGCGCAGATGGAAGCTATTGGTGGTTCGCCCCAGAAAATGGCTTTCTCGGAAGTTTACGGCGCGCTGCAGCAGGGCGTTGTCGACGGTCAGGAGAACACGTGGTCCAACATTTACGGTCGCAAGTTCTTTGAAGTGCAGGACGGCATCACCGAAACCAACCACGGCATCATCGACTATCTTGTCGTGACCTCGGTTGATTGGATGGACAGCCTTGATCCGGCAGTGCGCGATCAGTTCCTCACGATCCTTGGCGAAGTGACCGAAGCCCGCAATGGCGAAAGCTTCAACGTCAACGAAGAAGCCAAGCAGGCCATCCTCGATGCAGGGGGCACCATCCGTCAGCTGGATGCCGCGCAGCGTGAAGAGTGGGTAACCGCAATGAAGCCTGTCTGGGACCAGTTCGCCGGTGATGTGGGTCAGGACATGATCGACGCTGCACAGGCCATCAACGCAGGCATGTAAGCCACGCGCTTATGATTGGGCAGGGGCGTGCCATTGGCGCGCCCCTTCTTACAAGAAACCATCCAAAAAATGGGGTGTGGGGACAATGCATACTGGACCAAGTTCCGGGAAGACCGGATTTGTCGATCAGATCGAAGAGACGTTGATTGCGTTTTTACTCGGGATGATGACCCTTGTGACATTCGCCAATGTTGTGGCGCGTTTCATGAATTCGAACATCTTGTGGGCGCTGGAAGCCACCGTTTTCATGTTCGGCTGGCTGGTGCTTTTGGGTGCGTCCCATGCCGTCAAAAAACACTCTCATCTTGGAGTAGATGCGATTGTGAACCTTTTGCCACCGGCGGGGCGTCGCATTCTGGCGCTAGTCGCGGTCGGCGTTTGCATTCTTTTCTCGTTCCTGCTGCTCAAAGGCTCCTATGATTATTGGGCCGTCTTCGCGGACCTGCCGCCCACCGAAGGCCGTTGGTTCCCGCTGGGTTTTGCCGAAAAGTTCCGCTCTCAATCCTTCTACGAGGTTGATGATATCCCGATGATCGGCGCGCTGCGCTTTCTGGAGGGCTGGATCAATTACGGCGAAGCCTATGAGAAGCTGCCCAAGGTCGTGCCGTATCTGGTGATGCCGCTGTCCATGGGGCTGCTGCTCTTTCGCTTTTGCCAGGTCGCTGGTCAGATCTGGCGCGGAGAGGTCGACCGGATTGTCGCCTCTCACGAGGTCGAAGATGAACTCGAAGAAGTGCGTGCTAGCCATGGGGAGAAACTGTAATGGACGTCGCTCTCCTCTTTGGGATGATTATTGGCCTGTTGCTCTTGGGCGTGCCGATCGCCGTGTCCCTTGGTCTCAGCTCAACCCTCTTCCTGCTGATCTATTCCGACAGCTCGCTGGCCTCCATCGCGCAGACACTTTTTGAAGCGTTTGAGGGGCACTTTACCCTTCTGGCGATCCCGTTCTTCATCCTCGCTTCGTCCTTCATGACGACAGGCGGCGTGGCGCGGCGGATCATCCGCTTTTCCATCGCCTGTGTGGGCCACCTGCCCGGTGGCCTCGCCATAGCAGGGGTCTTCGCCTGTATGCTGTTTGCAGCCCTGTCAGGCTCGTCCCCTGCAACTGTGGTCGCCATTGGCACAATTGTCATCGCGGGGATGCGGCAGGTGGGCTACACCAAGGAGTTCGCCGCTGGCGTTATCTGTAACGCAGGCACGCTGGGCATCCTGATCCCGCCCTCCATCGTGATGGTCGTCTATGCGGCGGCTGTGGAAGTCTCCGTTGGGCGTATGTTCTTGGCCGGTGTCATTCCGGGGCTGCTGGCGGGCTTCATGCTGATGGTGACGATCTACATCATGGCCAAGGTCAAGGACCTGCCGAAGGGCGAGTGGAAAGGCTATGGCGAGATTTGGCGCTCCGGCCTGAACGCGGGGTGGGGTCTGTTTCTAATCGTCATCATTCTGGGTGGTATCTATGGTGGCATCTTCACCCCGACTGAGGCCGCTGCGGTTGCTGCCGTTTACTCGTTCTTCATCGCCTGCTTTGTCTATCGTGACATGGGGCCGCTTGCGACGGATGGGCCAGATGCCAACACATCGCTGCTCAGAAAACCTTGGGCGTTGGTCACGGCGTTCGTGCATCCCGACACCAAGCGGACCTTGCTGGATGCGGGGAAACTGACCGTCACACTGCTGTTCGTGATCGCCAATGCGTTGATCCTGAAGCACGTGTTGACCGATGAGCAAGTGCCGCAGCATATCGCCTCGGCAATGCTGGGCGCGGGTTTTGGGCCGGTGACGTTTCTGATCGTAGTGAACATCATCCTGCTGATCGGTGGTCAGTTCATGGAGCCATCGGGCCTTCTGGTGATCGTTGCTCCGCTGGTCTTCCCCATTGCAATCGAGCTTGGGATCGACCCGATCCATCTGGGCATCATCATGGTCGTCAATATGGAGATCGGAATGATCACCCCACCCGTGGGTCTGAACCTCTTCGTCACGTCAGGTGTGGCTGGGATGCCTATGATGGCTGTGGTGAAAGCGGCGCTGCCTTTCTTGGGCGTGCTGTTCATCTTCCTGATCATGGTCACTTACATTCCATGGCTTTCGACATACCTGCCGAATTCGATCATGGGGCCAGAGATCATAACGAACTAGAGAAGCCCGGGGTCTCCATTGGTGAGATCCCGGCTCAAGTCCGGGACGGGTGTGTCCGCATGTGCCTTGTCGAGCTTTAGCTAGCTGCCATAAACGATTGCAGCGATATAGGGTAGGGCGCTCGCCGCGATGACGCCAACACCCGCTCCGACAGCAAGCCGACGCAGCCGGCCCCCAAGATGCGGAGCGAAGAGGCTCAGAATGCCGCAAACCACGGCGTAGAAGATCAATGTGATCGGGTCCATCCGGCAAGCCTAAGCATTTCAGCACTTGGGTCAAATATGCAGTGCCTAGATTGCTGGGGAATGCCCGGTCTTTTCAGCCTCATACGGGTCCAACCCTTTGGCGATGATCCGGGCAAGTGGGTGGCCTTCGGGGCGGATCAAAAAGCGCGTGGATGTCAGTTTGATAACTTCCGAGAATTCCTCTGCCACATCAATCAGCCGGGCATGAAGCGCTTTCACAGGCTCGTTCAGGGCGTTCGATAAGACCTCTAGATCGATCTTGAAGTCGCACATCAACGCTTCAATCATCGCACCGCGGACGATGTCTTCGCGGGTAAAGCGATGGCCCCGTGCGGTCGAGAAGCGTCCAGCTTCAATGGCGATCTGATGAGTGGCAGTGGCAGGTGCATTATGGGCATAGCCCTGCGGGTATTGCGAGATGGCAGATGCTCCGACGCCGATCAGATAGGGCGCACTGTCTTCGGTGTAGCCCTGGAAATTGCGCCGCATTGTGCCCGCATCCTGTGCAAGGCTCAGACTGTCTTCGGGATGGGCGAAATGGTCGATGCCAATCTGGCGATAGCCGTCCCATTCGAAAAGCTGGCGCGCGGTATCAAAGAGCTCAAGCCGCGCCTCGTTGGTGGGCAGGGCTTCTGACGGGATCAGCGCCTGACGTTTGGCCATCCACGGCACATGGGCATATCCAAAGAGTGCAACACGATCAGGCGCAAGCGACAGCACCCGCTGCACGGACTCGGCAATCCGTTCAGTCGTCTGGTGGGGCAGACCGTAAAGGATATCCATATTCAGACTGGTCACGCCCGCGTCCCGCAGCATCTGCACCACGTCGCGCGTGTCCGCGTAGCTTTGAATACGTCCAATGGTTTCCTGAATGTATGTGTTGAAGTCCTGCACACCAATGGAGGCGCGGGTCATTCCGAGACGCACCAGCGCATCAATGCGGGGGCGATCCACCTCTGTCGGATCAATCTCGACCGAGACTTGGGCGTCTTCGGTCAAGGGGCGGAACGCCCGCAGGGTGTCGCCTAGCTCGTCGATCATCTCAGGTTCAAGCAGGGTGGGGGTGCCACCGCCCAGATGGATATGGCTGAGCTTCACCGACGTTGGAATGGTCTTGGCAACCATCGTCAACTCGGCCTTCAGCACATCCAGGTAATGGCGTAGCGGGCGCGTCGTTGCCGTGCCCTGCGTGCGGCAAGCACAGAACCAGCACAAGCGACGACAATAAGGAATGTGTAGATAAAGCGACACCAGACTGCCCTCGGGGATGGCGCGCATCCACGCGGCAGAGTCGTCCGGGCCGATCCCCGTATTGAAGTGATTGGCCGGTGGATAGCTGGTGTACCGTGGCACACGAGCGTCAAATAGCCCTAGCTGGCGAAGTTGAGGTGTCGCACTCATTCGCTTACGCTCCAGAGTTGTAAGGTGAAAGAACCGCCTTGATAGCCACCATCAAAAGGGGCCTGCGAACAATGCAGACCATGGACACTCTTGAATGTTCGGATTGCCCGATCCGCCATAATGCCGTTTGTGCAAAATGTGATTCTGACGAGTTGAAGGTTCTGGAAGAGATTAAGTATTACCGACATTACGAGCCCGGTCAGACAATCTGCTGGGCTGGTGATGAAATGGGGTTTGTCGCATCTGTCGTGACGGGCGTTTGCACACTGAGCCAGACCCTTGAAGATGGGCGCACGCAGATGGTCGGGATGCTGTTGCCCTCCGATTTCATCGGTCGTCCCAATCGCGAAAGCACCCCCTATGACATCATCGCGATCACCGAGATGACGTTGTGTTGCTTCCGCAGAAAACCGTTTGAGCGTCTGGTGCACGACACTCCGCATATCAGCCACCGCCTGCTTGAGATGACGCTGGATGATCTGGATGCTGCCCGTGAGTGGATGTTGATCCTTGGCCGCAAAACCGCGCGTGAAAAGATTGCGAGCTTGATCAATATCATCGCCCGCCGCGAAGCTGCCGTGGGTTTGGTGCCGCACAGCTCCAACGTGATTGTTGATCTGCCGCTGACGCGCGAAGCGATGGCCGACTATCTTGGGCTCACGCTTGAGACAGTCAGTCGACAGATCTCCGCGCTCAAGAAAGACGGTGTCATCCAGCTTGAAGGCAAACGCCGCATCACGATCCCTGATCTTGAGGCGCTCATCCAAGAGACCGGCGATGACTATGACGGCGGTATGATCGCCTGAGCCAGCGCGCTGATCGGGATATGTGAACGTGACGCTCATTTAGTGCGCCATGAAGAGGGGCAGGCGGCTGATCTGCAGCATGTGCCGTGTCGCGCCACCAAAGATCGCTTCGCGGAAGCGCGAGTGGCCGTATGCGCCCATGACGATCAGGTCTGCCTTGATATCGTCGGCATGCCGGATCAGGGTGTCGCCCACCTGATGAGTGTTTTGCGTCAGCACCGACACTTCGGTTTTAACGCCATGGCGGGCGAGCATCTGCGACACCGACCCGCCGGGGTCCGACCGCTCATGCCCGTGCCGGGGCGGATCAATGATGCAAAGCGACACGATGTCGGCTGCTTTCAGCAAGGGCAGGGCACGGCGTAGTGCATTCAGCGCCTGAGCGCTGTCATTCCAGGCAAGAACGATCCGGCGGAAATCAGGCAAAGACTGCCCATCCGGCACGACCAGAACAGAGGCATGACCGGAGAAGAGCGCCGCCTCAACAATCGAAGGTGCAGTCGGATCGCAGTAATCCCCGTAGGGCTGCGCGGAAATCACCAGATCGCTGAACCGGGTGCGATGTGTGACATAGGTCGACAAGCCCGGCTCTGGCACCACAGCGGCGTGCACGACAGAGCGGAGCCCCAGTGGCTTCACCACAACTTCGGCTGCACGTTGAAGCTCACCTGCCTTTTGATTGGCCAAATCCCAGTCCGTCGCCAGCACTTGGGGTGATGTGCCAAGGCTGTAAGCGTCCAGATGCGTGTGGTCGATCCCAGCGCAATAGACGTCAAGATGCGCATCCTGCGCCCGGGCAATCGAAACCGCTGCTGCCAGGGCCGAGGCATCTGCCTCAAGGCTGGTCATCACGGTAGAGATCGATCGGTATTGCATGGTGCACCTCATGGTTCGACTGTTGGACCCAGTTTGAGCGCCCCCTTCGAACCTCACCATGACTTCAATCAATTATTCCCTGCGTTGGCCTTGACATGGATCAAGGAAATCCCACGCGCATGCGGCGAAAAAGGGCTCTGTATACCGGGCGCGATTTCTGTGTCCGGCGCTAACTAGGGGACAAAAAGATGTGGAATTACATCAAGGTCAGCATCTTGGGACTGACCGCTCTCCTTGCCGCGATAGCCGCCAACTACGCGAGGGATGTGCCATACATGGTGCATATGATCATCGTGATGTTGGTTGCGGCAGGGCTGTTCATCTGGGCAGTGCGCCAGATCGACGAACCCGTCGGTCCAGCACCCACCGGATATATGGATGACGTGATCCGTGCAGGCGTGATCGCAACTGCGTTCTGGGGCGTGATCGGCTTTCTGGCCGGCACATTCATCGCCGCCCAGCTGGCCTGGCCGGGCCTGAACTTCGAATGGGCGCAAGGCTACGCAAACTTTGGGCGTCTGCGGCCGTTACACACCTCAGCGGTGATTTTTGCCTTTGGGGGCAACGCGTTGATCTGCACGTCATTCTATATCGTGCAACGCACCAGTGCGGCGCGCCTGTGGGGCGGAAACCTCGCTTGGTTTGTCTTCTGGGGCTATCAGCTTTTCATCGTTCTGGCAGCGACGGGCTACTTGCTCGGTGCAACGCAATCCAAAGAGTATGCCGAGCCTGAATGGTATGTTGACCTGTGGCTGACTGTTGTCTGGGTCGCCTATCTGCTGGTCTTCCTTGGCACGATCATGAAGCGCAAAGAGCCGCATATCTACGTGGCCAACTGGTTCTTCCTGAGCTTCATCGTCACCGTGGCGATGCTGCATATCGTGAATAACCTCAGCGTTCCCGTCTCGATCTTCGGCTCGCGCTCCGTGCAGCTGTTTGCCGGTGTGCAGGACGCTATGACCCAATGGTGGTACGGCCACAATGCGGTGGGCTTCTTCCTGACCGCAGGCTTTCTTGGCATGATGTACTACTTTGTGCCAAAGCAGGCCGAACGGCCTGTCTTCAGCTACAAGCTGTCGATCATCCACTTCTGGGCGCTGATCTTCCTGTATATCTGGGCCGGTCCGCACCACTTGCACTACACGGCTCTGCCGGACTGGGCCTCGACGCTGGGTATGGTTTTCTCGATCATCCTGTGGATGCCAAGCTGGGGTGGTATGATCAACGGTCTGATGACGCTCTCTGGCGCATGGGACAAGATCCGCACCGATCCGATCATCAGGATGATGGTGGTCTCTATCGGTTTCTACGGCATGTCCACATTCGAGGGTCCGATGATGTCGATCCGCGCGGTGAACTCGCTGTCGCACTATACCGACTGGACCATTGGTCACGTCCACTCCGGCGCCCTGGGCTGGAACGGCATGATCACCTTTGGCGCGCTTTATTTCCTGACGCCCCGCCTGTGGAACAAAGCCGGGCTCTACAGCCTCAGCCTTGTCAGCTGGCACTTCTGGCTCGCCACGATCGGCATTGTTCTCTACGCCGCATCCATGTGGGTCACCGGTATCATGGAAGGCCTGATGTGGCGCGAAGTGGACGCACAAGGGTTCCTGGTGAACTCCTTTGCCGACACGGTCGCTGCGAAGTTCCCGATGTATGTCGTGCGGATGTTGGGCGGTGTGCTCTACGTCGCGGGCGGGATCATCATGTGCTATAACCTCTGGATGACCGCGACGCGGGGTCCTGTGAAACAGCAGGTCACGCCCGTCATGGCTCCGGCTGAATAAGGAGGAGCTATTATGGGAATCCTTGATAAGCATAAGGTTCTGGAGACCAACGCCACGCTGTTGCTGGCAGGCTCTCTCTTCGTGGTCACCATCGGCGGGATCGTCGAGATCGCACCGCTCTTCTATCTCGAGAACACCATCGAGGAAGTCGAAGGGGTGCGGCCTTACTCCCCGCTGGAGCTGACAGGTCGTGAAATCTACATCCGCGAAGGCTGCTATGTCTGCCACAGCCAGATGATCCGCCCCATGCGGGACGAGGTCGAGCGCTATGGCCATTACAGCCTTGCCGCGGAATCGATGTATGACCACCCGTTCCAATGGGGCTCCAAACGGACGGGGCCTGACCTCGCCCGCGTGGGCGGCCGGTATTCGGACGAATGGCATGTGGACCACCTTGTTGATCCGCAATCCGTCGTGCCGGAATCAATTATGCCGAAATATGGCTATCTGGCCGACAAGCTGATCGATGGCGAATATGTGGGCGACCTGATGGCCACCCACGCCTTCGTCGGCGTGCCGTACACCGAAGAGCAATTGGCCAATGCAGGCGCGGATTTCCGCGCCCAGGCCGATCCGGATAGCGATTGGGACGACATGCTCGCACGTTACCCCAAAGCGCAGATCCGTAACTTTGATGGGGCGCCCGGTATCTCGGAAATGGATGCGCTGATCGCGTATCTGCAAATGTTGGGCACGCTGGTCGATTTCTCGACCTTCACGCCCGATGCCAGCCGGTAAAGGAGCACGGATATGGACACCTATTCCCTTCTCCGCGAGTTCGCAGATAGCTGGGCGTTGCTTGGCCTTGTGATCTTCTTTCTGGGCACGATTGTCTGGGCGTTTCGCCCCGGCAGCACCCGGGTTTACCGTGACACTGCCGACATAGTGTTTCGCAACGACGACGGCCCGCTCGTCGACGAAGGCGGTGCCGGTGGTTCTGTTTTGTCGGAGGACGACAAATGAGCAAGCAAGACAAAAACCAACCCGTTGATCCGGATACCACCGGCCATAGCTGGGACGGTATTGAAGAGTTCAACAACCCGTTGCCCAAATGGTGGCTCTGGACGTTCTATGCCACGATCGTCTGGGGGATCGGCTATACCATCGCCTATCCCGCCTGGCCTTTGATCGAAAAGGCGACACCGGGTCTTCTGAACTATTCGACACGCGGCGAAGTGGCTGACGAAATCGCAGCTGTTGAAGCCGCCAATGAAGGCCTCAACGTCCAGCTTGCCTCTGCGGATCTGACGACGTTGCCCGAAAACGTGCAACTGCATAACTATGCCGTCCAAGGGGGCCGCGCGCTTTTCGCGGCGAACTGCTCTCAATGTCATGGCTCTGGTGCCGCGGGGGGCGTCGGCTATCCAAACCTTCTGGATGATGACTGGCTCTGGGGCGGGGATATCGACACGATTGCCTACACGATCGCGCACGGTATCCGGAATGAGCAATCGCCTGATGCGCAATGGTCCGAGATGCCAGCCTTTGGTGAAATCCTAGAGCCGGAGGAGATCGAAACGGTCGTCAACTACGTCCAGTCGATCTCGGGCCAGGAGCATGACGCGACCTTGGCGACCGCTGGCGAGGAGATCTACCTCGATCAATGCTCGGCCTGTCACCTCGACACCGGTATGGGCGATCCCAGCCTTGGGGCACCGAACCTGACCGATGCGATCTGGCTCTATGGTGGCGACCCCGCCACCTTGACCGAGACGATCACCTATTCACGCTTCGGCGTGATGCCTGCCTGGTCCGAAGAATATCGCCCCGGCACCGGCCTGTCGGATGCGGAAGTCAACGCATTGGCAGCCTATGTCCACCAATTGGGCGGCGGCCAGTAAAAGAGATAGCCGGAGCCTCTGGGGGAGGGGCTCTGGTCGCCTTTGCACATTCAACCTCGGAGCGAGGGTATGTGCAAACGAGACTGGCGCGCATTGGCTATCTGCGCGTCAGTCTTTCGTTTTAGTAGTCTGAATCCCCGCGCTACTTGACCGTGATGCGCACTTCATCGCCGTGAATGCGCACCCGCTCTCGGCCCGGTTTCTCTGCTACGAAAATGGTCTCATAAGCGGGGGTCCAGCCGCCACATCCACCACTCTGTCGGACGCCCGGCTTGCCGAAGGTGACATAGCCTGTAGTCAGTTTGGCGTCGATATCCTGCTTACTTTTCGCCAGGTCGGCCTTTGTTGGTAGCGCGCCACACTCACCACGGCGGCCATGCACAACGATGGCCTGCCCCACCTCAAGTGTAACGCGGTCGCGGAACTTAATCTTGTTGGCGCTGTCTGCCAGCGCAGGGGCAACGGCCAGTAGGCCACAGATCAGGCTCAAGCCGATTGGTTTGAAGGGCAATGTCATCACGTCAGTCCTTTCCAATTCCTATTTGACATAAATTTATGAGCGGTCGGGTTGTGTTCACCGCAAAAAAGCATGCAAATTCAGTGGGTTTATGCACCCCAACGGCATTGCATCGCTCTGTCACGATAGCATGGTGATCATCTTGCCGGAATGTCAGATTTTTGCGTCCGGAAAACCTGTTTGGCCCGTCAGATTTGACCCATGTCAAAGACCCATGCCAACGTTTCCGCGAAAAGTGACGCACAACGACGATAGCCAATCGCCGAACAATGTAGCCAATAGAAAGGGGCTCTGATGAGTTCCGAAGACGCGCCATCATTATACGCGGCCCGGGAACCGGTGTTCCCCCGAAAAGTAAAAGGCCATTTCCGCCAGATGAAGTGGATCATCATGGCTGTCACCTTGGGCATCTACTATGTCACGCCGTGGCTGCGGTGGGACCGTGGCCCCGCGCTGCCGGATCAAGCGGTCTTGATCGACCTTGCTCATCGGCGCTTCTACTTCTTCATGATCGAGATTTGGCCCCATGAGTTCTACTTTGTAGCCGGTCTTTTGATCATGGCGGGGCTGGGGCTGTTTCTATTTACCTCTGCGCTGGGCCGTGTCTGGTGCGGCTATGCGTGCCCGCAAACGGTCTGGACAGACCTTTTCATCGCGGTGGAGCGCTGGATCGAAGGTGACCGCAACGCCCGTGTACGGCTTTGGAAAGCCAAGTGGGATTTCAGGAAGGTTCGCCTGCGTGCATTGAAATACGCAAGCTGGATCGTAATTGGCTTGGCCACAGGCGGAGCGTGGGTTTTCTACTTTGCCGACGCACCCACACTCCTGCGCGATCTGGTCACCCTGCAGGCCCACCCCATCGCCTATACCACGATGGCGATCCTGACCGGGACCACGATTCTTTTCGGTGGTATCGCGCGCGAGCAAGTGTGCATCTACATGTGCCCCTGGCCCCGTATTCAGGCGGCCATGATGGACGAGGATACGATCACCATCGGCTACCGCGAATGGCGCGGGGAACCGCGCGGCAAGAAGCATGACGGCACCACCGGCGACTGCATCGACTGCATGGCTTGCGTGAATGTCTGCCCCGTCGGAATCGACATCCGCGATGGTCAGCAGATGGAGTGTATTACCTGTGGGCTTTGCATTGACGCCTGCGATGACGTGATGGCCAAGATCGGCAAGCCGCGCGGTCTGGTCGATTACTTCGCCCTGAAGGATGAGGTGTTGGAGCGCGAAGGACATCCGCCCAAACCTGTCTGGAAGCACATCCTGCGCCCACGCACGATCCTTTACACCGCGCTTTGGGCTGGGGTGGGCATTGCTCTCGTTATTGCGCTCTTCGTGCGCCCCGAGATCGAGATGCGGGTCTCCCCCGTGCGCAACCCGACCTTTGTGACGATGTCCGATGGTTCCATCCGCAACACTTACGACATCCGGCTGCGCAACAAGCATGGCGACCCACGGCCCTTCCGTTTGTCGCTCACATCTGACGCTCCCTTGCGCATTCAACTTGAAGGGCAAGACGATCTGGTCGTCATCGTTGGCCCGCAAGAGACCTTTGCGCAGCGCGTTTACGTCACGGCCAAGCCGGACACGGACGCTGCGCAATCTGACCGAACCGATATGCGCTTCTGGGTCGAAGACCTCGACAGCACGGACCGCGCCTTTAGCGATACCGTTTTCAATGGAAAGGAACGATAAGATGCCTGCACGTGAAATGGCGCCCTTCACCGGGCGTAAAGTCTTTTTCTTCGTGGCTTCAGCCTTTGCCCTGATCATCACCGTGAATGTCTTCATGGCCTATAGCGCCGTTTCGACCTTCCCGGGTCTGGAGACGAAAAACAGCTACGTGGCCAGCCAGAAATTCGACAGCGACCGCGCCGCGCAAGAGGCGCTGGGCTGGACCATTGATGCCTCCGTCCATGATGATGTTCTGTCCCTGAGCGTCACAGACCGGGCGGGTGAGCCGGTCGAGCTGGCCGAGCTAAGCGCGACCTTTGGTCGGGCCACATCTATACGTGATGATCAAACCCCGGATTTCCGCTTTGAGGACGGTCTTTATAAAGCAGACGTCGTGAACCGCCCCGGCAACTGGAACCTGCGTATGTTTGCTAAGGCGGCTGATGGCACCGAATTCCGCCAGCGCGTCATCGTTCACATCCGCTGATATGGGCATCGCGGAGACACCCACAGGAGCGGCCTGCCCGGGCTGCGTCGCACTGCCGGCAGGCAACAGCGCGTTGAGCAAGGCCCTTGCCGAAGGGCCCGTGCGCAAAGTGCATTTGTCGCTACCATCGATCCATTGTGCCGCCTGCATCTCGGGCGTGGAGAATGGGTTGATGCAACTCGACACTGTGCATGCCGCACGTGTAAACCTCACACGCAAACGGGCCGAGGTGACCATTGATCAGGACGCCGAGGTCGAGCCGCTGCTGGATCATCTGATCGGCTACGGGTTTCAGGCGTTTGCGCTGGATGGTGCGACGCTGCAGGCCTCCGATGCGGACCGCGCAGCGCGCGACTTGCTGATGCGCCTTGGCGTGGCTGGCTTTGCGATGATGAACGTTATGCTGCTTTCGGTCGCCGTGTGGTCCGGGGCGTCTGACGCGACGCGCGATCTGTTCCACTGGATATCTGCCGCCATCGCGATCCCGACGATCGCCTTCTCCTCCCAGCCGTTTTTCAAATCGGCTTTCATGGCGCTGAAAGTGGCGCGGTTGAACATGGATGTGCCGATTTCGCTTGCGATCCTGCTTGCCGCGGGCATGTCGATCTACGAGACCTCAGCCTCGGGCCATCACGCTTACTTCGATGCAGCACTATCGCTGACGTTCTTCCTGCTCGCCGGGCGTTACCTCGATCAAAAGACCCGCTCGACCGCGCGTTCCGCCGCCGCCGAACTTGCCGCGATGGAGGTGCCATATGCGCTGCGCCTCGATGCAGAAGGCCACACCCGCGTGCCGATTGGCGAGGTCGTCGTGGGCGACACGCTTCTGGTGCGGGCAGGAGCGAACATTCCAGTCGATGGCACCGTGCTGAAAGGCGCGTCCGAACTGGACCGCGCGCTGCTAACCGGGGAGACGGATCCGGTCGCAATCACAGAAGGTGGCACGGTCACAGCGGGGGAGGTCAATCTGACCGGCCCGCTTGAGATCCGTGCCGACGCCGTGGGCGAGGATACCGTTCTGCACTCGCTGGCATCGCTCGTCTCCATCGCGGAGGCCTCAAAGTCCCGCTACAACTCCCTCGCGGACCGAGCCGCAAAAATTTATGCGCCGGTGGTGCATCTTCTCTCGCTCTGCGCCTTCATCGCGTGGATGTATATCTCAGGCGGCGATGTGCGGTTGGCTTTGGGGATTGCGACCGCGACGCTGATCATCACATGTCCTTGCGCGCTGGGCCTCGCCGTGCCTGCGGTTTCGACGGTTGCGTCAGGTCGGCTGTTCCGGAAGGGGCTGCTCATCAAGCACGAGACCGCCCTGGAGCGCCTCGCAGAAGTCGACACAGTCGTCTTCGACAAAACCGGGACATTGACCGAAGGTCGCCCTCTTCTGGACGCACCCGAAGCAATCCCGGCGACAGCCTTTTCCGTGGCGATGGCCTTGGCCGAAGGGTCTTCGCATCCACTGGCCGCAGCCATTGCTCAAGCGGGTCGCGCACGCGGGATCGCGCCGGCAGACCTGACCGATATCGTCGAGAAACCGGGCTTTGGCATCGCCGCAAACTGGGGCGGCAAACCGGTTCGCCTTGGTCGCGCCACATGGGTTGGGGCGGAGCCTGTTCCGGCAACGGCCAGCTATCTGGACATCGACGGCGCGATCACGCCGTTCACCTTTTCCGACCGCTTGCGGACCGGCGCGCGAGAGCTGCTGGACGCCCTGCGCAATGACGGCTTTCAAATCCAGCTTCTGTCGGGCGACACGCGCCCTGCGGTTGAGGCGATTGCCAAGGAACTCGGCATTGCAACGTGGCAAGCCGACATGCTGCCGTTGGAGAAAGCCAACCGCGTCAATGCCTTGCGCGATGAAGGCCGGCGCGTCTTGATGGTGGGCGATGGTCTCAATGACACTGCCGCACTTGCGGGTGCGCATGTCTCGCTTGCCCCGGCCTCGGCGCTGGATGCCGCACGTGTGGCCGCTGATATGGTCTTGGTCAGCCCGGATCTCAGCCATACACTGGACGCGATCCGTATCGGACGCTCTGCCAAGCGCCGCATTCTGGAGAATTTCGGTATGGCCGCGACCTATAACATGATCTCGATCCCGATTGCCGTGATGGGCTTTGCGAGCCCGCTGGCAGCTGCTTTGGCGATGTCGACCTCGTCGATCCTTGTGTCGCTGAATGCGCTGAGGGCCCGCTGATGGATGTTCTGGTCTATCTCATCCCGGCGTCGCTGATCCTTGGGGGGCTTGGATTGGCGGCGTTCTTCTGGGCGCTGAAAAGCGATCAATTCGACGATCCTGCGGGGGACAGCCGCCGCATCCTGTCGGATGAATTTGACGAGAATCCAAAGGGTTAGAGCGTGATCCTCGCGTGGGTCTCAGACGATCGGTAAATCGCGTCCTCCACCTCAAGGACGCGCAAGTAGTCCGTCGCGAGATTTTCGAACGCAGCCCCAGTGCGTAAAGCGTGCACAACATGGGCCTGCAGCGCATGCACGCAATCGCCTGCAAAGCCGGGCCAGTCCTTTGCCTCCAGCACACAGCGCCGGTCCCGCTCTCCGAAATCCCGCTGCCAAAGCGCGCCGTCGCCGGTTAGTTCCAAAACGCCGCGCGTGCCCTCGATCAAAGCCTCCCCCAGCGTCATGCGGTGGTTTTCGGCCGCATGATCCAAGTGCCGATTGCCATCAAACAAGGCGCGTATGCCATCGTCGAAGCCGAAGATCACATGGCCTGCATCCTCGCCGGTGACAGCCGGATTGAGGCTGCGCAAATCCGCATAGACATCGCGGATCGGCCCAAGAAGATAGCGAAACGTATCGACCCAGTGCACAGCGGTCTCATGGACCAGCAAACGCGGCATCGTCTGAAAATAGGGCTGCCGATCCAGATACGCATCAGGCCCTTGACCGTCGCCTGTGCGCAAGCGGAACGTCACCTGCTGAATGTCGCCCAAAGTGCCGTCCTGCATAATTTCAGCGGCTCGCCGATACCACGGTTGGAACCGGAAATTCTCATGCACAATCAGCGGGATCGCGGCCTCTTCTGCCAGTTTCGCCGCAATCCGGGCTTCCGTAAGATCTGCGCAAAATGGCTTTTGGCAAATGATCGCGCGGACCCCTGTTTCGCAGGCCAGTCGGATCGCCTCAAGATGACCCGCAGGCGGGATCGCGATGTCCAGGATGTCGGGCCGCGTCGCGTCCAACATCGGCGCGAGCGCATCGAAACGCTCAACACTTGCCAGACAATTGGACGGATCAAGATCCGCTTGCGCCACGAGTTGTACGTCGCGCATCCGCTGCCAACTCTCGGTGTGAAACCGGCTGAAATAGCCCGCGCCCAGAACCGCGACGCTAAGGGTCATAAGGCGCTCAGCACCGCTTCGGCTGCTGCCTCCGTCCCGGCGGAGCCGCCCAGATCGCGCGTCATCACATCGCCCTTGCTGATGACCTTGCGCACCGCCGCATCGAGCCGCGCGCCATCGGCAACCATCTCGGCATTGCCCGAGCGGAGACCCAGCCAATCCAGCATCATCGCACCCGACAGGATCATCGCAAACGGGTTCGCAACGCCTTGCCCCGCGATGTCGGGTGCAGAGCCGTGGCAAGGCTGGAAAACCGCATTGTCATGGCCGATATCCGCAGACGGGGCGAGGCCCAGCCCGCCCATCAGCCCAGCACCCAGATCTGACAGGATATCCCCGAACATGTTTTCCGTGACCATCACGTCGAAGGCCCAGGGCTTTTCGACCATCCAAAGCGCCATCGCGTCCACATAAGCGTGATCACTGGTCAGATCGGCGTGGTCTTTTGCGATCTCATCAAAGATCTCGCGAAAGAAGGCAAAAGCCCGGAAGACATTGGCTTTATCGACGCATGTCACGCGCCCGGGTCCACGGCCCGCTGCCTTGCGCTGCTCGGCAAGATCGAAAGTGAAACGGAACAAGTCTTCGCTTGTTTTGCGCGTAATCTGAAGTGTTTCGCGGGCGTAGTCTTGCGCGACCTCTCCGCAGCCTTGCGTGTGAAACAGCCCTTCGGTGCTTTCGCGGATTAGCACGAAGTCAATCTCACGCCCTTCCAGTTTGAGCGGGGTCGGCTGCCCTTCGGTGACCCGCACAGGCCGCACGCCTGCAAAAAGGTCTAGCTTCAGCCGAATGTCGATTTGCGGCGTAATCTCCGTGCCATCGGGATAGCGCACGCGGGGCAGACCCATGGCGGAAAGCAGGATTGCATCTGATGCCCGCGCGCCTTCAATCGAGGCATCCGGCAACGCCTCACCGGTCTGCTCATAGTGGCCCGCGCCAGCGGGAAGCACGTCATACGACAGGGCATATTTTCCGCCCGCCACGTGGTCCAGACACCGCAATGTGGGCGCCATGATCTCGGGTCCGATGCCGTCGCCTTCGAATACGGCGATCTTGTAAGTGGCGGTCATCTGGTCTCTCCCTTGATCATGTGAGCGCAAACAAGCCGTAAAACACTCGAAAAAGCAAGGGCTTGTCATGGCGCGCGTTTCACCGTTCACTGCGGGCAGGGAGAGCCAGATGTTCGTCATTTTCGTTCAGTTTGAGATCAAGTCCGCGGATGCCGCTGCATTCCTGCCGTTGATGCTGGAGAACGCAGCGCGATCCTTGTCAGAGGAGCCGGGCTGCCAGCAATTTGACGTCTGTCAGGACCCAAAGATGCCGGAGCGCGTGTTTCTCTACGAAGTCTATGACAATGAAGCCGCCTTTCAGGACCATCTGAAATCAGCGCATTTCAAGGCTTTCGACGCGGCGACGGCCCCGATGATCGCCTCCAAGACTGTTCAAAGCTTCGAAAGGCTTGCCCCATGACCGACTGGCGCGTCCATGCTGTGAAATACGCCGACCGCAACGCGCGAACGCGGGCGGACAGCTTTGTCTTTGATGACAATCACGACGCGCCTCACGCAATGGATTACTTCATTTGGGTGCTGCAGCGGGGCGATGAGGTGATCCTGATCGACACCGGCTATGACGCGGCTGAGGGGTTGAGCCGGGATCGCCCGATCAGACGTGATCCGGCAGAGGCGCTCGCCCCTCTCGGGATCAAACCCGAAGACATTACCACCTTGATTGTCACGCATCTGCATTACGATCACGCCGGCGGGCTTCATCTGTTCCCAAATGCGACGCTCCACCTGCAGGCGGCTGAAATGGCCTTCGCGACTGGCCCCTGCATGTGTCACGACACATTGCGCATGCCCTACACGGCGGGACATATCTGCGAAGCGATCAAGCGGCTTTATTCGGGGCGTGTGATCTTTCACGATGGTGATGGACAAGTGGCTGACGGGGTCACGGTTCATCGCATCGGCGGCCATTCGCGCGGGCTTCAGGCGGTTCGTGTGAAAACCGCGGAAGGCTATATATGCCTCGCTTCAGATGCAGCGCATTTCTACGAAAACGCGATTTCAAACAAGCCCTTCCCGATCGTTGTTGATGTTGAAGACATGCTTGAGGGCTTTCGCAAGATTGTTGCTCTAGCATCCAGCCCAAAGCTGATGATCCCCGGGCATGACCCGTTGGTGCGCACGCTCTTCCCGCAAGGCCCGGCAGAGTTCACTCACCGCCTTGATAAAGGACCAAAAAGCTGGCCGTTCTAGGCCGCCTTCAGTCCTTTGAGGCGCCCGACTAAGGCCGGGATTTTCTCTTTAAACCGGAAAAAGCCATGGGTGGCATGCGGCCAGGCTGCGGCGTCAAAGTCACGTAAGGCACGCACCAGTTTGATGCCTTTGGGCGCAAGGCGTCGCTCCAATTCGGTCAAGGCGTCCGCTGCAGGCCCGACAGGCGCATAAGGCGTCACGATCTGTTCGAGGTTCGCCTCATTGGCCCATGCCTCCACCGCATCAAGATCGGCGAGGTGGCCGCGATGATTGGGCAAGTTGGTTTTGTAGCGGGCGACACAATCCTCCAAGGCGTCAGATATGAAGTCGGTGACAAGAGGGCTCACGTCAAGCGGGCTACGGTCAGCCGTGCTCATCAGCGCGGCACTGGTCACTGGCGTCAAACCGGACGCAAACAGATAGCCTGGGCTAAAATCCTCTTCGGTCAGCAGAAGGCCAGTCCGTGCGCTTCGATCCCAGCTTTGCGGAACCGGTGCGGGTAGGCGATCTGGATGAGGAAGGCCCTCCAAAGCCTCGGCATAATTAGATAATTCCCCTTCGGGATTGAAGCGTCCCTCCGTGTAGCGCGCAATATTCGACGGACGCGCGAGGTAGGTTTTCCCTTTGGTCTGCAACCCTGCAACCCAACGCCATCCCAGCGTATTGGACGCGGGATCGCCGTCAATTAGATGGCGCAGGAAGAAATCGGCCCCCAATTCCCAAGGCAGCCGCAAAGTGAAAATCCAGATGGAGGCGAACCACATCCGGGCGTGATTGTGCAGATAGCCGGTTGTGACCAATTCCTGCGCCCAATGATTGAACGCGGCGATATCTGTCTCGCCCCGGCACGCGTCCTCCCATGCCGCGCGCAGGCCTGCCTCTGTCTGAACCCGGTTAAGCGCTGCTTGAACGCCTGCGCGATACGAGGTCCAGACCGATGGCCGCATCTCCAACCAGCCTTTCCAATAGGTGCGCCAGTAGACCTCCTGCACGAATTTCTCGGCAGAAGAGAGCGCATAACGCCCCAGAACGGCCTGCAAAACCTCTTCCTCCGTCACCATGCGGTGACGAATATAGGGTGAAAGACCCGACACGTGGGGATGCCCTTCCAGATCGTAGTTGCGCTTGGACGCATAGGCCGATCCGGCTTTGGGAACAAAGGTTTGCAGGCGTTCCAGCGCAGCCGTGCGGGTTGGGGGAAGTGTGGTCAGCATCAGGTCCTCAGAAAGCAATCTTGGGTTGACGCTTTAGCTAAGTCGCCAGCGCTTGCCGTCAAAACCGCTTAAATGGGGCGCTGCCCTTGCAGGCCCCCAAAGGCAGGCCTAAGACTCTGTTAGCTTATCCCAGCTAGAACCCTTTTTGACGTTTGAGGCAGGCACAATGCATGATCCCGTAAACACCTACATGAACCTCGTTCCGATGGTGGTCGAACAGACCAGCCGCGGCGAACGTGCCTACGACATTTTCTCGCGCCTGCTGAAGGAGCGGATTGTCTTCATCAATGGCCCGATCCACGACGGCATGTCCCACCTGATCGTGGCACAGCTGCTGCATCTTGAGGCGGAGAACCCGACCAAGGAAATCTCCATGTATATCAACAGCCCCGGCGGCGTTGTGACGTCCGGCCTGTCGATTTACGACACGATGCAATACATCAAACCCAAGGTCTCCACGCTCTGCATCGGGCAGGCGGCCTCTATGGGCTCTGTGCTGCTCGCAGGTGGTGAGGCGGGCATGCGTTTCTCGCTGCCCAACAGCCGTATCATGGTGCACCAGCCGTCGGGTGGATATCAGGGCCAGGCCTCCGATATCATGATCCACGCAGCCGAAACGCAGAAGCTGAAGGATCGCCTTTACGATATTTACGTCAAGCATACGGGCCAGACGAAAAAGGCGGTTGAAAAGGCGCTGGATCGCGACAACTTCATGTCGCCTGAGGAAGCCAAAGACTGGGGCCATATCGACGAGATCGTCGAGAGCCGCAAAACAGACGACACCGCCGACACGTAATCTGCACAGATTTTGGCGTTGTAGACCGCAAATGGCTGTCCTAAGCTATGCACTAAGGACAGCCTATTTCGGTAGACCTGATGACAAATGGGGCCGTGCCCCGAGAGGTATATGATGTCGAATTCGTCGAGCAGCGACAGCAAAAACACCCTGTATTGCAGCTTTTGTGGCAAAAGCCAGCATGAGGTGCGCAAGCTGATTGCAGGGCCCACCGTGTTCATCTGCGATGAATGCGTTGAGCTGTGCATGGACATCATTCGCGAAGAGACGAAGACAGCCGGTCTGAAAGCCAGCGACGGCGTGCCGACCCCGCTTGAGATTTGCGAAGTGCTGGACGATTACGTGATCGGTCAGGCGCATGCGAAGCGTGTGTTGTCTGTGGCAGTCCACAACCACTATAAGCGGCTCAATCATTCGGGTAACAGCTCGGACATCGAGCTGGCGAAATCCAACATCATGCTGATTGGTCCAACCGGTTGCGGTAAAACGCTGCTGGCCCAGACGCTCGCGCGCATTCTGGACGTGCCGTTTACGATGGCGGATGCGACGACCCTTACAGAGGCCGGGTATGTCGGGGAGGATGTGGAGAACATCATCCTCAAATTGCTCCAAGCCTCTGAATACAATGTCGAGCGTGCGCAGCGCGGCATCGTCTATATCGACGAGGTCGACAAGATCACGCGCAAGTCTGACAACCCCTCCATCACCCGCGATGTGTCGGGGGAGGGTGTGCAGCAGGCGCTTCTGAAAATCATGGAAGGCACAGTCGCCTCCGTGCCGCCGCAAGGCGGACGCAAGCATCCCCAGCAGGAATTCCTGCAGGTGGACACGACGAACATCCTTTTCATCTGTGGTGGTGCATTCGCAGGGCTCGAAAAGATCATCGCGCAGCGCGGCAAAGGCTCGGCCATGGGCTTCGGTGCGGATGTGCGCAACAATGACGACCGCGGCGTGGGCGAGATGTTTACCGAGCTTGAGCCGGAAGATCTACTGAAATTTGGCTTGATCCCTGAATTTGTCGGTCGTCTGCCCGTCATCGCGACCCTGCAGGACCTTGATGAAGATGCATTGGTCACGATCCTGACCCAGCCCAAGAACGCTCTGGTGCGCCAGTATCAGCGCCTGTTCGAGCTGGAAGACACCAAGCTGACCTTCACCGAAGATGCGCTGTCTGCGATCGCAAAACGCGCGATTGAACGCAAGACAGGCGCGCGCGGCCTGCGCTCGATCCTTGAGGATATCCTGCTCGACACGATGTTCGACCTGCCGGGGATGGACAGCGTCACCGAGGTTGTCGTGAATGAAGAGGCTGTCGGCTCTGACGCGCAACCGCTCATGATCCATGGCGAGGGCGAGAAGGAAAGCGCTAGCGCAAGCTGATACGTCCACTGGACGAATGCGGGCGGATCGGGCATAGCTGACCCAACACAAGTCGGAGGCCCCGATGGGTATCTTGAACACACTTCTGCGTGCGGTGACGTGGTGGAACAGCCAAACGCTTGGCACGCAACTTTGGACGTGGCGCAAAGGCGTCCGCGTTGGTGAAGATGCCGACGGTAATGTGTTCTACAAAAACCGCGATGACAGCCGCCGTTGGGTGATCTTCAATGGCGAAGCGGAAGCCTCTCGCGTATCGCCCGAATGGCATGGTTGGCTGCACCGCACATGGGACACCCCCCCGACAGAGGCACCTTTGCCCCGCAAAACATGGGAAAAGCCGCATCAGGAGAACCTGACGGGCACCGCGCTGGCTTATGCGCCTGCAGGCTCGATCCGGCGTAAAGCGCCGCAGGAGAAATCTGATTACGAGGCCTGGAGCCCCGAATAATAACTGCGATTGAAGGCTTGGGTGGGTCATGTCTGAAAACAAAACCGAAGTGATTGTCGGCACCGCCGTTCTGGCCGCGGCCATCGGCTTTCTGGTCTATGCAGGCCAGGCGACGGGCTACAGCAACGACACCGGGGAATATGACCTGATGGCCAGCTTCCGCTCCGTCGAGGGGATCTCTGTAGGAACCGATGTGCGCATGGCAGGTGTGACCGTAGGCAGCGTCAAAGCCCTGAACCTGAACGCCGAAACATTCCGCGCAGACACGACCCTCTCAATCGCTGACGGGATCGCTGTACCGGATGATACTTCCGTCGCCATCGCGTCCGAGGGCCTGTTGGGCGGAAACTTTGTCGAGCTGGTGCCGGGTGGATCGCCCTTCAACCTCGAACCGGGGGACGAGATTATTGACACGCAAAGCTCGGTCAGCCTGATCTCGCTCTTGCTGAAATTCGTCTCGGGAAGCGGCGAATGAAGGCGCTATGGGCCGCGCTTTTTGTGGTCTGCGCCAGCATGGCCTCGGCCCAGCAGGTCACCAATGCGCCGGGTGCCACGATCCGGGGCCTCGATAAAGTCACCGGCGCGCTCACCGACATGACCCTCACAACGGGCGAGGCCAAGATGGTTGGCCGGTTGCAGGTGTCATTGGGTCAGTGCCGCTATCCCACCGACAACCCTGCGGGCAACGCCTATGCCTGGCTCGAGATTTACGACGCGGTCGAGCGGCAGATGGTGTTTTCCGGTTGGATGGTCGCCTCCGCACCGGCGCTTAACCCGCTGGATCATCCGCGTTATGACGTTTGGGTCCTGCGCTGCAGCACGGAATAGCCGTCCGGCACCTCTTCCTGCGCATAGAAATTGGCATTGCGCTCAATCGCAGCTTCCAACATTTCGCGATAAGCGGCGCGCGGGATTTCCTGCGCCCCCAAGCTGACCAGATGCGGCGTCACAAACTGTGTATCAAACAACTGAAAGCCCCCGACGCGCAACCGATCCACCAGATAGCCCAGCGCAATCTTTGACGCATCGCGCCGTCTGCTGAACATGCTTTCACCGAAAAACGCCGCCCCGATCGTGACCCCATAGACGCCGCCGACCAGCTCAGACCCATCCCATACCTCTTGGCTTTGGGCAAAGCCTGCGCGGTGGAGCGTGCTGTAAAGCTCTTGGATCGTTGGATTAATCCAAGTCTCCTCCCGATCTGCACAGGCTGAGACAACGCTGTCAAAGGCTTCGTTCACAGTCAGCAGATACGGCTCTTGTCGGATGCGACGCGCAAGGGACCGTGAGATGTGAAAGCCATCCAAAGGAAGGATACCGCGACGCTTTGGGTCGACCCAGAACACCTCCGGATCGTCGCGACCTTCGGACATGGGAAAAATACCCATCGTATAGGCGCGCAGCATCAGTTCCGGTGTCAGTACGGCGTCCATTCTCTCTCCAAGCTGGACGCCCGCAGACTACTCCAGATGCGTTTCCAGCCATTTCTCAAGCCAGTGGATATTATAATCCCCGGTTTGCACAGCCTCTTCGGCCAAAAGCGCGTGGAAAAGGGGCACCGTGGTGTCAATTCCGTCTACAATCAGCTCACCCAAGGCCCGTTGCAGGCGCGCCAGCGCTTCGGGTCTATCGCGCCCATGCACGATCAGTTTGCCGATCAGGCTGTCATAGTAGGGCGGAATCCGGTAGCCATCATAAAGCGCGCTATCCATGCGCACGCCAAGGCCACCGGGCGCGTGATAGGCCGTTACCTTGCCAGGGCAGGGTGAGAAATTCGGGAGTTTCTCTGCGTTGATACGGACCTCAATCGCGTGGCCATCCAGCGTCAGATCGTCCTGCGCGAATGACATCGGCAACCCCGCCGCGACGCGAATTTGTTCGCGCACCAGATCGACGCCGAAGACCGCTTCGGTCACAGGGTGTTCGACCTGTAGGCGGGTGTTCATTTCGATGAAGTAGAACTCCCCGTCTTCATAGAGGAACTCAATCGTGCCCGCGCCGATATAGTTAATGTTGGCGACGGCATCGGCGCAAATCTTGCCGATCCGCGCGCGGGTTTCCGGATCAATCGCAGGGCCAGGGGCTTCTTCAAACACCTTCTGGTGGCGTCGCTGCAGCGAGCAATCGCGCTCGCCCAGATGCACAGCGTTGCCTTTTCCATCGCCGAACACCTGAATCTCAATGTGGCGCGGCGCGCCGAGATACTTCTCGATATAGACCTCGTCATTGCCGAACGCAGCTTTGCCTTCAGCCCGCGCGGTGCGGAACGCCTCTTCCAGATCGTCAGCGGTCTTGGCCAGCTTCATGCCGCGCCCCCCACCGCCAGCGGTGGCTTTGATGATCACCGGGTAGCCCATCTCATCGGAGACGGCTTTGGCGGTTTCATAGTCCGGCACACCGCCTTCCGAGCCGGGGACGCAAGGCACCCCGAGCTTCTTCATCGTGTCCTTGGCGGTGATCTTGTCGCCCATGATGCGGATATGCTCGGCTGTGGGGCCGATAAAGGTGATGTCGTGATCCTCTACGATTTGCACGAAATTGGCGTTCTCAGACAGGAAGCCGTAGCCCGGGTGAATTGCCTGAGCGCCCGAAATCTCGCAGGCCGAGATGATCGCCGGGATCGACAGATAGCTGTCCGTGCCGGGCGGCGGGCCGATGCAAACGCTCTCATCAGCCATCCGCACATGCATTGCATCCGCGTCTGCGGTGGAGTGGACGGCGACCGATTGAATGCCCATCTCGCGCGCGGCGCGGATCACCCGCAGCGCAATCTCGCCCCGGTTCGCAATGAGGATTTTGTCAAACATATCCGCGCCTTATTCGATGATGACCAGCGGGGCGCCGAACTCTACCGGGGCGCCGTCTTCGACCAGAATACGCGTGACCGTGCCCGATTTTGGCGCCGGGATCTGGTTCATCGTTTTCATCGCTTCGATGATCAAAAGCGTCTCGCCTTCGCTGACCTGTTGACCGGTCGAGATGAACGAAGGCGCGCCCGGCTCGGGCTGCATGTAAACCGTTCCAACCATAGGCGAGGTTACCGCACCGGGGTGGCTCGCCGGATCGTCCCCTGCAGGGGCTGCGGGCGTAGCAGGTGTGGCTGCCGCAGCGGGTGCGGAAGCGGCTGGAGCTGCAGCAGCAGGGGCAGGGGCGGTCACCGTTTGCACAACTTGCTGCGTCCGCGCGACACGCACATCCAGCGAATTGTCCTCACCATATTCGCGGCGCACTTCCAGCTCTGTCAGGTCATTGGCGCGCAACAATTCTGCCAGCGCCTGAATGAATTCTACGTCGCCGTCATGGGATTTTGTCTTTGTCATTGTGGTTTTGCCCTCGTGGTCCCCAACAGGCCTTTGGCCCTGATTTCGGTCAGGTATAGTGCAAGGCTGACGTAGTGAAAAGCGCCAAGCCTTGTCAATATGTGGGGAATGCGAACGGGCTTTGCGAGGGGAAAGGCGAGCGGGCCTTCCCCCAGGACTAGCAAGGCCCCGGGTCAAGCCCGGGGCGCAAGGGTTTAGATGGCCAGGTACTCGGCCCGCAGCTCGGCGTTCTCAAGCACTTCGGCGGCGGTGCCATCGAAGACGATCCCACCTGTGTCAAGGATCACGGCCCGGTCGGCCAGCTCCAAGGCGCGCACTGCGTTTTGCTCAACAATCACCGTTGTCATGCCCTGCTCCTTGATGTGGATGAGCGTCTTTTCGATCTCGTCCACGATCACAGGCGCCAGTCCTTCATAAGGCTCATCCAGCAGCAGTACCTTGATGTCACGGGCCAGCGCTCGGGCAATGGAGAGCATCTGCTGTTCACCACCCGAAAGCGTCGTGCCTTCCTGGTTCTTGCGCTCCCCAAGGCGGGGGAAGAGGTCGTAAAGACGCTCAATCGACCAACCAATCGGAGGCGCGATCTGCGCGAGCTTCAGGTTTTCCTCGACCGTCAGGCCTGCGATAATCCGACGATCTTCCGGCACAAGACCAAGCCCGACAGAGGCCGCCTCATGGCTCGCCATATTATGCAGCGGCTGGTGATCGAGCCAGATCTCACCATGGGTCACTTGCGGATCCCCAAGACGTGCGATGGAGCGCAAGGTCGATGTCTTGCCCGCCCCATTACGTCCCAGAAGGGCAAGGATCTCGCCCTCATGAACGTTGAAGCTGACGCCCTGCACGATGTAGCTTTCACCGTAATAGGCATGCATATCCCAGACCGACAGGAAGGCGGGGGCGGTTTGCGCCATATTGGCGTTCTTGGAAAAGTCGGGTTTCACATTCATTGGTCTTCTCCTTTACGCGCTCTCGCCCAGATACGCTTCGCGCACCTTGGGATGGCCTTTGATGTTCTCGGGGCTGTCTTCGACCAGCGGCGTGCCTTGGGCCAGCACGGTAATCCGTTCGGCCAGCGAGAACACCACATGCATGTCATGCTCAATGATGGCGATGGTGATGTCGCGCTTGTCCTTGATCTCCTTGAGCAGATCGATCGTGTTGTTGGTGTCGGCCCGCGCCATACCTGCTGTTGGCTCATCCAGAAGCAGCAAGCGCGGTTCTTGTGCCAGACACATCGCGATCTCCAGACGGCGTTTGTCACCGCGTGACATCGAGGCTGCGTGCATATCCCGCTTTTCGTAGAGGTTCATATCCTCCAGCATGGTCTTGGCCTTCTCGATCACGTCCAGCTGATGACGCACCGCGCCAAAGCCATTCATCTCGAACGAGCCGTCCCGCTTGGCAAAACACGGGATCATCATGTTTTCCATCACCGTCAGGTCGCCGAAAATTTCAGGCGTCTGGAACACGCGGCTGATCCCCATCTGGTTGATCTCATGCGGCGAACGCCCCAGCACGGACTGCCCATCGAACATGACCGAGCCCGTATCGGGGATCAGCTTGCCCACAAGACAGTTCAGTAGCGTGGACTTACCGGCCCCGTTCGGCCCGATAATCGCGTGGACGGTGTTTTCGGCCACGCTCAGATTGACCTCTGACAAAGCCTGCAATCCGCCAAAGCGCTTGCCGACATTTTTAACTTCAAGAATTCCCATCGGTCAGCACTCCTTACTCTGCGGGTTTCACGTCAGCGTCGGCATCGGGCTTGCCATCCTTGGCCCGGCGCCCGCGCAACGCACCCATGATGCGCTGCCCACCTTCGACCAGACCACCGGGCAGGAAGATGACGACGGCCATGAACATCAGACCCAGCGTCAGGTGCCAGCCTTTGCCGATGAACGGGTAGATCATCGTGACGACGATGTCCTCAAGCCCGTCGGGCATCCAGGCAAACCACTGGTGCAGGATCTCGGAATTGATCTTGGACAGGATGTTTTCCATGTACTTGATCAGACCTGCGCCCAGAACCGGGCCGATCAGGGTGCCGACGCCGCCAAGGATGGTCATCAGGACAACCTCGCCCGAGGCGGTCCAGAACATCCGCTCAGGCCCAGCAAGGGGGTCCATCGCGACCATCAGGCCACCAGCAAGCCCCGCATACATGCCCGAGACCACGAAGGCGGCCAGCATGTAGGGCTTTGGGTTCAGACCCGTGTAGTTCAGACGTTGCTGGTTCGACTTGATCGCCCGCAGCATCATCCCGAAGGGCGAGCGGAAGATGCGGATCGAGATATAGAACGCGATCAGCATCACCACGGCGCTGAAGTAGTAGCCTGCCGAGAAGGTGAAGACCCAATCGCCCACATTCATCTCGGTCGCGCTGCGCATCTCGATGCCGAAGAAGTTTGGCACGGGAGTGTTGCCATCTGCACCTGCCTGCGCCCCCAGAATACGCGGGTCTTGCAATGTGAGCTGCAGGCCGGTTTCGCCGCCCGTCAGACCTTTCTGCATCAGACCTTGCTGATCGGGCCCGTCCATATCGGTGGCCAGCACCGAGTACGCCAGCGCATAGGACATCATCGCGAAGGCCAGCGTCAGGATCGAAAAGTAAATGCCGGATCGCCGCAAGCTGACATAACCGATCAGCACCGCGAAGAGGCCCGACAAAACCACCGACAACAGCAGGGCAGGGACGACGTTCATACCGAAGAGCTTGAACATCCACATCGCCGCGTAGGAGCCCACGCCCAGGAAGGCCGCGTGCCCAAAGCTGAGATAGCCGGTGAGGCCAAAGAGGATGTTAAAGCCAATGGCGAAGATCCCGAAAATCACAAAGCGCTGCATCAGGTCGGGATAGCCCGCATTGAACTGCGCCATCTCCGAGCCTTCGGGGAAGGGGTTCAGCAAGAAGGGCGCCAGCATTGTCAACCCGATCACAATCAGGAAGAGGCGCGTGTCTTTTTTCTCAAGTCCAAGCATCGCTTAGTCCTCCATCACGCCTTTGCGGCCCATCAGGCCACGCGGACGTGTCAGCAAAATGATGATGGCGACCAGATAGATGATGATCTGGTTGATGCCCGGAAGCAGGTCGACGACCTGACGCATGGAGGCAAAGCTCTCCAAGATGCCCAGCAGGAAGCCTGCCAGCACAGCACCCGGAAGCGAGCCCATACCGCCCACAACGACCACGACGAAGCTCAAGACCAGGAAGTCCATGCCCATGTGGTAGTTTGGTGAGTTGATCGGCGTATACATCACGCCCGCCAGACCCGCGACGCAGGCAGCAATGGCGAACATGATGGTGAACCGCTTGTCGATATTGATGCCCAGTAGGCCCACGGTCTCGCGGTCCGCCATACCGGCGCGCACGACCATACCGAAGGTGGTGAATTGCAGGAAGGCAAACACACCGGCGATGATGATCATGGCGAAGAAGAAGTAGACCAGACGCCAGTAGGGGTAGATGATTGTGCCCGGATCAAAGCCCAGCATCGTGCCGAAATCGAAGCTGCCGGTGAACGCGGACGGCGCAGGCGTCGGGATCGGGTTGGCGCCGTAGAAATACTTGATGATCTCTTGCAAAACGATGGCCAGACCGAACGTCACAAGGATCTGGTCTGCATGGGGGCGCTTGTAGAAATGCTTGATCAGGCCACGCTCCATGATGAAGCCCACCGCGATCATGATCGGGATCGAGAAGAGGATCGCCAGCGGCACCGACCATTCGATCAGCGATGTGCCGATCTCTGGCCCGAACCAGTCATTGACGTAAGGCACCTCGACCTTGAGCGGGTTGCCCAGAAAGTCCGTCTGCGTCTCGTCCACAACCGTGCGGCTGGCAGACAGGATGTTGTTCAGCGTCACGGCACAGAATGCACCTAGCATGAACAGCGCCCCATGGGCGAAGTTGACCACGCCAAGCGTGCCGAAAATCAGCGTCAGACCCAAGGCAATCAACGCATACGCGGAGCCCTTGTCCAAGCCGTTGAGAATTTGCAGGAGGATGGCGTCCATCGACTTCACCTTTGTTCAATGATCGCGCCGACTGGCGAGGTCGGGGCGGGTGGGTCAGCAAAAAGGCTGACTTTGGCGTCTGCTCTTGGAAAGAACCCTGCGCGGGCTTGGGCTCCGCGCAGGGTCGTCTTGGTGTCGCGTCTTAGGCGCCCGGGTTACATGCACCCAGCTGACCGCCTGCGAATTGCGGGTGGTCGGGGGCGTAGGTGACCTGTGCGGCTGGCGTGACTTCGACGATCTCGAGAAGGTCGAACTCCGACGTCGGGTTCTCTTTCCCCTTCACGACCAGCACGTCCTTGAAGCACTGGTGATCCTCGGCGCGATAGAGCGTCGGGCCGTTGCCCAGACCGTCGAACTCGAAGCCTTCCAGCGCTTCGACAACCGCACAAGGGTTGAACGAACCCGCACGCTCGACAGCATCTGCGTAAAGCATCGTCTGCACGTAGCATGTATGCGCGGCCTGCGACGGCGGGAAGCCGTACTTGGTGCCGAAGGACTGCACGAACGCTTTGGAGCCTTCGTCCTGCAGCGACCAGTGCCAGTTGGTGGACCCGAAGATACCCTTCACGTTGGCACCAGCACCCTTGGCCATCAGGCGGCTGTAGAGCGGCACGATGATCTCGAAGTTCTTGCCGTTCACAACGCGGTCCCGCAGGCCGAACTGAACAGCGTTCGTCAGCGAGTTCACCATGTTGCCGCCGTAGTGGTTCAGAACCAGCACGTCTGCGTCAGACTGCAGAACCGGCGTGATGTACGAGCTGAAGTCGGTCTGTGTCAGCGGTGTCAGCACCTGACCAACCGTTTCCCATCCCATCGCTTCGGTGGAGGAGCGCACGGCCTCTTCGGTCGTGTAACCCCAGTTATAATCCGCCGTCAGGTGATAGGCCTTGCGGTCCGTGCCGTAATTGTTGGCCAGGATCGGCGCCAGCGCAGCACCGGACATGTAGCTGTTGAAGAAGTGGCGGAAGCCGTTCCGACGACGGTCCTTACCGGTCGTGTCGTTGGAGTGGGTCAGACCCGCCATGAAGATCACGCCAGCCTCTTGGCAGAGCGCTTGCACGGCCACAGCCACACCCGAGGACGAGCCCCCGGTGATCATGATCGCGCCATCTTTTTCGATCATCGACTTCGCGGATGCGCGTGCGGCGTCAGACTTGGTCTGCGTGTCGCCCGTCACATACTCGACCTTTTTGCCGAGGATGCCGTTGCCCTGCAGCGCCTGGCTGCTGAACGTCTTCATCATGCCGCCGTCGCCGCCACCGTTCAGGTGCTCAACCGCCAGCTCATAAGCGCGCAGCTCGTCTGCACCCTCGTCAGCATAGGGGCCGGTCTGCGGCACGTTGAAGCCCAGCGTGACCGATCCGCCTTCCGGCGCGTTGGTAAAGCCGGTGTGGCCATCGGCCCAGGCGCTGCCGTCGAAGATCGTGGGAACCGCAAGGCCCGCACCAGCAACCGCACCTGTCTTGAGCACGCCGCGGCGTGTCACATTCGTCTTGGACATAAAAATCCTCCCGATTTTTTTTGAATGCGCGACAGGCCTCCTCTGCCGTATCGCGCGACGCCATTTACAGCGTGTCGGCAGTATCGGCGGGAAATAGAAAATCAGGCAACAAATACCTCATTTTATTGAATTTTTTTGTGAAGAAATACACAATGCTTTGGTATACAGTGTAAACGATTTTTCTCGCAGGTGCAGAAAGCCCCTGAAAAGGTAAGGAAAAACCCAATGCCGCGCAGCGCACTCACCGGCAGCCGCATCCGCGACAGACGCACCGCCCGCGGTCTCAAACAGGCCGATCTTGCCCGGGAAGTGGGCATTTCGCCCAGCTATCTCAATCTGATCGAGCATAATCGCCGCAGAATCGGCGGCAAATTGCTGATCGATCTCTCTCGCGTGCTTGAGGTCGAGGCCACGCAGCTCACCGAAGGGGCCGAAGCCGCGCTTTTAACGCGGATGCGCCAGGCCTCTGTCGACACGCCGAAAACCGGGGCCGAAGAAGACCGCGCAGACGAGTTTGCAGGCCGCTTTCCCGGATGGGCGCGGCTGGTCGCGGCCCAGCATGACCGGATCGCCCAATTGGAGCGAACTGTGGAGACATTGACCGACCGCTTGACCCACGACCCGTTCCTGTCGACCTCCCTCTATGATGTGGTCTCCTCCGTGACCTCGATCCGCTCGACCTCCTCCATTCTCGCCGGGGAGGAGGATCTCGATCACGAATGGCAGTCGCGCTTCTTGCAGAACCTCGACAATGACAGCCGCCGTCTGGCCGAAAGCAGTCAGGCGCTGGTGGCCTATCTCGATGGGGTCGGCGACGCGCAGGGTGGGGTAAGCTCCCCGCAGGAAGAGCTTGAGGCCTACCTTCACCGCAACGGGTTTCATTTGCCCACACTTGAGGATGGCAGTGCCACGCCGCATGATCTGGTTGAAGATGCCGCCTTGGCCTCCGAGCCCGCGCAAGCGCTCGCCCTGGGCTATTTCACAAGGTACGAGGCCGATGCCCGACAAATCCCGCTCGAAGGCTTTGTTGAGCGTTATGCTGAGATGCCCGATCCCGCGGTCTTGGCCGAAAGCTATCGCACAGACGTTGCGACCATCCTGCGCCGCATTGCAACCTTGCCCGAAGACGACCCGGACCGACGGATCGGTTTGGTCGCCTGCGACGCCTCCGGCACGCTGACCTTCCGAAAGGAAAGCCCCGGCTTCTCGATCCCGAAATTCGGTGCGGCCTGTCCGCTTTGGCCGTTGTATCAGGCCCTGATCCGGCCCCATGCCCCCATTGAAGCCGTGGTCGAGCAGGCCAGCCGCACCGCGCCGCTCTTTCGATGCTACGCGATTGCGCAACCGCTTCGACCAGCAAGCTTTCAGGCGCCTGATGTCATCGAAGCCACCATGCTCATTCTGCCTCTGGAAGGCGCTCATCAGGTTGGCGCAGGAACCCTTGCGCAACCCATCGGATCCAGCTGTCGCATCTGCCCGCGCGAGGCCTGTATCGCCCGGCGCGAGCCGTCGATCCTGGCGGATGGGTTTTGATCGGCCCCAAGCATCCAAAGTTTTGACTTGGCTCTTTCCGCGCGCAATAAAGCATAAAACAAAACACTCATAACAATAATAAATGCAAATGGGAGGAACGGCAGAATGGGCAAACATGTCCTTCTGATCGAAGATGAACCGAACATCATCGAAGCGATACGGTTTATCTTGTCGCGCGATGGTTGGTCTGTGGACACGCATTCTGACGGGGCCAACGCGGTGGAGCGGGTGCAATCCATGAAACCTGACCTGATCATCCTCGATGTGATGCTACCCAACAAATCGGGCTACGACATCCTCCGCGATCTGCGCGATGATACGCGGACGGCGAAGCTGCCGGTCTTGATGCTGACTGCGCGTGGTCAAACCAAAGATCGCGAATTGGCGGAGCGCCTTGGCGTGAACGAGTTTATCACCAAGCCCTTCTCCAACAGTGACATTCTGGCCAGCGTGCGCGCGCTGGTTGGGGCAGGTTAGGGTGGCCGCCCCCCGCGAGCCTCTCTTTCTAGGGCGCGACAGCTATCGTCGCCGCCGTTTGACGGATGCGGCCCGACTGTTGCCTTTGGTGGGCGTCATCCTGTTCACCATCCCGCTCCTCTGGGGGGAGCGGGATGGCGAGGCACCCTCCACCTCCAGCGCCGGCCTTTACGTCTTCGGCGTCTGGATCGGACTGATCCTTGCAGGCTATGTGCTTGCCCTGCGTTTGAGCCAGACAGAACCCGGTTCTGCCGACCCGCGGGACGACGCTGATAAGTCAGACCCGTCGGAGACACGCTGATGGTCACGTTCAACCTGCTCATCCTCGTCTCTCTCGCCTATGTGGTCTTTCTCTTTGCCGTCGCGTTCTTCGCCGAACGTCGTGCGCAGCAGGGTACCGCAGGCTGGATGCGCACTCCTCTGATCTACACGCTCTCGCTCTCGGTCTATTGCACCGCTTGGACGTTCTACGGTGCCGTTGGCTATGCCTCCCGCTCCGGGCTTGAATTCGTCACGATTTACCTCGGCCCGACGCTGGTCATGGTCGGCTGGTGGTGGATTCTGCGGAAGCTGGTCCGCATCGGACGGACCCACCGGATCACCTCCATCGCGGATCTGATTTCATCACGTTTCGGCAAGTCGACTGCGCTGGGCGTCTGTGTCACAGCCTTCGCAGTGATCGGCACCACGCCCTATATCGCGCTGCAACTGCAATCCGTGACGCTCAGCTTCGATGCGTTCAACGGCACGGGGCGTGCCGACGATCAGACCTTGCAATACACGGCCTTCTGGATCGCCGCTGGCCTCGCGATCTTTACCGTTATCTTCGGCACTCGCAATCTGGATGCCAACGAACGGCACCACGGCGTTGTCATGGCCATCGCGGTGGAGGCGGTCGTCAAACTCGCGGCCCTCGTGGCCGTCGGCGTCTTCGTGGTCTGGGGGCTGGGCGGCGGGCCATTCTCGACCATGGCGCTGATCGATGCCTCCCCCATGGCCGATCTTGAGTTGCAGACCAGCCGTTGGATCGGCATCACCTTCACCGCCGCGGCGGCGTTCCTTTGCCTGCCGCGCATGTTTCAGGTCATGGTGGTCGAGAACGCGGATGAGCGGCATCTGAGCACCGCCAGCTGGGCCTTCCCGCTTTACATGATGCTCATGAGCCTGTTTGTGATCCCCATTGCCGTGATCGGGCTTGAACTCATGCCCGCAGGCGCAAACCCCGACCTCTTTGTCCTGACACTGCCCTTGTCTCAAGGCCGCGAGGACCTTGCGATGCTCGCTTTCCTTGGGGGCTTTTCAGCGGCGACTTCGATGGTGATCGTAGCTGCGATTGCCCTCTCGACCATGGTGTCGAACCACATCGTCCTGCCGATCTGGCTGAATGCCCAGAAAGACGGCGCGACGGTTTCGGGGGACGTCCGCCATGTCCTGCTGCGCGCGCGCCGCTTGTCGATCATCGCGATCCTGTTTCTTGGCTACGTTTATTACCGCCTCTCTGGCGGGGGCGCCGCACTTGCGGCCATCGGCCTGATTTCCTTCGCCGGTGTGGCGCAGTTCTTGCCGTCCCTGTTGGGTGGCATCTTCTGGCGCGGGGCGACCCGGATGGGGGCGCTGGCTGGCCTGTCCACCGGGTTTGTCATCTGGATGTATACAATGCTGCTGCCTTCCATCGGCGTTGATGGCGTCTTCCCCCAAGCGTGGATGGAGGGGGGGCCTGCCAACCTGCACTGGCTGCGCCCGCAAGCGCTTTTCGGGATCGAAGGGCTCGACCCGGTCGTGCATGCGGTCTTCTGGTCGCTCACCCTGAACACAGCCGCCTTCATTATCGGCTCGATGCTGAGCTTCCCCAGCCCGCTGGAACGTCTGCAAGGCGCGCAATTCGTCAATGTCTTCGACCACTCCACCGGCCCCCGCGGTTGGAGCCAGACGGGCGCCGCCGCCGAAGACCTGATGATGATGGCGCAACGCATTCTGGGCCCGAACGAGGCGCAGCAACTCTTTCAGTCAGAGGCACGGCGTCAGGGCAAAGGCGACGATCTTCCCGATCCGTCCCCCGAATTCATCGACCGGCTGGAGCGTGAGCTTGCAGGCTCCGTCGGCGGTGCAACGGCCCACGCGATGATCTCTCAGATTGTGGGTGGCGCAACCGTGTCCGTTCAGGACCTAATGGCTGTGGCCGATGAAGCCGCCCAAATCATGGAATACTCCAACCAGCTAGAGGCCAAATCGGTGGAGCTGGAAAACACCGCCGGCAAGTTGCGCGATGCCAATGAGATGCTGACCACCCTGTCCGTGCAGAAGGACGCCTTTCTCAGCCAGATCAGCCACGAGCTGCGCACGCCGATGACCTCGATCCGCTCGTTCTCCGAGATTTTGCGCGACGGCGTTGACCTGACCCGGCCCGAGCGCGCGAAGTATTCCGACATCATCCATGCCGAAGCGATCCGGCTCACCCGTCTTCTGGACAATCTGCTGGACCTCAGCGTGCTTGAGAATGGTCAGATTGATCTGGAACTGCAAAGCGGCACCCTTCGTCAGGTGCTGGAGCGCGCGCTGGCCTCCTCAGAGGCGGCGACAGAGGGTCTCAAAATTAGCTTTGATGCCGCCAGTGCTGAGGATGTGATCGAGACCGACCTTGACCGGCTCACGCAGGTGTTCATCAATCTGATCACCAATGCCGCGAAATACTGCACCGCTGATACTCCCGAACTGCGCATCACGGTGCATCAGGACGGACCCATCCGGCACATTGATTTCATCGACAACGGCGCGGGTATCCCCCAAGCCAGCCAGTCCTTAATATTCGAGAAATTCTCTCGCCTCTCCGATCAGGCCGCCGCTGGCAGCGCAGGGCTGGGCCTTGCCATCTGCCGCGAGATTATGAGCAAACTTGGCGGCGAAGTGCGCTATCTGGACGGTTCCGGTGGCACCGCCTTCCGCGTCAGTCTGCCGATTGGCACCAATATCGCCGCTGCTGCCGAATAGGCGCTAACCACTTGGTAACTTTGCCGCCTTAAGGTCCTGTTACAAGCGGGATCGGATCAATGGCCTCAAACGACACCACTTCTGTTTTGCGCCGGATGCTGGCTCAGACACCGGCGCAGGGCGTGTCCGGCGTGGCACAGGCGTTTAAACCCCTTGCTGCTATGATCGAAAAGCTCGCCGATAGCAGCCTGTTGCTTCCCCTTGGCGTCACGTCTGTCACGCAAACCAGCACATCGAAAGATGCCGTTCTGGATAGCCTCGATCCTCCGGTCCTGATGCTTCGCTTGCGATCAAGCGACGGCGGTGTCGGCATGGCCGGGCTGTGTCCACAGCTGCGCGCGGCATTGATTGAGGTGCAGACAACCGGAAAAGTCGCCACAACCGACCCGCCGGATCGACCGGCCACCGATGCCGATGCCGCCATATGCAGCGGCTTCGTTGGTGATCTGATTGCACAAGCCAATGCGAGCATGGCGCGGGACGGGCCAACGCCCTGGGCCAAGGTTTTCACACCTTCGGGGCGCTATGACAGCCCTCGCGCGCTCTCGCTCGCGCTTGAGGATACGCCGATCTGTCACCTGAGCCTACAGCTCGATCTGGGCAGTGGCGCGCGTCAGGGCGTGTTGCAGCTGTTGATCCCGCAGCCCATTTCGCGCGGCACTTCCAAAAGCAACGCGGGCTGGAAGGCTGCGCTGAACAACGCCGTCAGCGATGCGCCCATTCCCTTGACCGCCGTAATGCACCGGATGGTTGTCTCGCTCGCGGATGTTCAAGCCCTCGCCGTCGGCGACACGATCACGCTGCCCCGCACAGCCGCTGCATCGATCACCCTCGAAGCGGCGGGCACCTCTGTCGGCCCGTTCAAGCTCGGACAAATCTCGGGAAGAAAAGCGCTGCGCCGCGTCGCTGATCCCGCCCCGACAGAGACCGAGACGCCACCAGAGCCAACCCTTTCACAGCCCCCAGAGCCGCAAAACGATGAGCTGGTCTCGCCGGTGGCCTAGGTCTTAGCCCTTTTGCGCTGCCATCGCGTCAAGCTGGGGGCGCATATGCTCCAGCTGATATCCACCGCGCACCGTGGCCGCGATGATATCATCGGTGCTCATCTCACCGGCTTGCGACAAGCTCCACACAATCGACGAGCGTGTGCCTGATGCGCAATAGGCCAAAACCGGGCCCGTCGCCTCCGCCACGACCGCGCCTTGGGTCGTGACATTCTCCATCGTCATGCCGCCGCCCATGACGGGGTTTTCGACAAAGCTCAGACCCGCCGCCTCTGCCGCCGCCTTCATCACGCTCGCATGGTGCGATGGCGGAACCTCCCCATCCGGGCGATTGCAGATCACGGTGGTGTAGCCCGCAGCGGCGATGGCTGGACAATCCTCCGGATCAATCATCGGAGAAACTGCGTAATCGGGTGTCAGAGCGCGTATATCCATATCTCTTTTTCATGCGCTCCTCTACGAATGTCCAGAAGCCCCCGGGCGCCGGGGCAGGCTTCAATGTCGCAGATTGGCGAAAATCCCCCGATTCTGCGTAAATCGCACGCCAGCATCCCGATAGCACGCGCTAACACTCTGATCCCTCACGCGGAATTGGTGACTTGATCTAGGACAAGTTCGAAAACCGCTGTTTGCGCTACCCTTTAGGTAGAATTGCTGCAGAAATTGGGAGGCTGGGATGAGTGTTGCTGATTTTCGTATCAAACCTGTTGCTGGTCCGTATGTTCTGGGACCGGATGGTCGCTTGCAGCCGGTTGATCGCAAGAAGGACCTGCGTGCGCGGATCCGCGCTGTGTTGCGCAATCAGTCTGTCATGGCTGAGATCACAGAGGGGCTTGAAGCGCGTGACGCGTCGGGTGCCCCGCTTTGGGCGCACGCCGTTGATGCCGATGAAAAGACGGACCTTGAGGTTCAGAGCACCTAAGACCAGACGCTCCGACCGACAGGGTGGCGCGCAAGCAATGACTTGCGTTGCGCTGCTGTGTGCCTACTAATCAAGGCGATGGAGCAGGGGCACCACAGATATCCGACGCGATCAAGGGGGCTGCGGTGGCAGACCTGATCGACGTCGTGTCGCAAGACGGGGTCACGGTCATCACCCTGATGGACCCGCCCGTTAACGCTTTGGGTGGCGCGATGCGTCAAGCCTTGGCCACAGCTTTCGACACGTTACCACCAGACGATACCGCCGTTGTTCTCATCGGCGAGGGGGCTTGTTTCTGTGGCGGCGTTGATCTGCGCGAATTGGAGCCGCGCACGGGCGTCCCCAGCTTCGCTGATCTGATGGCGCAGATCGAAGACACGCCCCGTCCGGTCATCGCAGCACTCCATGGCGCCGCAACCGGCGGCGGGTTGGAACTGGCGCAAGCCTGCCATTACCGCATCGCCGCCCAGGGCACCCGGCTTGGCCAGCCCGAAGTGACGCTCGGCTTTCCGCCGGGCGGTGGTGCCACGCAGCGCTTGCCGCGTCTGATCGGGGTCGAGCCTGCGCTCACCTTGATGCTCTCCGGTCAGCCAATCCAAGACAGCCGCGCGCTCGGGATCGGCTTGATCGATGCCCGTGCCACCGGCGATCTGCGCAGCTTTGCGATCCAGTATGCGCGCAATGTCGTCGCGCAAGGCGCACCCCCGCGCCGCAGCCGGGACCAGCGTGAGGCCTTGCGCGATGGCGCGGCCAACCAACAGCAGATTACCAGTTTTCGCACCCGCGTCGCACAATCGCCCCTGAACGCCCCGAAACGGATCATCGATTGCGTCGAGGCCGCGCTTTTGCTGCCCTTCGAAGCTGGTATCGCATTTGAGCAAAGCGCGTTTGAAGACTGCGTCGCCTCCCCCCAGTCGGAAGCCTTGCGACACGCAGCTTCAGCGGATCGGCGCGCGATCTTCTTGCCGGAAGCGACAGAGACGCCCCCAAAACAGATCACGCGGATCGCCCTTCTCGGGCAGGGCAAGCGCGCGCTGGATTTCGCCGCGATGCTGCTGCGCGCAGGTCTTGAAGTCACGCTGGCCGGACCGTCCGACATGGCGCTTCCCGCTCATATCCAAACCTGGTTCGACCGCGCGGTTGCTGCCAACCGCCTCAATGCCGACCAAGCCGCCCGCGCGACAGAGCGTCTGCGCGGCCCCGTGCCCCTGGAAGCGCTCAGCGACGTGGATCTCATACTGGATGCAGCCCCCTCGGGCGCCACGCCTTACGCCGATTTGCCAGCGGATCTGGACGCTCCTTTGGCCTTTGCCCAGGACCGCCCGAACTTCGATGCAGTGCCAGAAACCCGCGCGGCAATAGCCCTTGGGTTTGGCATCCCAGCGGTCACGAGCGATCTTGTCACGCTTACCAAAGGTCCGCGCACGACGCCGGATGCGCTTATCAACATGTCCTACCTCGCGCGCCGTTTGGCCAAGCAGACGGTAATCTGCCATGATCCCGCGATTAACCTGACCGCGCGCATGCTCGGCATCTGGAAGCTGGCTGCCGACACCTGTCTGCGCGACGGCGCAACGCCTGCACAGGTCGACAAGGCACTGCGCGCGCTGGGTTGTCCGCGTGGGCCCTACCAACTGCTCGATATGGCGGGCCTTGGCAGCGCCGCCGCCCGTGTTCAGCCGCATCAGCCCGCGCGCCAACCCATGCCCGATCTCATCGCCGCGTTGCGCGATATGGGTCATGCCGGGCGCCGCGCAGGGCAGGGCGTTTACCTTTACGATGCCGAGCATCCCCATGGCCGCGAGGATCCAGAGGTCGCGACCCTTTGCGCACAGCTTCGACAGGAAGAAGGCCTGCCCGAACGCCAAATCTCGGATGGTGCAATCCAGCGCCGCTGCCTGATCGCGCTAGCGAACGAGGCGGCACGGCTGCGCATGAATGACGCTGTCAAACGCGCAACCGATCTGGATGTCGTGATGATGCACGGCCTCGGCTTTCCGCGCTGGCGGGGCGGGCCTGTGCTCATGGCCGATCAAACAGGCCTTTTAGCCATGCGCCGCGATCTGGAGCGGTTGGCAGCCCACGATCCCTTCATCTGGGAGCCCGCACCCCTTCTGTCCGATCTGATCAAAAACGGCGCACGCCTGTCAGAGGCTTAGGCGCGGCTTGCCCGTCATATGGCGCACCCGCTCGAACACATCGACGCCCATTTGTCGTGCGATATCAATCACATCCATCGGCACCCAGTTTTCGCAGATACGTCCCTCGGACAACCGGTAGAAATCCATCACGCGCATATGGATGCGCTTGCCCGTCGCGGGCATGCCCAGCCAAGGGCCCAGATGGGTGCCACTGACAGACGGCCATCCGCCCGTCACCGCATAATTGCCATCGCTGATCCGAATGTAATGCCCTGCGCCCACCCGATCCGGAAAACCGGTCAGAAACGGGATCTGATGATGGGCGCGAAACTCTTCCAGCCCGCGCGTGGTGCCAATGCCAGCAGCGCCATACCACATGAAATCCGGATGCCAGTATTCTGCATGGGGCATGGAGGCCAGCGATTTGCCGTCAAACGCCCCTAGTGCGGCGTGCATCGCCAGAACCACATCCATCGCCTTGGTGTCCGAGGTCTTGCCGTGAAGCCGCACGCCGTCGCCAGTCGCGGGCCCCTGCCACTGTCTTTCGGTCCCCAGCGACGGGACAAACGGCCAGACGCCCGCCTGCAACATCAGGTCTGCGAGATCGAGCATCAGATAGGTCGTCGCGATCTTGCCATTGATAACCTCATGCGCTTCACAAAACCGCAGCGATACGGTCTGCCCGGTCGCAGGGATATCGCACAGATCAGCCAGAAAGCGCCCTTGGAACGTGCCCATCGTGGCGACCAGATGACCCGCACGCGGGGTGCTCACACGGGCATCGGGCAAGTTCGGACCCGCCAGATGCATCAGGCTGCGCCGCTCCATATCCGGAAGGGCCGCGCGCAGTTGGCTCCAGACATCGGCAATCGCCTCTACCCCCTGACGCTCATTAAACGGGTGCACACCAAAAAACCGCGCATCCGCGTGGTAGATATCGGCCACCGCACGCCCTTCTGCCAGTTGGCTCAACAGCCGAAAGCTGGATTTGCGCAGATCGGTCAGATCAAGGGTCGGGGCGGGCATGGAGATTTCCTTTGCATAGGTGTGCAAAAATCATTGCGCAGAACTATGTGCCCTGTCTAGACCCGTGATGACGCACCACCTCAAGGAGACAAAGATGAAAGGCAGCCGCCCCGAGCAGGCCGTTTTGACCCGCGACACCGATTTGAGCAAAACCGAAGCGACCCGTGCCGTGATCGAAGGCATGGTCGACGGTCTGAACGACCACCGCATCGCCGATATCGGAGAGTTCTTCTCCGAGGGGTTCGGCTGGTATGGCAACACCGGATGCGGCACCAAAAAGGGTCTGCGCGAGTTTCAGGACAATTGGCAAAAGCCTTTTCAGGCCGCGTTCTCCGACAAAAGCTGTGTGGATGAGGCGCGGCTCTATATGGGCGAATGGGCGGCGGCTTTCGGGCGGCAAGAGGCCACGCATTCCGGCACCTTCATGGGGATTGCGCCCACGGGCAAACGCGTCAACATCCGCTACATGGATTTCTGGAAAGTGGTTGATGGCAAGATCGTCGACAACTGGGTGATGGTCGATTTCCCACATGTACTGGCCCAACTGGGCGTCGACGTTTTCAAGGGCGAAGGGTGGGAAGCCTTTGATCGCGGCGAAAAGACACCGCCCGCGCCCTGAGCATCAGGCGAGGAATATCCCCACGATCACCAGCATCAGGCCCAGTACAGACAGCAGCAACGCGCCCAGGTTCAGCGGGATCACCCGTGCGAGCTTGGCGCGCATTTCAGCGTCTTCCAGCTTGGCGCGTTTCGCGCGCGCCACGATGACAATACAGACCATCAGGCCGATGAGACCAACGAGGGCAATCGCCGCTCCGATCCAGACAAGATATTCCATGCGCTGCTCCGTACTTGCGTGTTCGCGCGTAAATCAAAGCGTGCGTCGGCTCAACCCCCCGATGCCCTCTTGAAGGGGCCGGGCGGGGCGGCTACTCAGGCATCTGACCCAAAGCCGGAGACCTGATTGATGAGCGATACGTCCACAAACCCGGGCAGCGACGCCTCCTACCGCGTGACCGCCGACGAGCTGCGCCAATTCGTCGAGCGTGTCGAGCGTTTGGAGCAGGAAAAGAAAGACATCGCCGATCAGGTCAAAGAGGTGATGGCCGAGGCCAAAGGTCGTGGCTACGACACCAAAGTCATGCGCAAGGTCATTGCCCTGCGCAAGCGCGACCAGAACGATATTGCCGAGGAAGAGGCGGTTCTGGAGATGTATAAAGAAGCGCTCGGCATGTAACCCGGCGCGGGGGCCTCGCTAGGCCTGTCGGGGCAAGAATGCCTCGACCGCCGCTGATGCGATGACCAGCGTCGACCCGGTATCCGGGTTCTCCACATTCAGGCCACCGAAGACGGCGCGCACCTCCGCCCGCCCGCGCGGCAGCTTGTCCGCCAAAGCCACGCAATCGACCGTGTCCGGCTCTTGCACGCCGATCGTCACCTGCACGCGCATGTCGTCATGGGACACCCCTGTCGCCTCAAACAGCGGGATCGAGGAATGTCGGATCGCATCCTCAATCGCGCGGGCCGCAGCCTTGGTGTAATCCATCCCGTAAAGGTCATTGCCCATGCCCATCTCGATGATGAAACGCTGATCGCTCATGTCCGGCCCCCCAGATCAAGCGCTACCGAGATCGCAACATTCGCAATCACCGTCGGCTGCCCGCCATCCTCGCGCGCCACATCCAGCCCGCCTTTGCGCGGCACAACCGTGATCAGGCCATAGGGAAAAATGCCCGCAATCGCATCGGTATCCACCGCATTCGGATTCTGCACACCCACCTCGACGGTGATCTGCATCTCGGATTTGTCCTTGCCATAAAGCTCCGCCAGATTGATCGAATTATGCCACAGCGCGTCTTTCACGGCGCGCTTTGCAGCTTCGGTATAATCCAGACGGCGCAGCGAACTGCCCATTCCGAACTCGGTCAGCAAACGTGTCACGGCCATGTGTGGTCCTCTCCAAAGGCAGGGTGGCCGCAGAATGCGCATCGCCAAGAGGCTTTGCCAAGCCCTGCTTTGTCCTTTAGGCGAGGGCCATGTCCGAGACGCGCACCACAGCCATTGCAACCCTGATCGTCGTCTCCACCGGTATTCTGTGGGGCGTCTACTGGCTGCCAGTGCGCGCGCTGGACAGCGCCGGTCTGACGGGTGCCTGGGGGACGCTCGCAATCACTGGGGCGGCGGCCCTGCTGTTGGCGCCTGTGGTGGCGCTGCGCCGCCGCCGCTTGGACCGGTCTGATCTTGTGGCCCTCGTTGCAATCGCGCTGGGCGGCGCCTCTTTCGCGCTTTATTCCATCGGCTTTGTCTATGGGCGTGTGGCGATCATCATCCTGCTTTTCTATCTGACCCCGGTCTGGAGCACGCTGATCGGCCGCTACGTGATGGGGTGGCAAACACCCTTGTTGCGGGTGGTCGCCATTGCCGTGGGGCTTCTGGGCCTTGGCGTGATGCTCAGCGCAAACGGACAAGCCCCGATCCCGCGCAATATCGGCGAATGGATGGCGCTGGCCTCCGGCCTGCTTTGGTCCGCCTCAACCACCCTGATCCGCGCCAAGTCGCGGCTCGCGGCCCCCGAAGCGGCGTTCACGTTTGCACTTGGCGCAACCTTCGCCTCACTGATCCTCGCGCCGATGCTGGCCCCTTGGCCTGACCTAAGCGCAGTTCCAGTGACGCTCATCCTCGCGACCGGCGGGCTCTGGTGGGCCGCGTCCATGCTGGCGCTGATGTGGGCAACCGTGCGCCTTGACCCGACCCGCATCGGCATCCTTCTGATGAGCGAGGTTCTTGTCGGCGCGCTTACCGCTGCGTGGCTTGCAGGCGAAACCCTAACGCAGATCGAAATTCTTGGGGGTGCGCTGGTGCTGGTGGCCGGCGTGTTGGAGATCTGGCCCCAAAGGCCCAAACGCATCAGGGTGTGATCATCGTCACACCCGGCATCCGCTCAATCGTGAAGAGATCGTCCTCATACTGCTCGGTGATGAACTCGACCATTTCTTCGGTCCAACCCGGCAAATCCAGCTCTTCCTCTATGGCCTCTTCCAGCGCGTATTTGTCCAGAAAGGCCGCCATGATCCGGCGCTTTTGCAACTCTGTTTGCGGCGGGTTTGCCTTGAGATAGGCGCGCAGGCGGCGCATGCCGGGCTTGCTCATGATTTCGCTCAGCAGATCAAACCCGCCCGAGATAGGCGTCAACGGATCAATCCCCGACAACTCGCGGATCAACTGTCCCCAGATCAGCGGCGTGTCCTCATTGGCCCAAACCGTGATCTGCGCGTGTTTGCAGGCCTCCCGCATCTCGGCGATCACCGAAGACCAGCGGATCGTCATGGGGTTATTCCCCGACAGGAATTGGTCATAGGTCTTCTTGGCAACCTTGTCGAAAAGTGCAGGGAGGAAGGTCGCCGGGTTGCGTACAGCGACGAAAAACTCGATCTCGTCTTGCGCAAAGAGCTCCTCAAAGCGCGCGCATTTGATCGCGGCTTGCCGGTAAAAGAGCCCATCCTCCAACGCGCGGTTGGGCACGCAGATGAAGTTCGAATTCGACATCACCAGCCGATCCACATGATCTTCCTGCAAGATCGCATCCAGCATTACATCACGTGCATCTTCGGCCAGCGGATTGCGATGCATGCTTTGCAAGGTCTCGCGCACAATACGCCGATAGCGCCCAGGTCCTGGCACCGCAACGCCTTGCTGCACCAACGCTTCCTTGTTCTTCAGAAGGGACCTCAGAAGCGCGTCGTCATCGGTGCAATGCGGGCCAATATGACAGGCGATCTGCATGGGGCGGCGGAAATTCCTTTGAAATCGCGCGGGCGTGTCCTTTGCTTTAGCGCGCCCACGCCCACGTTACCAGAGCCGCGGTTTATTCCGTTGCACCATGTTGCGCGGCCAACGCGTCGAGCTTCGCCAGAACATGAGCCTCAGGCGGGCAGGAGGCGCGGGTTTCCAGACTGACATGCAGCAAGAACTGATCACAGGTCGCCAGCACCATGTCGTCCGCCACGCGGATCATCTCGTGCCAAAGCCGCAGCTTCTTGCCCTCCGCCAAGGTAATCCGACTGGCGACATGCACCCGCTCCCCGGCATGGGTCTCGTTGAGATATTTCACCGTCGTCTCCACCGTGAAATAGCTCAACCCGCCCGCGAGATAGGCCGCATCCGCACCGATTGCTTCCATCACCGCATCCGCCGCGTCCGAAAAGACCTGCCCGTAGCGCCCTTCATTCATATGCCCGTTATAGTCCGTCCAATCGATCGGAATGATCCGGTCCACCGACCTCAGCGGCACCTGCTCTGGCGACCGAGGCAAGCGCGCTTCATGGGCATTCAACAGCGCGCCCGCCGCGGCGTCCTGCTGTTTGAGCGCCCGCATCATCGCCACCAGATTGTCATCGCGCAGCCGTTCCAGCGCGCGGATATCCAGCGCGCCGGATTGCACATCCGACTGTGTGGCGATCAGATCGACCAGCTCCGGCGTAAACTCCGGCACGTCCATCAACTTGGTCCAAGGCCAGGCCAGTGCGGGGCCAAACTGCTCCATAAAGTGCTTCATCCCGGCCTCGCCACCGGCAATCCGATACGTCTCAAAGAGCCCCATCTGCGCCCACCGCAGCCCGAACCCGTAGCGGATCGCGTTGTCGATTTCTTCGGTCGTCGCAATGCCATCGCTGACCAACCAAAGCGCCTCGCGCCAGACGGCCTCCAGCAGACGGTCCGCGATATGCGCGTCAATCTCCGCGCGCACGCGCATGGGGAACATGCCAAGCGAGGTCAGAATTCCTTCGGCCTTTTCCAGCACTTCGGTGCCATTCGCAGGCGACCCCACGACCTCAACCAGCGGGATCAGATACACAGGATTGAAGGGATGGGTGACGATGATCTGTTCGGGCCGCGCGGCACCGTCCTGAAGTTGAGAAGGCGTAAAACCGCTGGTCGAAGAGCCAATCACAGCCTCATCAGACACCACATCTTGCAGCGATTTCAGAACGCTATGCTTCAAAGCTAATCTTTCGGGCACGCTCTCCTGTACCCAAACGGCACTCGCGACAGCCTCCTCCAACGTCTCGCAAAATGTCAGCCGCCCCTCGGCAGGCAACGCCCGATCATAGAGCATCGGCAGCGCCCGCCGCGCCCCCTCCAGCACCGCATTGACCTTGCGCGCGGCCTCCGGGTCCGGGTCATAAACCGCCACGTCCCAGCCGTTCAGCAAGAACCGCGCCGCCCAGCCGCCGCCGATAACGCCGCCCCCGATAATCGCCGCGCGGCTCATCGCGGCGCTCGCTTGACCAACCCCAACCGTGCGCGCACGGTCTCAGGCCCGATCACTGTGGCCCCCATCGCCTCAATAATCCCGCGCGCCCGAGCCACGAGCGCTTCATTCGTCGCAAGTTCCCCTTTGCCGAGCCACAGATTGTCCTCCAACCCGACGCGCACATTGCCGCCCGCCAGCACCGCCGCGGCCACATAAGGCATCTGGTTGCGCCCAATGGAAAACGCCGACCAGGTCCAATCCCGCGGCACCGCATTCACCATCGCCATGAACGTGTTCAGATCATCCGGCGCGCCCCACGGGATGCCCATACACAGCTGGACCAAAGCAGGGCTCTCCAACACACCGTCCTCCACCAGCGACTTGGCGAGCCACAAATGCCCGGTATCAAACGCCTCGATCTCGGGCCGCACGCCCATCTCGGTCATCAACTGACCCATCGCCCGCAACATGCCGGGCGTGTTGGTCATCACGTAATCGGCCTCTGCGAAATTCATCGTGCCGCAATCCAGCGTGCAAATCTCCGGCAAGCAATCCGCCAGATGCGCAACGCGCTCCTCCGCTCCGATCATGTCTGTGCCCGCAGTCAAGGGCAGGGGCTTTGACGCGGGGCCAAAGGTCAGATCACCGCCCATCCCCGCCGTCAGATTGAGCACCACGTCGACATCCGCATCGCGTACCCGCTCGGTCAGTTCACGATAAAGCGCCGGGTCCCGCGACGGCGCACCGGTTTCCGGGTCCCGCACATGACAATGCGCGACCGCCGCCCCGGCCTTTGCCGCCGCAATCGCGCTGTCCGCAATCTCTTTCGGAGAGCGCGGCACATGCTGGGACCGATCCTGCGTCGCCCCCGATCCGGTCACAGCGCAGGTGATAAACACCTCTTTATTCATGGCTAACGGCATAAAAGTCCCCCCATCCTGCGGGGGAGGTAACACCGATTCTGGCCCGTCGCGCAATGGATGTGAATTTGCGGACCCTTTCAGTGATTTGCTTCGCAATTCACCTTTCGGGGTCTGCGTTTTGCTGCGCAAAAAGCAGTTGGTGGGCGACCCTGGAATCGAACCAGGCGTGCGTCTCCGCGAGGGAACGAAGTGGGCCCTGCCAATGGGGCATTCAACGCTCAGGAACGCTCCGGGGGAGCGTTCGGTCTGAGGTTCTTGCTTTGGTATGATTGAAGCGGACCCTTTTGGTGATTGGCTTCGCAATTCACCTTTCGGGGTCTGCGTTTTGCTGCGCAAAAAGCAGATGGTGGGCGACCCTGGAATCGAACCAGGCGTGCGTCTCCGCGAGGGAGTTACAGTCCCCTGCCACACCTTGCGGCCTGTCGCCCACTGGCGGACCGAATACGCAAGCCACCCAACCCCGTCAAGGCGAAATTCGCTTGCACCGCGCGCGCGCAGACGCCATGCCAAAGGCAACGAAAGGGACCCCCATGAAGAAACCCAAATGGGTCATCGAGAAAGAGCAATCGCGCCGGGCGTCCGCCGCAGAAACCGTGTGGCTCTTTGGCCTGCATGCCGTGCGCGACGCGTTGGAGAACCCCGCGCGTGAACGTCTACGTCTTGTCGTCACGCTGAACGCGCAGACCAAGCTGGCCGATGCCATCGCCGCCTCTGGCATGACGCCCGAAATCAGCGATCCGCGCAAATTCGCAGCGCCGCTTGATCCGCAATCGGTGCATCAAGGGGCGGCGCTGGAGGTCAAACCGCTCCACTGGGGCAGCATCGAAGAACGCTGCCTGGCCGCCGATGGCCAAACCCCGCGCGTGGTCCTGCTCGACCGCGTGACGGACCCGCACAACGTTGGCGCGATCCTGCGCTCGGCCGAGGTCTTCGGCGCGCGCGCCGTCATCGCCCCGCACCGCCAGTCCGCGCCCGAAACCGGGGCGCTCGCCAAAACCGCCTCCGGCGCGTTGGAGCGTCAGCCCTATCTGCGCGTCAAGAACCTCGCCAATGCGATGGAGACGTTGCGGTCGATGGGCTACGTCCTGCTGGGCCTTGATGGAGAGGCTGAGACCACCATCGACGCCGCCCTCAAAGGCAAGGCTGACCGCCCGGTCGCGCTGGTGCTGGGGGCCGAAGGGCCGGGCCTACGCGAAAAGACCAAGGAAACCTGCGACATGCTGGTTAAAATTGACGCGAAAGGCGCGTTTGGCTCGCTCAACGTCTCAAATGCTGCCGCCGTCGCCCTATATGCCTCTACACGAGACGAATAGGAGCGCCGATGCCTGCCACGAAAGTTGCCACCTGCTGTTATTGCGGCACCCGCGCCGCGCTGGTTCTGCGCGGCAAGGTCCAGCATGAGCTCAGCTGCCGGGGCTGCGGCGCGCCGCTCCATGATCTCAAGATGATTCCCCGCTCCGATCAGGGCGAACAGCGTGAATTGGTGAAGCCCTCGCGTATCCGCAACCGCCCCGAAGACCCGATCAAAGGTTACAAATGGGACGAGCGAAAGCGCAAGAAGCGCAAAAAACGCAAATCTCTAGGCCGAAAAGTGCTGGAAGAGGCTTGGGACGTGCTCGAAGACATCTTTGACTGAAACATTCCTCACGGGTTTCGCGATCCCGATCACGCTCCGGCGAGGGGGCTTTTCAGGGCAGACGGCACAGCGCATCTTCAACGCAAGATGAAACCAACCTCCGGAGCTTGCCCCATGTCCACCCCCTCTCGCCGCGCCTTTCTTGGCCTTTTGGTCGCCATCCCCGTCACCGGCACGCTGATCCGTCCCGCTCTGGCGGAAGAGCCGTGGGTCTTCGCTTCAAATGGCATTGCTATCGAAGGCTACGACCCGGTCGCCTATTTCACCGAAGGCGCGCCCGTCAAAGGATCGGCCGAGCATGCGGTGGAATGGAAAGGCGCCACATGGCATTTCGCGTCCGCCGAGAACCGCGCTAAGTTCGAGATGAACGCCGATGGCTACGCGCCGCAATACGGTGGCTACTGCGCCTATGCGGTCAGCCAGGGCTATACAGCCAAGATCGACCCCGACGCGTGGACCGTTCATAACGACAAGCTTTACCTGAACTTCTCCAAAGGCGTGCGTCGCCGCTGGCTGCGCGATGTCGACGGCCATATCGCCGCCGCAGATGCCAACTGGCCTTCTGTTCTTGGCGCTTAACACATCGTTCACAGAATCGTGGCAGGGTCTTCAAAGTCATTGCCATGACACTATCTAATTAACCAGAGACGCAGGCTGGAACTCTTGTGTTTCACTTCACTGTCCCTCGTTCCACACCTAGCGCTCGGGTCCCCCCCGGGCGCTTTTTTCTTTGAACGCAGCATGTTCTGCTCCTTTTCTCAGCAGCATACCTCCTGAACCACACGACCTCTCGCAAGCCCGCTTTCCAAGCCCGATTGCCTGCGCTAGCCTGAAACAAGTTCAACAGGAGAAAACAAAAATGCGTATTGCTGCTACCCTTGCTGCTGCTCTTCTTGCAGCGGCCCCAGCCTTCGCTCAGGACAGGCTGACGATTGTCCATGTCAACGACCTCGACCGGATGGAAGGCACCGGCGACACAGGCGGCGTCGCCCGTCTGGCCACCGTCATCGCCGACACCCGCGCCGCAGGCGGCACCGTTCTGGCCACCAGCGCAGGCGACAGCATCTCACCCTCGCTCCTGTCGAACTTCGATCAGGGCGCACACATGATCTCGCTTCTGAACATGGCGGGTCTGGACGTCATGGCGCTCGGCAATCACGAGTTCGATTTCGGCCCCGACATCCTCCGCGAGCGGATCACCGAGGCGGAATTCACCATGCTCTCCAACAACGCGATTGAGCCCGATGGATCCCTCGTCGAAGGCGTGGCCGAGAATATGATGGTCGAAGTGGGCGATCATATGGTCGGCATCTTTGGCCTGACCACCGCCAGCACCGCCGTGAAATCCACCCCCGGTGATGTGACCTTTGGCGATCCTGTTGCGGTCGCGGCCACCACGGCGGCTGCCCTGCGCGAAGCAGGCGCTGATCTCGTCATCGCACTGGCTCATACCGATACCGGCGAAGACCGCGCGCTTTACAATGCAGGTGATATCGATCTGCTACTGTCGGGCGACGACCACGATCTGGTCATCGAATATGACGGCAATGTCGCCATGGTCGAAAGCGGCAGCCAAGCGAGCTTTGTCACCGTCGTGACACTGGACATCGAAACGGTTGAAGGCCGTCGCGGTCCGCAGGTCGAATGGCAGCCCGCCTTTGACGTGATCAACACCGTGGGCGTTGAGCCCAACGCCGAGATCGCCGCCGAGGTCGCCAAGTTTGAAGAGTTCCTCTCAGCAGAGCTCGACATCGAAATTGGTGAAACCCCCGTCATGCTCGACACCCGCCGCACCACCGTGCGCGCGACAGAGAGCGCTTTTGGCAACCTGACTGCCGACGCCATGCGCGCAGAAACCGGCGCGGACGTCGTCATCACCAACGGCGGTGGCATCCGGGGCGACACCACGTATGAGCCCGGCACCATGCTCACCCGTCGTGACGTGCTGACCGAACTGCCCTTCGGCAACAAGACCGTCGTGCTAGAAGTGACCGGCGCCGATATCATCGCAGCGCTTGAGAACGGCGTCTCCGAGATTGAAGACGGCGGCGGTCGCTACCCCCACGTCTCCGGCATGACATTCAGCTTTGACGCCAGCAAACCCGCAGGCGAGCGCGTGACGGAGGTCATGGTCGACGGCGCCGCAATCGACGAAGCCAAGACCTACCTTCTCGCCACCAGCGATTTTCTGGGCAATGGCGGCGACGGCTACGCGATGTTTGCAGGCAAGCCCAGCATCATCGAGGAAAACGCAGCCGAGCTGATGGCCGCGCAGGTCATGACTGCATTCGAGAACGGCGCAGCGGTACCCGTGCTGGATGGCCGCGTGACGCAAGTCGAATAAGCCGAACGCCTCGTAAAAAGACAGCGGCCAGCGATATCCCCTCGCTGGCCGCTTTCCGTTTCAAGCTCCACGCATTACGCAAAACCCTTCCGCTCAGCTGAATTCTCTGCCTTAACTCCCACATGAGCTATTCCGACGCCCATCTCCGCGACGTTCTGCAATCGACCAAAACTGTCGCTGTTGTAGGCGTGTCCATGAACCCAGTGCGCCCCAGCTACTACGTGGCGCGCTATCTCAGTCTCAAGGGCTATCAGGTCATCCCGGTGAACCCCGGCCACGCGGGTAAAACACTCTTCGGGGCAGAGGTAAAAGCGACCCTCAGCGACATTACCGACCCCGTCGACATGGTCGATATCTTCCGCCGGTCCGAGGCCGTGCCACCCATCGTAGACGAAGCCCTCGCGCAGTTCCCTGATCTCAAAACCATCTGGATGCAGATCGGCGTCGAACATGCCGAGGCCGCCGCCAAGGCCGAAGCCCGCGGCGTCACGGTCATTCAAAACCGATGTCCCAAAATCGAATATCAGCGCCTGTTCGGAGAGCTTCGCATGGGCGGCTTCGCCACAGGCGTCATCAGCTCAAAGCTGTGAAGGGCAGGGGCCTTACCGCAGTAAGGCCCCGCCAATTTAGGCGGCCAAAGCCAGTTTATAGACGTGAATTTCGAAGGTCGGATGCATCTCGGCGCCGATCACGTTTTCCTTGTGATGCCGGTAGGTGGAGCGCCAATAAGGCTGCACCACGACGCCTTCATCGCGCATGATCGTCTGGATCTCCGCCATCGTCTCGCGCCGCGTATCCGCATCGGCAATCGAGAGCGCTTTGTTCAATGCCGTATCGAAATCGGCATTGGCGAAAGCACTTTCATTCCACGCCTCGCCCGACCGATAAGCCAGCGCCAACACCTGCACGCCCAAGGGCCGCTGCGCCCAGTCGGTCGTCGAATAGGCATAGCCCGCCCAATCATTCCAGAAGGTCGAGCCGGGCAGGATCGTCCGTTTCACATTGAACCCCGCATCCCGCAGTTGCGCGGCCACAGCGTCCGACGTGTTCTTGCGCCAATCATCATCAATCGAAATCAGCTCATGCTCGAAATCGGCCATGCCGGCCTCTTGCATCAACTGCATCGCTTTGACCGGGTCATACTCCGCCGGACCAATATCGGCATATTCCGGGTGGATCGGGCAGACATGGTGGTTCGCCGCCAGTGTGCCCTGATCCGCATAACCCAGCGTCAGGCAAACCTGATTGTCCACCGCCAGCGCCAAAGCCTGCCGCACGCGCTTGTCGGCATAAGGCTTCACACCATCCACCTCGGCTTGCTGATTGGGCCGGATCACCAGCGTATTTGCCGTCACGGCCTCGGTCTTCGTCCAGCCGATCGCATCAAAAATCTCGATAAACTCACCCAGAGATTCGTAAATCATATCAACCTCTTCGGCATCCGCCGCCGCGAGGATGGAGGCCTGATTGGTCCCGTAATCAATATATTCGATCCGGTCCAAGGCCGCCTCTCCGATGACGCCCTTGCCCCACCACGCATGATCCGTGTTCTTGACCAGCACGGCTTTGACCGACACTTCAAAGCTCTCGGGCAGATAGGGCCCTGTGCCAATCGGATTGCTCAGCGGATCGCCATCAAAGCTCTGATGCACCACCGGGGCAGGGTAGTCCGAGAACCCGGCAATCAGCGTGATATCGGGGGAGTTCAGCACCAGCTTGACCGTCTGCTCATCGACAACCGTGATCGCACCATCACGCGCCAGCCCGGTCTCCTCGTCAATCAGCGACGACATCCGGCTCGCCATCGAATTGCCCTCAACCGCCTTCTCGCACCAGCGCGCAATGTTGAACGCCACGTCCTCAGCGGTGAACGGATCGCCATTGTTCCACGTGACGCCCGGGCGCACATTCAGCGTATATTCGGTCGCGTCCTCATTCACCTCCCAGCTTTCCAGCAGAATGCCCCGGAAGGTGCCGTCCGAATTGTATTCGACGAGATATTCCAGCCAGCCCCGCGTGAAGTTCGACATCTGCGGCCAGTCAAACGTGCGCGGATCCTTCAGCGCCTTGACCGTGCTCTCAATGCGCAAAGTGCCCCCGTCCTGAGCTTGCGCGGCTGCCGGTGTCGGCATCACAGTGCCGAGCAGCCCGTAAGCCGCTGCCGCACTCACCCCAAGCGAGGTCGCACGGGTCAAGAACTCTCGGCGTGACAAGGTTCCTGCGTGAACCTCAGCCGCATATGCGCGCGCAGCCACATGAATATCAGACGTATTTCTGGAAAGCATGATAGGATATCCTATTGCAGATAAAGGGAAAATTCAGTCTCGTGCCCGTTGGTGCATAGCCGCTCTAACCCTGTGGTGAGCAATCGGGCAATGTCCCAAGTAAGCCAGACCCGCCCCCAGGTTGCAACCGAACATGCCCTGATGGGCTTTCATCTTTGCAAAAATATTCCCGCCGGAGGCAAAAATGATAAAAAAGAATGCGCGTCAGCGCGCCGCTTTTTCCGCGATCCCGCTGGTGCCTTCGCGCCGCTCCAGCTCGGCCAGAACATCGGCCAGATCGACATCCCGCGCCCGCAGCATCACCAGCAGATGATACAGCACATCCGCCGCCTCCGCCGTCAGTGCATCACGGTCGCCCTTCACCGCCTCGATGATGGCCTCAACCGCTTCCTCACCGAATTTCTCCGCGCATTTCTCCGGCCCCTTGGACAGCAGCTTCGCCGTCCAACTGTCGTCCCCGCCCTCTGCCGCGCGCGCAGCAATGGTGGCGCTCAGCCGTTCCAGAACGCTCATGACAACCTCATCGGAATGCCCGCCGCAGCCATATGTTCCTTGGCCTCGCGGATCGTGTAGTCCCCAAAATGGAAGATCGAGGCTGCCAGCACCGCGCTGGCCCCCCCCTCGGTCACGCCTTCCACCAGATGATCCAGCGTGCCAACCCCGCCCGAGGCGATCACCGGCACCGAAACCGCATCCGAGATCGCCCGCGTCAGCGGCAGGTTAAACCCCGCCCGCGTCCCGTCCCGATCCATGGAGGTCAGCAGGATCTCTCCCGCGCCTTTCGCCACTACGGTCTTGGCGAATTCTACCGCATCGATTCCGGTCTCGCGCCGCCCGCCATGGGTGAAGATCTCCCACTTACCGGGGCTGACCGTTTTCGCGTCAATCGCCACGACGATGCACTGCGACCCGAACCGGTCCGCCGCCCGCGCCACTACATCCGGGTCCGCCACAGCGGCCGAGTTGAACGACACCTTGTCCGCCCCCGCCAACAGCAGATCGCGCACATCCTCGGGCGTCCGCACGCCGCCGCCAATGGTCAGCGGCATGAAGCATTGCTCCGCCGTGCGGGTTGCCAGATCAAACATCGTTCCCCGGTTCTCATGCGTTGCGTGAATGTCCAGAAAACACAGCTCATCCGCACCCGCCGCGTCATAGGCTTTGGCACTTTCCACCGGGTCACCAGCGTCGATCAGATCGACGAAGTTCACGCCTTTGACAACGCGCCCGTCAGCGACGTCCAGACAAGGAATGATGCGGGTCTTCAACATGGGGCTGTCATAGGCGCTCAGGCCAGCGCGGCCAAGGCCTCTTTCAAATCCAGCGCGCCGTCATAGAGCGCGCGCCCCGAAATCGCGCCGTTCAAATCGGCCCCGCAATCGCGCAACGCCACGATATCGTCCAACGACGACACCCCGCCCGACGCGATCACCGGAATGGAGACCGCCCGCGCCAAAGCCGCCGTCGCCTCCACATTCGGGCCCTTCATCGCGCCATCACGGTTGATGTCGGTATAGATGATCGCCGCGATGCCCGCGTCCTCGAACCGGCGCGCCAGATCGGTGACCTCCTGATCGGTCTCCTCCGCCCAGCCGCGGGTCGCGACCATCCCGTTGCGCGCATCCAAGCCCACGGCCACCTTGCCTGGAAACGCCGCAGCCGCCTCGCGCACCAGATCGGGGTTCTCAACCGCGACCGTCCCCAGGATCACCCGCGCCAGCCCCTTGTCGATCCAACGCTCAATCGTTGCCATATCGCGAATACCGCCGCCCAATTGCGCCGGCACTTTCGTGCGCTCCAAAATCGCCTCAACAGGCGCGGCATTCACCGGCTCGCCTGCAAAAGCCCCGTTCAGATCAACTAGATGCAACCATTCGCACCCGGCCTCAACAAAGGCCATCGCCTGCGCGGCAGGGTCGTCATTAAAGACCGTTGCCTGATCCATCTCGCCCTTCACAAGGCGCACGGCTTGCCCGTCTTTAAGGTCAATCGCAGGGTAGAGGATCATTGCGCAGGGCTCCATTTTCAGCGTCGCGCACCCTATGCCACGACAAAAGGGCATATGCAAAGCGACCCTACGTTAGACTTGATCGGGCAGGGGCCTTGGCGCTTTGATCGCAAAAAACGTCTAGGGAGGACACCACATGAAACGCTTGACACTTATCGCCGCCGCCTGCCTTCTGGCCGGGGCCGCTTCCGCCGACCCGGTCGCGGGGACCTGGAAAACCCAGCCCGGCGATGACGGCGCTTACGGCCATATCTCCGTCGCACCCTGCGGCTCCGCCATCTGCGGCACGATCGCCAAAGCGTTCAACGCGTCCGGTCAGGAAATCGCCTCCGACAATATCGGTCGTCAGATGATCTGGGATATGAAAGCCAAGGGCGGCGGTGCCTATTCCGGCGGCAAGATTTGGGCCCCGGATCGCGACAAGACCTATAACTCGAAGATGAGCCTCTCCGGCAATTCACTGAAGGTCGAAGGCTGCGTTCTGGGCATTTGCCGCGGCCAGACTTGGACCCGCGTCAACTAAGGCGTCCAGCGCAAGAAATTTGCAATCATCCGGAGGCCAGCCTCTTGGCTTTTCTCCGGGTGAAACTGCAACCCAATCATGTTCTGCGCAGCCACGATGGCAGTGACATCGCCGCCATAATCCACATGCGCCAATCTGCTTGAGCTTTGCTCCACAACCATATGATAAGAGTGGACAAAATAGGCGTGATCGCCTGTCTCAACGCCGTCTAAAACGGGATGCTGAGCCTCAAGTACCAGATTGTTCCAGCCCATATGCGGCACTTTCAGCCTGGCGTCTGAGGGCATGATCTTCACCACCTCCCCATCTACCCAGCCAAAGCCGTCTGTATCACGATATTCGCGACCGACAGTCGCCATCATCTGCATCCCCACGCAGATACCCATGAAGGGTTTGGCCTGCTCAAGAGCCCCCTCGCGGATCGCTTCAAACAGCCCGTCCCGCGTCATCAGCGCATCCTTGCAGGCCGGAAACGCGCCGTCCCCAGGCAGCACAATCCGGTCCGCGCGCGCGACATCCTCGGGCTTGTCGGTGACGACCACCTCACCACCGCCCACCTCAGACGCCATCCGCTGAAATGCCTTCTCAGCCGAGTGCAAATTGCCGCTGTCATAGTCAATCAGAACGGTCAGCACCGCTTACAAAGCCCCTTTGGTCGACGGGATCGCATCCGCCTTACGCGGGTCCGTCTCCAACGCGTCGCGCAGCGCGCGGGCGACCGCCTTAAACGCCGCCTCCGAGATGTGGTGGCTGTTAATCCCGTGGATCTGATCCACATGCAGTGTGATCCCGCCATGGGTCGCAAACGCCTGAAAGAACTCGCGCACCAGCTCGGTATCAAAAGTGCCGATCTTCGCCGTTGGCATCTCGACATTCCACACGAGGAAAGGCCGCGCCGACAGATCCAAAGCCGCGCGCACCAAAGCGTCATCCATGGGCAAAAGACACGCGCCATAGCGCACGATCCCGCGCTTGTCGCCCAGGGCCTCAGCCAAAGCCTGACCCAGCGCGATCCCGGTATCTTCCACCGTGTGGTGGTCATCAATATGCAGATCGCCCTTGGCGCGCACTGTCATGTCCATCAGCGAATGCCGCGCCAGTTGGTCCAGCATATGATCGAAGAACCCGACTCCCGTCTGGTTGTCATAAGTCCCTGTGCCGTCAAGATTAATCTCAACGGTGATCTGGGTTTCCGCCGTATCGCGGCTGACGCTCGCTGTCCGCATATCCGCTCTCCTTTGGCGGCCTTATACGCAGGGCATCGCGCGCAGAAAAGCGGCGAATTTTCCAACGCAAACCGCCTGTTACCGATTTACCCGCTCAATTCGGGGCTACCCTTTAGCGCAAACACACGGCAAGGTGCGCCCAAGGGAGAGACGACCATGACCATCCGCCTTGGCTGCATCGCCGACGACTTTACCGGCGCCACCGATCTAGCCGGGCTGTTGGCCCGCTCTGGCCTGCCCGTGTCGCTGCGCATCGGCACGCCGCAGAGCACCGAAGACCTCGCCCCGTTCGAGGTCATCGCCCTCAAGATCCGCACCAACCCTGTCGAGGACGCTGTGACCCAAGCGCTCCAAGCGCTCGACTGGCTGAGGGCAGGGGGCGCGACCCAGATTTTCTGGAAATACTGCTCCACCTTTGACAGCACGGCTGAGGGCAATATCGGCCCCGTCGCCGAGGCTCTCATGCAAGCTCTCAACACCGATCAAACGATATATTGTCCCGCTTTTCCTGAAAACGGGCGCAGCATCTTCATGGGCAACCTCTTTGTAGGCGAACTGCCCCTTTCTGAGAGCCCCATGAAAGATCACCCGCTCACCCCCATGCGTGACAGCAACCTGATGCGCCTGCTCACCCCACAAGTAACGAAACCAGTAGGCCTCGCCAACCGCCTCACCGTTGCCGCTGGCGCGCAAACCCTGCGCGACCGTCTGGCCGCTCTCAAAGCCCAAGGCGTCGCCCATGTCGTCACCGATGCCGTCGCCAATGACGACCTGCACATCATCGCCGAGGCTTGCCGCGAGATGCCATTTCTCACCGGCGGAAGCGCCGTCGCCATGCCGCTCCCCGCGCTTTTCCAACAAGACGGAACGCTCCAAAACGCCGCCCCTTTCAAAGCGCCTGAGATCGACGACACCCCCATCATCCTCTCCGGCTCATGCTCCGCCATGACCAACGCCCAAGTCGCTGCATTTAAGGGCGAAAAGCATCACCTTGACCCGCTGGACATCGCTGAGAATGGCCCCCAAGCCGCGCTCGACTGGCTCCACCAGCAGCCAACCAGCGCCCCCAAACTCCTTTACGCCACCGCCGATCCCGCCTCGGTCAAAGCCGCCCAAGCCAAGCTCGGTACCGCCGCAGCAGGCAAGCTCATCGAAGACACCCTCGCCACCCTCGCGCAAGAAGCCCTCGAAACCGGCCACCGCCGCTTCATCGTCGCGGGTGGAGAAACTTCCGGCGCAGTCACCCAAGCGCTCAACGTCACCCGCCTCGCCATCGGACCCGAGATCGCCCCCGGCGTCCCCTGGACCTTCGCCACCAGCGCAGGCCACCCCATCTCGCTGACGCTCAAATCCGGCAATTTCGGCGCGGAAACCTTCTTCCAAGACGCTCTGGAGGCCCTATGACCGCCGACACAAAAGCCGACAACAAGCTGCGCGAAGATATCTGCATCCTCGCCAAATCCATGTTTGATCGCGGCCTCACGATGGGCAGCTCCGGCAACATCTCCGCCCGTATGTCCGATGGCCGCCTGCTGGTCACGCCCACCGGCTCTTGCTTCGGCCGCCTTGATCCTGGCAGGCTTTCGGTCCTCGACAACGGCCAGCACACCGAGGGCGACGCGCCCACGAAAGAGGTCCCGCTCCACACCGCCTTCTATGACACCCGTGGTGGCAAAACCGGAGCCGTCGTGCATCTGCATTCCTGCCACGCCACAGCGCTCTCCACGCTGCCCGACACCGATCCCGACAACATGCTGCCGCCGATCACCGCCTACGGCATCATGCGGCTCGGAAAGGTGAAGCTGCTGCCCTATTTCATGCCGGGTGACCCCGCGATGGGGCAGGCGGTGCGCGGCCTCGCGGGCAAGCGCGCAGCCGTCGTTCTGGCCCATCACGGCCCCGTCGTCGCGGGCAAGGACGTTGAGGCCGCCTGCTACGCCATGGAAGAGCTGGAAGAGACTGCCAAGCTCACCCTCATGACGCGCGGCCTGTCCCCTAACATGCTAAACCAAGCCCAAATTCAAGGGCTTGTGCGCAACTTCAATGTCGAGTGGGAGGATTAAGATGCCCAAATTCTCCGCCAATCTCGGGTTTTTGTGGACCGAACTCAGCCTGCCAGACGCCATCCGCGCCGCCCATAAAGCCGGCTTTGACGCCGTCGAATGTCACTGGCCATACGACACCGACCCCGCCGCGATTGATGCCGCCTTGGAAGAAACCGGCTTGACCATGCTGGGCCTGAACACATCGCGCGGCGCAACAGGCGAAAACGGCCTCTCCGCGCTGCCACTTCGTGAAACCGATGCCCGCGCCGCGATTGATCAGGCCATCGCTTACGCCCTCCGCATCGGCACGCCAAACATCCACGTCATGGCCGGTTTCGCGAAAGGCCCCCAGGCCGAAGCGACCTTCAAAGCGAACCTGCAATACGCCTGTATGCAAGCCGCGCCGCACGGCATGACAATCCTGATCGAGCCGCTGAACCACTACGACGCGCCGGGCTACTTCCTGCGCACCAGCGCGCAAGCGAAAACGATTATCGAGGCGGTAGGCGCCCCCAATCTCAAACTAATGTTCGACTGCTATCATCTGCAGATCATGGAAGGCGACATCACCCGCCGCATCACCGATTTGATGTCGATCATCGGCCATATCCAGATCGCCTCCGTCCCTGACCGGGCCGAGCCGGATCATGGCGAGTTGGACCATCAGCACCTTTTCGCCCATCTCGATGCCCTCGGTTATGACCGTCCCATTGGCGCTGAATACAAACCGCAAACCACAACAGATGCTGGTCTCGACTGGCTCCTGCGCTAACCCTTCGCTTTTTCCAAATATCCTGGGGGTCTGGGGGTGAAACCCCCAGCGTGGCGACGCGCTATAGCGCGGCGCAACACCTCAAGGGAAACCGAAAACCCGCATCTGATGATGTCTTTCGGACAGGCATCCCACGCGCAGCGCCCAAGCAGCGCGCATCAAAAAAGGCCACCCGTTTCCGGATGGCCTTTTTTGATTGGAGCGGGCGAGGCGATTCGAACGCCCGACCCTAACCTTGGCAAGGTTATGCTCTACCCCTGAGCTACGCCCGCTTCCTTGGGTAGGGCGGATTTATAAACTGCGGCCGGTCCCTGCAAGGGAAAAATTCACCAAATCGGCAAAAAATCACAAAACATGAAGCGCGATCAGCATCAGCGCTGCCACGCCGATCATCGCGGTCGTCAGCAACATGCCCAGCACCCGCAAATTCATCACTGGCGGGCTGGCCGAAAACCCGTAGGCATGCAGCACCCGGCCCAAAAGGAGGGTCATCCCCAGCGCATGCACCACGATCCTTGGCGCATCCTGCGCCTCAATCAGTGCAAGCAGGATCAACCCGATCGGCGCATATTCCGCGCAATTGGCCTGCGCGCGCATACGTTTGAGCAAGCTCTTGTCGCCCGCATCGCCCAGCCCGATCCGGTGTCCACGCCGATAAAGGATCACGCGGAACGACAGCACCAGAAAAACCAGTGCGATCAGCCCCGCGTAAAGCCCGGTCAGCGCCAGCATCTACTCGAACTCGACCAGCAGGTCCTTGGCGTCGATCTGCCCGCCTGCCTGCACATGCACGGCTTTCACGACCGCGTCGCGCTCGGCATGAATACCGGTCTCCATCTTCATCGCTTCAATGGTCAGCAGCAGATCGCCTTCCTTGACCTCCATGCCGACTTGCGCCGCGACAGAGGCCACAACCCCCGGCATCGGCGCGCCAATATGGTTGGGGTCACCCTCGGTTGCCTTGGGCCGCGCCGCCGTGGTCGCTTTGACCATCCTGTTGGGCACACGAATGACTCGCGGCTGCCCGTTCAGCTCAAAGAAGCACTTCACATCGCCGTCTTCATTGGTCTCGCCGATCGCCTGTAACCGGATCTCCAGCGTCTTACCGGGATCGATCTCGGCCGTGATCTCTTCACCGGGCGTCATGCCGTAAAAGAAGGTCAGCGTCGGCAGGGTCCGCACGGGGCCATAGATCCGGTGACGGCCCATGTAATCCATGAAAACCTTGGGATACATCAGATATCCGTTCAGATCCTCGTCATCGACGGGCTTGCCATCCAGTTCCTTGACGACCTCGGCCCGCACCTTCTTGAAATCCACCGGTTTCAGATGCTTGCCCGGACGCTCCGTATCGGGCTTGTCGCCCTTCAGCACTTTCTTGACGATCTCCTTCGGGAACCCGCCTGGAGGCTGGCCGAGATTGCCGCGCATCATGTCCACGACACTGTCGGGGAAGGCCACATCGGTCTTCGGGTCCTCCACCTGCGCCCGCGTCAGCCCTTGAGAGACCATCATCAGCGCCATGTCGCCCACAACCTTGGAGGACGGCGTCACCTTCACGATGTCACCGAACATCTGGTTCACATCCGCATAGGTCTGCGCGACCTCGTGCCAGCGATCCTCCAGCCCCAGACTACGGGCCTGCGCTTTCAAATTCGTAAACTGCCCACCGGGCATCTCATGCAGATAGACCTCTGACGAGGGCGCCTGTTGCCCTGTCTCAAACGCCGCATATTGCGCGCGCACGGCCTCCCAGTAATCACTGATCTGGCGCACAGCACGGGGATCGATCCCGGTATCGCGCTCCGTATGACGCAGCGATTCCACGACCGTGCCCAGCGTCGCCTGAGAGGTGTTCCCCGACAGCGCATCCATCGCGCAATCCACCGCATCCACACCCGCCTCAGACGCCGCAAGGATCGTGCCGCACGCCACGCCCGCCGTGTCATGCGTGTGGAAATGGATTGGCAAACCGACCTCCTCCTTCAGCGCTTTCACTAGCACAGACGCCGTGGCGGGTTTCATCAGACCGGCCATATCCTTAAGGCCCAGCACGTGCGCACCGGCCTTCTTCAAATCCTTGGCCATGCCGACGTAATACTTCAGATCATACTTGGCGCGGCTCGGGTCCAGCATGTCGCCCGTGTAGCAAATCGTGCCCTCGCAGACCTTGTTCGCCTCGATCACCGCATCCATCGCGACGCGCATATTCTCGACCCAGTTGAGGCTGTCGAACACGCGGAACACGTCCACGCCCGTCTCGGCAGCCTGCTTGACGAAAAACTGCACGACGTTGTCGGGGTAATTTGTATACCCAACCCCGTTGGAGGCGCGCAGCAGCATCTGCGTCATCACATTAGGCATCGCTTCGCGGATATCGCGCAGCCGCTGCCATGGACATTCCTGCAAGAAGCGATAGGCCACATCGAACGTGGCACCGCCCCAGCATTCGACGCTGAAAAGCTGAGGGATGTTCGCCGCATAGCTGGGTGCCACCCGGATCATGTCGATCGAGCGCATCCGCGTGGCCAACAGCGACTGGTGCCCATCACGCATCGTCGTGTCCGTGATCAAAAGCTGCTTTTGCGCCGCCATCCAGTCGGCCACCGCCTGCGGCCCCTCGGCCTCCAACAGCGTCCGCGTCCCCGGAGCCGGGTCCTCCACAAAAGAGACGGGCGGCTTCGGCGCTTTCACATCCGCCGCTGGCTTCGGGCGGCCCTCGGTTTCAGGATGCCCATTCACCGAAATATCTGCGATGTAAGTCAGGATTTTGGTCGCACGGTCCCGGCGCTTCTTGAACTGGAAGAGGTCTGGCGTCTCATCAATGAACTTGGTCGTGTATTCATTGTTCAGGAAGGTTGGGTGCTTCAGCAGGTTTTCGACAAAAGCAATATTCGTCGAAACCCCGCGAATACGAAACTCCCGCAACGCCCGGTCCATCCGCGCAATCGCGGCCTCTGGCGTCGGCGCCCACGCCGTCACCTTCTCCAAAAGCGAGTCGTAATACCGCGTGATCACTGCGCCCGAATAGGCCGTGCCGCCATCCAGACGGATGCCCATACCGGTCGCCCCGCGATAGGCGGTAATCCGACCATAATCAGGGATAAAGTTGTTCAACGGATCCTCGGTCGTCACCCGGCACTGGATCGCATGCCCGTCCAGCTTCACATCATATTGCGAGGCGGTGCCCGTGGCCTCAACCAACGGTTTGCCCTCTGCAATCAGGATTTGTGCACGCACGATGTCGATGCCCGTGACTTCCTCAGTCACCGTATGCTCCACCTGCACGCGCGGGTTCACTTCGATGAAGTAGAACTCGCCCGAGTTCATATCCATGAGGAACTCAACCGTGCCCGCACACTCATAGTTCACGTGCTGGCAGATCTTCTTGCCGAGGTTGCAAATCTGCTCGCGCTGGGTGCCGCTTAGATAGGGGGCAGGGGCGCGCTCAACCACTTTCTGGTTGCGCCGCTGGACCGAACAATCGCGCTCGTAAAGGTGGTAGATATTGCCGTCCTGATCGCCCAGGATCTGCACCTCCACATGGCGCGCGCGGGTGATCATCTTCTCCAGATAGCCCTCGCCATTGCCGAACGCGGCTTCCGCCTCGCGGCGGCCTTCCAGAACCTTCTCTTCCAACTCGTCCTCGGACAGGATCGGACGCATCCCGCGCCCGCCACCGCCCCAGGACGCTTTCAGCATTAGCGGATAGCCAATCTCGGCCGCTTCTTTCTTGATCGCGGCCATATCGTCGCCCAGCACGTCCGTCGCCGGGATCACCGGCACACCGGCCTCAATCGCCACGCGGCGCGCGGAGGCCTTGTCGCCCAAAGCGCGCATCGTCTCGGCCTTGGGGCCAATAAATGTGATCCCATTCGCGGCGCAAGCATCGACAAAATCAGGGTTTTCCGACAGCAGACCGTAACCCGGATGGATCGCATCCGCGCCGCATTGCTTGGCCACGCGGATGATTTCGTCGATGCTCAGGTAGGCGGCAACAGGGCCCAGACCCTCGCCAATCTGATAGGCCTCATCGGCCTTGAAACGGTGCAGGCCCAGCTTGTCTTCTTCGGCGTAAACGGCAACGGTGCGCTTTCCCAGTTCATTGGCGGCCCGCATGACACGGATGGCGATCTCTCCACGGTTGGCGATGAGGATCTTGTTGAACTCGGGCATGGCAGGTTCCCTGACTTAAGTGATATGCGCGCTCCGTCTAAGCGGTTTGGCCCGCTCGGGCAACGCGTAGTTCTGGGTAGTAATGGATGTGTTAGCGCACAACAAATGCGGTATTTCGCAGCGCGGCTAGATCATTTGCGCCGATCTGGACCATATTCGCGATCAGATCTTGTTCGAGAATCTCTTTCACATGGGTCAGCCCCTTGGGCCCAAACGCGGCCAATCCATAATGCCAGGCGCGCCCCAGCATCACGAAATCCGCCCCCATGGCGAGCGCTCGCATCACGTCCAACCCCCCTTCGATCCCGCTGTCGAAAATCACCGGGAGTTTGGTCGCCTCTCGCACGGCAGGCAGCGCCTCAATCGTCGCGGGGGCGGCATCAAACTGGCGGCCCGCATGGTTGGACACCCACACCGCATCGACACCCGCGCCTTCCATCCGCGCCGCATCCTCTGCCCGCAAGATGCCTTTCACAACCAAAGGCCCGTCCCACGCATCCCGCAACGCCTTCAAATACTCCCAATCCGGGGACGTCCTCAGCAAATACCCCGCATGCGCGTTCGACGGCAGCAACCCACCGGGCTTCATATAACTGTCAATAAACCGCAGCCGCGGCATCCCGTGCTTGAGCACCCCAAGGCTCCACGCCGGGCACATCGCGGCCTGCGCAATCATCCGGCCCCGCAGTACGGGAGGCTGCACTAGCCCGCCCCGCGTCTGCCGCTCCCTGCGCGACGGTCCCGGCACATCGACCGTTAGAATGAGCGTGTGAAACCCCGCATCCTTCGCGCGCCGCAGCATATCATCGCGGATCTCCGGCTCCGCAGGCGGATAGAGCTGAAACCACCCCTGATCCCCCGCACATGGCCCCACATATTCAGGCGTCTGGCTGGCCACCGTCGACATCCCATACGGCATCCCGACCGACGCCGCATACCGCGCCAGCAACCGCTCCGCATCCGGCCAGATCAACCCCGACATCCCCACCGGAGAGATCCCGAACGGCACCGCATAGTCCCGTCCCATCAGCCGACGCGACAAGTCCGGAGTCACTGGCCCCCGCAACACCGCAGGCTCGAAAAGCACCCGGTCCAGCGCCGTCCGATTACGCTCCAAAGTCCGTTCGTTGCCCGTCGCACTGTCCAGATACTCCCACACAAAATGCGGAATACGCCGTTTTGCGCGGGCTTTCACATCAGACAGAGCAGGGTAGGCGGCATGCAAATCCATACCGCTCAATTACCGCGCAATCGGCTGATCCCAAAGCGTTTTTGTGCCGATGGCGAACGCCAACCTTTCGGTGATCGCAGGCAATCCCCTATCGGTGGGTATTTGCTGTGCAAATCCCCAAGAACAGACCGCGAACACCCTCTTTCCCTTATCTGCAAACCGCGCTACCTTCCCAGCTATGAGCAGTTTTGACGAAAACGACGCCTTCGAGGCCGCCGTCCCCCTCTCCCAACGCGCCATGCAAGCGCGGGGCGCGCCCTATCTCGAAGACCTCAACCCCGCCCAACGCGAAGCGGTCGAGAAACTCGATGGCCCTGTCCTGATGCTCGCAGGCGCGGGCACTGGCAAGACCAAAGCGCTCACCACCCGCATCGCGCATCTTCTAATGACAGGCGCCGCACGGCCCAATGAAATTCTCGCCGTGACCTTCACCAACAAGGCCGCGCGCGAGATGAAACTCCGCGTCGCCCGCACGCTCAATCAAGACATCGAAGGCATGCCCTGGCTCGGCACGTTCCACGCGATCTGCGTGAAACTACTGCGCCGTCATGCCGAACTCGTGGGTCTGAAGACGAACTTCACGATCCTCGACACCGACGACCAAATCCGCCTGCTCAAGCAGCTCGTCTCTGCCGCCAATATCGACGACAAACGCTGGCCCGCCCGGATGCTCGCAGGCATCATCGACAGCTGGAAAAACCGCGCCTGGACGCCCGAGAACGTCCCCGTCGCCGAAACCGGCGCATATGACGGTAAGGGCGTCGAACTCTACGCTCAATACCAGGCCCGCCTGATCCAGCTGAACGCGACCGATTTTGGCGATCTGCTGCTCCACATGGTTACGATTTTCCAGCAAAATCAGGATGTTCTGGATCAATACCGCCGCTGGTTCCGCTACATCCTTGTCGACGAATACCAGGATACCAACGTCGCCCAATACCTCTGGCTGCGCCTGCTTGCAGACGGTCACAAGAACATCTGCTGCGTCGGAGATGATGACCAATCCATCTACGGCTGGCGCGGCGCTGAGGTCGGCAACATCCTCCGGTTCGAGAAGGATTTCCCCGGCGCCCATGTCGTCCGGCTGGAACAAAACTACCGCTCCACCCCCCACATCCTTGCCGCCGCCTCCGGCGTGATCGACGCCAACAAGGGCCGTCTCGGCAAGACCCTCTGGACCGCCGAAGAGCACGGCGAAAAGGTCCGCCTGATCGGCCATTGGGACGGCGATGAGGAAGCCCGCTGGGTCGGTGACGAGATTGAGGCGATGCAATCCGGCACCCGCGGCCTCAGCCCCTACAACCTCGACCAGATGGCGATCCTCGTCCGCGCCTCCCACCAGATGCGGGCGTTCGAGGACCGCTTCCTGACCATCGGTTTGCCCTACCGCGTCATCGGCGGCCCGCGTTTCTACGAGCGGATGGAAATCCGCGACGCCATGGCCTATTTCCGCCTCGCCGTCTCCCCCGCCGACGACCTCGCGTTCGAGCGGATCGTCAACACCCCCAAGCGCGGGCTGGGCGACAAAGCCCAACAGAAAATCCAGATGATGGCGCGCTCCAACGGCGTGTCGCTGCATGAAGGTGCGCGGCTACTGATTGCCACCAAAGGACTGGGCGGCAAAGGTGGTGCGGAACTGGCCAAACTCGTCGACGGCATCGACCGCTGGGCCGCCATGGTCCGCGACGAAAAGCAAAGCCATATCGAAACGGCTGAGATCATCCTCGATGACAGCGGCTACACCGGACATTGGCAAAACGACAAAACCCCCGAAGCACCGGGCCGCCTTGAGAACCTCAAGGAACTGGTCAAAGCGCTGGAAGGGTTCGAGAACCTGCAAGGCTTTCTCGAACATGTCAGCCTGATCATGGATAATGAAAGCGAAGGGGCGGAGGAAAAGGTCTCCATCATGACCCTGCACGCCGCCAAGGGTCTGGAATTCCCGGCTGTGTTCCTGCCGGGGTGGGAGGATGGCCTCTTCCCCTCCCAACGCTCCATGGACGAATCCGGCCTTAAAGGCTTGGAAGAAGAACGCCGCCTCGCCTATGTCGGCATCACCCGCGCCGAAGAGGTCTGCACGATCTCCTTCGCCGCCAACCGTCGCGTCTACGGCCAATGGCAAAGCTCCATCCCCTCGCGCTTCATCGACGAACTGCCCGAGGATCACGTCGACGTCCTCACACCTCCCGGCCTCTACGGTGGCGGCTACGGCGCGGCGGCGACAGTCTCCGCCATGGATCAGGCCGTGTCCGAGGCGAATGTCTACAACTCCCCCGGCTGGCGCCGCCTGCAACAGCGCGCGGGCCAGCGCGGCATGTCACAACCCGCCGAAAGCAAGAATATCGTCATCGACGCCACCGCCGTCAGCGCCCACACCGCCGGCGACCGGGTGTTTCATCAAAAGTTTGGCTACGGCACCATCATGGGGATCGAAGGCGACAAGCTCGATATCGAGTTCGACAAGGCAGGCGGCAAGAAGGTCGTCGCGAAGTTCGTGGTGGCCGCCGACATGGCCGACGACGTGCCGTTCTAACTACAGACAATATGCATATCGAATACATATCCGATCTGCATCCTATCCGTATCAAAGCTGTATCGCGTTCAAGGCCATAAAATCGGGTAAAGCGAGGCCACTAACAGCACTGCCATCGTGATGTTAAAGGTCCGTAACCGACGCGGCCCCTCCAGCACTTTTCGCAACTGTTGACCCATCCAAGCCCACAGCCCCACCGATGGCAAATTGATCGCGCCAAAGATCACGCCCACCAGAAAAATACCCCAAATTCCGGCACTTGGCGCGGCGTAGACGCTGATCGCCGTCAGTGCCATGGTCCACGCTTTCGGGTTCACCCACTGAAACGCCGCCGCCTGCAGAAAGGTCATCGGCGTCCCCGTCGGCTCTGTTGCGTTGGGGGCAGCGGCGGTCGCAATTTTCCAAGCAAGATAAAGCAGATAGCCAACGCTGACGATTTTCAAAACCGTGTAAGTCACTGGAAATAAGTCAAAGATTTGGATCAAGCCGACGCCCACCAGAATGACCATGAACACAAACCCAAGCGCCACGCCCAGCATATGCGGCAGCGTCCGCCACACCCCGTAGTTGGCACCGGAGGCCATCAACATCAGATTGTTCGGCCCCGGCGTGATTGAGCTGACAAAAGCAAAGGCGGCGAGGGCGGTCAGAAGGTCATAGGTCATGTTTGCAACTTTATGCGTACGGTGCTGCAATGAAATTGCAAAGAAACTGAGCTATCGAGTATAATCGCAATATATGGCGAAAAATGACGAAATAAACGACCGAATATTGCATGAGCTATCGCGTGATGGCCGCCTAAGCAATATTGAACTCGCTGACCGCGTGGGTCTGTCCCCCTCCGCCTGTTTGCGACGGGTGCAAGAGCTTGAAAAGACAGGCCTTATCAAAGGCTACCGCGCTGTTCTGGATCGCGACCAGCTGGGTCAGGGCTTCACCGTGTATGTAATGGTCGGCCTCTCTGATCACTCCAAAGCCTCGCAAGAACGTTTCGAATCCGCGATGCGCGTCGCCCCGGAAGTGACCGAATGTCATAACGTTTCGGGCGTTTTCGAATACCTGCTGAGGGTCGAGGTGTCCGATCTTGCGGCTTACAAGACCTTCCACACGGAAAAGCTGGGGCAAGTCCCTAATGTGAACGCGATCAACAGCTATATGGTGATGGGCTCAGCCAAGAATATGCGTGGCTAACGCGTTGGGATTGCGCAAAAAAAAGGCGGCGACACCAGGGAGGAGGAGAGGTGCCGCCGCTAATTTTCAGACGTCCCAGGGAGGAGGAGAGGAACGTCTGATCTCGGAATATCGGTCCTACGCGTCGTAGGTGGCCTCCAGCGCGACGCGCTTGAGCATCGAACGGTTCAGGCCCAGATCGTTCAACTCGCGTGTCGAGAGGGTCCGCAGCTCGGACAGGGTCTTGCGATACTTGCGGTAGGCCGCAAAGCGCGCAGCCAGCGAAGACCAAAGCGCTTTGGGGGTTTCGGTGTGGCTGTGAGAGCCAGTCTGTGCGTGCGTCACGTATGCCATTGTTTCGCCTTTAATTTCATGCTCGGTTGCGCCAAGTTTCTAGCGCCGTTGGGTTAAATATGGGTGAATGCTGCAGTTGCACAATAGCCCAATGGTGCAAACCGGATATGCGCCGGGCGCATGGGATAATGCTGGGCGACTTTCAGGGCTCTTGCCTGATTTTCGTGCGGCATATGTATAGAAGGGCGCGTGCATTAAGATGCCGTCGCCGCTGATAGGGCACGAAGCTTAAAGGGCAGGCAGATGACAATCACACGCGATCAGATCGAAGCAGCGCTTGGCAAGATTGCGCTGCCTCAAGGCGGCACGCTGATCTCAGAAGATATGGTGCGCGCGCTTTCCATCGAGGGCGGATCGGTGAGATTCGTGCTTGAAGCACCCTCGCCGGAGATTGCCCAGAAGATGGAACCGATCCGCGCTGCGGCCGAGCAAATGATCGCCGCGCTGCCGGGGGTTGATCAGATCTCGGTCGCGCTGACGGCACACGGACCCGCGCCCAAAGCGCCAGAGCCACCGTCGCTGAAAATCGGCGGGCATCCGAAACCGCAGGACGGCCCAATGAAAGTGTCGGGCGTCGACCGCATTCTTGCCGTTGCCTCCGGCAAGGGCGGGGTGGGCAAATCGACGGTCTCGTCGAACCTAGCTGTCGCGCTGGCCCGGCAGGGGCGCAAGGTTGGTCTGCTGGATGCCGATATATATGGTCCCAGCCAACCCCGTATGATGGGGCTTACGAAACGCCCCGCCTCGCCCGACGGCAAAACGATCATCCCGCTTGTGGCCCATGGCGTCACCTTCATGTCTATTGGATTGATGGTCGAAGCCTCCAAAGCCGTTGTTTGGCGGGGGCCGATGTTGATGGGCGCGTTGCAGCAGATGCTGGGGCAGGTGCAGTGGGGCGATCTGGATGTGCTGATCGTCGATCTGCCGCCCGGCACCGGGGATGTGCAGCTGACGCTCTGCACCAAGGCTGAACTGACCGGCGCGCTTGTCGTCTCCACGCCCCAAGACGTGGCTTTGCTGGACGCACGCAAAGCGCTCGATATGTTTAATACGCTGAAAACGCCCGTGCTGGGTCTGATTGAGAATATGTCAGGCTATGTCTGCGAGAAATGCGGGCATGAGGCGCATATCTTCGGCCAAGGTGGGGTAGAGGCGGAAGCGGCGGCGCTGGGTCTGCCATTCCTCGGCGCGCTCCCGATCGATCTGGAGACGCGAGTGGCCGGCGACAGCGGCACACCGATTGCCGTGGGCGATGGTGTAGTGGCACAAGCCTACGCCGCCCTTGCCCGTCGTCTGGTCGATGGCGGGATGGCCTGATCCAAAGGCGTCCGGCTTCGCCGAACATTTCTGTTTTGATTGGGTGCGCTGGGTTGCGCATCAAGCCATGGGAATTCATGGGTCCGCTTTGGGGCAGGGTGGTTCAATAGGCCGAATCAACGACTCTGTATTGCGGTATTTGCACCGGTTTTCTGATCTTATGATCTGAATTTTAGGAAATATTTGAACAATTCTGAAATTTATTGGGAAAAGATGGGAAAAATCTCTCTCAGTTTCTAACAACAATATGTTGTGGCTCTTTTTTCAAAAAGCACATCATCAGGGCTCATATATGTCTAATCTGTACTATATCTTGTTCTGTAACGCCTTCAAAAACACGATCTAGATGCTTTCGCCCAAAATTTTTCATTGATTACCATGAAATCCCATGTCATCCCTAATGCATCGGATGAGGGACGGGCTTCAGGGGCAGATCAAGAACCCCGAACAAAAAGCACCAAGTCAGGTTTCATACAGGCACCCGCTTTCACCGAACAAAGAGATCCGGCGCGCGAGCGAGCAGACATCCCCCCAGGTGGCGCGCGCAGTCGGACATCCCGCAAGGGAAACGGGCGGCGGATTGGGCAGTGGCAGCAGCTCAATCCGCCGTTCCCATTTAAAGCCCCCGCATTTCCGGGGCAGGCAAAGAGGGCTACGGGACAGTGGTTCGCAGGTTCAGAGGCGAGTTCGACCAGAAGGTCGACGCAAAAGGGCGGGTGTCTATCCCGGCCTCTTTTCGCCGTGTGCTGGAGGCGGGCGATCCCAACTATACCCAAGGTCTGAGCCCTGAACTGGTCATCGTCTACGGCGATCACCGTCGCAAATACCTTGAATGCTACACGATGGACGCCATCGCCGAGGTGGACGACAAAATTGACGCGCTGCCCCGCGGCTCGATGGAGCGTAAGATGCTCCAGCGGCTCTTCCATGGTCAGTCCTTCCCCACCAGCGTGGATGAGACAGGCCGCATCGTCATGCCCGCCAAGCTGCGCAACAAGATCGACCTTGAGGATGCCGCCTTTTTCATCGCGGCAGGCGATACGTTCCAGATCTGGAAGCCCGAGACATATGAAAGCGAAGAGGCCGCCCGCACGGACGAGTGGCTCGATGAGCTTCCCGAGGATTTCGACCCGCTGATCTATCTGGATCAAGCGAAGGAGGGTTGAGGGATGGCTGCAAGCGCCGCCATGACCCCGCCTGCGCCCCATATCCCTGTTTTATTGCGCCCGCTCTTGCGCGCTGTGGCTCCGGTCAGCGGTGTCTGGCTAGACGGCACGTTTGGCGCAGGTGGCTACACCCGGGCGCTTCTGGCCGCTGGAGCCGAGAAGGTGATCGCCGTGGATCGCGATCCGTCCGTCTTTGCGATGGCCGCGGATTGGGCCGCGCCTTACGGCGACCGGCTTGAGATGGTGGAAGGCACGTTCTCTCATCTCGACAAGTATGGGTCCGATCTGGACGGTGTTGTGCTGGATATCGGCGTCAGCTCCATGCAGCTGGATCAGGCGGAGCGGGGATTCTCCTTCATGAAGGATGGCCCGCTGGATATGCGCATGGGGGCGCAAGGGATGACGGCCGCCGATCTGGTGAACGAGGCCGATGAGGTCACGCTGGCCGACATTCTGTATACTTACGGGGAAGAACGCGCCTCTCGCCGGATCGCGAAGGCGATTGTGGCCGCGCGCCCCATCACGCGCACGCTGGAACTGGCCAAGATCATTGAGGGCTGTCTGCCGCGCCCCAAGCCCGGCCAAAGCCATCCCGCGACCCGCAGCTTTCAGGCGCTGCGTATTGCGGTGAATGATGAATATGGCGAGTTGGCCGAAGGGCTGGAGGCCGCTGAACGCGCGCTGAAACCCGGCGGCAAACTGGCCGTTGTGAGTTTTCACTCGGTTGAGGATCGCATGGTCAAGCGCTTCATTCAGGCGCGCTCTGGCACCGGGGGGCGGGTGAACCGTTATGCTCCGGAGCCTGAGCAGACGCAGGCGCAATTCACACAAGTGACACGCAAAGCGATCGGCCCGGACGATCAGGAACTGCTGGAAAATCCACGTGCCCGGTCGGCAAAACTGCGCATTGCAGAGCGCACGGATGCCCCTGCCGGGGCCGTGGATCGCAAAGCCATTGGAATGCCTTTCTTGTTGGGGGACAGATAGATGCGCGGCTTTCTTTATGTGATTTCAGCTCTTGCCGTGGTTGCGTTGGCCTTTTGGGCCTACCAGCAGAACTACGCGACACAGCAGGCCTTGCGCGAAGTGCGTGGGCTGCAAAACGACATCGCGACACAGCGCTCGCGACTGGCCGTTCTGCGCGCCGAATGGGCGTATCTGAACCGCCCGGATCGGCTGCGTGATTTGGCCGAGATCAACTTTGACCGTCTGGGCCTTCTGCCCCTGATGCCAGAGCAGTTCGGCCTTGTGGATCAGGTGGCCTACCCGCCAGAGCCGCTGCTTCCAATCACCGACCCGGTTGAGACGCGCGCAGGCCCCGATACCGATGATGAGGAGGTTCAGCTGCCATGATCCGCACCCCCTTGCGCCCATTGGCGCGTGTTCTCAAAGCTCGCCAGACCGGCGAAAACCCCGACGCGATAGAGCGGGAAAACATCCGCCTGCGCCATGAGGAAATGCGCGACAAGGCGCGGCTGCGCGCGCAAGGCCGGCTGCTGGTCCTGAGCGTATTTTTTCTGGGCGCCTTCATGACTGTTGGCGCGCGGATGGGCCATCTGGCCGCCTCCGAGCCGATGGAGCCGCAGGCCCGTGCCTCGGGTTCGCAAATCCTGGCGCAGCGCGCCGATATCGTGGATCGCAACGGGCGTATCCTTGCAACAAACCTCGAAACCCACGCGCTGTATGCGCAGCCCCCCATCATGATCGATAAAGAGAAGGCAGCCCGAGAGCTGGCCGTCATCTTCCCCGATCTGGATGAAAAAGAACTGCTGGAGGATTTCACCGGCAAGCGCAAGTTCCTGTGGATCAAGAAGAAACTCAGCCCTGAGCAGAAGCAGGCCGTGCATGATATCGGCGATCCGGGTCTTCTGTTTGGCACGCGCGAGATGCGCCTTTATCCCAACGGTCACCTTGCCGCGCATATCCTTGGCGGGGCCTCTTTCGGGCGTGAAGGCGTGCACAGCGCCGAGGTCATCGGCGTCGCCGGTGTCGAAAGCCGCTTTGATGAATTCCTGCGCGATCCCGTGAATGAAGGCGCGCCCTTGCAACTGTCCATCGACATGACCGTGCAGGCTGCAGCCGAACGCGTGCTTTACGGCGGCATGAAGTTGCTGAACGCCAAAGGCGCGGCCTCCGTTCTGATGGATGTGCATACGGGCGAGATCATCTCGATGGTGAGCCTGCCGGACTTCGATCCCAACATCCGCCCACGCCCGCCCACTGAAGGCGAGCCCGGCGACAGCCCGCTTTTCAACCGTGCGGTGCAGGGGCTTTACGAACTTGGCTCCACCTTCAAGATTTTCACCTCGGCGCAGGCGCTGGAATTGGGGCTTGTGAATGCCGAGACGATGATCGACACCAAGGGCCCGATGGTCGTCGGTCGCCACCGCATCCGCGATTTCCGAAATTACGGACCGGAATTGAGCGTCACGAATGTCATCGTGAAATCCTCTAATATCGGCACGGCACATATGGCGCTCGATATCGGGGCCAAGCGGCAAAAGGAGTTTCTGGACAGTCTTGGATTCTTCAAGCCGACCGAGGTTGAATTGACCGAAGCCCCCGGCGCGCAGCCGCTCTTTCCAAAGCAGTGGAAAGACATCTCGACGATGACAATTTCCTACGGCCACGGCATTTCCTCCAGCCCGCTACATCTGGCGGCAGGCTATGCGTCGCTCCTGAATGGCGGCACGAAAGTCACGCCAACGCTGCTGAAGCGTGTCACCCCGCAAAACGGCCCGCGTATCGTGTCGGAAGAGACATCGCGCATCTCAGCCAACATGCTGCGCCAGGTTGTCACCAAAGGCACGGCGAGCTTCGGCGAAGTGCCGGGCTACCATGTTGGCGGCAAAACCGGCACGGCGGACAAGCCGCTGACCAACGGGCGCGGGTATTACGACGACAAGGTCATCTCGACCTTCGCGTCGGTCTTTCCGGCCCATGATCCGAAATACGTGCTGATCGTCACGCTGGACGAGCCCACGGAAACCTCTGGCCCCAAACCGCGCCGCACGGCGGGCTGGACGGCGGTGCCTGTCGCCTCGGAAATGACGCGCCGGATGGCGCCTTTGCTGGGTCTCCGACCAGAGATTGCACCCGCAGCACCGGCTAAGGTAACACTGACCTCGAATTGACGCGCGAACCGGGGGCCGGGCATGGGCAAGACGACATCTTTGACCGAACTGGGGCTGACCGCGAAAACCGGGGGCGAGGTGCGGATCACCGGCCTGACCGTCGACAGCCGTGAGGTGAAACCGGGGTTCTTGTTTGCCGCTCTGCCCGGAACAAACGTCCACGGCGCCGAGTTCATCCAATACGCCTTGCGGATGGACGCAGGCGCGATCCTGACTGACGCGGAAGGTGCACAGATCGCCCGCGATGTGCTGGAGGGTTCGGACGCCGCTCTGGTCGTCACAGAAGACCCACGTCAGGCGCTGGCCGGGGCTGCCGCGCTGTGGTTTGGCCGTCAGCCCGCGCATATGATCGGCGTGACGGGGACCAACGGGAAGACCTCTGTCTCCACGTTCACTCGCCAGATCTGGGTTGAGCTGGGCTACCCCGCCGCGAACCTTGGCACGACCGGCATCGAAGGCGCCTACACCGCGCCGCTTGCCCATACCACGCCCGAGCCGGTGCTGCTGCATCGCCATCTGGCCGAGATGGCCGAGGCCGGGATCACCCATTGCGCGATGGAGGCGTCCTCCCACGGTCTCGACCAGCGCCGTCTGGACGGCGTGCAACTCATGGCGGCTGGCTTCACCAATTTCAGCCAGGACCATCTGGATTATCACGGCACGTTCGACGCCTATTTTGCCGCCAAAGCGGGGCTCTTTGCCCGCGTTCTGTCTCAGGACGGCATCGCTGTCATCAATATCGACGACCCCAAAGGCGTGGAGATGGCCCGCATTGCAGAGGCCCGTGGCCAGCGCCTGATCCGCGTGGGTCGCGCGCCCCGGGCAGAACTGCGCCTGACCGGCCAGCGCTTTGACGCAACGGGGCAAGAGCTGCTTTTTGAATATGAAGGCGCGCCGAAATCCGTGCGTCTCAATCTCATCGGTGGCTTTCAGGCCGAGAATATCCTGCTGGCCTGTGGTCTGGTCATCGCCTGCGGGGCTGAGCCGGATCGCGTCTTTGAAACGCTGCCCCATCTGGGCACGGTACGTGGCCGGATGGAGCTTGCCGCCACCCGCGAGAACGGCGCGACCGTCTTTGTCGATTACGCCCACACGCCCGACGCGGTGGAGACGGCGCTGAAGGCGCTGCGTCCGCACGTAATGGGGCGTTTGATCGCCATCGTCGGCGCAGGCGGCGACCGCGATGTGGGCAAACGTCCTTTGATGGGGCAAGCGGCGGCCAAGAATGCGGACCTTGTGATTGTCACCGACGACAATCCCCGCTCCGAAGACCCTGCCACCATCCGCGCCGCCGTCATGCAAGGCGCACCGGACGCCACCAATGTGGGCGACCGCGCCGAAGCCATCCTGCGCGGCGTCGATGCGCTTGGCCCCGGTGACGCGCTTTTAATCTGTGGCAAAGGGCATGAAACCGGCCAGACCGTGGGCGATAACGTGTTCCCCTTTGATGACGTGGAACAGGCCAGCGTGGCCGTCGCCGCATTGGACAGCGCGGTATGAGCGCGCTTTGGACCGGGGCAGAGGCTGCCGAGGCAACGGGCGGCAACCTGCGGGGAAGTTGGTCCTGCACCGGCGTTTCGATCGACACGCGCACGCTGGAGCCGGGCGATTTGTTTGTTGCGCTGAAAGACGTACGCGACGGGCATGATTTCGTCGCGCAAGCCTTGGAGAAAGGGGCAGGGGCCGCGCTGGTGTCGCGCATCCCTGACGGGGTGGCTGAGGACGCGCCGCTCCTGATCGTGGATGATGTCCTCCAAGGCCTCGAAGCGCTGGGTCGGGCCGCGCGTGCGCGCACCAAGGCCCGCGTCGTTGGTGTCACCGGCTCTGTCGGCAAGACCTCCACCAAGGAGATGCTGCGCGATGTGCTCAGTTGCCAGGGCCGCACCCACGCTTCTGTCGCCAGCTACAACAATCACTGGGGCGTGCCACTCACGCTGGCCCGCATGCCCGCCGACACCGAATATGCGGTGATCGAGATGGGCATGAACCACCCCGGAGAGATCGCGCCCCTGTCGCGCATGGCCCGGCCGCATGTGGCGATGGTCACGACGGTTGCCGCCGCCCATCTAGAGGCGTTTGACAGCATCGACGGAATCGCCGCCGAAAAAGCCTCCATCATGGCGGGGCTTTTGCCCAACGGCGTCGCGGTGCTGAACGCAGACGTGCCAACCCGCCCGACGTTGGAGCACGAAGCTGCAAAGTATGGCTTCCCGCCCGTATGGTTTGGCCAATCCTCCAACCAGTTCACTTTGAAAAGTGTGACCCTGAAGGGCGATTGCACCGTCGTTCAGGCAGACTGCAAAGGCGCGTCGGTGATCTTCAAGCTGTCGACCGCCGGGCGTCATTTCGCGATGAACGGTCTTGGTGTTCTGGCCGTTGTCGACGCTCTGGGCGCCGATCTTGCTGTTGCCGCGATGGACCTTGCGCTCTGGGTGCCCCCCGCCGGGCGCGGCGCGCGCATGATACTGCAGCTTGATCCGGTGGAGGCGGACGCAACGGTTGAGCTGATCGACGACGCCTACAACGCCAACCCCACCTCCATGTCTGCCGCACTTGAAGTGCTGGCCGCCGCCGATGTCACCGACAATATCGGGCGCGTCTCCAAGGGGCGGCGCATCGCAGTGCTCGGCGACATGCTGGAACTTGGCGCGGCGGAGGCGCAGATGCACGCCGCGATGGCCGCAGATCCCAGCCTTGAAGCTGTCAGCAAGGTCTACTGCGTGGGCCCGCGTATGCGCGCGATGTATGACGCGCTGCCCGATTTCAAACGCGGGCGCTGGGTCGAAACGGCCGAAGAATTGGCCGCTGACGCGCATCGCCTCGTCGATCCCGGAGACGTCATTCTGGTGAAAGGCTCGCTGGGCTCGCGCGTGGGCCGAATTGTTGACGCACTCAAGAAATTGGGGCATCCGGTGGACAAACCACAAGACCGAGGGGCCTGAAGGCATGTTATACTGGTTAACCGCGCTGTCGGACGGGGGGGATTTCTTCAATCTCTTCCGCTACATTTCCTTCCGCGCGGGCGGGGCGTTTCTGACGGCCCTGATTTTCGGGTTCCTTTTCGGCAAACCCCTCATCAACGTGTTGCGCAAGCGCCAAGGCAAAGGTCAGCCGATCCGCGACGACGGCCCCGAAGGCCATATCGCCAAGGCCGGCACGCCCACCATGGGTGGGTTGCTGATCGTCGGTGCGCTGCTGACCTCCACCCTGCTTTGGGCGCGTCTGGACAACCCGTTCGTGTGGCTTGTCCTGTTCGTCACAATGGCTTTCGCAGCCATCGGATTTGCCGATGATTATGCCAAGGTTTCCAAGCAAAACACGGCAGGCGTGCCGGGAAAGGTGCGCCTTGGCTTGGGCTTTCTGATCGCCGCCATCGCGGGATACTGGGCCGCGCAATACCACCCGGAAGAGCTGGTGAACCAGCTTGCCTTGCCCTTCTTCAAGGATGTTCTGCTGAACCTCGGCCTGCTTTTTATCCCGTTCTCAGTTATCGTGATCGTTGGCGCGGCCAATGCGGTGAACCTGACGGACGGCCTCGACGGCCTCGCGATCATGCCTGTGATGATCGCCGCAGGCACACTAGGTGTGATCGCTTATGCCGTGGGCCGTGTGGACTTCACCGATTATCTAGATGTGCATTACGTCCCCGGCACCGGCGAAATCCTCGTCTTCTGTGCGGGCATCTTCGGCGGCGGCTTGGGCTTTCTCTGGTATAACGCGCCGCCTGCTGCCGTCTTTATGGGCGACACCGGTTCGCTGGCTTTGGGCGGTGCGCTGGGCGCGATCGCCGTGGCCACCAAGCACGAGATCGTGCTGGCCATTGTCGGCGGGCTCTTCGTGGTGGAGGCCCTGAGCGTCATCATTCAGGTGCTCTACTTCAAGCGCACCGGCAAGCGCGTTTTTCTGATGGCCCCGATCCATCATCACTATGAGAAAAAGGGCTGGGCCGAGCCCCAGATCGTGATCCGCTTCTGGATCATTTCCCTGATCCTCGCCATGATCGGTCTGGCAACTCTGAAAGTGCGCTAGCATGAAAACCGCACTCATCACCGGCGGCAATCGCGGCATCGGACGGGCCATCGCTGAAGGGCTTATGGCGGACCACCGCGTTGTGATTGGCGTCCGCGATCTGGACGCGGGTAAAGCCGCTGCGGAGGAGATTGGTTGCGAGGTCATCGCCCTCGACCTGATGCAGCCTGATAGTTTTAAAGCGGCCCTTGCCCCGCTTGGCGGGGTTGATGTGCTCGTCAACAATGCAGGCGTTCTGATCGAGACGAGCTTGATCGAGGACCCGGAGGGCTTTGAGACCTCCATGCAAGTGATGGTCCACGCGCCTTACCACCTAATCCGCCTTTGCGTGCCCCATATGGCGCAACAAGGCTGGGGGCGGATCGTTAACCTCTCCTCCGGCTGGGGCGCATTCGCCGAAAACCTGGAAGGTCCGGGGGCCTATGGTTTGGCCAAGGCGTCGCTGAATGCGTTAACCCACGCGCTGCCGCGCGATTTGCCGAACGGCATCAAGGTGAACGCGATGTGCCCCGGATGGGTTGCGACGCGCATGGGTGGTGCCTCCGCCCCTCTGACGCCCGAACAAGGCGCTGACACAGCACTCTGGCTTGCCCGTCTGACGGAGGACGGCCCGACGGGTGGCTTCTTCCGCCGCCGCGCGCGGATCCCGTGGTAGGCCGATGATCCCCGTTCAAGGATATGAAGGTCGCCGCGTTGCCGTTCTGGGGCTGGGCCGGTCCGGTCTGGCCGCCGCCCACGCCTTGCGGGCCGGCGGGGCCGAGCCGCTTTTGTGGGACGACAGCGCACCCGCGCGCGAGAAAGCCGAAGGGGAGGGCTTCACACTCCAAGATCTGCGCAAACAAGGCGCGTTCGAGGATATCGCGGCCCTCATCATCTCCCCCGGCATCCCGCATCTCTACCCCGCGCCCAACAAGGTGATCGCCGCGGCCTATGAGGCGGGCGTGCCTGTGGACAACGATATCGGCCTCTTCTTCCGCTCCTTCGCCACTGAGGAATGGACCGGTTTTGACACCACCCCGCGTGTGATCGCGGTGACGGGCAGCAACGGCAAATCGACGACCTCCGCTCTGATCCACCACATTCTGGCAGAGGCCGGACGCCCCACGCAGCTGGCAGGCAATATCGGGCGCGGTGTTCTGGATATCGAGCCCGCCCATGACGGCGAGGTCATTGTGCTGGAGCTTTCCAGCTACCAGACCGAGATCGCCCGCGCGCTGACCCCGGACATCGCTGTCTTCACCAATCTCTCCCCCGATCATCTGGATCGCCACGCCGGGATGGGCGGGTATTTCGCGGCCAAGCGGCGGCTATTCTCTGAAGGCGGTCCGGATCGCGCGGTGATCGGCGTGGACGAGGCCGAGGGGCGCTATATCGCCAACCAACTCTCCGAAGGGCCGGGGGATGATCGGGTGATTGCGGTCTCGGTTGATCGCAAACTGACGGGGCCCGGCTGGCAGGTCTTCGCGCGCAAAGGGTTCTTGTCGGAATACCGCAAGGGGCGGCAAACCGGCTCGATTGACCTGCGCGGCATCGCCGGCCTGCCCGGATCGCATAATCATCAAAACGCCTGTTCCGCCTATGCCGCCTGCCGCGCGCTGGGCTTGGGGCCAAAGGTCATCGAGGCAGCGTTTCACAGCTTCAAGGGCCTGCCGCACCGCTCGCAACTTGTTGCGGAACAGGACGGCGTGCGCTTCGTCAATGACAGTAAGGCCACGAATGTGGACAGCGCCGCAAAGGCGCTGGCGGCGTTTGAGAACATCCGCTGGATTTGTGGTGGATTGGAGAAAGAAGGCGGTCTGTCTGGTCTGGCCCAAGGGTTCGTCCATGTCCGCAAGGCCTATGTCATCGGGCGCGAGGCAGAGGCGTTTGCCCGCCAGTTGGACGGGGTGGAAGCAGTGGTCTGCGAAACGATGGACCGGGCGGTGGCGCAGGCCGCTGCGGATGCGGAGGCGGGCGATACAGTTCTGCTGGCCCCAGCAGCGGCGAGCTTTGATCAGTATGACAGTTTCGAGACGCGGGGCGAGGATTTCATTCGTCTCGTCCGTGATCTGCATTGATTGAAGGTTGCGAAGACAGGCAGGGATGAGCAAGGCGAGATAAGATGAGCACTTTGATAGAGATGAACGACCGACGCTTCAGCGTCGAAGAAGGCGCACATGGTCGGTTCTGGCGCAAGCTGAAGAAGGGCGTTTGGGAACCCGAGACATTTGAGGTCTTTGACGCTCAGATAGATCCCGACGCGTTGATGATCGACGTAGGCGCGTGGATTGGCGCAACTTGTCTTTACGGGGCGCAGCTGGCCAAACGCTGTATCGCTTTTGAGCCTGACCCGATTGCCTTCGCCGCGCTGGAGAAGAATGTCGCCTGTAATGCCGATACCGATTGGGTGGACCGGCTCAGCATCGTAAACGGCGCTGTCAACAAAGACGGCAAGAGCTTCAAGCTGGGCGCGCGAAATGAGGGTGGCGATTCACAGTCCAGCGTGCTTTTTGGCGACCGCGAAACGACTTGGACTGTGAATGCGCAGCGTCTGGATGAGGTTGTCAAAGCCCATGCAGATGCGGATCAGCCGATTTTTCTGAAGATCGATATTGAGGGTGGGGAATATGATCTCATTCCCGAGATTGCGCCGGTTCTGGCCGATCCGCGCGTGCGGGCGTTCATCTCTTTCCATCCGATGTTGCTGCGCAATGCGTTGACGGCGGAAAAGGGTGATGAGGGTTGGAAACCGGGATTTGTCGACGCGCATATGGCGGCTTTGGCCGCCTTGCCATGGGACAAAGATACCACGTTTCTTGATGGTCAGGGTCGCAACCGCGCGGCCTTGGAACATGTTTTGCAAAAGCGCTACAAGTTTCCACGTCAATTGCTGATCGCGTAAGGTTACGGGATCCGCGCGGTCCCTCTTGCTTGGATCGCTTGGCCCGCCGCCCAGCCCGACGACCACGCCCATTGGAAGTTGTAGCCGCCCAGCCAACCGGTGACATCTACGACCTCGCCGATGAAATAGAGGCCGGGGATGTCTTTCGCCTCCATCGTTTTGGAGGACAGCGCATCTGTATTTACGCCGCCCAGTGTGACTTCGGCCGTGCGGTAGCCTTCTGAGCCATTGGGTTTCAGCGACCAGCCCGTGACGGTTGCGACCAGATGATCGAGTGCCGTGTCCGCCAGATCCGCAATATTGCCCGACAGCCCTGCAGCTCCTGCCAGATGCTGCGCTAGCCTTGCGGGCAGCAGATCGCCCAGCACGGTGCCGACCTGACGGCGGCCGTTTTCGTGCCGTTTGGCTTTCAGCGCGGCTTTCAGATCAGTGTCAGGCGCGAGGTTAACGGTGACAGGATCACCTTCGCGCCAGAAGCTGGAGATTTGCAGGATCGATGGGCCTGACAGGCCGCGATGGGTCATCAACAGACCTTCGTCAAAACTGGTGCCGTTGCAGCTGACGCGGGCCGGGGCCGAAAGGCCCGCCAGCGGTTTGAGATCGGCCATGATGTCTTCGCCAAAGGTGAGCGGCACAAGGGCAGGGCGCGTCTCAATCAGGGGCAGGCCAAACTGTTTGGCGATCTGATAACCGAAGCCCGTTGCGCCCATCTTGGGGATCGACTTGCCGCCGGTGGCGATGACGATGTTCGCGCAGGTCAGTGTCTCTCGCTTGCCATCCTGCTCCACCTCCACCGCGAAGCCGCTCTCGGTCTTCGCGACCGACAGCACAGAAGTGCGCAACCGCAGCTCTGCACCCACTTTCTCCATCTCGGCCAGCAAAAGCGCGATGATGTTCTTGGCAGAATGGTCGCAAAAGAGCTGGCCCAGCGTTTTTTCATGATAGGCGATCCCGTGCTGCGCCACGAGGTCGATGAAATCCCACTGCGTGTAGCGGCTCAGCGCGGATTTGCAGAAATGTAGGTTCTGGCTGAGGAAGTTCTCAGGCGCTGCATACATATTCGTAAAATTGCAGCGCCCACCGCCGGAGATGCGAATTTTCTCGCCCGGCGCTTTGGCGTGATCAATCACCAGCACGCCCGGGCCTGCATGGGCCGCGCACATCATGCCCGCAGCACCTGCGCCTAATATGATCGTCCTGAACTGCATCGCCGCCTTGTGGGCAATCCGCCGGTTTGCGTCAATCGGCTTATGGCCCGCAGTTTTTCTAGCCAAATCGCGCAACACGCGGTAGAGTTGCAGCCAGACCCCGCAAAGGGGCGTGATTGAGGCAAGTTGGCGGTAAATATCCATGACTGAGATGGTCTATGGCTCTCTCCCATCGCGGGACGGGGAGCCTATTCTTCCCAAATGGTGGCGCACGATTGATCGCTGGACTTTGTCTGCGATTTTGGGGCTCTTTTGTATCGGTCTGATGCTCGGTTTTGCGGCGTCCCCACCGCTGGCCGCGAAGAACGGGTTTGAGCCGTTTCACTACGTGATCCGCCAGACCATTTTCGGTGGCATGGCGCTGACCGTGATGCTGCTCACCTCGATGATGTCGCCGTCTGTGGTGCGCCGCCTCGCGGTCCTGGGGTTCATCGCAGCCTTCGCGGCGTTGGCCTTCCTGCCGCTTTTCGGAACTGACTTCGGCAAAGGCGCCGTGCGCTGGTATTCGCTGGGCTTTGCATCGATCCAACCGTCCGAGTTCCTCAAACCCGGCTTCGTCGTCATGGCCGCTTGGATGTTGGCAGCATCTCAGGAAATAAACGGCCCGCCCGGCAAAACGCTGTCCTTCGCGCTCACGATCATCATCGTGTTCCTGTTGGCGATGCAGCCCGACTTTGGCCAAGCCTGCTTGATCCTGTTCGCATGGGGCGTGATGTATTTCGTGGCAGGCGCACCAATGATCTTGCTGCTGGGCATGGCCGGCATGGTGCTTTTCGCAGGCACGGTCGCTTATTCTAACTCAGAACACTTCGCCCGCCGGATCGACGGTTTCCTGTCGCCCGACGTCGACCCGACCACACAGCTTGGCTACGCGACCAATGCCATCCGTGAAGGCGGGTTCTTTGGCGTCGGCGTCGGCGAGGGCCAGGTGAAATGGTCGCTGCCTGATGCGCATACAGACTTCATCATCGCCGTGGCGGCTGAAGAATACGGCATGATCCTTGTCGGCATCATCATCGCGCTTTACGCGACTGTCGTCGTCCGCTCGCTCATGCGTTTGATGAAAGAACGTGACCCGTTCATTCGCCTTGCCGGCACCGGCCTGGTTTGCGTTTTCGGCATTCAGGCGATGATCAATATGGGCGTCGCCGTGCGCCTTCTGCCCGCGAAAGGCATGACGCTGCCCTTCGTCAGCTACGGCGGGTCTTCGCTTATTGCGGGGGGGATCGCGGTTGGCATGTTGCTGGCCTTTACGCGTACAAGACCCCAAGGCGAAATCGGAGATATTCTCCTCAGACGCGGCAGGTAAGAGCATGAGCAAAGCGCCCCTTCTGGTGATCGCGGCCGGTGGCACAGGCGGGCATATGTTCCCCGCCCAAGCTCTGGCCGAAGCGATGCTGCGCAAGGGTTGGCGCGTGAAGCTCAGCACCGATGCGCGCGGCGCACGCTATACCGGCGGCTTTCCCCATGTTGTCGAGATAGAAGAGGTCGCCAGCGCCACGTTCGCGCGCGGCGGCGCACTCGCAAAAGTGATGGTCCCGCTGCGGATCGTTCAAGGCACAATCAAGGCGATGTTTCAGATGATGCGCGACCGGCCTACGGTTGTGGTTGGCTTTGGCGGCTATCCCGCGATCCCCGCAATGGGGGCCGCAACGGCGCTGCGCCTGCCGCGCATGCTTCACGAGCAAAACGGCGTGCTGGGTCGTGTTAACCAGCTTTTCGCCAAACGCGTCCATCGCGTGGCCTGCGGCACATGGCCGACCGAACTGCCCGACGGTGTCGAAGGCGTTCCCGTCGGCAACCCCGTGCGCGCCGCCGTGATGGAGCGGGCAGGGGCCGCCTACATTCCGCCTGGCGACTACCCGATGTCGATCCTTGTGATCGGGGGCTCTCAAGGTGCGACGATCCTGTCGGATGTAGTGCCGCCCGCGATTGCCGCCTTGCCGATAGAGATGCTGAAAAACATCCGCGTCAGCCATCAGGCGCGTGACGCCGATCATGACCGCGTTGTCGCGTTCTACGCCGAAAACGGCATCACCGCCGATGTGCAGCCCTTCTTCAAGGACGTCCCGAAGCTGATGTCCGAAGCGCAGCTGGTGATCAGTCGTGCGGGCGCGTCCTCCGTCGCCGACATCAGCGTCATTGGGCGCCCCTCGATCCTGATCCCCTATGCCGCCGCCGCGCAGGATCACCAGACCGCCAATGCCCGCGGCCTTGTCGACGCCAATGCCGCAATCCTCATCCCCGAAAGCGCGCTGTCTGTCGAAAGCCTGTCGCAACAGATCGCGGCCGTGTTGTCGGATGAAAATGCCGCATTACAAATGGCGCTTGCAGCGTTAGGACAAGGCCGCCCGGACGCGACGGACCGACTCGTCGCCTTGGTTGAGGATTTACAGAGCGCCTAAGCGCCGAAAATGAGGAGTAGCACGATGGACGGAGACCCCAGAATGAACGCAGCGACGAAACTCCCGGGCGACGTGGGGCCCATTCATTTCGTAGGCATCGGCGGCATCGGCATGTCGGGTATCGCCGAAGTGCTGCTGAACCACGGCTACACGGTGCAGGGCTCTGACCTGAAAGGCTCCAAGATCACGGATCGTCTGAAAAAGCTGGGGGCCGTGGTGTTTGAAGGCCAGAAGGCCGAGAACCTTGAAGGGGCAGAGGTCGTCGTGATCTCATCTGCGATCAAACCCGGAAATCCTGAGTTGGACGAGGCCCGCCGTCTGGGCCTCCCCGTCGTGCGCCGGGCCGAGATGCTGGCCGAGCTGATGCGTCTGAAGTCCAATATCGCGATTGCGGGGACGCACGGCAAAACCACCACCACCACTATGATGGCAGAGCTGCTGGTTGCCGGTGATCTCGACCCCACCGTCGTCAATGGCGGCATCATCCACGCCTATGGCTCGAACGCGCGGATGGGGCAGGGCGAGTGGATGGTTGTTGAGGCTGACGAGTCCGACGGCACCTTCAACCGTCTCCCCGCCACCATCGCCATCGTCACCAATATCGACCCCGAGCATATGGAGCATTGGGGTGATTTCGACACCCTGCGTCAGGGGTTCCTCGATTTCGTCTCCAACATCCCGTTCTACGGTCTGGCCGTCTGCTGCACCGACCATGCCGAGGTGCAATCGCTGGTCGGCAAGATCACCGACCGCCGCGTGGTGACCTATGGCTTTAACGCGCAAGCCGATGTGCGCGCTGTGAACCTGACCTACAAGGCAGGCGTCGCGCATTTCGACATCGCCCTGCAGGCCGAGGAGATGGTGATCGAGGATTGCTCGCTTCCTATGCCCGGCGATCACAACGTCTCTAACGCTTTGGCCGCCGTCGCCGTCGCCCGCCATCTGGGCATGAAAGCCGAGGAAATTCGCGCAGCCTTGGCCGCGTTCGGAGGCGTCAATCGCCGCTTCACCAAAGTGGGCGAAGTGGATGGTGTTACCATCATCGACGATTACGGCCACCATCCGGTTGAGATTACAGCTGTGCTGAAAGCTGCCCGCCAAGCCACCGAAGGCCGCGTCATCGCCGTGCATCAGCCCCATCGCTACTCGCGGCTGCATGATCTCTTTGATGACTTCTGCGCCTGCTTCAACGATGCCGATGTTGTCGCGATTGCGGAGGTGTTTGCCGCTGGCGAGGACCCCATCGAAGGTGCCTCCCGCGATGATCTGGTCGCGGGCCTCATCCGCCACGGCCACCGCCACGCCCGCGCGATTGTGTCCGAGGACGACCTCGAACGGCTCGTCCGCGAACAGGCGCGCCCCGGCGATATGGTCGTATGTCTCGGCGCAGGCACGATCAGCGCGTGGGCTAATGGCCTGCCCGATCGTTTGTCGCGATGAAGAGTTTTCAGAAAACTCTTCCAAGAAAATTCTGAATTTTCTTGGTCTCAAACGATAAGACGCTGATATGAGCCTGTCCCTCATCCTCGCCGCGCTCTGGGTGCTGGCCGCGACTGTTGTCGCCGTGCTGCCGATGAAGCACCAATACGCCCCCGGAATCTTGCTCCTGATCGCCGCCCCTTTTGGCATCGCGTATATCGGAGCCCAACACGGCTGGATCTTCGCCGCCCTCGGCCTTGCCGCCTTCGTCTCGATGTTCCGCAACCCCCTGCGCTACCTCTACAAACGCGCCCGCGGAGAACACCCCGAGATCCCCAAATGACCCCCTCCCTTATCGCCGCCTGCCTCTGGCTGCTCATTGCCAACATCGCCGCAATTGTTCCCAGCAAAGACAACCACTGGACCCGCGCCTATGCGCTGATTGCCGTGGGCGTACCGATTGTGCTCTGGGTCTGGTTGGACGCTGGGATCTGGTGGGCGTTGGGTGTTTTGTTAGCTGGCAGCTGGCTGCTGAAATGGCCGGTGATTTATGCGTGGCGGTGGGTGAGAGGGACGTTCAAGCGATAGGGTGAGCGACACAATGAGGCCACACACTTTACCTATGAATTCGCGAATATCGATAACTGACGTTCTGTTTCGTCACTTACATGACGCCACTGCGCGCCGAACCGGATTTCAAGTCAGTTTGCAAAAAGGGTTTAAGCCAATGAAGAGTACTCTTATCGCCATCGCTTCAACAGTGATGTTGCTTCTGGCGCCTATGGTAAAAGCACAAACGCTTATCGGACCCAAAGTCGATGAAAGTTTTGCAGTACACGGATTTGCGGAAGTGATGACCAAAAGCGGCGAGACTGGTTTCTTGTCGGTCGTTTACTTCAAGAAGTTCAAATACAAAAACAAGATTGCGATATGCGGTGCTTACACCGGGTCGGTCTTCGATAGCCGAAACAATAAGCTGTTTCTCCGCGGTGGGCGCATCGGCTCAAAGTTCGCCTTGGTTACGAACCTGACATACCTGCAGCGCCTTGAGGACTTTTCGCAACAACAAACGCGCGGAAAAGCTGTCCCGGGCGGCGAGTTATTCGAAGCGACGCTGCGCTACGGGAAGGGTTTGCCGACCCGATGCAAGGTTTCAAACAAGACATGGTCGCCAGAATATACAGAGCCAGATCTTTGGATCCGTATTCCGACAACCCGCACTGTCATGAGGAAGGGCTAAACCTGTAGCTACTAGGATCGTATTGGGTATCGAAGGTCTCTTAGCTACGAGGTTTGATGCGTCGTTTCTCCCGAAAAAATCAAAACTGCCACTTGCGGGATCGGGCTGCGGTGCTTGCATACAGTTGATCCCGCAACTACCACCCACCCCCATGACCACGCTCCCATCCCCACGCGGCACGCTGACACCAAACCGCCTGCTCAACGACCTCACTTGGCTCCGTGTCGGCGGCCCCGCTGACTATCTCTTCCAGCCCGCTGATCTCGAAGACCTCCAAGCCTTCGTGAAAGCCCTACCGCAAGACATCGAAGTCTTCCCCATGGGCGTCGGCTCGAACCTGATCGTCCGCGACGGGGGCATCCGCGCCGTCGTGATCCGCATGGGGCGGGGGTTCAACGGCATCGAAATCAAGGGCGACGAGGTCACCGCAGGCGTTGCCGCCCTCGACGCCCATGTCGCGCGCAAGGCCGCAGACCAAGGCCTCGACCTGACCTTCCTGCGCACCATTCCCGGGGCCATAGGCGGAGCCATAAGGATGAACGCAGGGTGCTATGGTTCCTATGTGGCGGATGTGTTCCAGTCGGCTCAAGCGATCACACGCGACGGCGAAGAGGTGACACTGACCGCAAAAGACCTCAACTTCGGCTACCGCCAAAGCGATTTGCCCGAGGGTTGGGTCCTCACCCAAGCGACCTTCCGCGCACCCAAGGGTGACCCTGATGCCCTGCACGCCCGCATGGAAGCCCAGCTGAAAAAGCGCGACGAAACCCAGCCCACAAAAGACCGCACCGCAGGCTCCACCTTCCGCAACCCCGCCGGATTTTCCTCGACCGGACAGGCAGATGACAGCCACGCGCTGAAAGCCTGGAAGGTGATAGAAGACGCTGGCCTGCGCGGCGAGACACTGGGCGGCGCGCAGATGTCGCCCAAACATCCCAACTTTCTGGTCAACACCGGCACCGCCACCGCCGCCGATCTTGAAAACCTTGGCGAGCACGTGCGCAAAAGGGTTTACGAAACCAGTGGGATAGAGCTACAGTGGGAAATTATGAGGGTCGGTGAACCGGCCCCAACAGGCACTAAAGAATAACGAAAAACGGGTCGCGTCAGACGGCCTGCGGTAAAACTGAGGCACACACGGGATGTCGAGCAGGACACCCCCGAAAGTGGCGGTACTGATGGGCGGACCTTCGGCGGAGCGCGAAGTGTCCTTATCCACCGGGCGCGAATGCGCCGCCGCTTTGCGGGACGAAGGTTTCAACGTGGTCGAGCTGGACGCAGGTCCGGACCTGATGGCGCGTCTGTCCGACGCGGCCCCCGACGTGGTTTTCAACGCGCTGCATGGTCGATGGGGGGAGGATGGTTGCGTTCAGGGCCTGCTCGAGTGGCTGCAAATTCCCTACACGCATTCCGGCGTGCTCGCTTCGGCGTTGGCGATGGACAAGCAGCGCAGCAAGGATGTCTACAAGACCCACGGTCTGCCTGTCGTCGAGAGCGTCATCGCCAAGTCTAAAGACGTCCAAGCTGCCCACGTGATGCCGCCGCCTTACGTGGTCAAGCCGAACAACGAAGGTTCCAGCGTCGGCGTTTACCTTGTGCATGAGGGCGACCAGCCCCCGCGCCTAAACGCTGAAATGCCCGATGAGGTTATGGTCGAAGCCTTCGCCCCCGGCCGCGAACTCACCACCACCGTTATGGGCGACACAGCCCTGACCGTCACCGATATCGTGACCGATGGCTGGTATGACTATGCCGCGAAATATGAAGAGGGCGGCTCGCACCACGTTGTCCCCGCCGATATCCCGCAGAACATTTTCGACGCCTGTATGGATTACGCCGTCCGCGCCCACACAGCACTGGGCTGCCGGGGCGTGACACGCACTGATTTTCGTTGGGATGAAAGCAAAGGCCTGAACGGCCTCATTGTGCTGGAAACCAACACACAGCCCGGCATGACGCCGACCTCGCTCACGCCTGAGCAGGCCCAGAAAACCGGTATGAGTTTTGGCCAACTGTGCCGCTGGATGGTGGAGGACGCCTCGTGCAACCGATGACCGCCAGCCGTCCGGCAGCCCCCCGCCGCGATCCCGCGCCATCGCGCTGGGCCTACCGGATGAACCGCCTCTGGCTGACGCCATTATTCCGCGCGGCTTTGCGCGTCGGCCTGCCGGTCTTTCTGATCATCTTCATCGCCGGTGCCTATTTCGCCAACCCGGATAACCGCGAAAAGGCCGGCCTGATGGTCGCCGATCTGCGCAACCAGATCGAGACGCGCCCTGAATTCATGGTCAAACTGATGGCCATCGACGGGGCCTCTGACCCGCTCGCCGAAGATATCCGCAAAGCCTTCCCGGTCGAATTTCCGATCTCCTCCTTCGATCTGGATCTTGCGCAAATGCAGCGCGATATCGAAGAGTTGGCAGCCGTCGAAGACGCCGCCGTCCGCATCAAGCCCGGCGGAATTCTGGAGCTGCAAATCACCGAACGTGTCCCCGCCATCGTCTGGCGCTCCCCCGAGGGTGTCAAATTGCTGGACCGCGAAGGCTATGTCGTCGCCGACATTCCCGCACGTCTCAGCCGTCCTGACCTGCCGCTCATCTCTGGCGAAGGCGCTGCCGATCACGCCGCCGAAGCGCTTGAACTCCTCGCCGTCTCCGCCCCCATCGCCGACCGCATTCGCGGTCTTGTCCGCATGGGAGAGCGCCGCTGGGACGTCGCCCTTGATCGCGACCAGCGCATTCTGTTGCCTGAGGAGGGCGCAGTGGCGGCGCTAGAGCGCGTGATCGTTCTGGATCACGCCAAAGACATGTTGGCCCGCGACCTTGCGGTCGTGGACATCCGAAATGCCAGCCGGCCAACGATCCGGCTGAACACAACAGCAGTCGAAGAACTGCGTCGCATACGCGACATCCAGACCGGGCAAACTAACGGGCAAAATGGGGCAGACTAAAAGATGACCGACCTTTACCAGACCCAACGGGCCATGCGGAACATGCGGCAAGCCGCGATGCAGCGCGGCGTGATTGCGATCCTCGATATTGGCAGCAGCAAAATCGCCTGTCTGGTGCTGCGCTTTGACGGCCCCTCGCAGTTCTCCGACGCCGATGGGATCGGCTCTCTGGCCGGTCAGTCCAGCTTTCGCGTCATCGGCGCGGCCACCACCCGCTCTCGCGGTGTCCGCTTTGGCGAGATTGACGCCATGCAGGAAACCGAACGCGCGATCCGCACCGCCGTGCAGGCCGCACAGAAAATGGCCAACACGCGCGTGGATCACGTCATCGCCTGTTTTGCCGGGGCCCGCCCGCGCTCTTATGGCCTCGATGGTGTGGTCGAACTGGACGAAAACATCGCGACAGAGCAGGACATCGCCCGCGTCATGGCCTCTTGCGATGTGCCCGATTTCGGCGAAGGGCGCGAGGTGCTCCACGCCCAGCCCGTGAATTTCGCGATCGATCACCGCTCCGGCCTTGGTGATCCACGTGGCCAGATGGGCAATGAACTGGCCGTCGATATGCACCTGCTGACGGTGGATGAAACGGTCATTCAAAACCTGCTCTACTGCATCAAGCGCTGCGATCTGGAACTGGCAGGTCTTGCGTCCTCGTCCTACGTCTCCGGCATCTCCTCGCTGGTGGAGGATGAACAGGAACTGGGTGCCGCCTGCATCGATCTTGGCGGCGGCGCCACTGGCCTCTCAATCTTCATGCGCAAGCACATGATCTATTCCGACGCCGTGCGTCTGGGTGGGGAGCATGTCACCTCAGACATCTCCATCGGCCTGCAAGTCCCACCCGCCACCGCCGAACGGATCAAGACCTTTTACGGCGGCGTTGTCGCTACCGGCATGGACGACCGCGAGATGATCGAGATCGGCGGCGATACCGGCGATTGGGAGCATGATCGCCGCACCGTGAGCCGCGCCGAGCTGATCGGTATCATGCGCCCACGCGTTGAGGAAATCCTCGAAGAGGTCCGCGTCCGTCTGGATGCCGCAGGCTTCGAACACCTGCCCAGCCAGCAAATCGTTCTGACAGGGGGCGGCAGCCAAATCCCGGGCCTCGACGGTCTCGCCTCCAAGATCCTGGGCCAGCAAGTGCGCCTGGGGCGTCCGCTCCGCGTGCAAGGCCTGCCGCAAGCCGCGACGGGCCCGGCATTTGCCTCCTCTGTGGGGCTTTGCCTCTTTGCGGCAAACCCGCAAGACGAGTGGTGGGACTTCGAGATTCCCGCAGAGAAATACCCGGCGCGCTCGCTCAAACGCGCGATCCGCTGGTTCAAAGACAACTGGTAGACGCTAAATATGGGGTGATCAGCGAAATACCGCTGAAATCCTTTAGAAAAGCACGATATTTTGCGCCTTTTTCGTGTTTTTTGGGTGACGTGATCGGAATGTCACGCTAGCATTGGCGCTAATTCGGGGGTCAACCCCCTCAAATGGCAGATAACAGGCGGACACATTATGACTTTGACCCTTTCGATGCCCGGTCAGGAAGACCTGAAACCCCGTATCACCGTCTTCGGTGTGGGCGGCGCTGGCGGCAACGCCGTCAACAACATGATCGAGAAAGAACTCGACGGGGTCGAATTCGTCACCGCCAACACCGATGCGCAAGCGCTGCAACAGTCGATGGCGCAGGCCAAAATCCAGATGGGTGTCAAAGTCACCGAAGGTTTGGGGGCAGGAGCTCGCGCAACCGTGGGGGCTGCTGCCGCCGAAGAAAGCATCGAACAGATCGTCGATCACCTCGCAGGCGCGCATATGTGCTTCATCACTGCTGGTATGGGCGGCGGCACGGGTACGGGCGCTGCCCCGATCATTGCGCAAGCCGCGCGTGAGCTGGGCGTTCTGACCGTCGGCGTTGTGACCAAGCCTTTCCAGTTTGAAGGCGGCAAGCGCATGCGTCAGGCTGAAGACGGTGTCGAGGCGCTGCAAAAGGTCGTCGACACGCTGATCATCATTCCGAACCAGAACCTCTTCCGTCTGGCGAACGAGAAAACGACCTTTACCGAGGCGTTCTCGATGGCTGACGACGTTCTCTACCAAGGCGTTAAAGGCGTGACCGACCTGATGGTCCGTCCGGGTCTCATCAACCTCGACTTCGCAGACGTCCGCGCTGTGATGGACGAAATGGGCAAAGCCATGATGGGCACCGGCGAAGCAACCGGCGAAGATCGCGCGATCCAAGCGGCTGAGAAAGCCATCGCCAACCCGCTGCTGGACGAAATCTCGCTCCGCGGCGCCAACGGCGTCCTCATCAACATCACCGGCGGTTATGATCTGACGCTCTTCGAGCTGGACGAAGCCGCCAACCGCATCCGCGAGGAAGTCGACCCCGACGCCAACATCATCGTGGGCTCGACCCTCGATACTGGTATGGAAGGCACGATGCGCGTCAGCGTTGTGGCCACTGGCATCGACGCGACCGAAAGCAACGCAGAAACTCCGCTGCCGCGTCGTTCGCTGGCAGAACCGCTCAAGCCGGTCGAAGAAGCCGTGGAAGAAGTTGCGGAAACGCCTGCAGAAATCCCGGCCTTTGCACCTGCCGCAGCCGCCGCTGCTGCACCCGCAGAGCCATCCTTGCTGGATCGTATGGAGCCTGAGCAGGCCGCGCCCGCACCGATCCCGGCAGAGCCTGTTTTCGAGCCGCGCATGGAAGCCCCAGCTGAGCCGGAAGCAACAGATGATCTGCCGCCCCCCGCCTATCAGCCGCAGCCTGCCGCGACCGAGGTGGAAACGCCGGAAGCCGCTGCCTTCGTGGCGCCGAAAGCGCCGCAACCGGGTGCTCCTTCGCCCCAGGCCATGGCCCGCCTTCAGGCCGCCGTGCAAAAAGTGCCGGCCCAAGCCGCGGCGCCTGCACCCCAGCCTGAACCGGAAGCCGATAAGCCGCGCTTCGGGATCAATTCCCTGATTAACCGCATGACAGGCCACGGAACGGAGGGCGCAGAACGCGCAGCCCCCGCACCGATGCGCCAGCAGCCGCCGGTGCAATCCTACGATGATGAGCCCGAGGCCGATCCAGAGCAGGAGCGGATCGAAATCCCAGCCTTCCTGCGCCGTCAAGCCAACTAAAATACGTCAAATCTGAAACATTAAAGGCCACCTTCGGGTGGTCTTTTTTCGTTTGATTGCAGTTATTTACAGTCCATAGGCAAATTCATGCCGACCTGATTCTTCATGTTACATACCGTTACAAAGAGTGAGTTGAGACCCCTCAGACCGCTAGCTAGATATGATCTGCATCGCCCAAACTCTGCGGTGCAGCAACTTGAGGCCAACGTGCAGAAAACGCTTAAAACATCGGTTACATTCGAAGGTATCGGGCTCCACAGTGGGGAACCGGTGCGCGCGACTGTGCACCCTGCTTCAGCTTACCACGGCATATGGTTCAAGCGCACAGACGTAACCGATGCCGATCCGTTCATCCCTGCGAAGTGGAACGCCGTTCAGCAAATCTCGCTTTGCACGTTGATCCGCAACAAGGCCGGTGTTTCCGTCTCCACGTTGGAACATATCATGGCCGCGCTCGTCGGGTGTGGGATCCACAACGCCCTGATCGAGCTGAACGGGCCAGAGCTTCCGATCCTCGACGGTTCTGCTGCTGTTTTTGTGCAGCGCTTCCTTGCTGCTGGTCTTCAGGCGCAAGACGAACCCGTCGCCGCGATCCGCGTGCTGCGCCGGGTTGAGGTGACCGACGGTCTCGCCTCTGCCCGTCTGGACCCAGCCAATCACCTGATCATGGACTTCCGCATTGATTTTGAGGATGCCGCGATTGGCGAGCAGACAAAGACGCTGAACCTGTCCAACGGCACGTTTGTGCGCGAGCTGTGCGACAGCCGCACCTTCTGCCGTCACTCCGACATCGAATTCATGCATGCCAATGGCATGGCGCTTGGCGGCTCGCTGGATAACGCCGTTGTTGTCGATGGCGATGCCGTGCTCAGCCCCGGCGGCTTCCGCTACAAGGACGAGGCCGTGCGCCACAAGATGCTCGACGCGCTTGGCGATCTGGGTCTGGCCGGTGCTCCGCTTATGGCGCGCTACACCGGTGATCGTGCGGGCCACGCGCTGACAAATAAGCTGTTGCACGCGCTTTTCGCCGATCCTACCGCCTATATCGTTGAGCAATGCACCGACCGAGAAAGCCGCATTCTGCCCGGTGTCGGCGTCCGCAAAGCCGACCTTCCCGCGATTGCCTGACGTTTTCCGCGTCAAAGGCGTTTTGCCCTCGTTTTTTCTGTGCTAAACCGCGAAGAACACGGTGGGGGATTGCAGTATCCTTCTGTCAGAATGAACGGGAAAAACAGTCTCATGACAGGCGCTTACGGGAAACTTCGGGGAACAGTGGCTTTGTTGGGCGTGGTCGTCTTGGCCGCTTGCGGCGGCAGCGGCGGACGTCAGCAACCGCTCGAGACGTATTCCGCGGAAGAGATTTATAACCGCGCAGAGTTTGAACTCGCCCAATCCCAACCCGAAGAAGCCGCGCGTTTCTTTGGTGAGGTGGAACGCCTCTACCCCTATTCTGAATGGGCCAAACGCGCACTGATCATGCAAGCCTTCGCTTACCACAAGAATCAGGATTACGAGCAAAGCCGCGCCTCCGCACAGCGTTACATCGACTTCTACCCTGCTGACGAAGACGCCGCTTATGCGCAGTATCTTCTGGCGCTTAGCTACTACGATCAGATTGACGAAGTGGGCCGTGACCAAGGTCTGACCTTCCAAGCCCTGCAAGCCCTGCGCACGGTTATCGAACGCTATCCCGACAGCGAATATGCGCGCTCTTCGATCCTCAAATTTGATCTGGCCTTCGACCATCTCGCCGCCAAAGAGATGGAGATTGGGCGCTATTACCTCAAGCGCGGCCATTACTCCGCGGCTATCAACCGCTTCCGCGTTGTGGTTGAGGAATTCCAGACGACGACCCACACGCCAGAGGCGCTGCACCGTCTGGTGGAAAGCTACCTGTCGCTCGGTCTGACGGATGAGGCACAGACAGCCGGGGCGATCTTGGGCTTCAACTTCCAGGCCACCGATTGGTATGAGGACAGCTTCAAGCTGCTCACGGGCCGTGGGCTTGAGCTGGAAGCGGCGGGCGACAGTTGGCTGCGGCAGGTCTACCGGCAGGTGGTGCAGGGCCGCTGGCTCTGATCTGACCCGAGGGGGGTGAGCGCTGATGCTGCGAGGTCTCGATATTCGGGACATGCTGATCATTGACCGGTTGGAGCTTGCGTTTCAGCCCGGCCTGAATGTGCTCACAGGCGAAACCGGCGCTGGCAAATCCATTCTTCTCGACAGTCTTGGTTTTGTTTTGGGCTGGCGCGGTCGGGCCGAGCTGGTCCGCGCTGGCGCCGAGCAGGGGGAGGTCACTGCCTGGTTCGATCTGTCCGACGATCACCCTGCGCAAGACGTACTGGAAGAGGCTGGTTGGTCCCGCTCGGACGAGCTGATCTTGCGCCGGGTCAACACCCGCGATGGCCGGAAGACGGCCTATGTCAACGACCGCCGCGCCTCGGGCGAGGTGCTGCGCGCGCTCTCCGACACGCTGGTCGAACTACACGGCCAGCATGACGACCGCGGGTTGCTCAACCCACGTGGCCATCGGGTTTTGCTAGATGAATTCGGTGGTCTGGCCCCGCAGATCGACAAGACTCGCAAGGCGTGGCGCAAGCTGGCAGAGGCTCGCAAAGCCCTGAACGCCTTAGAGACGCGGTTGAAAGAACTGGCTGAGGAAGAGGACTTCCTCCGCCATGCTGTAGCCGAGCTGGATGCACTCGCTCCGGAACCCGGCGAGGATGAAAAGCTCGACGCGCTGCGCCGCCTCATGCAAGGCGCCGAGCGTATCCGGGAGGATGTCGGCAAGGCCCACACCGCGTTGGGGAATGATGGCGCCGAAGGCCGGATGGGCGACGCAATCCGCTGGCTTGAAGGCGCGGCAGAGCAGGCCGAAGGTCAGCTTGATGCGCCCATCGCCGCATTGGAACGCGCGCTCGTCGAACTGGGTGAGGCGACCATCGGGATTGAGACCGCGCTCGACGCGCTCTCCTTCAACCCGTCCGAGTTGGAAGACACCGAAGAGCGTCTTTTCGCGATCCGCGCCTTGGCCCGAAAGCATGATGTCCAACCCGACGATCTGAGCGATTTCGCCGAGACTTTGCGCACGCGGCTTGCAACCCTGGACGCCAGCACCGGCGATCTGGCGGATATGAAGAACGCTGTACAAGCCGCTGAAACGGAATATGAAAGCGCGGCATCAAACTTGTCAGCAGCACGCAAGAAAGCCGCCGCCAAGCTCGACAAAGCAATGTCGGCTGAGCTTGCCCCGCTCAAGATGGATCGCGCCGTTTTCACCACTGAAATCACACAAGCAGACCCCGGCCCGGACGGTACAGACGCGGTCGCCTTCACTGTGGCCACGAACCCCGGCGCGCCCTCTGGCCCCCTCAACAAGATCGCCTCTGGGGGCGAACTCAGCCGCTTCCTACTGGCTCTCAAGGTCTGTCTGACTAAGGCCACCTCTGGCCTGACGATGATCTTTGATGAGATCGACCGCGGTGTGGGCGGGGCCACAGCCGATGCGGTGGGTCGCAGGTTGGCAGCGCTTGCCTCCGATGCGCAAGTGCTGGTCGTCACACACTCACCGCAAGTGGCAGCCTTAGGCGGCCATCATTGGCGCGTCGAGAAACGGGTCGAGAAGGACATGACCACATCGACGGTGGTGCCACTGACGGATCCAGATCGTATCGATGAGATTGCTCGCATGCTGTCCGGTGACACCATTACTGACGAGGCCCGTGGCGCGGCCCGTGCGCTCCTCGCGGGCTAAAACTCTTCAAAAGAGTTTTGAAAGAATTTTCTGAAAATTCTTAATTCCCGCGCACCAGCTTGCCGGGGTTCAGGATATTCTGCGGATCCATCGCACGCTTGATCTGGCCCATCACGTCCCAACCACCGCCATGCTCGCGTTCCATGTATTTCATCTTGCCCATGCCGACGCCATGCTCGCCCGTTACAGTGCCGCCCATCCGCAAGGCCCGCTCGACCATCCGGTCCGACAGACGCAAGGCCTCCTCTAGATCGTGGGCGTTGCCATCCTCGATAAGCAGGGCCGAATGGAAATTGCCGTCCCCGACATGCCCCACGATCGGCCCTGTCAGGAACGACCCGTCGATATCCGCGACCGTCTCGTTGATCGCCTCCGCCAGCATCGAGATCGGCACACAGAGGTCCGTTACCAACGCCCGGGCACCGGGGCGCGAGGCGAGGATCGCGTAATAGGCATTATGGCGCATCTTCCAAAGCGCTGTGCGGTCCTCTGCCTTGGTGGCCCACTCAAAGCCTTTGCCGCCCATCTCATCAGCGATGGCCCCGAACATCTCGGATTGCTCTGCCACCGCCGCTGGGGTGCCGTGAAACTCCACCATCAGATGTGGCATTTCCGGCATGCTGGCCCCCGCATAGCTGTTGAAGGCCCGCGCCGTGGCGGCATCCACCAGCTCAATCCGCGCCATGGGCAGGCCCATCTGGATTGTCTGGATCACCGTGTTCACCGCCGCATCCACCGTCTCGAACGCGCAGACGGCGGCACTCACGGCCTCGGGCTGGCCTTGCAGCTTCAGCGTCAGTTCAGTGATCAACCCAAGTGTGCCTTCCGAGCCAACGAACAACTTGGTCAAATCATACCCAGCAGAGGATTTCCGCGCCCGCGTTCCGGTGCGAATGATCTCCCCCTGCGCGGTCACCACCTGCAAGCCCATCACATTGTCGGCCATCGTGCCGTAGCGCACCGCTGTCGTGCCTGATGCCCGCGTCGCGGCCATCCCGCCCAGCGACGCATTGGCGCCCGGATCGACCGGAAAGAAAAGCCCCGTCGCGCGCAGCTCTGTGTTCAGGTCTTCGCGCGTCACCCCCGGCTGGACAACCACGTCCATGTCCTCTGGATGGACCGCCAGCACCTTGTTCATCCGCGAGAAATCGACGGAGAGCCCGCCACGCACCGCCAAAGCATGGCCTTCCAGCGATGTGCCCGTGCCCCAGGGCACGACGGGGCAATCATGCGCGGCACAGAGTTTGACCAACTCCGCAACCTCTTCCGCGCTCTCCGGATAGGCCACCGCATCCGGCGGCGTCGTCGCAAAATGCGATTCAGATCGTCCGTGCAAATCCAGATCAGACTTGGACCGCGTGAGCCGATCGCCTAAGACTGGTTCCAACGCGGTCAAAGCGGTCTGTATCGTCATTTTGTGATCCTCTCCGTCGCGATCTTATATTGCAAAGCAAGCCCTTAGGAAACCGCATGGCGGAGCCTGCCAAATCCCTGCTAGCCCAGCAACTCGACGATGCGCTGTCGGCCTGCAAAGGTGGCTGGCAGGTGATGAAGCACCGCGGGCCAAGCCAGATTCAGTTCTGGTTTATCGCTCTTGTGATCGGGATTGCCGCCGGGTTTGCAGCCCTTTTCTTCCGCAAGGGGATCATCTGGCTGCAAGGCACACTTTACGGCACCGATGATATCTCGCGCATTCACAGTTTTGCAGTGAACCTGCCGTGGTACTGGATCCTCCTGATCCCGGTGTGCGGCGGCTTTGTTGTGGGGCTGATCCTGCATTGGTTCACGCCTGATGGCCGGGTTCGGTCCGTCGCAGATGTCATCGAAGGGGCCGCACTGCATGATGGCCGGGTCGAGAAGAAAGCCGGTCTTGCCTCTGCGCTGGCGTCGATGATCACGCTGTCCTCTGGCGGCTCCTCGGGGCGGGAGGGGCCGGTGGTGCACCTAGCGGGCGTCATCTCCAGCTATATCTCCAACCTGATCCGCGCCGACGGTATCACCGGGCGCGACCTGCTGGGCTGCGCCGTCGCCGCCGCCGTGTCGGCATCCTTCAACGCTCCCATCGCAGGAGCGCTTTTCGCGCTGGAGGTCGTGCTGCGCCATTTCGCTGTGCATGCCTTCGCGCCCATCGTCATCGCCTCCGTTGCGGGGACAGTCATCAACCGGCTTGAGTTCGGGGACGTCACCGAATTTGTCCTACCTGTCTCCAACAACCTTGATTTCTATATCGAATTGCCGGCCTTCCTGCTGCTCGGTCTGACCTGCGGGCTGATCGCTGTCGTGCTGATGCGCGCCATCTTCTGGACCGAGGATATGGGCAGCTACCTGCAGGAAAAGCTGTCCGTCCCCCGCTATTTGCGCCCGGCATTTGCCGGGCTGCTGCTAGGCATCATCGCGATCTGGTTTCCGCATATCATCGGGGTCGGTTACGAGACCACATCGCTCGCCCTGACCGGCGAACTGGTCTTTCACGAAGCCATGGTCTTTGCTGTTCTGAAAGTCGCCGCCGTCGCGATCACCATGGGCGGGCGGATGGGCGGCGGCGTCTTCTCGCCCTCGCTGATGGTCGGCGCGCTGGTTGGCCTTGCCTTTGGCATCGTGGCCACGGGCATCTTCCCGGATATCTCCGGCTCCGAGACGCTTTATGCGCTGGCGGGGATGGGGGCCGTGGCGGCCGCCGTTTTGGGCGCGCCGATTTCGACGACGCTCATCGTGTTCGAGCTAACCGGCGACTGGCAAACGGGTCTTGCGGTGATGGTGGCCGTGTCGCTTTCCACCGCGCTGGCCTCGCGGCTTGTGGATCGGTCCTTCTTCCTGACCCAGCTTGAGCGGCGCAACATCCATCTGGCCGCGGGCCCGCAAGCCTATCTGCTAGCGATGTTCACTGTCGCCAAGGTGATGCGCAAGAAAGACCATCCCCGCGCGGCCAAGGATGACGCGTGCTGGGAGCTGGTCGAGCAGGGCATATATATCGACGGCAATGCGACGCTGGAGCAGGCCATGCCGATGTTCGACACCAACACCGTGCGCTTCATTCCGGTGGTGACTCTGGGCGGCGAAGACAGCCCGCCCGAGCTCTGGGGCGCGCTGTTCCATGTGGACGCGTTGAAAGCGTATAACCGAGCTTTGGCGGCGACGGCTGCGGAAGAGCACTCTTGAAGGGAAGCTGGGGGGCCAGCCCCCCAGACCCCCCGGGATATTTTGAAAAAGCGAAGGGTTAGACTTGCTCGACCGTGACGCGGTCGGTGTAGAAGGCGAGGTGGCCTGCGATACGCTCCATCCCGTCGATGGGGGTCTCATAGGACCAGACGGCGTCTTTGATAGGGCCGCTTTTCGCCTCGATGGTGTAGTACGTCGCCTTGCCCTTATGGGGGCAGGTGCTGGTGCGATCCGAGGGCGAGAGGAACGCCATCGCGAAGTCTTCGCGGGGGAAGTAGATCACGGGCGGGGCGGCGCCTTCGTGCAGTTCCAGCGCATTGCCGCTTTCACCCAAAACAGCACCGCCTGCGCGCACCACCCAAGTGCCGTCTGCTTTGTGAATCTTGATGTGATCAGCCATATGCGTTCCCCTCAATACATGTCGGATGTGTGTTTGTGCGATCCGTGTGACAGGGATGTGTCACACAGGCGCGGTGGCCCGTTCTAGCCAATCGCGCGCCTCAGCGCCAACACTATCGGCGATCTTGTCGAAAACCGTTTGGTGATAAGCGTTTATCCAGGCGCGCTCATCGGGTGAGAGCATCTCCGCCACGATGAGGCGACGGTCGATGGGCACGTAGGTGAGCGTCTCGAAATCGAGCATTTCACGGTCGTCTGCGCCTTCGATCTTGTCGGCTTCGCGCACCACGATCAGGTTCTCGATCCGAATGCCAAACGCGCCCTCTCGGTAATAGCCGGGCTCGTTCGACAGGATCATCCCCGGCTCAAAGGCGACTTCTGAAATGCGCGAGATGCGCTGGGGGCCTTCATGCACGCTGAGATAGGCGCCCACGCCGTGGCCGGTGCCGTGGTCGTAATCGAGCCCGGCCGTCCAAAGAGGGAAGCGTGCGAGCGCGTCTAGATCGCGGCCCGCAAGACCCTTGGGAAAGCGCGCGCGGCTGATGGCGATCATGCCTTGCAGCACGCGGGTGAAGCAGCTGCGATGGATCGGCTCTGGCGTGCCGACTGGCACGGTGCGGGTGATGTCCGTGGTCCCGTCGATATATTGCGCGCCGCTGTCGACCAGCAGGAGTTCGCCCTCCTTGACGGCGCGATCCGTGTCTTCGGTCACGCGGTAATGCACGATGGCGGCGTTGGGGCCTGCGCCGCTGATCGTCTCGAAACTGATGTCACGCAGGGCGTTTGTGGCGCGGCGGCGGGCCTCAAGCTCTTTAACAACGGCGATCTCGGTTAGGCTGCCGGGGGGCTGGGCGTCAAGCCAGGCCAGGAACTCGACCATCGCGGCGGCGTCGCGCAGATGAGCTGTGCGGGTGCCGTCAATTTCCGTCGCGTTCTTACAGGCTTTCGGCAGGATGCAAGGGTCGTCGGCTGGCGCGATCTCGGCGGTGATCTTGGTGAAGATGCGGGCGGGGGCGGTGGCCGGGTCGACGCGGATCGTGCCTTTGAGGGCGGCCAGAGCCTCCTCAAATTCGGCAACGGGGTGGAGGCGGATCTCATCACCCAGATGATCGCCCAGATCGGCGGCCTTGTCGCCATAGACATAGAGGTCGACCGTCGCGTCCTTATGCAGGATCGCGAAGGCGTGGGCGACTGGGTTTCGCTCGATATCGGTGCCCCGGATATTCAGCAGCCAGGCGATGCTGTCAGGCAGGGTCAGGACGGCGGCGTCTTGCCCGTCTTTTGCGATATCACTTGCGATGCGCTCGCGTTTTTGAGCGTGGCTTTCCCCAGCGAATTCAAGGGGGTAGGAGATGATCTTGCCAGACGGAGGAGCGGGCTGATCCTCCCAAATGTGGTCCACAAGGTTGGGACCCGGTTTCAGCGTAATGCCCTGCGCCTCAAGACGGTCTTGCAGGCGGTCGACCTCCGACTGGGTGTGGAGCCAGTCGTCATACCCGACCACAGCGCCCGCCTTGAGATGTTCAATCAGCCAATCGGCGAGCTTCGTCTCGGGCCACGGCACCGGGGTGAAGACATCGGCGACCTGCGATTTGACCTGAACCCGGTAGCGCCCGTCGATGAAGACGCCTGCGTGATCCGCTAGGATTGCGGCGAAACCGGCCGAGCCCGTGAAGCCCGTGAGCCACGCCAGCCGCGCATCACGGGGGGCGACGTATTCGCCTTGATGGGCATCGGCGCGCGGGACCAGGAAGCCGTCCAGACCCGCGTCTTTCATCACCGACCGAAGGGCCATCAGCCGCGGCGGGCCGTCGTCGGGGGAGGTGCTGGCGGTGAAGGTCTGAAACATCAGCTGGCCTTCTTCAGCCCCATGAATTTCGCGCGCGCACGCGGGTCGCTGTCAAAGAGCGCGGCCAATTGTTCGGTCATGGCCCCGGCCAATTGTTCCACATCGGTGATGGTGACCGCGCGGTCATAATAGCGGGTCACGTCGTGGCCGATGCCGATGGCGATCAGTTCCACCGCTTTGCGCTTTTCGACCATGGCGATCACGTCGCGCAGGTGTTTTTCGAGGTAATTCGCGGGGTTAACGGACAGAGTTGAATCGTCCACCGGCGCACCGTCGCTGATCACCATCAGGATTTTGCGCGCCTCAGGGCGGTTTACCATGCGGCGGTGCGCCCATTCGAGCGCCTCGCCGTCGATGTTTTCCTTGAGCAGACCTTCCTTCATCATCAGCCCCAGATTGGGGCGCACGCGACGCCACGGGGCATCGGCGGATTTGTAGATGATGTGGCGCAGATCGTTGAGGCGGCCGGGCTGCTGGGGGCGGCCTTCGGCCAACCATTGCTCGCGGCAGAGACCGCCTTTCCAGGCGCGGGTGGTGAAGCCGAGGATTTCGACCTTGACTTGGCACCGCTCCAACGTGCGGGCCAGAACATCCGCACAAATCGCCGCGATGGAGATCGGGCGGCCGCGCATGGAGCCGGAATTGTCGAGTAGCAGGGTCACGACCGTGTCGCGGAACTCCGTGTCTTTTTCGACCTTGAAGGAGAGCGGCGTCGTCGGGTTGGCGATCACACGGGCGAGGCGGCCTGCGTCCAGCATGCCTTCCTCGCGGTCGAACTCCCACGAGCGGTTCTGCTGGGCCTGCAGACGACGCTGCAGCTTGTTGGCAAGGCGCGAAACCGCGCCTTTCAAGGGCTCCAACTGCTGGTCGAGATAGGCGCGCAGGCGTTCCAGCTCAGCGGGTTCGGCCAGCTCTTCGGCCATGATCTCTTCGTCATTGTCGACCTGATAGACCTCGTAATTGGGGTCTGCGTCGGAGATTGGGGCAGGCTGGGGTGGCTCAAGCGGGCTTTCGCCCTCGGGCATCTCGGCTTCCTCGCCCATCTCGGCTTCGGCCATGTCATCCAGTGTTACCGAGGCTTGGGACGCGTCCTGCTGCTCTTCCTGCGATTGCTCTGGCGAGGCTTCCATATCCTCGTCATCCTGATCGTCAGAGCCTGTGCTATCGGGCTCGGACTCGTCCTGCGCGTCTTCTTCGGCGGTGTCCTGATCTTCCTCGTCGGTGCTGTCGGGATCGTCGCCCAACTGGTCCCCATAGCCCAGATCTTCGATGATCCGGCGCGTGAGTTTCGCAAACGCGGCCTGATCGGAGAGGGTGGCCTCGAGGTCTTCGAGCGTGCCGCCTGCTTGATCCTCGATAAAGCCTTGCCACAGCTCCATCACGTTGCGCGCACCTGCGGGCAGGTCACGGCCCGTTGCGAGGTGGCGCACGAGATAACCGGCTGCGGTGGCAAGGGGGGCCTCGGAGGCTTCCTTGATTTGGTCATAGCCGCGGCGTTGGGCTTCGTTGGCGATCTTGGCGTCGATATTGCCTGCGGTGCCGGGCATCGCCTTGGCGCCCACGGCCTCGCACCGGGCGGTTTCCATCGCATCATAGAGGTCGCGGGCCATCTGGCCTTGCGGCGCATAGCGGTTGTAGGTCGCCGCATTATGAAACTTGTGGCGCAGGGCGTAGGCGTCGGCGGTGCCACGGGCGAGCAGGACCTCTTCGCGGGTCATGCGGCGCGTGACTTGGGGCAGGCGGACGGAATCATTCGTCTGGCCGGGAGGATCCACGGAATACGTCACCGACAATTCCGGATCATCGGCCATCACTTTAGTGGCTTCAGCGAGCGCCTTTTTGAAAGGATCGGCGGGGTTGTCGTTCTGTTGCATGCGCGGCGTCCGGAAAGCAGGTGTCGCCGCATAACCTAGGTCAAACCCGGACCGAGGGCCAATGGAAAAGCACGAGGGGGTTTCGCATGCGAAACCGGCTTTTCAGAAGGCCTTCGTTGAAAACATTGGAGGTTTTATGTTGGGGCTTAACATAATACCAAGATCGCCTTAGCGCGCTGTAATAAAAAGATTTATTTACGTTTTGGTATTTGAAGAGTTAGCCCAGAAGGAACCGGTCGCATTCCCGCAAGAACGCATCCGCCGCCTCGCGAGCTTTGGCTTTGACAACCGCGTCCCCGTAGAAATCCGCGCGCATCAGGAGGCGCGATTGGGCGAGCTTGGCGTGGACCTGCCAATCCATCGCCTGTGCCTGCGGTAGGCCGTAATCCAGAGCGTCGGGGATGGTTGCGCTGAGCAGCGCCTCGAAACTGCCACGCTGGGCTTCTACTTGTTCGGAGACCTGACCCCCGACAGTGCGCTGGTGATCGACAAAGGCGGAGAGCCGTCCAGCGCATGTGGCGAAAACCTGAACACGCTCTGACGGGGAGGTCGGCCAGGGCTGTGCGTTGCTCATGATGGGTCCAAGTCCGATCAGACCCAGAATGAGCGTCATTGTTATTTTTATGCTCATGTTTTCAACTCTACTGCTGAAAATATGTCTAACAATTAGGCGATTTAAGAACTCTAAATGTGTGTGGCTAAAATGTATACAAATGTCGACAACCCGCCGCAGCGGGGTCTGTCGTCGTCACAATCGGTCTTGAGAGTGGGCCGTTAGCCGAGGCTCATGCTGGCGGCACTTTCGGGCAGCTCTTCATCAAAACAACGCTGATAGAACTCCGCCACGGTTTGGCGCTCAAGCTCATCACATTTGTTGAGGAAGGACAGCCGGAAAGCGTAGCCCACATTGCGGAAAATTTCGGCGTTTTGGGCCCATGCGATGACGGTCCGTGGGCTCATCACGGTGCTCAGGTCGCCATTCATGAACGCAGTCCGCGTCAGGTCGGCGACAGTGACCATGCGCTGCACGGTCGTGCGGCCCTCAGCCGTGTTATAATGGGGCGACTTCGCAAGGACGATGGCCGCTTCCGCCTCAACAGAGAGATAGTTGAGCGTGGCCACAAGGCTCCACCGGTCCATCTGACCTTGGTTGATCTGTTGTGTGCCGTGATAAAGGCCGGTCGTGTCGCCCAAACCAACGGTGTTGGCAGTCGCGAAGATACGGAAATTTGGATGCGGCTCGATCACCTGGTTCTGGTCGAGCAGGGTCAGCTTGCCGTCAACCTCCAGCACGCGCTGGATGACGAACATCACGTCGGCGCGGCCCGCATCATATTCATCAAACACGATGGCGCAGGGGTTGCGGAGCGCCCAGGGCAGGATGCCTTCCTGAAAATCGGTAACCTGCTTGCCGTCTTTGAGCTTGATCGCGTCCTTGCCGATCAGGTCGATCCGGCTGATGTGACTGTCGAGGTTCACCCGCACTGTGGGCCAGTTCAGGCGGGCAGCGACCTGTTCGATATGGGTTGATTTGCCCGTCCCGTGATAGCCTTGGATCATTACACGGCGGTTGTGCGAAAACCCGGCGAGGATAGCGAGCGTGGTGTCAGGGTCAAACTTGTAGGTTGGATCAATTTCGGGCACGCGATCTGTGCGCTCGGCAAAGCCTTTGACGACCATGTTGGTGTCAATTCCGAAGACCTCGCGAACAGAAATCTCTTCGGTTGGTTTTGCGCTGATATCCATCGTGCCGTCTGCCATTTTCGGTCCTTCCTGCGTGCCCCTTTGGGCCGTGACCCGTGGTGCAACATATCGCGGATAAGGGCAAGGGGAAGGGGGGCGGTCGTATAATAGAAAAGACGCACTTGGCGGCGGCCTTTCCCTATTTTTGCCATGATTGGAAAGTATCGCCCATTCTAATGAAAGATGTACTGAGTTCCCATGTGAAAGGGCTTTCGCGCCGGATCAGCCCCGGCGAAGCAAAGCTCTTCGCCGCATTCCTTGTGGGTGCTGTGTTTGGGATGGTTCTGTCCTGGTCGGCGTTGGAGACCTTGTCGTGGCGCAGCACGCCGACAGCCGCAGCCTGGACCGCGCAGGAGCGCTGGCTTGTTTTTACTGGGACATTCGTGATGGGCGGGCTGATCTTTTTCATGCGCAAACATTTTGGCCATGGCGGCTTTCTGGGCTTGGTGCGCACAGCCATCGCCGGGGTCTGGGTGCTGTTTCTGGCCGGGGTCATCACCGGCACGCTGAACATGCCGCTCTGGGGGACAACTTTCGGGGTCATCATCATCGCGGGCACGCTTGTTGAGTCACCGCTGGTCGCGGTTGCCGCGATCATTGCGTTGGGCTTGGTGCATTGGTTGTGCAGACCCTGGCAGATCGAGCGCCGCTCGATTTTTGGCTTCGGCGAGATGGAGTTTTAGCAGGTCACGGCTTGGGATATGGTGGAGCCTCCGGATCAGGTCTGGTAGGCGCGTTGAGCTTGGGGCCCGGATCAAGTTTGGCGTGAGTTTTACTTGAAGCTGCGGCTTTCCTTGATCTGATCCCAAGCCCAGACAACCTCCTGCAATTTCTCTTCGTCCGAGCGGTCCCCGCCATTCATGTCCGGGTGCAGAATCTTGATCAGTGCCTTGTAGCTTTTACGAATCTCGGCCTTGGTCCAGTGGTCCTTGGCTTCGAGGATCTCAATCGCGCGGCGTTCGGTCGGGGGCAGCTTGCGCGTGCCTGTGATCGACTTACCGGGGTTGCGGGTGGCATTGGCGCCCAGAACCTCATGCGCGTCGTTGATGCCGAGCCGGGCCCAGGCGCGTTGTTCGTCGGTCTGTTTGCCGAAGGGTTTTGTCTCCCGCTCCCAGACGCGGTCCTTGTCCATCTGCTCGTTGAATGCCTCGTCCGAGGTGCCGTCAAAAAAGTTCCACTTCAGATTATACTCGCGCACGTGGTCTTTGCAGAACCAGAAGAAATCATCGAGGCTGTCGGGTGATTTGGGTGCGCGGTACTTGCCGGCCTCTTCGCAGCCGGGCTTGTCGCAAATCCGGGTCGAGGTCTCAAAGGCGCCGGACATGCCGCGGCGGCCGCGGGTGTTCTTCTTCTTTGCAGAAGAGACGGACATATCAAAACCGAAGGGATCGTCTTTGGACATAGCGTGTATACCTTTTCGACTCGGAAAGGGCAGTTTAGACTGTGATCTCCGAGATTGAAGGGGGGCGGGTGAAAAAATGTCGAGAACAGAAGAAATCAGAACAGCGTTGGAGGCGAGTTTCGCGCCGCAAGCCCTTGAAGTTATTGACGAAAGCGAAAGCCATCGCGGCCATGCAGGCTATCAGGAAGGCGGCGAAAGCCATTTCCGTGTGCGGATCAAAGCCGATGCGTTTGCTCCTATGAGCCGGATCGAGCGACACCGCGCGGTGCACAAGGCACTTGGCGCCGATCTGGTCGGGCGCATTCACGCATTGGCTTTGGAAATCAGCTAATCACTCAGCCGCGACGTTGGAGCCATCCGAGGGCTTGTCGGTGTTCACGGCAGGGCCGACGGGCGGCGCTTTGCCGGGCTCTTCGGCTTGCTTGATCAGCTTGGCGGCCTCGGGTTCGGATTTTGGAGAGGGCACAGGCGCAATCACAGCGTCATTGCTTTCAAGCGGGCGGCGGAAGACGAGCACATTCTGAAAGACAGTTGTTCTGGAGGTCAGACCGCTGCGTTCTTCTGACGGAAGGGTGTCTGCGCGCTGGTATTCCCAGCCTTGCGCGCCCATCTCGTTCATGAGGCTTTCGAGCGTATGCGCAAAGCGCGCATCGCCTGCCTTGACGCCTTTGACCTTCTCGCCCCGCTTGGGCGCAGGCACGACTTTGTATTCGAACTTGGTCATCGAGAACTCCCATCCAGTGCAGAGCAACGTAGCAAATAAAGCACAAAAGGCCAAGATATTAAGGGCTTAGCCAGTTCCACAAGGGTTGGTGGATCACGCCCCACTCAATGCGAGATATAGGGGCGCGTGCTGCGCGCACAAGGCGGTGCGCGTTACTCCGCCAATTTCTTGGCGACGATTTCGTTCACCGCTTTGGGGTTCGCCTTGCCGCCGGTGGCTTTCATCACCTGACCCACGAACCAGCCCGCGAGCTTGGGGTTTTCCTTAGCCTTTTCGACCTGCGCGGGGTTGTCAGCGATCACCTGATCGACTGCGGCTTCAATGGCGCCCGTGTCGGTGACCTGCTTCATGCCGCGTGCTTCGACGATCTCAGCCGGGTCGCCACCTTCGGTATAGACGATCTCAAAGAGGTCCTTGGCGATCTTGCCGCTGATATCGCCCTTGGTGATCAGCGCGATGATCCCGCCCAACTGCTCGGGCGAGACGGGACTATCGGTGATCTCTTTCTCGTCCTTCTTCAGGCGGCCGAAAAGCTCGTTGATGACCCAATTCGCGGCCAGCTTGCCGTCGCGGCCCTCGGCTACTTTTTCAAAGAAGGCAGCGGAGGCGGTCTCGGCCGTCAGCACAGAAGCGTCGTAGTCAGACAGACTGAAGTCGCTGATAAAGCGCGCTTTCTTTTCGTCGGGCAGCTCGGGCAGGGCTTTGGCGATGTCATCAACCCAGCCTTGCTCAATCTCCAGAGGCAGCAAGTCGGGGCAGGGGAAATAGCGGTAATCATGCGCCTCTTCCTTGGAGCGCATCGATCGCGTCTCGCCCTTGTCTGGATCGTAGAGGCGCGTTTCCTGCACGACCGCGCCGCCATCCTCGATGATGGCGATCTGGCGACGGGCCTCGACCTCGATCGCTTGCTGGATAAAGCGCATGGAGTTCATGTTCTTGATCTCGCAGCGCGTGCCGAGATGGCTGAAATCCTGCGTCTCCTGATACTTCTCGTAGTCGCCCGGACGGCAGACCGAGACATTCACGTCCGCCCGCAGGTTGCCGTTTTGCATATTGCCGTCGCAAGTACCCAGATATTGCGTGATCTGGCGCAGCTTGCCGACATAGGCGGCGGCCTCTTCCGGGCCGCGGATGTCGGGGCGGGAGACGATCTCCATCAGGGCGACGCCGGTGCGGTTCAGATCGACAAAGGACATGTTCGGGTCCATATCGTGGATGGATTTGCCCGCGTCCTGCTCAAGGTGGATGCGTTCCACGCGCACCAGACGCGCGGTGCCATCGCCCAGTTCGACCAGCACTTCGCCTTCGCCCACGATGGGGTGATAGAGCTGGCTGATCTGGTAGCCCTGGGGCAGGTCGGGGTAGAAATAGTTCTTCCGGTCGAAGGCCGACCAGAGGTTGATATCGGCTTTCAGCCCAAGGCCGGTGCGCACGGCCTGGGCCACGCAAAACTCGTTGATGACGGGCAGCATGCCGGGCATCGCCGCATCCACAAAGGCCACGTTGCTGTTGGGTTCCGCGCCGAATGTCGTGGAGGCCCCCGAAAAGAGCTTGGCGTTAGAGGCGACCTGCGCGTGCACCTCAAGGCCGATCACAAGCTCCCAATCGTGCTTGGCGCCAGCGATCACTTTGGGTTTTGGGGTCTCGTATGTCAGATCGAGCATGGGGCAGGTCCTGTTCGTGGGTCTCAGGCGTTTTAGGCCGCAGCGCGAAGCGGGACAAGAGGGGGATTTATGCCGACAGTTGCAGGCGTTTCGGCGGGTTGTCTGCGCGTGCGAAACAATGCGGCACCGCGCCTCTTGCCAGCGCGGTTTTGGCTGGGGCAGTCTGAGTGGATGAAACGTATAGCTGCCTTTGTTCTGAGTATCTTAGCTGCCTTTCCTTTGGCTGCTGACCCATCGCAAATCCGGCCAGTGTCGCGGGCCACAGCGATGGACCGCGTGGTCGATGCGAGGGTTGAGTTGCCTACGCCACGCGTCTCGGAAAATCTGCGCCCCATCGCACGGGACGAGATTTTTCCACGTATGCGCTGGGATCACCGGGGCGAGCACGCGCTGTGGACACGCGCGGCGATGGAGGCGGTGCAGGGGCATGGCGCGCCGCTGATTTCGATGGTTCCGAAAGACATTGCGGATTGGTGCCCGGCTTATCCGGAGAACGGACCAGAACGGCGTGCGGCGTTTTGGGTGGGCTTTATGTCTGCGCTGTCCAAGCATGAAAGCACCTACAAGCCGCGCGCTGTTGGGGGTGGCGGCAAGTGGTACGGCTTGCTCCAAATCCTGCCCGCGACGGCGCGCGGCTATGGCTGCCGCGTGGGAACCGGAGAGGCGCTGAAAAACGGGCCTGCAAACCTCAGCTGTGCGGCGCGGATCATGGCCGTTACCGTCAAGCGCGACGGGGTCATTCATGCGCGCCAACCAAGGTGGAGCGGGGTCTCTGCCGATTGGGGGCCGATGCGCAGCACCTCGAAACGCGCAGACATGGCCAACTGGTTGAAGAAGCAAAGCTATTGCAAATCTCTGAGCGTCTTGCGCCCTATGGCGCGGCCTTTGGATTAAGGAGCATTGTGGGCGATATCGAAGCGGGCGAGCTGCGCGCGTAGCCTGCCGCTTGTTGGATAGCTTTCCTGCGGAAGGATGATAACGCCGCCCTCTTTCAGGTGAACTGTCACGCGGTCGGGGCCGTCGCTTTCTGCGATGATGTGAACCCGATCAATCTCTTGCGCTGTGATGAAGCCGGTTTGCCCCTCGCCGTAGTAATGCAGACCGGACCCATCCAGTGTCATGCCTGCCTTTGGGTTCAGGTAAAACCGCCAGATCAAGAGGATCGCACCGCTGCCCCAGATGGCGAGAATCCACCAGGGCGCGTCCATCACGATAGCCCCAAGCACCATCGCGACACCGATCAGGGTGACGATCAGGTAATACGCGTCGCGGCCGGTGACATGATAATCGTAGGGTTTCATGTCCCCGGTATAGTGGGCAATTCTGGCTGAATTTTGGCGCTAGGGCTGTGCGCTGCGGATGCGGGTCAGCATTTCCGTGCTGTCGCGGGAGAGGCCCTCTTGCGCGAGGATGCGGTCGATTTGGGCCAGCATCTTGGCTTGACGATCCGCGTCATAGCGCGGCCATGTCTCAAACGCGGTGCACATGCGCGCGGTGGTCTGCGGGTTCAGCGGATCAAGCTTGATCAGCCAATCCGCCAGTACGCGGTAGCCCTCGCCCGAGTCGTGGTGGAAGCCTGCGGGAACCATCGCCAAAGCACCCAACGTGGCGCGGAAGCGATTGGGGTTTTTCATCGTGAAATCAGGGTGCTGAGTCAGTTTCTCGGCCACATCCGCCACATCGCGCGGGGCGGCGAGGGAGACCTGAAGCCCGAACCATTTGTCGATGACCAGACGGTCCTCGCGCCACTGGTTGTAGAAATCTGCAACGGCGCCGTCGCCTTTGCCCGCCTCGATCAAACAGGCGAGGGCAGCGAGCTGCTGGGTCATGTTTGTTGCGGCCTCGTATTGCGCGCCTGCCTGCACACCGCCGTCGATGCGCGTGAGGTAAGACAGCGCCGTGTTGGCCAGCGCGCGTTTGCCGGATTGTTCGGCGTTGGGCTTGTAGGGCTCGACGACCTGATGGGCGGCGTAAAGGCGGGGCAGGCTGTCTTGCAGATGCTCGGCAATCATCTGGCGCAGGGTTTGAACCGCGTCGTAGATCGCGGACGGGTCGGGCGTTTCGCCAGCATCCACAAGGGCTTGGGCAATTTCATCCTGGCTGGGCAGGCCAAGGCAAAGCGCGCGGAAGGCCGGATCGCCCGCCTCATCGCGTGCCATGGTGGCAAGCGCGTCCAGATAGGCGGTGGCGGGTGGGGTGCCGTCGCGGACCATTGCAAGGAGCGTTTCACGCGCCAGCATGCGCCCGGCCTCCCACGCGTTGAAGGGGTCGGTGTCGTGGGCCAGCAGGAAGGCGCGCTCCTCGGCGCTGGTTTCGCGCTGCAAGATGACGGGGGCAGAGAAGCCACGCAGGATCGAGGGGACGGGTTTTGCGGCGAGGGCGTCGAAGGTGAAGCCTTGGGTGGCCTCGGTCATCTCCAGCACGGTGGTCGGCACGAGCTCGGTACCATCCTCAGACAGAAGGCCCACAGCAATAGGGATCACCTGTGGCTCTTTGGCGTCCTGTCCGGGGGTGGGCGGCGTGCTTTGGGTGAATGCCAGCGTGTAGGTGCCGCCTTCAAAACTGTCCGTAACGCTTAGACGCGGTGTTCCGGCTTGGGAATACCAACGCTTGAATTGGGTCAGATCACGGCCCGTGCTGTCCTCGAACACCTTGAGCCAATCCTCGATCGTGCAGGCCTGCCCGTCGTGACGCTCGAAGTAAAGATCGCAGCCTTTGCGGTAGGCGTCAGGCCCGATCAGGGTGTGGAGCATGCGGATCACCTCCGCGCCTTTTTCATAGACGGTGGCGGTGTAGAAATTGTTGATCTCGACAAATCTCTCGGGGCGCACAGGATGCGCGAGGGGGCCGTTATCTTCGCGGAACTGACGCCCGCGGAGGGCGAGCACATCGCTGATCCGCGCCACGGCGGCAGAGCGCATGTCGGCGGTGAATTGCTGGTCACGGAAGACGGTGAGACCTTCCTTCAGGCAGAGCTGGAACCAATCGCGGCAGGTGATGCGGTTGCCGGTCCAGTTGTGAAAGTATTCATGGGCGATAATTGCCTCGATACGTTCGAAATTTGCATCAGTAGACGTCTCTGGGGAGGCGAGAACGGCGGAAGAGTTGAAAATGTTTAAGCCCTTATTCTCCATCGCGCCCATGTTGAAGTCGTCAACGGCCACGATATTGAAGAGATCAAGGTCATATTCACGACCATACGCCACTTCATCCCAGCGCATGGAGGCCTTGAGCGCCTCCATCCCGAAGGCGCATTTGCCGATATCCGGTGCGCGCACGTAAAGGTTGAGATCAACCTCGCGACCAGCGCGGGTTGTGAACCTGTCGGAATGTGCAACAAGATCACCTGCCACGAGGGCAAAGAGATAGGCGGGCTTGGGCCACGGATCATGCCATTCCGCCCAGCCGTCGCCTTGACCGGTCGGGTTGCCGTTCGACAGCATCACCGGCAAATCGCCCTCAATCCGGACGGCGAAGACGGCCATGACATCGGGGCGGTCAGGGTAGTAGGTGATCTTGCGAAAGCCCTCCGCCTCGCATTGGGTGCAATACATGCCGTTGGACATATAGAGCCCTTCGAGCGCGGTGTTCGTCTCGGGGCTGATCTCCACCTCGGCCTCCCAAGTGAACGGCGCGTCGGGGACGTCGCAACGCAGACCATCGTCGGTCAGAACGGGGGCAACCTCCGCCCCATCGATCTTCGCCCATTTCAGGTCAAGCTCTTCGCCATGCAGGAAAAAATCGGGCGATGTGGCCTTGGGGTTCGGCGTGAACCGAATGCGGCTGACAACGCGGGTGGATGTGGGGGCCAGCTTGAAGGTCAGATGCACCTCCTCCACCAGATAGGCGGGGGGCGTGTAATCGCTGAGGTAGATCGTCTGGGGGGCGGCGTCGCGCATGGGGGTCTCCTTGGTTGTGAGAAGGGTAGCGGTGCGCCCGGTCGCTGCAAGGCGAAAACATCCTGACAGAACGCTGTCAGGAGGGGTGTGCCACAAGGGAGCATCTGATAAAGGAGACAGAGACATGAGCTACACCCCTGCAAACCCCGTTGTCTGGAGCGAAGTGCCTGTGCGCGATCTGGGCAAAGCCTCGGCCTTTTATGGCGCTGTGACCGGAATGGACATGGTGCGCGATGAGAACGGCCCGAACCCGATCGTCTTCTTCAGCGGAGATCGTGGGGTTTCGGGGCACCTCTACGAAGGCAAGCCCGCTGCGGACGATCAGGGCCCGACAATACATCTGGCTGCAGAAGGGTCGATTGACGAGATGAAGGCGCGCGTTTGGGATGCGGGCGGGAAGGTTGTTTCAGACCCGATCCCGGTGCCGGACGGGCGGTTCATCTACTGTCTGGACCCCGACGGCAACTCCATCGGTCTGTTCGAGGGTAAGTGATGCGCCGGGCCGACCGTCTTTTCCAGATCGTGCAGTATCTGCGGGGCGGTCGGCTGACCACGGCGGCGCAATTGTCGGAAAAGCTGGAGGTCAGCGAGCGCACGATCTACCGCGATATCGCTGATCTGCAATCGACAGGCGTGCCGATAGATGGTGAAGCGGGCGTGGGTTATGTGATGGCAGAAGGGTATGACATCCCGCCGCTAATGTTCACGGCGTCGGAGATTACCGCTCTGGTCGCAGGTGCCCGGTTGATCCGCGCGTGGGGCGGATCGGAGATGGCAGCGGCTGCGGAAGAAGCGCTCATCAAGGTGGATGCCGTCCTGCCGGCGGAGGCGCGGGCCAAGGCGCGCGCGGTCTCGGTGCATTCTTTAGGTGTGCAGATGGATGACGCCATACGCGCGCGTTTGGATCAGCTTGTTGCGGCTGTCGATCAAAGCAAGCGGCTTGAGTTTGCCTATCGGGATAAGGACGGTGCTGCCACGACGCGTGTGATCCGGCCTTTGGGTCAGTGGTTTTTCGCAGGTGTCTGGACTTGTGTCGGCTGGTGCGAATTGCGCGCTGATTTCAGGATGTTTCGCGTGGACCGGATGGCGGATTTGATCAGCGGCCCGGCTTTCAAGCCTGAGCGCGGCAAGACACTACGTGATTTCTATCGGGTGGAAGATGCCTGCGGGCAGCGCATGCCGGGCAGTGGCGGTCTTTTGGGCTGACCCCCGGATTTTGAGTTTTTTGCCAAGATGAAGAGGCGGCTTATCTGGCTCTTCATGACGACGTTGGTTTGGTTCAAACGCGATTTGCGGATCACCGATCACGCGGTGCTGGCGGAAGCGGCGGTGCGTGGGCCAGTGCTGCCGGTCTATATCGTGGAGCCGGAGTTGTGGGCCCTGCCGGATGCAAGCGGGCGGCAATGGGCGTTTGTGGCGGAGTGTCTGGAGGCGTTGCGAGAGGATCTGGCCGCGCTCGGCATGCCGCTGGTGGTGCGGATGGGCGACGCTATTGAAGTCTTGTCTGAGATGGTCGCGACCCAAGGTGTTGACCTGATCCTCAGCCATGAAGAGACCGGAAACGCATGGAGCTATGCGAGGGATTTGCGCGTGCAGGATTGGGCGCGCCGGTCTGGGGTGCTGTGGCGCGAGACGCAAGGTGCAGGCGTGGTGCGGCGGCTCAAGACGCGCGACGGCTGGGCGGCTCGGCGCGAGGCGCGGATGCGCCAGCCCCAGATCGCCGCGCCGGAGGCGCTGGCCCCGCTCGCGATTGAGGCGGGGGTGATCCCAACTGCCAAGGACTTGAATTTGAATGATCATTGCCCGGAGCGGCAAAAGGGCGGGCAGCAGGAGGCGTTGTCCTTGCTCGGCTCGTTTCTGACATCGCGCGGCCAGACGTATCGCAAGGCCATGTCCTCGCCCTTGGACGGGGAATGGGCGTGTTCGCGGTTGTCGCCGCATCTGGCCTTTGGAACGCTGTCGTCCCGGGAGGCGGCACAGGCATCCGCCGCGCGAAAGGCGAAAGTCAAAGGCACGCGCGCGGGCTGGACCGGCGCGATGCAGTCGTTTCAGGCCCGGCTCGCGTGGCGGGATCACTTCATGCAGAAACTCGAAGATGAGCCGCGGATCGAGACGCATTGCCTGCATTCGGCCTATGAAACGCTGCGGCCGCGGGAGCCGGACGCCGCCCGGCTGGCGGCATGGGAGGCGGGCGAAACCGGGCTGCCTTTCGTGGATGCCTGCATGCGCTATCTGACGGCGACGGGGTGGCTGAACTTTCGGATGCGCTCGATGTTGATGGCGGTGGCGAGCTATCACCTCTGGCTGGATTGGCGCGCCACGGGGGCTGTTCTGGCCCGTCGGTTTACCGACTACGAGCCGGGGATTCACTGGTCTCAAAGCCAGATGCAATCGGGCACAACGGGCATGAACACCGTGCGGATTTATAACCCGGTCAAGCAGGGGCATGATCAGGACCCGACCGGGGTCTTCACCCGGCGCTGGGTGCCGGAACTGGAGGCCGTGCCGGACGCGTTTCTGCAAGAGCCTTGGACCTGGGAAGGAGCGGGCACGATCCTGGGCCGCGGTTATCCGGAGCCAATTGTCGACGTGAAGGCGGCGGCAAAGGCTGCGCGCGAAAAGGTCTGGGCCGTGCGCCGGGGAGATGCGTTTCGTGCTGAGGCCGCAGAGGTCGTGCGCAAACATGCCTCCCGCAAGGACGGGCCTCGGCATTTCGTCAATGATCGGGAGCCGAAGCGGGCGACGCGCAAGACCTCCTCCCAGCTGAGCTTTGATCTTTGACCATGGCACGCACCCGTAAGAAATCTGATCTGCCGCAGAAAACCTGCGAAACTTGCAAACGGCCGTTTTCATGGCGGAAAAAGTGGGAAAAGGTCTGGGATGAGGTCAAATACTGCTCAGATCGGTGTCGCCGCGAGCGCAATTCAGTTAAGTAAAACTGTCTCGACATCGAAGAAAACTGACCCGATCTTATCGGACATTTTGTTGCCTATCGGAGACCTGCGCTCTAGAATGTATGCAGCCGTATGCCAATTCATGAGGATCCCATGGTCAATCGCGTCCAGCGTGCCGGTCTCGCCGTCGCCACTGAGCTTGCCACTTTCGTCGAAACAAAAGCACTGCCGGGGACAGGTGTCGCGGCAGAGGACTTCTGGAGCGGGTTCGCCGGGATTGTGAACGATCTTGGACCGCGCAATCGCGACCTTCTGGAAAAGCGCGAGGCGATACAGGGCCAGATTGACGAATGGCATCGGGCGCGGGCCGGTCAGCCTCACGACGCGGCGGCTTATGAGGCGTTTTTGCGCGAAATTGGCTATCTAGTGCCGGAAGGTGAAGATTTCAGCATCGAGACGACCGGCGTGGACCCAGAGATTGCAACGATTGCCGGGCCACAGCTGGTGGTGCCGATCCTGAATGCGCGCTTTGCGTTGAATGCTGCCAATGCGCGCTGGGGCTCGCTTTATGATGCGCTTTACGGCACGGATGCGCTGGGCGATTTGCCGGAAGGCAACGGCTATGACGCCGCGCGCGGCGCACGTGTGATCGCCTGGGCGCGGGCGCATCTGGACGAGGCTGCGCCTTTGAAAGGCGCGTCTTGGGCCGATGTGATCCGCCTTGATACCGTGGAAGGCGTGCTTGAGATTGTCACAAAGGACGGCATGGCAGAGCTGGCTGATCCTGTGCAATATGTTGGCTACCAGACGGATGCCAGTCAGAACTTGTCGGGTGTGATCCTGTCCAAGAACGGTCTGCATATTCAGATCGTGATCGACCCCGCGCACCGCATCGGGCAGATCGATCCGGCGGGGATCGCGGATGTGCGGCTGGAAGCTGCGATGTCCACGATCATGGATTGCGAAGACAGCGTTGCGGCGGTGGACGCGGAAGACAAGGTTGTTGCCTACTCCAACTGGCTTGGCCTGATGAAGGGCGATCTGGAAGAGACGCTTGAGAAGGGCGGCCAGACGATCACCCGGCGCCTGAATGACGATCTGCGCTTTACGGCGGCGGGTGGCCAGCCGGACGCGTTGAAAGGCCGGGCGCTTATGCTGGTGCGCAATGTCGGGCATCTTATGACGAACCCAGCCGTGCTGGATGCCGAAGGGCGTGAGGTTGGCGAAGGGCTGATGGACGCGATGTGCACTGTGCTGATTGCGATGCATGATCTGCGCAAGGATGCGGGGTTGAGGAACTCTATCCAAGGCTCTGTTTATATTGTGAAACCCAAGATGCACGGGCCCGAGGAAGTGGTCTTCGCGGATGAGATTTTTAGCCGCGTGGAAGCCGCTTTGGGCCTGCCTGCCAACACCGTTAAAATGGGCATCATGGATGAGGAACGGCGCACATCCGTGAACCTCAAGGAGAGTATCCGCGCCGCGAAATCGCGCGTAGCGTTTATCAACACAGGCTTCCTTGATCGTACGGGCGACGAGATTCACACCTCGATGGAGGCCGGGCCGATGCTGCCGAAGGGAGAGATGAAGTCGACGCCGTGGATTGCCTCCTACGAGGACCGCAATGTCGATATCGGGCTGGCTTGCGGGCTGCAGGGCAAAGCGCAGATCGGCAAGGGGATGTGGGCAATGCCCGACCGGATGGCCGAGATGCTGGAGGCCAAGATCGGCCATCCGAAGTCTGGCGCAAACTGCGCCTGGGTGCCAAGCCCGACCGCGGCCACATTGCATGCCACACATTACCACAAGGTGGATGTTTTTGCCGTGCAGGACGAGATTGCCAAAGGCGGGCCGCGCGGCACGCTAAATGATTTGCTGACAATCCCCGTGATGGACGGGCACAACCTGTCAGACGCTGAAATCACCGCTGAGATTGAGAACAACGCGCAAGGTATCCTTGGCTATGTCGTGCGCTGGGTGGATCAGGGGGTCGGGTGCTCCAAAGTGCCGGATATCCATGATGTGGCGCTGATGGAGGATCGCGCGACTTGCCGGATTTCGGCACAGGCGCTTGCCAATTGGCTGCATCACGGCGTTGTCTCCGAAGGCGAGGTCATGGACGGCCTGCGCAAGATGGCCGCTGTGGTGGATCGCCAGAACGCGGATGATCCCAGCTACCGCGCGATGGCGCCGGGGTTTGACGGCGTCGCATTTCAGGCGGCCTGCGATCTGGTCTTCAAGGGGCGCGAACAGCCCTCTGGCTACACCGAGCCTGTGCTGCATGCGCGCCGTCTTGAGCTAAAATCCAACATGACTATCGCCGCGTAAGGAACTGATATGGCTGAAATTACTTTGCGCAAAGCGCGCAGCATCATTCGTGCGACCCTCTCGAAGGGTCGGGAGCTGGATTTGAAACCCCTCTCGGTTGTTGTTCTGGATGCAGGTGGACACGTGAAAGCGTTTGAGCGGGAGGATAAAGCCGCGCCGGGACGCTTTGCGATCGCGCATGGCAAGGCATACGGCGCGATCATGCTGGGCATGGCCGGTAGCGCGCAGATGGCGCGGGCCGAGAGCCAGGCCTATTTCATGGCAGCTGTGAACGGTGTCTATGACGGGCAGGTTGTGCCGGTGCCGGGTGGTGTGCTGGTGCGTGACAAGAAAGGTGACGTGATCGGGGCGGTCGGTGTGACCGGCGATACCTCTGACAACGATGCCGCCGCCGCACAACACGCCATCGAAGCCGCGGGTTTGATCGCCGAAATCTAAGCAAAACCGCACAGAAGCTGCCCTCGCTGTGCGGTTTCGCGCCTTTTTATGCGGGCCCGCTTGTTCTATTTAGAGACAATCTAAATAGAGGCGCTCATGCAAAGACCCATCGTCGGCATTATCGGAAATGCGTATCTCATCAATGATGAGTATCCCGCGCATGCGGGCGGGACGATGAATTCGCAGGCCGTCGCGGATGTGGCGGGCGCTATGCCGCTTTTGATCCCCGCAGACCCGCGATTTGTTTCGGTCGACGAGTTGATGGAGACGTGCGACGGATTTGTTTTCACAGGCGGGCGCCCAAACGTGCATCCCAGCCACTACGGTGAAGAAGCGACAGAAGCCCATGGAGCGTTTGATGAAGCGCGTGACGCCGTTGCGCTGCCATTGATCTGTGCCTTGGTCGAGCGTGGTCAGCCGTTTTTAGGGATTTGCCGCGGCTTTCAGGAAGTGAATGTCGCCATGGGTGGGACGCTCTACCCAGAGATTCGCGATCTACCTGGGCGCGACAACCACCGCATGCCACCCGATGGCACGCTGGAGGAGAAGTTTGAACTGCGCCATATGGTGACGTTTTCAGAAGACGGGGTGTTCCACCGTCTGATGGGCGCGCGGGAAGTTTTAACGAACACGCTGCACGGTCAAGGCATCAAAGCGCCGGGGCGTCGTGTCGTGATCGATGGGCACGCGCCCGATGGCACGCCAGAGGCGATTTATATCGAGGGCGCGCCGGGCTTTACCTTGTCGGTGCAGTGGCATCCGGAATGGAATGCCGCAAATGATCCGGTGTCACGGCCTCTGTTTGAAGCCTTTGGGCGGGCTGTCCGAGCGTGGAAGGATGGCGCGCAGCCTTTGGCGCTGAGCGCGTGAGACACGCCAAATTTTGAGTATTTAGCCACAAAAGAAGAGAGGGTGGCGTGCCTGTTTTTCTGATGCGCTTTAGGCGGCCGAATATGTCGCCTCAATCGTCACCGGGAAATTAACGGAACGGGCGATAAAGCAAACCTCGTGGATGCGACCATGAATGGCATCAGCTTCTGCTGCGGTGCCTTTGGAGAGCGTGATTTGCGGGCGGAGGGTCGCGCTGAGGAACCGACCCGCGCCGGAGGGCTCGCTTTCGCCAAGCCCCTCAGGTGTGTCGCTATAGGCCGTCACGATCAGCCCCGCGTCACTGGCCAGATGCAGAAACCACAGCATATGGCAGGCCGACAGCGCGTTCAGCAGCATATCCTCAGGATTGTGCAGTGTCGGGTCGCCGCCAAGGGCCGGATCGTTGGAGCACTGGATTTCCGGTTTCCCGGGCGTGCGGACAGACCATGACCTGTCATACGCGCGATAGGCTGACGTGCCGGTGCCCCGGTTGCCGGTCCAGACGATGTGGGATGTGAAGACAGGCATATTTGGTCTACCTCCGATCGGGCATGTTACGGCTGAGCTTTGAGCCCTGATGCGGTCCAGTGAATGTAATCGCCAGGCAGTGTCTGCGTTGTGAAATCGTCCAAGCCCGCTGCGATCTCAGCGGTTTCACTTTGAGAGCACACGCCGCGTAGAGGTCCACCGAGATAGGCGTCGTTGTCCAAAACGTCTTTCAGGTTTGCCTCACGCAGTCGAACAAACTGCGCGGTACCAGCTGCGTAGACCGTGTAGGCGCCAGGTGGGATCCGCATCGCCCGATCCCAGGCACAGACAACGAGGGTCTCGTCGGGCTTGAGGGCCCTACCGACCGGGCTGAGGACGTCTTCGAAGTTCGCGCCATTGCGTGTGGCAGCCTCCAGATTAAGCTGCGATTTGTCAAAGAACGGCCCACCAAGCCAGACCGACAAAGCAATCCCGGCCAGTGCGGCGAGATAGTCTTTGCGCAGAAGCGTTACAAACAGTCCGGCCGCGCCCACGGCAAGAAGCGGGGTCAGCAAAAGCATGTAGCGCGCATAGACATTGCCGGAGGCCATCCACATGACGACAACGAACATGAAACCGATCCCGGTCAGCCCCAAAAGCAAGGGGCGCTTCAGTGAGAAGGGGATCACCAGAAGCCCCAAGAACCCGATCAGCCGTGGGAGCGCTTCATCCCCTAGAATAAGGCCTTTCAAAGTGTTCCAGGAACGCGTGTTCTCTTCGGCGACGGATGGCACAAACCGGTTGATCATCTCCTTTTCGACACTCCCCCCAATCGCGTCGTCTTTTGCGAAGCGGAAGTCCTGCAGAAGCTGCCATGAGAAGGCCAGGACGATGGCCAAAAGAAGTGAACCTAGGAACCACCGATTGCCCAGACGCGCGCGCAGCGGCGCGTCTTGTAGTCTGGCGGTGATCGCAAGGGCGAGTACGGAGAAAAGCAAGAACCCAAGGGCAGTCGGGCCTTTTTGAAGCCCCCCGAGGAAAACGATGAAGGCGAACACGGGCCAGAGGCGGGGCCGTTCGAACGCAAGAAGCATTGCCACCAGACCAAGGGTCACGAAAAACGCGGCACCCTGATCGAGCATGGCAGAGGTCGCATTGCTCCAGAAACTCTGCGAACTGGCGACGATAAGCACGGCACTTGCCACAGCCCACGGATGTTGCGGTAGAACAATCCGCGCCAAAAGGCCCGTTGCGCCAAGGGTCAAGCCCGCAAACAGCAATGACGGTGCACGCAGGGCAATAACGTCTGAAACGCCAAGCTCCATCAATCCGGCGATCATCCAGTACTGGAGAGGTGGTTTCTTGAGAGTTGGCTCGTTTCGACTGTAGACAGCCCACCAATCTTCCATGCGTGCAAAGCTTACGCTGCGCTCGAACGTGTAATACTCGTCAAAATGGGAAATCATGCCCACGCTGATGAACTGCGCGTGCCAGCCGACGAGAATGAAGATCAAAGTAACCGTGACGACAGAGGGTATTCGGTCCAAGAGATTCACCGATGGTACACGCGAGGTCATAGCGTTTTTTCCTTCCAAGAAAGGCGCTTCATGCCTTTGGAGAGCGTGATTTGCAGGCTGAGTGTGGCGCTGAGATAGCGTCCTATCCCAGATAGGTTATGGTCACCTCGGCCTTCGGATGTCTCAGTATAGACCGTCACGACGAGCCCCGTATCTCTGGCCATATGCAGAAACCATAGCAAATGACAGGCCGAAAGGGCGTTGAGCAGCATGTCGACAGGATTGCGCAGGCGTGAGACTCTGCCAAGGGCCGGATCGTTGGAGCTGTGGATTTCCGTTTTGCCGGGCGCACGGACAGTCCAGGTCCGATCATAAGCTGATGTGCCAGTGCTGCAGTTGCCGGTCCAAACAATCTGAGAGGTGAAGAGGCTCATATGCTACTCCGGTGCCAGATCTTTGGCGCGGAACTGGATGAAACCCGCAGGCAGGGGCGAGACTTCAACCCCCGTCAGCTGATCGGCAATCGTGTCCAACTCGGCTTGCGTGCAAAGCCCGCGAAATGGGCCTTCGGTGATATTGGCACGCGCAAGCGCGCGGCGCACATCGGTGGCCCGCATCCGGGTGTATTCGCGCGTGTCTGCGGCATAGACCGTATACGCGCCGCGGGGGAACCGCTTCGTGGGGTCCATCTCGCAGATGATCAGATGCTCCTCCGGGGTCAGGTTCGCGCGAACGGGCGATAGGATTTCCGCGATGGTTGATCCGTCATAGAGGTTCGCTTCGAGGGCCAGTTGCGATGCGGGACGTAGCGGGCCGCCAAACGCGACGGTTAGTGCGGCGGCGGCGAGCAGGGCCAGCCCATCCCGGCGCAGGATCAGCGCCAAAGCGCAAGCCAGTGCTGCGGCCTGCAGCGGCGTGATCACGATCATGTAGCGCGCATGCACTTCATGGGTGCCAAAGATCATGACGGCGGTGAAGATCAGCGCCACGGCGGTGAGCGCCCAGAGCAGCCGGTCGCGGGCCAGAAGCGGCAGAGCGATCAGTGCCACGGTGCCCGTCAGGCGCAGCCACGGATCATCGCCGAACACGAGGGCATGAATATCCGTCAGGTTGAGCGCTGCGATCCGGTCGAGGGAAGGAAAGAACCGCTCGAACATCTCGTTCTCGACACTGCCTTGAACGGCGTCTTCACCGGGAAAGCGCAGGCCCATATAGAGCTGCCACGCGAAGGCGAGGATCAGTGAGCCGAAGAACCACAGCGCAAAGCGTCGGTTCCACGCGATACGGCGCAGCTCAGACTGTTGAGTGATAGCCAACCCAATCAGCGCGAAGACAAGAAAGGCAAGCGCGATGGGACCTTTCTGCATGCCGCCTAGAAATACGGTGAGTGCAAAAACGGGCCAGTAACGTGGGTCTCGGAAGGCCGCGATCATGGCCGCGAGGCCGAGTGTGACGAAGAGGGCCGATCCCGTCTCCAGCATCGCCGAAGTGCCCTCATTCCAGAGGTTTTGCGAACTGGCCAGCAGCAGCACCGCGCCCAGCATCACCCAAGGGCGGCCAGGCAGGATGACACGCACCAGAAGGGCCGATGCGCCCAGGCAGGCGGAAGCAAAGATCAATGAGGGCAGGCGCAGGGCAATCAGGTCGCGTAGGCCAAGCTCCATAAAGCCGCCCGACATCCAGTATTGCATCGGCGGTTTTTTGAGCGTCGGTTTGTTGCTTGAATAGACTGCCCACCAGTCGTTCAGTCGGGCGAAGCTGATGCTGCGCTCATACGTATAGTACTCGTCGAAGCGGTGAATGCCGCCGACCCCCAGAAACTGCAGATACCATAGGAAAAGACCACAAATCGCAGCGACGATCGCGAGATAGGGCAGGGATCGGGTCCAAGGGGAGATTGGGGTCATAGGGCCGCTCTTGGCGTCATTAGTCGCTGTTGCGCTACCCCTAAACCACTTCGCGGCGCGATCACAGAAGTCTTGTCGATTTTTTGCGTATAGGCGTGCGCGTCCGCAGGCGTTACACCTTGGGTGCCTGCAGGAGATTAGACCCCATGAAGAAGATGATTGATATCCCTCCGGTCTGGTTAGTGCTCTGTCTGGCCATTGCCTGGCTGCAATCGCGGTATTACCCGGTGCTGAGCCTCGATCATCCTGTGACTGACTTTCTGGGCGGCATTCTGATTGGTGCGGGGTTGATCCTGATCGCCATGGCTGTCGTTGAGTTTCGCAAGTGGAAAACGACAATCATTCCGCATGAAGAGGCCAATGCGCTGTTGACCTCTGGTATCTTCGCGAAGTCGCGCAATCCGATTTTTCTGGCAGATGCGTTGGTCCTGACGGGGTTCATCTTACGCTGGGATGCGGTCCTGAGCTTGCCGCTGGTGCCGATCTTCGTGTGGTGGATCGAGCGGCATTTCATTTTGGATGAAGAACGCCGCCTTCGCTCAAAATTCGGAGTTGCGTTTCACCGTTACACGGAAAAGACCCGCCGCTGGGTGTGATCAGGCGCGCGGTTTGCGCCGTTGGCCGAGCATCACCAGTAAGCGGCCGATGATCCAAGGGACCCAGCCGAACAGAAGTGCCGCGAAGAGGCCTTGCAGGGCAGAGCCACCCTCGGCCATCCAGCCGGTGTAGATCAGAAACCCGCACCACGGCAGGCTGGTCCAGATCAAGACCCGTCCGGCGGATCGCATCATTGCTCTGCTCCCTTGTTGTACTCGTGACGCGAGACGCTACCCCGACAGGGCCGCGCAAGCAAACGAGCTATTCTGCCGCTGTTAGCGCAACATTTGGAAAGGTCAGTTGAACCCCAGCGGTCCTTTGGGTAGTGACTAATTCTGAAATCGCGCCATCTTCGCGAAATCAACACCTTCTGAAGGGGGATTTGGACAGTGAAAATCGGAACACCGACCGAAGTGTTCGAGGGGGAAGCACGCGTTGCGATGACCCCGGAGTCGGCCCTGCAGCTGCAAAAGCTGGGTCATGAATGCTTTATCGAAGCCGGCGCAGGTGCAAAGGCGGGTTTCTCGGATGCGGCTTACAAGGAAGCAGGCGTCGAAGTGATCAAGGGTGCTGCCGCCCTGTGGAAATCGGTCGATGTGATCGCGAAGGTGCGTCCCCCCAACGATACCGAAGTGAAACGCCTGACCAAAGGCAAGACGCTGATTTCGTTCTTCTATCCCGGCTCCAATGAAGCGTTGATGGAGGCGGCTTCCAAGAAAGGCGCCAACGTCATCGCGATGGATATGGTGCCTCGCATCAGCCGCGCGCAGAAGATGGACGCGCTGTCCTCCATGGCCAATATCGCGGGCTACCGCGCTGTGATCGAGGCAGGTAACAACTTTGGCCGCTTCTTCACCGGTCAGGTGACCGCTGCCGGTAAGGTGCCGCCCGCGAAAGTCCTGGTCGTCGGTGCCGGTGTTGCCGGTCTGGCTGCGATCGGCACGTCCACGTCGCTGGGTGCTATTACCTACGCCTTCGACGTGCGCCCAGAAGTGGCCGAGCAGATCGAATCGATGGGGGCGGAGTTCGTCTTCCTTGAGTTCGAAGACAGCGAATTGCCTGATGGCGCCGAAACGGGTGGCTATGCACCGCCCTCCAGCCCAGAATTCCAGGCCAAACAGCTTGAGAAGTTCCGCGAAATCGCGCCCGACATGGATATCGTGATCACCACGGCGCTGATCCCGAACCGTCCGGCCCCGCTTTTGTGGACCAAGGACATGGTTGAGGCGATGAAGCCCGGCTCTGTCATTGTTGACCTTGCCGCCGAGCGTGGCGGCAACTGCGAACTGACCAAGATGGACGAGAAGGTCGTCACCGATAATGGCGTGACGATCATCGGCTATACCGATTTCCCCAGCCGGATGGCCGCGCAGTCCTCAACGCTTTACGCGACCAACATCCGTCACATGATGGCCGACCTGACGCCCGAAAAAGACGGTGTCGTCAATCACGACATGGAAGATGACGTGATCCGTGGCGCGACCATCGCCTTTGAGGGCGATGTGACCTTCCCGCCGCCGCCCCCCAAGGTGCAGGCGATTGCCGCGCAGAAGAAAGAAGCGCCCAAAGAGCTGACACCGGAAGAAAAGCGCGAACAGGAAGTCGTCGCGTTCAAAAAGCAAACAACGCAGCAAGTGATCCTGCTTGCTGTGGGTGCCGCTCTGGTGCTGGGCATCGGCCTGATCCCGGGCATGCCCGCCAGCTTCATGCAGCATTTCATCGTCTTCGTGCTGTCGGTCTTCATCGGCTTCCAGGTGATCTGGAACGTGGCGCACTCGCTCCACACGCCGCTGATGGCTGTGACCAACGCGATCTCGTCGATCATCATTCTGGGTGCGCTGATCCAGATTGGCTCTTCGAGTCTGATCATCTCGGTGCTCGCTGCACTTGGCATTTTCATGGCTGCTGTAAACATCTTCGGCGGCTTCCTCGTGACACGGCGCATGCTCGCCATGTTCCAGAAATCGTAAGGAGCAGGGTCATGGAAAACGCATTCACCATCGCGGCCTATGTGGTCGCAGGCATTCTTTTCATCCTCTCGCTGGGTGGTCTCTCTGGTCAGGAAAGCGCCAAACGCGCTGTCTGGTATGGCATTGTGGGCATGGCTGTTGCCGTGCTGGCGACGATCATTGGCCCGGGCTCCGGCATGTGGTTCATCTCGCTGATCCTGATCGCAGGCGGTGCGGCGGTTGGCTATCAGCTGGCCACCAAGGTCGAGATGACACAAATGCCCGAACTGGTCGCGATCATGCACTCCCTCGTGGGTCTGGCGGCGGTGTTCGTGGGCTTCAATGCCGACGTGATGATCAACTACATCGGCAACATCTACGCTGCTGAGGGCCTCGTCCTTGGCACAGTCGGGGATGACGGCATCACCGCCATCGGTCTGCCGAAAGAAATCTACGATGGCCTCTCTGCCTTCGGTCAGTTGATCGCCAAGAAATCATCGGTTGAGATCGGCATTCTCCGGGTCGAGCTGGTGCTGGGCATCTGGATCGGTGCTGTGACCTTCACGGGTTCGGTCATCGCTTATGCAAAGCTGGCGGGCGGTTCTTCCATGCTGCCATTCAACGTGGACACCGGTGCCAAGCAACTGCCCGGAGGGCATATGCTGAACGCGGCTGCGGCTGTCGGCTCGGTTATCTTGCTGGCCATGTATCTGGGCGGCTCGGGCAGCTGGACGCTGGTTCTGCTAACGCTTCTGGCGCTCTTTATCGGGTATCACCTGATCATGGGCATCGGCGGCGCGGACATGCCGGTCGTTGTCTCCATGCTGAACAGCTATTCCGGCTGGGCTGCTGCCGCCATCGGCTTCTCCCTTGGCAATGACCTGCTGATCGTGGTGGGTGCGCTTGTCGGCTCTTCCGGTGCGATCCTCAGCTACATCATGTGTAAGGCCATGAACCGCTCTTTCGTAAGTGTCATCCTTGGCGGTTGGGGCGGTGCAGCCGCTGGTGAGCAGATGGCCGTGGAAGGCGAACAGGTCGCCATCGACGCCGATGGCGTGGCCAATGCGCTGAACGAGGCCGACAGCGTCATCATCATTCCGGGCTACGGGATGGCGGTGGCACAAGCCCAGCAAGCCGTGTCCGAACTGGTCCGCAAGCTGCGCGCTAAAGGCAAGAACGTCCGCTTCGCGATCCACCCGGTCGCGGGTCGTCTGCCGGGTCACATGAACGTGCTGCTGGCCGAGGCAAAGGTGCCCTACGACATCGTCATGGAGATGGATGAGATCAACGACGACTTCCCCGATACCGATGTCGCCATCGTCATCGGCTCCAACGACATCGTAAACCCAGCCGCTCAAGACGATCCCAACAGCCCCATCGCCGGGATGCCAGTTTTGGAGTGCTGGAAGGCCAAGCAGGTCTTCGTTTCCAAACGGGGTCAAGGCACGGGCTATTCGGGCATCGAAAACCCGCTCTTCTTCAAAGAGAACACGCGGATGTTCTACGGGGATGCAAAAGCCTCGCTGGATGCGCTGCTGCCCAAGATCGACTGATCCGGGCTTTCCGGAATGGCGCAAACGCCCCGCATATCGCGGGGCGTTTGTCGTTTTGGCATACAAAAGTATCCTGTAATATTGTGATATATTTGAGATTTTCTTGTTTACAAAGGCGCGGTCGTGTCTACCTAGAGACCCATGAACCAGACGCGACCGATCACAATGCCTATGGAAGATCATCCCCTTCGCTATGCGCTCGCCAATGAGCTGCACGCGCGGCCCTTTCCTTCGCTAGAGGCGCCTTGCACTGCAGCCTATCTTGCGATCAAGCAGCCCAAGGACGCTGCTGCACGGGATCGCCGGGCGGATCTGGAGCATCTGATCGCCCTTCTGGACCGCTACGGCGCACCGCACCCGCAGCCGGGGGCCACGCATTATTTCGGCAAGATCGGGCGTCACACCCTGAAATGGGAACAGCATACGGAGTTTGTGACCTACACCGCCTTCTCCGAAGGGCTGGGGAGCCGCCCATTTGATCCGCATGACTTTGAGGTTTTCCCCGAAGACTGGCTCGCTGCCGCGCCCGGCAATCGGATCACATCCGCGTTGATCCGCGTGGATGAGCGGCCTTCGGACGCGGATATCGCGACGCTGATCGCTGATTGGTTCGTGCCCGAAAGCCTCGCGTGCAGCCATGTGCTCGACAACACGGCGACGATCTCCGGGGATTTCCGAATTGATCCCGCAGGGCACCTGCGCTTTGCGGTTTTCGTGGCTGATGACACTGGAGCGCGCCGGGTGGGGCGGATCGTGCAGCGGCTGTGTGAGATTGAGACCTACAAGTCCATGTCCATGCTGGGCCTCGCGCGTGTGCGGGCGATGGGCAAGCGGCTGAACCAGATGGATTCCGAACTGACCGATCTGGTGGGCAACATGACCGGCAATGGCGCGCTGGCTGAGGACACGCTCAAAAGCCTTCTGGGCATTTCGGCGGAACTGGAGAACCTGATGGCGCAAACCTCATTCCGGTTCGGGGCGACGGGCGCTTATGAGGCGATCGTGAATCAACGGATTGATGTGCTGCGCGAAGAGCGGTTTCAGGGCCGCCAGACTTTTGCGGAGTTTATGATGCGCCGCTTTGATCCCGCCATGCGCACCGTGAAGGCGACCGAACGGCGATTGGCCGCCATGTCAGACCGCGCGATCCGCGCCGGCGATCTGTTGCGGACCCGCGTCGATGTGGAACGCTCCGCCCAGAACCAGAAACTGTTGGAGAGTATGGACAAACGCGCCGATCTCCAACTGCGCTTGCAAAAGACCGTGGAAGGTTTGTCGGTCGTCGCGATCAGCTATTACGCGGTCAATCTGGTGATCAACATGGCAGAGCCGTTCGGAGCCGCCGCCGGCCTTTCCAAACTGGTGATGACGGCGATTGCGACACCCATTGTGATTATGCTGGTCTGGTGGATGGTCCAGCGCGTCCGAAAGTCGATGGAGTAGGCGGCACGGGTCGCGCTGCCTTCGGCGAGGAAATTTCCGACAAAGATGAAACGGCCTTTAACCTTAATGGGCCCTTCACCTTTGTTTAAATATCCCGGGGTCTGGGGCAGAGCCCCAGCCACCGATTACCGCCCGCGAATACGCGGGTCGAGCGCGTCGCGCAGGCCATCGCCCAGATAGTTCACCGACAGCACCGTCAGCGAAATTGCAAGCCCCGGCAGCATCACGCGCTCGGGGAATTCAGCCATCCGCGGCACGCTATCCGACAGGATTTTGCCCCAGGTGGGGAAGTCCGACGGAAAGCCGACGCCCAGGAACGAGAGCGCGCTTTCTGTGATGATCGCTGTCGCGAGGCCCAAGGTCGCTGACACCATGATGGGTGAGATCACATTGGGCAGCAGGTGGCGGCGAATGATCGTGAAAGGCTTGGTGCCGATGGAGCGTGCAGCAAGCACGAACTCACGCTCTTTCAGCGCCAAAATTTCACCCCGCACGATGCGGGCTGTGTTCATCCAGGACGTGAGGCCAATGACCGTGACGATCAGGATGAACATGCCGGTCTCTGGCCCGAAATTCGCCCGCAGCGGTTGGCGGAACAGCGTGACGGCGACCAGCAACAAAGGCAGGATCGGCAGCGACAATACCAGATCGGTAAAGCGCATCAGCAGCCCGTCGAGCGACTTGAAATAGCCGGAGATCACACCAATCGCCGTGCCGATGATGAGCGACAGCAGCATCGCGGCCCAGCCCACCGCCATGGAAGCGCGCCCGCCCGAGATCATGTTGGCCATGATATCGCGGCCCAGATTATCGGTCCCGAACGGGTGGATCCACGCGACCTTTGCATCGCCGTCCCAGAGTGCCACGTAGATCGGGCGCAGGTCCTTGTTGCGAATATCCAGCTGTTGCGGATCGAAGGGCCAGACATAAGGGCCGATCAGCACAAAGAGCGTGATGAAGATCAGAAAGCCGCCTCCGAACAAAGCTCCGCGGTGTTTGCGGAACTGATGCCAGATGTCGCGCAACTGGCTGGAGGGCGGACCTTCGGGGATCGGATCGGCGAGCGCGCCGGGGCGGGGGGCCACATCAGTCATAGCGGATCCTCGGGTCAAGGATGCCGTAAAGCACATCGGCAATCAGGTTGAAGACAACGATCAGGATCGCGAAGATGAAGGTCAGTGTTTGCACCATTGGCAGGTCATTGGCGAAAAGCGCGGTAATCAGCAGCTGGCCAATGCCGTTCACCTTGAAGACCTGCTCGGTGATGATGGCGCCGCCGAAGATTGCGGGGATGCCGAGGGCGATCACGGTCACCACCGGGATCATGGAATTGCGCAGCACATGCACCATCACGACAGCGCCTTCCTTGAGACCCTTGGCGCGTGCGGTGCGCACGTAATCCTGCCCCAGATTGTCCAGCATAGAGGCCCGCATGAAGCGGCTGATCTGGGCGGTGGTTTGCAGGGCCAGCACCATCACGGGCAGCACCATTTGCTGCAGTTGGATTTTAAAGCTGTCCCAGTCATTCACGACATGGGTTGTGTCATAGATCGACGGGAACCAGCCCAGATTGACCGAGAAGATCACGATCACCAGAACGCCGGAAAAGAACGGCGGGACGGAGAAGCCGATCATCGACACCAGCGTGCCGGCCTGATCGAAAACGGAATACTGTTTGTAGGCCGAATAGATGCCGATGGGCAGGGCGATCAGGATACCGACGACATAAGACATGCCGACGACCCAGAGCGTTTGGGGCATGCGCTGTGCCACGATATCCATGACCGGAGAGCGCGTCTGCCAGCTGATCACGCGCTGGCTGCCTTCGGCGAAGCTAGTGCCGAACCAGCTGTCGATCAGGTAGAGCGGCTCGATGATGAAAAACTGCTGCAGCCATTTGAAATAGCGGATGTGGATCGGCTCCCCAAGGCCCAAGGCCTCGCGCATCCGTTCCTTGACCTCGGGGGGCACGGTCAGGGGGACCTGCGCCATCGGGTCCCCCGGAGCGAGCTCCAATAGCAAAAAAATCACCAATGAAATTAGGATCAGTGTCGGCACCGAGATGGCCAGACGCCTGAGCGTATATGTGAACATGGATCAGCCCCTGAAAGAGAAAACGCGCGCCCCGGTCAGGGACGCGCGTATGTCTTGATCGACGTCAGCCGTCGATGCGATACCAGTCGGCTGCGTTCCACAGCTCGCTGTCCCATGTGTTCAGGATCACACCGCCCAGCGTGTTCGAATGGGCAGAGACACGACCACGGTCCACGAGGGGCACAATGGTGTAGCTGTCTTTGGTGAGCATATCGTTCAGCTTCTTGGCGATCTCACCGCGCTTTTCCAGCTCACCGGTCTGAGCCAGCTCGTCGAGCAGGGCGTCATATTCCGGATCGCAGTAGCGGTTGATGTTCTCACCCTGCCACTGGGACGAGGGCTTTGGCTCGTTGCCGCAGCGATACATCGACAGGTACGATTGCGGGTCCGTGCCATCGAAGTTGTTGGCATACATTTCCACGTCTGCGTAGAACTTCTGGAAGGTGTCCGGGCTGCCGGGATCACCGCCAAAGAAGACCGACGCATCGATGTTGCGCAGTTCGGTCTCAACGCCGATCTGGTTCCACCAATCCTTGATCAGCGCCTGAAAGTCCTGACGCACCGCGTTGGTGGAGGTCTGATAGAGGATCGACAGCTTCATGCCATCCTTGTCGCGGACGCCATCGCCATCGGTGTCGGTCCAGCCTGCCTCATCCAGCAGCGCACGCGCGCCGTCGAGGTCTTGCACCAGACAATCGGTGTTGTCGGAGGCGTAGTTGGCAGGTGCCGGGACCAGGTTACAGGTCGGACGTCCGGCCTGACCGTAGCCAATCTCGACCAGCAGATCGCGGTCAATCGCCATGGAAAGCGCCTTGCGAACGCGCATATCGCTCAGGAACGGGTGCGGCTCAGCCACGGTGGAGCGTGTCTCGGGCGGCAGATCGGGGCTGGGGTTGGTCAGGTTCATCTCAAGGCGTTCGACAAGCGTGCCGAAGGCCGAGATGGGCATGCCTTTGCCGCCTTCTGCCATCTTCGCCAGCACATCGGGGGCCAATTGCAGGTTCCAGGCGTAGTCAAACTCGCCCGTTTCCAGAACCGCGCGCCCTGCGGCCGTTGCATCACCGCCGCCTTTAAAGGTCACGGTCGCGAAGGCTGGCTTGGCCGGGTCGCGGTAGTTTGGGTTGGCTTCAAGCTGGATCACGTCATTGGGACGGAAATCCGTCACGCGGAAGGGGCCGGTCCCGATTGGGTTGAAGTTGGCATCGGTGCATTCAGGGGCCTTTGCGCCCAGGCAATCAGCGAATTGCGCGGCCTGGATGATTGGCGATTGGCCGCCCATGAAGGGACCGTAAGGGTTCGGGGTCGGGGCGTTGAACGTGACTTTCACGGTCAGATCGTCGACGGCTTCCACCGTCTCGACGCCCGAGAATTTCGCAAGCTGCGCACAACCGCCTTCGGGATGCATGCAGTATTCAGCTGTAAAGACCACGTCGGCCGAAGTCACGGGCGTGCCGTCAGACCACAGCAGGCCTTCCTTCAGCTTCCAGGTGATCGAGGTCAGGTCCTCGCTCACGCCGCCGTTTTCGACGGTCGGGATTTCTTCGGCCAGATAAGGCACGAGCGCGCCGGTTTGGTCGTAGCGGCCCAGCGGCTCAATCACGAGGGAGGCGGCTTCGATGTCTTTAGTGCCGCCCGACAGATAAGGCGTCATGATGGACGGCGCCTGCCAGTAGATGATGTTCACATTGCCGTCCGAGCCACGCTCTGCGAAGGCCGCAGGCGCCAGTGTCGAAAGAGCAATGGCACAGCTGAGAGCTGTTTTGAGTTTCATGATATCCTCCTTGTTGGATGGGCGTTCTGCCCTTTGCCATATCGGCAAACCGGTGCGGGATGATTGTAATCGTTACAGAATTTCCCTGAACCCCACACAGATCATGCACCAATTCACGCAGAGATTCGCGAAAATGCAAGTCTCTTGGGCAGTTGACCTAACAGCTGCTTGCCCGTTGAGCAGGCATATGCCCAGCGTTTAAGCCGTCTTTCTCAAAACGCTTTACACTGGCGCAGGCTTGCGGCTTTCTAGGTGGATCATTTCGGGAGAATGGCATGCTCGACGGTCCTGTCGCGTCACTTGAAAACCTTCGCGTTGAGTTCCAAACGAAAGGCGGCACGGTCGTCGGGGTGGAGGATGTCTCCTTCACGATCAACGCGGGCGAGACGGTCTGCGTGGTCGGCGAAAGTGGCTCGGGCAAGTCGGTCTCATCGCTGTCTCTGATGCGGCTGGTGGAGTTTGGCGGCGGCCAGATCGCGGGCGGTGCGCTTAAGTTCAAGCGCGACGATGGCGTGATTGATTTGCGCAACGCCGATGACGGGCTGATGCGCACGATCCGCGGCAATGAGATCGGGATGATCTTTCAGGAACCGATGACCTCTCTGAACCCGGTCTTCACGATCGGGCGGCAGCTGACCGAAGGCGTGAAGCTGCACAAGGGCGTGACGCAGAAACAGGCTGAGGAACGCGCGCTGGAGCTGCTCCGCGAAGTGCGCATTCCGGAGCCGGAGCGACGGTTGAAGCAATACCCGCACGAGCTGTCAGGCGGCATGCGCCAGCGGATTGTGATTGCCATGGCGATGGCTTGCAAACCACGACTGCTGATCTGTGACGAGCCGACAACGGCGCTCGACGTGACCATTCAGGCAGAGATCCTCGCGCTGATCGACCGGCTCAAGCGCGAAAGCGGCACGGCGGTGCTGTTTATCACCCATGACATGGCGGTGGTGGCCCAGATGGCCGACCGCGTCATCGTCATGTTCCGTGGCAACATGGTCGAGGAAGGCCCGGTCGAGGAAATATTCGAGAACCCGAAGGAAGACTACACCAAGGCGCTTCTGGCCGCTGTTCCCAAACTGGGGGAGATGACCGGCAAGGCGAACCCCGAACCGATGAAGCTGGTAGGCCAAGACAACGACACTAGCCCCATCGTCGCAAAGGAAGACCGGGTGTTGCTGGAGGTGAAGAACCTCACAACGCGCTTCCCCGTGAAAGGTGGTTTCTGGCGCAAGACAGTGGCGAATGTGCACGCGGTTGAGGATCTGAGCTTCGATGTGAAGTCAGGCCAGACGCTGTCGCTGGTGGGGGAATCCGGCTGCGGTAAATCCTCCGCCGGGCGGTCGATCCTGCGGCTGGTGGAGCCGCAAAGCGGCACGGTTAACCTGGATGGCACGGATGTTCTGGCGCTCAGCACCAGCGGGCTGCGCGAGGCGCGCCGCGACATGCAGATGATCTTTCAGGACCCGTTCGCATCGCTCAATCCGCAGATGCAATTGATGGATGCAGTGGCCGAGCCGATGGTCAATTACGGGCTTTATTCTGCGTCCGAACGGCAAGACCGCGTGGCAGCGCTCTTCGACCGGGTGGAGCTGCCCCGCAGTTTCCTCAAACGCTTCCCGCATGAAATGTCCGGCGGCCAGCGTCAGCGCGTCGCCATTGCCCGCGCGCTTGCCTTGAACCCCAAGCTCATCGTCGCGGACGAGGCCGTCTCCGCCCTCGACGTGTCGGTGCAGGCGCAGGTGCTCAACCTGCTTATGGAGCTGCAGGCAGAGCTGGGCATTTCGATGCTCTTCATCAGCCACGATATGGCCGTGGTCGAACGTGTCAGCCACCAGACCGCCGTGATGTATCTGGGCCGCATCGTTGAGATCGGCCCGCGCCAATCGATCTTCGAGAACCCGCAGCACCCTTATACCAAGCAGTTGATGTCCGCTGTTCCGGTCGCCGATCCGCGCAAACGCAAGACCGAGCGGGATTTGAACTTCAAACCGATCCCCTCGCCGATTTTCCCCGTCAGCCACACGCCCGAACCGAGCGTCTATGAAGAGGTCGCACCCGGCCACAAGGTTCTGGTCGGCGAGTGGGGCGGCTTTAAACGAGATGACGACGCGTTGAAGGCCGAAGCGCGCCTGCGCGAAGGCAATGACGCGCCCGAAGGTCTTAAAGGACGGCGCTTGTATGACTAAACAGACGGCCTAAAATATAACTTATGCAAACAGCTCTCACCGCCCGAGATCTTCTGGATCGCCTCGTCGGCTTTCCCACGGTCAGCCGCGACACCAACCTCCCGCTGATGGATTTCGTTGAGGAATATCTCAACGACTTCGGCGTCAAGGCGCACCGCGTTTACAATGCCGAGGGTGACAAGTGTAACCTTTACGCCCATGTGGGCCCCGAGGTGGAGGGGGGCGTTGTCCTCTCCGGTCACACGGATGTTGTGCCGATTGACGGGCAGGACTGGGACACGGATCCTTTTACTGTGGTTGAGAAAGACGGCAAGCTCTTTGGCCGCGGCACCACCGATATGAAAGGCTTTGACGCGCTGGCTCTGGCTGCCGTGCCGCTGGCGCTGGAGCGTGGGATCAAGCGGCCTTTGCAACTGGCGCTCAGCTATGACGAAGAGGTCGGCTGCATCGGCGCGCCCTTTATGATTGACGAGATGAAGACGACCCTGCCGCGCGCCTCCGCCGTCATCGTGGGGGAGCCGACGGGGATGCAGACGGTCACCGGCCACAAAGGCACGACCGGCCTCGACGTGACGGTGCATGGGTTCGAGGTGCATTCCTCCCTTCTGCATACCGGCGTCTCGGCCATCATGGTCGCGGCGCAACTGGTCGAATGGTGTCGCCAGCAAACCGCGGCCAATATGGCGAAAGAGCCTGATCCGGTCGCCGCCATTTTTGAGCCGCCCTTTACCTCGCTCCATGTGGGGATGATGAACGGGGGCACCGCCCATAACATCACCGCTAAGACCTGCCGCTTTACTGTCGATATCCGCGAAGTGCCCACCGAAAGCCCTGCCGAATGGGTCGACCGCTTCACGCAAGTGGCGCGTCGGATCGAAGCCGAGGCCCGCAAGATCCGCCCCGAGGCGCGCATCGACATCACCCAGTATTCTGCTAGCCCCGGTCTGCGCCCCGAAGACGATCCCGTAGCGGAGCCACTGATCCGGCAGCTTACTGGCGACAACGGCACCCATGTTGTCAGCTACGGCACCGAGGCCGGCCAGTTTCAGGAGCGCGGCTATTCCACCGCGATCTGTGGCCCCGGCGATATCGCCATGGCCCATCAACCCAACGAATACATCACCGTCGATCAGTTCCAGAAGGGCGAGGCGTTCATGCACCGCCTGATCGACCATCTTGTGGAGAGCTAACATGCCCGTCAAAAACCGCTTTGCAGAGCTGCTACCCGAAATCACCGAATGGCGCCGGGACCTGCATGAAAACCCCGAAATTCTGTTCGAGACGCACCGCACGTCCGCCATGGTTGCTGACAAGCTGGCAGAGTTTGGCTGTGACGAAATCGTCACTGGGATCGGGCGCACAGGCGTTGTGGGTGTCATTAAGGGGAAGACCAACAATTCGGGCCGCACGATTGGGCTGCGGGCTGATATGGACGCGCTTCCGATCCTAGAGGCGACGGGGCTCGACTATGCCTCCAAAACCCCAGGTGCCATGCATGCCTGTGGCCATGACGGGCATACGGCAATGCTGCTGGGGGCTGCGAAATACCTTTCCGAGACGCGCAATTTCGACGGCACTTGCGTGGTGATCTTCCAGCCCGCGGAAGAAGGCGGCGGGGGCGGTAAAGAGATGTGCGATGACGGCATGATGGAGCGGTTCGGTATCCAGGAAGTCTACGGCATGCATAACTGGCCCGGCAAACCTGTGGGCAGTTTCGCCATCCGCCCGGGCGCGTTTTTCGCTGCCGCCGATCAGTTCGAGATTGAGGTCGAAGGCAAAGGCGGCCACGCCGCCAAGCCGCAGGACACCGTGGATACGACCGTCATGGCCAGTCATATCGTGCTGGCCCTCCAGACGATTGCCAGCCGCAATGTGGACCCGGTCAAGCAATGCGTCGTGTCAGTGACCTCGTTTGAGACCGACAGCAAGGCGCATAACGTGATCCCACAGAAAGTGACCCTGCGCGGCACAGTTCGCACGCTCGATGGCGAGGTGCAGGACCTTGCCGAAAAGCGCCTGATCGAGATTGCAGAGGCCACCGCCAAGGTCTTTGGCGGCGAAGCGCGGGTTGACTATCAGCGTGGTTATCCGGTGATGGTGAACTCGGAAGAGCAGACGGCCTTTGCCGCCGAGATTGCCGCGAAAGTGTCGGGCGATTGCGAAGAAGCCCCGCTCGTGATGGGCGGCGAAGACTTCGCCTTCATGCTTAACGAACGCCCCGGCGCTTATATTCTGGTCGGAAATGGCGACACGGCCTCCGTCCACCATCCGGAGTACAACTTCACCGACGACGCGATCCCGGCAGGCTGTTCCTGGTGGGCGGAGATCGTCGAACAGCGCATGCCCGCCGCTTGAGGCTGGACGCGCGCGGGGGGAGGGGATAACCCGCCCCCATGACGACCGCCAATATCATCTGCATCAAATGGGGCACGCTGTTCGGGCCGGAATATGTGAACCGGCTCTATTCCGGCGTGCGCCGCAATATTGACGCAGATGTGCGGTTTCTATGCATGACTGAAGACAGCGCGGGGTTTCATCCGGATATCGAGGTGCTGCCACTGGCGGTGGAGCCGTTTCAGGCCGAGATGGACCGCGCCTTGGCCGTGGCCAACCGGCAGGGTGCGATGCGCAAGGTCAGTCTTTTCAAACCCGGTCTCATTCCGGATCTGGAGGGGCCGGTGCTTGGCTTTGATCTGGATGTCGTCATCACTGGCGATCTGACCCCGATCTGGCAGATGGCCCCCGGCAAAGTCGCCATGCGGCACGACTGGACCGAAAAGCGAAAAGGCCGCCCCACGGGCCACGGATCCGTCTTTCGCTATGATCCGGCGGTGCATGGGTTTCTTTATGACGACCTCGCCGCCGACCCCTACAAGGTCGTGGAAGAGGCGCGCGGGTCCGAGCAACGCTACACCTCTCACAAGGCGATGGACAAGCGCGCTTTCGCCTATATTCCAGAGCCTTACGTGGTGTCCTTCAAGTATGACTGTAACCCGTTTCCGGGCAATTACTGGCGCGCACCTCAACTCCCCGGTGATGCCCGTGTCGTGTGCTTCCATGGGCGTCCCAAGATGACGGATGCAATAGACGGCTATACCGGATCACTGATCCGGCGCTCAAAGCCTTGCGCGTGGTTGAAGGATCACTGGATTGACCGCACCCGCGATGATCTGGGCGCGCAATACGGCTGATCAGCCGCCCGTATGGCTCATATGGCGGCTCATCTGGCCACCAAGCTCCTGCCGGGAATAGTCGAAATCATGCCCCTTGGGCTTCAGCGCGATGGCCGCGCGGATCGCCTCTTCCAACGGGAAATCCGTTTCGGGATAGGCGCGCAGGGGCGCGCGCAGGTCGGATTTTCCTTCTTGACCGAGGCAGGTATAAATCTCTCCGGTGCAGGTGATCCGCACGCGGTTGCAGCTTTCGCAGAAATTATGTGTGAGCGGCGTGATGAAGCCGATCTTCTGACCGGTTTCTTCCAGCCGGATATAGCGCGCGGGCCCGCCCGTCCGCTCCGCCAGATCGGTCATGGTGAAGCGCTCACCAATCGTCTGGCGCATCTCTTTGAGCGACCAATACTGCCCCAACCGGTTCTCATTGCCGATATCGCCCATCGGCATGACCTCGATAAAAGTCAGGTCCATGTCGCGTGACGCACACCAGTTGATGAGCGGAAACAGCTCATCCTCGTTGAAGCCCTTCAGCGCAACGGTATTGATCTTGACCATGAGCCCCGCCTTTTGTGCCGCATCAATCCCCTTGATAACCTGCGGCAGGCGGCCCCAGCGCGTGATCTCGGCAAACTTGGCCTCGTCTAACGTATCAAGCGAAATGTTGATCCGCTTCACGCCGCAGGCCGCCAGATCGTCAGCATATTTTTCAAGCTGAGAACCGTTGGTCGTCAGCGTCAGTTCTTTCAAAGCGCCGCTGCCCAGATGGCGGGACATGGCGTCGAAATAGGTCATGATCCCGCGCCGCACCAAAGGCTCCCCCCCAGTGATACGCAGTTTCTGTACGCCCAGCTTGATAAATGCCGAACAGAGCCGATCCAGCTCCTCCAGCGTCAGCAGTTCCTTTTTCGGCAGGAAGGTCATGTTCTCTGACATGCAGTAAAGGCAGCGAAAATCGCAGCGGTCAGTTACAGACACCCGCAGGTAGGAAATCGCGCGCTCAAAAGGATCAATCAGTCGCTGTGTCATGGGCATGAGCGTAAGCACGAAAACCAGAGGCCACAAGCCTGTCACATGGTTGCGGGCACGCAAAACCCTGTTAAGACTAAGGATATGAGCCTTATGCGACAATTTGGTTGGGTGATGCTGGCCGCCATGCTGGCCGGGTGCGCGCTTGTCCCACAAGAGCCGTCGACCGGCGAACCGCCTGTGATCGACGAAATTCCGGACGACGTTCGCGGTCCCGAACCTGCGCCGCCGCCCCCCTCGGCCCGAACGGCCGAGCAGTTTGACACAACCACCGCAGAAGAGCGCGCTGAGGTTATCCAAGCCGCTGCAGCGCCCGCGGGGGATAGATCTCTTGGCACAACCGTCGCATCTCTGGGTGACCCGGCTGATCCGGGCTTCTGGCTGAAAACGCCTTTGGTCACGACCGAACAACCTGGCCGCGTCGAATACGCTGCCGCTGGCACCAAGGTCGCGGTCACGCTGATCCCGATTGAAGGGCCTGCAACGGGTGGCTCGCGGCTGTCCTTGCCGGCGATGCGGTTGCTTCAAGCGCCCTTGACCGGCCTACCCGAAATTACCGTTTTTGCGCGCTAAATGAGCCGGGCGCTTGTTCCGTGGAACGGCGACTGGGATGTGGCACGCGCGGCGTTTCGGTGGAACATCCCTGAGACATTCAATATCGCAGAGCGGTGTTGCGACAGCTGGGCGCGCCACGCACCCGACCGCGTCGCACTAATCGTCCCGGACGGGCGCGACTGGACCTACGGCGCGCTGAAAGAGGCAAGCGACCGCTTCGCCAATGTCCTGCGCGCGCAGGGCATCCGCGCCGGAGACCGCGTTGCGGTTCTGCTTCCTCAAGCGCCCGAAGTGATGATCACCCATTTCGCGGCTATGAAACTTGGCGCCATCAGCCTGCCGCTTTTCACGCTTTTCGGGACCGATGCACTTGCTTACCGTTTGGCCGATAGCGGGGCGAAAGCGGTCGTCACCCATCGCGAAGGGATTGAGAAGCTGGAGGCTATCCGGGATCAAACACCTGATCTCAAAGCCGTTTTTAGCATAGAGAGCGCCGCCGCTCCGATCCGTGCGTTCTGGTTTGACATCGAAGCCGCGTCGCCCGACCTTACGCCTGTGACCACGCAAGCCGAAGACCCGGCGATGATGATCTATACCTCCGGCACCACCGGCGATCCAAAGGGCGTGCTCCACGCGCACCGCTTTTTGCTTGGGCATTTACCGTGCGTCGAGATGCATCACGAGGGCTTGCCGCAGCCCGGTGATCTGGGGTGGACACCAGCCGACTGGGCGTGGATCGGCGGGCTGATGGACCTCGCAATGCCGTGTCTCTATTACGGCATCCCCCAAGTCGTCACACGGATGCGGAAGTTTGATCCCGAAGCCGCGTTTGATCTGATCGGGCGCTGCAAGATCCGCAATATGTTTCTGCCGCCGACCGCGCTGAAACTCATGCAGCAGGTCGCTGTGCCGGATGGCGTTGATATCCGCAGCATCGGATCGGGGGGCGAAAGCCTCGGCGCGGATTTGCTCGCTTGGGGGCGCGAGGTTTTGGGCGCGCCGATCAATGAGCTTTATGGGCAAACTGAATGCAATCTGGTCGTGACCTCCCGCGCGGGGGCGAGGGTGCTGCGCCCCGGTATGATGGGCAAGGCCGTGCCCGGTCACGATGTTGCGGTGATTGATGATCAGGGCGCACCTGTTCCAGATGGGCAGGAGGGTGAGATCGCGGTGCGGCGCGGGAGTGCCTCTATGTTCTTGAAATACTGGAACAAACCTGAGAAAACGGCAGAGAAATTCACAGGCGACTGGATGCGTACTGGCGATCTGGGCAGCCGCGATAGTGACGGATATTTCCGATATGCGAGCCGCGACGATGATGTCATCACCTCTGCCGGGTACCGCATCGGCCCGACGGAGATTGAGACCTGCCTCACATCGCATCCCGATGTCATTATGGCCGCTGTCGTGGGGGAGCCGGACCCGCTGCGCACTGAAATCGTCGTGGCCTATGTCGTGCTGCGCGATGGGGCCAAGTGGTCAGGTCTTGCGGAAACGTTAACTGACCGGGTGCGCCGGCATGTCTCCCCCCATGTCGCACCCCGGCGGATCGAGCGCCGCGAAAGCCTGCCGATGACCGCGACAGGTAAGATCATGCGCCGCGCGTTGCGGAAAGGTTAATCGCGCAGCAGGCGTCTGGCTTCTTTTTGTAGAGAGGGGCGCATTTGCCCGCCATATTCCGCCAGAAACGCACTGGCCCGCTCGGCGTCATGCTTGGAAAGCTCTCTGATCCACCATGCGATCGCTTTCTGAATAAACCATTCAGAATCAGTGGTATAACCTGCGGCCCAACCCAGAACGCGGTCGCGGATCGCAAGCTCCTGCGGTTTGGGAAAGTTCTGCTTGGTCCAGGGTAACGTCATCACCAAAGCCGCGCGTTTCGTCCATAGATGGTCCGAGGTGGTCCACCCCTCCAACACATCAACGCGGGAGGGGTCGGCCAGCAGGCGCTTTTGGCCCGCGATGCCAACCGCATCGGCGATGGCCCAAGCGTCAAACTGCGGTACCCAGCTCTGGATGATCTTCCAAACCTGCGCGTCATCAGGCTTGATCCGCGCTTGGGTAAAGAGCTTCGCCGCCGCGATACGCGCGTCGTGAATATCCGTGGACCAGAGGGCTTCGGCCAGATCACAGCGCGCGTCCAGACTTAACTCCGTACGCCAAGCCTTTGTTAAGGCGTCAATATCTGGATTGGAGACGCCCAGATACACACGCGGCACCTTGTGATAGGCAGCCATTTCAGCGGCTTTTTCCGGCGCGGATCCAAGGGCCGCAAGCGCGTCCTCGACATTCATTCGACTGTGACGGATTTCGCAAGATTGCGCGGCTGATCGACATCCGTGCCCTTCGCGACCGCCGTGTGATAGGCCAGCAATTGTGCCGGCACGGCATAAAGGATCGGTGCCAGCAGCGGCGAAACAGATGGCATCTCGATCTGCTCCCACACGCCTGTGCCTCCGGCGGAAATCCCGTCCTGGTCAGAGATCAGAACGACCTTACCGTTGCGCGCCATGACCTCTTGCATGTTCGACACGGTCTTGTCGAAAAGCGGGTCCGTCGGGGCCAGTACGACCACCGGCATCTTTTTGTCGATCAAGGCGATGGGCCCGTGCTTCAACTCGCCAGAGGCATAGCCTTCTGCATGGATGTAGCTGATTTCCTTGAGTTTAAGCGCCCCCTCAAGGGCCATCGGGAACATCGCACCACGTCCCAAAAAGATCACGTCCTGCGCCTCTGCGAGTTTGCGCGCCACTTTGCGTACGGTTTTCTCGATGGTGAGCGCGTGGCTCAAAAGCCCGGGCAGGGCGCGCATTTCGCCCAGATGCGTCGCCAACGCGTCCGGCTCCAAAACACCGCGCTGGCGCGCCGCTTCCAGTGCAAGCGTCAGCAAAACGGTCAGCTGACAGGTGAACGCTTTGGTGGAGGCCACGCCAATCTCTGTCCCGGCGAGGATCGGCAAAGCCAGGTTGCTTTCCCGCGCGATGGAGCTTTCGGGAACATTCACCACCGACAGGATGGTATCGGCCTTTCCTTCGCAATAACGCAGCGCGGCAAGGGTATCGGCCGTCTCGCCCGATTGGCTGACGAAAAGCGCAGCCGTGCCCTTGGCAATCGGCGGCTCCCGATACCGGAACTCAGAGGCGATATCGACCTCCACCGGCAGGCGGGCGACCTGTTCGAACCAGTATTTCGCAGTCAGGCAGGCAAGGTAAGCCGTGCCGCACGCGACCATCGTCAAACGCTCGATCTTGGTGAAATCGATCGTACCGGGCAGGGTGATCGTGTCTTTCGCGCCGATGTAGAAATTCAGCGCATTGCCCAGAACCATGGGCTGTTCGGCGATCTCTTTCGCCATAAAGTGCTTGTAGCCGCCCTTGTCCACTCCCGAAGTTTCAAGGTGAATCTCGCGCTTCTGGCGGTTGGCTAAAGTGCCGTTCTTATCGGTGATCTCAAGGCTGGTCCGGGTGACGACGGCAAAGTCGCCTTCCTCCAGATAGGTGACTTGATCGGTCATCGGGGCCAGTGCGATGGCGTCAGATCCGACAAACATTTCGCCGGCTCCATGCCCAATCGCGAGGGGGGAGCCGAGCCGCGCGGCGACGATCAGGTCTTCCTCCCCATGAAACAAAAAGCACAGCGCGAAAGCGCCTTCCAGTTTGGCCACTGTCTTGCGTGCCGCCTCAACCGGGCTGTCACCCTGTGCCAGAAAGTGATGGGCCAGCATGGCGACGGTTTCGGTGTCCGTATCCGTCTCGCTGGTGAGGCCGTGCTCGGCAAGCTCTGTGCGCAGATCACGGAAGTTCTCTATAATGCCGTTATGCACAACCGCGACGTCACCGCAGAGATGGGGGTGTGCGTTCTTGGCCGTGGGTGCGCCATGGGTGGCCCAACGGGTGTGGCCAATGCCGGACTTACCGGCAAGCGGCTCATGCACCAGCAAATCTGACAAGTTTACCAGCTTTCCCACCGCGCGCCGCCGTTCCAGATCGCCGTCATTCACCGTGGCGATCCCTGCGCTGTCATAGCCGCGATATTCAAGCCGTTTGAGCGCCTCAACCAAGATCGGAGCTACCTCATGGGTGCCAAGAACACCTACAATACCGCACATTATGAGACGTCCTTTTGCCGTTTTGCCTTTATCGCCTTTAACTTTTCGAACAATTTGACTGCAAAGCCTGATTTGTTCTCCTGGCGCGCGCGGGCCACCGCCAGATCGGTCGCAGGCACGTCGCGCGTGATGACGGACCCGCTTGCCGTCATCGCATCATCCCCCACCGTCACCGGTGCAACCAGCATCGTGTTCGAGCCGATGAACGCCCGCGCCCCGATCTGGGTTTTGTGCTTCAGCACGCCATCGTAATTGCACGTGATCGTACCTGCGCCCACGTTAGAGGCCGCACCAATCGTCGCGTCGCCGATATAGCTGAGGTGGTTGACCTTCGCGCCCTCCGCGAGCGTTGCGTTCTTCAGCTCCACGAAATTGCCGATCTTCACATCCTCGGACAATTCAGTTCCCGGACGCAGACGCGCATAGGGGCCCACAACCGCACCACGTGCCACATGGCAGCCTTCAAGATGCGAAAACGCTCGGATACGCGCGCCTGTTTCAACGGTCACGCCGGGGGCGAAGACAACATTTGGCTCGATCACGCTGTCGCGGCCCAGCACGGTATCGGCACTGAACTGGACGGTGTCGGGGGCCTGCAAAGAGACACCGTTCTCAATGGCCTGCTGGCGCATGCGGTGCTGGAAGATACCTTGGGCGGCCGCCAGCTCGGCACGCGAGTTGATGCCGAGCGTTTCCGCTTCCGAGCAGCGCACAACACCGGCAGTCAGCCCGCGCTTTTGCGCCAGTTCCGGGATATCGGTCAGATAGTACTCTCCGGCAGCGTTCTCATTTCCTACCTCAGACAGAAGCTCAAACAGGACCCCGCAATCAGCGGCGATAACGCCGGAATTACAGAGCGTAATCGCACGCTCTTCATCCGACGCATCCTTGTACTCCACGATACGCTCCAGCGTATCGCCTTGCGTCACAAGACGGCCGTAACGCGCAGGGTCCGCCGCTTCAAAGCCCAGAACCACAACCGCGTAGTCCGCGCGGGCGGCCAGCATGGCTTCAAGCGTTTCGGGGCGGATAAAAGGCGTGTCGCCGTACAGCACCAGCGCGTCGCCTTCAAAGCCGGCTAAAGCGGCACGCGCCTGATCGACGGCATGGGCTGTGCCCAGCTGTTCGGCCTGCAAAACGACCTCGACCTCCGGATCATAGGCGTGTGCAGCAGCCTCCACTGTATCCGCGCCGTGCCCGGCCACAACCACGCGTTTCTCAGGCGAAAGGGATGCCGCGGACTGCATCGCGTGGTGCAACAGCGGGGCGTTGCCAATCTCGTGCAGGACTTTGGGCAAGTCGGACTGCATACGCGTCCCTTTTCCGGCCGCCAATAGAATGAGTGCGGTCGCCATGCCTGCCCCTTTTCTTTCTCTTGGCTCCGTTTTATCCATCCCTCAGCGCGCCGCAAGGGTGGGCGGATCACATCCAATTACCGAACGTGTCAGCGAGGGCCCATGCGCACAGTTATTTTTGATCTCGACGGCACGTTGGCCGATACCAGCAAAGACCTGATTGCGGCTGCAAATGCCTGTTTTCAAGGGCTTGGGTTGGGTGACCTCCTGGACCCGGTTGAGGATGCGGCAACCGCTTTTGCGGGCGGGCGCGCCATGTTGCGGCTGGGGTTTGAGCGGGTGGGTGCCTATGGCGAGGACGAGGTAGACCGCCAATACCCCGTGCTGCTGGACGCCTATGCCGAGGATATCGACCGTCATACGGTGCTTTATCCCGGCACAATGGACGCGGTGGAGCGCTTGAAATCCAAGGGCTATGCCGTCGCGATCTGCACAAACAAGCCCGAAGGTCTGGCCGAAACGCTGATGCAGCGCCTCGGCGTGCGGGATGCGTTTGGTGCATTGGTGGGCGCAGATACGCTGCCCGTCCGCAAACCCGATCCCGCGCCCTTTTTCGAGGCGGTCGACCGTGTGGGTGGCACGCGCACAGCGTCGCTCCTTGTCGGCGACACGGTGACGGATCGCAAAACCTCTGCCGCGGCGGGTGTGCCGTCGGTGCTGGTGACCTTCGGGCCAACGGGGCGCGACGTGGCCGATCTGCAGCCAGAGGCGCTGCTGGATCATTATGACGATCTGGACGCAATCGTCGCTGGGCTTATTGGTTGACGGGCGCGCTGCCCCCACACCCAAACCCTCATTTGCGACCGCCCAATGTCGCCTCTCCGCATTGACGGGATCGCCCAATCGGGCGCACACTCCGACCTATGACAGAGATTTTTACCGGCAGTTTCACCCAGCAAGAACCGATCCCGGACGAGGGGATCGCCGCCGCGCTTGATGTCCTGCGCCACGGGCGGTTGCACCGCTATAACACGGTCCCCGATGAAGTGGCGGAAGCTGATCTTCTGGAGCAGGAATTCGCAGCACTTATGGGTGCGAAATACGCGCTTGCCGTCGCCTCTGGCGGCTACGCGATGGCGACTGCGCTACGCGCCTGCGGGATTTTGGCAGGTGACAAGGTGCTCTCAAACGCGTTCACACTTGCCCCGGTGCCGGGCGCGATTGCGAGTGTTGGCGCGACGCCTGTTTTCGTGGGCGTCACCGAAGATCTGACCATTGATCTGGAGGATCTGGAGGCAAAGGCCGATCAGGCGCGGGTCCTCCTACTTAGCCATATGCGCGGGCATATCTGCGACATGGACGCGGTCATGGCGCTTTGCACTGCGCGCGGCATCACGGTGATTGAGGATTGCGCCCATACGATGGGCGCGAAATGGAATGGCACTTGGTCCGGGCGTCACGGCGCCTTGGGCTGCTATTCCTGCCAAACCTATAAGCACGTCAATTCGGGAGAGGGGGGCTTTCTTGTTGGCGACGATCCCGAACTGATGGCGCGCGCCACGATGCTGTCGGGCAGTTATATGATGTATGGTCGCCACGGTGCGGGGCCTGCGCCCGAGATCTATGAGGATATCCGACTGCAAACCCCCAATATTTCCGGCCGGATGGATAACTTGCGCGCCGCGATCCTGCGCCCGCAACTGCGCGATCTCCAGCGCCAATGCGACCGCTGGAATGATCGCTATCGGGTGGTCGAAGAGGGGCTTGCGAACACCCCCGGCCTCTATCTGCCGCATCGGCCAGAGGCGGAAGAGTATGTGATGTCGTCCTTCCAGTTTCTGTTGCTCGACTGGGACCCGATCGCCATCCGCCGCGTGATTGCGGGCTGTCTGAACCGTGGGGTAGAGCTTAAGTGGTTCGGGGCCGAAGACCCTGTTGCGTTCACCTCGAAATATGACAGCTGGCGCTACGCGAACCCGCAACCCATGCCCAAGACCGACCGTGTTTTGCATGGCATTCTGGACATGCGCTTGCCGTTGACCTTCAGCCTCGAGGACTGCGCCTTGATCGCGCGGATCATCCGCGACGAGGTGGGGCGCGCCTATCAGATGGCTGCGGAATGATTTGACGGAATCGCTTTCGCGGCTATAAATGAACAAGCGTTCAATAAGCGCGAGGGAGGATTGCAATGTTCATGGCGTCGATGAAGTTCGACCTTGGCGAGGATGTCGAGGCGCTGCGCGAGATGGTGCATCGCTGGGCGCAGGAGCGCGTCAAGCCGATGGCCGCCGAGATTGACCAAAAAAACGCTTTCCCCTCAGAGCTTTGGCGCGAGATGGGCGAGCTGGGCCTTCTGGGCATCACCGTCGATGAAGAACACGGCGGTGCGGGCATGTCCTACCTCGCCCATACTGTCGCGATTGAGGAAATCGCGCGGGCGTCGGCGTCGGTCTCGCTGTCTTATGGCGCGCATTCGAACCTGTGTGTGAACCAGATCAAGCTGAACGGGACCCCCGAGCAGAAGGCAAAATACCTGCCGCGCTTGATTTCGGGGGAGCATGTCGGCGCGTTAGCGATGAGCGAAGCCGGGGCCGGGTCTGATGTCGTCTCCATGAAGCTGCGCGCCGAAAAGCGCAATGATCACTACAGGTTAAACGGAAATAAATACTGGATTACGAACGGACCGGACGCGGATACGCTGGTGGTTTATGCCAAGACCGATCCGGATGCAGGCTCCAAGGGGATCACCGCTTTTTTGATCGAGAAAGAGATGACGGGGTTCAGCACGTCGCCCCATTTCGACAAGCTGGGGATGCGCGGCTCCAACACGGCTGAGCTGATTTTCGAGGACGTTGAGGTCCCGTTTGAGAATGTGCTCGGCGAAGAGGGGCGCGGGGTGCAGGTGCTTATGTCCGGTCTTGACTATGAACGTGTCGTGCTTGCGGGCATCGGCACCGGCATCATGGCCGCCTGTCTGGACGCAATCATGCCCTATATGGCCGAACGTAAGCAATTCGGCGAACCCATTGGAAACTTTCAATTAATGCAGGGTAAGCTCGCAGATATGTATACCGCGATGAACTCTGCCCGCGCGTATGTCTATGAGGTCGCCAAGGCCTGCGATCGGGGCGAGGTGACCCGTCAGGATGCGGCCGCTTGCGTGCTTTACGCCTCGGAAGAGGCGATGAAGCAGGCCCATCAGGCGGTTCAGGCCATGGGCGGAGCGGGCTTTTTGAACGACAGCCCCGTTGCCCGCATCTTCCGTGACGCCAAGCTGATGGAGATTGGCGCAGGCACATCTGAGATCCGCCGGATGCTGGTCGGTCGCGAGATGATGGGAACCATGCTGTGAAGCTGAAATCCCAAGCGCTGCCCGCATCGGAGGCGTTTCAAGTCAACCGCGCCGCGCATCTCGAGGCTTTGACCGTCGTGCAAGAGGCCGCCGCTTTAGCCGCTGCTGGTGGCGGTCAGAAGGCGCGGGATCGGCATTTGAGCCGTGGCAAGATGCTGCCGCGCGACCGGGTTGCGGGGCTTTTGGACCCCGGATCGCCCTTTCTAGAGGTTGGTGCCACCGCAGCACACGGGCTCTACGACGGGGCCGCCCCTTGTGCGGGCGTGATTGCGGGTGTGGGCCGTGTGCAGGGCCAAGAGGTAATGGTCATTTGCAACGATGCCACGGTGAAAGGTGGCACTTACTACCCCATGACCGTTAAGAAACACCTAAGAGCGCAAGAAATTGCCGAAGAATGTCGCCTGCCTTGCGTCTATTTGGTCGATTCCGGGGGCGCAAACCTGCCCAATCAGGACGAGGTGTTCCCGGATCGCGACCATTTTGGGCGGATTTTCTACAACCAAGCGCAGATGAGTGCGAAGGGCATCCCGCAGATCGCGGTGGTGATGGGCTCCTGCACGGCGGGTGGGGCGTATGTGCCCGCGATGTCAGATGTGACGATCATCGTGAAGGATCAGGGCACGATCTTTCTGGCCGGTCCCCCGCTTGTGAAAGCCGCGACCGGAGAGGTCGTGACCGCCGAGGATCTGGGCGGCGGCGACGTGCATACGCGGCTGTCGGGTGTGGCTGACTATCTGGCCGAAGATGACGCCCATGCCCTTGCGCTTGCCCGCCGTGCGATTGGATCACTTAACCACGATAAGCCCTTGAGCGTGCAGTGGGAAACGCCGGAAGACCCGGCCTATGACCCCGAGGAATTGCTGGGCGTTGTCCCTGCCGATTTGCGCACGCCTTACGACATCCGCGAAGTAATTGCGCGGGTCGTGGATGGCTCTCGCTTCGATGAATTCAAAGCCCGGTTTGGGGAGACGCTGGTCACGGGCTTCGCCCATATCAACGGCTGCCCCGTGGGGATCATCGCCAATAATGGCGTACTCTTTTCCGAGGCCGCGCAGAAGGGTGCGCATTTCGTGGAATTGTGCTCGCAACGCAAAATCCCGCTGGTGTTTTTGCAGAACATCACGGGCTTTATGGTGGGCCGGAAATACGAGAATGAGGGCATCGCGCGGCATGGTGCGAAGATGGTGACGGCGGTCGCAACGACCGCTGTGCCCAAGATCACGATGGTTGTCGGCGGTTCTTTCGGTGCTGGAAATTATGGAATGGCAGGAAGGGCTTATCAGCCGAACTTCATGTGGTCCTGGCCCAATTCCCGCATCTCGGTGATGGGCGGTGAGCAGGCGGCGGGGGTTTTGGCGACGGTCAAGCGCGATGCGTTGGAGCGGGCGGGCGAAAACTGGTCAGCTCAGGAAGAAGCGGCGTTCAAGGCGCCGACCATTGCGATGTTCGAGCAGCAGTCGCATCCGCTTTATGCCAGCGCAAGGCTTTGGGATGATGGGATAATTGACCCGCGCAAAGCGCGTGATGTGCTGAGCCTGAGCCTGTCCGCTGCCCTGAACGCACCCATTGAGGACACGCGATTTGGCGTGTTTCGGATGTGAGCACAGGACATACAGATCGGATATGTATCCAATGCAGATCGCATGCAGACCCGGTACATAGATTTTCAGGACGCACATTATGAACCTTCAGGACCTTATCGACGCCAACCCGGACGCAGACACGTTTCGTTTCGGCGACAGCGAGACGTTGTGTAACGAAATCTTAGCACTTGTGCGCTCTGGTCGGAAAACGGCGACATGCGAAGCGATGGAGGTGTATGAGGGCGATGATGTGATGCCGCGGGTCAGGCGGCGCGATATTGCGCTCAACTGGGACGGCACGCCTGCGGTGATGCTGGAAACAGTCGAGGTTACGCAGCGCAAATTTTCCGAGATGGATGAGGAATTCGTTGCCGCCCAGGGCGAGTTCCGCGATCTGGAGCACTGGCGCAAAGGCTATACCGCGTATTTCAAGCGCAACGGGATGTTCAAGCCGGACATGCTGCTGATGTGCGAGCGGTTCCGGCTGATCGAGGATTACGCCTGATGTTCAAGCGGATCCTGATCGCCAACCGCGGGGAAATTGCCTGTCGCATCGCGCGCACTGCCCGCGAAATGGGGGTGGAAACCGTCGCGGTGCATTCCGAGGTCGACGCGAAGGCGGCTCATGTGGCGGCGTGCGATAGGGCGGTCTCACTAGGCGGGGCGACGCCGGCGGAGAGTTATTTGCGGGGCGACGCGATTATCGAGGCGGCCTTGGCGACGGGGGCTGAGGCCATTCATCCGGGCTACGGCTTCTTGTCCGAGAACCCGGAATTTGTGGAAGCCGTTGAAAAGGCGGGGCTTGTGTTCATTGGCCCGTCGGCCAAAGCCATCCGCGCGATGGGACTGAAAGACGCCGCCAAAGCGCTGATGGAGAAAGCGGGCGTGCCCGTCGTGCCCGGCTATCACGGCGCGGATCAGGATGATGCGGTGCTGGCGCGTGCCGCAGGCGACATCGGCTACCCCGTGTTGATCAAGGCCGTCGCGGGCGGCGGTGGCAAGGGGATGCGGCTTGTCGAAGAGGCAAGCGGTTTCGCCAAAGCATTGGCCAGCGCGCGCAGCGAGGCGCAAGGCGCTTTTGGCAATGATGCCGTGCTGGTGGAGAAATTCGTCTCTAAACCGCGCCATATCGAGGTGCAGGTGTTCGGAGATGGGACGGATGCGGTGCATCTTTACGAGCGCGATTGCTCGCTCCAGCGGCGTCATCAGAAAGTCATCGAAGAGGCTCCGGCCCCGGGGATGACAGAGACAATGCGCGCGGCTATGGGGGCCGCTGCGGTCAACGCCGCCAAAGCCATCGGCTACAAGGGCGCGGGCACGGTGGAGTTCATCGTCGACGGCTCTGACGGGCTGCGGGAAGACAGCTTCTGGTTCATGGAAATGAACACCCGCCTGCAGGTGGAGCATCCGGTGACCGAAGCGATCACGGGCGTCGATCTGGTGGCTTGGCAGCTGCGGGTCGCGGCGGGCGAGGGCTTGCCGCTGGCGCAAGAAAATATCCCCTTGCAGGGCCACGCGTTTGAAGCGCGGCTTTACGCGGAAGATGTGCCCGCAGGCTTTTTGCCCGCGACGGGCCGCCTGGCGCATCTAGCGTTTCCGGCGGGCGTGCGGGCCGATAGCGGCGTGCGCGCGGGGGACGAAATCTCGCCCTTCTATGATCCGATGATCGCGAAAGTCATCGTCGCGGGCGAGACGCGCGCGGTGGCTTTGACCAAGCTGTGCGCGGGCCTGCGCGACACGCAAGTCTCTGGAACTGTGACGAATTTGGCGTTTCTGCAAGCGCTTGCCGCGCATGAGGGCTTTGCCAAGGGCGATGTGGATACCGGTCTGATCGCGCGCGATCAGGCGGCCTTGGTGAGCGTGCCTGCGCCGTCTGCGTCGATCATTGCATTGGCAGCGATCGGCGCGCTTGGTTTGCAGAACAGCACCCCGTTTGAGGGGTTTTCGCTTTGGACGCCGTTGGCAAGAACGATCACGTTAGGCGCGCAAGAGGCGCGTGTGACCGTGCTGGGTGACGGCGTCTTCGATGTCACGCTGGGTGAGGAGAGCTTGCGCCTTGAGCGGGGGGGCACATGGCGCGTCAATGGCGAGACTTTGCAGGCTGATTTGGTCGTTTTGGATGGCGCTGTTTCAGTTTTTGCTGACACCGCGTATCACTTCGATCTGAGCGATCCGCTGGACGTCGATGCCAGTCATGCGGGCGACGCGTCGCTTATTGAAGCGCCGATGCCCGGGCTGGTGCGCGCCGTGTCGGTCACGGCAGGCGCGGAGGTCGCCAGGGGCGACGCGCTGGTCGTGCTGGAAGCCATGAAGATGGAGCACGGGCTTGTCGCGGCCCGCGATGGTGTTGTGGCCGAAGTCCTTGTCACTGAGGGCGCGCAGGTCGAAGCCGGGGCCGCCCTGATCCGGCTGGCGGACGCATGATCACGCTGCATCATTGCCACCAGACCCGCTCCATGCGCGTGCTGTGGCTGCTGCATGAACTGGATGCTGACTTTAAGGTCGTCGTCTATCCCTTTGATCAAACCCTGAAATCCGATCAATATCTGACCATTCATCCGGTGGGTCGCGTGCCTGCGCTGCAGATCGACGGCGAGGTCATGTTCGAAAGCGGGGCCATCGCGGAATACCTATGCGAGCGGTTTCCCGAGGCTGGTTTGGGCCGTGCGCCGGGCGATATGGACCGGATGGATTGGCTCAACTGGGTGCATTTTGCGGAGACGATCAGCCAGCATACCGCGGCGCTGACCCAGCAGCATATAGCGCTATTTGACGATGCGATGCGCTCTCCGGTCGTGATGAAGATCGAGGCCAAGCGGATCGGCAAATGCTTTGATGCGATCGAGGCGCGGCTGGATACGCCGGTGGAGCAGCGGGATTACTTGCTGACGTCGGGCTTTTCGGCGGCGGATATCTGTGTGGGGCAAGCGGTCTATATGGCGCGGCATTTCGTGAAACTGGAGCCCTATCCGAAGCTGTCGGCCTGGTATGCGCGGATCACGGAACGGCCGGCGTTTCAGGCGGCGTTACCGCCCGAAGAGGGGCGGCTTTATGCGCGCGATTTCTATCCGGTGTGGTCGGATGGGTAGGGCGGGCGCCTCCGGCGGGAGTTTTTTGGCCAAGATGAAGGCGGGCCATGGCTGAGTTTGTCGAGATTTACGAGGTTGGGCCCCGCGACGGGTTGCAGAACGAAGCGGCGGTGATCCCGGTGGCGCAGAAGGTGGCGCTGGTGGATGCGTTGTCGGGTGTGGGGTTCCGGCGGATCGAGGTGGGCAGTTTCGTGTCGCCGAAATGGGTGCCTCAGATGGCCGATAGCGGCGTGGTGATGGGCGCGATGCGGCGCGTAAAGGGCGTGAGGTATTTGGCTTTGGCGCCCAATTTGCGCGGACTTGAGGCGGCTGAAGCGGCCGGCGCGGACGAGGTCGCGGTGTTTCTGAGCGCCTCGGAAGGGTTTTCGCGCGCGAATATCAATTGCTCGGCTGCGGAAAGCATTGACCGGGCGCGGGCGGTGGTACGAGCCGCGACGGTGCCGGTGCGGGGCTATGTGTCGTGCGTGGTGGAGTGTCCTTATGACGGGGCCGTGGCGCCGGACGCAGTCGTGCGCGTGGCGGAGGCTTTGATTGACATGGGCTGCCATGAGGTCTCGCTGGGCGACACGATCGGGCGCGGAGTGCCCGACGCGGTGGACGCGATGCTGGGTGCGGTGTGTGATGCGGTGGATGTGGCACGGTTGGCGGGGCATTTCCACGACACATCGGGGCGCGCGTTGGAGAATGTGGACGTCGCTTTGGCGCGCGGTGTGCGGGTTTTTGATGCGGCGGTCGGTGGTCTGGGCGGGTGTCCGTATGCGCCGGGGGCTGCCGGGAATGTCGCGACGGAGGCGGTCGATACGCATCTGAAGGCGCAAGGGTACGAGACCGGCTTGGACGCTGATTTGCTGGGCGAAGCGGCGGGCATGGCGAAGGAGATGCGCGGTGTTTGAGACTTTGGATTTGGCCGTGGATGAGCGTGGGGTCGCGACGCTGACGCTGGACCGGCCTGAGAAGCATAATGCGATGTCGGGAGCGATGATTGCCGAGCTGACAGAGGCGGCGGCGCGGTTGGGTTCGGATGAGGTTGTACGGGTGGTTGTGCTGACGGGCGCGGGTAAGAGCTTTTGTGCAGGCGGCGATCTGGGCTGGATGAAGGCTCAGATGGAGGCGGATGGGGAGACGCGGGTGGCGGAGGCCACGAAGCTGGCCATGATGTTGAAAGCGTTGAACGAATTGCCGAAGCCTCTGGTGGGTCGGGTGCAAGGGAATGCGTTTGGCGGCGGGGTCGGGTTGATCTCGATCTGCGATGTGGCGGTCGGTGTGGACCGCCTGAAACTGGGCCTGACGGAGACGCGGCTGGGCCTGATCCCCGCGACGATTGGGCCCTACGTTGTCGCGCGTATGGGCGAAGGGATGGCGCGGCGGGTCTTCATGTCATCGCGGGTGTTCGGCGCCGAGGAGGCGGTGACGTTGGGGCTTTTGGCGAAAGCGGTGCCGGAGGGGGAACTGGACGCCGCCGTGGAGGCCGAGGTCGCGCCTTATCTGGAATGCAAGCCGGGGGCTGTTGCGGCGGCCAAGCGGCTGGCGCGGCGGTTGGGGCCGGATTTGGGGGAGGACGTTATCGCGGAGACGATTGAGGCGCTGCGGGAGCAGTGGGAGAGTGATGAGGCGCGGGACGGGGTTGAGGGGTTTTTCAAGGGGCGGTAATTTTTTAGGAACGTCAGATAGGGATAAATGTGCAGGGTTTGAGAACCAATTATTTTTCAAGGGCTGAGAAAAATGCCTCAAACACAAAAGAGAATCCAGCAGATAGAGACCGTCTTGGAAGAGATCGTGCGATTTCAGGAAGTCATCAAAACTGGAAAAATTGCGCAACACAAAGATGAAGCATTTTACTACTTATCTCCGAAGAAATATGGCCCTCAGATGTGGGTGGGAAAGAAGGCATGGAAAATTCTCCGTGAACTGAGTGAGGATGCGCTGCAGACATCTGGTTTAAGCGGGCGGGTTGCGTCGGAAGCTGCGAGGTCTGAACTAGACAGGGCCTTCTTTCATCGCTTCTTATTGAAAAGATATCGCGTCAATGATCGTCACGCCGCACGACTAATCCGTGATGTTGTGATCGAACTCCGTTCGCTTTGCGTTGATAGAATACATTTCATTCCATGTCATCTTATGTCCACACGAGCCGAGCAGGCTTTCCATCTTGGCCCCGTACAGTTCGTTAGCGGGTCTGCGTTCCGCAAAATTTTAGTCGCGACAGTCCATCATGCCCGAAAAAGTAATCAAATTTGGAATAGAGACGTCTTACATGATACGTTGCAATACTATCGAGGTTTCGATTGGACCGCCAAAGTCTTTGTAACCGGGCACTGTCCTGAGACATCCGTCGAACATGCAAACAGCGTGGTTCGATCATCCTTGGACTTCATTCACCTATTGTTTGGTTCGCACAACACCGCAAAGATGCAAGTTGGGGGTGCGCTCGTAGCTAAAGACACTCGAGGGATGGTTTTTCTTGACCGTCAGAGCAGTTTGGGCTTCTCGGGTAGTATTGGCGGACAGGGTGAGGTTGGCTTTGGAGAGGATTGGCTCATGATCTTTTATCGAGCTGATTTCAGTGCGGTTGCCGAGGTAATTGGGATCGTCCTACAATACAAAGCGGACAAGGTCGAAAACCGACCGATTGCGACTCGCGTTCTGGAGGCTGCAGAATGGTTTGGCGAAGCCTGTCGGCACCCCAATGATAGTGTCAGCATTGTAAGCTATGTCACCGCCTTAGAAACACTACTAATGACTGATGGCCGAGATGAGAATGGCGACCGCCGCGATATATGTGAGACTTTGTCGAAGCGTGTTGGTGCAGCTTGCTGCTTTCAATTCAAGGATAGGTCTTATCAATCAGAGGTAAAATTGGCCCGTCAAGCTTATGCGCTTAGGTCCAATTTGGTCCATGGTGCACCGCGACCTGGTCCTTCGGAGCTAAGCGGCGAAAGATCAAGGATCGCAAAACTAACCAAGGATGCGATTTTGTCCACGATGATGGCGCTTGGACCTGAAGCGATGAAGGCTACGGACGTAAGTGTTCAAAAACTCTCGGATTGGTATGAGCAGTTAGTACTTTCGCAGACAGACTAATTAGCGGCCAGCCAGATAGCTTTGTGTTTTTGTAATGATTTTTGTCGGTATCGGGGTCGAACGCGTTTCTTTCTTAACGGGCTCTTTGATTAGACGGGATCGCGGCAAAGGATAAGACCCCGCGACCCCAAACCGCTCCCACTTCCCGTTGACCCTCCCCACGCACAGGCATACATACCCACTCAAGCCACACACGCATGTGCCTTATCGCGCGTGAAAGGAGCCAAACCGGTGGAAAATCTGCTGAGCGAATACCTCCCGATTGTTGTTTTTCTGGGCCTTGCGATTGCCTTAGGCCTTGTTCTGATCCTCGCCGCGGTTGTTCTTGCGGTCCGCAATCCGGACCCCGAGAAAGTCAGCGCGTATGAGTGCGGGTTCAACGCGTTTGATGATGCGCGGATGAAGTTTGATGTGCGGTTCTACCTCGTGTCGATCCTTTTCATCATTTTCGACCTCGAGATTGCCTTTCTCTTCCCGTGGGCTGTGGCGTTTCAGGACGTCTCGATGCTCGGGTTCTGGTCGATGATGGTGTTCTTGGGCGTCTTGACCGTGGGCTTTGCCTATGAGTGGAAAAAGGGAGCGCTGGAATGGGAGTAGCGACCGGAAATACCGCAGGTGCCGACCGAGAGGTTGCCACGCAAGAGCTGAACCGCGAGTTGCAGGACAAGGGTTTCCTGCTGACTTCGACGGAGGACATCATCAATTGGGCGCGCACAGGCTCGCTGCACTGGATGACCTTCGGGCTGGCGTGTTGCGCGGTGGAGATGATGCACACCGCTATGCCGCGCTATGATATGGAGCGGTTCGGGACGGCGCCGCGCGCCTCTCCGCGCCAGTCAGACCTGATGATCGTGGCTGGCACGCTGACCAACAAGATGGCACCTGCCTTGCGCAAGGTTTACGACCAGATGCCGGAGCCGCGCTATGTGATCTCGATGGGGTCCTGCGCCAATGGCGGTGGGTATTATCATTACAGCTATTCCGTGGTCCGTGGCTGTGACCGGATCGTGCCGGTCGATGTCTATGTGCCGGGCTGCCCGCCCTCGGCGGAGGCGCTGCTGTATGGTATTCTCCAGTTGCAGCGGAAGATCCGCCGCACGGGCACGCTGATCCGCTAGGGGGTTGATATGTCTGACGCTTTGCAGGAACTGGGCACCCATATCGAGCTGAAGCGCCCTGATTGCGTGCTGGCTTGGGATGTGACCCATGATGAATTGAATATCGACGTGGCGCCGTCCTCGCTGACGGGGTTTGTCGAGTTTTTGAAGGCGGATCGGACCTGTCAGTTCTCGTCTCTGGTAGATATCACGGCGGTGGATTATCCCAGCCGTGAGAAGCGCTTTGGCGTGGTTTACCACTTTCTGAGCATGTATCAGAACCACCGGGTGCGGCTGCGGGTGTCGATCCGGGAGGAGGACATGGTGCCCTCGATCATCGAGACGCACCCCTCGGCCAATTGGTTCGAGCGCGAGGTGTTTGACATGTTCGGCATCCTCTTTACCGGCCACCCTGATTTGCGTCGCATACTCACCGATTACGGCTTCCGCGGCTATCCGTTGCGCAAGGATTTCCCAACGACGGGCTATACCGAGGTTCGCTATGACGAGGCGCAAAAGCGCGTGGTCTATGAGCCGGTGTCGCTGACGCAGGAATACCGGCAGTTCGATTTCATGAGCCCGTGGGAAGGGGCGGAATATATCCTTCCAGGTGATGAGAAGACGGAGGAAAAGGCATGAGCTTGACTGGGTCCTGTCTGTGCGGCGCATGTACCTTTACGGCAGAAGAGGCCAGCGGGGGCGGCGGCGCTTGTCATTGCGGGATGTGCCGCAAATGGACCGGGGGTATCTTCCTGTCGGTCGATTGCGGGACGTCTGTGAAGTTTGCTGAGGGATCGCCCGTCGGGTCTTACAAAGGGTCCGAGTGGGGCGAGCGGATTTTCTGTAAGGAATGCGGCTCATCGCTACTGTGGCAAATGCAGAATGGGACGAACCAGCATGTGTCGATCCAGTGCTTTGAAGACCCGTCGCAGTTTGCGCTGGGGATCGAATTGTTCATCGACCGCAAGCCGTCGAATTACGCCCTCGAAGGGGAGCGCAATAAGATGACGCAGGCCGAGGTTGAAGCGATGTTTGCGGGGGATGCCCAATGATGGACGGAACGAATTTTCAAGACGCCCTGACCGGCGAGCAGAAAATCCGAAATTTCAACATCAACTTCGGCCCGCAACACCCTGCGGCGCATGGTGTTTTGCGTCTGGTGTTAGAGCTGGACGGCGAGATTGTCGAGCGGTGTGACCCGCATATCGGCCTGCTGCACCGTGGCACCGAAAAGCTGATGGAGAGCCGGACCTATCTGCAGAACCTGCCGTATTTCGACCGGTTGGATTATGTGGCTCCGATGAACCAGGAACACGCGTGGTGTTTGGCGATTGAAAAGCTGACCGGCGTGGAAGTGCCGCGCCGCGCGTCGCTGATCCGGGTGCTGTATTCCGAGATCGGGCGTATCCTGAGCCATATCCTGAACGTCACCACGCAGGCGATGGATGTGGGCGCGCTGACGCCGCCGCTTTGGGGCTTTGAAGAGCGCGAGAAGCTCATGGTGTTTTACGAGCGGGCTTGCGGGGCGCGTCTGCACGCCGCGTATTTCCGCCCGGGTGGGGTGCATCAGGACCTACCGAATGATCTGATTGACGATATTGAGGCTTGGGCGCATGAGTTCCCGAAGGTGCTGGATGACATCGACGGACTGCTGACGGAAAACCGGATTTTCAAGCAGCGGAATGCCGATATTGGCGTCGTGACCGAGGAAGATATCCAGAATTACGGCTTCTCGGGTGTCATGGTCCGTGGATCAGGTCTGGCGTGGGATTTGCGCCGTGCGCAGCCCTATGAATGCTATGACGAGTTCGAATTTCAGGTACCCGTGGGCAAGAACGGCGATTGCTACGATCGCTATCTTTGCCGCATGGAAGAAATGCGCCAGTCAACCTCGATCATCCTGCAAGCCATTGAAAAGCTGCGCGAAACGCCCGGTGACGTGCTGGCACGCGGCAAGCTGACCCCGCCGACACGGGGGGAGATGAAGACCTCAATGGAGGCGCTGATCCATCACTTCAAGCTCTACACCGAAGGCTTCCACGTGCCCGAGGGGGAGGTCTATGCCTCCGTCGAAGCGCCGAAGGGTGAGTTCGGCGTTTACCTTGTGGCGGATGGCACCAACAAGCCCTACCGCGCCAAGCTGCGCGCACCGGGGTATCTGCATCTGCAAGCGATGGATTACCTCTGCAAAGGCCACCAACTTGCCGACGTCGCGGCCATTATCGGTACGCTGGACGTCGTTTTCGGAGAGATTGACCGCTAATGCTACGCCGTCTTCACCACGACCAACCTGACAGCTTTGCCTTCACGCCCGAGAACCAGAAATGGGCGGAGGCGCAGATTACGAAGTACCCGGAAGGGCGGCAGGCCTCGGCGATTATTCCGTTGCTTTGGCGGGCCCAGGAGCAGGAAGGGTGGTTGTCTCAGCCTGCGATTGAGGCGGTCGCCGAGATGCTGGATATGGCCTATATCCGGGCGCTGGAGGTGGCGACGTTTTACTTTATGTTCCAGTTGCAACCTGTCGGAAACGTGGCGCATATTCAGATTTGTGGCACGACCTCCTGCATGATTTGCGGGGCTGAGGATCTGGTGGCGGTCTGTAAGGAGAAGATTGCTCCGAAGCCGCATCAGATCAGCGCGGATGGCAAGCTGAGCTGGGAAGAGGTGGAGTGTCTGGGCGCGTGTTCCAACGCACCCATGGCGCAAATCGGCAAGGATTATTACGAAGACCTGACGGCTGAGAAATTCGGCCAGATGATCGACGATTTCCGCGCGGGCAAGGTACCAACGCCGGGACCGCAGAACGGGCGGTTTGCGTCGGAGCCGCTCAAAGGGCTTTCCAGTCTCGAAGGGTTCGACAGCGGCAAGACGAAATACAATGCCTCCGCGCAGCTTGCCACGGATCTGAGCGATACGGTGAAGCGCATCGACGGCACCGAAGTACCACTTCTGACGCCGTGGCAGGGCCAGCCGGCCAATCGCACCTCGAAACCCAAAACGCCGCCGAAGCAGGGATATGTGGAAACTGATCGCAGTGCCGAGGCCAAGGCGAAGCCAAAGTTGGCATCCGTCGCGCCCAAGCCCAAGACCGATGCGACGATGAAAAAGCCGCGCGTTCTGAAAGCGCCGCGCAAGGCGGGGGCGGATAACCTCAAGCTGATCAAGGGCGTGGGGCCGAAGCTGGAAGGGCTGCTGAACTCCATGGGGTTTTATCATTTCGACCAGATCGCCAAGTGGAGCGCCGATGAGATCGCTTGGGTCGATGACAATCTGGAAGGTTTCAAAGGCCGGGTGAGCCGTGATGATTGGGTCTCTCAGGCGAAAATCCTTGCAGATGGGGGCGAGACGCCGTTTTCTGCTCGTGCTAAGAAGGGCTAAGGGCTGCGTGGTTCAGGCCCAAGACGGACAGGGAGACGACTTCGATGAAGGATTATGAAGCCAAGGCAGCATGCACCAAGACATGTTGGTTTGTCGCTGGGCTTGCGGGCGGTATGGTTGGACTGGCCTTGTGGTTGGTCGCGGAATACACGGCCACGCAAGCCATTTTCATGGCGGTGATCGCCTTTCTGGTGTTGGGCGTCTTGTTGACGGTGTTCATGTGCCGCGCGCCTGCGCCGAAACTTGAGCAAGGCAAGCCCGCGGGCACTGCGCCTGCTCCTGCACCGGCGGCAAAAACGACGCCGGCACCGGCTCCGGCAGCACCGGCACCGGCCGCTGCGGCACCAGCGCCTGCTGCGGCAAGTGAGGTAGCCCCGGCTCCCAAACCCAAAGCAGCGTCGAAGCCCGCCGCAAAGCCTGTGGCCGCCGATGGCAAGCCCGAGATGCTGAGCGCACCGCGGGCCGGTGGGGCAGATGATCTCAAGCAAATCAAAGGTGTGGGTCCCAAGCTGGAAAAGCTGTTGCATTCCATGGGGTTCTACCATTTCGACCAGATCGCCGGTTGGCGCAAGAAAGAGGTCGAGTGGGTGGATGAGAACCTTGAAGGGTTCAAAGGCCGCGTGAGCCGCGATGAGTGGGTCAAGCAAGCCAAGGTTCTGGCCAAAGGTGGCGAGACAGAGTTTTCCAAGAAAGTCGCCAAAGGGGGCGTCTACAACGGATAAAGGTATCGCCCTTGCCCCGGGTCTGACCGGGGCGGGGCATTTCACGGCATCGCTTTTGGGAGGGGCGTTGCGGACAGGCCTGAAAGGGTCTGTGCACTTTCCAAATGGAGCGAGACTAAACAATGACTGACATGAACAAATGGACCGAAGCGGCCCTGTCTGCACGCCGGACGGGGTTGCTGATGACGCAATTGCCGATGGCCCCTGCGGCGGCGGGGCTGTATTTCTGGCGGCTGGCCGTGGCGCCTGTGGCGCTGAGCGTGATGACACCCAACGGTAAGAGCCCGGCTGCGGCGGCTGAGGTGGTCGCCAAGGTGAAGAAGGCTGCGCCCAAGGCGAAAGCGAAGTCTACGGCGGCTGTGAAGAAGGCTGTTTCTGCGCCGGCTGATGTGGCCAAGAAGGTGGCTGAAGCGCCGGCACCGGTTGTGAAAGCAGCGCCTGCGAAGGCAAAGGCCGCACCGGCGAAGGCAAAAGCGAAGGTTGCGCCCGCGAAGAAAGCCGCGGCGCCTGCGCCTAAGACAGTTGCGAAACCGGCATCGGCGAAGGCGAAAGCTGCACCTGCGAAGAAAGCTGCAGCGCCTGCAGCTAAGACGGTTGCGAAGCCGGTTGCCAAGAAAACAGCCGCTGCAGCTAAGCCTGCCGTGAAAGCCGCAGCGCCCGCCAAGCCTGCACCCGTGAAGAAAGCGGTGGCTCCGAAACCCGCTGCTGCCAAAACGGCGGAGGCTCCGAAGGCGGCTGCAAAACCTACGGCTAAAGCGAAAACGCCTGCAAAGTCCGCAGCTGCGAAGAAGGCGGCTCCGGCGGCGAAGGCACCTGCGTCTCAGCCTGCAAAGGTTGCAACGCAGTCTTATCAGGTCAAATCAAACAATCAGAACGCCAAGGTGACGCTTGCGGCCATGCCGGAGCGGAAAGCCACAGGCGACAAGTCGTAAGCCATGGCAGAGCGCCCCAACCTGTCTCGCGATGAAGAAGCCGCACTGGCCCGCAAGGGTCGGGTCGCGGCTTTGGTTATCGCGGGCACCATGCTGATCTGGCTCGCCGCGCAAGTGGCAGGGCCAGCGCTCGGCATGCCAGGGCGCTTTACCTTCCTGTTCGATTTTGCCGCATTGGCGGGGCTGTTCTGGGCGTTAGTTGTGACATATCAGATCTGGCGCGCGCGCCGGCAATCGTAAGGGAGCTCAGCAATGCTGAAGGATGAAGACCGGATCTTCACCAATCTATACGGAATGCATGACCGCACCTTGAAAGGTGCGAAAGCACGCGGCCATTGGGATGGCACGGCGGGTATCATCAAAAAGGGCCGCGACTGGATCGTGGACGAGATGAAAGCCAGCGGTCTGCGCGGGCGCGGTGGGGCCGGATTTCCGACCGGTCTGAAATGGTCCTTCATGCCCAAGGAAAGCGACGGGCGTCCGTCCTATCTGGTTGTGAACGCGGACGAATCCGAGCCTGGCACCTGCAAGGACCGCGAGATCATGCGCCATGATCCGCACACGCTGATCGAGGGCTGCCTGATCGCGTCCTTCGCGATGGGCGCGCATGCCTGCTACATCTACATCCGCGGCGAATATATTCGCGAGCGCGAGGCGCTGCAGGCCGCGATTGACGAGGCCTATGATGCAGGGCTTCTGGGCAAGAACGCTGCGAAATCCGGTTGGGATTTCGACCTCTACCTTCACCATGGGGCTGGCGCCTATATTTGCGGTGAGGAAACCGCGCTGCTGGAAAGTCTTGAAGGTAAAAAGGGTATGCCGCGTATGAAGCCGCCGTTTCCGGCGGGGGCGGGGCTTTATGGTTGCCCGACCACGGTGAATAACGTGGAATCCATTGCTGTCGTGCCGACGATCCTGCGGCGCGGGCCGGACTGGTTCTCAAACTTCGGGCGTCCGAACAATGCGGGCACGAAGCTCTTCGCGATCAGTGGTCACGTGAACAACCCCTGCGTGGTCGAGGAAGAGATGTCGATCCCGTTTGAGGAACTGATTGAGCGTCACTGCGGCGGCATTCGCGGCGGCTGGGACAATCTGAAAGCGATTATCCCCGGAGGATCGTCCGTGCCATGTCTGCCCGGTGACATCGCCCGTGAAGCGATCATGGATTTCGACTGGCTGCGTGAGCAACGCTCTGGCTTAGGCACCGCAGCCGTGATCGTGATGGATCAAAGCACCGATATCATCAAAGCGATCTGGCGGCTGAGCGCGTTCTACAAGCATGAAAGCTGTGGTCAGTGCACACCGTGCCGCGAAGGCACCGGCTGGATGATGCGCGTCATGGACCGTCTGGTGAAAGGCGAGGCCGAGGTCGAGGAAATCGACATGCTGCTCGATGTGACCAAGCAGGTTGAGGGCCACACAATCTGCGCGCTGGGCGATGCGGCGGCGTGGCCGATCCAGGGCCTCATCCGGCATTTCCGCGATGAGATCGAGGACCGGATCAAGCATAAGCGGGCGGGGCGCCCTGCGGTGGCGGCAGAGTGATCCGTTTCGCTCTTTTAGGCGCGCTCCTTGCCAGCCCCGCGCTGGCAGAGGACAGCATGGCCCCGGATTATTTCGTCGACACCGTCGTCTCGACCGGGATTGCGCAGCAATTGGCGCGGGCTTGCCCGACGCTCAGCCTGAACCCGCAATCGGTGGCCAAAGACAGCGATGACCTGATGAACCAGCTGGCCGCCGATGGGATCATGTCCGCGGAAGAGATGCCCTGGGCCGAGGACGCAAACGCCCGGATTGAAGCGCAAGTGCAGGCCTTCATGACGCGCACCGGGCTGGATGAGCCCACCGAGGCGAAGGTCTGTGAGACCGGATTGGCCGAGATTGCAGAGGACACGGCGATTGGTCGCTACCTTTTGGAAGTGCCTGCGTGAAACAGCCTGCAGGGCATCATCTGGCCGAGCTGAATGTCGGTCGTCTGAAAGCGGATGCGGGTGATCCGCTCGTCGCTGAATTCATTGATAATATCGACCGCATCAATGGGCTGGGTAAACGGATGCCTGGTTTCGTGTGGATGCTGGAAGGCTCTGGCGCTCCGGGGGCGACGTCCCATGCGATCGGGGGCGATCCGCGCTATGTGCCGAACCTGACCGTCTGGGAAGACGTGGCCAGCCTGCGCGCCTTTGTCTGGGACACCGTGCATGCCCGGTTCTTTGCAAAGCGTCAGGAGTGGTTCGACGCCTTGGAAGCACAGCATTTCGTCATGTGGTGGGTGCCCATCGGCACGATCCCAACGCTGGACGATGCGCTGGATCGGCTAGAGCTGCGCCGCACGCAAGGCGATACCGATCAAGCCTTTGGATGGGACTGGTTGGGTGGTGCAAAGGCCGCGGAATAGCGCTGATTTTCCCCGAAACCTCGCCTGATATTGAATAACATCGGCGGAAATTCCCATAGTCAGACCAGATACGCATGCCTATCTAACGGGCATAGCAAAGCTGAGGACCGAGCTATGAAAACACTTCTTTCCGTAATGCTTCTGGGCGTGATGGCCACAAGTGCGGCTGCTTTGACGCCTTTATCGGAAGAAAAGCACATCAATAATCAGTTGCTGGCCGCATCGGTCGGCGACAAGATCCGCAAGAACTGCCCCAGCATCTCGGCCCGGATGTTTGTCGTGTGGCAAAAGGCCAATGCGCTTGAGGATTACGCCCGCAGCAAGGGCTATTCGGAGGATGAGGTGAAAGCGTTTCTCAAGGACAAAGACGAGCGCAAGCGCATGAAGCGGCTGCGCAACGCCTATCTTGAGGAAAACGGTGTCTCTGAGGACAATCCGCAAAGCTACTGCGCGCTGGGCGAGAAAGAGATCAAGGCCAAGTCCCTGATCGGAGAGCTTTTGCGCGCGAATTAAGGCGTTTGGAGGTTGCTCCACCGGCGTCGCAGGGCTACATGTCCCCTAGCCAATGAAACGGGATGCCGGTGGCGTCCCGTTGCCATGAAAGGGACCCCATGAGCGACCTGCGCAAGATCATCATCGATGACAAAGAGCTGGAAGTTGACCCCGCGATGACGCTGATCCAGGCCTGTGAAGAGGCCGGCGTCGAAATTCCCCGGTTCTGCTATCACGAACGGCTGTCGATTGCTGGCAACTGCCGGATGTGTCTGGTCGAGGTTGTGGGTGGACCGCCCAAGCCCGCCGCATCCTGCGCGATGCAGGTGAAAGATTTGCGCCCCGGGCCGGAGGGGCAGCCGCCGCAGGTGCGCACGAACTCTCCGATGGTCAAGAAGGCCCGTGAAGGCGTGATGGAGTTTCTTCTGATCAACCATCCGCTCGATTGCCCGATCTGCGATCAGGGTGGCGAGTGCGATCTGCAGGATCAGGCGATGGCCTACGGTGTCGATTTCAGCCGTTTCCGGGAACCCAAGCGCGCGGTCGAGGATCTGGATCTGGGGCCGTTGGTTGAGACCCACATGACCCGCTGCATCTCCTGCACCCGCTGCGTGCGGTTTACGACCGAAGTCGCGGGCATCACGCAGATGGGCCAGACCGGGCGCGGCGAGGATTCCGAGATTACGTCCTATCTGGGCGAAACGCTCGACAGTAATCTACAGGGCAACATCATTGATCTGTGCCCGGTGGGCGCGCTTGTCTCGAAGCCCTATGCCTTCACCGCGCGGCCTTGGGAGCTGACCAAGACCGAAAGCATCGACGTGATGGACGCGCTGGGATCCAACATTCGCGTGGACACCAAGGGTCGCGAAGTGATGCGGTTCCTTCCGCGCAACCATGACGGCGTGAACGAGGAATGGATCGCCGACAAAACGCGCTTTGTCTGGGACGGGCTGCGCCGTCAGCGGTTGGACAAGCCTTACGTGCGGGAAAACGGCAAGCTGCGGCCTGCCACGTGGCCCGAGGCTTTGGCGAAAGTGGCTGAGGCGGTTAAGGGTCAGAAGGTCGCTGGTCTGGTCGGCGATCTGGTCCCGGTTGAGGCCGCGTACGCGCTGAAGCAGCTGATCGAAGGGCAGGGCGGATCGATCGAATGCCGCACGGATGGGGCGAAACTGCCTGCGGGGAACCGCTCCGGCTATGTCGGCAATTGCACCGTTGAGGAGATCGACGACGCCGAGCATATCCTGCTGATCGGCACTAACCCGCGGATGGAAGCGCCGGTCCTGAATGCGCGCATTCGCAAGGCGTGGAGCAAAGGCGCGACGGTTGCTGTCATCGGTGAGGATGTCGATCTGACCTATCCGACCCAACATGTCGGCAATAGCCGCGAGGCTTTGGCGGCGTTGGCCAAGATGGACCATTCGGCGAATGCGGATGTGAACGGGATGATTATCCTCGGCATGGGCGCGTTGATGGAGGCTGATGGCGCGGCGGTGCTGGGCACAGCGATGCAACTGGCAGAGACGGTCGGCTCCAAGCTGATGATTTTGCACACCGCCGCCGGGCGTGTGGGCGCGATGGATGCGGGCTGCACGACCGAAGGCGGGCTGAGCGCTGCCATCGACGGAGCCGAGGTGATCTATAATCTTGGCGCCGACGAGATCGACATCGAGGCCGGGCCGTTCGTAATCTATCAAGGCTCGCACGGGGATCGCGGCGCGCACCGCGCGGATGTGATCCTGCCGGGGGCGGCTTATACCGAGGAACAAGGCCTCTTCGTGAACACCGAAGGGCGACCTCAATTGGCGCTGCGGGCCGGGTTCCCGCCCGGCGAGGCCAAGGAAAACTGGGCGATCCTGCGGGCGCTGTCGGCCGAGATGGGGGCGACGCTGCCCTTTGACAGCCTTGCGCAGCTGCGTCAGGCGCTTGTGAAAGCTGTGCCGCATCTGGCCAAGATCGACGAGGTGCCGGAAAACGAGTGGCAGGCACTGCCCGCGGGCACGCTGGGGGATGCGTCTTTCCGCTATGCGATCAGCGATCACTACCTCACCAACCCGATCGCGCGGGCCAGCCAGTTGATGGCCGAGCTGTCGGCGAATGCCAAAGCCCGGTCCGAGCAAAAGATCGCGGCGGAGTAACGAGATGCGCGGGGCGTTGATCGGGCTGGCCGCTTTGGCCATGACCGCCTGCACCCCGCCGCATTTGCAACAGGCTAATCCGGATCAGATCAACTTGCCTTTCTCACCCAAATATAACGGCATCGAGACCCGCCTTCTGGACGGCGATCTGGTGAGTTTTCTTGTCTCGATGGAAGGCGCTCGGGGGCCAAAAGACGTTGAAGACTATGCACGCTGCGCCGCAGCACAGTATACCTTGATCCGGGGCTACGGATTCGCGCGACACGTGCGCACAAGTGTCGAGGAAGTGGCTGGTGTTTGGACCGCAGATGCGGTTTACACCATCTCAGCCGCGCTGCCTCGTGGAACGCAGACCTTGGACGCCGAGGTTGAGGTGGCAAACTGCAGGGAACTTGGGATACCCACGGTGTGAGGATACATGGCTGACTTTTTCGCAACCGGAGCCGGTGTGGCGGTGATCATCGTCGCGCAATGCCTTGCTGTCATTGGCTTTGTGATGATTTCACTGCTGTTTCTGGTTTACGGCGACCGCAAGGTCTGGGCCGCTGTGCAGATGCGGCGCGGCCCCAATGTGGTGGGCGCGTTTGGCTTGCTGCAAACGGTAGCTGATGCGCTGAAATACGTGGTGAAAGAGATCGTCATCCCGGCAGGCGCCGACAAGACGGTCTTCATGCTCGCCCCGATGATTTCCTTCGTGCTGGCGCTGATCGCTTGGGCCGTGATCCCGTTCAATGACACATGGGTGCTGGCCGATATCAACGTCGCCATTCTCTATGTCTTCGCGATCTCCTCGCTTGAGGTTTACGGCGTGATCATGGGCGGATGGGCGTCGAACTCGAAATACCCGTTCCTTGGCAGCTTGCGGTCTGCGGCGCAGATGATCTCTTACGAGGTCTCCATCGGTCTGATCATCATCGGTGTGATCATCTCCACCGGCTCGCTGAATTTCGGCGATATTGTCCGTGCGCAGGACGGAGACCTTGGCTTCTTCAACTGGTACTGGTTGCCCCACCTGCCGATGGTGTTCTTGTTCTTTATCAGCACCTTGGCCGAGACGAATAGGCCGCCCTTCGACTTGCCGGAGGCTGAATCCGAACTGGTCGCGGGCTATCAGGTGGAATACTCGTCCACGCCCTTCCTGCTCTTCATGGCAGGCGAGTATATTGCCATCTTCCTGATGTGCGCGCTGATCACGCTGCTGTTCTTCGGCGGCTGGTTGTCGCCCATCCCGTTCCTGCCCGACGGGCCGCTCTGGATGGTTGCCAAGATGGCGTTCTTCTTCTTCCTCTTCGCGATGGTCAAAGCCATCGTCCCGCGCTACCGCTACGACCAGTTGATGCGCTTGGGCTGGAAAGTGTTCCTGCCGATGTCGCTGGCTTGGGTCGTGATCGTGGCATTTTTCGCAAAGTTTGAGCTGTTCGGTGGGGCCTATGCCCGCTGGGCTGTGGGGGGCTAAGTAAATGACGCAGATCGACTACGGACGGGCCGCGAAATACTTTCTGCTGGCCGATTTCTTCAAAGGCATGAAGCTGGGGCTGCGCTACTTTTTTGCGCCCAAAGCCACGGTGAACTACCCGCATGAGAAGGGCCCGATCAGCCCGCGTTTCCGGGGGGAGCATGCGTTGCGCCGCTATCCCAACGGGGAAGAGCGGTGCATTGCCTGCAAGCTCTGTGAGGCCGTGTGCCCGGCGCAGGCGATCACGATTGACGCTGAACCGCGCGAGGATGGCTCCCGCCGCACGACGCGTTATGACATCGACATGACGAAATGCATCTATTGCGGCTTTTGTCAGGAGGCCTGCCCGGTGGATGCTATCGTCGAGGGGCCGAATTTCGAGTTCTCCACTGAGACCCGCGAAGAGCTGTTCTACGACAAGGAAAAACTGCTGGAAAACGGCGAGCGTTGGGAAGCCGAGATCGCCCGCAACCTAGAGATTGACGCGCCTTACCGATGAGCTCTTCTGACGCATATGATCGCGGCAAGCCGATGGCTGAGGCCACGAACCCCGGCATCGAAGAGACGCTGGCCAAGCGCTATGACGCGCTGCTGCCGGGCTTTTCGAAGTCGCTGATCGAGGTGGCGTATGGGCATTACTACACCCGCGAGGGGTTGGACGCGAAGACGCGTTATCTGACGACGATTGCGGCTCTAACCGCGATGGGCGGGCAGACGGCCCCTCAGCTAAAAGTGCATATTCGCAATGCGTTAGGCTCCGGCGCGAGCCAGCGCGAGATCGCGGAAACGATCAACCAGATGGCGCTTTATGGCGGCTTCCCGGCGATGGTGAATGCGCTCAACGCGGCCATCGAGGTTTTCGAGGAGGACGCATCATGAGCGATCCGGCCAACCCTTTTGCCGCGATGATGGCGCAGTCGCAAGACTGGCTGAAAGCGATGAACCCCGCGTTGGAGCAGTTCACGCCCAAGGGCTTTGAGGCGCTTTTCCCGACCATGTCCAAGGACATGATGGAGACGTTCATGGGCAAGACGTTCAACCCCGAGGGTCTGGACGCCAAGACACGGCTTTTGCTGACGCTCGCAGGCCTGACTGTGATGGGCGCGCAAGCGGAATCGCAGCTGCGCATGACCGTCCGCCACGCGCTGGAAGCCGGTGCCACCAAGCAGGAAATCGCGGAAACCATCGCGATGATGGGGGCCTTTGGTGGTCTGCCCGCAATGACCAAAGCGATGGAGCTGGCCACCGAAGTGACCGACGCCGCCGAGAAGGAGAGCGACACATGACCGTGCCCGTGATTGCCTTTTATTGCTTCGCGCTCGCCACTGTGACGGGGGGCCTTTTCACGGTCATCTCGCGCAACCCGGTGCATTCGGTGCTGTGGCTGATATTGGCGTTTCTCAGCTCTGCCGGGCTTTTTGTGCTGCTGGGCGCAGAGTTCGTCGCGATGCTGCTGATCATCGTCTATGTCGGCGCGGTCGCGGTGCTGTTTCTGTTCGTCGTGATGATGCTCGACGTGGATTTTGCAGAACTCAGGGCGGAGATGTCGAAATACGTGCCGGTCGCGTTGCTGATCGGTGTGGTGCTGATGATGCAGCTGGCGCTCGCCTTTGGGGCCTGGGGTTTCTCCAGCGGCTTTGAGGAACGTCTTGCGGCAAATACGCCCGACGATGTGCACAACACCAAGGCGTTAGGGCTGCTGATCTATGATGAATACATCCTGCTCTTTCAACTCGCAGGTCTGATCCTACTGGTCGCGATGATTGGCGCGATTGTTCTGACCCTGCGCCATCGCAGCGATATCAAGCGCCAGAACGTGCTGGAGCAGATGTATCGCGACCCGGCCAAAGCGATGGAGCTGAAAGACGTCAAGCCGGGGCAGGGGCTCTGAGCGGTGATCCGGGCTGTCGCATATCCTTTGGCGCTTCTCGCCACCATCAGCAGCGCGCAGGCGCTGACTTTGGCCGACTGCACGCGCACCACCCATGTTAGCCATGGCGGGGAGGCGGATCACGCGGGTCTGGGCGAGGGCCGCGTTATGTGGCGCGAGTGGTGGTCTCAGGAAGGGACCTATAGCGATTATATCATCGCGGATTGCGGGCCCGGAGACGCTTTGCGCTTTCGCACCGCCGAGGAGCGGATGTCCGACCGGTTGCCCTTTGACCGCACCGTAGCTGCACTGAAAATCGTGGACGAGATGGAAAGCGGGGCACGCGCTTTCGCCACGCTTGAGCGGATCGGCGATGCGGTGGCCAAGGTCGCCAAGGACGTGCAACTGACAGCCTTTGACGCAGAGCCCTGTGCCTGCGCCGCCGCCTATCCCGACCTGCGCGGGGACAAGACAGATTTCGAGATGAGGACCAACTAAGTGATCGGACTGGAACACTATCTGACAGTCGCGGCGACGCTCTTTGTGATCGGCATTTTCGGACTGTTTCTGAACCGCAAGAACGTCATCATTCTGCTGATGTCGATCGAGCTGATGCTGCTGGCCGTCAACATCAATCTCGTCGCGTTCTCCAGCTTTCTGGGCGATCTGGTGGGGCAGGTTTTCACGCTGTTTGTCCTGACCGTCGCCGCCGCCGAGGCTGCGATTGGCCTTGCAATCCTCGTCTGTTTCTTCCGGACCCGCGGGACCATCGCGGTGGAAGACGTCAATAATATGAGAGGCTGAGGCGATGGAAACGATTATCCTTTTCGCCCCGCTCGTCGGTGCCCTGATCTGTGGCTTTGGCTGGCGTATCCTTGGGGAAACAGCGGCCTGCTGGGTTGCGACAAGCCTGTTGTTCTTGGCGGCCGTCCTGTCGTGGATCGTCTTCCTCGGCTTTGACGGGGAGACGCAGCGCATCGTCATTCTGCGCTGGATCGAAAGCGGCTCTCTGACAACCGATTGGGCGATCCGGCTGGACCGTCTGACGGCGATCATGCTGATCGTGATTAACACCGTGTCGGCGCTCGTGCATCTCTATTCATTCGGCTACATGGCCCATGACGACCATTTCCGCGAAGGTGAGTCCTACCGGCCGCGCTTCTTCGCGTATTTGTCGTTCTTCACTTTCGCGATGCTGATGCTGGTCACGTCTGACAACCTTGTGCAGATGTTCTTTGGTTGGGAGGGCGTGGGCGTCGCCTCCTACCTTTTGATCGGGTTCTATTTCCGCAAGGAAAGCGCCGGGGCCGCCGCAATGAAGGCGTTTATCGTCAACCGCGTGGGCGATTTTGGCTTCGCGCTGGGGATCTTCGCGCTGTTCTATCTGACGGATAGCGTGAATTTCGATGTGATCTTTGCGTCGGGCGCAGAGCTGGCCGAGACGCAGGTGAGCTTCCTTTGGACCGAATGGAACGCGGTTGAGTTGGTCGCGGTGCTGCTTTTCATCGGGGCGATGGGCAAGTCGGCACAGCTGATCCTGCACACATGGCTGCCCGACGCGATGGAAGGCCCGACGCCGGTGTCGGCGCTGATCCATGCCGCAACCATGGTAACGGCGGGTGTTTTCTTGGTCTGCCGCATGTCGCCGATTATGGAATATGCCGATGCGGCGATGACTTTCGTGACGATCTTGGGCGCGACCACCGCGTTCTTCGCCGCCACCGTGGGCCTTGTGCAAAACGACATCAAGCGCGTCATCGCCTATTCGACCTGTTCGCAGCTGGGCTATATGTTCGTAGCGGCTGGCGTGGGCGTCTACTCGGTCGCGATGTTCCACCTCTTCACCCACGCGTTCTTCAAGGCGATGCTGTTCCTTGGGGCAGGCTCCGTGATCCACGGAATGCATCACGAGCAGGACATGCGGAACTATGGCGGTCTGCGTAAGAAGATGCCCTATACGTTCTGGGCGATGATGATCGGCACGCTCGCCATCACGGGCGTCGGCATCCCGCTGACCTATTACGGCTTTGCCGGGTTCCTATCGAAAGACGCCGTGATCGAGAGCGCCTTTGTCGGCTCGCAATACGCCTTCTGGATGCTGGTCGTGGCGGCATTGTTCACCAGCTTCTACAGCTGGCGTCTGATGTTCCTGACCTTCTACGGCACCCCGCGCGGTGACAAGCACACCCATGAGCACGCACATGAAAGCCCGACGATCATGCTGGTGCCGCTGGGCGTCTTGGCGCTTGGCGCGGTCTTCTCCGGCATGATCTGGTATGGCAGCTTCTTTGGCAAAACCAATGAGGTCGGCAAGTTCTTCGGGGTGCCGTACGAGGTGGCAGAACACCATGACGACGGGCATTCAGACGACGACCATGCAGACGATCACAGCGGTGAAAAAGCCGAAGGTGATCACGGCGAGGCACATTACCAGCTGATCGGCGCGCCGGGCGAGGGTGCTATCTATACCGCCCCTGATAACAACGTCCTGAACGAGGCGCATGAAGTGCCCAAATGGGTCAAGGTCAGCCCGTTTATCGCGATGCTGATTGGCTTTCTGACGGCCTACCAGATGTATATCCGCCGCCCCGATCTGCCTGCCAAACTGGCCGAGAGCCAATGGCCGCTCTATCAGTTCTTGTTGAACAAATGGTATTTCGACGAGCTCTATAACGCGATCTTCGTGCAGCCTGCGAAATGGCTGGGCGGGTTCCTGTGGAAGAAGGGCGACGGGGCAACGATTGACGGCGGCATCAACGGGTTGGCCATGGGGATCGTGCCCTTCCTGACCCGCCTCGCGGGCCGCGCCCAGTCGGGCTACATGTTCCATTATGTCTTCGCGATGGTGCTGGGGATCGTGGTCCTGATCACCTGGATGACGATGTTCGGAGGAGCGCAGTAATGGACAACCTCCTTTCCATCGTAACGTTTCTGCCGCTGCTAGGGGCAATCATCCTGGCGCTTTTCCTGCGCGGCGATGATGAGGCGGCACAGCGCAACGCCAAATGGGTCGCAATGTGGGCGACCACGGCGACGTTCCTCTTCTCGATCTTCATCCTGACGGGCTTTGATCCCGACGATACGGGCTTCCAGTTCGTGGAAGAGCGCGACTGGCTTCTGGGTCTGCAATACAAGATGGGCGTCGACGGGATCAGCGTCCTTTTTGTGATGCTGACGACCTTCACCATGCCGCTGGTCATCGCGGCCAGCTGGAACGTCACCCACCGCGTCAAGGACTACATGATCGCATTTCTGGTGCTGGAAACGCTGATGATTGGCGTCTTCTGCGCGCTGGATCTGGTGCTGTTCTATTTGTTCTTCGAGGCGGGCCTGATCCCGATGTTCCTGATCATCGGCATCTGGGGCGGGGCGAACCGCGTCTACGCGAGCTTCAAGTTCTTCCTTTATACCTTCCTCGGCTCCGTGCTGATGCTGGTCGCGATGGTTGCGATGTTCAACGATGCGGGCACGACGGATATCCCGACGCTGCTGGAGCATAACTTCGGCACGCAAACCTTCAGTCTGCTGGGGATCCAGATCATCGGCGGCATGCAGACACTTCTGTGGCTCGCCTTCTTCGCTTCCTTTGCAGTGAAGATGCCGATGTGGCCGGTGCATACATGGTTGCCGGATGCGCACGTGCAAGCCCCCACCGCAGGCTCTGTCGTGCTGGCGGCAATCCTGTTGAAGATGGGTGGTTACGGCTTCCTGCGCTTCTCGCTGCCGATGTTCCCGGTGGCGTCCGACATCATGGCGCCGCTGGTCCTTTGGATGTCCGCTATTGCTATTGTCTACACTTCGCTCGTTGCGATGGTGCAGGAGGACATGAAAAAGCTGATCGCTTATAGCTCCGTCGCCCATATGGGGTTCGTGACCATGGGTATCTTTGCGGCGAACCAGCAGGGTGTGGACGGTGCGATCTTCCAGATGCTGAGCCATGGCTTCATCTCAGGCGCGCTCTTCCTCTGTGTCGGTGTGATTTACGACCGGATGCACACGCGCGAGATTGACGCCTACGGTGGCCTTGTCGCGCGCATGCCGGCCTACGCGCTGATCTTCATGCTGTTCACCATGGCCAATGTCGGCCTTCCGGGCACCTCGGGCTTTATCGGGGAGTTCCTGACACTGGTCGGCGTGTTCCAGGTCAACACATGGGTCGCCGCCGTCGCCACAACGGGCGTGATCCTGTCGGCGGCTTATGCGCTCTGGCTCTATCGCCGGGTCGTGATGGGAGACCTGATCAAGGAAAGCCTGAAAACGATCACCGACATGACCCGCCGCGAGCGCGCGATCTTTGCGCCGCTTGTCATCATGACGCTTTTGCTGGGGGTCTATCCGGCTCTTGTCACCGATATCATCAGCCCGTCGGTCGCCAATCTGGTGAGCGATGTGGAGACCGCGCAGGCCGCGTTTGAGGCCGCTACCATGGTCGCCGAGAATTAAGGAAAAGACACGATGATCTCCGCCGATATTTCTGTTGTCCTGCCCGAGCTTTTGCTCGCCGTCTTCGCGATGGGCGCGCTGCTGATCACGGTTTACACGTCCAAGGACAAGGCCGCGCCGATGGTGCTGTGGACCACATCCGTCGTGCTGGTCGCAACTGCAATCTGGATCGCCCTGTCCGGCGGCGGCACCCGAGAGGCCTTTGGCGGTATGTTCGTCGATGACGGCTTCGCACGCTTTGCCAAGGTCACAATCCTGCTCAGTGCAGCCGCCATTCTGCTGATGAGCCAGGATTATATGCTCAAGCGCGATTTGCTGCGGTTCGAATACCCGATCCTTGTGACGCTCTCGGTCATTGGCATGATGATGATGGTCAGCGCCGGGGACCTCATGGCGCTTTACATGGGGCTCGAGCTGCAATCTCTGGCGCTTTATGTGGTGGCGTCGCTGCGCCGTGACAGTGTGAAGTCCACCGAAGCGGGATTGAAGTATTTCGTCCTTGGCGCCCTGTCCTCGGGTCTGCTGCTTTACGGGGCGTCGCTGACCTACGGATATGCGGGCACCACGCTCTTCACCGGCATTGTGGAAGCGGCCTCCGAAGGCATCTCCCTCGGGCTGCTCTTTGGTCTGGTGTTCCTGATCGCGGGCCTTGCGTTCAAGGTCTCCGCCGCGCCCTTCCATATGTGGACGCCAGACGTCTACGAAGGCTCGCCCACGCCGATCACCGCTTTCTTTGCCACCGCGCCCAAGGTTGCCGCCATGGCGCTGTTCGCGCGTGTCGTGCATGACGCGTTCTCAGGCGTGGTCAGTGACTGGCAGCAGATCGTCGCCTTCCTGTCGGTGATTTCGATGTTCCTTGGCGCCATCGCGGCCATCGGTCAGCAGAACATCAAGCGCCTGATGGCCTATTCCTCTATCGCGCATATGGGTTTCGCGCTGATGGGCTTGGCCGCTGGCACGGCCTTCGGTGTTCAGGCGATGCTGATCTACATGGCGATCTATGTGACGATGAATATCGGCACCTTCGCCTTCATCCTCGCGATGGAGAAAGATGGCCAGCCCGTCACCGATATCGCAAGCCTGCAGATGTATTCGAAACGCGAGCCGCTGAAAGCGATTGCCGTGCTCGTGCTGATGTTCAGCCTTGCAGGCGTGCCGCCTCTGGTCGGCTTTTTCGGCAAGTTCTACGTGCTGCGCGCAGCCTATGACGCGGGGCTTGGCTGGCTTGCCGTTGCGGGTGTGATCGCGTCGGTCATCGGCGCATTCTACTATCTGCGCATCGTCTACTACATGTATTTCGGCGAAGACAAAGAAGGTCTCGATACGGGCATGAACCCCGTGCTCTGGAGCTTCCTGATGGGCTCTGCCGCGGTGATGCTGTTGGGCGTGATCAACCTTTTCGGCGTCGAAAGCGTGGCAGCGGCAGCGGCGGCAACCCTTGTTAACTGATTGGCCTGATGGCGTGGAACGGCGTGTGCTGGAGCGTGTGGACAGCACGCTGAGCGAGGCTGGCCGCATTGCCGGAACTCTGGCCGCGCCCACATGGATCCTCGCGCAAGAGCAAACAGCCGCCCGTGGGCGCCGCGGACGCGCTTGGGCGATGCCCAAAGGCAATTTCGCGGCGACCTACATCATGCAACCGGTCGAGCAGCCCGAACAGGTCGCCCTGCGCACGTTTGTAGCCTCCCTTGCGCTGAACGATGCGTTTGTCGCCGCAACGGGACGGCCAGACAGCTTCACGTTGAAATGGCCCAATGACGTGCTGCTGAACGGCGGGAAAGTCGCGGGCATCCTGTTGGAGCGTACGGGGCAGGGGCATCTTTCCGTTGGCATCGGAATCAACCTCGCCGCCGCGCCCGCGACCGCCGATGTGGAGCCGGACGCCTTACGGCCCGTGTCATTGTTGGGTGAAACCGGTGTCGCGATCTCCCCCGAGGAGTTCCTTGATCTGCTCGCCCCCGCCTACGCCCATTGGGAGGTGCAGTTTACGACCTACGGGTTTGCGCCCATCCGCACCGCATGGCTGGCGCGTGCAGCCCGTCTGGGCGAGGTGATCCGCGCTCGTACCGTTACCGATGAATGGACCGGCACATTCGAGACGGTGGACGAAACAGGTCAACTTGTTCTATCCACCGCCAAATCCCGCGTGGTCATCCCCGCAGCGGATGTTTTCTTCGAAGGGGCCTGAGCCATGCTTCTGACCATCGACTGCGGCAACACCAACACCGTCTTCGCGATCTGGGACGGGTCGGAATTCATCGCCACATGGCGCGCCTCGACCGAACATCAGAGGACCGCAGACCAATATTACGTGTGGCTGCGCACGCTGATGGAGTTCGAAAAGGTTGATGTGACCATTACCGAGGTCATCATCTCTTCCACCGTGCCCCGCGTGGTCTTCAACCTGCGTGTCCTCGCGGATCGCTATTTCAACTGCCGCCCGCTGGTTGTCGGCAAACCCGACTGCAAACTGCCCGTTGATGTGCGCGTCGATGAAGGCACGCAAGTCGGCCCCGACCGTCTGGTCAACACGGTCGCGGGCTATGACCTGCATGGCGGCGATCTGATTATCGTGGATTTTGGCACGGCCACGACGTTCGATGTGGTCGCCAGTGATGGCGCCTATATCGGCGGGGCGATTGCCCCCGGTGTGAACCTGTCGCTGGAGGCGCTTCACCAAGCTGCCGCCGCCTTGCCCCATGTCGATGTCACCGTGCCCGATCAGGTGATCGGCACCAACACGGTGGCCTGTATGCAATCGGGTATCTTTTGGGGTTATGTCGGCCTCATCAACGGCATCTGCACCAAGATTAAGGACGACCGGGACCGTCCGATGAAGGTTGTCTCGACCGGGGGGCTGGCCCCGTTGTTCCAGCAAGGGCACGCGCTATTTGACGTGTTCGAAGATGATCTGACAATGCACGGCCTGACCGTGATCCATCGCTACAACAAGGAAAAATAATGAGCAGCGAACGCGCGGTATACCTCCCCCTCGGTGGCGCGGGGGAGATCGGGATGAATTGCTATGTCTACGGCTATGGGACCGAGGGCAAAGAGCGGTTCATCGTTGTGGACCTTGGGGTCACCTTCCCTGACATGGACGGCACGCCCGGGGTCGATCTGATCCTGCCGGATATCGCCTGGCTTGAGGAACGTCGCGACCGCATTGACGGCGTGTTCATCACCCATGCGCATGAAGATCATGTTGGCGCAGTGGGGCACCTCTATGAGCGTTTGCGTGCGCCCGTTTATGCGCGGGCGTTTACCGCCAATATCGCGCGGCGCAAGCTGGATGAATACGGCGTCGACCCTGATGTCGTGAAGACCGTCAGCGCCTATCCCGAGAACGTCGATGTGGGGCCTTTCACAGTTGCGTTCCTGCCGATTTCTCACTCGATCCCTGAAAGCTCTGGTCTGCTGATCGACACGCCGGACGGGCGCATCGTGCATACCGGGGATTTCAAGATCGACGAGACGCCTTTGGTGGGGGAGCCCTTTGACCGCGCCTTGTGGGAAGAGGTCTCCAAACCCGGCGTCAAGGCGTTGGTCTGTGACAGCACCAACGTATTCTCGCGCGCCGAAGGCCGGTCCGAAGCGACCGTGGGGCCTGAAATCACCAAGCTGGTCGAAAGTGCCGAAGGCATGGTCGTGGCCACGACCTTCGCCTCCAACATCGCGCGGGTGAAAACTCTGGCAGAAGCGGGCGTAGCGGCGGGCCGCTCCGTGTGCCTGTTGGGCCGCGCGATGAGCCGGATGATCGAAGCGGCGGTAGAGACCGGTATCTTGAGCGACTTTCCATCCCTCGTGTCGGCAGAAGACGCGGTGAATATCCCACGCGAAAACCTGATGCTGGTGGTGACCGGCTCGCAGGGTGAACGACGCGCAGCGTCCGCTCAACTGGCGCGTGGCAAGTATCGCGGCATCACGATGAAAGAGGGGGACCTGTTCCTCTTCTCCTCCAAAACGATCCCCGGCAACGAACGCGGAGTTATTTCGATCATCAACCAATTCTCCGAGATGGGCGTCGATGTGGTCGATGACAGTTCAGGGCTTTATCACGTCTCGGGCCACGCGAACCGCCCCGATCTGGAGGTGATGCATGACATCGTGAAGCCGCAGATCCTGCTCCCCATGCATGGGGAGCATCGCCACCTGCGCGAGCATGTGAAACTGGGTAAATCCAAAGGGTTGGCGGGTGTTGTTGCCGTCAATGGTATGATGATTGATCTGGGCGGCAACGCGCCCTCGGTCGCCGAATATGTCGAGACGGGTCGCACCTATCTGGACGGCTCGGTGCAGGTCGGCGCGCTGGACGGCATCGTGCGGGACCGTATCCGCATGGCGCTGAATGGCCATGTGATCGTCACCGTGATCATCGACGAGGACGGAGAGCCGCTGGGTGAGCCCTGGTGCGAGATCAAGGGGATTGCCGAACAGGGCAGCTCAAACGCGCCGCTTGTCGATATCCTCGAAGAAGATCTCAGCCAGTTCCTGCGCCGTGCAGATGACCGCACGCTGATGGATGATGACAAGCTCGAAGAGCAGATGAAGCGGATTGTGCGTCAGGCCACCCAAGCCGAGATTGGTAAGAAGGTCGAGGTCACCTCTGTCATTTCGCGCCTCAGCTAAAAGGGCCCATGTCGGAGCCTCCGGCGGGAGTTTCTTGACCAAGATGAACGGGCGGGCGCGTTAAGGTTAACAAATAATGAAGAAGGGCCGTGTCCATTGCGGATACGGCCCTACTTTTGTCTCTAAATACCTGAATTCCGACGTTACCCGGCAGAGCGTTCCTCGAAGCTCTTGGCGATGAAGGTGGGCATGTGATCGCCCATGCCGACGACGTTGTTCTTGCCACCGTCGTCTTTGCGACCCCGGCCTCGCCCGCCGCGACTGCGCTGATCGCGCTCTGCCTTCGGAGCGTCCTTGGCCTCAGCCTCTGCCGCATCTTTTGGCGCATCCTCTTTCGCCTTCCGGGGGCGCCGCTCGCGCTTGGGCTTCTCGTCGGTCGTGTCGGCCTTCGGCGCGTCTTCTGTTTTGGCCGCTTTGCCGCTGGCCAGAGGGTTGTCGATCCGCGGAACCTCCATCTTCACGAGGCGTTCGATATCCGCGAAATTCTTCTCGTCACGCGGCACGCAGATCATCATCGCGGTGCCTTTCTTGCCCGCGCGGCCCGTGCGCCCGATCCGGTGCACATAGTCTTCGGCGTGGCTTGGCACATCGTAGTTGAAGACATGGGTCACGTCGGGGATGTCGAGCCCGCGGGCCGCCACATCTGAAGCCACGAGGAACCGCAACGTCCCATCGCGGAAACCGTCCAGCGTTTCCATACGCTTGGACTGGTCCAGATCGCCATGGATCGGCGCCGCGTCCAGCCCGTATTTCTTCATGCTCTTGGCGACCACATCCACATCCACTTTGCGGTTGCAGAAGATGATCGCGTTCTTGCACTCCGCACCCTCATTCTCGATCAGGGTGCGCAGGAGTTTGCGCTTTTCCGTGCCCTCGCGATCTTTGCGGGAGGCTTTGAACATCACGACGCCCTGGCGGATATTCTCAGACGTGGTCGCGGCGCGGGCCACTTCGATCTTGGCAGGGGCGCTGAGGAACGTGTTGGTGATCCGCTCAATCTCGGGCGCCATGGTGGCTGAGAAGAAAAGCGTCTGGCGCGTGAACGGCGTGAGCGAGAAAATGCGCTCGATATCTGGGATGAAGCCCATATCCAGCATCCGGTCGGCCTCATCCACCACCATGATCTGCACACCGGTCAGCAGCAGCTTACCGCGCTCGAAATGATCCAGCAGGCGGCCCGGTGTCGCGATCAGCACGTCGACGCCGCGATCGATGAGGGCGTCTTGTTCTTTAAAGGACACGCCGCCGATCAGCAGCGCTTTGGTCAGCTTGAGATGCTTGGTGTAGGTGTCGAAATTCTCGGCCACCTGAGCGGCCAGTTCGCGGGTCGGTGCCAGCACGAGGCTGCGCGGCATCCGTGCGCGTGCGCGGCCTTTGGCCAGCATCGTGATCATCGGCAATGTGAAGCTGGCGGTTTTGCCAGTGCCGGTCTGGGCGATCCCCAAAACGTCGCGCCCTTCGAGAGCGGGGGGGATGGCGCCGGCCTGGATCGGCGTGGGGGTGTCGTAGCCCGCGGCTGCGATGGCTTTCAGGACCTTGGGGTCCAGGTTCAGATCGGTAAATTTTGTCATGCGTATCCGAGGTTTACGGACACGTCTGGCCCGTATCGATTAATGGGGCAGGCCCGTATGGCCCGTGGTTATCCACAATGCGCCCGCAATGAGGGGCATTTACGCAATTCGCGCCGAATGGTCAATGAAACCTGTCGTGAAGGGGCGGTTTCGCCACGGTTGGCGACGATTGTTCACATCTGCGCAACAGTCCGCAAAATAGCCTGAAATCGTTGCTGCGTTGGCAGATCAGATCATCATCTCTTTCGTAGCGGTTAACCTTACGTCAGGATAGTCCCGCTCGATCCGGTCAATGTCCCATTGCAGCCGTGTCAAATAAACAATGTCGCCATCGTGATCATGGGCGATGTGTTGCTTGTTACTATTCACAAACTTATCCACAGCGTCCTTGTCGCCATTCACCCAGCGGGCAGATGTGAACTGGCTCTGATCGAACCGCACCGGCAGCCCGTATTCCAGCTCGATCCGGCTGGCGAGCACTTCAAATTGCAGCGCGCCCACGACGCCCACGATGAAGCCCGACCCGATGGAGGGTTTGAAGACCTTGGCAGCGCCTTCCTCGGCAAACTGCATCAGGGCTTTCTCCAGATGTTTGGCTTTCATCGGATCGCCTGCGCGAACGCCTTGAAGCAGCTCCGGCGCGAAGGAGGGAATGCCCGAGACGCGCAGTGCTTCGCCTTCAGTCAGGGTATCGCCGATGCGCAATTGCCCGTGGTTCGGAATGCCGATGATATCGCCGGCCCAGGCTTCCTCTGCCAGTTCACGGTCGGACGCCAGGAACAGCACCGGATTGCTGATTGCCATGGGCTTTTTGGACCGCACATGGGTCAGCTTCATGCCGCGTTTGAAATGGCCAGAGGCCATGCGCACAAAAGCCACGCGGTCGCGATGTTTGGGGTCCATATTGGCCTGCACCTTGAAGACAAATCCCGCGACTTTCGGCTCTTCCGGCGCGATCTGACGCGGCTCGGCACGTTGTACCTGCGGCTGCGGCCCGTAATTGGCGATGCCGTCCATCAGCTCTTTTACCCCGAAAGAGTTGATCGCAGAGCCGAACCAGATCGGTGTCAACGTCCCCTCCAAAAGCGCTTGCGGATCAAGCGGGGGCAGCAATTCCTTCGCCATCTCGATCTCTTCGAGGAATTTCTCAAGCAGATCGGCGGGCACATGCTCGGCCAGTTTCGGATCATCCAGCCCGTTGATCTCGATACTGTCGGCAACCTTGTTGCGGTCTGCGCGGTCCATCAGTTCAAGGCGGTCCCGCAGCAGATCATAACAGCCCAGAAAATCGCGGCCCATGCCGATAGGCCAGCTTGCCGGCGTCACGTCGATGGCGAGGTTTTCCTGAATTTCGTCGATGATCTCGAACACATCGCGGCTTTCGCGATCCATCTTGTTGCAGAAGGTCAGGATCGGCAGATCGCGCAGGCGACAAACCTCAAAGAGCTTCTGGGTCTGGCTTTCCACACCCTTCGCGCCGTCGATCACCATGATGGCGGCGTCCACCGCGGTGAGGGTGCGGTACGTGTCTTCCGAGAAGTCGGAGTGGCCGGGCGTATCGACCAGATTGAACCGGAAATCGCTGTAATCAAACGACATCGCCGAGGCCGAGACGGAGATGCCGCGATCCTTCTCCATCTGCATGAAATCCGAGCGTGTCCGGCGCGCCTCGCCTTTGGCGCGGACTTGCCCGGCCATTTGGATGGCACCACCGTATAGCAAGAATTTCTCTGTCAGTGTGGTCTTGCCCGCATCCGGATGCGAGATGATCGCAAAGGTGCGGCGGCGCGCAATCTCGGGCGGCAGATCGGGGCGATTTGTTGGTGCGTCTAACATGGCCGCTCTATAGGCGAGGGCGCACGGGATGGGAAGCGGTGGCGCCTCCGGCGGGGATATTTTGAAAAAGCGAAAGGGGCGGCGCGAATTTTAGTCAAATTGTCCGAGCCTGTTTCATCTGTGCTCAAATACTCAAATTGCTACCGTGTCGATGCGCGACGCAGGGTTTCTGCCGCATCCTCTGACAGCAAGGTCTCCGTGACCTCAAACTCCCGGTGCGCGCTTTCGGAATGGGTTGGCAAGACCCGGTTCAGCGCTTCGTCCAGTTTTTCGGGCAAGGCGGGGCGCGTGTGGGGATCAATCAGGAAGCTCTCGGCTGCGATCCCTTCGGCATAGATGATTTGGTGACTGTCAAAGAGCAGCTGGAAGTAATCAACGAAACCGCCGTCCTGCTGGATGACCGTCTTGCCATTCACCAAGAGCCGCGCCTTCACAAGCACCTCCGACCGGCCCGCGCCCAACGCATCATCGCGCTGATAGATGAAGAGCCGGTGATCCGGGCTCACGATCAGGTCGCCCGCGTTGTTGAGCGTGCCGCTCTTGATGCAGATCGGGGCAAAGCTGCCTACCGCCCGCATCGTGCTTTGCCCGATCCAGCGAATTTCCTGCGCGCCCTCATCGCGTGTGAGCACGCGGTCGCCCACCTGCAACTCTTCTATGGGTTTCTGCGCGCCCGAGGCCATGGTGATCATCGTGCCGCGCGTAAACGACACGCAAGCCAGTTCCGACATGCGTTTTGCGCCAGCGGTCTTGTCGATGCCGACCAGGGTGTAATCCGTGTTGGGGTAAAGCTGGGCGAGGGGCACGAGGTAAATCTCGGCGATTTCATTGTCCTCAACCTCGACCAGAACGAGAACCTCGCAGGTCGAGCTATCCGTCGACATCAGCGTAATTGCGCAATCCACCGCCAGATCTGCGCCGGGTGTTCCAATCTCGGTATCCTCGGCCACAATGAAACCGTCGCGATGCGGATCAAAGGCTATGGCCAGCCGATGCGGCGCGTCCTCTTCCAGCAGGCCGTAGATGTCGTCATGCAGCAACTCATCCGCCGTGCTCACAGGGTCGCCCTGGTTCACGCCATTTGTCACCCGAACGGCCGCGTTGCGCAGCACCGGCACGCTTTGACTGGGGATGGTTCGCGCACTCATACCGGGGTTCCTTTGTGACACATCAATCGCGACTGTCAGGGAGGTAGTGTAGAATTTGGGCAATAGCGCGTCAACGATCCGGCAGTTTTGGGTCATGTGTTGCTGGAGCACGCGCGGAGTGGTAGGTCACGCGAAACGCAGGGAGGTCGCTATGGACTTGGGACTAAAGGGAAAACGTGCGCTGGTCTGCGCGTCATCGAAGGGTTTGGGACTGGGCTGCGCGCGCGCCTTGGCGGAGGCCGGTGTCACACTTGTGATGAACGCGCGCGGGGCCGATGCATTGGAGGCTGCAGCCGCTGATATTCGCGATGATTTCGGGGTCGAGGTGACCACTGTAGCTTGTGACGTGACCACGCCCGAAGGGCAGGCGCAGGTCTTGGAGGCCGCGGGCGATCTGGACATTCTGGTCACCAATGCGGGTGGCCCACCGCCGGGCATGTGGTTCGACTGGGACCGGGAGGATTTTATCGCAGCCCTCGATGCCAATATGTTGACGCCGATTGCGCTAATGAAAGCGGTCTTGCCGGGCATGATGGCGCGCGGCTGGGGCCGGGTGGTCAACATCACCAGCCAATCCGTGCGCGCGCCTATTGGCGTATTGGGCCTGTCCAACGCCGCGCGCACGGGGCTTACCGGGTATGTGGCTGGAACGTCTCGACAGGTGGCCCATGCAGGCGTGACGATCAACAACCTGTTGCCGGGCATCCACGCGACGGACCGGGCGGTCTCGCTCGATAAAGGCGTGACCGAGGCGCAGGGTATCACGATGGACGAGGCCAAGGCCCAACGCGAAGCCACCATCCCTGCGCGCCGCTACGGGACCAAGGAAGAATTTGGCGCGGCGTGCGCGTTCCTCTGCTCGCAACACGCGGGGTTCATCGTGGGGCAGAACATCCTGCTCGATGGCGGCGGCACGAATATCACGATGTAACGCGGCTCACATTCCCGTGGGACACCAAATTGTGGCTGTGCGGCCCTGCCGCGCGCTGCTAGAGCTTGCAAAACGATCCACCTGAAGGACTTCCCCTCATGCAAGCTGCTCTGCTCATTGGCCTTTTCGGCCTTGTGATCCTCGCCTCCGTGGCTGTTGCGCCGCGTCGCGCCTCGGTCGAGGGGTTCTATGATGGCGCGGGTGAGAGCGGGCAGGCACCGGGGCTCTGGACGCTTGTGCTGAGCCAGGTAACCACCTGGATTTTCGCGCGCTCTCTGATGAATGCGGCGATCCTTGGGTATTTCTACGGGGCGGCTGGCACGCTGGCTTACGCCGCCTATTACGGTTCGTTCCTGTCGGGGGGCTTCATCATCGCCAAGCTGCGCGGGCAGGACGCGCGATCGGTCCAGCACTGGTTGACCGACCGGTTCGGGGCGGCTGGCGTGACCTGCTACAACGTGGTCATTGGCTTGCGGCTTTTGTCCGAGGTTTTTGCAAACCTCATCGTGGTCGGCCTCATCTTCACCGCCGTGCTGCCAGAGATGGCAAATGCCGGTCTGCTGTCGATCATCATCGTGGCCGTGCTGGGTCTGGCCTATTCCGCTTGGGGCGGTTTGTCGGCGGCCCTGCGCACGGACGTCATGCAGATGGTGATCTTTCTTATCGTCTTCGCGGCGGCCTTGGTGGCCCTGATGACATCGCCTGACTTCTCTTTCGGCGCGATTGTCACGGCAGAAGGCACATCGGGCAGCTATAATGGCTGGGTGTTGCTGATCGTCGCCTTCCTGCAGGTCTTTAGCTATCCGGCCCATGACCCGGTGATGATGGATCGCGGCTTTATCGCAGATGAGAAAACGACCAACGCGTCTTTCCTGCACGCGTTCTGGATCTCCACGCTCTGCATTCTCGCCTTCGGCATGTTCGGCATTCAGGCGAGCCTCGTGGGCGCCGAATACGAGGGTGAGCTGATCGGCACATGGGCCGGCATGTTCCCGGGCTGGGTCTTTGTAGCTTTGCTGGTGTCACTGCTGGTCTCGGCCCTCTCGACGCTGGATTCTGCACTGGCCTCTGCAGCGCGGCTGACCGTGGAGGAGTTGCGCCTGCTGCCGCGCACGTTGAACGGCGGGCGTATCGCCATGGTCGCCTTCATGGTGGGCGGTGCGGCCCTGACACTTTGGGGCAACAAGGCGCTGTTTGACGCGGTCGCTGTCAGCGGCACCGCGTCGATGTTCCTGACGCCGGTGCTGATCGTGGGCCTTGTGATGAACCGCGTGATCGCGCTGTGGGCCTATATTGTGGCCTTTGCCGCTGCGATGTTGGGCGCTGCGGCCTACTTCCTGCGCAGCAATGAATTGGTCGCGGCACTCCTGCCCGAAGGCCACAAATACGAGCAGCTTCTGGCGATCTGCGTTGTCGTTCTGGTCGTCGGTTTTGCGGCTGTTTTGGCCGGTGCGCGCCGTCCAAGCGGGGTTGCGAGCGACGCGGGGGCCTGATACCCCGCCGCTAACCCAAGTGTTTTCATAAGGATAGGCAGTGGCAGCTTCTGTGCCCCGGCTTGAGATCAAAAATCTGGTGCGCCGATATGACGGGCGCGCTGTGGTCGATGACGTCTCGTTGCAGATCGAGGCAGGGCAGGTGACCTGCCTGCTCGGCCCCTCGGGCTGCGGCAAATCCACGACCCTGCGGATGATTGCAGGGGTCGACACGCAAGACAGCGGCGCGATTTACGTCGATGGTGATCTGGTCTGTGACGGCATCACCCAAGTCCCGCCCGAACAGCGCGCCATCGGTTTGATGTTTCAGGACTTTGCGCTCTTCCCGCATCTAAGCGTTGCGCAAAACGTAGCGTTCGGGCTGGACGGGCCCAAAGACGCGCAACGCGCCCGGGTGCAGCATCTGTTGGAGCGCGTAAACATGGCGCGTTTCATCGATGATTTCCCCCATCAACTATCGGGTGGGGAGCAGCAGCGCGTCGCCCTCGCGCGGGCGCTCGCTCCGCGGCCCAAGATCATGCTGATGGACGAGCCCTTTTCCGGTCTTGATAACCGGCTGCGAGACGAGATTCGCGACCAGACCTTGCAGGTCCTCAAAGAGGAAGGCACCGCCGTCCTCCTCGTCACGCATGAGCCCGATGAGGCGATGCGGATGGCCGATGAGATCGCCCTGATGCGCAATGGCAAGATTGTCCAGCAAGGCGCGCCCTATAACGTGTTCAACGCCCCAAGGGACAAGCGTGTTGCCGCGTTCTTTAGCGATATCAACGTGATATCGGCAAAAGTTCAAGGCGCCCTGACCAAAACCGCCTTTGGCGAGTTTCTGGCCCCCGGCGTGCCTGATGGCGGCGAGATTGAGATCGTCATCCGCCCCCAACATCTGCGTGTCGATTTTGATCGCCAGGGCCGTGGTCCCTTGCCGACCTCGCAAGACGGTGTCGCGGCCCGCGCCCTTGTTGAAAGGGCGCGCTTCATGGGCCGCGAAAGCATCGTCGAGTTTCGGATGGAATATGACGGCAGCCTGATGACGGCTTCCATTCCGTCCGTTTTCTTGCCCAAACCCGGCACACCGCTTTGGCTGATGATCCGCCGGGACCGGTGTTTCGTGTTCCCGAAAGAGGCGCGCTAGGCACCGCTTCTACGCGCCGCGATCACATCGACAATTGCCGCCCCGATCTGCGCCACAGCGGCGTTGCGCGTGTCCCAATCGGCCGGTGTGTCCGATACGAAAATCGCGATGAGGTAGGGGGCATCCTCTGGCGGCTGCACCATCGCGATCAGGTTGCGTGTGTGATGTCGCCCACCGCCAGATTTATCCCAGATACGCCACGTTTCTGGTGCATGAGCGCGAATGAATTGCCCGGTCACGCTGCCATGGCGCAACCAGTCGGCAAGCTGCGCGCGGGACGCGTCAGTCAACGCCTCGTCCAGCAGCAGAGCCTGCCAGCTGGTCAGCATCCCCGTTGGCGTGGATGTGTCGCGCGGGTCACCTTGCGTAAACAGGTTCACCTCCGGCTCCAACCGGTCTAGCCGTGTGTCCGGATCGCCGATCTTGCGCAGAAAATCGGTAACCTCCTGCGTCCCGCCTAGTTCTGCGATCAGAAGGTTGGCGGCAGCGTTGTCGCTCATATCGACCGTGGCCAGACAAAGCGCGCCGATGGTCATCGTCTCGCCGACATGGTCCTCGACAACCGGCGCATAGGGCACCAGATCGCGGCGCTTGATCTCCACGGCCTTGTCCAGTGACAGCGCCCTCTGGTCGACCCGGTCCAGCACAGCCCCGCAGAGTAGCGTCTTGAACGTGCTTGCCATCAAAAACCGTTCGTCCTCGCGATGCGCCCATCGCCAGTCAGACTCGGTATCGAGGACAAGAACCCCAATCCGTGCGTCCAGATCGGCCTCTAGTTTTGCGATGTGTTTCGCCAGCGCCGCCTCATCCGCGCGGGCCGAAAGCGCCAGTGCCAGAAGCATCGCAGCACTCAGCACGATCAGCTTGAGGCCTTCGACCAGCCGCAAGGGGCTGCCATGAGGCAACATGGGGAATGGGAGGATAGAGTGTGTCATCTGCTCTGCCTTTTGGCTTTCTTTTCAAGTTTATGCGCGAGTGGTGACAGCGCATTTTTACAAAGAAAAGAGTAAACCAGAGCAGGGCCGATCCATCGGCAGCTTTCCACCGTTCCCTAGGGTCGGTCGGTCAAACGCTTGCCTGGCTCGTCGGTGAAAAGCTCGGGCAACATGCGGACATCTGCCATCTGATCCAGACGCAGATCGGCGAAGGCGCTGTCCGTCTCCGACCACGCGATACAGGTCCAGACGCGCCCCCAGTAATCCAGCTTCAGCGGGCGCAGGATGTGCCGCGCGCCGTCAATCTGCACGGCCACTTTCTGCCGTGTGCGGATCGCGGCGCGCAGGCTCGGCATATGCTGAAATCCAAGGGCCGCATCCGCAAAAGGGTAGGCCGCGACCCCCCAACCCACGGGCGCGGTCTCCCGATCTTCGGGCAGCACCGCATCGACCTTGGCCGATAGCGACCGTGCGGCCTCTTTCAGCGCATCATCCCCCGCATCTGCGATGACCGACAGGCCGAGATGAAGCGCCTCCAACTCGTCGGTGGTCAGGTTGAGCGGGGGCAGGGTGACCTCTGCCGTGACCCAATAGCCGATGCCGCGCGCGCCCGCGATGGGCACCCCGGCAGAAGCCAACCGCTCCATATCCCGGTAAATTGTGCGTTTGGACACGCCTGTAGCGGAGGCCAAATCGGCCGCCTTATGCAACGCGCCATCGCGCAGGATCTGGATCAATTGGGTCAAACGGTCGGCACGAGGCATGGGCGGCATACTGACAGATTTCCGACAACTGACAAGTTTTTGTCACGAATTGACAAAATCCCCGGCAAGATGCGTCTTTTGCCGCGGTTTTCCCTCTTTTGATCCGCCCGAGCCCTGTCTAGGGTCATCGCAAGACAGACATCCCCCGCATTCTTTCGGAGAGAAAACATGCTGAACAATATCGGCCCCATGGGCTTCCTTCTGATCGCCGTCGTCGTCCTCGTCCTTTTTGGGCGCGGCAAGGTATCCAGCCTCATGGGCGAAGTGGGCAAAGGCATCACCGCCTTCAAGAAAGGCGTGAATGACGGCGCCAATGAGCTTGAAGAAGAAAAGGCCGCCGAGGCCAAGGACGTCACCCCCGAGGCCGAAAAAGACAAGGCGTAAGGCTGGTTTAACAGCCGGAGGCTGAGCGATGTTTGGATTGGGCTGGGGCGAGATGGTCGTCGTGGGGCTTGTGGCGTTGATCGTCGTGGGCCCCAAAGAGTTGCCGGTGATGTTCCGCACGGTGGGCCGCTTTGCAGGGAAGGCGCGGGGTATGGCCCGCGAGTTTTCCCGCGCGATGGAGGACGCCGCCGACGAGGCTGGCGTCAAAGACATCGCGGGCGACCTGAAGGGCATGAGCAACCCCAAGAAATACGGGCTCGACAAGGTCAAAGAGGCGACGGATTTCGCCAAATGGGAACCGTCTGAGCCCACCAAACTCCGCGAGGGCTCCGAGACGGCGAAACTTGCTGAAGAACGCGCGGAAGCCGCTAAGAAAATCCACGAGGTTTCCGCCCGCAAAGCGCAGGAACGGCTCGACCGGGAAGCGGCGGCCAAAGCCGCTGAGGCCGACCCCGACGCACCCGCGCCCAAGGATGCAAAAGCATGAGCGATACCGACCAGATCGACGACAGTCAGGCCCCGCTGATCGAGCATCTGACCGAACTGCGCACGCGGCTGATCCGCTCTGTGCTGGCCTTTGTCGTGGCCATGGTCGCGTGCTTTACGGTGGCCGAACCGATCCTGAATTTCCTCGCTGAGCCCATCGCGGACATCCTGCGCGGACGCGGCGAAGATCCCCGCCTGATCTTCACCGCCCCGCAGGAAAAGTTCTTCGTGTTGATCCGCATCTCGGTCATCGCGGGCTTTGCACTCAGCTTCCCCGTGATCGCGCACCAGCTCTGGCGCTTCGTGGCTCCGGGCCTCTATAAGTCCGAAAAAAGCGCGTTCCTGCCCTTCATCATCGCCTCGCCGCTGCTGTTCCTGATGGGCGCCTCCTTCGCCCATTATGTCGTGACGCCCCTCGCGATGAACTTCTTCATCGGCTTCTCCGACGCGATCCCCGCGCTGACCGCGCTGGTCACAGGCGCGGATGTGGTGCCAAGCGCCGAAAGCCAGGAACTGTCCACCGTCTTCCTTGGCTCGGTGCGCGAGTCGCTGGATGTCTCGCTCAAGTTCATCTTCGCCTTTGGCCTCTGCTTCCAACTGCCCGTCCTGCTGACGCTGATGGGCAAGGCGGGCCTCGTCTCTGCCCGCGGTCTGCGCGAAGTGCGCAAATATGCCATCGTCGGCATTCTTGTCCTCGCAGCCCTCGTCACACCGCCCGATGTTGTCACGCAAATCATCCTCTTCGTTGTGGTCTATGGCCTTTACGAGGTTTCTATCTGGCTCGTCCAAGGCGTTGAGAAGAAACGCAAAAAGCAGATGCAGGAAGAAGGCCTCTGGGATGAGGAGCTTTACGGCGACGGTGATCTCGACGAAGATGACGCCGACAAGAACGGGGCGGCGAAGTGAGCAAACCCCTCAAGCGGATCGCAGCCGCTCTGGATCGCATCAGCCCGCCGCCTGCGGAGGCTCCTGATTTCGACGCCGCAGACGCGTTCGTTTGGCACACCAACCCTGACGAACTGACCCCGGTGCGACAGGTCAACCGCATCGCCCTTGATCTGTTGATCGGCGTCGACCGCTCCCGTGACACACTGCTGGAGAACACCCGCCAGTTCGCGCGCGGTCTGCCCGCCAACAACGCACTGCTCTGGGGCGCGCGGGGGATGGGCAAATCCTCCCTCGTCAAAGCGGTCCATGGGGCCGTCAATGCGGAAGGCTTGCCGCTCAAAGTGGTGGAGCTTCAGCGCGAAGACCTGCCCAGCATCACGCGGCTTCTGACCCATCTGCGCGCCTCCGATCACCGCTTTCTGCTCTTCTGCGATGACCTGAGCTTCAGCCATGACGACCAGCATTACAAATCCTTGAAAGCCGTTCTCGACGGCGGCATCGAAGGCCGCCCCGAGAACGTGCTTTTCTACGCCACCTCCAACCGCCGCCACCTGATGCCTCGCGACATGATCGAGAACGAGCGCGGCTCCGCCATCAACCCCTCCGAGGCGGTCGAGGAAAAGGTGTCATTGTCCGATCGCTTCGGCCTCTGGCTAGGCTTTCATGCCTGCAGCCAAGACGAATACCTCGCCATGATCCGCGGCTATTGCGACGCCCACGGGGTTGAGATCGACGACGCCACCCTCCGCGCCGAGGCGATCGAATGGCAAGCCACCAGAGGCGCCCGTTCGGGTCGCGTCGCATGGCAATATTTCACCGATCTGGCGGGTCGTCGTGGGGTGCAGTTGGGAGACTAGCCGAAAGGTTTCTTCGGCGGTTCTTCAAATGAAACGGGCAGCTTGGGGAACAAGGACGGCGTGTCTGCGGTCCCTCCTGCGCGGTCAAAGGCCAGCATCCAAGGGCTCGGCTTTGCGATGCTGCCGGCTTGCTGCCAAGCGAAATACCCAAGCGCGCCTTTTGCCGGGATCGGCTCTATCGCCACCGGGTTTTCGAGGACCAGCCCTGCCTTGCCCCCGAACCACGCGCTATCGCTTTCAGTAACGATATCAACGACATCAATCGTTCCGATTATGGCTGACCGTATCAGGGCATCGGGGCGGGGTGCTACCACGCCATGTTTGGCGAGCCGCCACAGACCCCAGCGATATTCGTCCTCTTTCATACCAGAGGCCGCATGAAGACAGATTGCGCCGGTGGTCATGCCACCTGCGCGGATCGCGCTAAGGGTTCTGTTCTCGATCACCTTGCCGCCATGCAGGATCGCCCAGGCCCAAGGCCGGCGCACCGACAGGGCGAGGGTTGGCAGGGACTGCGACATAAGGCTGAAGTAAGCCGTGCGCGCAGGGCATCAATTCAAATACGGCATCGGGTCGACCGCATCGAAGCCTTTGCGAACTTCGAAATGCAGGAACGGCGCTTCGGAGGCGCGGACTTCGGCGATCTTCTGACCCTTGCGGACCTGCGCGCCCTCAGAGACGGCGATATCGTCGATATTGGCATAGACCGTCAGCAGCCCGTCCGAATGGCGCAGCACCAGAATGGGCACCTGATCAGTATCCGCAGTGATCGCTGCCACTTCGCCACCATCGGCCGCACGCACCGGAGCACCCGCAGGTGCGCCGATATCGATGCCGTCATTCGTGCCTTTGCGGAACGCGCGGATGATCGCGCCATCGGCGGGCATCTGCATGCGTGCATCCGCATTCGCAGGCTGGGTTTGCTGCGCCCCCAAATCCGGGCTTTCCGGGCGCGGGGCGGCGGCGGCAATATCGGGGCGCTCTTCGGGCAAAGGTTGCACCGCACTGGGCGGCGTCGGTGTGGGAGACCCCGTGCCAGGCTCATTCACCGCAGCGGGCGCAGGGGCCGCACTGCCCGGCACGACCACGGGAATCAGCAGGAACTGCCCTTCGCGCACAGACATGGAGCTGTCGAGCCCGTTCCATTCCGCCAAAGAGCGGGGGCTGACATTGTAAAGCCGCGCGATGGAGAATGCGGTCTCCCCTCGTTCGACCCGGTGGCGGATCGGCTCGACGCCTGTGGGCGCATTGGGAACAACACGCGGCTGGCTGGCCTCGGCATTGGCGATGGCGCTGCCCGCAAGCTCGGTCACATCGACCTGCGAGGGGGTCAGCGGACCGGTCGTGGCCGATCCCGTGGCGGGCGAGGGTTCGGTTACGCGGCTGGGCAGGGAGACAAGCTCCCCCTCGCGCAGCACATCGCCGGTGGTCAGCCCGTTATGGCGGGCCAGTTCATCAGGGGACAGACCAACCCGGCGGGCTACATCGGCGACAGTGTCACCGCGACGGGCCAGCGCCACTTGGTAATTCGGATAGGAAATCACCCCGCGATTGTCCGAGGGTGGCCGCGACGCGGTCGCGTTCTGCGCGGCATCTGTGGTGTCAAACCCGCCACCCAGATCGCGGAGATCGAAATCCAGCGGTTGGTCGCAAGCGGCCAGAAACAGGCAGGTGCTGCCAAACAAAAGGGGCCGTATCAGCGGGCTGGCGGGCAAGCGGAAAACTGCCATGGCGCGTGTCCTCAATCCTCTTGGCGCAGGTTGCTCCCACGCTCACGTGACTACTCTTTGCCCAAACCTTCCAGAAGGGGCACAAATCTCACGGGGCGCAATTCGTCGTAATCATAACCTGTATCACTGCGCGTCACCCGTATCAGGCTTTGCACAGCGTCCGACTGCCCCACCGGCACAACCATGATACCCCCGATCTTGAGCTGCGCCAAGAGCGGACCGGGCGGGTCCTCTGCCGCTGCTGTCACGAGGATACGGTCAAAGGGGGCCTGGTCGGGCAGGCCGTGGCTGCCATCGGCGGTGAAAACGGTGATATTGGTGATATCCTGGGCGTCGAAAATGGCGCGCGCTTCATTCACCAGCCGCTTGTAGCGGTCGACCGTGTAGACCCGCCGCGCCAGATGGGCGAGGATCGCGGCCTGATAGCCAGAGCCTGTGCCGACCTCCAGTACCTTGTCGCGCGGGGTCACCTTCAGGGCTTGCGTCATCAGCCCCACGACCGACGGCTGGCTGATCGTCTGCCCGCAGGCGATGGGCAGGGGCATGTCCTCATAGGCGCGCTCTGCAAAAAGGCCCTTCACAAAAGGGCCGCGATCCACCTTTTCCATCGCATCCAGAACGCGTGCATCCGTCACTCCGCGCGAGCGCAGCGCGAAGAGAAACTGCATTTTGCGTTCGGCCTCAGAGGTCATCGGCGCGTCATCCCATCTGCGCTTTCAACGCATCCAGCGTGTCATGGGCCGTCAGGTCCGCGCGCATGGGCGTGACGCTGATATAGCCGTCGAGGTTGGCCTGCGCATCGGTGCCGGGCGCGGTCGGGTGATGTTGCGGGCCGCCTTTGACCCACAGGAATTTCCGGCCCGAGGGCGCGTGATGCGGCTCAACGCTGAATTGCGTGTCCGGGCGGCGGCCTTGGGCTGTGACCGCGACGCCTTTGACATCTGCGCCGGGGACGGGCGGGAAGTTGATGTTGTAGAAGATCGAATAATCGCTCGGGTTGTCGAGCTGTGCGGCCATCAGCTTGCGCACCACCTCCGCGCCGTGCAAGGCCGAGGCTTCAAACGGGTTCTCCAGATCGACATTCTCAGGCCCGTAATATTGCGACAGCGCCATTGCCGGGATGCCCTGCAATGCGGCTTCCATCGCGCCGCCGATGGTACCGGAATAAAGCGTATTCTCCGCCGAATTGTTCCCGCGATTGACGCCCGAGAGCACCAGATCCGGACGCTGCCCGTTCATCACATCATGCAGCCCCGCCAGCACGCAATCGGCAGGAGAGCCTTCGGCGGCAAAGCGGCGGTCACCCATCTGCACGATCATGGTGGGATGGGTGTAGGAGATGCAATGCCCGACGCCCGATTGCTCAAATGCGGGGGCGACGGTCCAGACCTCGCCATCGGGACCCGCAATCTCGCCGGCGATGGCGGTCAGAACTTCGAGCCCCGGTGCATTGATACCGTCGTCATTTGTAATGAGAATACGCATAAATCGCCCCTTTTGACCTTCCTAGGGGAGCAGGCTGCGGGCGACAAGTGTCTTCATCTTTGCACAAATACTCTCGCCGAAGGCACCTGAGCCGAAAGCGCGGATTTAGGTATTTTTGGACAAAAGAAGCCTAGAGCGCGAGATCATTGACAATGCGTTTGGCCTCATTCGCGGGGTCAGTCAGTTTGGAGCGATCCTCGCCCGGATGAAAGCGCCCGCGTGTGGCGGTGGGCATGGCTTTGGGGTTGGCGATATCGATGCGCGGGCCGGTCTTTTTGGTCTCGGCTTGCCAGCTGCGGACCAATGCGGTTTGCGCGGCTTTGGACGCGCCATAGCTGCCGTAAAACGGTGTGGCAATCGTGGTGTCGTCAAAGAAGACCGCGCGACCGGTCGTGCCCAAAAGCGGCGCAACATAGGCGATCAGGCGCGATGTGGCGCGGGTGTTCACGGCAAAGCTCTTATCCCAGTCTTTCTGGTTGATATGGGACGCAGGCGAGAGGGGGGCGGCATGCACTGCAGCGTGCACCCAGAGGTCGATCTTGCCCCAGCGGTCATAGATAGACTTGCACAGATGCTGCATGGCGCCGTCATTCGTGATGTCCATCGGTGCGAGCGTGGCCTCACCGCCTTTGGCCTTGATGCGGTCGTCCAGCTCTTCCAGCGCGCCGACAGTCTTTGCGACAGCAATCACGTGATAGGCGGGGGCGAGCACCTCGGCCATAGCGGCGCCAAGGCCGCGGGAGGCCCCCGTGATCAGGACGGTCTTTTGGGTCATGATTTATTCAGCCGCCGTTTTCATCTGGAAGCCCTGGTCGATCATGTCGCGCGGCTCCACCGGGTATTCGCCCGAGAAACACGCATCGCAATATTGCGGGGCGTTCGGGTCGCGGCCCTTGGCTTCGCCGACCGCGCGGTAGAGCCCATCGAGCGAGATGAATTTGAGGCTGTCGATGCCCAGATGATCGCGCATTTCCTCTTCGGACATCGTGGCCGCCAGCAGCTTTTCGCGCTGGGGCGTGTCGACGCCATAAAAACAGGGCCAAGCCGTGGGCGGGGAAGCGATGCGGAAATGCACTTCCTTGGCGCCCGCATCGAGGATCATTTCCTTGATCTTGCGGGAGGTCGTGCCGCGCACAACGCTGTCATCCACAAGGATCACGCGCTTGCCCTCGATAAGCGCCCGGTTGACGTTGAGCTTGAGGCGCACGCCCATATTGCGGATCTGCTCGGTCGGCTCGATGAAGGTCCGGCCCATATACTGGTTGCGGATGATGCCCATCGCGTAGGGGATCCCGCTTTCGGCGGAATATCCGATGGCCGCGGGCGTGCCACTGTCGGGGACGGGGCAGACCAGATCGGCCTCCACTGGAGCTTCACGGGCCAGTTCCACGCCGATCTGGTGGCGGGTCTCATAAACAGAACGCCCGCCCAGAATGCTGTCGGGGCGGGAGAAATACACATGCTCGAAGATGCAGAAACGCGGTTTCGTGGGTCGGAATGGATAGCGGCTCTCAACCCCTTGATCGGTGATCACGACCATCTCGCCCGGATTGATCTCGCGCACGAACTCGGCACCGATGATGTCCAGCGCGCAGGTCTCGGAACTCAGCGCATAGCCGTCTGCAACACGGCCCAGCACCAGCGGGCGCACGCCCAGCGGGTCGCGCACACCAATGAGCTTGGTGCGGGTCATGGCCACGACGGAGAATGCGCCCTCGACCCGGCGCAGCGCATCTTCCATGCGTTCGGGGATCGTGCGCTGCAGCGAGCGCGCCATCAGGTGAATGATGCATTCGCTATCGGAGGATGACTGAAAGATCGAGCCACGCTCGATCAACTCGCGGCGCAGGCTCTCGGCATTGGTGATGTTGCCATTATGGGCAATCGCCGCGCCGCCCATGGAGAACTCTCCAAAGAAGGGTTGCACGTCGCGGATGGCGGTCTGCCCCTTGGAGCCTGCTGTGGAGTAGCGCACATGCCCGATGGAGAGCGGGCCGGGAAGCGTCTCCATCAGCGACGCTTTGGTGAAATTGTCGCGCACATAGCCAAAGCGGCGGGCGGAGTTGAAGCCTTCCTCAGGATGGTGGGAGACGATCCCGCCAGCCTCTTGCCCGCGATGCTGAAGGGCGTGCAGGCCAAGGGCCACGAAATTGGCCGCATCGGTGACGCCGATCACACCAAAGACACCGCATTCTTCGCGCAATTTGTCATCATCAAAAGGATGGGCCGGGGGCATCAGGGGGGCGTCTTGGCAGGTCAAGGAACGGGGCTCCGAATCCGTGGCAGCGAATGCCCCCTTCCTTAAGGGGTCAGATGCGCGCTGTCACGAAACTATCACAGAACACGCAGCAGGTGCGGCGATAGACCTTACTGAGTGAGCTTTATTGACAACGCCCGCAGCGCCTCTGTCGTGTCGACCGAGAGGTTCTGGTCAGGTGCCGTGATGTCGTGAAGCTCTTTGACGCCTGCTTCCAAAGCGTCCGCCTCGTCAGTTGTGAAGTCACGCAGGGTGCTCGCAAAACTCGCGATGCTGAGGCTGCCATTGTCTTCTAGCGCGATGGTCAGCCCGTGCTTCAACCCGAAATCAGCAGCCTGTTTCATGACTTTGGCAGGGCTCGTATCCTCCAGATCGGCCCAGTTGATGCGGCCCTGATTGGCAAAGCCCCACAACACCGTGGGGTCCTGCAGCACCAGCCCGTTCTGGGTGTAGTGCGACATCCACTTGGCCGGATAGGTCTGAAACATGAAGCTGGGTGTCGAGAAGGTGATATGCAGCCCCACAGCAAATCCGTCCGGTGCGATCCCGCCCAACCGTGTGAGGGTTGCGTCAACAGCGCGAATTTGCTGAACGGAGGAGCTTTTGGACGTCAAGTTGTTGCCGTTTGGTCAATGGGTTGCGATACTCAAGGCAGAATAGCTGAGACGAGACAGAGCGACTACCTAATTATACATTGCCTTTTGGGCAGTGCTCTGGGCGGGATGAGGAATTTGATAGACCTAGAAGAGCTGAGACTGCTCGCGCCGGCGGGCTATCATATCGCCGTGCGCATGGGCTTTGTCTTTCCCGCAGAAGAGCATAACGGAATGCCGCCTGACTGGGTCCGCCATTATACCGCGCGGGGCTTTATGATGCAGGATCCGATCTTGCGTTGGGCGTATGCGGAAACCGGCCAGACGCTGTGGAGTGCGCTGACAGATCACGACCCGTTTGACATTCTGGGTCAGGCGCGCGGCTTTGGGCTGACCTATGGCGTGGCGATCAGCCTGCGCGATACACCCAAGCCCAGCGGCACCGGAGCCGAGCAGGGCAATCGCAGCTTCGGCTCTTTCGCGCGACACGACCGGGAGTTCACAGATGCCGAGATCGCCCGGCTGCACGATATCCTGCAAGACCGTCAAAGTGCGCTCACGCCCCCCACGAACCTGACGGAAGCCGAGCTGGAGGCGCTGCGCTTTGCGCGCGATGGGATGCTGCTGAAAGAGATCGCGCATCAGCTGGGCGTCTCGGAAGGGGCGATCAAGCAGCGGCTCAAAAGCGCCAAGGTCAAGCTGGACGCGCGCAATTCGACCCATGCGATTGCCAAGGCCACGCAGTTTGGCCTGATCTAGGCGCCCCTGCATACGCAGTATTTTCAGCTGAATGCCCCCGAAAATCTGGGTCGTCTGCTTTGTTTTATGTTCACAGACCCCCATGGCGGCGATTAACTCTGAGTCGCCATAAAGGAGAACTAAAATGAAAAATATCACCTTTGACTTGTCCGACATGCATCTGCATGGCTCTGCGTTTTTCGAGTTTCTGAAATTGCGCAAAAGGTTTTTCGTTGACGATCTTGGATGGGACATTCCCCATGATGATCGGGTGGAAATGGATCAGTATGACAACCCTTCGGCGCATTATTCCCTAGTGATCCGCGATGGGCAGGTCATTGGCGGGGCGCGAGCAATGCCGACAACCGCCGTCTGGGGGCCGCACAGCTACATGCTGCGCGATGCGGCCAAGGGGATGCTGTCTGACATCCCGTGCGACGTCATGGATGCGGACCTCGCCACCCCGCGCATTTGGGAGATCACGCGTTTTGTGGTGCAAGATACGCTTTGCGCAGTGGAACGCAGCCGCTGTCTGACGCTGATCCTCGATGGCTTGGTCTGCATCGCCAAGACCCGCGGCGGGGTGGAACTCATGGCGCTGTCGCCACTGCCGATGGTGCGCGCGCTGCGCCAGCTTGGCTACTCGGCAAAGCGTGTGGGCCAGCCCCATGTGGATACCGGAGACGGGCGGCGCTATGCGGTGATCTCGATGCCTGCGAAACGGCTGCCGGGGATGATCGCGAAAGAGCGCGTTCAGGCTTGGGCGTCAGAGCCGATGGCCTTTGTGCAAAGGCAACATCCGACGCCGATGATCGCGGCGGAATAGGGCTGGCGCCTCTTGGCGTCACATTTCGGGGAAACGGGTTACTCGGTCGGGGTTGCGGCCTCTACCGGGGCTGCACCACAGCTGCCGACAAGCTGCTCATATTGGGCGGTCATCCACCCCAGCGCGGCGGAGGGGTCCCGTTCTTCAATCTGGCCGGTCATTTGACCGAACACTTTTGCGGACCGTGAATTGTCCACCATTTCAAGGTCCTGACTAGTGAGCACGGCGTCGTAGACAAAGAACGCGACAGCCACCAAAAGGATGCCGCGCAGCACCCCGAAGAGAAAGCCCAGACCTTGATCGAGGCCGCCAAGAGCCGAGCGTTGGATCATGCTGGAGAAAAGCGGCGTGAAGACCGAAACGACGACCAGCGAAATGGCGACCACGGCGGCGAAGGCTGCGATGATCGACAGCTCGCAACTGTCGCCGATGAAGTCGCCGACAACGGGAATTTCACGCACCAGCGGTTCCACGGACGGGGCGAACATGAAGGCTAGTACGGCGGCACCGATCCAGCCTGCAATCGCCATGGCCTCGCGCACGAACCCGCGCGAATAGGCCAGAAGGGCTGAGACCACCACGATTGCGGCGACCACGCCGTCAACGATTGTAAAACCTTCCATGCCGTCCGCTCCTTAAGGTCCGGGCCTAGCGTTCGCCGAACACTTGCGTCACAAATTCCGCCAGATCAGGCATTTGCTTGATGTCCAGCGCTGCACCCGCGCCCAATTTGCTTTGAGCCGGAGCGATTGCGGAGGTGAAACCAAGTTTCTGCGCTTCTTTCAACCGATTTTCGGTCTGACCAACGGGTCTGAGCGCCCCTGAGAGGCTGATTTCGCCAAAAACGACACAGTCTTTGGGAAGGGCCGCGTCTTCGCGGGCGGAAATGAGGGCGGCAGCGACGGCGAGATCAGCGGCGGGTTCGCTCACACGCATGCCGCCTGCGACGTTGAGATAGACGTCGAGCCCGGTGAAGGGCACGCCACAGCGCGCCTCCAACACGGCAAGGATCATGGCAAGGCGACCACCATCCCAGCCGACAACGGTGCGGCGGGGTTGGCTATGGGGTGAAGGGGCGACGAGGGCCTGGAACTCGCAGAGGACGGGGCGCGTGCCTTCTATGCCTGCGAAGACGACCGAGCCGGGGGAGGGCGTGCCGCGTTCGGACAGGAATAGGGCGGAGGGGTTCTTGACCTCCGCTAGTCCTTTGCCGGTCATCTCGAAGACGCCGATTTCATCTGCCGGGCCGAAGCGGTTTTTTACCGCGCGCAGGATGCGGAACTGATGGCCGCGCTCGCCTTCGAAATAGAGCACGGTGTCGACCATATGTTCGACCACGCGAGGGCCAGCGATCTGGCCTTCCTTGGTGACGTGGCCCACCATGACCACCGCGATGCCCTTGCGCTTGGCAAAACTGGTCAGCTCATGTGCTGCAGCGCGGACCTGAGAGACGGATCCGGGCGCGGCCTCCACATTGTCGGCCCACATGGTCTGGATCGAGTCGATAATCGCCAGATCGGGTTTTTGTTCTTCAAGCGTGGTGAGGATGTCGCGCAGGTTTGTCTCGGACGCCAGATGCACAGGGCTTTGGGTCAGCCCAAGGCGCTGGGCGCGCATTTGCACCTGGGCGCTGGCTTCTTCGCCGGAGACGTAGATCACCTTTAGTCCATTGCGCGCGAAACGAGCCGCGGCTTGGAGCAAAAGTGTGGATTTGCCGATGCCTGGATCGCCACCGACCAGCAGGGCTGAAGCCTCGACCAGACCGCCGCCCAAGACGCGGTCCAGCTCGGCTACACCCGAGAGCGTGCGCGGCGGGGGCGCTTCTTGCGTCGCCAGATCGGTCAGGTGCAGCGCGCGTCCACGTTTGGTGCCCAGCGATTTCGACGAAGGCCCGGCAGAGAGCGGTTTCTCCTCTGCCAGCGTGTCCCATGCCCCGCAGCCTTCGCACTGACCCTGCCATTTCGGATGGGCCGTGCCGCATTTGGAGCAGACAAATCGTGTGCCTTTCCCCATTACCAGATCGCCACTGAAATCTGGCGCAGGATGCCGGGTAGGATGCCGATCATCGGCAAGAAGGTGATCAGCATCACGGCCCCCATCCACTTGTCCCATCCCGGCACCGGCACGTTTGGCGCAGAGGCGCGCAGATAAAGCGCAAGCCCGATAGGCATGGCCCACGCCACCGACCAGATCAGGATCGTGGCCGATCCATCAGACATTGCGCGGGTGAATCCGAAAAGCACCATGAAAAACCCGAAGATGGAGCTAAGCGCCCAGGCCTTTGCCTGCCCCTCTAACGCTTTGGCCCGATAGACTGTCACCGGCAGCCAGATCACACTTGCCCAAAGAAGCAACATGCCCAGTAGGGCGACGTAATTCTCCATGCGGGTCCTCCTTTTGGCTCGTAATGCCCTAGCTTCCCGCCGTTGCCAAGCGGGGGACGAGGCGTGGGGTCAGAAGGGAGATAACGAGCGAGCCGAGGATGCAGGCGGTAAAGAGGTAGAGCCCCCATGCAATCTCGACCCGACCCACGCCGATACCCTTGATGACGACGACGTAGAGCGCGATCAGAAAGACATCCGCCATCGCGAGTTTGCCCAGCCACGCGATCACGGGCAGATACCGCTCCGGCAGTTTGCCGAAGTGCAGTGCGGCGAGGGCGAGCGTTTTTGCGTAGGGCGCGGCAAGGGCGAGGATGCTGACCAGCGCAGCGAGCAAGATATCTTCCCGCCAGAGCGCCTGAAGGCCAGAGAGCACCGAGATTTCGTTGAGCCGGAAGAGCGGCAACAGGCCCGCGCGGATCAAGGGCGCGGCCCAGGCGATGGGAAAAAGGATCAGCAAGGCCAGATTGGCGGCAATCAGAACACGGGTCATGCCACGCAGAGTGTCACGCGGCAGCCGTGCCGTCACGGGCCTTTTCGCATGCGGCTCACGCTTTGTTCGTGCGCTCTGCTTTGACGATATCGACGACCTTCGGGTCGTCCTGCATTAGGTCGAGGCCGAGCGGGGCCAACACCTCGACCAGATCATCTTGCAAGCGGCGCAGTTGTGAGGCGACGATGCTTTCGTCCATCTCGACCTGCTGCTGCCAATGGCTGATCTCGCGGGTGATGACGCGCGCATTCTCGATCCGCTCTTCGAGCTTGCGCACCTCTTGCTGGCGCTGGCGCAGGAAGTTGCGCGCGCGGTCGACTTTCTCGTCGGAATAGAGCGCGGCAAGCTCTTGGGATTCGTGGCTCATCTGTGCGGCAACCTCGAGGATCTCTGGCTCCAACTCCTCCAGATCCGGATGGTTTTTGAGATGCATGATCCGCTCTTTCACGCTGTCGAACTCGGAGCTGAGCGTGAACACCCCCTCCCGATCCGCCGCGTGCGCCGCGTGGTAGGCGCGCGCCACGTCATCCATGCGCAGCGAGAATTGGCGGTGAGATTTCTCCAACGCCATGATCCGGCCATTGGCGGGCAGGTAAAAGCACAAAGATAGCGCAAAAAGCGCGAACGTGATCTGGATCGCCGTACCAGCCCAAGGGTAGGTGACGCCGCCAAAGGTCAAAGACATCTCGAGCCAAGGGAGGACCGACAAAGCGGCCAAAATCGTGACGCCGATCACAGCAAATGCGAGCGTGAGCATCAAAAACAAGGAAATGCGTTGCATAAAAATTTGCACAGAAAAAAGCGCAGAACGTTGCGTATCCATCGTAAAAAGCCGTCCTAATTGACGCCTTACAAAACCAACCCCGAAAGGGCCGCGCATCGGATCGCTGAACGATCTCTCTACCTGACAGCCCCGATTACAATCGTTAACGGAATTCAGGCATCTGGCAAGTCTTTGATTTTGCGTAGTAACGAAGCTGCGACGTTATTGTTCAGCGGACAGCTTCAATCGGGCCTTCGGCACGGCCATTGATGAACTGTTCGACATACGGATCGCCGCAGCTGTCCATCTGCTCCACATCGCCTGTCCATTGAATGACGCCGTCATGAAGCATGGCGACATCATCGGCGATGGCGCGGACGCTGGACATGTCGTGGGTGATGGTCATGGCCGTCGCGCCCATCTCGACCACGATCTCGCGGATCAGGTCGTTGATGACGCCCGCCATGATCGGGTCGAGCCCGGTGGTGGGTTCGTCGAAAAAGATGATCTCTGGCTCTGCCGCGATGGCGCGGGCGAGGCCCACACGCTTTTGCATGCCGCCTGAAAGCTCTGCCGGGAAGCGGTCCGCCACGTTTTCCTTAAGGCCAACACGGCGCAGCTTTTCGATCGCGATTGCACGGGCTTCCTCGGTCGGCTTTTTTAGCGATCCGCGCAGGAGGCGGAAGGCGACGTTCTGCCAGACGGTGAGGCTGTCAAACAGCGCGCCGCCCTGAAAAAGCATCCCAAAGCGCGCCAGAAACGCGTCACGTTCCACGGTGGTGACGTCTTGTCCATCGACGATGATCTGGCCTGCATCGGGCGCAACAAGCCCCAGCACGGACTTCAGCATCACCGATTTGCCGGTGCCGGAGCCGCCGATAATGACCATGCTTTCGCCCTTGGGGATCGTCAGATCGACCCCGCGTAGGACGTGATTATCGCCGAATGCTTTATGAACCTGCTGGAGCGTGATCATGCCGAAAAGAACAACTCCGTCAGTAGGTAGTTGGAGGCAAGGATCATCACCGATGCTGCGACCACGGCGGCCTTGGTTGCGCGGCCCACACCTTGCGCGCCCCGGCCTGAATTCATGCCGTAATAGCAGCCCATCAGCGCGACGATGAAGCCGAAGACTGCGCCTTTGATGAGGCCTGAGGCGACATCCCAGAATTCCAAAAAGTCAACAGTATTAGAGAGATACGCGGCGGAGTTAAGGCCAAGCCGGTTCACGCCCACCAGATAGCCGCCCATGATGCCAATGGCGTCGCCAACGGCGACCAGAACCGGCACAGCGAGTGTTGCGGCCAGCACGCGTGGGACGGTGAGGTATTTCATCGGATTAGTGGAGAGCGTGACAAGCGCGTCGATCTGCTCGGTCACCTTCATGGTCCCGATCTCGGCCGCGATGGAGGACGCGACGCGGGCGGCGACCATGAGGCCGCCCAGAACGGGGCCCAACTCGCGCACCATGCCGATGGCGACGATGGAGGGCACGACGGATTCAGCGTTGAAGCGGGAGCCGCCTTCGTAGATCTGCAAGGCAAGTGCAGCACCAGTGAAAATCGCGGTCAAGCCAACGACCGGAAGAGAGAAATACCCAATGGTGAGAAGGGCTTGACCGAACTCTTTGAAGTAGAATGGCGGGCGCAGAAGGTGGCTGATCGTCTGGGCCGCGAAAAGCGTGACACGCCCGACAGCGGCCAGCATTCCAAGAACAGCACCACCGAGCGCTGCGATCAGCCGGACAACAATCATCCCGTAACGTAGCGACGCCCGTAGCGCGCCCCGAGGGAGGTCAGGATTTCATAGCCGATGGTGCCTGCGGCCTCGGCCAGTGTCTCCACTGTTTGCTTGTCATCCAGCAGCGACAGCGCACGGGGTTCTTCATCAAGATCGGTGATGTCGACCGTGATCAGATCCATGGAGATGCGACCGACAACAGGGCAGACCGCTTCGCCGAACCGTAGATGCGCGTTTGGACCCATCGCACGGATCACGCCATCCGCATATCCGGCAGAGACGGTTGCGATACGCGACATGCGATTCGCCGTCCAAGTATTTGAATAGCCAACGCTTTCACCCTCGGACACATCGCGTACCTGGATGATTGGTAGGTCAAGATACGCCACCGGAGCCGCGTCGGAAAATGGCGCGCCGCCGTAGAGGCCGACGCCTGGACGGCACATGTCGAAGTGATAGTCCGACCCCAGCAAAACTCCGCCTGTCGCCGCAAGCGAGCGCGGCGCGCTGATGCCGTCTGTCATGCCGCGAAACGCCTCAAGCTGTTGCGCGTTCATCGGGTGGTCCGGCTCATCGGCACAGGCCAGATGGCTCATCACGAGAACAGGATTTTGCGGCAGAATGATCTCTCGCAGAGCGTCCCATTCGGCAGGCTCTAAGCCCAGACGGTTCATTCCGGTGTCGAGCTGAACGCCAAACGGATGGCCGGGCAGCGCCTCCAGATGGCGGGTCAACTGCTCGACCGAATTGAGCATCGGGGTCAGCTGCAAATCGGCGATCATGTCGGTATCGCCGCGCATATGGCCCGAGAAAACGTGGATTGCGGGGCCGGGGCCAAGCGCCTCGCGGATGGTGGCGCCTTCTTCAGCGACCGCCACGAAGAACGTGCGCGCGCCAGCCTTCGCCAAGGCCCGCGCCACCTTACCCGCGCCCAGCCCGTAGCCATTGGCTTTCACGGTTGCGCCTGTTTCGCAGGTCGTCATCTTATCCAAGGCGCGCCAGTTGGCGATTAATGCCGGAAGATCAATTGTTAAGCTCGCCGTTCCCATGCGCACCGTTTTGACAGGAGGTGTCGGGGCGTCAAGCCCAATTCAAAATCCGATCAGAAGCTCGTCTCACCGTCGCCTTGCTGCCACGGTTTCACGAGGTTGCCAAAGCGGGTGAAGCGGCCTTCAAACGACAGCTCGACCGTCCCAATGGGGCCGTGGCGCTGCTTGCCGATGACAACCTCGGCGCGGCCATGCAGGCGCTCCATCTCGTCCTGCCAGACAGCCATTTTTTCAAGCTCGTGATCGCCAGGCTTCTCGCGTTCTTTGTAATATTCCTCGCGGTAGACGAACATCACGACGTCGGCGTCCTGCTCAATCGAGCCGGATTCGCGCAGATCGCTCAGCTGAGGGCGCTTGTCTTCGCGGCTTTCCACCTGACGCGACAGCTGGGAAAGCGCGACTACGGGAATATCCAGTTCCTTGGCGATGGCTTTCAGACCTTGCGTGATCTCAGAGACCTCATTCACGCGACTGTCTTTCGCGGTCGCGGGGCGCACCAGCTGCAGATAGTCGACGATCAGGCAATCCAGACCATGCGTTCGTTTCAGGCGGCGGGCGCGGGCGGCCAATTGGCTGATCGGCAGCGCGGGCGTATCGTCGATATAAAGCGGACAGGCCTCAAGCTGCTTGGCAGCCTCAACAAAACGGCGGAACTCTGCCTCGGTCATATCGCCGCGACGGATCTGCTCGCTGGGCACTTCAGACGCCTCTGACAGAATCCGCGCGGCGAGCTGCTCGGCACTCATTTCGAGAGAATAGAAACCCACAACGCCGCCCTCAACCGCTCCTTCGGAGCCGTCGGGCAGTTGGCCATGCTTGTAGGCCTTGGCAATGTTGAAGGCGATGTTGGTGGCGAGGGAGGTTTTGCCCATCGACGGACGCCCCGCAAGGATCAGAAGGTCAGAGCGGTGCAGACCGCCCAACTTCTTGTCCATGTCGATCAGACCGGTTGAGACGCCAGCCAAGCCACCATCACGCTGATAGGCGGCGTTGGCCACATTAACTGCGTCCGTTACGGCCTTGAGAAAGCTCTGAAATCCGGTGTCGGATTGACCTTGCTCTGCCAGTTTATAGAGCTGTTGTTCGGCCTCAACGATCTGTTCTTTCGGCTCGCTGGAGACGTCAACCCGCGCGGCTTTCGCGGAGATATCGCGCCCCACGCCAATCAGCTCCCGGCGGATCGCAAGATCGTAAATGATCTGCGCGTAATCCCGCGCGGCAAAGGCGCTGATCGCGGCCCCGGCGAGGCGGGCAAGGTAGGCGGGCCCGCCGAGTTCCTTGAGGCCTTCGTCTTCCTCCAGAAACGCCTTCAGCGTCACGGGCGAGGCCAGCGCGTTTTTGGTAATCCGGTTTGCCGCCGTCTCGAAGATGCGGGCGTGGACGGGGTCGTAAAAATGCTCCGGCCCAATGATCGCGGCGATGCGGTCGAAAATGTCGTTATTCGTCAGGATCGCGCCCAGAAGCTGCTGCTCTGCCTCGATGGAGTGGGGCATCGTATCGAGCCCGCTATTGGCATCAACCTGCTGGCCGGTGATCGGCGTTATGTCGTTCATTCTATCACCCGTTCTTCCCGAGATTGGGATAGCGGAGGGCTGTCGCAGGCGCAAAATGTATCTTTGTGTGGACAGCCTGTGGAAAAGCCTGAAATTCCCTTATCTTGTCGCAAACCGTGCGGATCCGTCAACATGTAGTGAAGGACAAGCGGTCCTCTGCGCAGCAATGTCGCGTCTTTTGGCGGTTATTTGCGGGCGTCCTGCCAGGCACGTGGGTTTTTCAGAAAGCTCTCCACCTCGGTCAGGGTCGCCTCGTCAAAAGCGCCCTGCGCGCGGGCCTCGGCCAGGACATCCGCCCATGTGCAGAGATGGTGCAATTGAACCCCATGATCGCCAAGGGTTTTTTCCGTCTCGGGAAAAATGCCGTAGTAAAAGATCACCGCTGTGTGCCCGCAAGTGGCCCCGGTTTCGCGAATCGCATCGACGAAACTCAGCTTGGAGCCGCCATCGGTGGTGAGGTCCTCGACCAGCAAAACGCGCTCGCCTTCGGACATCGCGCCTTCGATCCGGGCGTTTCGACCGTAACCTTTGGGCTTCTTGCGCACATAGCTCATCGGCAGCGCCATCCGCTCAGCCACGAATGCGGCAAAGGGGATGCCTGCGGTCTCACCACCGGCGATATTGTCGAACGCCTCGAACCCTGCGTTGCGCATCACGGTGACGGTCAGAAAATCCATCAAAGTGGAACGGATGCGCGGGTGGGAGATCAGCTTGCGGCAGTCAATGTACGTCGGCGAGGGCAGGCCGGAGGCCAGAATGAACGGCTCGTCCGCATTGAAGTGCACGGCCTTGATTTCCAGCAGCATCCGCGCGGTCAGGCGCGCGATTTCGGCGGCGGGGGGATAGGAGCTGGGGATCATTCGTTAACCTTCTACGTGCCAGTGCAGATCGAAGCCGGGGTCGAAGACAGTGACGGGGCCTTCGCCGCTGGCGATTTTGTTAGGATAGGACACGGGCGCGCCTTTGCGCAGCGTGATCGTGTCGGCGTTAGGGGGCAGGCCGTAGAACGCCGGCCCGTTGAGCGAGGCGAAGGCTTCGAGCCGGGGCAGGGCGTCGGCCGCCTCGAACACTTCCGCGAGACAAGAGATCGTGTTGGTCGCCGAAAAGACGCCCGCACAGCCGCAGGCGCTTTCCTTGTTCGGATCGCTATGGGGCGCGCTGTCGGTACCCAGAAAATACCGCGCATCGCCTGATGTCGCAGCCTTCACCAGCGCCTCGCGATGGCTTTCGCGCTTGGCGACGGGAAGGCAATAGTAATGTGGCTTGATCCCGCCCACCAGCAGGTGGTTGCGGTTGATGATCAGGTGGTGCGTGGTGATGGTGGCACCCAAATCCTTTTCGTTTTCAGACACATAAGTGACGGCATCCGAGGTCGTGATATGCTCCATCACGACGCGCAGACCGGGGGTTGTGCGGCGGATCGGGTCGAGCACGCGCTCGATAAAGACGGCTTCGCGGTCGAAGATGTCGATGTCGCTATCGGTGACTTCGCCATGAACGCAAAGGGGCATGCCAATCTCGGCCATCCGCTCCAACACAGGGCGGACCTTGCCGAAATCCCGCACGCCGGAAGCGGAGTTTGTAGTGGCCCCGGCGGGGTAGAGTTTGAGCGCTGTGACAATCCCTTTGGCGTGGGCGTCTGCCACATCATCGGGGTCGGTGTCCTCGGTCAGATAGAGCGTCATCAGCGGCTTAAAGCTGTCCATCTCCGGCGGGCAGGCGGCCAGAATGCGGGCGCGATAAGCGGCGGCATCAGCACCAGTGACCACAGGCGGAACGAGGTTCGGCATGATGATCGCGCGGCCGAAATGGCGGGCGGTTTCGGGCAGAACGGCCTTGAGCATCGCGCCATCGCGCAGGTGCAAATGCCAGTCATCAGGGCGGCGGAGGGTCAGGCTCTCGGTCATGATGCGGGGTTACACAAAAGCGCTGACGCCTGCCAGTCCGAAGATGTGCTTAATTTATGGGCGGTTTTTGGACGTCTTGAGCGGAATCTGTGGATTAACCCGGAATTGCTGCGGTGCAGCATTGGCAGGCCGCGTGGGCTGTGCCAATGCTGGATCATGCTCGATACGACGACCCGACTGCCTGTGAAGATGCAACGCGCCCATGGTCGCGCTGAGGTCTCTCTCAAGGCGGACGGGGGGCGGGTGCGGCTGGGGAGTTTGCACCAGTCAGGCTCTGCAAAAGCGTTTTTGCCTGTCGTGCATTCCGATGTGCCCGAGGTGGTTTTTCTGAACACGGCGGGTGGTTTGACCGGTGGTGACCGGATGCGGTTTGCGCTGTCTCTGGCGCCTGGGACCCGCGCGACGGCGACGACACAGACGGCGGAGCGGGCCTATGCCTCTGCCGCAGGTGTCGCCGATATGCAGGTCGATTTGCAGGTCGGCGACGGCGCACATTTGGATTGGTTGCCGCAGGAGACGATCCTGTTTGAGAACGCAGGCTTGCATCGCAAGACGCAGATCGCGCTGCAAGGCGATGCCTCTGTCCTGATGGTCGAAACGGTTGTTTTGGGCCGTGCGGCTATGGGCGAGATGGTGACCGCTTTGGACTTTCACGACCAACGCCATGTGACCCGCGACGGCGTGCCGGTGCTGATGGAGCCGCTAAGATTCACCGCCAATCTGCTGGCCAGCGCCGGGCTTGCGACCCATGGTGGGCACCGCGCCTTTACCACGATTGCGCTAGTCGCGCCCGGGGCGGAGGATGCGGTGGAGCCCGTCCGCCGCATGCTGCCTGCGGGTCTGCCCGCCGCGGCCTCTGGCTGGGACGGCAAATGCGTGATCCGCGCAACCGCGCCCGATGCCTGGCCCCTGCGTCAGGCGATTGCCCCCATTTTGACCCATCTGCGCAAGGCAGCCCCGCTGCCGCGCGTCTGGCAACTATAAGAGACGACCATGAACCTGACCCCCCGTGAAAAAGACAAATTGCTGATTTCGCTCGCCGCGATGGTGGCGCGTGGTCGGCTGGAGCGCGGCGTGAAGCTGAACCACCCCGAAGCCATCGCGCTGATCACCGATTACGTGGTGGAAGGCGCGCGCGACGGGCGCTCGGTTGCGGAGCTGATGGAGGCGGGAGCCCATGTCGTCACACGCGATCAATGCATGGAGGGGATCGCCGAGATGATCCACGACGTGCAGGTCGAGGCAACATTTCCAGACGGCACCAAGCTGGTGACCGTGCATCACCCGATCCGGTAGGAGACGCGCATGCTGTTGAACCTCTTTCTGGGCGCGCTGGCGGGATACCTCACCCCGCAGGCCGAGCCGCATCTGAAAAAGGCACTCAAAGACATTTTGCTGGAAGAAGTGCCTATGAAAGAAGGCGAATTCCGCCTCTTTTCGTTCATCGTCATGATGATCCTGGCGGCGGTTCTGACCGCCTTGTTTGGCGCAGACAGCTCGGCCTTTCTATTGCTGTTCGGGGGCGGATTGGGCGTTTTCGGCCAGCGCATCTACACCGCGTTGACGACAAAAAAGATCGCGCCCGCACCGCGCGAGGAAGAGGACGAATGATCCCCGGAGAAATCATAACCGCCCCCGGCGATATTACTCTTAACGACGGGGCAGAGCCGGTCACGCTTGAGGTCGCCAATACAGGTGATCGCCCCGTGCAAGTGGGCAGCCATTATCATTTTGCCGAAACCAACGCGGCCCTTGAGTTCGACCGCGACGCTGCGCGCGGAATGCGTCTGGATATTGCTGCCGGCACCGCTGTGCGGTTCGAGCCGGGGCAAACGCGGAGTGTGACGCTGGTGCCCTATGGCGGCAGCCGCATGATTTACGGATTTAACCAATCCATCATGGGCTCATTATAGCCCTTTAAGGAGCCGATATGGCACGAGTCGTGACCCCGATTGACATGATGAACACCACCTTGCAGTTCGTCACCTTGATGGCCGAGACGCAGACCGTCATGGCCTACCGCATGATGGGGATGGCGGGGCTCTGGTCTGTCACGCCGCATGAGAAAAAGCGCATGTTCGATGAAAAAGGCCCCGCCTTCATGGAGGCGGTGCTTGCGGGCACGATGACAGCCGCGCGCGGGCAGAGCCTGGATCAGGTGATGCGCGCAACGATGGCCCCGCTGAGCCGCAAGACGGCCTCAAACCGCAGACGGCTCGCCAAGCGCGGCCCCAAGACAAAGTAAGGAGCGCTCATGCCCGCCACGATTTCCCGCGCGACCTATGCCGATATGTATGGCCCCACCACCGGAGATAAGGTGCGGCTGGCCGACACGGATCTGATCATCGAGGTCGAGCGTGATCTGACCACCTATGGCGAAGAAGTGAAATTCGGCGGCGGCAAAGTGATCCGCGACGGGATGGGGCAATCTCAGGTGACCAACGCGGACGGCGCGATGGACACGGTCATCACCAACGCGCTGATTTTGGATTATACCGGGATTTACAAGGCTGATGTGGGCCTGCGCGCAGGCCAGATCGCGGTGATCGGCAAGGCGGGCAATCCGGACACGCAAAGCGGTGTCGATATCATCATCGGACCGGGGACGGAGATTATCGCGGGCGAGGGGCGTATTCTGACCGCAGGCGGCTTTGATGCGCATATCCACTTTATTTGCCCGCAACAGATGGAGGATGCGCTGCATTCGGGCGTGACGACTCAGCTTGGCGGTGGCACCGGCCCCGCGCACGGCACGTTGGCCACAACTTGCACGCCGGGGCCTTGGCATATCGGGCGCATGTTGCAGGCCGTGGATGATGTGCCGATGAATATCGGGTTGTCTTGCAAGGGCAATGCCTCCAAGCCCGAGGCGTTGGTCGAGATGATCAATGCCGGTGCTTGTGCGATGAAACTGCATGAGGATTGGGGCACGACCCCCGCGGCGATTGATTGCTGCTTGTCGGTTGCTGATGACATGGATGTGCAAGTGATGATCCACACCGATACGCTCAATGAAAGCGGGTTTGTGGAGAATACGGTGGCCGCCATGAAAGGCCGCACGATCCACGCGTTTCACACCGAAGGGGCCGGCGGCGGCCATGCGCCCGACATCATCAAGGTTGTGGGGGAAGAGCATGTGATCCCATCCTCCACCAACCCGACGCGGCCCTACACGGTGAACACCATTGAAGAGCATCTGGATATGCTGATGGTCTGTCACCATCTGGACAAATCCATCCCTGAAGATGTGGCCTTTGCCGAAAGCCGTATCCGGCGTGAGACGATTGCGGCGGAGGATGTTCTGCATGATATGGGCGCGTTCTCGATCATCGCGTCGGACAGTCAGGCGATGGGCCGGGTGGGGGAGGTGATCATCCGCACTTGGCAAACTGCGGATAAGATGAAGAAACAGCGGGGTCGTCTGGCCGAGGAAACCGGCGAGAACGACAATGCCCGTGTGAAGCGTTATGTCGCGAAATATACGATCAACCCCGCGATTGCGCATGGCGTTTCCAGCCATATCGGCTCTGTCGAGCCGGGCAAGCGCGCCGATCTGTGTCTGTGGAGCCCTGCTTTTTTCGGGGTGAAACCCGAGATGGTGCTCATGGGCGGCGCGATTGTCTGCGCGCAGATGGGCGATCCTAATGCGTCGATCCCGACGCCTCAGCCGGTTTACACGCGCCCGATGTTTGGCGCGATGGGTCGGTCGGTTCAGCAGAATGCAGTGACCTTCGTCTCGGCAGCGGCTCAGGCGGAGGGGTTAGGCGCCTCACTTGGGTTGGCGAAGCGAACATTGGCCGTCGAGAATACCCGCGGGATCGGCAAATCTTCGATGAAGCTGAACACCGGCACGCCGCAGATCGAGGTCAACCCCGAAACCTATGAAGTGCGCGCGGATGGGGAATTGCTGACCTGTGAGCCCGCAACCGAATTGCCCATGGCGCAGCGCTATTTCATGTTCTGATGGGTCAGAACGGCTCGATCACGTCGAACCGCTCTTCCGGGGCGTCCAGGCCGGGGAGCATTTGCATCTCCGGCGCTGAAGCGGTCGCGCGCAGAATGTGGTCTGGGTTGGCCTCGGGCCCGTCAACCTCATCCAATGGCTGTGCGGTCACAGTCAGGCTACAAACCTCGCGCCAATATCGCGGGTCTTGCAGGATCGCATCCGGCAACGCCGCCCGATCAAAGCGCCGGGAGGTGCTGTTCACGACCCGCACGGCATACCGCATGCCCGTAACGCGCCCATTGGGACGCGCCGCCAAAAGGGCCTGCCGGACGGCTTGTTCGCGCGCTTTCAACGCCTTCACGTGTGCCCGAATGGCGCCCAATTCATCGGCTAGTGAGGCGGGGCATCTGTGCAAAACATCGCTCATACCGTCCATTTTGGCGGTTGAGGTTTAAGGAAGATTGAACATGTTGCATTTTCGGCAAACTCTTGCGTCTGCAACGAGATCGGATCGCAAAATCGAGCAAATTCACGCAGTGCAATGCTGCATTGCAGAAAGTTTACTTAGTCCGTTAACCAATTCGCGCTATTATCTGCCTCATGGGAGGGAACCCAGACTGACAGGCCCCGAAAGGGACAGCGAGGTTTCCAATGGCACGACACGACTTTTCAATGCAATTCTCCCGCCGAAATCCGGCACGGCTTCTCGACAGGTATCTGGCCGAGGTGGGAATGGGCTTCAATTCCTACCCCGACCGGCAACGCCGCTTGCACGATATCGCAGCGCTCGACGCGCTCAGCGATGCGGAACTGGCAGAATACGGCATCTCCCGCGTGGATATTCCCGCCTTCGTCTACCGCGATTTGCTGGGATAGGGGCGGCACCATGAGCGCGCCGTGGGCCAATTCGGTGCGCCGTCATGTGCATCATCCCGATGACACGATCGGTCTGGATTATGACGCACGTCTGTTGCGTCGCAAACGGCTGACAAGTGCGTCCGGGCTCGATTTCATGGTTGATCTGGCAGAGGTGACGCATCTTGATCATCTTGATGCTTTCGTGCTGGAGGATGGGCGCACTGTGGGCGTAGTCGCAGCGCCGGAGGCCCTGATCCGCATCGAAGGCGATTTGCCCCGGCTGGCCTGGCATATTGGCAATCGCCACACGCCCTGTCAGGTGGCCGCGGATCACCTGCTCATCCGGTCAGATCATGTGTTGCGAGCGATGCTGGCCCAGCTTGGCGCAACCTTGAGCGATGTCGAAGGTCCGTTCACCCCCGAGGGTGGCGCGTATGGTCACGGGCGCACATTCGGGCATGAGCACGGCCATGAGCACTGACCTGCTGACACTCACCCAATGGCTCTCGCCTGCGTTCCCGCTGGGTAGCTTCGCCTACTCGCATGGGCTTGAGCAGGCGATGGCCGATGGTGTGGTGCAGAATGCAGCCGATCTGCAGGTCTGGCTGACGGAAACTCTGCGTTTCGGGGCAGGGCGCGTGGATGCGGTGCTGCTATGCCATGCCCTGGCGGGCGCCGATCTGGCGGACACCGCGCAGGCACTTGCAGCCAGCAAAGAACGGTGGGACGAAACCCTCGCCCAAGGCACCGCTTTTGCCGAGACATTGCGGGCGATGGGTCATGACCAGCGCCCTGCCGCCTTGCCCGTCGCTGTGGGGGAAGCCGCTCGCTGGTTGAACCTGACTCCGCAAGAGGTGACCCAGCTTTTTCTGCATGCCTTTGCGTCCAACCTCGTCTCGGTCGCGGTGCGCTTTGTGCCGCTTGGACAATCGGAAGGACAAACGGTTCTGGCAGCCCTCCACCCTATCATTGCAGAGGTGGCGGAGGCCGCGGCAAGCACGCCGCTTGACCAGATCGGCGCAGGTGCTTTGATGGGCGATATCGCGGCGATGGCCCATGAAACACTAGATGTAAGGTTGTTTCGAACATGAAAGACATCTCTCCTCACGGCCCGCTTCGGGTGGGTATCGGCGGCCCTGTCGGTGCGGGCAAAACCACACTGACCGAACAGCTGTGCCGCGCGCTGACGGCGGAGTATTCCGTCGCGGTGATCACCAACGATATCTACACCCGCGAGGATGCCGATTACCTGACGCGCGCGCAGGTTCTGCCGTCCGAGCGGATCCGCGGGGTGGAAACGGGTGGCTGTCCCCATACGGCGATACGGGAGGATGCCTCAATCAACCTTGCCGCTGTCGCTGATCTGCGGACGGCCTTTCCTGATCTCGACGTGATCCTGATTGAAAGCGGTGGCGATAATCTGGCCGCCACTTTCTCGCCCGAGCTGGCCGATCTGACGCTTTACGTGATCGATACCGCCGCCGGTCAGGACATTCCGCGCAAACGCGGGCCCGGTGTCACGCGATCGGACCTGTTGGTGATCAACAAGACCGATCTGGCGCCCTATGTCGGCGTGGATGAAGCGCTTCTGGAAAGCGATGCCACGACAGCGCGCGGGGCACGGCCCTTCGTGATGGCGGCGTTGAAAAGCGGCAAAGGCGTCAATGAGGTCGTGACGTTTCTGAAGATCGAAGGGGGTCTTTGATTATTCCGCAGGTTCGAACGAGGGCAGGCGGACCCCTGCGGCCTGAAGGTCTTGCAGCCGCCTCCGGAACCGCGCACCTGCGCCACGCTCAACATAGTTTCGGCAGACAAGCGCTTCACGGAAGGGCCGGTCTTCGTCCTGCAGCCGCCCCATCATCCGGCGGATATAGCGCGTAAAATCGCGCCGTTTGCGTAGCAATTGGGCAAGGCTGGTCGGCGTCAGCTGGCCAAGGGCGGCTTGCTCCAGCATCGGCTCCAGGCACCCCATGATGCGGAATTCTGCTTCCAGATCGCGCGCCATCAGCCGGGTGCGGTGGTGATGCACATAGGGCGCGTCGAACAGGGCGGCATGCATGGCATCAAACGCCTCCATCGATTCGTGGAGAACAAAGACGTCGCCCGCGCCTTCGATCATGTCGGGCGCATAGCCATAGCGGCTCGTGAAGTCGGTACGACGCATTTTGGGAAAGCGTGTGTCCCAACCCGCTTTGTTTGTGGCCAAGGTCGCTTGCGGCTGCAGCGTCAAGACGGTTGCGCCGGGCGAGACAACTGAATAGGCCGCCGCGGCATAGCCGCCCATGCCGGCGCCGTAAAACACCACGCGGTCGAAATCCTCGAAAAAGCCGTCATCGACCAGACGGTCGAAATAGCCATAAACCGCAGGGTCGCGGAACCACGTATCCCCGTCCGAGATCAGGGCCAGATGAGACCAGCCCTGCGCTTCTGCCGTGACCCATCCTGCAGGCGCGCAGTCCGGATCGCGGCGGCAGATGTTCTGCTGGCTGTCAAAGCTCACGATCAGCGTGGGTGATTGGTCGATGAACGCGGCGGAGTGGCGTGCGCCAATAGGTTGAAAGTAGCCCAAATCTTCGGCCAGTTCATCCAGCGCATCCAGCCAGTCCTGACCCTTGAGCCCGGAAAGTGACGTGGCAAATTCTTCTTTGGTGGCGGTCATGCGCGTCTCTTTAAATCGTCTGACAGCAGTGTAATGCGCCCTTTGATGGCAGTGCAATGGGGCAAGAATACGCTGTGTTCATGCTCATATAATGCGATTGTTTCGCCATGCGCGCGGGTCTGTTTCACAAACCGTGCCAGAGGCCCGGTGGTTGACGCGCGCCGTGGCGTGGCTAGCATCTGCGTAAGGGAGGACGAAAATGACCAGCCAGATCAACACGATCGACGAGGTGCAATCCCTCCTGAGCGCGCAAAACTATGTCTGTGGGCGCGCCTTGGCGACGGTTGTGTTCCTGTCGCTACGCTTGGGACGGCCCTTGTTTCTGGAAGGCGAGGCCGGTGTCGGCAAGACCGAGATCGCCAAAGCCATTGCTGCCGCTTTGGGCCGTCGTTTGATCCGGCTGCAATGCTACGAGGGGCTCGATGCGGCCTCTGCCGTCTATGAGTGGAACTTCGCCGCTCAGATGGTTGCGATCCGCGCGGCCGAAGCCGGCGGCGGCGCGGACAGCAAGGCGCTGCAAACGCAGCTTTTCAGCGATGATTATCTGATCGAGCGTCCGCTTCTTGAGGCGATGCGCCCAGATCCTGCGGGCCCGCCCGTTCTGCTGATCGATGAGTTGGACCGCACGGATGAACCGTTTGAAGCGTTTCTACTCGAAGCGCTTTCAGATTTTCAGGTCACCATTCCTGAGTTGGGCACCGTAAAAGCGCCTGAACCGCCGATTGTCATTCTGACGTCCAACCGCACGCGCGAGGTGCATGACGCGCTCAAGCGCCGTTGCCTCTATCACTGGGTCGACTACCCCGATCTCGAGCGGGAGATGGACATTCTCGCCGCCCGCGCGCCCGACGCCTCCCAAGCGCTGTCGCGGGAGGTCGTGGCCTTTGTGCAAAAGCTCCGCACCGAAGACCTGTTCAAGAAACCCGGCGTAGCCGAAACCATCGACTGGGCCAAGTGCCTGCTTGCACTCGACGTCATCAACCTTTCGCCAGAAGTGATCGCCGATACGCTCGGCGCGATCCTGAAATATCAGGACGACATCCAGAAGCTGCAGGGCTCGGAAGCGAAACGTATCCTCGACGAGGTGAAGGCAGAGTTGGCGCCCGCGTAATGCTTCTTTTGTCTCCAAAGACCTTTCCGCAACACCCGCCAAGGGCACCGCGATGGTAGCACTGCCCGACCTTGAGCTTCCAGAAAATCCCAAGCTCACGCGCAATATCACCCATTTCGCGCGGGCGCTGCGCAAAGCAGGTCTGCCAATCGGGCCAGGGGCCACGCTGAATGCGATCAATGCGGTGAAAGCTGCGGGCTTTACCGAACGCGCTGACTTTTACTGGACGCTGCACGCCTGTTTCGTGACCCGGCCAGAGCATCGCGCGACGTTTCGGCAGCTCTTCCGGCTCTACTGGCGCGATCCGCGCTATCTGGAACATATGATGTCCTACATGATCCCCGCCACCCGCGGTGTGGCCGAAGAACGCCGCGCGAAGGCCGCTGAAAAGCGCGCGGCGGAGGCGCTTTTGGACGGGGTGGAGCGGGATCTGCCGGAGACCCGCGAAGACGAGGGCGAGACGCAGATCGAGATTGACGCCTCGCGCACGATGTCCTCGCAGGAACGGCTCAAAACGCTTGATTTCGAACAGATGAGCACGGCTGAAATGGCCGAGGCCAAGCGGATGTTGGCCAAGCTCAAGCTGCCGATCAAGCCGCTGACCTCGCGGCGCAGCAAGTGTTCCCCGCGGGGAACGAAGGTTGATGGAAGGTTAACGCTGAAAGCCGCCATGCGGCGCGGGGGGGAGATCGAAAAGCTGATGCTGAAGACCCCGCGCACCCGCTGGCCGAACCTTGTCACACTTTGCGATATCTCGGGCTCCATGAGCCAGTATTCCCGCGCGGTGCTGCATTTCCTGCATGCGGTGGCCAATCAGAAAGGTGCGGGCTGGGCCAAGGTGCATGCGTTCACTTTTGGCACGCGTCTGACCAATATCACCCGACATCTGGGCACGCGCGATGTGGATGCGGCATTGGCGGCGGCTGGGGCCGAGGCGCAGGACTGGGAAGGCGGCACGCGGATCGGGGCGTGCCTGACCGAGTTCAACCGCGACTGGTCGCGGCGGGTGCTGGGCTCGGGCGCGATTGTTCTGCTGATCACGGACGGGCTGGACCGCGATGATCCCGATGATCTGGCCCGCGCGATGGAGCGGTTGCAGTTGAGTGCCCGCAAGGTGATCTGGCTTAATCCGTTGCTGCGCTGGGATGGGTTTGCCCCAAAGGCGCGCGGTATTGCCGAGATGCTGCCGCGTGTGGATAGCTTTCGCGCGGGGCACAACATCGCCTCGCTTGAAGCGCTTGCCGCCGCACTTTCGCGCCCCGATGATAGGGGCGAGAAAGCGCGCCTGATGGCGCTGTTGGAGGCATAGATGGACCGCATACCCGAGATCGCATTGGACTGGCACCGCTCAGGCAAAGGGGCGGCTTTGGCCACGGTCGTGCGTACATGGGGCTCCGCCCCACGGCGTGTGGGCAGCCAGTTGGTGATTTCGGGCGCAGGTGAGATCGAGGGTTCGGTCTCGGGCGGTTGCGTCGAGGGCGCGGTGATTGTGGAAGCGCTAGATCTATTGGAAGAGGGGACCTCGAAAATCCTGACCTTTGGGGTCAGTGATGATGAGGCCTTTGCCGTGGGTTTGGCCTGTGGTGGCGAGATTTCGATTTTGGTGGAGCCAGTTGGTGCCGCGATCCCTGAAGCGCTTCTGTCAGACCTTGTGGCCGCCCGCGAAGCCCGCACGCCCGTTGCCTATGTCGTCAACACCACTGACTGGACGCGTCGCGTGGATTACCAGAGCCATGAGGAGCGGTTCCGCATGGATCGCTCTGGCTTCGACGAAGACGTGTTCGTCGCCATCCACAACCCGCCCTTGCGGATGGGCATCGTGGGTGCCGTGCACATTACGCAACCGCTTGTGCAGATGGCCCGCATGGCGGGCTATGATCCGTTTATCATCGACCCGCGGGAGGTGTTCGGGTCAGAGGCGCGCTTCCCCGGTGAGGCGCTTAGCAACGACTGGCCCGATGAGGCGCTGACCGCGTGGGGCATTGATGCGCGCACGGCAATCGTCACCCTGTCGCATGATCCCAAGATCGACGACCCGGCGCTGCATGTGGCGCTGAAATCAGACGCCTTCTATATCGGCGCGCTGGGCTCGACGCGCACCCATGCCAAGCGGGTGGCGCGCCTGAGCGAGGCAGGTTTCACCGAAGCTGACATGGCACGCATCCATTCGCCTGTTGGGCTTGATATCGGTGCCGCAAGCCCCGCCGAAATCGCCGTGGCGACGCTGGCCCAAATAACAGCTGTGCTGCGAGGCCGTGCGTGAGATTCGGACCGGTCCCGGTCGATGTCGCAGAGGGCGCGATCCTAGCCCATTCCTTGCGGCTCAGCAGCGGCGTGCTGAAAAAGGGCCGCGTGTTGGACGCGGCGGATCTGGCGCGCATCAAAGCGGACGGGGTGGCAGAGATCACGGTGGCTCAGCTTGCTCCAACGGATATCGAGGAAAACACCGCCGCAGCACGCTTGGCGGCGGCCATTGCGCCATCCCCAAAGGCGGCATGCCTGCGCTTGGCCGATCCGTTCACTGGGCGGGTGAACCTTTATGCACAAAGCGCGGGGATCGTGATGATCGACACCGATGCCGTGCATGCGCTTAACAAGGTGAACCCGCTGATCACGCTGGCCACACCGCGCCCCTTCGCGCGCGTTGCCGCTGGGGCGCTGGTGGGCACGGTCAAGATCATCTCTTACGCGGTCACTGAGGTCGATTTGAACCGTGCATGTGCGGCAGCAAAAGGGGCGGTTCGGGTGCAACCAGCGACCCTGCAGAACGCCAGTCTCATCCTGACCGAACTGCCCGGGGCCGTGGACAGCGCCAAAGGGGAGGCCGCGGTGGCGAGCCGCCTTGATGCGCTGGGTGTGCCGCTGATCGAAACCCGTCGCGTGCCACACCAATCAGGCGCCGTGGCACAGGCCGTGAAGGACGCGAAAGGTGCGCTGGTTCTGATCCAGACCGCGTCGGCGACGTCCGATCCACACGACGTCGCACCTGAGGGACTGGTGCAAGCCGGAGGACGGCTGATCCATTTCGGCATGCCTGTCGATCCCGGCAACCTGCTGTTTCTGGGCGCCCATGGCGACCGCCCTGTCATCGGCCTGCCCGGATGCGCCCGCTCGCCTGCGCTCAATGGCGCGGATTGGGTGATGGAGCGCATCTTATGCGGGGTGCCCGTCACATCAGACGATATCGCCGCGATGGGCGTGGGTGGGTTGCTCAAGGAAATCAAAAGCCGTCCGCAGCCCCGTGAAGGCTGACCTCTGCCTTCTTTTGTCCATAAATACCTAAACGGCGTATCATCGGCCATAAGTTGCGACAGGCTGTCCCGATGCGGAACAATCACAAAGAAATTGTTCTCAAAACGAAAAACCCGTGCTTAACTCTGGGTAAGAATTAAAAATCGGGAGGAATTCAATGACACAGGTCTCAATGACCGTGAACGGGAAGGCTGTAAGCGGCGAGGTCGAAGGCCGCACGCTGCTATCTGGCTTTCTGCGTGACAGCCTGAATTTGACCGGCACCCATGTGGGCTGTGACACCAGCCAATGCGGGGCTTGCGTGGTCCATGTGGATGGGGTTGCCGTCAAAGCCTGCACGATGCTGGCAGGTGAAGCTGATGGTGCTGAGGTCACCACGATCGAAGGGATGGCCAACCCTGATGGGTCACTATCGACGATCCAACAAGCCTTTCAGGATCACCACGGGCTGCAATGCGGTTTCTGCACGCCAGGCATGGTGATGTCGGCGGCTGCTTTGCTGCAGGAGAACCCGAAGCCGTCCGAGACGGAAATCCGGGAATATCTGGAAGGCAATATCTGCCGCTGCACAGGCTATCATAACATCGTCAAGGCGATCATGGCGGCGGCCGGACAGGACGTCAGCAAAATCGCTGCGGAGTAAGACTTCTGACTATGGCGCAGGAGTATCCTCTCCGCGCCTGACCCACCTTTTAGGGAGGTAGAAACATGCCCAAAGATGGAGGCATTGGCGCCAGCTCAAAACGGCGCGAGGACGTTCGGTTTCTGACAGGCCGAGGACGTTACACAGACGACATCAACATCAACAATCAGACCTATGTGCATTTCCTGCGCTCGGACGTGGCGCACGCAAAGATCAACGGGATCGACACCTCGGCGGCTGCGGCCATGCCGGGAGTTGTGCGGATTTTCACCGGTGCGGATTTCGAAGGGATCGGCTCGATCCCCTGCGGTTGGCAAGTGACGGACCGGCATGGTGAGCCGATGCAGGAACCTGCCCATCCGGTGCTGGCTCAGGGCAAGGTGCGCCATGTGGGCGATCCGATCTGTGCAGTTGTGGCCGAGAGCCTTGAGCAGGCGCGCGATGCGGCCGAAGCGATTGAGCTCGATCTGGAAGAGCTGCCAGCCGTGGTCGACATGAAAGCCGCTGTGGCGGACGGGGCCACCAAGGTCCATGACGATCTGACCAGCAACCTCTGTTACGACTGGGGCTTTGTTGAAGAAAACCGCGAGGCGGTGGACAAGGCGTTTGAAGACGCCGCGCATGTGACCTCGCTTGAGTTGGTCAACAACCGCCTTGTCGCCAACCCGATGGAGCCGCGCGTGGCGGTCGGTGACTGGAATGCGGGCACCGATGATTACACGCTCTACACCACCAGCCAGAACCCCCACGTGATCCGGCTGCTGATGGGTGCGTTCGTGCTGGGCATCCCTGAGCATAAGCTGCGCGTTGTCGCCCCTGATGTGGGTGGCGGCTTCGGCACCAAGATCTTCCATTACGCGGAAGAGGCGTTCTGCACCTTTGCCGCCAAGCAAGTCGGGCGTCCGGTGAAGTGGACCTCGAGCCGGTCGGAGGCGTTTATGTCAGACGCCCATGGTCGTGACCACGTGACAAAGATCGAACTGGCGCTGGATGCGGAGAACAACTTCACCGCCCTGCGGACAGAAACCTACGCCAATATGGGCGCGTATCTGTCCACCTTTGCGCCTTCAATCCCTACTTGGCTGCACGGCACGCTGATGGCGGGCAACTACAAGACGCCGCTCATCTATGTGAACGTGAAGGCGGTGTTTACGAACACGGTCCCCGTCGATGCGTATCGCGGCGCTGGGCGGCCCGAAGCGACGTTCCAGTTGGAGCGCGTTGTCGACAAGGCCGCACGCGAGTTGGGTGTCGATCCCATTGAACTGCGCCGCCAGAACTTCATCACCGAGTTCCCCTATGCCACCCCTGTGGCAGTGGAGTATGACACGGGCGATTATAACGCGACGATGGATAAGCTGGCCGAGATTGGCGATCTGTCCGGGTTCGAGGCGCGTCTGGAAGATTCCAAGAAACGCGGCAAGCTGCGCGGTCTGGGCGTGAACTGCTACATTGAGGCCTGCGGGATTGCCCCGTCGAACCTTGTTGGGCAGTTGGGCGCGCGTGCTGGTCTCTATGAAAGTGCGACCGTGCGGGTGAACGCCACGGGCTCGATCTCGGTCATGACGGGCAGCCACAGCCACGGGCAGGGGCATGAGACCGCCTTCCCGCAGGTGATCGCCGAGATGATCGGGATTGATGAAAGTCAGGTCGAGATTGTCCATGGGGATACGGCGACCTCTCCGATGGGGATGGGGACTTATGGGTCTCGTTCGCTCGCCGTCGGCGGCTCTGCCATGGTCCGCGCGGCGGAGAAGGTGATTAACAAGGCCAAGAAGATTGCCTCGCACCTTCTGGAAGCGTCGGAAGCGGATATCGAGTTGAAGGACGGCCAGTTCACGGTCGCAGGCACGGATAAATCCGTGGCCTGGGGCGATGTGACCTTGGCGGCTTATGTGCCGCACAACTATCCGCTTGAGGAAATTGAGCCGGGGTTGGAGGAAACAGCGTTCTACGATCCCAACAACTTCACCTATCCGTCGGGCGCCTATTGCTGCGAGGTCGAGGTGGACCCCGAAACCGGCAAGGTGACGATTGAGAGCTTCGCGGCGGCCGATGATTTCGGCAATATCGTGAACCCGATGATCGTGTCGGGGCAGGTCCATGGTGGTTTGGCGCAAGGGATCGGGCAGGCGCTGCTTGAGAACTGTTCCTATGATGAGAACGGTCAGATCTTGTCGGCCAGCTACATGGATTACGCCATGCCGCGCGCCGATGATGTGCCGTTCTATGAGGTGGATCATTCCTGCCAGACGCCCTGCACGCACAACCCGCTGGGCGTGAAAGGTTGTGGGGAGGCTGGGGCCATCGGCTCGCCGCCTGCCGTCGTCAACGCCGTGGTCGATGCGCTGCAGCGTGCAGGCAAAGACGTGACGCATATCGATATGCCGCTGACGCCCGGCAAGGTTTGGGCTGCGATGAACGGATAAGCTGATTGGGCGGCGGTCCTTTGGGCTGCCGCCGGATTTCAGGTATTTATGGACAAAAGAAGACACGGGCTGGGTCCCTATGATCTTCGGGAGGACAAGAAATGTATGCATTCGAGTTTGAGCGGCCAACGACCGTCGACGATGCGGTTAAGGCGCTGGCATCCGAGGACGCGCAGGCGCTGGGCGGGGGGCAAACCCTGATCCCCACGCTGAAACAGCGGCTGGCGGCACCCGAGACGCTGGTAAGTCTTGGCGCGATTGCCGAGATGAAGGGTGTTTGTATCGGTGATAGCGGCGAGGTCTGTATCGGCGGGGCGACCACCCATGCGACCGTGGCGACAGAAGCGGGGCAATACCCTGCGCTGGCAGCACTTGCCTCGCATATCGGGGACCCGGCGGTGCGCAATCGTGGAACAATTGGTGGGTCGCTGGCCAATAACGACCCGTCGGCCTGCTATCCGGCGGCGGTATTGGGATCGAACGCGACGGTGATCACCAATAAGCGCGACATCGCGGCGGATGATTATTTTCAGGGCATGTTCACGACCGCGCTAGAAGAGGGCGAGATCATCACCGAAGTGCGCTTCCCGGTGCCGGAAAAGGCGAACTACCAGAAATTTGTGCAGCCCGCGTCCCGCTTTGCGTTGGTCGGCGTCTTTGTCGCCAAATACGGCGACGGCGTGCGTGTGGCAGTCACGGGCGCCTCTGAAGAGGGGGTGCACCGCTGGACTGCAGCGGAAGAGGCGCTTTCGGCAGATTTCAGCGTAGAGGCGATTTCGGGGCTGAGCGTGCCTGCGGAGGGTCTGATCGGCGATCTGCACGGCACGCCGGAATACCGCGCGCATCTGGTCAAAGTGCTGACGGGGCGTGCTGTCACCGCCGCCGCCTGATCCTTTGGGATTGAAGAAACGACACCGCATCGGCTTTGCCTTTGCGGTGTTGCTTATTGGTGGGGGCATTCTGTCTGTCATGCTCGCTTCAGACCGTCGGGTTGAGGAGCGGCAGCATGCGCGCTTGCTTGAGGTGCGGGACGCCCCGCTGACCCCGTTTGTGTCCGATGGGTGCAGCGGTGGGCTGAGCCGGATCTGGAATGAGGTCGGTGCCGATCCGCTGCCGTTTGAGAGCTGCTGCGTGAGCCATGACCGCGCTTATCATGCAGGAGGCAGCGCTATGACCGCCCGTGGCAGCTATGTTGAGCGACTTGCAGCTGATCGCGCGTTTCAGATGTGTGTGGCCGAGACGGGCGGGGAGGTCGTGTCGGATGCGCTATTTCAGGCGGTGCGATTGGGTGGCGTGCCTTGCAGCGGGTTAAGTTGGCGTTGGGGATATGGGCGACCCAGGTGCCAATAAAAAAGCCCCTCGAAAGGGGCTTTAAGATCGCGCTTTAAGATACTGACTTACTTGGACAACGGTCCGATCATCATCACCATCTGACGGCCTTCCATCTTCGGCATGTTCTCTACCTTGCCGGCCTCTTTGGTGTCCTCTGCCACACGTTCGAGCAGCTCGCGACCCAGGTTCTGGTGCGCCATTTCACGACCGCGGAAGCGCAGAGTCACTTTGACCTTGTCGCCGTTCTCAAGGAACTTGAACACGTTGCGCATCTTGACGTCATAGTCATGGGTGTCGGTGTTCGGACGGAACTTGACCTCTTTGACCTCGATGGTCTTTTGCTTCTTGCGGGCCTCGCTCTCGCGCTTTTGCTGTTCGTATTTGAACTTGCCGAAATCCATGATCTTACAGACCGGGGGATTGGCGTTTGGCGAGATTTCGACCAGATCAAGTCCGGCTTCTTCGGCCAGAACCATGGCACGTGCAGGCGTCACAACGTCGAGGTTTTCACCTTCTGCGCCGATGAGACGAATTTCAGGGGCCTTGATGTTTTCATTTACACGGGGGCCGGTATTGCGCACCGGGGGTGCGTTATGGGGTCTGCGGGCTATGGCTCAGCTTCCTTCGATTGTGATAAATTCGAGACCGCAATCTAGACCCTGTGGCCCGCGCTTTCAACCGCTAAAGGATGCGCAAAAGGATGCCGCGTCGCAGTATTTCCCCTTTAAGGGCACTAACATGAATGCCATATGCTCTGCCATGGGGGGCAAAAACGCCCCGAAAGAGTGAGGAATAACCATGCGAAGTCTTTTTCTGATTATAGCGGCGGTTGCCGTGGCGGCTGTGGGCTACTTTGTCTATTCGGGCGGCACGTCGGACGATGTCGTTGAAGGGGCTCAGGAAACGGCGACTGAAGCAGCGGATACGGCCAGCGAAGCCGCAGATGCCGCAACAGACGCGGCCAGCGACGCGGTTGATACCACGACAGAAGCCGCAAGCGATGCTGCCGATGCCGCGACTGAGGCTGCGTCCGACGCAGCAACGGCTGTCGAAGAGGCGGTCGAGACTGCGACCGAAGCGGCGACTGATGCTGTGAACGACGCTGTTGAGGCGGTCGAAGGTGCTGTCGAAGAGGCCACAGGCGCGGCAGAGGAAGCTGCGACCGATGCTGTGAACGCGACCGAAGAGGCGGCAACAGACGCGGCAGAGGGCACGGAAGACGTAGCCACTGACGCGGTTGAAGCGACCGAGGAGGCGGCTACCGACGCTGCTGACGCCACCGAAGAGGCCGCAACTGAGGCCACCGAAATGGCCACGGATGCTGCTGAGGCTACGGAAGAAGCAGCAACCGATGCGGTTGATGCGGCAACGGAAACTGCAAATGACGCCGCTGAAGCTACCGAAGACGCTGTGACAGACGCCACTGAAGAGGCGAGCGATGCGGCTGCTGCGACTGAAGAGGCGGCAACCGAAGCCACGGAAGACGCTGCAGGCGGTATGGCTGAATTGCTGACCGTAGACGGTTTCGACTTCGACCGCGTGTCCGAGATGATCGACAACTCAGAGATGGGCGAGATGCAGAAATCCATGCTGAAAACAGCTGTGGATCAGGCCCGCGACAACCCGGACGTGCTGCAAGGCGTTCTGGACCAGATCAAGGCGGCGATGGGCCAGTAAGCCCTGTCAAACCCTGAAAAAAGAAGCGCCGCGCGAGGGTCCCTCGCGCGGCGCTTTGTGTTTCATCTTTGTCTAAATATCTAAAAACGGACCGGTTACCCCACGAACGCCTTTTCGACAACGTAGTGTCCCGGCTCTGAGTTAGCGCCTTCTTCCAGACCGTGTTCTTCAAAAATCTCTTTCAGATCAGTGTTCAGCCCGATGGAGCCGCAGACCATTGCGCGGTCTGTCTCGACGCTGAAATCCTCGATCCCAAGGTCTTTGAAAAGCGTGCCATCCTTGATGAGGTTGGTGATGCGACCCATCTTGGGGCTCTGTTCGCGGGTCGTGGTGGGGTAGTAGCGCAGTTTCTCTTGCGCCTCTTCGCCGACCAGCGGGTCGTTCTTGGTTAGCTCGATCAGCTCTTCGCCGTATTTCAGCTCGGCCACATCGCGGCAGGTATGGGTGAGGATGACCTCATCAAACTTCTCATAGGTCTCCGGCTCGCGCAGGAGTGAGGCGAAGGGCGCGATGCCAGTGCCTGTGGCGAAGAACCAGATGCGCTTGCCGGGGAGCAGCGCGTCATGCACCAGCGTGCCCACGGGTTTGGGGCGCAGGATCACCTGATCGCCGGGCTTGATATGCTGCAGTTTTGAGGTCAGCGGGCCGTCTTGCACCTTGATCGAATAGAAGCCCAGCGTCTCGTCCCAGGAAGGGGACGCGATGGAGTAGGCGCGCAAGAGCGGGCGGCCATTGTCGCCCATCAATCCGATCATCACGAACTCGCCCGAACGAAAGCGCAAGCTGGCAGGCCGTGTGACGCGGAACGAGAACAGCCGGTCGGTGTAATGGGTGACTTCGGTCACCGTTTGCGCGTCGGGCAGGGTCGGGGTTTTGATCGGGGATGCTTCGGTCACGGTCACTTGCTCGTTCATGATAAATGTCCAGCGAAGTTTACACTTCACGGTCCTCTGTTACTTGCCAAAAAGGCGAAAGGGAAGAAAATTAGGCCCCGCGCAGGCGCGACTGATAGTCATGGGCCTGCCAGTCGGCGCGGGCCTGCCATTGGTCTTCGGGCTGGCGGGCGGCGAGGTCTTCGTCGATCTCCACCTCGTCAAAGCCGGAACGGCGCGCCATGGCGTATTGATCGGCAAGCACATGGCCCTTTGCGCGCAGACGACCTGTGTAACCCATCAGGCGAAACTGGCGGGCTAGGGTAAAGCCGCGGCCATCGGCAAAGCTGGGAAAATCGATCCGGATCATGTCGAGGCCGGGTAGACGGTTGGCCAGTGCGTGTGGGTCGGCGTCTGATGCGACGTCCAGTGCGGCCACGTCATTGGCGCAATCTGGCGAGGCAAAGCCGCCGGTCCAGTCGTCTGTCGTGAAGCCTTGGTCGGTGACGATGATGCTCATGTGAAACTCCTTCAGGCGGCAGGGCGACGGATGATCTTGCCATCGACGATATGGATGCCGCATTCCTCTTTTTCCGTGTTACGCCAACGGCCTGCGCGGGGATCTTCACCGTCGCGGACGGGCGAGGTGCAGGGCGCGCAGCCGATGGACGGATAGCCCTTGGCGACCAGCGGATGGCGCGGCAGGCGGTTGTTGATCATGTAGTCCTGAACGTCTTGCGGCGTCCAATGGGCCAGCGGGTTGACCTTGATGCGGGCGGGGCCGTCGGCCTCGAAGAATTCAAGGCTCGCGCGGGCGCCGGACTGGAACCGTTTGCGCCCTGTGATCCAGCCATCGAAGGGTAATAGAGCCTTTTCGAGAGGTGCTGTCTTGCGCACGGCGCAGCAGGCATCGGGGTTGTTTTGGTGCAACGTGCCGTCTGGATCGTGTTCGGTAATGTCAGTCGCGCTGATCGTGCGGACGTCCCTAAGACCCAGATAGTGCGCAACCTCTTGCTGATAGGTCAGCGTTTCGGGAAAGAGCATTTCCGTGTCGATGAACAGCACCGGCAGGCGTGGGTTCACCACGGACACCATATGCAACAGCACCACCGATTCCGCCCCAAAGGACGAGACCAGCGTGAGCTGGCCCGCCTTCGGATTCGTGATCGCGCCTGAGAGCACATCTATCCCGGCGTGGTGCCGGTAATATCCGTTCAGAGCTGCGATCCGGGCGTGGATCGGCAGGTTATGCGGCATTGCGCTTGGCCTCATCGGGGTAAAGGACGGCCTTGAAGGGGGCGGCGCCAAGGCGGCGATAGGCTTCGAGGAAGGTTTCGTTCGGCGTCTCGCGTAGGTCGAGATAGCCCAGAACAAGCCGTTCGATAGCCGGGATGATCTCATCTGCCGAGAAACCGGGGCCTGCGCGTTCACCGATGGCGGCGTTTTCAGAGCCGTCACCGCCCAGAGTGATCTGGTAGTTTTCAACGCCAGCACGGTCGAGGCCGAGGATGCCGATATGGCCGACATGGTGGTGCCCGCAGGCGTTGATGCAGCCCGAGATTTTGATCTTGAGCGGGCCGATATCGTGTTCCAGCTTCAACGCGTCGAACCGCTCCGCGATTTCTTGCGCGATGGGGATGGAGCGGGCCGTGGCCAGCGCGCAGTAATCCATGCCGGGGCAGGCGATGATGTCGCTGACCAGCCCGATATTGGCGGTGGCGAGCCCGGCATCGCGGAGTGCTGCATAGATCGCCGGCAGGTCGGATTTGTGGACATGGGGCAGGATGACGTTCTGCTCATGGCTGATGCGCAGCTCATCATGGCCGTAGCGCTCGGCCAGATCAGCCATCACCCGCATCTGGTCGGCCGTCGCGTCGCCAGGCGTTGCGCCATGGGCTTTGAGCGAGATGGAGACGATGGCGTAACCGTTGGCCTTGTGGGCGCTGAGGTTGGTGTCGGACCAGCTTGCGAAGGCAGGGTTGGTGAGGCGGGCGGCCTCATACCCCTTGGTATTGCCGGTCTTGAACGCGGGCGGTGCAAACGACGCCTCCAGCTTGCTGAGCAGCTTCTGATCGAAGCCTGCGAATTGGGCTTTGATCGCGGTGAAGCGTTCTTCGACCAGTTCGCGAATCCGCTCGATCCCGTTTTCATGGACAGTGATCTTGATACGCGCTTTGTACTTGTTATCGCGGCGGCCGAGCAGGTTGTAGACGCTGACGATGGCCTCGATATAGGGCAGCAGATCAGCCTTCGGCAGGAACGGTGTGATGACCTTGCCGATCATGGGCGTGCGGCCCAGACCGCCACCGACGATGACTTCGAAACCGGGCTCTCCGGCATCGTTGCGGACCATGCGCAGACCGATGTCATGGGCTTTGGTCACGGCGCGGTCGACTTCGGAGCCGCTCACGGCGATCTTGAATTTGCGCGGCAGGAACTGGAATTCTGGGTGGTCGGTGGACCACTGGCGCAGGAGTTCCGCAACCGGACGCGGGTCTTCGACCTCATCCGCTGCGGCACCGGCGAAATGGTCAGCGGTCACGTTGCGGATCGTGTTGCCGGAGGTCTGGATGGCGTGCAGTCCAACCTCCGCCAGCGCGTCTAGCATGTCCGGCACGTCGCGCAGCTTGGGCCAGTTGTACTGGATGTTCTGGCGCGTCGTGAAATGCCCGTAGCCCTTGTCCCAGCGTTCCGCAATCTCGGCCAGCTTGCGCATCTGGGCGCTGTTGAGCGTGCCGTAAGGGATCGCCACGCGCAGCATGTAGGCGTGGAGTTGTAGATAAAGGCCGTTCATCAGGCGCAGGGGTTTGAATTCGTCCTCGGTCAGCGACCCGTCGATGCGGCGCTCCACCTGCGCACGGAATTGGGCGTTGCGTTCGGCCAGAAACGCCGTGTCGAAGTCATTGTAATGATACATGATTTATAGCTCCGCCTGTTTGCCGTGGCTGTAGTTCGAGGGGCCGCGCATGCGGAACGCTTCGCGGAAATGTGTGGGTTTGGGGCCTGTTTCGGTCGGTTCGACATCGGCGAGATAGGCGCCGACGACGACATCGCGCTGTTGGGTGGCCTCCAGAAGGCGCAGATCGGCGTGGGCCTCATCGTCGAGGACTTCTGCCTCGGCCAGATTGCGGGTCCAGCCATCGGTTGTCTGGTAGATCACATCGCCCTCCAGCAGGTGATTGGCAGTGACGACTTTCGGGGTGAAGGCGCGGGGCATTATGCGAATTCCTTCTCTTGGATGTCTTGTAGGGCGGTGATCGCGGCGCGCGGGGCGAGGCCGTAAAGGGTCAGCGCGGGGCCGGTGAGGGACGCGTCCGATAGCGCCTCCGCCATCTCGGCCAGTGTGGTCGCGACCATGCGCTGATCGGGGCGAGAGGCGTTTTCGACGAACGTGACGGGGGTGGCAGTGTCGGCGCCGTGCATCATCAGGCGGCCCTGAATGAACCGGGCAGAGCGTTTGCCCATGTAGATCGCGGCCACCTCGCCGGTTTTGGCAAGCGTGCGCCAGTCATGATCGGCAAAGCCTTTCATGTCATGCCCGGTCAGCAGGCGGACAGAGGCGTTGCGTTGGCGCTTGGTGAGAGACTGGCCGATGCCCGCAACAGCGGCGGAGGCGGCTGTGATGCCGGGGATGATGCGCCATGTGACGTCTGCGGCGTCGCAAGCCTCAATCTCTTCGTCCAGACGCCCGAAAACGGTGGGATCGCCGGCTTTGAGGCGCACCACATGCGCGCCCGATTGGGCATGTTCGACGATAAGTGCGTTGATATCGTTCTGTGCCATGGCTTTGCCAAAACCTTCTTTCCCCGCGTCGATGACCAGCGCTTCACGGCGCGCGAGTTCAAGGATTTCGGGGGTGACGAGGCGGTCATGGATGACGACATCGGCGGCATCCAGCGCTTTGCGCGCTTTCAATGTCAGCAAGTCCGGATCACCTGGGCCTGCGCCGACCAGATCGACGGCGCCTTCTTTCTCAGGCGCGGAAAGATGCGTGGTAAGTAGATTGTCCAAAGCCTCTGGAACAGCCTCTATCCCGTTTTCATCAATGATTTGAGGGCCAGTCTTAAAGTAATATTCCGACCAGAAGTCGCGGCGTGCGCGCCCCATGGGCAGGGCCTCAACCATATGGCGAAACGCTTTGCCGATGCGGGCGAGCGGGCCGAGCGTGGCGGGCAGGCGTTCCTCCAGATCGCGCTTGATTGCGCGCGCCAGAACGGGCGCCGCACCTTCGGTGCCGATGGCGACCGTCACCGGGTCGCGGTCGACGATGGCCGGGGTGATGAATTGGCTATCGGCGAGGTTGTCGACGATGTTGACCTGCGCGCCATCGCGATGGGCGAGCGCGGCAACGCGCGCGTCCTCGACCGCATCCTCGTTAGCCGCGTAGAAGAGTACGGCGCACATCGCATCGCCCGGCTCCATCGCGCGGAGGTGCAGCACCAGTTTGCCTTCGTCGGCCCATTGGCGGATCAATGGCAGCGCGTCAGCGGCAAAGACGGATAGATGCGCCTCAGTCTTCAGCAGCAGGCGCAGCTTGGCCACAGCAGTATCCCCGCCACCGGAAACGACGATGCGGCGGCCTTCGACGGCGACAAATACGGGGAAATGCTTCATGTGGCTTCAATCCTTTGCTGCCAGAAAGGTAGGATATTTTCCCGGTAAATGGCAGTCTGCGCTTGCAGATAAGGAAATATGTTCTCATAAACTGCGGTGAGAGAACGCCAGTTTCCCGCAAGAGGATCAATTAGAATGTCTGTTCGCCTGGATGACATGGATCGGAAAATCCTGACCGAGCTGCAAACCGATGCAGCGCAGTCGCTTGATGAAATTGCGAAGAAAGTGGGCTCGTCCAAGACGCCCGTTTGGAATCGCATTCGCAAACTGCGCGAAGGAGGGGTGATCGGCGCGCAGACGGTGCGCCTGGATCCTGAAGCGCTGGGGTTTGAGGCATGTTTCTTCGTACTGATCCGCACGTCGGAGCATGAAGCGGCATGGCAGCAGGCATTCTTACAGGCCCTGCAGGAACGTCCAGAGGTGCAGGAAGCGCATCGGTTGGCGGGCGATATCGACTATATCCTGAAGGTGCGCGTGAAAAACGCCCGCGCCTATGACGCTTTCTATCAGGCGTTGATCTCAGAAGTGCGCGTCTACAACGTGACGGCGCTTCTTTCGATGGAAGAGATCAAATCGACGACGGCTTTGCCGCTTTAGACCTGCACCATCAGGCGCTCAAGCCCATGAAAGTGATAGACATTTGCGTATTGGGGCGGACTCGTCAGGCGGAGCTTTGGGCACCGTTCAAAGAGAACACGCAGGCCGATCAAGAGCTCTAGCCGTGCGAGCGGTGCGCCTACACAGAAGTGGATACCGCCGCCAAAGGCCGTGTGACGCTTGGCCTGTCTTTGGGCGATGAAGCGGTCGGGATCGGGGTAGACCGCCGCATCGCGATTGGCGCTGCCCAGCAGGCAGGCGATCTGGTCGCCGCGAGAGAGTTGCGCCCCGAAAAACTCTATGTCTTCATAGACATAGCGCGTGAACATATGGAGCGGTGGATCATAGCGCATCACCTCTTCAATACAGAGCGGTGTGATCTGGTGCGGGCCTGTCTCAAGCAGCGCTTTCACGCCGTTGCCAAGCGTATGCACGGTCGCCTCGTGGCCCGCGTTCAGGAGCAGGATACAGGTGGAGACGAGGGCGTCATCACCCAACCGTGCGCCGCTCTCCTCTGCAGCGATCATCTCGCTTATGAGGTCGTCATCGGGCGCCCGCCGTTTCCGTGCAATTTCGCCGCGCATGAAGGCGGCAAAGTCGCAAGAGGCCTTGGCGGCGGCCTCCTCCGTCGCGCGGCTGCGGGACGCCTGATACATCGCCACCATCGCGTTGGACCAGTCGAGCAATTGCGGGCCCATCGCATCATCGACACCCAGCAGGCGTGTGATGACCGTGACGGGGAGTGGCTTGGCATAAGCCTCCAGCAGGTCGAACGGTGTGTCCGGAAGCTGGTCGATCAGGTCGTGACAAAGCACTTCAATTTCGCCCGACAAGCTATTAATTCTACGTGAAGTAAAGCCATGCAGTACCAATTTTCGCAGTTCCGTATGGCGCGGAGGTTCCAGCTCCAGCATCGAGTGGGCTTCGATGTCGTAAAACGGCTGCGTGTGCGACGCGATGGGTTTTGCCCGCTCTGGCGGACATTCGCGGCCCATTTTGGGGTGGCGTAAAGCAGCTTCCACCGCGCGGTGGGTGACCGCACAGGGCATCGCATAGTCGGTCCAATAGACGACGTCGCCCAAGGCCCGGCAGTCGGCATAAAACGGGTAGGGGTTTTGCACGAACCCCGGCGCAGTCGGTGATTGGGAGACCTGTTTCAGGAGGCGTCCAGCGCTGTGATGATGGGCGAGAACGCCTCTGCCGTGAGGCTTGCGCCGCCCACCAGCGCGCCATCGACGTTGGAGACGGCAAAAATCTCAGCCGCATTGGAGCCTTTGACGGAGCCGCCATAGAGCAGCCGCACGGAGCGACCGACGCCTTCACCAAAACGCGCCTGCAGCTTTGCACGAATGAAATCATGCACTTCGCCGATCTGATCGGTTGACGGGACAAGCCCGGTGCCAATCGCCCAGACGGGCTCATAGGCGACAACCAGATTTGTCCCGTTTGCAGCATCGGGGATGGACCCTGCGAGCTGACCCGAGATGATCTCAAGCGTGTTGGCCGCCTCACGCTCGGCCAGGGTTTCACCGACGCAAATGACCGCGATCAAGCCGGCTTCCAGCGCGGTGCGGGCCTTGGCGCGGACATCATCATCGGTTTCGCCATGATCCGTGCGCCGCTCGGAATGGCCAATGATCACGTGAGTTGCGCCCGCATCGACCAGCATGGCGGCAGAGGTGTCGCCGGTATGCGCGCCGCTTGTATAGGCATGGCAATCCTGCCCACCAACCGCGATCTTACCCGCGCGCGCGGCCATCCGGGTCACCAACGGGGCGGGCGGGCAAACAAGAATGTCGACACCTGCGTCCGCATGGGCGGCCTCAAGCGCGTCGATCTGATCCAGATCCGCCGCGAGGCCATTCATCTTCCAGTTTCCTGCCGCCAGTTTGCGCCGCATATCTGTCTCCCCTTGAGGCTGCCCAAGGGATTACAGATGCGGCACGGCACTGCAAGTTGCTGGTTTCATCTTTGCAAAAATATCCGCGCCGCAGGCCCGCGCCTACTTGGCCGTCAGCGCCTCGTCGAATTTGATCGACTCACCGCAGCCGCAGGCCTCTGTCACGTTTGGATTGCGGAACTTGAAGCCCGCCTCCAGAAGGCTGACTTCATAATCAATCTCTGTTCCGAACAGAAACATCTGCGCCATGGGCGCGATCATCACACGGGCACCGTCCTGTTCGACAATCTCGTCAAGCGGATCAACCTGGGTGACGTAATCCATCGTATATTCCATCCCCGCGCAGCCGCCTTTTTTGACGCCGATGCGCAAGCCCTGATGGCCATCTTTCTCCATCAGCTTCGCGATTTGAGCCGCCGCACGATCGGTGATCGTGACCGCATTTTTTCCAGGGATTGAGAACATCGCAAAGATCCTTTCGCAGGCTTGATCCTAAGCACGAGGGCTCGGCCAAACAAGAGGGGCTACATGAAGCCCAGTTCCAGCTTCGCCTCGTCTGACATCATGTCCATGCCCCACATGGGCTCCCAGACCAGTTCGACATTGACCTGCTTCACGCCGTCGACGGGTTCAATCGCGTCCGCAACCCAGCCGGGCATTTCGCCTGCCACGGGGCAGCCGGGTGCGGTCAGCGTCATCAACACGTTCACTTCGTTTTCCGCGTTGATATCAATCGTGTAGACGAGGCCCAGATCAAAGATATTCACCGGGATTTCAGGGTCATAAACGCTCCGACATGCTTCGACCACGGCTTCATGTAGCGGGTGATCGGTCGTGGAGGGCTTGATCAAGGGCGTGCCTTCAAGGGGAGGGCTGGCTTCAGTCATGTGCATAATTTCCTGACGGTTTCATTAAGATATAGGGGTTGGGGCGGTTGGCGTAAACCCGCAGACCGCCTGAGGCTGCGGTTTCAGGTGGGCGGGCTGGTTGTCATCATGCTTACGCGCGGCTAAGGCAGGCTGATCTGACGGAGCCTGCATGACCAAAGCCTTTTCCTTTTCGCTCAGCGCCACAGACGGCAAAGCACGCACCGGTGTGATTTCAACCCCGCGCGGCGAGGTGCGCACGCCGGCGTTCATGCCGGTCGGGACTGCGGCGACGGTCAAGGCGATGTTGCCCGAAAACGTGCGCGCAACGGGTGCGGACATCCTGCTGGGCAACACCTACCATTTGATGCTGCGCCCAACGGCTGAGCGGATTGCGAAGCTGGGTGGCTTGCATGAGTTCATGAATTGGGAGCGTCCAATCCTGACGGATTCCGGTGGGTTTCAGGTCATGAGCTTGTCTGCTCTGCGCAAGCTGACCGAAAAAGGTGTGACGTTCAAATCGCATATCGACGGCTCCAAGCACGAGCTGACGCCGGAACGCTCGATGGAGATTCAGCGGCTTTTGGGCAGCGATATCGTGATGTGTTTTGACGAATGCCCCGCTTTGCCAGCGGATCGCGCGCGGATTGCGGACAGTATGCGCTTGTCGATGCGGTGGGCCCAACGGTCGCGCGACGCGTTTGGCGACCGTCCGGGATATGCGCTGTTCGGGATTCAGCAAGGCGGGCTGGAGCAGGACTTTCGCGAGGAAAGCGCCGAAGCGCTGCGCGAGATCGGATTTGAAGGCTATGCGGTTGGAGGTCTCGCTGTCGGCGAGGGGCAAGAGGCGATGTTTGGCTGCCTGGATTATGCGCCGGATCAGCTGCCTAGCGACAAGCCGCGCTACCTGATGGGGGTCGGTAAGCCCGACGATATCGTCGGCGCCGTGAAGCGTGGCATCGACATGATGGATTGCGTTTTGCCGTCTCGATCGGGCCGCAACGGGCAGGTTTTCACCCGGCGCGGGGTGCTGAATATGAAAAACGCACGTCATGCCGACGATCCGCGCCCGCTGGACGAGGCCTGCACCTGTCCCGCCTGCAGCAATTATTCGCGCGCGTACCTGCACCACGTTTTCCGCTCGAACGAGATTATCGCCTCGATGCTGCTGACCTGGCACAACCTGCATTATTATCAGGAACTGATGCAGGGTATGCGGGATGCGATTGCGGCGGGGACGTTTGACGCTTTTGAAACGGGGTTTCATGCGATGCGGGCGCAAGGGGATATCGAGCCGCTTTGAATAAGCGCCGCTCCGATTTAACTCTGCTTCGCCCTCAAGGTATTTTCGGACAAAAGAAGACCGGTGACGCCCCATTAAGGTTAACGGCACCTCCCTTCATCTTGGTCAAAAAAACTCCCGCCGGAGGCTCCCACGTCGCAAATCCCTCAAATCCGGTCCAATCGTGACTTGTGCCGGTTGGGTCAGGCTCTATGCTCTTAGGCAATCCGCCGGAGGGATTGAAAGCGCGCTGGGGCCACCCCACGTTAACCCTCCAAACAGGAGAAGGCGCACCGGCTGCCGCATTCGGGGCCTCGCACCTTCTTGCCAAAGATAAGGAAAGAGCATGAACGAGCCTCTTAGCCCCTCATACCCGGTTTTGCCGCTGCGCGATATCGTGGTGTTCCCTCATATGATTGTCCCGCTTTTCGTCGGTCGCGAGAAGTCGGTCCGCGCGCTTGAAGCGGTGATGCAGGACGACAAGCAGATTCTCTTGTCCAGCCAGATTGACCCTACGGTCGATGATCCCTCAAGCGACGGCATCTACAAAGCCGGTGTGCTGGCCAATGTGCTGCAACTGCTGAAATTGCCCGATGGCACCGTGAAAGTGCTGGTCGAGGGTAAAAGCCGCGTGCGCATCACCGAGTATCACGAGAATCCGGAATTCTTCGAGGCCTCTGCCGAGTATTTGACCGAAATGCCCGGCGATGAAGCGTCGGTCGAGGCGCTCGTGCGCTCGGTTGGGGATGAATTTGAGCGCTACGCCAAGGTCAAGAAGAACATCCCTGAAGAAGCGCTGGCCGCAGTTGCTGAAAGCCGGGAGCCTGCGAAGCTGGCTGACCTTGTGGCTGGTCATCTGGGCGTCGAGGTTGAGCAGAAGCAGGAGCTTTTGGAGACGCTTTCCGTCGCTGAGCGGCTGGAGAAAGTCTATGGCCTGATGCAGGGCGAAATGAGCGTTCTGCAGGTCGAGAAGAAGATCAAGACCCGCGTGAAATCCCAGATGGAGCGCACCCAGCGTGAATATTATCTGAATGAGCAGATGAAGGCCATTCAGAAGGAACTGGGCGACGGCGAGGACGGCCAGAACGAGGTCGCCGAACTGGAAGCGCGCATTGAAGAAACGAAGCTTTCCAAAGAGGCACGTGAAAAAGCCGATGCGGAGATCAAGAAGCTCAAGAACATGTCGCCGATGTCGGCCGAAGCCACGGTCGTGCGCAACTATCTGGACTGGATGCTGTCGATCCCGTGGGGTGTCAAATCCCGCGTGAAAAAGAACCTCGCCAATGCGCAGAAGGTTCTGGATAACGACCATTATGGCCTTGAGAAGGTCAAGGAGCGGATTGTCGAGTATCTGGCGGTGCAGCAGCGGTCTTCGAAGCTGAAAGGCCCGATCCTGTGCCTTGTGGGCCCTCCGGGTGTGGGTAAAACCTCGCTTGGTAAGTCGGTTGCAAAAGCCACGGGGCGCGAGTTCATTCGCATCTCGCTTGGTGGTGTGCGTGACGAATCCGAGATCCGCGGCCACCGTCGGACCTATATCGGCTCGATGCCCGGCAAGATCATTCAGGCGCTGAAAAAGGCGAAAACCACGAACCCGCTGATCCTGCTCGATGAGATCGACAAGATGGGTCAGGATTTCCGTGGTGATCCTGCGTCTGCGATGCTCGAAGTGCTTGATCCGGAACAGAACGGCACGTTTGTCGATCATTATATGGAGGTCGAATATGACCTCTCGAACGTGATGTTCCTGACGACGGCGAACTCCTACAACATGCCGGGGCCGCTTTTGGACCGGATGGAGATCATTTCGCTGGCCGGCTACACCGAGGACGAAAAGCGCGAGATTGCCAAGCAGCACCTGATCGCCAAGCAGATCAAGAACCACGGCCTGCGTAAAGGCGAGTTCGAGGTCACCGATGAGGCGCTGCAAGAGGTCATCCGCACTTACACCCGCGAGGCGGGCGTGCGAAACCTAGAGCGCGAGATCGCGAAACTGGCGCGGAAAGCCGTGACTCAGATCGTTAAGAAAGAGACGAAAGAGGTCGTGGTGACGCCCGAGAGCCTCGAGGACATGCTGGGCGTGAAGCGCTACAAGTATGGCTTGGCCGAAGAGGCCGATCAGATCGGCGTCGTCACCGGGCTGGCTTGGACCAGCGTCGGCGGTGATCTGCTGTCCATCGAAGCGCTGCGCCTGCCTGGCAAGGGTCGGATGAAGACCACAGGTAAGCTGGGCGATGTGATGAAGGAAAGCATCGACGCGGCATCGAGCTTCGTGCGCTCCATCGCGCCGGAGGTTGGGGTCAAGCCGCCGACCTTCGACAAGATCGACATCCACGTCCACGTCCCCGAAGGCGCCACGCCCAAGGATGGTCCGTCGGCGGGTATCGCCATGGTGACCTCAATCGTGTCGGTGCTCACGGGCATCCCGGTCAAGAAAGACATCGCCATGACGGGCGAGGTGACGTTGCGCGGCAATGTGCTGCCCATCGGCGGTCTGAAGGAGAAACTGCTCGCAGCCTTGCGGGGTGGCATCAAGACAGTGCTGATCCCCAAGGATAACGAGAAGGACCTGCCTGAGATTCCCGATAACGTCAAAGACGGGCTGACGATCATTCCGGTTGGTCATGTCTCTGAAGTGTTGGGCCACGCGTTGATCGAAGCGCCGGAGCCCATCGAATGGGACGAGGCGGCGGAGGAAGCAGCAGCTGCAAAAGCCGCTTTGGACGCGAAAGGCGATTTGCCGTCTGCGACGGCACACTAACCGTCTTTCAGCGATGACAGAAAAGCCGCTCCGGTGCGTCCGGGGCGGCTTCTTTTTGCGTGTGTTTACGAGATTGATCCGGTGAAACTGGACGGTTTCGCAACCCTATGCTACTTCATGATTTGTGAGTTCAATCATAAGTAGAGTGAGAGTCAGTCCGCATTTCGCCTGACCCTCCAGCTTCCCAGTACACGTTCAGCAGTTTCACTTAACCAGGGCGCAATGCGCGGCAGTGAACCTTATCTGTATCGCAATGCGCCCCTGCTTTGAGGGGGTCGGACATGCCTGCTTTCATTGAGGTTGAGGAAGATGACGTCACCGACGCGTCCTTCTGGGCCGCGCTGACGATTGACGGTGACAGCACGCTTGATGTCTCCGATCTTGATGAAGAGATACAGGTTACTCTCACGGCGAATTCGATCACGTTCACCGATACTGATGACGGAACTGTCACTACCTATACGGACGCTGATCTTGCCGGGGGCTCGTTCAGTCAAATCGTGGAATATACCGGCAACGATGGGGACAGTAACATCCGCGGTTCTGTCGGGCTAAACGCGTCTGGCTATACGGGTGGCGAAGGTGATGACACATTCGTTGATGATGGCGCGCTTGGTGGGGCGCTGGACGGTGGTGATGGCGACGACGTTCTGATTGGCGGAACAGGAAGCAACAATATCGATGGTGGTCGCGGCAATGACATTTTGCGCGGCGGCAGTGGCAACAACAATCTCAGCGGTGGACGGGGCAGGGACACGCTCTTTGCAGAAGACGGGTCGGGGAACCTTGATGGCGGCGGCGGTCGCGACACGATCTTTGCGGGTGAAAACACCACCTTCGTGCAGGGCGGCGGTGGGATCGACTCGCTGATCCTGCCGCAAGGCAGCACGTTCACGCCGTTCAGCCCCGGCTCTAGCGGCGGTGTTGCGAACCTGCCAGGGGGCGGGTCGTTTACCTATTCCAGCATCGAGAATGTCACGATTGCCTGTTTTGCCCGCGGGACACGTTTGTTGACGCCGACAGGTCTGGTGGACATTGCACAGCTCAGGGTTGGCGATGCGGTCATGACCATGGATCATGGCGCGCAGCCGGTGCGATGGATCGGGCACCGGGATGTTCCGGCGGATGGCATCCATGCGCCGGTCTGTTTCAAGGCGGGCGCCATCGGTAATGATCGCGACCTTTATGTGTCGCCACAGCACCGCGTGTTGCTGTCCGGTTGGCGCTGCCAGTTGCTGTTTGACACCGAAGAGGTGCTTTGCGCGGCGGTTCATCTTTGCAATGGCGACACGGTCTTTCGCGCGCCGTGCCCCATGATCCGCTACACGCATGTCATGTTTGATCGCCATGAGGTCGTCTTTGCTGAGGGCGCCCGGACCGAGAGCTTTTATGTCGGCGATCACATTTGCGAGGCAGATCGTGCGATTTACGATGAACTGATCCAATTGTTTCCCGAATTGGCCGAAAAGAAGCATCCCGCGCAAAGTGCAGCACGTCCGTTTGCCAAGCGCTTTGAGGCGTTGGTCTTGACCTCTGATCGGTGATGTTGGCACGACCGTCAGCCGTTGCTGCACGATTGACGGGCCTGATCTGCGGTGAAAACTGGTAATGCTGGGTGAACCCCGCTATGCTGTTTCCAAAGAAGAAACAAAAGGCAGTAATGAGCATGGCAAAGACCACGACCCGCAAGACCAAGACGGCAGCTAAGCGTCCCGCCACCGCGGCGACCCGTAAACCACCAGCATCCGCCAACCCGGCGGTCGCAAGTGCGGTAAAAGCCGTTGTGACCTCGACCGCGACACCGGCGAAAAAGGCCTCAGACGATGATCTGATGCGCAAGCCGGATCTGATCGAGAAGGTCGTCGTGCGCTCTGGTGTCAAAAAGAAGGACGCCAAGCCTGTCGTCGAGGCAATGCTGGCCGTATTGGGTGAGGCCCTTGCCGAAGGGCAGGAAATGCGCCTGCCACCCCTCGGCAAAGTGATGGTGAACCGTACCAAAGATCTTGAGAACGGCACTGCCTACATTGTCAAAATCCGCTCGCCCAAGAAGGCGAAAGGGGAGCCGGCACCGTGGGGTAAAGACCCTCTTGCGAAGGCTGCGGAGTAGGGCTATATCGCCCGCCAATGGGTGATTAGCTCAGTGGTAGAGCGCTTCGTTCACATCGAAGATGTCAGGAGTTCAAATCTCTTATCACCCACCATTTCCTTTTTGGTGAGACAGGTCCGTGCAACATCCCGAGCTTTTTGTGCTGCGCCATGGGGAGACGGAATGGAACGTTGAAGGTCGCCTGCAGGGGGCTTTAGACAGCGCATTGACCCAAACGGGGCGCGCACAGGCCAAGCACCAAGCGGCGCTCTTGTCAGCTGCGCAGATCAAGGCGCCTCTTTACAGTTCCCCGCAGGGACGTGCGCTCGACACGGCTCACATCATCGCAAACGCGCTGAGCTGTGACGTGGTGCAAGCCCCGGCTTTACGGGAGGTCTCCATGGGCGCGTGGGACGGCCAGCTTATCTCTGATGTCGCGCCAGACCAGCCGGAAGACCACTTGCTGTGGAAGTTTGGCGCGCCGCGTGGCGAGGCATTGGACGCGCTGAGAGCCCGTCTTCTGGACTTTGTCGCGCAGCTTGAAGGCCCGGCCATTCTGGTGACCCATGGTGTGACATCGCGCGTGTTGCGCGGTGCGGTTCTTGGTGTCCCCGACGACCAATTAACCCGACTGGCGGGCGGCCAAGGTGTCGTGTTTCGATTGAAAGACGGTGTCCAAACCGTAATGGCGTAGGCCAAAGCTGCCATATTGCTCGGCAGTGTGCCGAGAACAATCGCCGCAGTTCGCGCGATTGTCTGCGATTATCTCGCTTGCCTCTTGCGCTGCGTCACGAGATTGCGTTATCGCCGTCGCGCGGGTGATTAGCTCAGTTGGTAGAGCGCTTCGTTTACACCGAAGATGTCGGGAGTTCGAGTCTCTCATCACCCACCATGATCAGTTCTCGTTTGAGGAACCGCCCGATTTGTTGCCCACCCTTCGCGCGCGCGAAGGCAAGGCCAAGATATTTTAAATTTTTGCGTCTGGTAGCTGATATGGCCCAAGACGATCTTAGTTCTCTGATTGCCAAAATCCGCAGCGTGACGGACACGCAAGAGTTGTGGCAAGTCGCTTTAGACTTTTTCCACGCGCACGGGATCGTTCGTGTCTCATACCATGTCTACGGCGAAAGCGAAGGTGACCGCCGGGGGCAGAGCGTGCACACCGATGGGTTCCCGCAAGACTGGGTGTCTGACTATATCGACGGCGATTTTGCGATGATCGACCCAATCCCGGAACTCGCGCGATTGCGGACCCGGCCTTTCTTATGGAGCGAGGTAGAAACCCTGCATCCTCTGTCCGAGGATGCGCGCAGTTATCTTGATGAGTTTCGTCAACGCGATCTGGGCGATGGTCTTGGAATGCAGGTTTTCGGACCCAATCTGCGCAATGCCTATGTTGGCCTGGGTTTTGGAACTGATGCGCCGGATCTGTCCGAGATCGATATCTCTTTGTTGCAAGTCGCCTCGCAAGCCTTGCATCTGTGTTACTGCGAATTGACCGAGGCAGAAGACCCGCGTCCGACGGATCTGAGCCCGCGCGAGTTGGAAGTGCTCAAATGGATTGCACGCGGCAAAAGCAACTCGGTTATTTCGGAATTGATGGGTGTGTCACCCCATACAGTGGATACGTTGGTCCGCCGTATGTTTGGCAAGTTAAACGTGCGGGATCGAACGACGGCTGCGATCAAGGGGATTGGTGCTGGATTTCTCCATAAAGGCGAGCTGTCAGACTAGTTTTTCGCGTTATTGTCACGTAACTGCGTGACTTTCGACGTTATGACAATCACCATAGTGACGAGGAACCCGGAACAGCGGTTGAGAAATGCGCGCCATGAGTTTTGAAAGACGCCCCCCGATGAACAGTTCAAACAGTCTGCTTGCCGAGTATCGTCAGATGCTGGACGATCAGCCCGTCGATACGCGGGTGCCCGAGGCGTTGAAAGCGGCCTCCGAACTGGTCGAATATGCAGCTTATGAAATGGCACGGACCGGTAAATCGTCAGATGTGGCAACGCTGATTTTGCTTGCGGCCGATCTGGAGCGGCGCGGGGTCGCGTTGAAAACCCCACTGAGCTGATCCGCGCCTTTCGTGCAGCCATGCACAGGCGCTGTCCGTGATTGTCAGTGGCATGCAGCGCGATGGTCTCTATCTTGATGGCATATCAAATGGAGCCTTACCATGAGCTGGAACCCCGCCCTTGATCCTCACTGCCCCACTGGCGACGCGGTGGATGCAATCGACACTGTCATCGTACCGCGTGCCCGCGATCTGGGCGGCTTTGAGGTGCGCCGGGCTTTGCCCGCCCCCAACCGGCAAATGGTTGGCCCCTTCATCTTTTTTGATCAGATGGGTCCGGCGGAGTTTGTCACCGGCACCGGGATCGATGTGCGTCCGCACCCCCATATCGGGCTGGCCACGGTGACCTATCTTTACAAGGGCAAAATCCACCATCGCGACAGCCTCGGCACAGATCAGTGGATCGAGCCTGGCGCGGTGAACTGGATGGTTGCAGGGCACGGGATTACCCATTCGGAGCGGACCGATGGGGAGATACGGGAAAACCCGCACAGCCTTTTTGGCATTCAAACCTGGGTCGCGATGCCCAAGGACCGCGAAGATGATCCCGCCGCTTTTGAACATGCCCCGAAAGACACGCTGCCGTTGATGGAGGGGGAGGGCAAAGAGGTGCGCTTGATCCTGGGCGATGCGTATGGGGAACGCGCGCCAGTAGAGACACCCTCAGAGATGTTTTACGCCGACGCGATGTTGGAGGCGGGCGCCGCCATCCCGATGCCGGACAATCACGAGGATCGCGGTGTCTACGTGCTGCAGGGGTCTGTCGCGGTCGCAGGCGATGTATTTGAGGCGGGGCAGATGATGGTCTTTCGTCCTGGCGATAAGGTCAGCCTGAAAGCAGGTGAGGCTGGCGCGCGCGTGATGCTGCTGGGGGGCGCGACGCTGGAAGGTCCGCGCTATATTTGGTGGAATTTCGTAGCCTCGTCCAAAGAACGGATCGAACACGCGAAAGAGGCCTGGCGGGCCGAAGACTGGAAAGACGGGCGCTTTCATTTGCCCCCCGGCGATGATGCAGAGTTCATCCCGCTTCCCGCGAAGTGATTTTTCCGCCAACTCGCGCTCAATCTCGCTTGACGGGGGGGGCCACGCATCCTAAACCGCCCGTCACGGAAGCTGGCGGTTGTAGCTCAGTTGGTTAGAG
>JBCBAC010000005.1:0-278044 GCA_038532735.1 Pseudomonadota bacterium
GCCCTGCTGCCCTACGCCGTCAAGTAAGGAGAAAGCACATGCAAGTTATCCTTCTCGAACGTGTGGCCAAGCTGGGCCAGATGGGCGAAGTCGTGGACGTGAAGCCAGGCTACGCGCGCAACTACCTCCTGCCCCAGGGCAAGGCGCTGACGGCCTCCAAAGCCAATGTCGCCAACTTTGAAGACCAGAAGGCACAGCTCGAAGCACAGAACCTTGAGACCAAGAAAGAAGCTGAGGCCATGGCCGACAAGCTCAACGGTCAACAGTTCATCGTGATTCGTCAGGCCTCCGACGCTGGTTCGCTCTATGGCTCCGTCACCACCCGTGACGCCGCCGACGCCGCAACCGCCGATGGTTTCACCATCGAGCGCAAGCAAGTGGAACTGGCGAACCCGATCAAAGAGCTCGGCATCCACGAGGTCTTCATCCGCCTGCACCCCGAGGTTGAAGCGACGATCGAACTGAACGTCGCCCGCTCAACCGAGGAAGCTGAACTGCAAGCCTCCGGCAAGTCCATTCAGGAACTCGCCGCAGAAGCCGAAGCCGAAGCTGAATTTGAGATCGCTGAGCTCTTCGACGATATCGGCGGCGCCGCTCTCGACGATTTGGCCGAAGACGCCCCTGCCTCGGCAGAAGCAGTCGAAGCCGCAGAAAGCAACGACGAAGAAGAGCAGAAAGACTAAAGTTTTTCCGCCTCTCCAAGCAAAGAAAGCCGCGCCCTCGGGCGCGGCTTTTTTAGTAGGGCATCAAGAACCGATAGCACGTTAGCCGATCATCGGCCACTCACATCAACGATGCGGCATTTATCCAAACTACGAGACTTCGCCCAATTGCGACCCGCATTCTTAAGCCCCGCAAGGGCATTCTGTACGCTCGCTTGACACTCCGCCAAAGCGCGACCACGCGCCTCGCTTTCTTCGGCAAAATCAAAAGCCCAACCATATTCGGCCGCGCCACTGATCGCAAAAGCACCAAACCGGCCTTGCTTTTGCTTCGCTTTGTACTTCTTTTCGAAGTCTTGCTTCGCATCTCCGCTCAAACCAAAAGCAGAATTAACAGTGTTCGCATGTTCTTTCGGTAGGATGACGGCATAGAGAACACAATCCGGCGCCGCAGCTTCTGACACTTCAGAGCAGCCAAAAACGGCCGCCTGCTTGGCAACATCAAAATCATGGAAATTGTTTACAGCAAAGGAATTGTCGCTTTTGCGATCGAAGGCGAAAGCCCCAAAATATCCACCGCGACCATTTCGAGAACGCCACTGTCGAAAATGTGCTTTCACATCACCGCGCAGATCGTCCTTTGAGAACCTGAGAAGCTTCGCACCATCGCCAAAGGTCTTTACGTCCTGCGCGCTAGCGAGCGCCAGAAAGTAAGGCTACAAGAGCCGCAACCGCACTTATCAACATAAATCGTTTCATCAATTTCACCCTTTCAAATCAATACACAGCAGTAAGTTGGCAATCTCCATTGAGTGTCAAACGCAAGTTAACCACCTCTTAACAAAATCATCGCCTTAACACGATGTTCACCCTACACCCCTCCCCACGGCGGGGGCCTAAACTTGAGTGAACGACGATGCGCTGCCTTTCCTATATCCCCCTTCTGCTGACCCTCGCCTTACCTGCACACGCCGCTGAAACCACCCTTGTTTTTGGGGTCTCTCAAAGCTGGGACAAGCATGAATTCGATGGCGAGAACACCTCCCGCGTCGTCTCGTCCATCCATCATTCCCAACACGCACAGACAAATGCACTCAGTCTGCGCGTCGCACGCAGCACACAGCGTATGACAGTCGAAGCGGAAGGCCATATCGCAGCCCCCGTGGCGCTCGATGGCAAAACAGCGCGCACGGTTTGGGGCCAGCGCCTGGCCTACAAGGCCAAGCTGCAGACACGGCGCCTTGGGGCTAATCTCTGGGCACCCGTCGCCACCCGCCAAGACACCACCGTGTCGATTGGAGCCGGCGCCGGCCTGCGCCATACCTCCGGAGACATTTCAGGTCGCGGACTGGATCGCTCTATCGACGACACCGCGCCCTATGCGCTGCTCGGCGCGCGCGCGACCCACAAGATCAGCGCTCGCAAATCCGCTTTGATCGAGGCACGCTATGTCACCTCCCCTCCGATCCGCAGCGGGGCCGATGCCAGTGGCAGCCGTGTCGATCATGAAGTGGCAGGCCTTGAAGTCATCGTCGGCCTCTCGCTCACTCTCGACTAAGCGCAGCGGCGCGCATACCCTGCCCCAAACAGGAGCGCGCCTATGACCTCTCTCATCCATCAGCTGATCGACACCCTGCCCAAAGCCGAACTGCACCTTCATATCGAAGGCACGCTTGAGCCGGAGATGATGCTGACCCTTGCCAAGCGCAACAAAGTCGATCTGCCCTATGAGACCGCTGAAGATATTCGCGCGGCCTACCAATTCGACAACCTGCAGGATTTTCTGGATGTCTACTATCTCGGCATGTCCGTCCTGATCGAGGAACAGGATTTCCACGATCTCACATGGGCTTATCTGACGAAGGTCCATGCAGACGGCCTAACCCATGCCGAGATATTCTTCGATCCCCAAGCCCATATAGAGCGTGGCGTGGCCTTCGAGACCGTGCTCGCCGGGATCACGTCTGCACTCGAACAAGCCCACAAAGAGCTTGGCATAACGTCCAAACTGATCATGTGCTTCTTGCGCCATCTCAGCGAAGAAGACGCCTTCGACACCCTCGCTTGCGCCTGCAAACACAAAGACCACATCTTTGCCGTCGGCCTCGACAGCTCTGAACAAGGCCACCCACCAGAGAAATTCGAACGCGTCTTCGCGGAGGCCCGCAAGCAGGGCTTCACCGCGGTCGCTCATGCAGGCGAGGAAGGCCCGCCCGCAAACGTGGCGAATTCACTGGACCTTTTGGGCGTCTCCCGCGTGGATCACGGCAATTCCGCTTTGCAGGACGCAAACCTTACCCGCCGTCTTGCTCAGCAACAAACCCCACTCACGATGTGCCCAATCTCGAACCTGCGGCTGAAAGGCATTCCGAACCTCGCCGCATCCCCCGTCAAAAAGGCTCTGGATGCAAACCTTCTGGTCACCGTGAACTCCGACGACCCCAGCTATTTCGGCGGTTATCTGAACGATAATTACCGCGCCGTGGCAGACAATCTGGGCCTAAGCGAGAAAGACATTGTCACACTCGCCCGCAACAGTTTCAAAGCGTCTTTCATGGCCGATACTGACAAACAAGAAGCCCTTGACCGGATTGACACCCAGATTGACCGGCTGCGCCCCGCGTAGCGAAACTGGCTACATCACCACGCCAATGACGATCACCATCAGTACCGAGTAAACGGCCACCCCGCCGCCAATGAGGAACAGCGGCCAGTTCTTCGTGACCGTCGCCGTCGCAATGGATTTCATCTGATACATAAGATCCGGCCACGTGTAGGAGACAAAGTCGCCTTGCGTGAAAACCGCCTTGATGCGGTCGTCGTCATCAATCACAGGTAAGCGACGAAACCGCTCGTTCGACATGATCCTCAGCCAATCAATCATGTCATCCGTCTCGCGCGCCAGCCGGGGATTGCGCGTCATGATATCGGCCAGCGTCGTCTTGCTCGCGTCCAAATTCTTGGCAACCAGCTTGTTCATGACGTCCCGCTCCGTGACGACGCCAATCACTTTCTGCGCCTCATCTACCACGATCACTGAGCCATAATTCTTGTCTGACATCTGCGAAACCGCCTCAAACACGGTCATCTCTTCCGATCCCGTGAGGGGCTGCAGCTTGGACTTATATTCCGGGCGATCCATCAAACGGTTGCCCGCGCGTTGCGCTCTCTCTGGCATGGCTCCGACATCCTTTGGTCAGTGTTCTACCAGAAGACCTAGCCTCAATCCGTATCAAAGCCAGAAAGCGCAGCGGCCGCGCTACAGCAACCCGTCCGGCATCGCTTGTTCTGCCGCCGTATTGACCCGCCGGAAATAGAAGGTCACTAGCGTCGACACGATCACGATGAACAGCGAATACAGCACGGGCACGGCCATAATTGCCTGCGCTTCGGTCCCGGCAAAGGTAAATGCGATAATCGCAATCGCCAGCGGGCCATTCTGAATACCTGTCTCCAACGCCACCGTGCGCGCATTGCGTGGATGCAGCTTCAGCGCCCGTGCGAAATTATAGCCGATGGTAATGCCGACCAGTCCCAACGCGATGGAGGCAAAATACGTCGCCCATGTGGTCTCCATCAGGAAACCCCAGTTACGCGGGATCCAAGACACGATCAGAAACAGGATGAAGAACACCGCCAACATAGAGCCCATGAACTCTGTCACAGCGCCCACATTCGCATTCCACTTGCGCAGCACCATTCCAATCCCAACCGGCACCAATAGCAAGACGAGCGTCGCGATGATGTTTTCGCGCGGGATCTCCAGATCAAGCGCCCCGGCATAAAGGACCAGCACAATGGGGATCAGGATCACGCCAAATACCGTCGAAGTCACCGTCATCAGTACCGACAGCGCAAGGTTCCCTTTGGAGAAATACGTGAAGATATTCGATGTCGTTCCCCCCGGCATGCACGCCATGATCAGAATGCCCACCTTGATCGTGTCAGAAACCGGCAGACTGATCGCCAAAAGGAAACCCAAAAGCGGCATGAATCCGTATTGTGACACGACACCAATCGCCAATCCGTAGGGGCGCTTTAAAGCAAGTACGAAATCACGCGGTGTCAAAGATGCGCCCATCCCAAGCATGATCACGAAGATCATGAGCGCCAGAATGGCTTGTTCCAAAGGTCCGACCATCAGGGTCCCTTTCTAGATTAAGAGACGGCCCTAAGCCGCTGATTCCGTTTCGATCTCTTCTGCGCGCAGATCCTTACGCAGGATCTTCCCGACATTGGATTTCGGCAAGTCTTCCCGAATCTCAACGATCTTTGGGACCTTGTAATTCGTCAGATGCTCTTTGCAGAACGCGCGAATGTCCTCTCGTGACAGACCGTCATCATGCAGCACGACAAACGCCTTGATCTTCTCGCCCGCCGCCGCGTCAGGCACGCCAATCACAGCCGCTTCCGAGACGCCAGGATGCCGGGTCAGACAATCCTCGATCTCGTTTGGATAGACGTTGAAGCCTGAGACAAGGATCATGTCTTTCTTGCGATCCACGATGCGGAAGTACCCATCCGGGTCCATTACGCCGATATCGCCGGTCAGCAACCACCCACCGCGCATGGTTTTGGCGGTCTCATCCGGGCGGTTCCAGTACCCCTTCATGATCTGCGGACCAGAAGCAGCCAGTTCGCCTGTCTCCCCTTGCGGCACAGGCGTGCCGTCCTCATCGACGCACGCCAAATAGGTGGAGGGCAGTGGGATTCCGATCGACCCTGCGCGTGTCTTACCAAGCGGGTTGAACGTCAGCACCGGAGAGCTTTCCGTCAGCCCATACCCTTCCAGCACCGGCTTGCCCGTCACCTCTTCCCAGCGTTTGGCAACCGAGCTTTGCAGGGCCATCCCGCCCGCCGAGGCGAATTTCAGGTCCTTCGGCGGCGTGTCCAGAAACCAGATCTCATTGGACAGACCATTAAAGAGCGTATTCACCCCGCTCATCCATGTGATGTTGTAGTTCTCAAACGCTCGTTTGAGATTGCTAAGCGGTCTGGGATTGGGGATCAGAATGTTCCGCGCACCCAGCCAATAAAAGCCCAGCAGGTTCACGGTAAAGGCAAAGATGTGATACATCGGCAAGGCGGTCAGTGCGACTTCCTTGCCTTTCTCCACGCCCGAAATCAGCTCCATCACCTGTTCCATATTGGTGATCAGGTTTGCGTGGCTCAACATCGCCCCTTTGGAGACACCCGTCGTGCCGCCTGTATATTGCAAACAAGCGACATCATCCGGCGACACTTCGCTGCGGTATGTCTCGACCGTGATGCTTTTCTCGGTGCGCGTCGCGCGGCCTGAAGCAATCGCCTCCGGCAAACGAATATGTGGCAGGTCAATGGGATGCAGCGTCTTGTCCCAGTATTTTTGAACCAGCCGGACAATCCCGCGCGGCGCGGCGGGTAGAAACTCGGCCACTTGCGTCACGATAATATTGGGGATCGGGTGCCCCTTGATCGCACCGGGCAGCTTGTCGGCAAACATATCGACGATAATCAGCGCGTTGGGCTCAGCATCGGCGAACTGGCTTGCCATCTCCTCGGCCGTGTAAAGCGGGTTCACGTTCACCAGAATGCATCCCGCCTTCATCACCGCAAAAGCCGCCACCGGAAAGGACAACCCGTTGGGCACCTGCAACGCCACGCGGTCCCCCTTTGCCAGACCCGCCGTCTCGCGCAGATAAACCGCAAGCGCATCCGACATCTCATCCACCTGCGCAAAGCTCAGCGTGCCATTCATGCCGTTGGGTAGACAGGCCGTAAAGGCGGGCGCTTTGTCATAAAGATGTGCAGTCGCACTGACCAGATCACCCACCGTGCGGTAAGGCGTTTCGGTGATATCCTTGCGCACAGACGGGCCGTAAAAGGCCGTCCATGGACGTTCGGTGTCTGTCATATGTCCTCCCCTTCGCCTTACGGCGTACGTCTTTTGACGTTTGCTGTATCAAAGAGCGGCGCGCTCCGTTTGGCAATCCCTTAGCTAGAGGATGCCGTAACGTCTCTAACACAAACAGTGTTGGAGCGCTTTCACCGGCGCTGGTCACACCCCGGTCTCAGTTTAGACAAGAATGATCGCTATCAAGAAGCCGCAAAACATCTGGAGAGGAAAAACCAAATGGAAAATCTACTGTCGAACCCAATCGCCATTGGCGCATTTCTTTGCGGCGTCGCAGCAATCTTTATCGTCGTGCGACGCACGCTGAACAAAAACAAAGACAGTTGAGGAAAAGGCAACTGCCAGCCCGCTCTGACACCTAATTAAAGAACCGAAAAAGGCCGCACCCTGCGGCGCGGCCTTTCCCGGTTCGACTTGATGAGAAGACTTATTCGTCTTCCAACGCCTCGACGGCTTTTTGCAGATCGTCTTTGGAGACCTCTTTCTCCTTCACAGTCGCGCCTTCAGCGATGTGATCGACAACCTTGTCCTCGAAGATCGGCGCACGCATCTGCTGCTGCATCTGCTGGTTCTGCTGCACAAACTCAAAGAACTGACGTTCCTGACCGGGATATTGACGCGCCTGGTTCATGATTGCTTGCGTCATCTCGGCATCGGTCACCTCGATCTCAGCCTTGCGGCCCACTTCGGCCAACAGAAGGCCCAGACGCACGCGGCGTTCAGCCAGCGTCTTGTGCTCATCGGTCGGCTTGATCTCCGGGTGGTCGTGGCCCTCAACTTCGGGGTTTTCCTCGTGCCACAGCTGGTGGGCAATCTGGTTGGCTTCCGCCTCAACCAAGGACGGCGGCAGCTCAAACTGCACCTGCTCGTCAAGCTGATCCAATAGACCACGCTTCATGACTGCACGGGCAGCACCGGCATATTCGGCTTCCAGACGCTCGCTGATCTGCCCTTTCAAAGCAGCCAGATCCTCGGCGCCAAACTTCGTGGCCAGCTCATCATTGATCTCAGCGGCAACAGGCTCTTTGACGTTCTTGATCGTACAGTCAAAGACAGCTTCCTTACCGGCCAGATGCTCTGCGCCGTAATCGTCGGGGAAGTTGACTGTCACGGCCTTCTCTTCACCGGCCTTCACGCCGACCAGCTGCTCTTCAAAGCCCGGAATGAAACTGTTTGAACCCAAAACCAACGGATAATCCTCGGCAGAGCCGCCCTCGAACAGCTCACCATCTACTTTGCCCGCGAAATCCATGACGACCTGATCGCCGTCCTTCGCTTTGGAGCCTTTCTTGCGATCCTTGAAATCCTGCGCCGTCTCGGCGAGGTTCCCAAGGGCTTCGTCCACAGACGCGTCATCAGCCTTCACCACCAGCTTTTCCAGCTTGAGCTTCTTCAGCTCAATTTCGGGAATTTCCGGCAGCGCCTCGTAAGACATCGACACTTCTACGTCGTCGCCTTCTTTCCAGTCCTCGTTGGTCATCTTGACCTCGGGCTGCATCGCAGGGCGGTCGCCGCTGTCCTCGAAGTGCTTGTTCATCGCACCGTCTATGGTCTCCTGCATCGCCTCACCCAGAACCCGCTGACCGAACTGCTTTTTCAAAAGCGCCATCGGCACCTTGCCCTTGCGGAAGCCCTTCATCTCAACTTCGGGCTGCGCTTCAAGCAGCTTCTCATTCACCTTTTCGTCCAGCTCAGCAGCTGTGACAGTGATGGCGTAGCCGCGCTTGAGGCCTTCGTTCAGGGTCTCAGTGACCTGCATTTGCTTTCCTTTTCATCCCTTTGGTGCGGGTGGAGGGACTTGAACCCCCACGCCTCGCGGCGCCAGAACCTAAATCTGGTGCGTCTACCAATTCCGCCACACCCGCAAAAACCTGAAACGAGGCCACCGACAGGCGGCCCCGAATTTCAGCGCGTCCTAGCAAAGCCTTTCACAGGATGCGAGCGGAAAATCACGCCAAATATGGTGTTTTGCGGCGCGTCATCGCTGTTTGGATTGAGGCAAAAAGGACTCATTATCGTCAAATGCCCCTGAATGGTGCCAAAAAAGGCACGACAGTAACCCTTTGTTGCCATATTCTGGCGCACAAATGAGGCAGTTATCATAGCTAGAGCGGAAAATCGCCATGCACTTGGGACATATCAAACCGGCCATTGCCGGTGATGCGAAAACGCGTCTTCAGACCGGCCTGATCGCCGGAACCTCCATCCTGACACTGGACGGCGTTTTACCGGTCGAACATCTCGCCCCCGGCGACCGTGTGGTCACACGCGACAGCGGCATGGCGATCCTCAAGGCCGTCCGGGTTCGCAAGACCACCGCCCGCATGGTCCGCATCAAGGCGGGCACGCTTGGCACGACCCGCCCCGAAGGCGATGTCGTGCTGCCTGCAGATCAAGGCATTCTGATCCGCGATTGGCGCGCCAAGGCGATCTACGGGGAAGACCAGGCCATCGTCCCTGCAGAACAGCTGATTGACGGCGAATTCATTTCAGAGCACTCCCCCGCAGCGCAAGTCACCCTGTTCGAGCTGCAGTTTGAAAGCCCCCACATCGTCTACGCAGATGGGCTTGAGCTGTCGGTCAGCGAGAGCGTGCTCGCCTGACCCTGCTCTGCCGCCAAAACGCGCGGCAGAACCTCGGACAAATCTTCAGCAATCAGCCCCGGCCCGAACGCCCGGCCACATTCTTGATGCAACCAGGCGGCGCGTGATGCAGCGTTCAGCGGCTCCAAACCCTGCGCCATCAGCCCTGTGATAAACCCTGCCAGCACATCCCCCGATCCTGCCGTGGCCAACATCGGCGCCGCGCGATCATAGACCGCCGCAATGACCCGCGCTTGTCCATTCGGATCGGCAACCACGGTATCAGCGCCTTTTAAAAGCACGCAGCAGCCTGCTCTTTCAGCAGCCGCCCGCACAGCCGTGATTTTCGACCCAGCTTCGCCGACCACGTCCTTGTCGCGCCATGCCTCAGCCAAATCCGGGAACAGCCGCGCGAACTCTCCCGCGTGAGGCGTCAGCACGCAATCGCGATGCAGTTTCTCAAAAAGCGTCTCCGGATCGTCCTGAAAAACCGTCAGCGCATCCGCATCCAAAACCGCCCGGCGCTTGGCCTCCAAAGCCGCCGCCACCAAAGCCCGCGTTGCATCAGATACGCCCAAACCCGGCCCCAAACACAAAGCGTTGAGCCGAGTATCCTCCAGCAAAGCCGCCAAAGCCCCAGCGTCCGGCACCCGCGCCAGCATGATCGCCGTGACCTGACACGCCACTTCCAATTGCGCTGCTGGCGGCACGCCCAGCGTCACCAGACCTGCACCCACCCGCAACGCCGCGCGGGCTGCCAATCGGGCCGCCCCGGTCATTGCCGGTCCACCGCTTAGAACAAGCGCGTGCCCACGGTCATACTTATGTCCATCTGTGAACCCCGCAAAAGACAGGTGCTGACGCGCCGCTCCGGCTTGCAACTCAACGAGATCGCTGGGCTCGGCTGCTATGATGGTTTGTATCTGTGGAATCGTACGTCGCCCAGTACCCGGGTTCGCTATCTTAAGGGGAACCACGTCTATCGCGCCACAAACCGACGGCCCATCGCCCAAATAGTGACCCCATTTTGGTACCTCGAACGTCACAGTCAGGTCAGCCATACCGAAACCAGCTCTCTCAGGCCCTAGCAGCTTACCACTATCGGCACATAGCCCTGAAGGGACATCAACCGCCAGACGTTTGCCCGGTGCCGCTTGGCTCAGAAGCGTCACCAAGGGCTCCGCCAGAGGTCGGCTAATCCCGATCCCAAACAACGCATCCACAACCAAATCAGCACCCTCAAGGATTAAGGGGTCCTGACCCTCCAACGACCAGACGGACCCCAACTGAAGCCAGCGGTCGTGGTTCATGCGCGCATCCGGCGGCAGTTTCGCGGCTTGCCCCAGCAGATAGCACGCCACGTCCCATCCCTGCCCCGCCAGCAGGCGCGCGATGACAAACCCATCCCCGCCATTATTACCGGGGCCGCATAACACAACTGCGCGATGCGGTGCCGCTGCGAACTCCGGCCACCGATGCATCAATGCGTCGACAACCCCAACTCCAGCCCGCTCCATCAACTCCAGTCCAGTCACCGCACCAGAGGCCATCGCCGCCGCCTCAATGGCGCGCATTTGTGCAGTTGAGAGAAGGTTGGTCATGGATTGCGCCTCATTCGTTCTCAGTTTGCCCATAATGGTTGCTATACGCCTAAATTTTAGGCACACCTCGGGGAATCCAAGCGACCACAGCCTTGGGGACAGACTAGTCAATTGTCCCCTCCAATGAGAAGTGGTCTCAGCAACGCAACGCAAGTCGAAGGGAGTCGCGGTCATGAAGAAGATCGAAGCCATCATCAAGCCATTCAAACTTGATGAGGTGAAGGAGGCCCTGCAGGACGTTGGCGTTCAGGGACTCTCTGTTATCGAGGTGAAGGGTTTCGGGCGTCAGAAAGGCCACACAGAGCTGTATCGCGGCGCGGAATATGTCGTCGATTTCCTGCCCAAAGTGAAAATCGAGGTCGTTTTAGCCGATGACCAGCTTGACGGCGCGCTGGAAGCGATCGTCGAAGCAGCCAAGACCGACAAGATCGGCGACGGTAAAATCTTTGTCTCTAGCATCGAGCAAGCCGTGCGCATCCGCACAGGCGAGATCGGCGACGAAGCCCTCTAACCCCCTACATTCTCAGCAAAACTCGAAAAAAGGAAAGACTGTCATATGAGCACCGCTGATTTTCTCAAGACTATCAAGGATGAAGACGTCGAATACGTCGATATCCGTTTCACAGACCCGCGTGGCAAACTGCAACACGTGACGGTCATGGCCGATCAGGTTGACGAAGATTTCCTTGAAGAAGGCTTTATGTTTGACGGCTCGTCGATTGCCGGCTGGAAGTCTATCGACCAGTCCGACATGAAACTGATGCCCGACACGGACAGCGCCTATATGGACCCGTTCTATGCAGAGAAAACGCTCTGTGTGCATTGTTCCATCGTTGAGCCTGACACGGGCGAGGCCTATGACCGCGACCCGCGCGGCACTGCCGAAAAAGCGGAAGCCTACCTGATCTCGTCCGGCATCGGCGACAAGTCGTTCTTCGGTCCGGAAGCAGAATTCTTCCTCTTTGACGATGTCCGTTTTTCGGTCGAGATGAACAAAGTCTCCTACGAAGTCGACGCGCTTGATGCCTCGTGGAACACCGATACCGAGTATGAGATGGGCAACATGGGCCATCGTCCCGGCGTCAAGGGCGGCTACTTCCCCGTCAACCCGATCGATGACGCACAGGACATCCGTTCTGAAATGCTGTCGACGATGAAGCGCATGGGCATGAAGGTCGACAAGCACCACCACGAAGTGGCGTCGTGCCAGCACGAGTTGGGCCTGATTTTCGGTTCGCTGACCGAGCAAGCCGATCACCTGCAGAAATACAAATACGTCATCCACAACGTGGCTCAGGCCTACGGCAAGTCGGCCACGTTCATGCCCAAGCCCATCGCTGGCGACAACGGCACCGGCATGCACGTGAACATGTCGATCTGGAAAGACGGCAAGCCGCTCTTTGCTGGCGACAAGTATGCTGACCTGTCACAAGAAGCGCTGTATTTCATCGGCGGCATCCTGAAGCACGCCAAAGCGCTGAACGCGTTCACCAACCCGTCGACAAACTCCTACAAGCGTTTGATCCCGGGCTTTGAAGCCCCTGTGCTGCGCGCCTATTCGGCACGTAACCGGTCGGGCTGTGTGCGTATTCCGTGGGCCGAAAGCCCCAAAGCCAAGCGCGTGGAAGCCCGCTTCCCCGATCCGGCAGCAAACCCCTACTTGTGCTTTGCGGCCCTGCTGATGGCTGGCCTCGACGGCATCAAGAACAAGATCGACCCGGGTCCCTCTTCGGACAAGGACCTCTACGATCTGCCGCCGGAAGAACTGGCCGCGATCCCAACGGTCTGCGCATCGCTGCGTGAAGCGCTCGAAGCACTGGAAGAAGACAGCGACTTCCTGCTGGCCGGTGACGTGTTCACCAAAGATCAGCTGGAAGGGTATGCAGAGCTGAAATGGGAAGAGGTCTACGCCTACGAGCACACGCCCCACCCGATGGAATTCAAGCTCTACTACAGCTGCTAATCCACGAAGATCATGTGAAAGGGCGTCCTTCGGGGCGCCCTTTTTCATTGAGATTGGACGTTATGCGAGGTGCGGCGTCGTCGGGCACTGACAACTGCCCTGCCCTGCAATTTCCCAACCTCTCCCATGATTTCGACGCAATTTCCGTCAAAATTCATATAAACCCATGGGAGAAGCCCAATGTCCGCATCTGATTCATCTGCGTTCTTGAAGATCGACACACCCGCGAATGCGTGCACCGTCAGCGACCGCGCCCTGCGCGAAGCCTTCCGCGCCTCAATGGACGCGCCGCAAGAAAAAGCCGGACTGCTGGATCAACTGAATGCGCGCATCGGTGCATTGAAATCGAAACCGAAGGCTGCGAAAGCGCCCGAGGCCCCTGTTGCGAATGAAGTGCCTGACACGCGTACCCCCGCGGTGACAGAAGCTGAGGCCCCGAAGGACGACGAGGGCACGCTTTTCGCGCATCTCAACGAGATTATGGCCGACACCACTGCCCCGGCTGAGGAGGTTGAGGAAACAACACCTCCGGCGCGGTCCAACTCCATCATCGTGCGGGCCATCCAATCTTTGCTCCCTAAGAAAAAGGCGAAAGCAGCGCCCCAGATCGAAGCCGCGCCGAAGCCACAATCAGGCTCCATCATTCTGCGCCTGCTCTCTGGCCTGAAGCCCAAGGCGAAAGCGACAGCAGAACCAGAGCCTGCAGCAGAGGTCGCAGAGACGCCCAAACCTCAATCGCGCTCGGTGATCTTGCGCGCCCTTTCCGCGCTCAAGCCAAAGCCCAAAGCGGCCCCCGCGCCTGCATCGGAAGCTGAGACAAAGCAGTCTGGCTCTGTCGTGATTAAACTGCTGAAAGCGATCTCACCGATCAAACGCACCGCGTGAGGCACGCCAGCTTTCGCGCTGCGCAACGCTCAGATTGGTCCAAGCCACAACGTAAGTGTGGATGCTGAACACGACAGCGTCCGTTTTGGGCAACCGCAAAATCACCTGTCGTTCGGATCGTAGATACGCGGGATCGCCCGCGCGCAGTGGTTTGCTTTGCCCCTGAGGTCGGGGCTGAAACAACTCCGGGTCCACATAGATCAACGCGTTCGCCCGCATCAGCGGTTGGCCCGCCCGTGCCGCATCAAAGAGCCGCTGCACCCGGCGCGCCATGTCCGCCGTGTAGCTTTCGACCGGCGCATGGATATGCGTCAGCGGTTGGCCGATCTTCTCGGCCAATGTCCAGCTGGCAGGAAAGCAGATGAGCGCACCCCGTAACACATGTTCTGCCCCCTCTTTCACTAGGATCGCAAAGTCTTCCTGAACCAGCTTTGAAAGGGTCTCCAACGGCTGATCCCAAGCCAGCGGAACGCTCAGCCCATCCGGGCGACGCACGCGATCTGGCGAAACATCGAAATCTGCGCGCCCGTCAAGCTGCTGCAAAACGAGCTGCAAAAGCTCATCCGCCGCCGGAGCCGCCTTGTCTGAGAGCGCCAGAACCTCAGGGCGACATGCCTCCAGCAGCCGGGCCTTTTCGGCCATCTGAGCTGCATAGGCCCCATCGACCTGCAGCCAATCGGCCATCGCAATCGGCTGCACCCCGGGCATCCGGGCAGAGGCCGCCTGCATCCACGGAGCAAAAGGCAGATGGTCTTGAAGGATCGCCGTCATGATGCTCCGTTTCCGACAGTTTACGTCGCAAACCTACCGGAAGTTTGCGACATCCCAACAGGTCGCGATCTGACCTGACAGGCCAAGCTGTGTCCAGCACGATCAACGCAGATCGGAGGGCACCATGAACACCCATTACCGCGATCAGCGCAAAATCGACCCCTCGCAAGGGGCGACCCTGGGGGACGGCACGCCCAACGATGCCGACCGAGTCGAGATCGGCCCAACCCAATTGGCGTTTGATGAATGGAGGGCAGCTGGGCTGACCCTGCCCAACCTGCCCGCAATGCGGTGCTATCGCTGGGAAAGACTCACCCGGCATATTATCGCACGGGATTATGGCGGTTTGCTGATGTTTGATCCGCTTAATATTCGATATGCGACGGACAGCACCAATATGCAGCTGTGGAACACTCATAACCCGTTCCGCGCAGTGCTGCTGTGTGCCGACGGCTATATGGTGATCTGGGATTACAAGAACGCGCCTTTCCTGAGCACGTTCAATCCGCTGGTGCGCGAACAACGCGCGGGGGCAGACCTGTTTTACTTCGACCGTGGGGATAAGGTCGATGTGGCCGCCGACGCGTTCTCAAACGAGGTGCGCGTGCTGATTGAAGAGCATGGCGGCGGCAATAGGCGCCTCGCGGTGGATAAGGTGATGCTCCACGGGTTGCGCGCGCTGGAGGCGCAGGGCTTCGAGATCATGGAAGGTGAGGAAGTCACCGAAAAGTCCCGCGCGATCAAAGGTCCTGATGAAATCCGCGCCATGCGCTGCGCTTCGCATGCCTGCGAGGCTGCTGTCGCGGAGATGGAAGCGGCGTGCGGACCGGGTCTCTCGGAGGATGAAATCTGGGCGGTTCTCCACGCGGAAAACATCAAGCGGGGTGGCGAATGGATTGAAACGCGCCTGCTCAGCTCAGGCCCGCGGACCAACCCTTGGTTTCAGGAATGCGGCCCGCGTATTGTCCAAAACAACGAGATTGTCGCGTTCGACACCGATCTGATCGGCAGCTACGGGATTTGTGTCGATATCAGCCGCACCTGGTGGATCGGAGACCGCGCGCCCCGCGCCGATATGATTGAAGCGATGCGCCACGCGGTCGAGCACATCCAGACAAACATGGCGCTGCTCAAGCCCGGTGTTTCATTTCGTGAGCTAACCTTCGGCGGACACCAGTTGGCCCCGAAATACGACAAGCTCAAATACGGCTGCCGGATGCATGGCGTCGGTCTTTGCGATGAGTGGCCTCTTATCGCCTATCCCGATCACTATGTCGAAGGTGCGTTTGATTATCATGTTGAGGCCGGGATGGTCCTGTGCGTCGAGGCACTGGTCGGCGAAGAGGGCGGCGACTTCATGATCAAGCTCGAAGATCAGGTGCTCGTCACAGAAGACGGCTATGAAAACCTCACGAAATACCCGTTCGATCGACACCTTATGGGTGGTCCTTAAAGCGAGCGGACCGGCAATACACCTCTCACCATCGCGTGACGCGGCTGACATATCGCGCCGCTTTCCTTGTCCGGCAATCCGCTAGCCCCCTAATGTGCAGCACTGATCCTTTGAAAGACCGCTGCCATGCCCACCGAACGCGTCACCTTCCCCAGCCATACGGGCGACACACTTGCCGCGCGCCTCGATTTGCCCGACGGGCCGCATCTGGCCACAGCGCTTTTCGCGCATTGCTTTTCGTGCTCCAAAGATATTCCCGCAGCGCGCCGGATCGCGGGACGTCTAGCCGCGATGGGAATTGCCGTACTGCGCTTCGACTTTACCGGGCTCGGCCATTCCCAAGGGGAGTTTCAGAACACGACCTTCACCTCGAACGTCGATGATCTGCATGCGGCCAGCACCTATCTGGCAAGTCGCGGCATGGCCCCCTCTTTGCTCATCGGCCACTCGCTTGGGGGCGCTGCGGTTCTGAAAGCAGCCGCAGATATGGAGCAGATCAAAGCCGTCGTCACCCTTGGTGCGCCTTTTGACCCCGGTCATGTCACCCATAATTTCGCCGATGCGCTGGACGAGATTCGTGAGAAAGGCGTGGCACCTGTTAGCTTGGGCGGGCGGCCCTTCCAGATCGGCCGCGACTTCGTCGAGGACGTCGAGGCCGCCCAATTGGCCCCTGCGATAGCAAACCTCAAAGCTGCCCTTCTGGTGATGCACGCCCCACGCGATGCTGTCGTTGGCGTCGAAAACGCGACGCAGATTTTTGTGGCTGCCAAGCATCCCAAGAGCTTTGTCACACTCGATCAGGCCGATCACCTCATCACAAAGACCGAAGATGCCGAATACGCAGCTGAAGTGATCGCCGCCTGGTCTGCGCGCTACCTGCCTCTCAACCCGCCTGCCCCACCTCCCGGCGCGCCGGAAGGCATCGTGCGCGCCTCAGAAGCGGATGCGAAGGGCTTTCTGCAAGACATTCAATCGGGGCCCGATCATCACGCCATCGCGGATGAGCCCGAGGCCTATGGAGGCACGAACCGTGGCATGTCGCCCTACGGCTTTCTGTCTGCCGGACTTGCGGCCTGCACCTCAATGACGATCCGCATGTATGCGCGCCGCAAGGGGTGGCCGCTCGATCACGTGTTTGTGGATGTGAGCCACAACAAGGTCCATGCGCAGGACGCAGGCGAAGTCGCAGTTGCGCAAATCGACAGTTTTCATCGGGCCATCCACCTCGAAGGCCCTCTGGACGACACGCAACGCGCCCGCCTTCTGGAGATTGCGGATAAGTGCCCGGTACACAAAACCCTCGAGGCCAGTTCGCACATTACAACCGGCCTCGCGCCGCGCTAGGTTTTATCTTTGTTAAATTCGCGAAAGAAAAAGGCGCGCCCGACCGGACGCGCCTTTCACAATTCAATGCAGTCAGTCTTAACCGCGGGCTTTGCCCACCAGCTTCCAGACTGCGGGGATCAGCAGGGCCGCCAGAATCAGCTTGATCGCATCCCCTGCGATAAACGGTGTCAGGCCCCATTCCAGGATTGGCTTGTCCCAACCATAGAGAATGCCCAGCCACAGCAGGCCCGGCACATAGATGAGCGCGTTACCGACCAGAAGCGCGCCTGCCATCTTGGCAACCGACCGGTCCCAGCCTTTGCGCGCCGCAAAGCCCAGCGCGAGCGTGGCCAGCACGTAGCCTACAAGATAGCCGCCTGTGCCGCCCATCATGTAGGTGATGCCGTATTTCTCGGCCGAAGAGCCTGCGAAGACGTCAAAGCCAAACGCACCGACCAGCAGATACCCAAGGATTGTCGCCAGACCGAGGCGCGGGCCATAGGCGGCACCAATAGTCAGAACGGCAAAGGTGCCCATCGTCAGCGGCACAGGCCACATCGGGATGGTGATCTTTGCACAGACAGCAAGGGCCACGATGCCCAAAGCGACCAACACGGCCTGTTTGACCCGCAGGGCGGTGCCGTCGGACGCGCCGAAGGCTTCCGTCAGAACCTTGTTTTGAAGGGCAATGCTCATGTCCCAATCTCCGTTTTAAGATAAATCTTGGCGCTGTTCTGCCCCAAGCCATCCGCGCGCGCAAGCGTTATGCGGTCGCAGAAAGATAATGCGAGGTCATCACATAGTCTTTGCGCGGACCCGCTACCGCCCAGCGCGCGCTCCAATTCGGCCAGTCGCTGAAATCGTATCGCACGGCGTATTGGTCGGGGTCACACCAGTGGCGCGCCTCTGCTTCGTCCGCCAAATCGAAATCGTGAAACGGACGGCCATCTTCGAATGTAACTACGATCCGCGCGCCCGCGCTCTGCCAATGATAGACCCGGTTCGCGGTAAAACCCGGTTGGCCATCCAGGCGCAGTGTTCCGGTTTCCTCATAGCGCAGACCACCCGCCACAGGCGTAAACTCGGCGACACCCTCGAACTGCCCCTGCCCGCCGCTTTTGGCATCCTCGATCACGCGCGCGATCTGCCAGCGCCCTTCGAAATCGCTCAGCGAAAGCGCAATTCGTCCCATGTTTGGCCTCCCGCCTTGTCGCCCCTCTGACCTAGCGATAAGAGCGGGGCCAATCCAGTCACCAATGCGAAAGTCTGCCCTATGATCCCCCGCTATTCCCGCCCCGAGATGGTCTCTATCTGGTCGCCCGAGACCAAGTTCCGCATCTGGTACGAGATTGAAGCCCATGCTTGTGACGCGATGGCCGATCTGGGCGTGATCCCGCGCGAGAACGCGGAGGCCGTCTGGAAGGCCAAGAATGTCGAGTTCGATGTCGCCCGCATTGACGAGATCGAGGCCGTCACCAAGCACGACGTCATCGCCTTTCTGACCCATCTGGCCGAACATGTAGGCAGCGAAGAGGCGCGCTTTGTGCATCAGGGCATGACCAGCTCGGACGTGCTGGATACCTGCTTCAACGTGCAACTGACCCGCGCCGCTGACATCCTGATCGCGGATATCGAAGGGCTGCTGGCCGCGCTCAAGCGCCGCGCGATGGAGCATAAAGACACCCCGCGCGTCGGCCGCTCCCACGGCATTCACGCCGAACCCACCACGATGGGCCTGACCTTCGCACGCTTCTATGCGGAGATGGATCGCAACCTCAGCCGGATGCGCGATGCGCGCGCTGAGATTGCGACGGGTGCTATTTCCGGCGCGGTCGGAACCTTCGCCAATATCGACCCTGCTGTCGAAGAACATGTCTGCGCAAAACTTGGCCTCGAACCCGAGCCGATCAGCACGCAAGTCATCCCCCGTGACCGACACGCCGCGTTTTTCTCGACCCTCGGCGTCATCGCCTCTTCGATCGAAAACATCGCCACCGAGGTGCGGCACATGCAGCGCACCGAGGTTCTGGAAGGGGCAGAGTTCTTCTCGATGGGCCAAAAGGGCTCCTCAGCGATGCCGCACAAGAAGAACCCCGTACTGACCGAGAACCTGACCGGCCTGGCGCGTATGGTCCGCTCCGCCGTGATCCCTGCGATGGAGAACGTGGCGCTCTGGCACGAGCGCGATATCTCGCATTCGTCTGTGGAACGGATGATCGGGCCCGATGCGACGATCACGCTTGATTTCGCACTGGCTCGTCTGACCAGCGTGATCGACAAGATGCTGATCTTCCCGCAGAACATGTTGGACAACATGAACAAATTCCCCGGCCTCGTGATGAGCCAGCGCGTCCTGCTGGCCCTCACCCAAGCCGGTGTCAGCCGCGAAGACGCCTATGCGATGGTCCAGCGCAATGCGCTCAAGGTTTGGGAAGAGCGGACCGATTTCAAAGAAGAATTGTTGGCCGACAAGGACGTCGTCGCAGCCCTTGGCACGGATGGGATCGAGGCGAAGTTTGACATGGGGTATCACACCAAGCACGTCGACACGATCTTCAAGCGGGTTTTCAAGGACTGAGTACGGCCTCAAGGAAGGATAAGACATGGCGCATGTAAATCTCGGGAAAAAACTCGCACAGATCAGCACCCATTGGGACCCGCACGTTGTTGCCGATTACAATGACAACGATGTCATGGTCGTGAAGTTCAAGGGTGAGTTTCCATTCCATAAACACGACCGCACGGATGACTTCTTCCTCGTTCTCGACGGTGAGATGATTATGGATATTGAAGGCGCGCCCTCTCAAACCGTGAAAGCTGGCGAGGTCTTCATTGTTCCAACCGGCGTCGTGCATCGCCCCCGGGCAGAGACCGAAGTGCACGTGCTTCTGATTGAGCCTAAAGGCGAGCCAAATTCAGGCGACGCAGACCGGGAGCCAGCGGCAAAACCGAGGCTTTAGAGAAAGATATCTACGATGCTGCGCAGAACAGTAGATACAATGCTACTCTTACCGCTGATGGCAAACATCGTATTCTTTCTTTGGGCTCTTTTTCTGGCACCGGAGCAGAGCTGCGGTTCGGGAGACCCCGGTCTTTGTTTCAGCCTAGGGATCATATTTGGCGTGATTGGTCTGCCACTTGCAGTTCTGTGTCTCGGCGTCCTTCTACTGCGGATACTTCTCCGACACCGAAAAGTGCGGGATTCTCCGTTTTGACCTTACGGAAACCCATGCTACCTTTCTGACACGCCAACAGAAGGAGAGACTGAATGAAGACGACCCTTGCCGTTCTGGCCATGATCCTCGCCCCGTCCTTTGCCGCCGCCATGGGCTGCAGCGACGCAGATCACACCAAGCAGGTGATGAGCTGTGCAATGGGCTCGACCTGGGACGAGACGACCCAAGCCTGCGTGCCGACGACCAGCTAAGCAGACCAAACAGAATACTGAAAAGGCGGTCCCTTTGGGCCGCCTTTTCTTTTGACAGGCAACAGATAAGCCCATACTGCGGGCCGCTCTCATTAACCTGCTCTTCAGAGTTGCGCGTCTAAGGTGCGTTTGAACAGATAAAGGCTGTCCTAAAGGCATCTAATGACGCGCGCCCTGCCCCAAGGCCTTTCGAAAAAGCAAAAAGCGGCGGTCATCGTGCAGCTCTTGCTTTCGGAAGGCACCGATCTGACGCTTGAGGCGTTGCCAGACGGCATGCAGGCGGACCTTGCGCGCCAATTGGCCGGGATGCGCGGGGTGGATCGTGGAACATTGGCCTCTGTGGCATTGGAATTCGCCACGGAGCTTGATCAGCTGGGTATGGTTGCCACAGGCGGCATGGACGGCGCGCTGGCTTTGCTTGACGGCAAGATCAACGAGGCTGCGGTTAAATCCGTGCGCGCAGATGGTGTGGCCCCTGTCAGCGACGATCCATGGGATCGCATCAAGGCGGCGGAAAACGATGTGCTTTTGCCGATGCTGGAGGCGGAAAGCGTTGAGGTCGCCGCAGTGACCCTGTCTAAACTGCCTGTCGCCAAGGCCGCCGACCTGTTGGGCGCGATGCCGGGCGATCGGGCGCGCAGGGTGTCCTATGCGATCTCGCTGACCGAAGCGGTGACCAGCCACGCAGTCGCGCAAATCGGAGCCGCGCTGGTTCTGCAACTCGATGATCAGCCCTTGCGGGTCTTTGCAGATGCGCCCTTCAAACGGGTTGGCGCCATCCTCAACTTCTCGCCTGCCGCCACACGCGACGATGTTCTCGAAGGGCTCGGCGCCGAAGATGCGGCTTTTGCGGCCAATGTCCGGAAGGCAATCTTCACCTTCCCCGACATTCCAGACAGGCTTGCCCCGCTCGATGTGCCGAAGATCACGCGCGACGTGGACCCTGCGCAGCTGGTCAAGGCATTGGCCTATGCCGCCTCCACCGGCGCCGAAGACACGGTCGAGTTCATCCTGTCCAACATGTCCAAACGCATGGCCGACGGCCTCCGCGAGGAGATGGAAGAGGCCGGCACAATCAAGCCAAAAGAGGGCGAGGCAGCGATGACTGCGGTGACAGGTGTAATCCGCACTTTGGAAGAGGACGGTCAGATCACCCTCGTCACCCCGCAGGATGAAGACGAGGACGCATAGGCGTGTCATTGCCCTTGGCGTGTATGTTGCATTTGTCTTGAAGCGCCCCCCAACAGGCGGCTAGCCTGCGACCCATGACAGATTTTGACGGAAAACGCTGGCATGACATGGGCGGCGCGGATGCGGGCCCGGTTGTCCCCGCAGATCACGACTTTGCGCTCTGGGAAAAACGGGTCGACGCGCTGATGGTGCTCTGTTCGACCAAAGGGCTTTTCACCGTCGACGGCCTGCGCCGCGCGATTGAGGACATGGGGCCCGATGTCTTTGAAAACACCACGTATTACGACCGCTGGATTGCAGCCGTGAACCAGAACCTGATCGAAGCGGGCACCTACACGCTTGGTGAGCTTGGCGCGAAAATGGACGAGGTCCGTGCGCGAGGGGCCACCTATGGGCAGGCTGCCAATGGCTGAGCCGCAACGCGTGCGCGTCAAAACCATGATGCCGCCGGGCCATATTCGAACCCCGGCTTATCTGCGCGGCAAAACCGGCTGGATCGAACGGCAGCTCGGCCCCTTCGGTAACCCCGAACAACTGGCCTACGGCCTCCCTGGCGAGAAGCTGACTCTCTACCGCGTGCGCTTTATCATGGCAGAGGTCTGGGGCGATCAGGCCGAGCGTCCTGAAGACACGCTGGATGCCGAGATCTACGAACACTGGCTGGAGCCTGCCTGATGCCGCATGACCACCACGATCACGACCATCTGTCGCCTTCCGGTCACCTTTACCGGCCCGACAACGATGAACCGCTCAGCTATTGGCAGACGATGGAAATCGCCGTGCGCGAACTGCTGATCGAGAAAGGTGTGAGCACCGCCGCCGAAATCAACGCGCAGATCGACGCGATGGATGCCCGCTCCCCTGCCGATGGGGCACAGGTTGTTGCCCGCGCCTGGACGGATCCAGCCTTTCGGGATCGGCTGCTGGCAGACGGATCTGATGCTTGCCGAGAGATGGGCTTCGACATCGGCGCGCTGAAACTCATCGCGGTCGAGAATACCAATGATGTCCACAATGTAATCGTTTGTACCTTATGCTCCTGCTATCCACGCAACCTGCTGGGGCTCGCGCCGGATTGGTACAAATCGCGCGAGTATCGCTCGCGCACGGTGAAAGAGCCGCGCAAGGTTTTGTCGGAGTTTGGCGTGACCCTGCCCGATCATGTGCAAGTACGCGTCCATGACAGCACCGCCGACATGCGGTATGTCGTGATCCCCGCGCGCCCAGCTGGAACAGACGGCTGGTCGGTCGAGAAGCTCGCACAGCTTGTCACGCGCGACAGCATGATCGGCACGGGGCTTGCCAAGACGCCCTAGCTTGCGCGCGGCCCGTAGCGGGCTTATCTGAGGACCAATTAAAAGACGCAGGTATTTTAGGGCAGCATGGCGTTCACCGTTTCCAAAGGACCAGTCGCATGGCTGACCAATGCCGCCCTGCAAGGCGTGATCGCTGCGACCAAGCTGCTGCCTCATAATATGCGCGTGCGGACGGTTGGTGGGCTGATGGCCACCCTGTCGGGGCCCGCGGGTTACCTCAAACGCGCGGAAGACAATTTGGCGATGGTCTGGCCCGATATGCCGCGCTCTGAGCGCAGAGCACTGGCGAGGCGCGTCGCCAGCAACGCCGGGCGCACGCTGATCGAGAATTACTCACATGCCAGCTTCGGTGCTTTGGCCCGCAAAAGCACCCTCTCCGGCGCGGGTCTGGACGCGATGCAAGACGCGATTGAGGCGGGCCGTCCGGTGATTTTCCTCACCGGTCACTTCGGCAATTATGAAGCCCTCAGATGGGCGCTGCTGGAGCGGGGGATCGAAGTTGGTGGGCTCTACCGTGCGATGGCCAATGTCTATTTCAACGCCCATTACGTGCGCACGATGGAAGACATGTCCGGCCCGGTGTTCGAGCAAGGGCGGCGCGGCACAGCGGGTTTCGTGAAGCACCTGAAATCCGGTGGCTTGGCTGTGCTGCTGTTCGACATCTACGAAAAGCACGGGGTTAAGTTGCCCTTTATGGGCCATGACGCGCCGACGGCGTTGTCGGCGGCAGAGCTGGCGCTGAAATACGACGCGTTGCTGATCCCGTTCTTTGCGATCCGGCAGCCCGATGGGTTGACCTTTGAGGTGGAGCTCGACGCCCCCCTCGCCCACACCAACGCCGAGCAAATGATGCTGGAGGCGACACAAGCCTTGGAAGCCCGTGTCTTGCGTCATCCTGAGCAGTGGTTCTGGATTCATCGGCGCTGGAAATCGCACCGCAATCGCGGGCGCGCGCCGGAACTTCTTGATTAGCGCAGTTGCGCGGCGCCAAGCACCTCACGGAACCCTTTGCGCTGCACAATGACAACGACGGGGGCTGTGCCAGTGGCCTGCACGAAGGTGCGCAGCGGCTCTGCGCCGTCCCATTCCTCAACCTGCTGCCAGTCTGTGACGACGTTGGCGTAGGTCAGCGTGTGGCCACGGTTCTCGCCTCGGCGCACATCGACAGTCTCGCGTGGGCTGTAACGGACGAGGTAGACAACCATATCCTGCGGCTTGGCACTGGCAGCGTTGATCACGACTTGGCTGCCGTTGCGCTGGAGCACGACATCGACCTGTTTGGCCTTGTCGCCATGCTTCTGTATTAGCTTGGAAACCTTCATGGGGCGCGATCCCACCACATGATCCGTCCCGCCAATGATCATCTGCGGCGTGTAGACAGAGGTCTCCCCCAAAGCGCGCGCATAGTTGTGCTGCCGTTTGGTAAAAGCTGGGCTGGCGAACTTGTCCTTCCAGCCAAGATAGTCCCAATAATCCACATGAAGCGACAGGGCGATGACGTCGTCCATCTCCGCAAGCTCATGTAAAAGCCGATCTGCAGGCGGGCAGCTCGAGCAGCCTTGCGAGGTATAAAGCTCGACCACGACGGGTCGGTCATTGGCGGCAGCGGACGTTGCGACGAAGACGCAAAACGCCGCAATGAAACTGGCAAGTCGTGTCATGTAACCTCAGTCATCTGGCTTGAAGTTTAGACCTAAAACAGTCCTGCTGAAATAACCAATCACCCTTTTGCGAGAGCGCTGTGTGCTGTGGCTTTCTCATCGCAAAAGTAATTCAGTATGCAATTGCATACGAAACTATCATGCTATGACCGCGTTACCCTTGAAGGGACGCACACCCCGAGCCAGATAAAGCAAAGCGAAACCCAACACGCGGGAGGCCAAACATGCCCATTCAAGTCGGAACCGACACTGCCCAGACGCGCAAGACATTGACTGTCGGCGCGCAATCCGTTGCGTATTACTCAATTCCAGCCGCACAAAAGGCTGGCTTGGGCGATTTCTCGGCTCTGCCGGCAGTTCTGAAAGTTGTTCTGGAGAACATGCTGCGATTTGAAGATGATGGCCGCACCGTGTCAGTCGATGATATCAAGGCGTTTGCCGAATGGGGCAGCAAAGGCGGTAAAAACCCGCGCGAGATTGCTTACCGGCCGGCCCGCGTGCTGATGCAGGATTTCACGGGTGTGCCTGCGGTCGTGGATCTCGCGGCAATGCGCGACGGCATTGTCAGCCTTGGCGGGGACGCCACGAAGATCAACCCGCTCAACCCGGTTGATCTGGTCATCGACCATTCGGTGATGATTGACGAATTCGGCAACCCACGCGCGTTTCAGATGAATGTGGACCGCGAATATGAGCGCAATATGGAACGCTATACCTTCCTCAAATGGGGTCAGAAAGCGTTCAACAACTTCCGGGTTGTCCCCCCCGGAACCGGCATCTGCCATCAGGTGAACCTTGAATACCTCGCGCAGACAGTCTGGACGGATGAGGATCAAAACGGCGAGGAGGTCGCCTATCCCGACACGCTGGTGGGCACCGACAGTCACACCACCATGGTCAACGGCATGGCGGTTCTCGGCTGGGGTGTCGGCGGGATCGAGGCGGAGGCCGCGATGCTCGGCCAGCCCATTTCTATGCTGATCCCCGAAGTCGTGGGCTTTGAGCTGACTGGCGCAATGATGGAAGGCACAACCGGCACCGATCTGGTGCTCAAAGTGGTAGAAATGCTGCGCGAGAAAGGCGTCGTCGGCAAATTTGTGGAGTTTTATGGCGCGGGGCTCGATACCCTTCCGCTCGCCGACCGGGCCACGATTGCCAACATGGCGCCAGAATACGGCGCGACCTGTGGCTTCTTCCCGATCGACACCGAGACCCTGCGCTACATGCGTAACACCGGCCGCGATGAAGACCGCATCGCTTTGGTCGAGGCCTATGCCAAGGAAAACGGGTTCTGGCGGGGTGCGGACTACGCACCGATCTACACCGACACGCTCAGCCTTGATATGAGCACGATTGTCCCTGCCATCTCGGGCCCCAAACGCCCGCAAGACTATATCGCGCTTGACCAGGCGTCCTCCGCCTTTGGAGCCTACATCAAGGGTGAGCGGGCCGAGAAATCCGTGGACCCGACCGAGAAAGGCGAGTGGACCGGCGAAGGCGGCCAGCCCGCGCCGAGCGATATCCCCGGCAATATCGGTTATCACAACTCACACCCCGTCGAGGGGGAGGATTACGAGCTACACGATGGCTCTATCGTCATCGCTTCCATCACGTCCTGTACCAACACATCGAATCCGTATGTGATGATCGGCGCAGGCCTCGTGGCGCGAAAGGCGCGCGAATTGGGGCTGAACCGAAAGCCTTGGGTCAAGACCTCTCTCGCGCCCGGATCGAAAGTCGTCTCCGAATATCTTGAAGCTGCGGGGCTTCAGGACGATCTAGACGCGATTGGCTTCAATCTTGTGGGCTATGGCTGCACGACCTGCATCGGCAATTCCGGCCCGATCCAGCAAGAGCTGTCAGACGCCATCAACAAGGGCGACCTGATCGCCACATCCGTCCTTTCCGGCAATCGCAATTTCGAGGGGCGCATCAGCCCCGATGTGCGCGCCAATTACCTTGCCTCCCCGCCGCTTGTGGTCGCCTATGCGCTGGCAGGCGATATGAATGTCGATATTACCAAGGACCCGCTGGGTCAGGACAAGGACGGTAACGATGTGTTCCTCAAGGATATCTGGCCCTCCAATCAGGAGATTGCGGAGCTTGTCGAAAAGACCGTCACCCGTGATGCGTTTCAGTCGAAATACGCCGACGTGTTCAAGGGTGATGAGAAATGGCGCGCGGTCGAGACGACCGACAGCCTGACTTATGATTGGCCCCCTGCCTCCACCTACGTGCAAAACCCGCCCTATTTTCAGGGAATGGGTGCTGAGCCCGGTAAGATTTCAAATATCGAAGGCGCAAAGGTGATGGCCGTTCTGGGGGACATGATTACGACGGATCATATCTCCCCCGCCGGGTCGTTCAAAGAAAGCACTCCCGCCGGGCAATACCTGATCGAACGGCAGGTACCCGTGCGCGAATTCAATTCCTACGGCTCCCGCCGCGGCAATCATGAGATCATGATGCGCGGCACATTCGCCAATATCCGCATCAAAAACGAGATGCTGGACGGTGTCGAAGGCGGTTACACCAAAGGGCCAGATGGCGAACAAACCTCCATCTTTGAGGCCGCGATGGCCTATCAGGCGCAGGGCACACCGCTGGTCGTCTTCGGTGGTGAGCAATACGGCGCTGGCTCGTCCCGTGACTGGGCCGCGAAAGGCACAGCCTTGCTGGGCGTAAAGGCCGTCATCGCGGAGAGCTTTGAGCGTATCCATCGCTCCAACCTTGTGGGTATGGGGGTCATTCCGTTTGAATTTACGAATAGCGACACGCGCAAAACGCTGGGCCTGACCGGCGACGAGACCGTGTCGATCACCGGGCTTGATACGATCAAACCTCTGGCAGAGGTACCATGTAAAATCGAGATGGCGGATGGGTCTGTGAAAGAGATCACGCTCAAATGCCGGATCGATACCGAGGTGGAGATCGAATATATCGAGAATGGTGGCGTGCTGCATTACGTGCTGCGCAATCTGGCACAAGCGGCCTGACGCCAGGTCCTTGAAAATGCAAACGCCCCGCCATGTGGCGGGGCGTTTTGCTTTGAGTATTTGGACACAAAAGAAGCCAAAAATTTGATTAAAATTGCGCGCGCCCTTGCCCCTTCATCTTGGCAGAAAAACTCAAATTTCCAGCCATCAGCGGGACGCGGCGGCGTCCAAAGCAGGGCGGATCCGGCGTTCCATCACGTCTTCGGTCAAGGGTCCAGCGAAGCGCAGCATCACCGTGCCGTCACCAGCCAGCACATACGTCTCGGGCACACCATAAAGACCCCAATCCAGCGCAGTCCGGCCCGTGAAATCCGCACCAAGCCCTGCATAGGGATCGCCAAGCTCCTCCAAGAATGCCAAGGCTTTCTCGGGGTCATCCTTGTAATTGATGCCGTAAATCGGCAGGCCCTCTTTAGCAAGCTCGGTCAGCAAGGGATGCTCGGCCCGACAAGGCGCGCACCAGCTTGCCCAATAGTTCACGAGCTTCACTTCGCCATCACGCAACGTTTCGTTGGTGAAAGGCTGCTCCGGGCCGAGTTGGGTCAGCTCAACCGCAGGCGCAGGCTGGCCCTCGCGCGCTGAATGTAACGCGTTCGGGTCTTCACGCTGCATCCCGATGTAGAACAGCGCCGCCAGCCCGAAGAAAATCGCAGGCGGCGCGACCATGAGAAGGTTGATCTTAGGCATCCTTGCGCCGCCCTTCCAATGCATGCAGCTCTTGCCGCACCTTGCGCCCTCGGCGCCAACTGGCCCAGATCAGCAGCGCAATAATGACACCGGTCGCGCCATACGCCGACAAGACCGGCACGGCATATGTTCCCAGATCGGGCATCAAGCCATCCGCTCCCGGGCAATCAGCGCCTTGACCCGGCGCGCGCGAATTTCAGTGCGTGTGCGCAGCAGCACAAGCGTGACGAACAGCAGCACAAAGCCGATGATGCAGGTCCAGAGCGGGTAGGCAAAAACGTCATGGACGTTTTCTTCCTTATCCAGTGACAACGACGCGCCCTGATGCAACCCCTGGTTCCAAAAGAGGATCGCGTAGCGCGACAGCACAGCAAAGACCGAGCCCACAATGCACAAGACCGAGGTCAGATCAGCCGCCGTATCGGCGTCGTCAATGGCCTCCCACAGCGCGATATAGCCGAGGTAAAAGAGGCCTAGGATCAGGAAGGATGTTAGACGCGGATCCCATTCCCACCAAGTTCCCCACATCGGCTGCCCCCAGACAGCACCCGTGATCAAGCCGATTGCGGTCATCGCAAGACCAATCGGCGCTGCAGCCCGTGCCGCCAAAACCGACACGTGATGGCGACGGATCAGCCAAACGAGCGACGTCACCAACATCATCAGCCAAGCATTGATCGCAATGAAAGCCGACGGCACGTGAATGTAGATGATCTTCACAGTCGAGCCTTGGCGAAAGTCATCCGGCGTAAAGAAAAAACCCCAGATCAGGCCAACGCCCAGCACAAGCGCTGTCAGCGCCGTGAGCCACGGCAGCGACGCACCCGAGAGCGCCATGAAGCGCTTTGGATTGGCATATTCCCAAAAAGACATGACGGGTATTTAGGCTCCGGTAAGGATCGTGGCAATGAACATAGCGGACACAATTCAGCGAAGGTTGACGCGGATTGCCGCAGCAGAGGCAAAGGGCAGAACCGCAAGCGTTCCCAAGGTGATCGCACCAAGCATGATCAGCGGGGTCGCCGTCGCCAAACCTTCTGCGCCGCGCCGGATTGTCTCGGCCCCGAAGATCAGCGTCGGCACGTATAGCGGCAAGACCAACAGAGACAGCAGCAAGCCCCCGCGCTTGATGCCAACAGTGAGCGATGCGCCGAAGGCACCGATAAAGGACAGAGCAGGCGTGCCAATCAAAAGCGACGCTATGAGCCAGGGATAGGCGGCTTCTGGCAGGCTCAAGAGCAAGGCCAGAACAGGAGCGGCCAGCGTCAGTGGCAAGCCGGTCGTCAACCAGTGAGAGACCGCCTTGATCCCGACAAGGCCTTCCAACGGAATCGGCGCCGTGGCCAACAAATCCAGAGAGCCATCCTCAAAATCCAGCGCAAAAATCCGGTCGAGAGACAGCAGACAGGACAAAAGCGCGCCAACCCACAGAATACCCGGCGCGATACGGCCCAGAATGGCGCTGTCAGGCCCCACGCCAAAGGGCACGAGAACTGCAATGATTAGAAAGAACGCAAGACCCAGGCCAAAGCCGCCGCCTGTGCGGATCGCAAGGCGCAGGTCGCGGATCAACAGCGCAATCATAGGAACGCCTCGTCAAAGCCGTCTTGGGCAGGGGCTTTCGCTTTGAAAGGCGCCAGATCAAGTGTCTCGCTCTCAATACCCAGATCAATATGCGTCGCGATCAACGCACTGCCGCCTGCGGCACAATGGGCCTGCACGGCCGCCGCGAACATCGCAACCGCGGAGGCATCCAGCGACACGGTCGGCTCGTCTAGCACCCAGAGCGGGCGCCCCGTGACGAGCAAGCGCGCCAGCCCAAGGCGCCGCTTTTGCCCGGCGGACAAATTCTGCGCGGGCCGGTCAACCAAACCCGCCAGATCAAAGGCATCAAGTGCAACCGAGATATCGCGCGTGCCATAGACCTCCGCCCAGAACGTCAGGTTTTCCCGGACGCTCAGCATTGCTTTCAATCCGTCCGCATGGGCCGCATACGCCACGGCTTCAGGGTCCAGCGAAATCGACCCAGACAAGGCCGACTGTAACCCGGCGATGGTCCGCAAAAGCGTCGTTTTGCCAATACCGTTCGGGCCACGCAGAACAAGCACCTGTCCGGTTGATAGTGAAAAGCCAACCCCTTCGAGCACCGGCACCCCGCCGCGGGCCACTTGAAGATCAACAACCTGTAAATCCATGTGAAATCTCTAGCGGGTCTGCGCGCCAAGGCAAAGCGGTGTCTTGGAGCAGACCGTGGCGATAGGTATTTTCGGACAAAAGAAGCGTGTCGCGCGCATTTTAATCAAATCCGCTGCGCCTTCTTTTGTCTTCAAATACCTGAGTTCGAACGCTCAGACCGGGAGGACCGCCAACGCGATGCGGCGCCCTTCGGACAAGAGCACGTTGTAGGTACGGCAGGCGGAGGGGGAGCTCATCACCTCCACACCGATGCCCGCATCTTCAAGCGTGTTACGCAGAGCCGCTGGGATATGCGCAATCTCCGCGCCCGTACCGATAAAAAGTACGTCAATTGTGTCCTTGGCCTCACGGATCGGTGCAGTGTCCTCATACCCGCCCCAGCTGACCTGACCATTCGGCAAAACCAGCAAAGCACCGTCATAGACCTTCCCGCCGATACGGAAGAAACCGGGGCCGTAGCCTTCGACGGGCTTGGCATTGGGATATGTGACCTCATTCAGGCGCATGAGACAAAGGTAAGCGGGACTGCTTAGGGATCAACCGCGCCGAATTGGTTTCCGGCGGTGTTGTCTGGCTTGGACCAGTCGCGCTTGACGCCAAGAACCAGCAAGATCGCAGAGGCCACGAAGACCGACGAATAGGTGCCGACGATCACGCCCCAGATCATCGCGAAGACAAAACCGCGGATCACATCGCCGCCCAACACGAAGAGCGAGATCAGCGCAAGCAAAGTCGTGACAGAGGTCATGACCGTCCGGCTGAGGGTTTCGTTGATCGAGAGGTTCAGCACGTCTTTCAGATCACGTTTCTTGTATTTGCGCAGGTTCTCACGCACCCGGTCAAAGACCACCACGGTATCGTTCAAAGAATAGCCGACGATGGTCAGAAGGGCCGCGATGATCGCCAGATCGAACCTGATTTGCAGCTCGGAAAAAATGCCAATCGTCAGAACGACGTCATGCACCAGCGCCGCGACTGCGCCCACGGCGAACTGCCACTCAAAGCGCAGCCATATGTAGACAAGCACCGCTGCGATGGCCAAAACCACTGCGATGATTGCGGTCTGGATCAGCTCGCCCGACACTTTGGGCCCCACGGATTCCACCGACGGAAAGGTCATCTGCGGGTCGAGCGCCAAAAGCGCTTCTTCGACACGCTGGATTGTCTCGTTCGTTACGGCCTCTTCGCCGTCTTGCGCCTGAATGCGCACCATGGCGACGTTTTCATCCGGGCCAAAGGACGGATCGAAGACTTCGGTGATCGACACATCGCCCAGCTCCAACGCCTCCATTGCGGCGCGATACTCGGCGACGACCACGGGCTGCGGACTTTCCGTGCGGATCGTTGTGCCACCCCGGAAGTCGATGCCGTAGTTCAAGCCTTGGACAACAAAGCTGACCAGAGCGAGCACCATCAAAAAGCCCGAGATGCCCAGCGTCAGCTTGGCTTTGGAGAAGAAATCCCAGCTTGTTTCTTTGGGAACCAGACGCAACCGCATGGCCTATACCTCGATCTGTTTGGGGCGGCGGCGCTCAAACCACATAACGATAATCAAGCGCGTCACGAAGATCGCGGTGAATACGGAGGTGATGATGCCAAGGCCAAGCGTGATCGCAAACCCGCGCACGGGGCCAGAACCCATGACGAAGAGGATCACTGCAGTGATGAATGTGGTAATGTTGGCGTCGACGATGGCTGACAGGGCTTTTTCGTAGCCCAGCTCAATCGCCCGTGCGGGGCCTTTTGCGGTCTTGAGTTCCTCGCGTATCCGCTCGAACACAAGCACGTTGGCGTCCACGGCCATACCGATAGTCAACACAATGCCCGCAATGCCGGGCAAGGTCAGCGTCGCACCGATGAGCGACAGCAAGCCAAAGATCAGCGCCACGTTGACGATCAACGCGATGTTGGCGATCAGCCCGAAGAAGCCGTAGCTGAGCCCCATGAAGACCAGCACGGCAGCAAAGGCGACGATACAGGCGATCCGGCCTGCGTCGATGCTGTCTTGGCCCAGCTCCGGGCCAATGGTGCGTTCTTCAAGAAACTCCAGCGGCGCGGGCAAGGCCCCTGCCCTGAGAAGCACAGCAAGCGAGGTGCTTTCCTCAAGGCTGAAGTTCCCAGTGATGATGCCAGATCCGCCCGGGATCGCCTCGTTGATGCGCGGGGCAGAGATCACCTCGTCATCCAGAACGATGGCGAACAAGGCACCGACATTCTCAGCTGTGTATTGGCCGAACTTCCGGGCGCCGGTCGGGTTGAACCGGAAGCCCACTGCGGGGGCGCCATTCTGGTCAAACTCGGGCTGCGCGTCGACGAGCTCCTCGCCCGTGACAACGGCGTTTCGTTCCAAGACATAGAAGATGCCTTCTTCATCAATGGATGGCGCCAACTCATTGCCCACACCCGGCACCTCGTTGCTGTCGGAAGTGACGCGGACAACAGGCTGAAACGACAATTGCGCCGTCGTGCCAATAATATCCTTTAACTCCTGAGCCGACCCAATCCCCGGCACCTGGATCAGGATCCGGTCAGAGCCTTGCCGCTGTATCGTGGGCTCGCGCGTGCCAGCCTCGTCAACACGGCGGCGAATAATCTCAAGCGATTGCTGCAACGTCCGCTCGTCCGTCGCGATCCGCTCTTCCTCGGAAAGCGTGATGACAAGCTGATTGCCCTCCGCGCGCACCTCGATATCGGTCGCGCCAACGCCCGTCAGCGTCACAATCGGGCGCGCGATTGCCCGCACAACCTCAATCGCGCGTGACATGCCGGACGGCTCTCCAATCGCGACGCGCAGTTCATCCGGCGCACCCTCTTGCAAACGGATCGCTCCGATCGTGGCGCGTTCAGGCCGCAAGGCATCGCGCACTTCGGGCCACAACCCTTCCATCCGCTGCGCATAAACAGCGTCGGTCTCGACCTCGGCCAAAAGATGCGCCCCGCCCCGCAGATCAAGGCCCAGATTGACCAGAGAGGACGGCATCCATGTGGGCCACTGGGCCACCTGCGCCTGAAGCTCCGGGCTGTCAAAGCCCAGCTCCATCTCGGCGACCGCATCATTGTGCTGCTCGACCCGCGTGTAAAAGCCGTTCGGCAATGCCAAAAGCAGGCCAACGGCTACGAAAAACCAGATCGTGAGGCGTTTCCAGCCTTCGATTTGCAGCATGACCGGCCCCCTCAGGCGGTTAATTCAGGAAATCAGGATTTCGCAGGCTCAGTCTTGGACAGGACTTGTGCCACGGTGGATTGCACCACACGCACCTTCACGCCATCGGCCAGTTCGACCTCAAGCTCGTTGTCTTCCTTGACCTTTACCACTTTGCCGATCAGCCCGCCTTGTGTGACGATCTGATCCCCACGACGCAGAGCCGAGACCATGGCCTGATGCTCTTTAACCTTTTTCTGCTGCGGACGGATCAGCAGGAAATACATGATCGCAAAAATCAGGATCAGGGGGATAAATTGGGCGAATGCGTTGCCTTCCATCAGGACCTCTTTTTCGTGTTGTCGGGCCGCGCCCGTGAAAGTCGACGCACCCTAGCGGCGGGCCTTGCGACTTGCAATGGACCCTCGCGCGTTATTTCGCGGTTCAAAACCCCGCGGCACTAGGGCATATGGGGGCCAGACAGGTGACATCAACCAAGGACAAGTCCCATGCATGATATTCGTGCCATCCGCGAAAACCCCGCTGCCTTCGATGCCGCGATCTCTCGGGTTGGAGCTGGGGCTGTGTCTTCCGAGATTCTGGCGTTAGATGAGGCGCGCCGGGCCAAGATTCTGGCAGCTGAAACCGCGCAGGCCGAACAAAACAAGGCATCGAAGGAGGTTGGCGCGGCCAAGGGCCGTGGCGATGAGGCCGAGTTTGAGCGCCTGCGCGCTTTGGTGGCCGAGAAGAAGGCCGAAATTGCACGTCTCAATGACGAGGCCAAGGCTGAGGACGCCAAGCTGACAGATCTGCTGATGGGTCTGCCGAACCTGCCGCTGGAGGATGTGCCAGACGGTGCGGACGAAGATGACAATATCGAGATCAAGCGCTGGGGCCACCCACGCAGCTTCGATTTTAAACCGGTAGAGCATTACGAGCTGCCCTCTGTGAAAACCGGTATGGATTTCGAGACGGCCGCGAAACTCTCCGGCTCACGCTTTGTCGTTCTATCGGGTGCCGTCGCCCGTCTGCACCGCGCGCTAGCGCAGTTCATGATCGACACCCATGTGGATGAGCACAATCTGCTCGAAGTGAATCCACCGGTATTAGTCATAGACAGCGCAATGCGGGGAACGGGCCAACTACCCAAATTTGGCGAAGACCTCTTTATTGGTGCTTCCGATAACGCCCGTGCCAAACTTGCAAGACAGGCAATTGTAGAACATGGACGTGATGAGCACCTGAAAGATCTCGATGGGACGATTGAGAGCTTTGCGGATGTTTTTGAGAAAATTCTGGACATTGCGCCGACGAAAGAGGACTATTGGCTGATACCCACCGCAGAAGTTCCTCTTACTAATTTAGTCAGTGGAGAAACTGTTGACGAGGCCACCCTCCCCCGCCGCTATACTGCCCATTCGCTCTGCTTCCGATCCGAGGCTGGCAGCGCAGGCCGTGACACCTCCGGCATGCTCCGCCAGCACCAGTTCGAGAAGGTCGAAATGGTCAGCGTGACCCACCCCGACAAATCGCTCGACGAACACGCCCGCATGACAGGCTGCGCAGAGGCGATCCTTGAAAAACTGGGCCTGCCTTACCGCACGATCGTGCTTTGCACCGGCGACATGGGTTTCGGCGCGCGCAAGACCCATGACATCGAGGTCTGGTTGCCCGGTCAGGACACCTACCGCGAAATCAGTTCCGTTTCGGTCTGCGGCGACTTTCAGGCCCGCCGCATGAACGCCCGCTTCAAGCCCGCAGATGGCGGCAAGCCGCAGTTCGTTCACACGCTCAACGGCTCCGGCCTTGCGGTTGGGCGCTGCTTGATCGCGGTGCTGGAGAACGGCCAGAACGAAGACGGCTCGGTCACCTTGCCTGACGTGCTCGCCCCCTATCTGGGCGGCAATACAACGATCACAGCCGACGGAGTGCTTGCGTGAGCGAACGCTCCGACCGGCGCGCCGCCCTTGCCAAACTGCGCGAAAAAGGCGCGGCGTGGCAGGCGGCGCATACCCCTATGCCGCCTTCGGATCAGCCTGAGGTGATCTTTGCCACGCCGCTCATCTCAAAAAACCGCGCCTTTGACTGGGACGTGATCTGCCAAAACCTCGCCGCCACCGTCGGCAGCCTACGTAACCAAACCAGCTCGCTCTGGCGCATGGTGATTTGTGGACAGGACAAACCAGACGGTATCACTTTCGATAACCATGTGCAGTTCCTGCCCTTCAAAACCCCGGATACGGAGACTGACAAGAACGCGCTGACATTCGACAAATGGTTCAAGATTCGCGCCATGACCAAGCATCTCAGCGAGACGGAGAAAGGGGACGGCTACCTCTTTCAGCTCGATGCCGATGACATTCTGCATCCTGATCTGGTAGCCCACATCACGTCCGACAATAACGGTCAGGGCTACTACATCACTCAAGGCTACATGGTCGATATGGACAGCAAGCGAATGGGCTATCTCGGCCCGCGCCGTCTACGCTGGCCTTTTGCCAAACCGTTCAACCGCGAATGCGGGTCTTGCGTGGCCGCGCGGTTCGATTTTCGCCAGGGCCCGGGCTTTGCCGAGCCTCTGAACGCCCGTGGCAAGCACAAGGACATGCATGAAAACCTCGCAGCCTACGGTTTCGCGCTAGAGCCGGTCCCGTTTCCCGCAGGCCTCTATATCGTGAATCACGGCGAGAATATCCGGGAACGCCGTGGCAAGATGGACGCCAAGATTAGCTATCTGCGCCGCAATCTCTTGTCAGCCGCGCGGAACCGTGACGTTATCGCCGCGTTCTCTCTGGACAGTCTATTCGCAAGTAAGTTCTCTCTATGATTAAAGCCTTCGTCCTGCTTCTTGCCGCGCTCTCCTTTGCGGCAGCGCCGTTTTTCTCGCCCTTTGACGGGTTTGATCCCAACCTCTACCCGGTCCCACAAAATGATCCGCCCGTGCAACCTGCGGGCTACGCCTTTGCGATCTGGGGGCCGATCTATCTGGGCCTGATTGCCCATGCGTCGTTCGGCCTGATCAAACGCACCACCGACCCCGCTTGGGACGCGGTGCGTCTGCCGCTTACCCTCTCTCTGATCGTGGGTGCGCCCTGGCTGATGGTCGCCAACCAGAACCCGCCTGCGGCAACGATGATGATCTTTGCAATGCTCGGCACCGCGATCTGGGCGTTTCTGCGCACGACCAACACGCAAGACCGCTGGCTCTTGCAACTGCCAGTCGCGGTTTATGCGGGCTGGCTGAGTGCGGCGAGCTTCGTCTCTATCGGGCTGATGCTCGCAGGCTACGGTGTGACGACCGAAGACACAGCAGCGCTGATAGCATTGGCCCTCGCGGTCGTCTTTGCCTTCACAATCCAAAGCCGCACCCACCGCGCGCCGGAATATGGGGCAACCGTCGTCTGGGCCCTGGTCGCGATCATCATCGCAAACTGGGGCGGCAACGCGGCCATCCTTGGCCTTGCAGGAGCCGGCATCATCGCCCTCGTCTTCAGTTGGGGACGCTCAAACTAAGCGCGACGTGCACCACTGGTTTCACTTTGGCAAAAATATCCTCGCCGAAGGCAGCATAACCGATAGCTCAAGCGCCGCGTTACTCGTCCGCGCGGCCCTTGCCCAGATGTTTGCGCAGCCGCGACGGTGTGGACTTCTTCTTGTCCTTGTAGGGGTTTTTATCCGCCTGCGAGCGCATGGTCAGCCGAATGGGCGTCCCCGGCATGTCAAAATCGTCCCGCAACCCGTTGATCAGATAGCGTGAATAGCTTTCCGGCAGCTTCTCAGGCAGCGAACACATTACCACAAATCCCGGCGGGCGCGTCTTCACCTGCGTCGCGTAGCGCAGCTTGATGCGCCGCCCACCTGGTGCGGGGGGCGGATGCGCCTCCACCATATCAGACAGCCAGCGGTTCAACTGAGACGTGGTCACACGCCGGTTCCAGACCTCATGCGCGCGCAGGATCGCGGCCTCCAACCGGTCGAGCCCCTTGCCCGTCTTGGCTGATACCGTCACCAGAGGTGCCCCGCGTAGTTGTGGCAAAAGCCGCTCAAACTTCTCGCGCAGATCGCGCAGCTTGGCCTGCTTTTCTGGCTCCAGATCCCATTTGTTGATCGCAACGACGACGGCCCGGCCTTCGCGCTCAGCCAGATCGGCAATCCGCAGATCCTGTTGCTCAAACGGAATATCGGCATCCAGCAAAACCACGACGACTTCGGCGAATTTCACCGCGCGCAACCCGTCAGAGACCGACAGCTTTTCCAGCTTTTCCTGCACTTTGGCGCGTTTGCGCATGCCTGCGGTGTCAAAGATGCGCACCGGCGTGTCGCCCCATTGAGCCATCACGGAAATCGCATCACGCGTGATCCCGGCCTCCGGACCGGTAAGCAAACGATCCTCGCCAATGATCTTGTTGATCAGCGTGGATTTCCCCGCATTCGGGCGGCCGATGACAGCCACCTGAAGCGGTTTCTCTTTCGTCAGCTTACGCGGGCCTTCATCGACATCTTCACCCACTTCGACGTCGACCTCCGGCGCATCAGCCGCTGCGCGTTCCGCAAAGAGATCGGCCAATGGCATAAGCGCTGCGTACAGATCTTCGAGCCCTTCGCCATGCTCTGCCGAAATGCGCAGCGGATCGCCCAGACCCAACCCATAAGCCTCGAGCACACCAGCCTCGGCGGCCCGGCCTTCAGCCTTGTTGGCCGCCAGAAATACATGCTCGGACCGTTTGCGCAAAATCTCGGCAAAAACCTCATCGGCGGGCAAGACCCCGGCCCGCGCATCAATCATGAAAAGACACGCATCGGCCATATCCACAGCGCGCTCGGTCAGGCGCCGCATGCGGCCCTGCAGCGACATATCCGTCGCCTCTTCCAGACCGGCTGTGTCAATGACCGTGAACCGCAGGTCGCCCAGCCGCGCTTCGCCCTCGCGCAGATCACGCGTCACGCCGGGCTGGTCGTCGACCAAAGCCAGACGCTTGCCCACCAGACGGTTGAACAGCGTGGATTTACCAACATTGGGACGGCCAACAATGGCCAGCGTGAACGACATTTTCCGCTCTCCGACAGGATCAAGCCTGCCGCTTACAGCATCAGCGCGTCAACGAAAAGCGCCGAAGTTACCGAAACGCGTGCAGCGTGCCGCGCCCGGAGACAACGTAGAGCGTGCCATTGACCACAACCGGGTTCGTCGTAGCCCCGCCTGGAATATCCACCGTCGAGATCAGCGCCCCGCTCACAGGATCAAAGCTGCGGATGAGACCATCGCTCGAGGCCACGATCAGACGCCCACCAGCCAGAACCGGCCCGTAATGCGCAAACACAGCTTTGAAGCGCCGCGGACGCTCTCGCTGGAAATAAGGCAGATCAACGGACCAGACCTCGACGCCGGTCTCTGCCTGCAGACGCACCAACTTGCCTTCGTCAGAGACGAGGAACACCGAGTTGCCCGTGGGCCAAACAGGGCTGTAAGCCCCTTCCTTGGCGGTCCAGATACGCTCTCCGGACCCTGCGTTCAGCGCCACGATGCGGCCAGACTGGTTGGCGGCATAGATCACATCGCCATCAATCACCGGATCGCCGGTGATATCGGTCACGGTCGCGTAAGCTCGGCCCTGCCGCGCGCCGGAGACCGAAGAGTTCCAGACCTGCACGCCGCCTTTGCGGAACGCGCCGACCAGCTCACCAGAGCCGAACGCAAAGACAGCCAGCTTGTCGCCCACCACGGGGCCGGCGCCACCGACCATGTTCGACACGCTGGGTGTGCCGGAGACCGACCACTCGATACGGCCTGTCTCGGCGTTGATGGCCCAGCCCTGGCTATCGCGCGAAACGACATAGACTAGACCGTCCGAAACGGTCGGCGCGCCAGTTGTAGCGCCATCAAGCTCCTGCACCCATTTCTCGGCACCGGTGGCAACGTCAAGCGCGCTGAGCTCACCAAAGCCCGTGGTGACGAAAACTGTGTTACCGGCCACGGCCAAGCCGCCACCCGACGCATCCGAAGAGCGGTCTGTCGGCGGTGTCAGATCGCGCGACCAAATCCGCTCGCCCGCTGTTGATGTCGCACTGACCGTCGCTTGGCTATCGAGCGTAAAGACGCGGCCCGCGCTGACAACGGGATCGGCAGTGATGCGGTGCTTACGGCTATCGCCAGAGCCGATATTGGTTGACCAGACCGACGTCAGGCTACGTGACAAAGCCGGGTGCTGAATGCGGTGTGCAGGCGTGCCGTTGCGGTGGGTCCATGCGCTGTGATTGACCTGTGCGGGCAACGTGATGTCGGTCGAAATCTCGGCAACTTCCTCGACGACCGTCTCATCAGGATCAAGCGGGGCGCGCAGATCGAGACGCTCCCCTTCCAGAATGACCTCGCGGTTGCCGCAAGCCGCGACCAGAGCCAAAGCCCCCAAAAGACAAATCCGGCGTGCATGCGTCACTGCGAAACCCTCATTCTACGTCCATCCGGGGCATGGCAGCGCCCGACCCGGCATCTTTTTTATTCGCCTTCCGCGGCCGGCGCACCGGTCGCATCGTCCAGCCCTTGCGGAGCCAAACCCAAGGCCAGTTTCAACTGCCCGACGCGCAGGCGCAAGCCCGCACTTGTTTCGGCGTCAGCCTCGATGGCGTCCAGACGGGCTGCAGCCGCCTCCAAATCACCTGTTTCGATGTCGATCAGCGCAAGTTGCTCTTCTGCCAGCAGCCGCAGCGGGTTGCCCGGTGTGCTCAGCTGCGCAAGGCGCGTGCGCTTGTCATCCGCGCTGAGTGTCTCGGCCCGCAGCATCACACCTTTCAGCGTCGCCACATCGCGGTAGATCGCGGGTGCATCTTGGTTGACGGCGAGCAAATCCAATTGCGCCGCCGCCTCTTCCAGCTTGCCTTCTTCTTCCAGAGCAGCAGCCGCGAGCATCAGCGCCGGAACCGATCCGTCCCTGGCAACAGCAACCAACGCCTCACCTGGCTCAGACTGCTCAAGTGCGGCAAGCAGCGCGTCACCCCGCGCCTGCGCTGCGTTCCGCTCTGTCGCTTTGCGGTATTCGTTAAAGGCAGCGCCCCCGACCACCACGATCACAAGAACGGCGGCGATCCAGCCGTAGCGGCGCAGCAGCGCGAACAGACGGTCCCGACGGACCTCTTCGCTGACCTCTTCAATAAAGCTGTCGGTATCGCTCACAAACGGCCTCCCACCGGCATTTTGCCCCTCTTAGCGTGACTTTTGCACCATTGCCAAGACGGATGTGCCGTGACGCACAGGTGATTTCTTGCGAGGGGAACAGAATTTTTATAATCTGAACTGGTTAGTTTACCGAAAACTCTCTAAGTAAGAGAAATTCACATTGCGGTTAAAGGCGTCCTGCGCGCCCGACACGACCGGCGCATAAAGACAGACGAGGCATTCGATGCGACTCATTTCACTCCTCACCGCAATTCTGGTGACGGCCACCTTGTATTTGGTTGTCTTCGAACGCGATGCGCTTTTGGCCTTTGCAGCGGTTACCGAAGACGGGACCGAGCAAGGCGAAACCGCAGAAGATGCGCAAGAGCGCGTGTCGGTTGTCGCCATGCGCTCAGTCGCTAGGGAAATTGACAGCGCCGTCCTGGTCCGTGGACGCACAGAGGCCGCGCGTCAGGTGGATGTACGGGCCGAAACATCGGGGCTCGTGATTTCCGAACCGCTCCGCAAGGGCGCTTATGTGGAGGCCGGACAACTTCTCTGCCGCCTCGACGTTGGCACGCGCGAAGCGACCTTGGCAGAGGCCGAAGCGCGGCTGGCAGAGGCCCAGATCAACAACACCGCCGCTGCGCGTCTGGCCGAAGGCGGCTTTGCCTCTGAAACTCGCGCCGTCGGCGCGCAAGCCACGTTGCAAGCAGCCGAAGCCGGAGTTCAGGCCGCCAAGAAAGAACTGGAGCGGCTGAACATCACCGCCCCGTTCGAAGGGCTTTTGGAAAGCGACGCGGCAGAGCTTGGCTCCCTTTTGCAGCCGGGCGGACACTGCGCCACGATCATCCAGCTCGATCCGATCAAGCTGGTCGGCTTTGTCCCTGAAACCCAAGTCAACCGCGTTACCGTCGGCGCCATGGCGGGCGCGCGCCTTGCCACAGGGCAAGACGTTCAGGGGCGTGTGACGTTCCTCTCCCGCTCTGCTGATGAAACCACCCGCACCTTCCGGGTGGAGATCGAGGTCCCAAACAGCGATCTGACGATCCGTGACGGCCAAACCGCCGAGATCGTCATCGCCTCCGCCGGGGCGGAGGCGCATCTGGTGCCCGGATCGGCCCTGACCCTCTCCGACGAAGGCACGCTTGGCGTGCGCGTTGTCGAAGATGGGGCCGCGATGTTCAAACCGGTCACATTGCTGCGCGACACCGTCGATGGTGTCTGGATCACCGGTCTGGCACCCGAGGCTGACATCATCACCGTCGGTCAGGAATTTGTCACCGACGGGGTGGCGGTCGAAACAACCTATGAAGAGGCCTCCCAATGACCGGCGTCGTCGCATGGGCCGCCAATCGCGCGCGGATGGTGCTGGCCTTTATCGCGCTTTCCATTCTGGTGGGCGGCTTTGCCTATGTCGGGCTGCCCAAGGAAGGTGAGCCTGACATCGAAATTCCCGCCCTTTTCGTTTCGGTCCCCTTTCCCGGCATCTCGGCCGAGGACTCCGAAACCCTGCTCGTCAAACCGATGGAGACGGAGCTTGCCGATCTAGACGGGCTGAAAACCATGTCCGGCACCGCCGCCGAAGGCTACGCGGGTGTGGCGCTTGAATTCGAGTTTGGCTGGGACAAGACCAAGATCATGGCCGATGTGCGCGATGCCATGTCCAAGGCCGAGGCGGATTTTCCCGTCGGCGCTGAGCAATATTCGATAAACGAGATCAATTTCTCGGAGTTCCCGATCATTATCGTGAACCTGACGGGCGACGTGCCCGAACGCACGCTGGTGCGCGTGGCCAAGGACCTGCAGGATCGCCTTGAAGGGCTGGAGCCCATCCTCGAGGCAGGCCTCGCCGGTCAGCGCGATGAGATGCTTGAGGTCGTCATCGACCCGCTCAAGCTGGAAGCCTACAATGTCACCGCAGGTGAGCTGATCAATGTGGTCTCCAACAACAACCAGCTGATCGCCGCAGGTGAGGTCGAAACCGGAAGCGGTGCGTTTGCGGTCAAGATCCCATCGTCCTTCGATGAGGCGCGGGACGTCTATGACCTGCCCGTCAAGACCAACGGCGACCGCGTGATCACGCTGGGCGATCTGGCCACGATCAATCTGACCTTTGAAGACCGCGCGGGCACCGCCCGCTTCAACGGCGTGAATACGGTCGCGCTTCAGGTCGTGAAGCGCAAAGGCTTCAACCTGATCGACACCGCCACGCTGGTCAAAGCCGAGGTCGAGCTGGAACGTCAAAGCTGGCCAGACGAGTTGCAGACTGCCATTCAGGTCGGCACCTCCAACGATATGTCGCGGCAGGTGGCCTCCATGGTAAGCCAGCTTGAAGGCTCTGTCCTGACGGCCATTGCGCTTGTGATGATCGTCGTGCTGGCCTCGCTCGGCTCGCGGTCTGCCCTGCTCGTGGGGTTCGCGATCCCGACCTCGTTCCTGCTGTGCTTTGCCTTCCTCGCCGTCATGGGCGTGTCGATCTCCAACATCGTGATGTTCGGCCTGATCCTCGCCGTGGGGATGCTGGTCGACGGCGCCATTGTGGTTGTCGAATATGCTGACCGGCGCATCAAGGAAGGCTCCGGCCCCATGGCCGCCTATGTCGAGGCTGCCCAGCGCATGTTCTGGCCCATCGTCAGCTCGACCGCGACGACGCTTTGCGCCTTCCTGCCAATGCTTTTCTGGCCCGGTGTCCCGGGCGAGTTCATGGGCATGCTGCCCGTGACGCTGATCTTCGTTCTGTCCGCGTCGCTCGTCGTTGCGCTGATCTATCTACCGGTCATGGGCGGGGTCACCGGCCGCATCTCGCGCATAATCGGGCGCGCCTCGGACGGGCTGCGCAGCTATAACTGGTTTGTGCGGGCGGCCTTGCTGCTGCCGGTTCTGGCGCTGGTCTTTGCCGGCGCGATGCAGCTCTTGAACCCCGCATACCTCCTAGGCCCGAACGCAGGCGTTCTGGGCACCCTTCTTGGTGTTGCGATGTTCCTGATCGGCGCGATCAACCTGTCCATCGTGATGGGCGCAATCGAGTGGCGCCGCGCACCGCGCAAGATAAAAGCAGGTCACAAACGCACAGGCTTTGGCCGCTTCATCAAGCTGATTGCGGGCAACCCGATCATGCCGATCATCTCTATCGGTTTGATTGGTGCGTTTGTTGTCAGCGTCTTCATCACCTTCACCCAGAACAACAACGGCGTCGAATTCTTCGTCGAATCCGAACCGGAACAGGCCATCGCTTATGTCCGCGCCCGCGGGAACCTGTCGCTTGAGGAAAAAGACGCACTGCTGCGCCAGGCAGAGGATATCGTCAAAGCGCATCCGGGCGTCGTGAATACCTTCGCCTTTGCCGGTGAAGGGGGTCTGAACACGGATGCGTCTGGCGCCGCGATCCCGCGCGATACGGTCGGACAAATCCAGTTCGAAACGATCCCTTGGGAAGACCGCGCCGATGATCCGTCGCTCGACGGCAATGTGGTGATTGACGAGCTGGCCGTGCAACTGGCCACGATCCCCGGCATCCAGACCGAAATCTCGGAACTGGCTCAAGGCCCCGCTTCAGGTAAGCCGGTGCACCTGCGCCTCAAGGGCGACGATCTGAACGCGCTTTCGGAGACCGCTTTGAAAGTCCGCGCGCAGTTTGAACAAACCGAAGGGCTGACCCTTGTCGAAGACAGCCTGCCGCTGCCGGGCATCGACTGGCAGATCGACGTGGATGTCGAAAAAGCAGGGCGCTACGGCGCGGATGTGCTGACGGTTGGTGCCATGGTTCAGCTGGTAACACGCGGCGTGCTGCTCGACACGATGCGGGTGGACAGCTCTGACGAAGAGATCGAGATCCGCGTGCGCCTCCCGGAACAGGACCGCGTGCTTTCGACACTCGACAACCTCAAGGTTCGCACCTCTGACGGTTTGGTGCCGCTGTCGAACTTCATCACCCGTCAGCCCGTGGCGAAGCTATCGCAGATCGACCGTGTCGACCAGCAGCGCTATTACGACGTGAAAGCCGACGTGCTGCCCAACCTGACCAATGACGACGGCGCGCCAATCACTCCAAGCGAGCGGATCGGCGTTCTGAACACCTGGCTTGCCGAAAGCGATGTGCTGCCAGATGGCGTCAGCTTTGAATGGACCGGCGACCAGGAAGAGCAGGAAGAAAGCGGCCAGTTCCTGATCAGCGCCTTTGCAGGCGCCTTAGGATTGATGTTCATCATCCTGCTGGCGCAGTTCAACAGCTTCTATAATGCCGTGCTCGTGCTGCTCGCCGTGGTTCTCTCCACCACAGGCGTGCTGATCGGCATGTTGGTCATGGATCAACCCTTCTCGATCATCATGACGGGTACAGGCATCGTGGCGCTTGCGGGGATCGTCGTGAACAACAACATTGTTCTAATCGACACCTACCAGGAGTATTCCCGCTACATGCCGCGGATCGAGGCCATCGTGCGCACTGCCGAGGCGCGGATCCGTCCGGTGCTTCTGACGACGATCACCACGATGGCCGGTCTTGCGCCGATGATGTTCGGCCTGAGCCTTGATTTCATCGGCGGCGGTTATTCCATCGACAGCCCAACCGCCCTTTGGTGGAAGCAGCTTGCGACTGCCGTAGTCTTTGGCCTTGGCATCGCGACCGTGCTGACGCTGGTCTTCACGCCGTCGATGCTGGCCCTGCGGGTCTGGGTGACAACCTATATTGGCTGGCTTGCGCAATTGCTGGCGAAGATGTCGATGGGCAAATCCAGCCGCGCGGCACAGGATTGGGCACTTGCGCGCGAGGCGCGCCGGGTCAAAGCGCCGGAAATCCTTTGGGATGATCCCGATGGGCCGCAACCCGCGATCGCCCCGCTCAAAGCGGCGGAGTAACGCCAAGGGGCAGCCCGTCACGCGCTTGTGACGGGCTGACTTGATCCGCATCGGTCATAGTGAACGCCTGACTAATCAGGAGAGACCTTTCCATGACTTTGCGTTCCCTCATCAGCGCCCTTGCGCTTTGTGCAGCGGCCCCGGCTGCGTTTGCGGCCGATCTTGTATCCAAACCAAGCCCGCATTCCGTGGCCATGACAATTGATCGGCTGGAGGCCGCCGTCGGCAATGCAGGGGCCACTGTCTTTGCGCGTGTGGATCACGCGAAAGGCGCGGAAAGCGTTGGATCAGAGCTGGCGCCTGCGCAGATGCTGATGTTCGGCAATCCCAAGCTGGGCACACCCGCCATGCAGGCCGCGATCACCGCCGGGCTTGATCTGCCCTTGCGCGTGCTGGCCTATGAGGATGCGGACGGTCAGGTGCAGGTGGTCTATCACGACCCCGCAGGTTTGGCCGAGACCCACGGCGTCCCTGCAGATGCGGAAGTGATCAAGATGATGACCGGCGCATTGGGCAAGTTGACGGATGCCGCTGTCGCCACTGAATAACGACAGCATGCCATGGAGGGTCGCCCGCACGCCTTCGGCGAGGATATTTGAGCAAAGATGAAACCAAAGGGGCCGCGTTAACCTTAATGGAGGGTTACGCGGCCTCTTCGCGAGACTGACGCGCCCACATACGGGCGTAGCGTCCATTTTTCGCCAGCAGCGCTGCATGGGTGCCTTCCTCGACCACGCGGCCCTCTTCCAGCACATAGATGCGGTCAGCGCTTACGACGGTCGATAGCCTATGCGCGATGACCAAAACGCTCCGTCCCTCGCCCATCCGGTCCAGCGCGTCCTGAATGTCGCGTTCTGTCTCGGTGTCGAGGGCCGAGGTCGCCTCGTCCAGCAGGATGATCGGCGGATCCTTGAGAAGCGTGCGCGCGATGCCAACGCGCTGCTTTTCACCGCCCGAGAGTTTCAGCCCTCGCTCGCCGACGCGCGTGTCAAAGCCGTCGGGCAGGCTCACCACAAAATCGTAGATTTGGGCAGAGCGCGCAGCTTCGTCGATCTGCGCTTGGCTGGCGTCCGGGTTGCCGTAGGCGATGTTGTAACCAATCGTGTCGTTAAACAGTACCGTGTCCTGCGGCACCACGCCGATGCTTTCCTGAACGCTTTGCAGCGTGACATCGCGCACGTCCTGACCGTCAATCGTCAGCGCCCCTTCGGTCACATCGTAGAACCGAAACAAGAGCCGCCCGATGGTGGATTTACCAGCGCCGGATGGCCCCACGATGGCGACGGTTTCCCCAGCGCCCACATGGATATCGACGCCTTTCAGGATCGGGCGGTTCGCCTCGTAGTGAAAATGGGCGTTCCGCAGCGTGACTTCGCCACGAGAGACCTGCAAGGCAGACGCGTCAGGCTTTTCGACCACCTCAGCGGAGCGGTCCAGAAGACCGAACATCTCGTCCATATCGACCAGCGATTGGCGCAATTGCCGGTAAATCCCACCCAAGAAGTTCAGCGGGCCAATCACTTGCAGCATGTAGGCATTGACCATGACGAAATCGCCAACCGTCAGGGTTCCGTTTTCGACACCAACAGCTGCCAGAACCATGACGCCGACCAGCCCCGCCGTAATTAGAAACGCCTGACCGAAATTCAGCGCGGCCATCGAATATGTCACCCGTAACGAACTGCTTTGAAACGTCCGAAGGGCAGCCTCATAACGCGCTTCCTCACGGCCAGATGCCGCGAAGTATTTGACCGTCTCAAAGTTGAACAGGCTGTCCATCGCCTTTTGGTTCATATCCTTGTCGTTGTCGTTCATCTCGCGGCGCAGGCCGACCCGCCACTCGCTGACCACGAAGGTAAACACTACATAGGTCACGATCGTGATGCCCACGATGGCCACGAAACGCACATCAAAAACGCCCAGCAACACCCCGCAAATCAACACAAGTTCCAAGATGAGCGGCCCGGTGGAGAAGAGCGCCACGCTCAGCACCGTCTGAATGCCCGCGACCCCGCGATCAATGATCCGCGCCAAAGCGCCGGTTTGCCGGGACAGGTGATAGCGCAAAGACAAGCGGTGGATATGGGCGAAAACCTCAAGCGCGATACGGCGGGAGGCCCGTTCGGAGACTGGCGCGAAGATCACCAATCTGAGCTGTTGGAAGAGCGTCGACAAAAGGCGCGTCACACCATAGGCCAACGTCAACCCAACCGCCCCAAGGGTCAGCAAAGCGGTTGGGCTTTCAACCTCCCCGCTCAGCGTGTCGACGGCCAGTTTGAAGAGGTATGGGGTCGCCACAGCAATCAGCTTCGACAAGACCAAAGCCGCAATGGCGAAGACGACGCGCACGCGCATGGCAGGTGCATTCTTGGGCCAAAGATAAGGCACCACGCGGACCAGGATCGAAACCGCGCTGGCCCGCGCACTGTCGCGGGGGGCGGTTTGCGCATTTGACATGTCGCGATTTCTCAAGGCTGGCTCCGAAACTGGCTGGCCGCACATCCTAGGGCGCAGGGTCGGTTAAGACTAGTCCGGAATGGTAAAGACCTGACCGGGGTAGATCAGATCCGGGTCGCGGATGCGGTCGCGATTGGCTTCAAACACCCGCACGTAAAGCGCGCCGTCGCCATAGCGCTCGTCCGCAATCGCCCAAAGCGTGGCCCCGGGTTGTACTGTTCGGACAGCAAGTGCGGTGCCCGGTGCCGTCTCAATCTCGGACGCAACTGTCGCGCGGTCTTCGCGCCTGAAAGGTGTTTCGACACGCGACGCCACGCGGCCCTCGCTATCCAACTCATCGACACGCAACGTGTAAACGCCGGTATCCACCTTTGGCAACGCGGTGCGCCATTGCCCGTCGGGCTCAACCGGTGCTGTCAACACTGGCGCATCATCGAGATAGATGCGCACGAAATCGGTGCTGGCGCGCCCACCCAGAGATACCTCTCCGGAAGGCGCATATGTGATCGTATCAAGGGCCACCGCATCGACGACTTCGGGGGGCGTATCGGGGGCCAGCCCCGGCTCGATCACCTCGACGCCTTCGGCATCGGCCTTCAGGACCGGTTGGGTGGCGGGCGCCTCATCCTCAGCAACACGTTCTGGACGCGGGGCCAGCAATACCTCCTCGGCCGAGGTTAGACGGTCGGCCCCTTCCCCGCTGGAAAGGCTAAGGGCCTGCGGATCGGTGCTGGGATCCAGCTGTTGCAAGGTCGCAAAACGACCCGTTTGATCCACGATGGCTCGCGCGATCACATCACCATTGAGCAGGATATCGACCGTTTCGCCAGGACTGCCCCGCCCGGCAATCACCGTAGCGCCGGTGGGCTCGACCCGCACGACATCAAAGCTTGGAGCATTCGGGGTAGCCCCCTCCATATCGGTGTCTTGCGGCGCCGATGCATCTTCCGTCGTTAGAACGGCTTCAACTTCAGGCGTAGTGGCAGGTGATACGGCATCACCAGCAAGCTCAGGGGCCGGGCGCAAAAACAAGGCCACACCAATGGCCAACACCACCGCTGCCGCGCCGCTAGCCCAGAGCCATGTCTGCGATTGTCCCGTTTGTGATGCCACGCCTGCGCCTCCCCGGTCGCTTTGCTTGCCGGACTGTAGCCCCTCCGCTATCAGGGGTCAAAACCAACGAGTGAAAGCCCTTCATGTCCGTAACGCCTTCATCTGTTTGTGTCTTTTGTGGCTCACGCAACGGCACTAACCCCGCCTACCTGCACGCCGCGCGCGAGGTTGGGGATATGCTGGCCGCAAATAGCTGGCGACTGGTCTACGGCGCAGGCGATGTGGGGCTCATGGGCGAGGTCGCGAATGCCACGCAAGCCGCGGGCGGAGAGACGTTTGGCGTCATCCCCGAGCATCTGCTCAGCTGGGAAGTTGGCAAACGCGATCTGACCCAATTCATCGTGACCGAGAACATGCACGAGCGCAAAAAGGTCATGTATATGAACTCCGACGCGATCATCGTGCTGCCGGGTGGTGCAGGATCGTTGGACGAGTATTTCGAGGTCGTCACTTGGCGCCAGCTGGGCCTGCACCAGAAACCTATTTTTCTTTTGAATACAGAAGGCTACTGGGACAAGCTCGTACAACTTATGGATCACGTGATCGACGAAGGCTTCGCCGAACCCAGCCTGCGCGACTTCACCCGCGTCTGTCAGACCCCGGCGGAGATTGAAGCCGCTTTGCGCACCGCCCTCTCCTGACGCAAAGCCGCGACCGAGTAGATCGCAAGCGCGCTCCAGATCAGGGGAAACGCGATGGCGTGGGCGGAAGTGAACGGCTCTGCAAAGACGATGACCGCGCAGAAGAACTGCAAACTGGGGTTCAGATACTGGATCACACCGACACTCGCCAAAGCAACGCGCCGTGCAGCATAGCTGAAAAGGATCAGCGGCCCCGCCGTCAAAACGCCTGAGAGCATCAGAATGAGGCTATCAAAAAGGCTTGATCCAAAGACAGCCCCCGGTCGCGCCTCTGCAAAAAGCCCCAGATGCAACCCGAAGAGCCACGCCAAAGCCAGTGGTGCCAAAAGCAACACCTCACAAGTAACTGACACGACCGGCCCGACATCTAGTCGCTTTTTCAACACTCCGTAAAACCCGAACGTGACAGCCAAGATCAGCGAAATCCACGGCACCGCGCCGATACCGACGCTCAGCACCAACACCGCGACGCAGGCCAGCGCCACAGCGACGCCCTGCCAGACGCCGAGCCTTTCCCGAAAGACGATCATGCCCAGAAGAACAGCTACAAGCGGGAAGATGTAGTATCCCAGCGACGCCTCTACCGTGCGCCCGACCTGCACGGAAAAGATGAAGACGAACCAATTGACCGAGATCATGATCGCGGCCAGCAGGATCACCCGCCAATGCCGCAACGCACCGCGCAATACGCCCAGCCGGCTTTGGACAGCCAGAACACAGGCGAAAAAGACCAGCGACCACAACGTGCGATGCGCCAACACTTCTCCGGGAGGCACATGAGCGATCAGCTTGTAGTAAAGCGGTGACAAGCCCCAAACGACGCATGCGCCGATCATCGCTACGACCCCTTTGCCGGCCTCGCCCATTGCTCGCTGTCCTTGGTGTTTCGCAAGCCGACGCTACCTCACGCGACAGAGCATGAACAGCAGCGAACCTCCTCTTCTTTTGTGCAAAAATGCTCATTCCCCAACAAAAAACGCGACGCCCCAAGGAAGGCATCGCGTCAAAGCTCGTAGATTTAAAATGCGCGGAAGCGCACCTTTAGATCAGGCGTTCGACAAACGCTCCGCCACGTTTTCCCAGTTCACAAGATTATCCAGGAAGTTCGTGAGGTAAGCCGGCCGCTTGTTGCGGAAATCAATGTAGTAAGAATGCTCCCACACATCGCAGCCCAGCAGTGCCGTCTGATCGAAACAGACCGGGTTCACACCGTTTTCCGTCTTGGTCACTTTCAGTGTGCCGTCGGTATCGACAACCAGCCAGGCCCAGCCCGACCCGAACTGACCCGCACCCGCGGCAGAGAACTGCGACTTGAACTCGTCGACCGACCCGAACGCATCGGTGATGCGGCTTTCCAGCTCACCAGGCATCGCCGAAGAGCCAGGCCCCATCATCTCCCAGAACTGATTGTGGTTCCACAGCTGGCTGATGTTGTTGAAGATGCCGCTCTGAGCCACGGCAGACGCATCATAGGTGCCCTTGATGATCTCTTCCATCGACTTGTCGGCCCACTCGGTGCCCTCGATCAGCTTGTTGCCGTTGTCGACATAAGCCTTGTGGTGCAGGTCGTGGTGATACTCCAGCGTCTCTTTCGACATGCCTTTCGCGGCAAGTGCGTCATGGGCATAGGGAAGATCAGGAAGTTCGAAAGCCATAAGTGGGCCCCTCTATTTGCAAGCGATTACGTGGATCACATGTCGTGTGATGGGGACAAACGTCAAGCCCCGGCAGCGCGTTCCCACCAAACTTAGCGCACTTGCGATCCGGGGAGAGCAGAGCGTGAGAGCAGCTCGAACATGTAATCGGCCACCGACCGGAAGCAGATCAAATGTGCCGTCGCCTCGTCACTCAGCCAGAGCGCGGCAGCCACTTGCGCCACCCGCGTGCGGCGCAATTCACCGACCGGAAGGCGTGAGACATCCGCAGGCGTAACCTTCGCCAACACCTCGCGCAGCTTGTCGCCCCGCAAGGTGAAAACCGCGCGCGCGTCCGAGACCTCGACCACCAAAGTATGCGTGCCTTTCAACGCCATCTCCATCCGCGCAGCGGCTGCAGGCGCCTCTGCATAAGGCACCAGAACCAACGCCTCGTCCGGGGACATCCAGCCGATCCCGCCGTTCAAATCGCCCGCGATCCCGCGTGGCTGCGGCATCGCCTGCCCGCTTGCATCCTTGCAGGCCTTCTTGACCTTCGCGTCCGACAAATCCCCGCGCAGCGAAATCATCCCGCAAAGCCCCGCATCCTCCACGCGCACATAGCCGTCATAAGACGCGCCGTTTAAAGCTGTCACAGCCTCAGACATCCTGCTTCTCCCCCTCGCGATCAAAGAAGACCGGGTCGCAAATCTCCGCATGCACGCTGGAGCCATCCACTTTCGGGAACTCTAACCGCTCCCCCATCCGGTCCGGCCCGTTCTTGACCAACCCCATTGCAATCCCGCGCCCCAGCGTCGGCGAGTGATAGGTGGACGTCACGCGCCCGACCACGTTGCGCTGATCGTTGGCGTTCTTGCCTTCGCCCACCGCATACGCCCCATCGGGCAGCACCGATCCATCCACCGTCTTCAGCCCGACCAGCTTCCATCGGTCCGGGTCGGTCATATGCACCCGCGCCTGCCCGCGCTTGCCAATGAAGTCGTCCTTCTTCTTCGAAATCGCCCAGTTCAGCCCCAGATCCTGCGGGATCACGGTGCCATCAGTTTCATCCCCGATCATGATGAAGCCCTTCTCGGCCCGCATGATATGCAGCGCCTCGGTGCCGTAAGGCATGACGCCAAACTCGGCCCCCGCCTCCATGAGCTTTTCCCAGAACGCCAGACCATAGCTGGCAGGCACCGCAATCTCGTAGCTCAACTCGCCCGAGAAACTGATCCTGAAGGCACGCGCCGGGATGCCTGCGATCTCGCCCTCGGCCCACCCCATGAAGGGCAACGCATCGCGCCCGACATCCATGCCGCCCAGCTTTTGCAGGACCTTGCGCGCCTTGGGACCCACAACCGCGACCTGAGCAAACTGCTCCGTCGCGTTCACGACCCAGACTTTCCAGTCCCACCATTCGGTTTGCAGCCATTCCTCCATATGCGCGTGGATATGATCTGCGCCGCCGGATGTCGTGTGGCAGAGGAACGTGTCCTCAGACATCCGCGCCACCACGCCGTCATCCATCAAGAACCCGTTTTCCGAACACATCAGCCCGTAGCGACACCGCCCGACCTTCAGCGTGCTCATCATGTTGGTGTAAAGCATGTCCAGAAACTTGCCCGCATCCGGCCCCTTCACAATGATCTTGCCAAGGGTAGAGGCATCGAGCAGCCCCAGCTTCTCGCGGGTATTCTTCACCTCGCGGTGCACCGCGTCCTCGACACTTTCGCCGGGCTGCTGGAAGCAATAGGCCCGCCGCCAATGGCCGACCGGCTCCCAATGCGCGCCATGCGCATCGTGCCACTCATGCATCGGCGTTTTGCGCAAAGGCTGGAAAATCTCATCCCGCGCCTCGCCTGCAATCGCGCCCATGGAAATGGGTGTGTAAGGCGGGCGGAACGTTGTCGTCCCCGTCTGCGGAATAGGCTGGTTCAGCGCATCAGATAGGATCGCCAGCCCGTTGATATTGCTCAGCTTCCCCTGATCGGTGGCCATACCCAGCGTCGTGTAGCGCTTGGTATGCTCGACGCTTTCAAAGCCTTCCTGCGCGGCCAGTTGGACGTCTGAAACCTTCACATCGTTCTGATAATCGAGCCACATCTTCGCGCGCAGCTCATACTTCGCGCCCTGCGGCATCATCCAGACCGGTGCCATTGGTGCTGCGTCTTCCGCGTCAGCCTTCACAGCAACTTTCGCTGCCTTACCGCCAGCAGCTTTCACCGCCGCAACACCCTGAGCCGCCGCGTCCGCAAGCACATCAGCAACCGACATTGCACCATTGGCAGACCCCGCAACCGACACGAACGCCTCCCCCTGCGCCCCGGTCGGAGCGCGCTCCGGATCAGGCCGGAAGAACGCATGATCGGCGTCCCACAGCAGCTTACCCCCGCAATGGGACCAAAGATGCACGACCGGAGACCAACCGCCCGACATCGCGACCACATCGCAGGCAATCTCCTCCTGCGCGGTGCCTTCGCCCGCCATCGCGCAAGTGACCACGCCGGTTATACGCTTACCGCCTTTGACCTTGGCGATGCCCTTGCCCTTGAGCACACGAATGCCTGCCGCTTCAATCTCAGCACCCAGCGCGCCAGCCCCATCCGGCCGCGCGTCGATGATCGCAGGGACGTCCAGCCCCGCCTCCTTCATCACCAGCGCTGTGTGATAGGCATCATCGTTATTCGTCACAACGACCGTGCGGTCCCCGACGGAGACCCCAAAGTTGACCGCATAATCCCGCACCGCCGAGGCCAACATGACCCCCGGCACATCATTGCCCGCAAAGCTCAAAGGCCGCTCAATCGCGCCGGTCGCTGTCAGCACATGTCCGGCTCGGATGCGCCACAGGCGGTGCTTTGGCAGACCAGCGCCCGGCTGGTGATCCCCGATCCGCTCATACCCCAGCACATAGCCGTGGTCATAAACCCCAGCGCCCATCAGGCGGGTGCGCAATTCGATATTCTCGGCGGCGTGCAGTTCGGCCACTGTCTGGCTCACCCACTCGTCGGCAGGCATCCCGTCGATCACAGCGCCATCGACCGGCGCACGTCCGCCCCAAGCGGCGGTCTGCTCGATCACCAGCACGCGCAGACCCGACCCGATGGCCGCCTTCGCCGCAGCCAAACCCGCAATACCGCCCCCGATGATCAACAAATCGACGTGGTCATAGAAATGCTCATACCGCTCGCCATCACGATCCTTGGGCGCTTTGCCCAAACCAGCCGATTGACGGATAAACGGCTCATAGACATGCTTCCACAAGGGCCGCGGGTGGATGAACATCTTGTAGTAGAACCCTGCAGGCAGGAACCGCGACAGCTTCGCGTTCACCGCACCCACATCGAACTCCAGCGACGGCCAATGGTTCTGAGACCCCGCCGTCAGCCCCTCAAACAGCTCGGTCGTGGTCACCCGCGCATTGGGCTCAAACATCGACCCTTCGCCGAGGTTCACCAACCCGTTCGGTTCCTCCGCGCCCGAGGCCACGATCCCACGTGGGCGGTGGTATTTAAACGACCGCCCCACCAGCATCTGATCGCCCGCCAACAAGGCCGAGGCCAGCGTATCCCCCTCAAACCCGCGCATCTGTTTTCCGTTGAACGTGAACGACATCGCGCGGTCGCGGTTCACCAACCGCCCGCCTTTGGCCAGACGTGTGCTCATGAGAACTCCCCCCACGACCACCCGGGCCGTTTTTCACTGATCAACTTGCGCAAGGCCTCGGGCGGCTCTGTGGTTTGCGCCGAATAGGTCCCAAAGACCTCTAACGTCGCCGTGCAGCGCGCTGCATGAAACCACTTCCCGCAGCCATTCGAATGCCGCCACCGTTCAAAATGCACGCCCTTTGGGTTCTCGCGCATGAACAAATAGCCCTCGAAATCCTCCTCCGAAGACCCCGGTCCATGCCGCGTCAGATGCGCTTGCCCACCGGGTGACAATTCGGTCTCTTCTGCGGTGATCCCGCAATACGGGCATTCCAGCATCAGCATGGCTGCGCTCCCTGACAAGCGGACACGCAAAAGGCGGACGCCGCAAAGCGCCCGCCTTCCGCGGTTCGTGAGTGGTGTTGAACGTTATTCTGTCGGCGTGGCCGGTGCAGCCTCGGTGCCGGTCGCTGCCGGAGCTGTCTCTTCGACTGCCGGGGCAGCCGTGCCGTCATCTGTTGGCGCGGATCCTGTGCCAAAGAAGCCAAGCACTGCAATGATGGCGATAATGGCCAGTACGGCCAAAAGAAGGCCTTTTGCGCCGCCGCCTTCGCTTTGGCCTGTGCGGCCTGGAGTGTAGTCGGACATGATGTGGTCTCCTTTCGATGAGACCTCACCAAAGCAGAGCCACACTCAGGCTCAATATAAGCGGAATTCCCCGGCCAATTTGCGCAAAGCCCAGCCAAAAGCAGGTTTTGCGATGGGCAAGGCTTCGCCGGATTAGAAGTTCGGGTAGATAACCTCCGACGGGGCGCGCGTATCGCTAAGGCCGGATCCGCTGAACATGACCGTCCCCAGCGCGCCAGCGGCGAGCGTGATAACGATGCCGGCGGTAAAGCCTGCGAGTGCGGGGAATTTCTGTGCCATTGGGGTCGCTCCGTCAGTTCTTTGCCATGACGTAGGCGCGACCCGCGCGGGTTCAAGATGAAGTGGGTCACTAGTGCGCGACCCCTGCTGCTACGCTTTCATCAATGAAGCGGCCTTCCTTGAAACGGTCCAAACCGAACTCTGCCGCCAGCGGCCCCGGCGCGCCCTTGGCGATCATCTCGGCCGTGGCCCAGCCGGAGCCCGGAATGGCCTTGAAGCCCCCCGTCCCCCAGCCGCAATTGATAAAGCAATTTTCCAAAGGCGTTTTGCCGATGATTGGGGAGCGGTCGCCGGTCACATCCACGATCCCGCCCCATTGGCGCAGCATCTTCAGGCGCGAGATCATCGGGAACGTCTCAACGAGTGCCCGCACCGTCTCCTCAATATGATGGAAGGAGCCGCGCTGGGTGTAGTTGTTATACCCATCCGTGCCGCCGCCGATCACCATCTCGCCCTTGTCGGACTGGCTCATATAGCCATGCACCGTGTTGGCCATGACAACTACATCCATACAGGGCTTGATCGGTTCCGACACCAGCGCCTGCAGTGCCACGCTTTCAATCGGCAGACGGAAGCCCGCCATCTCGGCCAGAACGCCTGAATGGCCCGCCACGACGATGCCCAGCTTGCTGCAACCGATCTCACCCTTGGTGGTTTCCACCCCGGTAACCTTGCCGCCCTCTTGGCGCACACCTGTCACTTCGCATTGCTGGATGATGTCCATTCCCATGTCCGAGCACGCCCGCGTATAGCCCCAGGCGACCGCATCGTGACGTGCGGTCCCTCCACGCGGCTGCCACAAAGCGCCAAGCACCGGGTAACGGGGCCCGTCAATATTAATGATCGGGCACAGCTCTTTCACCTTCTCGGGGCCGATGAAGGTCGTGTCGACCCCCTGCAGATTGTTGGCATGCTCCGTGCGCAGATAGCCCCGCACCTCGTGATGGGTTTGTGCCAGCATCATCACGCCGCGCGGGCTGAACATCACGTTGTAATTGACGTCTTGGCTCATCGTCTCGTAGAGCGAGCGCGCCTTTTCATAGATCGCCGCCGACGGATCCTGCAGGTAGTTGCTGCGAATGATCGTCGTGTTGCGGCCCGTATTGCCGCCCCCCAGCCAGCCCTTCTCGATCACCGCAACATTGGTAATCCCGTGGTTCTTGCCCAGCCAGAAGGCTGTCGCCAGACCATGACCGCCCGCGCCAATGATGATGACATCATAGTGCTTTTTCGGCTCCGGATTGCGCCAGGCCCGCTCCCACCCGGCGTGATGGCGGAAGGCTTCGCGAGCCACGGCAAAGGCGGAATAACGCTTCATGGAACAGACGACTCCCGGCAGGGCAGAAAAGGACCTTGTCTCGTTTCTAAAGCCAACCGCCTCCATGAGCGAACCACAAGCGGCAAAAGACCCTGAATTCGCGACATCACTTTCAAAAAATGCGGCAAAAGAACCGTTGGGGTTTTGCATCTCTGGCGCAGGATATACATGGTGCGCACATCAGTTGGGGAGACAGCATGGTTTTCTGGGTCGTGACAGCAGCGTTATGCGGTGTGGTTGTCGTTTTGATGGCCCGCGCCGTGCTGCATGCGCGCGCGTCGGAAGGCTCGGAAGCGGAATACGATCTGCAGATTTACCGCGATCAACTGGCCGAGGTTGAGCGTGATCTGGCCCGCAAGGTCTTGACCGAAGAAGAGGCTGAACAGATCCGCACCGAAGTATCGCGCCGTATTCTGGACGCCGACCGCAAACGACAGGGCGAGATGGAGACGGCGCAGACCGGGCGCGCCAACGGGCCTATGATTGCGATGCTCGCTGCCGCCACGGTCGGTGTCAGCTACTGGACCTATCTCAGCCTTGGTGCGCCAGGTTATGGTGACCTGCCCCACCAATTGCGTCTGGAGATGGCACAAGATGTGCGAGAAAACCGGCCCAGTCAAGCCGACGCCGAAGCCCAGGCCGGATTGCAACCGCCCCCCACCGCCGGACAGGACCCGGCTTATCTGGAGCTTATGGAACGCTTGCGCGAAGCCATGGCAGAACGTCCAAACGATGTGCGCGGCTTGCGGCTGTTGGCCAGCAATGAGGCCTCCCTCGGCAATTTCCGCGCCGCCCATCAGGTGCAAGCTCAACTCATCCGCGCCCTGGGCGATCTGGCCGAGGCAGAGGATTATGCAAACCTCGCGGATATGCTGGTGCTCGCAGCAGGGGGCTATGTCTCGCCCGAGGCCGAGCAAGCCCTGACCCGCGCCTTGCAGCTTGACCCGACCAACGGGGCGGCACGCTATTATTCAGGGCAGCTCTATTCCCAGATCGGACGGCCCGATCTGGCCTTCAAACTGTGGGAGCAATTGCTGCTGGAAGGCCCCGATGACGCCATCTGGATCGCGCCCATTCGCGCCCAGATCGAAGACCTCGCCCTGCGCGCGGGCATCGCGTTTGAGCTTGAACCCGAAGCGGCCCCCCGCGGGCCCTCCGCCGAAGACGTCGCCAACGCTGCCGATATGACGCCCGAGGAACGTCAGGCCATGATCGAAGGCATGGTGGCGGGTCTGTCCGACCGTTTGGCCAATGATGGCGGCACGCCCACGGAATGGGGCCAGTTGATCCGCGCCTTGGGCGCTTTGGGCAACGATGATCAGGCCAAAGCTATTTATGCCGAGGCACAGATTGTCTTTCAGGGTAATCGCAGCGCCCTCGCCACGATCCGGCAGGCCGCGAACGCCGCCGGTCTGATCGAGTAACCTCATGATCGCCGAAGATATCAAGGGCTTTCACGCCGCCCTGCCCCGCCACCGCGCACTTGTCGGTCTCGATCTGGGCGACAAGACCATCGGCGTTGCAATCTCTGACAGCCTCTGGTCCGTCGCGACCCCGCTCGAGACGATCCGGCGCAAGAAATTCGGCGTGGACGCCGCGACTTTGCTGGAGATTATCGCAAAGCGCAATGTGGGCGGCATCCTTCTGGGCCTGCCGCGAAACATGGACGGCTCTGAGGGGCCCCGCTGCCAATCGACCCGCGCCTTCGCGCGCAATCTGGAACGGCTCACCGACCTGCCGATTGGCTTCTGGGACGAACGCCTCTCTACCGTCGCCGCAGAAAAGGCGCTGCTTGAGGCGGATACGACACGGAAACGTCGCGCCGAGGTCATTGACCACGTCGCGGCCAGCTATATCCTGCAAGGCGTGCTGGATCGGTTCCGGCATTTGGGGAGCAGTTTATGAGCGACGCAGTATGGAAACGGGCCGAGATTGAAAGCCCTTGCATCAAGGTATGCGTAATCCATCCGGCAGAGCGTCTGTGCACCGGGTGCTTGCGCTCGATTGACGAGATCACGCAATGGTCGCGCCTGTCCCCGGAAGACCGTGCCGCCGTGATGGAAGATCTGCCCTCCCGCGCGCCACGTCTGGCCAAGCGCCGGGGCGGACGGGCAGCCCGTGTCGCCCCCGATCTCAGCTGAACGCGCGAAGACTTTTCAAGAAAAAGTCTTGAAAGAGTTTTTTGAAAACTCTTTGCCTCCGGCGGAGGTATTTAGCGACAAAAGAAGTCAGGGCTGTGCGAGCCAGTCTGCCGGGTCCTCCAAGAGCGGACGGAAATAGGCGATGCGGCGGCCTTCATCGCAGGGCTCTGAACCGGCCCAAGGGGCCACCCCATGCAGCGTCAACCGGTGCAGCAAAAGCGCCTCCCCGGGTTTTGCGACCAAGGCAACGCGCGTGCAGGTTTCAAAGCAGCGTTTGCGGGCCTCTTGGTAAATCTCAGTCACATCCATGGTCGACCATTCACTGGCGGGAACGTTCTTGAAAGCTTCCGAAAACGCCGCGTGCATGATCGCGGCACTGCCCTCCCAGACGACCAAGGGGCTTTCTGGAACATCGTTCAGCGGCAGGCCAAGAATGAACGCATGGGGCTCAATCAGGTGACGGCGCCGCGCGGGCCCCATCGGCAGCAACCCATCCACATGCGCCGCATCCCGCCGGGCGCGAAACTGGTGCTGGCCCTCGGTTTCGCCTTCCATACGCTGTGGATAGCCCGGAAACGTGACCGACACTTGTGCGCTGTGCCACGTCCCCTGCCAAAGCCCCTCCAGCACATTGCCCGCCAGCGGCACGCCGCGCACACTGCCATCCAGCGCATTTGGCAGCGCATCCACGCCGACGAACCACGTTCTGCAATAGCGATACTGATGCGCCTGCGCCGGGTCCGCCAACACGTCTGCTGCGGACTTATCAGCCGCAGTCGCCCAGCGCGCCAACCCCGGATCATGGTCAAAGTGCTGCCAATCACGCATCCACGCGCACCTGCTCCAAGGCGCTGTCCAGCGTGTGCATACCCGCATCGGGCTTGTGGCCCTCCTCCGACAGAACCCGGCGCCAGTGGCGCGCACCGGGGCGGCCCTGAAAAAGGCCCAGCATATGCCGCGTGACTTGTGCCAGCTTACCGCCCTCCGCCAGGTGGCGCGCGATATAGGGGCGCATCCCGTCGATGACCTCGAACAGATCCACCGCGTGATCCTCCGCGTAAATCAACCGATCCGCGTCCAGCAAAATGTCAGCGGGGGTGTGATAAGCCGCCCGGCCGATCATCACGCCATCAAGGCCCGCTTGCAAAAAGCCCCGCGCCTGATCCAGCGAGGTGATCCCGCCGTTCACACTGATGTGCAGATCGGGAAACGTCGCCTTCATCCGGGCGACAAGATCATAATCCAGCGGCGGGATATCGCGGTTCTCCTTCGGGCTAAGCCCTTGCAGCCACGCTTTGCGTGCATGGATCGTCACCCGGCGCACGCCTGCCGCGCGGATGTCGCTCAGAAACGTCGGCAACGCTTCTTCCGGGTCCTGATCATCGACGCCGATGCGGCATTTGACAGTGACCTCCACCGGACAGGCTGCAATCATCGCGGCCACACATTCGGCGACCAGCTTCGGCTGTGTCATCAGGATCGCGCCAAACGTCCCAGATTGCACGCGGTCCGACGGGCAGCCGACATTCAGATTGACCTCGTCATACCCCTCATCTGCACCCATCCGTGCCGCTTGCGCCAGCTCTGCCGGGTCAGAGCCGCCAAGCTGCAAGGCGACCGGATGCTCTGTCGGATCAAACCGCAGAAGATGCCGCGCGTCTCCGCGCACCAAAGCCGGAGCAGTTACCATCTCGGTATAAAGCAAGGTGCGGCGTGACATCAGACGATGCAGATAGCGGCAATGCGGATCGGTCCACGCCATCATGGGCGCGACCGACAAGCGCGCGGCTTGCGTGATCTCAGAGGCGGGCATCATGCTCATGCGGCCCATGTAGGACAGGGCGACTTGAAAAGCCAGTCGGGGCACGATGCCGATACAGCGTGGTCCAGGAAGGTCCGGCAATCCACCTGGCCAACTGCCGCCTACCCAGAACCACTGAGTCGGAAAATGTCCGTGACGCTGCATCTTGAAGCACGAAAATAACGCGGGCGCGCAGCTCTATGCCGATATGTCACACCTTCGTGAGCGCGCGGCGCGCGAAAAACAGCTGATGTCGAAATGTCGCAAGACCCCCTCGACGGTCAATCATAACCTACGGAAATCAGGCGAAATTATGGCGTAGAACGCCCGTTCATTTACAAAAAATTACAACGTCTGAAAAAGCATTTACAGAAAAAGGCAGTCTTTTGCTGGGGTTATTTCCTCGTTTTCACCAACGCAGTAGATTGCACGTGGGAGAGGAGCCCACATGCTATTGATCGCTGCACCGGTCTGTGCGTCACCGCCATTCGGCTTCTCATGACAAGTCAAATGGGAGAGCATCATGACGGCTGACACAAAGACAGCAAACCAGACACCAATTTATCCAGTTTCCGCAGAATTCGCGAAAACGGCCCATGTTGACGCTGCAAAATACGCCGAAATGTATAAGGCCTCCATCGACGACCCGGACGCCTTCTGGGGAGAACATGGTCTTCGCCTCGACTGGATCAAGCCCTACACCAAGGTAAAAAATTCGACCTACGAATTTGGCGAGGTCGACATCAAATGGTTTGAAGACGGTACGCTGAACGTTGCCGCCAACTGCGTGGATCGTCACCTTGAGACGCGCGGCGATCAGACTGCCATTATCTTCGAGCCGGATGATCCCAACGAAGACGCGCAGCACATCACCTATAAGCAACTGCACACAAGCGTCTGTAAAATGGCCAATATCCTCGAGGATCTTGGCGTCCGCAAAGGCGACCGGGTGGTCTTGTATCTCCCCATGATCCCCGAAGCCGCCTATGCCATGCTCGCCTGTGCGCGCATCGGTGCCATCCACTCGATCGTGTTTGCCGGGTTCTCTCCCGATGCTCTGGGCGCACGGATCAACGGATCGGACGCCAAGGTCGTGATCACCGCGGACGAAGCCCCGCGCGGTGGCCGCAAAACTGCGCTGAAATCCAACACTGATCAGGCGCTTTTGCACTGCAAGGACAGCGTGAAATGCCTTGTCGTGAAGCGGACCGGCGGTCAAACCACGTGGGTTGATGGCCGTGATTTCGACTATAACGAACTGGCGCTGGAGGCCGATGATTATTCCAAGCCGGTCGAGATGAACGCCGAAGATCCGCTCTTCATCCTCTATACCTCTGGCTCCACCGGTCAGCCCAAAGGCGTCGTCCACTGCTCGGGCGGCTATCTGGCCTATGCCGCGATGACGATGGAGTATGTCTTCGACTACCATGACGGCGATATCTTCTGGTGCACCGCAGACGTGGGCTGGGTCACCGGCCACAGCTACATCGTCTATGGCCCGCTGGCCAATGGTGCCACCACCATCATGTTCGAAGGCGTGCCGACCTACCCCGATGCCTCCCGCTTCTGGCAGGTCTGCGAAAAGCACAAGGTGAACCAGTTCTACACAGCCCCGACTGCCATTCGTGCACTGATGGGTCAGGGCAACGAGTTTGTCGAGAAATGCGATCTGTCGACCCTCAAAGTGCTGGGCACCGTGGGCGAACCGATCAACCCCGAAGCCTGGAATTGGTACAATGACGTCATCGGCAAAGGGAAATGCCCCATCGTCGATACATGGTGGCAGACGGAAACGGGCGGTCACCTGCTGACCCCCCTGCCTGGCGCGACCGCGCTCAAGCCCGGCTCGGCCACGAAACCCTTCTTCGGCATTCAGACTGTCGTTCTCGACCCGCACACGGGCGAGGAAATTCACGACACCGAATGCGAAGGCGTCCTGTGCCTCAAGGACAGCTGGCCCGGCCAGATGCGCACGGTCTGGGGTGATCATGAGCGTTTCATGAAGACCTATTTCGCGGACTATAAGGGCTACTACTTCACCGGTGACGGTTGCCGCCGTGACGCCGATGGAGATTACTGGATCACAGGCCGCGTCGATGACGTGATTAACGTGTCCGGTCACCGCATGGGCACCGCCGAAGTGGAAAGCGCGCTTGTCGCCCACGCCAAGGTCGCTGAGGCCGCAGTGGTCGGCTATCCCCATGATATCAAAGGACAAGGCATCTATTGCTACGTCACGCTGATGAATGGCGAAGAGCCCACGGAAGAGCTCCGCAAGGAACTGCGCACCTGGGTCCGCACTGAGATTGGCCCGATTGCAGCGCCGGACCTGATCCAATGGGCCCCCGGGCTGCCGAAGACCCGTTCGGGTAAGATCATGCGCCGTATCCTGCGCAAGATCGCCGAGGATGATTTCGGCGCACTGGGCGATACCTCGACCCTGGCGGAACCCGCCGTTGTCGATGACCTGATCGAAAACCGCATGAACCGGGCGGACGCGTAATGGACGGACAAACAAAACCGCTCACCCGCACGGTCAACCTGATCCTGCTGGGTCCTCCCGGGGCCGGCAAGGGCACGCAGGCCGAACGTTTGGTTGAAACCTTCGGGTTCAAGCAGCTGTCCACCGGGGACATGCTGCGCGCCGCCAAGAAAAGCGGCACCGAGATGGGCAACCGCGTCGCCGCCGTCATGGAGCGCGGCGAGCTTGTGACCGACGAAATCGTCGTCGGCCTCATTGAAGAGCAACTCACGACCTCCGAGGCCAATGGCTTCATCTTCGACGGCTTCCCCCGCACGCTGGCCCAGGCCGACGCGTTGGGCGCCCTGCTCGATAAGACAGGTCAAAGCCTTGATGTCGTGATCGAGATGCAGGTCGATGATGAAGCTCTGGTCGAGCGCATCGTCGGCCGCGCAGAGCAAGCCCGCGCCGCCGGTCAGCCGGTGCGCGCAGACGACAACGCCGAGACGCTGACATCGCGGCTCGCAACTTATCACGAACAGACCGCACCACTGATCGCCTACTACCGTGACAAAGGTGTGCTCCGTTCAATTGATGGGATGGGGTCGATCGACCGCATCGCCGAAGACCTTGGTGCGATTGTAACAAACACGACTAAAAACTAGCGCAAAGGGAACTGGACCGTCCCATGAGGGGGCGGCCAAGAGGAAAAAGTGGAGGAGTGTCCCAAGTGACAGACCAAACTTCTAATACGGTGTCTACCGCTGAGAGCGACCGCTCTTACTGGAAGGCCAACGTGCGACTTATTCGTATTTCGCTCGTCATCTGGGCCCTTGTGTCCTTCGGGTTCGGCATTTTGCTACGCCCCATGTTGTCCGGCATTCCTGTCGGCGGCACCGATCTTGGCTTCTGGTTCGCCCAGCAAGGCTCGATCCTCGTCTTTCTGGCGCTGATTTTCTTCTACGCCTGGCGGATGAACAAGATCGACAAAGACTACGGCGTCGAGGAGTAAGGACCAATGGATCAGTTTACCATCAACCTGCTGTTTGTGGGCGCATCCTTCGCGCTCTACATCGGCATCGCGATCTGGGCCCGCGCGGGTTCCACATCGGAATTCTATGCCGCCGGTCGCGGTGTTCACCCGGTCACCAACGGTATGGCGACAGCAGCGGACTGGATGTCGGCGGCCTCGTTCATCTCGATGGCGGGCCTGATTGCCTTCACCGGCTATGACAACAGCTCCTTCCTGATGGGTTGGACAGGCGGCTATGTGCTTCTGGCACTGCTGCTCGCCCCCTATCTGCGTAAGTTCGGCAAGTTCACCGTGTCCGAGTTCATCGGCGACCGGTTCTACTCGCCCACCGCGCGCCTTGTGGCTGTGATCTGTCTGATCGTGGCCTCGGTCACTTACGTGATCGGTCAGATGACCGGCGTGGGCGTGGCGTTCGGCCGCTTTCTTGAGGTCTCCAACACAACCGGTCTGCTGATCGGTGCTTGCGTGGTCTTCGCCTACGCTGTGTTCGGCGGCATGAAAGGCGTGACCTACACCCAAGTTGCTCAGTATTGCGTGCTGATCACCGCTTACACGATCCCGGCGATCTTCATCTCGCTGCAACTGACCGGCAACCCGATCCCGGCGCTTGGCCTCTTTGGCGAGCACCAGGCCTCTGGTGAGCCGCTTCTGGTCAAGCTCGACCAGATTGTCCGTGAGCTGGGCTTCAACGAGTATACGGCACACCACGCCGATACGCTCAACATGACGCTCTTCACGCTGTCGCTGATGATCGGTACGGCAGGTCTGCCCCACGTCATCATGCGCTTCTTCACGGTGCCCAAAGTGTCTGACGCACGTTGGTCCGCCGGTTGGACGCTGGTCTTCATCGCGCTGCTTTATCTGACGGCTCCCGCTGTTGGTGCGATGGCACGCCTGAACATCACTGAACTGATGTGGCCCAATGGCACGGATGGCGAAGCTGTCTCGATCCAGCAGATCGACGAAGATCCGGCCTATGACTGGATGGCAACGTGGCAGAAGACCGGCCTTCTGGGTTGGGAAGACAAGAACGGCGACGGCATGATCCAGTATTACAACGATGGTAATGCTGAAATGCAGGCCAAAGCCGAAGCCAATGGCTGGCAGGGCAATGAGCTCACGAACTTCAACCGTGACATCCTTGTTCTGGCCAACCCCGAGATTGCCAACCTGCCCGGTTGGGTGATCGGTCTGGTCGCAGCCGGTGGTCTTGCCGCCGCCCTGTCGACGGCAGCCGGTCTGCTTCTTGCAATCTCCTCGGCTGTGTCCCACGACCTGATCAAAGGCCAGCTGCGCCCCGATATCTCGGAAAAGGGCGAGCTGATGTCAGCCCGGGTTGCCATGGCAGGCGCCATTCTGGTGGCCACCTATCTTGGCCTCAACCCGCCGGGCTTTGCCGCCCAAACCGTGGCCCTGGCCTTCGGTCTGGCAGCCGCATCGATCTTCCCGGCTCTGATGATGGGCATCTTCTCCAAGAAGGTGAACAACTCGGGCGCCGTGGCAGGGATGCTGGCAGGTCTTATCGTGACCCTGCTCTACATCTTCCTGCACAAGGGCTGGTTCTTCATCCCCGGAACAAACACGTTCACGGATGCTGACCCGCTGCTGGGAACGATCAAGTCGACCTCCTTCGGCGCAATCGGTGCCGCCATCAACTTCACGGTGGCCTACATCGTGACGTCGATGACCAAGCCGATCCCGAACGAGATCAAAGAGCTGGTCGAAAGCGTGCGTGTGCCCCGTGGCGCAGGTGCCGCTCAGGACGGTCACTAAGACTGACGCGGACAGGCCGTCCCTGCGACGGCCTGCCCTCTCAAATTGACATCCTGTCCGGTCCACACTGGGCAGGATGTTTCTCTTTCCAAAGGCTTCCTGATGCCGATCTCACAAACCGAGCTGACACAGTTTCTCTCCCACGTGCATCCCTATGACAGCCTGTCGGCCGATGCATTGGAAGAGCTGAGCACCTCGCTGGATCAGCGCATCCTTCCCGCGGGCGAAACCGTCTACAATCTCGGTGACGTGCTCGACGGCATCTATCTGATCCACCAAGGCGCCATAGACGTCTTTGATGAGAACGGCACGCAGCTCTCTGCCCTTGGCCCCAAGAACAGCTTTGGTGAACGTGGCCTGATGAAAGGCGATATCGCGGTCACATCCGCCACTGTCCGCGCCGACGCGCGCTTGCTGATCATTCCGCCCACCCCGTTCCGCCGCCTGATCTCCGCCAACCCGCAAGTGCGCCGCTTCTTCGACCGCTCTCGCGCGACCGTCGCGCCCAAGAAAAACGATCTGCCCACCACCCGGGTAGAGACGTTGATGGCCGCCAACCCCTATTCCTGCACCCCCGACACGCCGATCCGGGACGCCGCCGTCATGATGCGCGATAAGCGCGTCTCCTGCCTCTGCATTGCCACTGGCGACAAACTGCAAGGCATCCTCACCGTCCGCGATCTTGCCAACCGCTCCGTCGCCGAAGGCCACCCCACCGACGCCCCCGTCTCCCAGATCATGACGCCCGACCCGATCACCCTGCCCCCGTCGGCCATTGGCTCCGACGTGCTCCATGCCATGATGGAGCGGCATATCGGCCACCTCCCCATCGTTGAGGCCGGAAAGCTCGTGGGCATCGTCACGCAAACCGATCTGACCCGCTTTCAGGCCGACAGTTCTGCCCAGCTGGTGGGCGACGTGGCCTCTGCCCAAACCTCGCAAGAGCTTGCCAAAATCACAGCCCGCATCCCGCAACTGCTGGTCCAGCTCGTCGCCGCCGGAAACCGGCACGAGGTCGTCACCCGCCTCATCACCGATATTGCCGACGTGGTCACCCGCCGACTGCTAACGCTGGCCGAGGCCGAGTTCGGCCCGCCCCCGGTCCCCTATCTCTGGCTCGCCTGCGGATCGCAAGGCCGTCAGGAACAAACCGGCGTCTCGGACCAAGACAATTGCCTGATCCTCCATGACGACCTTCAAGAACGCGACCGGCCCTATTTTGAAATGCTCGCCAAATACGTCTCAGATGGGCTGCATATCTGCGGCTACGTCTACTGCCCCGGCGACATGATGGCGACCGCCCAACGCTGGTGCCAACCGCTCCATGTCTGGCGCGACTACTTCAAAGGCTGGATCGCCAACCCCGACACCGAAGCCCAAATGCTCGCCTCCGTGATGTTTGATCTGCGCCCCATCGGCGGCGATGTCAGCCTCTTTGACAAGCTGCAAGACGACACGCTTCAGGAAGCCGCGCAAAACTCCATCTTCGTGGCGCACATGGTCGCCAACTCGCTCAAACACCAGCCCCCCCTCGGCCTGCTGCGTGGCTTCGCCACCGTCCGCAGCGGAGAGCACAAGAACACCATCGACATGAAAGCCAACGGCGTCGTGCCCATCGTCGACCTCGGTCGTGTCTACGCCCTGCAAGGCCAGCTCCGCTCGGTCAACACCCGCGCCCGCCTGCAAGAAGCCGAAGCGGGCAAAGTCATCTCCCCCTCCGGCGCGCGCGACCTGCTCGACGCCTATGACCTGATCGCGCAATCCCGCCTCGAACACCAGGCCGCCCAGATCAAAGCGGGCGAAGCGCCTGATAACTTCATGCCCCCCAACGAGCTCTCAGATTTTGAGCGCAGCCACCTGCGCGACGCCTTCGTTGTGGTCAAAACCATGCAATCGGCAGCGGCCTCTGGCCGTGGCCTCATCACGTAAAGGACCCGCAATGTTCATCGAGCTTATCGGCGTTTTCATGGCAGGCATCGCGGTTGCGGGTCTGGTGATGCTGATCAACATCGCAACAGGCCGCCGCTTGCCCAAATGGCTGATCCCCGTGGCCGCGGGTGCCGCCATGATCGGCACGACGATCTCCAACGAATACAGCTGGTATGACCGCACCGCCGGCAACCTGCCCGAAGGCCTGACCATCGCGCAGACCGTCGAAGACCCGACCTTCTACCGCCCCTGGACCTATGCCTACCCGTTTGTGGAACGCTTCGTGGCCGTCGACACCGGCACCATGCGCACCAACCCCGCCCTGCCTGATCAGCGCATGGTTGACCTCTATTTCTTCGGGCGCTGGTCGCCCATCAGCAAAGGTCCCGTGGTCTTTGACTGCGCCGCAAACCGCCGCGCCGATCTGATTGATGGTGCGGATTTCGCCGCTGATGGGTCCCTGCCCGACGACGCCTGGCGCGCCGTCGCCCCGGATGATCCCGTCCTTCAAACCACCTGCAAGGCCGCATAACATGCTCTCCCAGCTCAGTCTCCGCTTCCGTATCTTCCTCTTTTTCGCTTTTCTCGCGATTGGGGGGGCGACGGCCACGGGACTGGCGCTTTGGTTCGGCTACACACGGCTTGACCCGTCCGAACCTCTGGCGGGCTTCATCACCGCAGAGATCATCGCAACGCTCGGAATTATCGGCCTCACAGCGGGCGTCTGGCTGCTCTTTGATGAAAACGTCGCCAAGCCCATCGAACGGCTGGCCGCCGATATGCGCGTGCGCGCCCACACGGATGTTGAGGACGCGGTCGATCACGCCCCCGCCAAATACCTTGGCGATCTGGCCCCCGCCGCATCTGCGGTGACGCAAAACCTCACCAAAACCCGCTCCGAGGTCGAAGAAGCCCTGCAAAAGCAAACCGAAACGCTGGAAGCCGAACGCTCCCGCCTGCGCGCCCTTCTGGCAGAGCTGCCCACGCCCGTTTTCCTCTGCACCCCCGATCACCGGCTTGTCTTCTACAACGCCGCCGCCGTCGATTGCCTGCCCGGCCACGAGGCCCCCAGCCTTGATGCCTCTCTGCTCACTTTTTTCGAGGAGGACAGCATCAACGAGGCCTTCAAGAAAACCCAATGGACAGAGCATGACGCGGGCGTCCCCCTGACCCTCACGCTCAAAAACGGCGACACGCTCACCGCGCATATGCGGCTCATTCAGGCGCTGACCACGCAATGCTACCTGCTGACCCTGCCACACTGCACGACCCGCCCTGCGCATCTCTCCGCGCCGCTGCCAGTCTATGATTTCAACCTCGTCGACCGCTCGACCGAGACGCTTCAGCGCCGCGCCCATGTGGTCTTTGATACCGAAACCACGGGCCTCCTGCCTCATAAGGACGAGGTCGTCCAAATCGGCGCGCGCCGCATCGTCAATGGCCGCATGATCGAGGCAGAGCGCTTCGACACCCTCGTGCGCCCCGGCATGCCGATCCCGTCAGCCTCGACCAAAATCCACCACATCACCGACGAGATGGTCGCCGATGCGCCGAATATGGCCACTGCTGGCAAGCGGTTTCACAGCTTTTGCAAAGACGCCGTCCTAGTCGCCCATAATGCGCCCTTCGACATGGCGTTCATGCACAAGCACTCCAAAGCGATGGGCGTGACATTCGATCATCTCGTGCTGGATACGGTCCTGCTCTCCGCCATCATCTTTGGCGAAAGCGCCGAACATACGCTCGACGCCCTGGCCACTCGACTGAGCGTCACGATCCCGGATGCCCTGCGCCACACCGCGCTCGGCGATGCCACCGCCACCGCACAGATTTATTGCAGGATGCTCCCCCTGCTCGAAGCGCGCAGCATCACCACCATCGCCCATGTGTCCGAGGCCGTGAAACCCATCCGAGGCCTCGTCGAAGACCTGAACACCTGAGCCTCACCAAAACCCCGACACTTTAATTCAAATGCGCCGCCGCCTTTTCACCTTTGCCGAAATATCCGCGCCGCAGGCTCCCAGACCTGACCGATGCGCCTCGCAAAAAGATGAATTTCTTCATAATAAACAGCGCGCTAGGCCCTTGCTAGGTATTATGTGAACTTTCAAAATAAGAAAGCCTGCAAAATCAATGCAGGCCCTCTCAAAACACGGTTTCGCATGCGAAACCTAAAGTGTGACCACGATGCCTTCTTCGGCTGAACGCTGCGCCGCCAAGCCCATCGCGACGGCCTTCGCCCCGTCGCTCAGGCCCACCTCCGGCACGCCGCCCTCGCGGACAATCTGCAAGAAACGCTGATGCTGATAATAGGTCGCCCCATTGTGATCCCCCGCCGCCAGAAGCGCCGGATCGACGGGTACCGGCTCCATCACCGGCCCTTTGGGGTTTCGCGGCGAAATCTCCAGCTCCGGCACCGGCGGCGGCCCAAGCCTCTCTGGCCAGAACCGCCCCGGCCCCGGTACCCGCGCCTCGATCTTGCCATCCGGGCCAACTGCGCTGATCTCTTCCTGAAAGCGCGCGCCTTCAGCGAACATGCACAGCTCCAACATCGCCCGCGCACCGTTGTCGAAATCGACGATCACATAGCCATTGTCCCAGATATCCGGAACCTGCCCGCCGTAAGCCTCATCCAGATGGTTTACCGATTGCCCGGCGCTGGCCATCACGCGCACCGGCTCGGCCTCCAGAATGAGCCGCATCAAGTCGAAGAAATGGCAGCATTTCTCCACCAGCGTCCCACCTGTCTGCGCATTGAACCGGTTCCAGTCGCCGATCTTAGGCAGAAACGGAAAGCGATGCTCCCGGATGGTGAGCATCTTCACCCCGCCCGTCACCTGCGCCGCCCGACTAACCAAGGCCGCAATCGGCGGCATATAGCGATACTCCATCGCCACCCAGACGGGCGCCGCATAATGTTGGGCAAACGCCTCCATCACCGAGGCATCCGCCGGGGCGGTATAAAGCGGTTTCTCGCACAAGATCGGCAAAACGCGTTTCGCTGCGATCTCATGCAGCTGCGCGACATGCAAGTGGTTCGGGCTGACGATCACCAGAGCATCCAGCGCGTCAAAGGCCAGCATTTCCGCCAATGAGGTCGCCACATGTGCCCCGCCCGCGATCTTGGCCGCCGCCTGCGCCAGCTCGGCCACCGGATCATACACAACCGAGACCTGCGCGCCCTCGAGCAGCGCAATATTGTGGATATGCTCCTGCCCCATCATCCCACAGCCGACAATGCCGTAGTTTACGATATCCGACATTCTTCTTCCTATCCTAGTCGGTTTATGTACCGAACTTTGTTATTATCGAACCATGTTTGGGAAACCTCGGCCCGCGCGCCATCCTGATCCCAACTGACCCGCTCAATCCATCCGCAGGGTGCGCCAGCGGTCAATCCGAAGTCCTCTGACCCCCAATCCGGCAGCGCGCTCACCCCAATCTGATCCTCAATCCGGCTGATCCGCAGCCCCAGCGCGCGCTTGTAGAAAAGGTAAAGCGATTCCGACAGATCGTCGGGGGCAATGGACGCAACGTATCCGGCGTCTAGCCAGATCTCCTCAAGCGCAGCAGGTTCCCTGTCCAGCATCCGCACCCGGCGGATGCGGTGCGCGTCGATGGAGGTTCCAAACACCGGCAAGCTGTCCGGCTTGGCCATCCGCTCGACCGACAAAACCCGCGCCGTGGGCAGGCCACCACCGGAGACACGCTCCAACCGAAAGAACGCATAGACACTGTCCGCCTGCCCCGCGCGCACGTAGTTGCCGGAGCCATGGACGCGTTCCAGCAACCCCTGCGCCTCCAGCTCCGCCAGTGCTTTTCGCAGCGTGCCAACGGCAATCCCGAGACCCGTCGCCATCTCCCGCTCAGGCGGCAAACGGGCGCCGTCGACAAGATGGCCAGCGGCGATCTCGCGGATCAGCATCTCGCTGATTTGCTGCCATTTGGGCAGGCTCGAAGGGTCGGCTATCGCATCCAAGTCACGGACTCAAAAAATTGATACACTATTGATGCATATCAAAGTGGATGCTACGCAAGTGAAAAGTTCCATGGGGGGAAATGAGTCGATGACGATCGTTCCGGTCACATCTGCCGATCTGGATGCCGCTGAAGTCTCGTGGTTTTCTGCGCTTTGCTCGGATGATTATGCCTATCTGGGCGTGCCCGATGGCGCATTGCGCTCCTCTTGGGAACACTGCCGCGACATCCTGCTGGAGGCCGAAGCGCAGGGCTTTCGCAACATTCTTTGCCCGTCTTCTTACCAGGTCGGGCAGGACACGCTGAGCTTCGTGGCGGGCTGCGCTCCGTTAACCAAGTCGATCAACATGCTGGCTGCGATCCGCTGCGGCGAGATGCAGCCCATCATGCTGGCGCGCACGGTTGCGACGCTGGATCATATGCTCAAAGGGCGGCTGACGCTGAATGTCATCAGTTCCGACTTCCCCGGCGAGGTGGCCGAAAGCGCCTATCGCTATAAGCGCTCCAAGGAAGTCGTTGAAATCCTTAAACAAGCCTGGACGCGGGACGAGATCACCCATCACGGGGATGTCTTTCATTTCGAGAATGTCCCGACCGATCCCGCGCGGCCCTACCAGCAAAATGGCGGTCCGCTTCTTTACTTCGGAGGCTACTCCCCCGCCGCGCTCGACCTGTGCGCACAGCATTGCGATGTCTATCTGATGTGGCCTGAACCGGAAGAAAATATCGCCCAGCGGATGAAGGACGTTAACCAACGCGCGGCAGATTACGGGCGGACGTTGGATTACGGATTGCGTGTCCACATGATCGTCCGCGACACGGAAGCCGAAGCCAAGGACTATGCCGAGCATCTGGTCAGCAAGCTGGATGATGAATACGGCCAACTGATCCGCGACCGCGCCCATGACAGCATCTCTCTGGGTGTGGCGCACCAGGCAAAGGCGCGCGAATTGGCAGATAAATTCGGCTATGTGGAGCCGCATTTGTGGACGGGCATCGGGCGCGCACGATCGGGCTGCGGTGCAGCCCTTGTCGGATCGACCGATCAGCTCATGTCCAAGATTGAAGCCTATCAAAAGATGGGCATCCGCGCGTTCATCTTCTCGGGCTACCCGCATATCGACGAGTGCAAATCCTTCGGCAGCCGCGTGTTGCCAAATCTGAAAACCTGTTCTCTGCCAGAGGTTTATGGCCGCGTCCCGGCAGAGACACCCGCAACGCCGCTAGGCGTAGGAGAGCGCCGCTAATGGACCGTATTACATTAACCAAAGGGTTGGAGTTCAGCCGCATCGTTTATGGAATGTGGCGTCTGGGCGACGATACTGACACCTCCACCGCCCATGTCCGCGCCAAGATTGATGCGTGTCTGGAGCAGGGATTAACCACGTTTGACCAAGCCGATATCTATGGCGATTACGGTGCGGAAGCCCTGTTGGGCGCGGCCTTGAAAGAGGCCCCAGGATTGCGCGATCAGATGGAGATTGTGACCAAATGCGATATCGTGGCCCCCATCGGGAAGTATAGCAACAAGCCGGTCAAATACTACGACACGAGCCGCGATCATATCTTAGCTTCGGTCGATACATCGTTGAAAAATATGAATATTGATCAGATTGACCTTCTGCTGATCCACCGCCCTGATCCGCTGATGGACCACCATGAGACCGGGGCCGCGCTGGACGAAGTCGTCGCCTCTGGCAAGGTGCGCCACGTGGGTGTATCGAACTTCAAACCGTGGGATTGGGAACTGCTGAGCAGCGCCATGAAGCAGCCGCTGGTTACCAACCAGATCGAACTGAGCCTCCTGGCCCATGATGCGTTTATCAACGGTGACCTCGCGTTTTTGCAGCGCCACGGCGTTGCGCCGATGGCTTGGTCGCCACTTGGTGGCGGGGGCTTGTTTGGCGCGGACAATGCGGCCCTGCGCACCGCGTTAACCACAATTGGAGAGGCCCACGGTATCGATGATGCGGCGGTTGCCGTGGCATGGCTGCTGGCCCACCCTGCAAACATCCTACCGGTGATGGGCACGAACAATATCTCGCGCATCAAGGCGCTGTCGGACGCATTCAAGGTGGAAATGGACCGCGAGACGTGGTTCGCTCTTTACACACACGCACTGGGTCACGAGGTGCCATGATGGACGGAGCCGAGGGGGCTTTCATGCAGGATTTCACGCCGGGGCCGGACACCTCCCGCGCCTTTCGCGATGCTCTGGGCAAATTCGCAACCGGCGTCACCGTGATCACGGCGCCGGGCCCTTGTGGGATCACCGCCAACAGTTTCGCGTCGGTCTCCCTTGAACCTGCGCTGGTGCTCTGGTCGCTCGACAAGGCCTCCACGCGCTTTGACGTTTACCACGATTGTCCGCATTACGCGATCCACGTCATGGCGGCGGAGCAATCGGACATCGCAATGGGCTTTGCCAAAACACGCAACGCGTTTGAGGGGCTTGATTGGCACCCCAGCGCGCATGATGTGCCCCTGATTGAAAACTGCCTCGCGCGCTTTGAATGCACGCTTGAGGCCACCCATGATGCAGGCGACCACCTTATCCAGGTCGGTCGCGTCATCCGCGCGCAATTGCGTGAAGGCAAGCCGTTGGTGTTTGCAGGTGGCCAGTTTGGTCACTTTAACGAAGGGCCGTAAGAGCCTGATAAGTCCGTAAAAACGGACAACATGGGAGGATGCGTCATGGCGCTGTTGTTTGGGCTTCTACGGCCTTTGCAGCTATTTAATGATGTGGTGCTGCGCATCGGCCGTGCGCTTGCCATACTCGCGCTGGCGCTGATGGTCTGCCTGATCCTGGGCCAGGTCTTCTTCCGATATGTCCTGAACGACGCGCCCAATTGGACCGAAGAAGGCGCACGGTTTTTGATGCTGTGGATGACGGGTCTGATCGCGCCGATGGCCTACCGGCAGGGTGGTTTCGTGGCGATTGATATGCTGGAGCGGGCTTTGGGGCGGCTCCTCTCGGCGCTGCTTACTTTAACCTTGTTAACCATCGCTTTGGTCGTCCTAGTTTATTGCGTGCAACTGGGCTGGTCCAACGTTGACAGCCTCACGGGGCGCGGGCGGTCAGCGTCATTGCGTCTGCCTTTGGACCTGTTGGGCGGCGAGGCAATCCGGTTTCGGAATTCCTGGGCCTATGCGTCGCTCTTCGTGGGCTTCGTTCTGTTAACCATCGTCAATATAGAGCTGATGCTGCGCCAGATCATCCGGTTACTGGGTGGCGAAGATCGATTGCCCCCTCTGTCTGACCCCAACGTGGCGAGGGCGGATTGATGCTGATCTGGTTCCTGCCACTTTTCCTGATCCTTCTGATGATCGGCCTGCCGGTTGTCTTCGGGCTCTTGGCAGCACCTGGATTGCTGCTGATCCTCGATGGCTCCAGCCGCGACCTCGCTGTGCTTTATCGCAATCTTTACAACGGGATAGACAGCTTTCCACTGATGGCGCTGCCCTTCTTCATGCTCGCAGGCGAGATTATGAACCGCGGGGGGATCACCACGCGTCTGGTCGAGTTTTCGCAGGCCTTTATGGGGCATCTGCGCGGCGGGTTGGCCCATGTGAACATCCTCAGCTCGATCCTTTTTGCTGGGCTGTCGGGATCTGCGGTCGCCGACACCTCGGCGCTCGGCTCGACGCTGATCCCGGCGATGGAGAAGAATGGCTATTCGCGCAAATTTGCCGCCGCGGTGACGGCCGCCTCCTCCGTCATCGGGCCAATCATTCCGCCGTCGGGCATCATGATCATCTACGCTTACGTGATGGGCGAATCCGTGGCTGCGTTGTTCCTTGCGGGGATCGTGCCGGGCATTCTGGTGGGGGTCGGCCTGATGGTCATGGTGCGGTTGATGGCGGACCGCTACGACCTGCCGAAGGCCGAGCGGATCGTTACCAAGAACCAGACAATCACACCACTGGAAGCGCGCGTGAGCTTCGTGCTGATCCGCATCAACGTCGCGGGTCTACTCTACGCGCTTTTCGCGGGCATCCGCGCCGCGTTCGGGCTGGAGATTAACCTTAATGGCTGGCTCATCTTTCTTATCTTCCTGCCGATTGCGCATGGTCTGATGATGTGGCTGCGCGCCAATGTCAGCAGTGACTTTCGGCTCGTGTGCAAGAAAGCCGTGGCCCCGTTGCAAACGCCGATCATTATCCTGGGCGGCATCCTTGTAGGCGTCTTCACCCCGACAGAGGCTTCGGCCATCGCCGTCGCCTACGCCATCATCGTCAGCTTTTTCGTGCTGCGCTCGATGACATTCAAAGACCTCGGCCCGGTGCTCGCGCGCTCGGCGCTGGCCTCCTCTGCCGTGCTTCTGCTGGTCGGCGCAGCAGTCGCCTTCAAGACCGTCGTGTCCCTGTCATACGCGCCGCAGATACTGACCGAGTTCATCCTGTCGCTCTCCGAGAACCCGCTGATATTATTATTCCTTATCAATATCTTGCTCTTTATCGTCGGCATGTTCCTCGACGCTGGACCGGCGATCATCATCCTTGGCCCGATCCTTGGGCCGATCTTTACAGAACTTGGCGTCCACCCCGTCCACTTCGCCATCATCATGAGCGTCAACCTGACCGTGGGATTGGCAACGCCGCCCATGGGACTTGTGCTCTTCGTGGCCTCAACAGTGTCTGGCGAGAAGGTGGAAACCGTCTCGCGCGCCATCCTGCCATTTCTTGCCGTCGAAGTGCTGGTGATCTTCCTGATCACCTTCTTCCCGGCTATTTCCATGACGATCCCCCGTCTCACGGGCTTCGTCCAATGACCGCTGCAATAACCTGAAAGGGAGGTTCATAATGCTTAAAGGTCTCACCAAGTCGCTCGTCGCAGCGACCTTACTGGCAGCCATGCCATTAACCGCGATTGCGCAGGAATACACCTTGCGCGCCACGGCCAACTCCAACGAAAACGACGAAGATTACGACGGCCTCGTGGTCTTCAAGAACTACGTCGAAGCGGCTTCCAATGGCGCGATTGAGGTTGAGCTTTTCATCGGCACGCAGCTTTGCTCCAAAGGGGCGGAATGCCTGCAGGGCGTTGCGGATGGCTCGATTGACATCTACATCTCGACCTCTGGCGGCGCGTCGTCGATCTTTCCCTACGTGCAAGTGCTCGACCTGCCCTACCTGATGGCCGATGACCGCGTAGCCGAACACGTCCTCTCCGGCGATTTCGTCCGCACCATGCGCGAAATGGCGCTGGAAGACAGCGGCGACGCGATCCGCCTGATGACGATTGGCAACACCGGCGGCTGGCGCAACTTTGCCAACACCCAGCGCCGGATCGCAGCACCGTCCGACATGGACGGGTTAAAAATCCGCACCGTGGTTGCTGACCTGCCGCAAGAGCTGGTTCGCGCGCTTGGTGCCTCCCCCACACCGATCCCGTGGCCTGAGCTTTTCACCAGCTTCCAGACCGGCGTCGTTGACGGCTCCAAGAACGGGATCACCGACATCATGGGCATGAAATTCCCTGATGCCGGCCTGCAATATGTGACGCTGGACGGTCACGCCTACATGGGCGCGCTGTGGTGGATGTCGAACGAGAAGTTCATGTCCATGCCCGAGGATATGCGCCGTGTGGTCGTCGATGGCTTCTATGCGCTGCAGCAGGCCACATTTGCCTCGCCCAAGCGCAAGTCCATTCAGGCCTATGAGGACTTTGTCGCCGGTGGCGGTGATCTCTATGTTCCGACACCTGAAGAAAAGGCCGTGTTCGCGGAAGCTGCAAAGCCCGTCTATGACTGGTTTCAGGCCAATATCGACGGTGGCGAGCGTATCTATAACGCGCTGGTCGAAGCCGTCGCCGAGGCCGAAGCCGAGATTGGGGCTGCACGGGACGCCGACCTGAACTAAGGGCGCCTATACGATAAGACCTTGAGAAGCGCCGCACACAGAATTGCGGCGCTTTTTATTCAAATTATTCGCTTCGCTTTTTCCAAATATCCTCGCCGAAGGCTCCGACGCTTCCAAAAGCGCAAAAGGCGGATACACTCAGCGAAACGGATACATCCAGACCCGGTAATCATCGATCAATTCATGCGCCTTTTCGATCTGCTCAGCCGTCATTTTCTTGACCACCTCTTCCTGCGAGATCGCGGCATCCGGGTCGCCGCCAATCGCGCTGAGCACGTACCACATATAGGCGCGGGTCAGATCCGGGGCGGGCATGCCAAGCCCAACTTCGTAATACCAGCCGACCCCGCTTTGTGCGCCGGGATGCCCTTTCATGGCGCTGCGCAGATACCAGTCGAACGCGCGGACATAGTCTTGCTCGACCCCCAGACCGAGTGCATACATCACACCGATCAGTTCTTCGGCATCAGCGTTTCCAGAGCGCGCCGCGGGCCAAAACTCCTCCATCGCCTCTTCAAAGCGCCCCGCCTCCATCAGATCGCGGCCTTTTTCGATCTCGGCCAGCACAGGCGTGGCCAGAAGGCAAAATGCGGCGGCGTATTTCAGCATCTTTGGGTCCTTGCGGTTGTCGCAACGCCCGCGGCCTCCCAACCGATGAGCGATGCGGATTTCCACCCTGCCGATCCTTTGCAGGCCCAGCTTGGGCAGCTTCTTTTCTACGATAAGATCCTGTCGGGAAACCGCAATATCTCTTGCGGGACATGCCATCACCATGACCATCACGGTGGCGATGGCTTGAGCCTTGGAATAGGCGAAGGCGGTGTTGGTGTCGGGCCGAAACGCACCGCAGGTGTGGGCGAGGACCGCATCCGCAAGCGCATCCCGCGCAATGCGCCTGCGTTGTGGAACCTTGGGCATCGCAGCGTGGATATTCTCTTTCATGACGGGCGTTTGTCCGTCAGTGATGATTTTGAAAACGGGTTCAACTCCCCGGCAGAGGAATGGCTACCGAGCGGATTGGACAATATTCTGGCGGCCCAGGCGCTCTTCCCGCTGACCGCGCAGTTCGAGATGGCGGGTAATCCGCGGGAGAACGAGGTGGCTGGCGCCATCCATGACCGGATCGATGCGGCGTGGCCGATCATCGCGAAACGCGTGCGGGTGATACCGGACTATGGTAAGCGGTTCGTTGAGGCGTTCGATCATATCAACGCGCCCGAAGAGGTCACGATTGTCGAGATTGCCAATGCTCTGGGGGCATTCATGAATGCCGAATGGCGCAGTTTCGACAGCCCTTATGATGCGTTTCTGACTGGGGTGCCCTTGCCTGAGAAAGCCGAAGCGGGGCGGCGTTTGTTCTTTGGCAAAGCGGGCTGTGCGGCCTGTCACCGGGGGCCGCTTTTTACCGACCAGAGCTTTCATGCGCTGGCCCTGCCCGCCTTTGGCCCCGGGCGCACGCGGCGGTTTGATCCGATGCCGCGCGACGTGGGCCGGATGGGCGAAAGCGATGCGTTGGAGGATGCGTACCGCTTCCGGACGCCCTCTTTGCGGAACGTGGCGTTAACCGAACCGTATGGGCATAACGGTGCCTATCCAACGCTGGAAGGCATGGTCCGGCATCACTTGCAACCGTTGCAGATGCGCGCAGCTTGGGCGCGCGAGACAGCTGCCCTGCCGATTGTGGAATGGCTGGAAGAGATTGATTTCGTTATTCAATCAGATGCCCGCGAGATGGCACGGCAGGAGGCGAAGGTCGATATCGCGCCGCGCGATCTCAACGATGAGGAAATCGCTCAGGTCGTGGCGTTCCTCAACAGCTTGACCGGCGCGACGGCGCGGCAGCGCCCTCTTGGACGGCCCGAGACAGTTCCGAGCGGACTGCCTGTGGATTAGGGCGGATGCCTCCGGCGGGAGTTTTTTGGCCAAGCTGAAGATCAGGTGCGGATCAGGATCCCCAGATCTGCGACATTGGTGCCGGTACCGCCGGTCATCAGGAGGCCTCCGCCAGCTTTGAGAGCGGCATAGCTGTCATTATTGGCGAGCAGCGCGTCGGGGTCGTGGCCTGCGGCGCGGATTTTGTTCAACGTCGTGTCGTTTACCAGCCCGCCTGCTGCATCGGTGGGCCCGTCGCGGCCATCGGTGCCGCCTTGCAGGTAAGTCCAGTTCTGCCAGCCTTCGGCGGCGGCGATCATGGCGACGCGCAAGGCAAGCTCTTGGTTGCGACCGCCTGCACCGTCGCCTTTGATCTGGACGGTAGTCTCCCCACCGAAAAGCGTCGTGCCGGGGCCGTCGTGATAGTGTTGCGTAACGATCTTCGCGGCCTCGGCAACGTCACCCACCAGATGCGCGTTACCGATCTTCGCAGAGGGGGCTGCGGCCTGAATGGCATGTAGGCTCTTGGTGTTCGACCCGATCAGGATGTTTTCGGCTTGCGGCGTTTCGGGGTTTGGCGCCTCTGTCAGGAGGTGACGTTGAACGGTGTCGGGGCAACCCTCCCAGATACCGAGAGTTTCGAGCGTCGCGCGGGCCTCTGCAGCCGTGCCGATGGGCGAAACGGTCGGACCAGACGCAATCGCGCGCAGGTCATCGCCGATGACATCGGACAGGATCAGCGCCGTCACAGGCTGTGGGGCTGCGTGCCGGGTCAGCCCGCCACCCTTGAGGCGCGAGAGCTGCTGGCGGACGAGGTTTGTTTGCACGATATCGGCGCCGCTGCCCAGCAACAGCGCGTTCACACGCGCTTTGTCGGCAAGGGTCACACCATCGACCGGAGCGGGCAAGAGTGCGGAGCCACCGCCTGAAATAAGCGCCAGAACGGGCCGGGTGTTGCCCTTCAAAGCGGCAATAACAGCGGCGGAGGCTTGCAGCCCAACCGCATCAGGCACCGGGTGGCTGGCCGCAAAGACCTGTGCGCCCGGGAGCTCGCGCGCGTTTTCCGGGTTCGTGACGACAATCGTTTTGGACTGCGCGTAATGCGCCATCGCGGCCTCTGCCATGCGGATGGAGGCTTTGCCGATGGCAAGGATCAACGGCGCCTCAAGGTCAAGGCGGTTCAAAGCAATCTGGGTTGCGGCGAACGGGTCGGCAGCGGCCACGCCAATGTCAAAGAGACGGCGGGCTTCCAAGGCAGGGTCTGTGATCATGGGCGCAAGATGGACCGGCGATCAGTTGGCCGCAAGCTCCACCTGACGGGCGGCTTTGAACCAGGCGCGGATCGCGGCGCGCTCGGCCTCTTCCATATAGGTGAGGTTGCCCGGCGGCATCGCATGGCTCACCCCGGACTGTAGGTAGATTTGTCGTGCGTTCATGGCGATGTCGGCTTCGGTCTCCAGATGCACGCCTTTTGGCGCCCAGAGCATCGACGCGCTCCAGACAGGCTCGCGGGCGTGGCACATTGAACAGCGTCCCAGCACGATGGTGGCCGCTTCGTCAAACCCGTCTGCTGCCGCAAAGCGCTGCGCGGTTGGGGTCATGGCCTGCTCTTCCGGGATTTCGTCCAAGCTGCGCAAAGGCGCTGTGGAGAGCCACATGACCCCGATGAAGAGCAGGATCGTCGCGGCGATTGTCCAGTTCGGCTTGCCTTTGCGCGCATGCATCGAGTTGAAGTAATGCCGGATCGTGACGCCCATCAGAAAGACCAGAGCCGCGATAATCCACGCGTAATCCGTGGCGAAGGCCAGCGGGTAATGGTTGCTGAGCATCAGGAAAATGACGGGCAACGTCAGGTAGTTGTTATGGGTCGAGCGCAGCTTGGCGATCTTGCCATATTTCGGCTCTGGCGTTCGGCCCGCTTTGAGGTCTGCGACAACGATGCGCTGGTTCGGCATGATGATGAAGAACACGTTGGCGGTCATGATCGTGGCCGTGAATGCGCCCAGATGGAGCATGGCAGCACGGCCTGTAAAGACTTGATGGTATCCCCAGCTCATCACGACAAGGGCTACGAAAAGCAGCAACATCAAAGCATTGGGGTGATCGCCGAGCTTTGATTTACAGGCCTGATCGTAGATGAGCCATCCGATGGAGAGGGAGGCGGCCGAGATCAGGATGGCCTGAAACGTTGTCAGATCGGCTTTGTTGAGATCGATCAGAAACATCTCCGCTCCGGCCCAATAGACGATCATCAAAAGGGCCGCACCAGAGAGCCACGTGGCGTAGCTTTCCCATTTGAACCAAGTCAGGTGATCCGGCATGTCCTCTGGGGCGACGTTGAATTTGCGGATATGGTAGAACCCACCGCCATGGACCTGCCATTCCTCACCGGAGGCACCTGCGGGCAAGCCGGGCGCCTGCCGCAGCCCCAGATCAAGTGCGATGAAATAAAACGAGCTGCCGATCCAGGCGATGGCGGTGATCACGTGCAGCCAGCGCACGGCAAAGCCCAGCCAATCCCACATCACGACAAAATCGTACATCACAGCCTCTCCTTTTTGGTCACTCTAATCGACCGTGGTTTTTTCTTGAATTCCAGTATTATTCCAATCAGTTTCAAAGAAATCCGAATAATGACGCGAGGGCGTTTTGTCCTACCTGGATACGATCAAGACATTCGTGCGTGTCTACGAATTAGGCAGTATGTCAGCCGCTGCGCGCGATCAAAGGGTCTCTCCCGCGGTGGCGTCGGCACGAATCGGGCAGTTGGAACAGCACCTTGATGTCCGGCTCTTTACCCGCACGACACGCTCGCTGAAGCCAACCGAACAGGGGCGCATTTTCTTTGAAGGGGCGCAGCGCATTCTTGATGCAGTGATCGAGGCCGAAGCGGCAGTGCAAGACGTGACCGGCAACCCACGCGGCACGATCTTTGTGGCCGCGCCCTTGGGCGTGGGGCGGCGGTTCATTGCGCCCCTCGTGCCTGCTTTCAAGGCAGAGTTTCCGCTGGTCGATATCCGGTTGCGCCTGTCGGACCGCACGATTGACGTGGCGAGTGAAGGGCTTGATCTGGCATTTTTTCTGGGCACACCGCAGGATAGCGCGCTGAAGATGCGAAAGCTGGCGGACTGTCCGCGCGTGCTGTGTGCGGCGCCCGCCTATCTGGAGCGGCGGGGCGTGCCCGCGGATGGCGCGGCTTTGGTAGGGGACGGCCATGATTGTCTGGCCTTGCGGTTTCCCGGTGCGACCGAGTTTCAGTGGCAATTGCAGACGCCAGAAGGGCCTGAGCGTTTCGCCATCAAAGGTCCGTTCGAGAGCGATGACGGCGACGTGCTGACCCAATGGGCGCTGGATGGCCATGGCATTGTGATGAAACCGGTTTTCGAAGTGTCAGACCATCTGACAAGCGGTGCGCTGGTCGAGGTTTGTGCGGAGACACCGCCCCTGCCCGTGCAACTTGGCTGCCTTTATCCGCATCGCCGCAGGCAGGATCCGAAGGTCCGGCTGCTGATCGAATTTATGGCAGAGCGTATCCCGGAGATGATGCGCGCGGGGTTAGATCAGCTGCCCCGGTAGGTGGAATACCCAAACGGCGAGAGTAGCAGTGGCACATGGTAATGTGCGGCCTCAGACATGCCAAAGCGGATCGGGATGACGTCCAGAAAGCGCGGGTCCTCTGGCGGCGTGCCGACCGCATCCAGATAAGCCCCGGCGTGAAAGATCAGCTCATAGGTGCCCTTCGCGAACTCCGCTTCGGGCAGGATTTGACTGTCGGTTCGGCCATCGGCATTCGTCTCAACCGTCCGCAGGTGGGTGCGGCTCTCGCCGTCAATCCGAAAAAGCTCAATCTTGAGGCCCTGCGCAGGTTGTCCAAGCGCCGTATCAAGAACATGGGTCGTCAGATAGCCAGCCATTCGGTCTCTCTCTTGTATGGGGTGTCTACTGCGCTGCAAAGTGAGTGAAAGCAACGCCAGAGGGAACCCTATGCCTGACAAAACTCTTTCAGGTTTTTCTTGAAAGCCAGGTCGATTGTTTTGAAATAGAAGACATTGAACACGAGGGACGCAACAGTGAAACGATATAAGCGCGACATGCGGGGATATGGGGCCACGCCTCCCGATGCGGCTTGGCCGAATGGTGCCAAGATTGCTGTGCAATGCGTGCTGAATTACGAAGAAGGCGGCGAGAATAACATCCTGCACGGGGATGCTGCGTCTGAGGCGTTTCTATCCGAGATCGTGGGCGCTGCGGCATGGCCCGGGCAGCGGCATTGGAACATGGAATCGATCTATGAGTATGGTGCGCGGGCGGGGTTCTGGCGCTTGCACCGGCTCTTCACCGGGATGGACATTCCGGTCACGGTGTACGGCGTCGCCACCGCTTTGGCGCGCAATCCCGATCAGGTGGCGGCCATGCAAGAGGCTGGTTGGGAGATCGCAAGCCACGGGCTGAAATGGATAGATTACAAAGACTTCAATCGCGAAGCTGAAGCGGCTGATCTGGCGGAGGCCGTCCGATTGCACACCGAAGTCACGGGCGAGGCGCCACGCGGTTGGTATACCGGGCGCTGTTCGGAACACACGGTTGATCTGATCACTGAGCATGGCGGCTTCGACTATGTCAGCGACAGCTATGCCGATGATCTGCCCTATTGGCACCACGCTCACGAGCGCGATCAGTTGGTGATCCCCTATACGCTGGATGCCAACGATATGCGCTTTGCCACGCCGCAGGGGTTCAACGCTGGCGATCAGTTCTTCGCCTATCTCAAGGATAGCTTTGACGCGCTTTACGCCGAAGGGGCCGAAGGCGCTCCGAAGATGATGAATATTGGCCTGCATTGCCGTCTGATCGGGCGGCCCGGCCGGGTGCAGGCGCTCAAGCGGTTTCTGGAATATGCCGCAGGCCACAAGGGCGTGTGGTTCGCGCGCCGAATCGAGATTGCAGAGCATTGGGCGAAGACGCATCCACCAGTGCATTACTCCCGACCCTCAAAGATGGAAAAAGACGCGTTTGTAGAGGCTTATGGGTCGATCTTCGAGCATTCTCCGTGGATTTCTGAGGGCGCTTGGGCGTTGGAACTGGGGCCTGCGCATGACACGGCTTTGGGCCTGCACAACGCACTGGCACGGGTGTTCCGCTCGGCCTCGGACGACGCGCGGATGGGTGTTCTGAAAGCCCATCCTGATCTGGCTGGCAAGCTCGCTGCCGCGAAAGCTCTAACGGCGGAAAGCACTGCTGAGCAGGCCAGCGCCGGGCTGGATCATCTGACCGACGCTGAACGCGCGACGTTTACAAAGCTCAACGCGGATTACGTCGCCAAGCACGGGTTTCCGTTCATCATCGCAGTGCGCGACCATGACAAAGCCTCGATCCTGTCCGCCTTCGAGCGGCGTATCGGCAATGACAGCGCGACCGAGTTTGCGGAGGCTTGTCATCAGGTCGAACGCATCGCCCTGCATCGTCTGAAGGATCTGCTGCCATGATCGTGGCGCAACCCCTAACCGCCGAGGCCTTCGCGCCTTTCGGCGATGTGCTGTACTGCGCGGGCGACCCGGACAAGCTGATCAATCAGGGGCTCTGCGGGCGTTTTCACGACCGCGCAAAGATCGACGTGGGCGACGGGCGCGTGGGCATCAGCCTGTTCAACGCAGAACCACGCAGCCTGCCCTATCATTTGGATATGATGGAACGGCATCCCGAAGGCTCACAGGCTTTCATCCCGATGTCAGAGCACGGGTTTCTGGTCATTGTGGCCGAGGATGCGGGCGGCGCGCCGGGCACACCTTTGGCGTTTCTGACCGCGCCCGGGCAAGCGATCAATTTTCACCGGAACACGTGGCATGGCGTTCTGACGCCGCTGCAGGCGCCGGGACTATTTGCCGTCATCGACCGGATTGGCGAGGGCGACAATCTTGAGGAGCATTGGTTCGATGAAGGGTTCACGATCCATGCACCGACATAGGTGAGAGCCACCGCAGAAGTGGCCTTACGGGACAGCTGACAAGGAGTTTTATCATGGCTGACACGTCCATCGGGACGCCCGAACAGTTACGGGACCCGAACTATACACCTGCGCTTGGCAAAGCGATTCCCCTTGGAATTCAACATGTTCTGGCGATGTTTGTATCCAACGTGACGCCGGCGATCATCGTCGCAGGCGCGGCTGGTTTCGGGTTCGGATCGAATTCGCCCGACTTTCCGGAACTGCTCTATCTGATTCAGATGTCGATGCTTTTTGCAGGCATCGCGACCCTGCTCCAAACAATCACCGTTGGCCCGGTAGGGGCGGCATTGCCCATCGTTCAAGGCACGTCCTTCGCGTTCCTGCCAATCATGATCCCGCTTGTGGCGGGCAAAGGCGTTGATGCGTTAGCCGCTCTTTTTGGAGGCGTCATTATCGGCGGACTATTCCACGCCGTCCTTGGCCTCTTCATCGGCAAAATCCGCTTTGCATTGCCGCCTTTGGTGACAGGTCTGGTTGTGACCATGATTGGTTTGGCGCTGGTGAAAGTGGGCATTCAATACGCCGCCGGTGGCGTCCCCGCCATCGGAACCGAGGAATATGGCAGCCTGCTGAACTGGTCGGCAGCGCTTGTCGTGATCTTCGTCACGCTTGGTCTGAAGTTCTTCACCAAGGGGATGCTATCGATCTCGGCCGTGTTGATCGGTCTGATCGCGGGATACATCTATTCGATCATGGTCGGGATGCTATCGCTTGAGGCCATCGCCGGATCATGGGAGCGCTCTGCCGCTTTCGCTCTGCCCCAGCCTTTCAAATATGGGTTCGAGTTTTCGACCGCCGCGATTATCGGCTTCTGCCTGATGGCCTTCATCTCGGCCATCGAAACGGTCGGGGACGTCTCGGGCATCACCAAAGGGGGTGCGGGTCGCGAGGCGACGGATAAAGAGATCCAAGGCGCGACCTATGCCGATGGTTTCGGCAGCGCTTTGGCTGGCGTCTTCGGCGGCTTTCCCAACACCTCGTTCAGCCAAAACGTAGGCCTGATCGCCATGACCGGTGTGATGAGCCGTCATGTGGTGACCTGCGGCGCGATCTTTCTGATTGTTTGTGGTCTGATTCCCAAAGTTGGCGGCGTGATCCGCACTGTGCCGATTGAGGTGCTGGGCGGCGGTGTGATCGTGATGTTCGGCATGGTCGTGGCCGCCGGTATCTCGATGCTTTCAGATGTGGACTGGAACCGCCGCAACATGGTGATCTTTGCGATTGCGTTGTCGGTTGGGCTGGGTCTGCAGTTGGAGCCCGGTGCTGTGCAGTATCTGCCCGATACGCTGCGCATCCTGATGACAAGCGGGCTGCTGCCTGCGGCACTCATCGCGATTGTGTTGAACCTGATCCTGCCGGAGGAGCTTTCCGACGAGGCCACCGAAGAGGTGTCCGGCGGGCTGACCGGTCACGGCAAGGGATCCTTGCCGGGCAAGTAACCTCAGCGATTGACCAATCATGGGCCTCCGCCTTTGGGTGGGGGCCTTTTTTGCGCTCCGCGCGGGGATATTTTTACAAAGATGAAAGCCTAGGGGATCATCAGGCGGGCGACGTCGAGCATCCGGTTGGAGAAGCCCCACTCATTGTCATACCAGCCAAAGACGCGCAGCATATCCTTGCCCACGCGCGAAGTTTCGGGTGTGGCGAAGATGATCGACGCAGGGTGCGCGCGCAGATCGCTTGAGACAATGCGGTCATTGGTATGGGCGAAAACCGGCGCAGAGGCTGCGCGGAGCATTGCGTTGGCGGTGTCCGTGTCAGGGCAGTTTTCAAGCTGGACGATCAGATCCACAGCGGAGACGGAGGCGGTGGGGACGCGCACCGAGTGGCTGGTAACTTTGTCTGCGAGGTCGGGAAGGACGAGGTCTGCCAGCGTTGCCGCACTCGTGGTCGTCGGGATCATCGAAAGAGCCGCCGCGCGGGAACGGACCATATCCCCGCGTGGGGCATCCACCGTGGGCTGACTGCCTGTATAGCAGTGGATCGTCGTCATATGGCCCGAGATCAGGCCATAGTGATCGTCGAGCAGCTTGAGCGTCGGGGCCAGCGCGTTGGTGGTGCAGGACGCGTTGGAGACGATGGTTTGGTCTTTGAGGGCCGTGTCGTTGGCGCCCATGACGAAGGTCAGATCGGCCTCGGGGGACGGGCCGGAAATGAGGATTTTTTTGGCACCTGCGTGCAGGCCGCGTTCGGCCCATGCGCGCGTATCGGCTTTGCCGGTGCATTCGAGCAGCAGATCGACGCCGCTAAGGTTAACGCCGGAGATATCGGCGTGTTGGGTTAACGGGATATGGCGGCCGTTTAGGATGAGGGCGTCATCGGTATGGCCGACCTCTCCGGGATAAAGGCCGAAGACGGTGTCGTATTTCAGCAGGTAGGCCACCAGTTCGGGGGCGGCAATATCGTTGAGGGCGACGAGTTCGAACCCGTCGCCCTTGTCTGTTGCCAAAAGCCGAAGGATGGAGCGCCCGATACGCCCCAAGCCGTTGATTGCAATACAGATCGTCATTCTCTGTCCCTCGGGCGAGGGTCAGAAATCAACCCGTTGCGCCACTCCCTTTTCGACCGCAAGATCAACCACTTTTGCCGCGACGGCAAGGTCTTGCAGACCGACGCCGGTGCCGTCGAAGAGGGTGATCTCATCGGCGCTGGTCCGGCCCTTGTGGGTGCCGTTGATCACAGCGCCAATTTCGGCGATATCGCTTTCCTTGATCGACCCATCCGCGATGGCGTGCTGGGCCTCGCCGATGCTGATCGACTGGGCTATCTCGTCGGTGAAGACGGTGGCCTTGGCGACTAGCGCCGCGTCAACCTCTTGCTTGCCTTTGGTGTCGGTGCCCATAGCAGCGATATGCGTGCCGGGGCTGACGTGATCAGCCATCAGCGAGGCGGAGAAGGCGGAGGTGATCGAGATGATCACATCGGCCTCGACCATGCCGGGCAGATCGACTGCTTCAAACGGCAGGCCCGCCTCGGTCGCGATCTTTTCAATGTTCGGCAGCATGTCGGGGTGGTAATTCCAGCCGATCACCTTCTCGAAATTGCGGTGCTTGAGCGCGGTGCGCAGCTGGAACGTGGCCTGATGGCCGGCACCAATCATGCCCAGAACCTTGCTGTCGGGGCGTGACAGATGCTTGATCGAGACGGACGAGGACGCCGCCGTGCGCAGGGCCGTCAAGAGGTTGCCCCCCACCATCGCCTTGACCTTGCCGGTATCGGGATCGAACAGGAACACCGTGGACTGGTGATTGATCAGCCCGCGCTTTTCCAGATTTTTCGGCCAGTAGCCGCCCGCCTTGAGGCCCAGCGCCATGCCGGATTTGTCAAAGCCCCCTTTGAAGCCGTAAAGCGCATCCTCGTGGCCGATGGCCTCGCGGATGACCGGGAAGTTATACGCATCGCCGCGCGACATGGCGGCGAAGACAGATTCGACGGCATCAAAGCTCGCATCAGCGTCAATGAGATCGGCGATCGCCCCCTCCGGGACGATCACGATACCTTCAGATTTTGCAGTCATGATTAGTAGGCTTTACCGCGTGCCGAGACGGGCCAAAGCGTTTCGACCTTGCCGTTCCGAACGCCCACATACCAATCATGCACATTGCAGGTCGGATCGCAGTGACCCGGTACAAGGCGCAGCTTATCATTGACCTTCAGCGCGCCGTTGGGGTCGCTCACGACACCATGCTCGTCTGAGCATTTGACGTAAGTGACATCGTCACGCCCAAAGATCACGGGCAAGCCACTATCCACGGATTGGGCTTTGAGACCGGCATCGACAATCGCTTTGTCGGCCTTGGCGTGGCTCATCACCGAGGTGAGGATGAAGAGGGCATTTTCCCACTCCCCCTGGTCGATCCGGTTCCCGTCCTTGTCCAGAATGCGGCCATAATCTGCGTCCATGAATGCGTAGGAGCCGCACTGCAACTCGTTGTAAACGCCCGAGTTTCCTTCGAAATAGTAGGAGCCCGTACCGCCACCGCCGACAATATCACACTCAAGGCCTTCTTCCTTGAGCGTGTCCACAGCGTCTTTCACCATGGCCACCGCAATATCGATCTTGGCTTTGCGCTCGTCATAGCTGTCGAGGTGCTGCATCGCGCCTTGGTAGGCTTGGATGCCAGCAAACTTCAGACCGTCGGCGGCATCGATGGCTTTGGCGATCTCCACAACTTCCGGCGTCGTGGTCACACCGCAGCGCCCCGCGCCACAGTCGATTTCCACGATGCACTCAATCTCGGTCCCATGCTTGACGGCAGCAGCCGAAAGGTCGGCCACGTTCTCGATATCATCCACGCAGCAGATTGCACGCGCGCCCAGAAGTGGGATACGGGCCAAACGGTCAATCTTGTGCAGATCGCGCACCTGATTCGACACCATCACGTCCTTGATGCCGCCACGGGCGAACACCTCCGCCTCAGAGACCTTCTGGCAACAGACACCAACAGACCCGCCCAGCTTTTCCTGCAGCAGCGCCACATCCACCGATTTATGCATCTTGCCATGCACGCGGTGACGCACACCCATCTCCTTGGCGAAGCGGCCCATCTTTTCGATGTTGCGCTCAAGTGCATCGAGGTCGAGCACAAGGCAGGGTGTCTGAATTTCGCTCTCATCCATGCCGATGGCGGCAGGGATGTCATAGCCGACCTCAAGGTCGTCAAATTTTACGGGTGCATTCATCGGTTATCTCCCTCTTAACCTTTGCTCTCGGATTTAATCCACGGAAGCGTGTCCATATCGACATTGCCTCCGGTGATGATGACGCCCACGCGCTTGCCCGCGAAAACGTCCTTGTTCTTCAGAATGGTGGCCATCGGCACGGCACAGCTGGCCTCGATCACAATTTTCATGCGCTGCCATGTCAGCTTCATCGCGTCGATGATTTCCTGCTCGGAGGCGGTGAAGATGTCGGTCACATGGTTGCTGACAAAATGCCATGTGAGGTCCTTGAGCGGGACCTTCAAGCCATCCGCAATCGTTTGCGGCGCGTCATCGGCGATGATGTGACCCGCTTTGAAGCTACGATACGCGTCATCAGCCTGCTCGGGCTCCGCGGCGTAAATCTTTACCTCCGGCGCGAGATTGGACAGCGTCAGACAGGTCCCCGACACCATGCCACCGCCGCCAATGGGGGCGATGACGCAGTCCAGGCCATCCGTCTGCTCCATCAACTCCTTCGAGCACGTCCCCTGCCCCGCAACAACGCGCGGGTCGTTATAAGGATGCACGAACTCGGCGCCTGTGCGTTCCTGCACCTCGGCAAAGACTTCCTCGCGCGATGTGGTCGACGGCTCGCATTCGGTGATGATGCCACCATACCCACGGACGGCGGCTTTCTTGGCCTCCGGCGCTGTGCGCGGCATCACGACGTTACACGGGATGCCCCGACGGCCTGCCGCATAGCTGAGCGACAGCGCGTGGTTGCCGGATGAATGCGTCGCCACACCTTTTTCGGCCATCTCATCGCTCAGCCCGAAGACCGCGTTTGACGCGCCGCGGACTTTGAACGCGCCCGCCTTCTGAAAGTTCTCGCACTTAAAGAACAGCTCTGCCCCGACGAGGTCGTTGAAATAGGACGAGGTCAAAACCGGCGTGCGGTGGATATAAGGCTCGATCCGTTTATGAGCCGCATGCACATCGTCGATGTTCGGAATATATGCGGGTGCCATATCTTTCATCACGCTGCCTTTCGCAATTGAGTGGACGCGGTGTTGCGGTAGATCTCTTGCGCAGCCGCGACACCGGAGCCGAGTTTCACGTCAAGACCAAGGTCGACCATCGCCATCTCGACCGTGGCCAGACCTGACAGAACCATCGCATCGGTGAGCATGCCCAGATGGCCGATGCGGAAAACTTTGCCTGCAACATCCCCCAGACCGACACCGAAGGCCATGCCGTAGGTATCCGCGCAGTGGGTCACAATATCAGTCGCGTTGAACCCTTCAGGGGTCCGAACAGCACTGACAGTGTCAGAATACACATCCGGGGAGGCTGCGCAAAGAGGCATGCCCCAGGCACCAGCAGCGGCACGTACGCCATCGGCCAAACGGGTGTGGCGCGCAAAGACGTTCTCCATCCCTTCGTTCAGAAGCATGTCGCAGGATTGCTTAAGACCGTTCAAAAGACCCACGGCCGGCGTGTAGGGGTAACCCCCCTTCTCATAGCCCGCGCGCATGTCACGGATATCGAAGAAGGTGCGCGGCAGCTGCGCGCTTTCGATCACACCAACGGCTTTCGGGCTGAATGCCGTGATCGCAAGACCCGCGGGCAGCATAAAGCCCTTCTGTGAGCCAGTGACAGCGATATCGACGCCCCAGGCATCAAACTGAAAATCCATCGACGCGATGGAAGAGACGCCATCAACCATCAGTAACGCCGGGTGATCCGCCGCATTCATCGCGCCACGCACAGCGGCGATATCAGACTTCACGCCTGTCGCGGTCTCGTTATGGGTCGCCAGAACGGCCTTGATCTTGTGGTTTCTGTCTGCGGTCAGAATCTCCTCGAACCGCGCAGCCGGAATGCCCTCACCCCAAGCGACGTCAATCACCTGCACGTCGAGCCCGTGGCGCTCGCACATATCAATCCAGCGATGCGAGAACATGCCATTGCGCGCCATTAGCACGGTGTCACCGGGGCTCAGCGTGTTGGTAATCGCCGTCTCCCAGCCGCCCGTGCCGGTGGATGGGAAGACGAAAATCTCTGCCACGTCGCTTTTCAAAATGCGGCGCACGCCATTCAGGGCCGGATAAAGCATCTCGGCGAAAACCGCGCTGCGATGATCCAGCGTCGGCATATCGCAAGCCTTTCGCAGGCTCTCGGGCATATTGGTGGGCCCGGGAATGAAAACAGGGTTCTGAAATGACATAGTGGCTCCTCCCTCATCAAAGGCATGCCAGTTTATACGAAATGGTTTTTCAGCTTGATATATTTTTGAAAAAGTTTTTCATTATTCAAAACTAAAAGGAAAAAGACGCAAAATCAGAGATTTATATTTTTTCATTTTTGCCTCCGCACTACAGATAAATGAAAAAACGAAAGGCGAAGGACAAAGATATGGCTGAAAAACGCGCCCGCGGACGCCCCCGGGCCTTCAACGACAAGTCCGAGCAGAATCGCGTGCAATCGCTGGATCGGGCGCTCGATATCCTCGACTATCTTGCGGCAAAGCCCAACGCGACCCTGTCCGAGATTGCCGCCGATCTGGAGCAATCAGCGGCCACCGTCTACCGCGTTCTGTCGACCTTCGCTGGCCGCGATGTGGTCGAATTTGAAGAGATCAACCAAACCTGGGCCATCGGTCCGGGCGCGTTTCGCATGGGATCGGCTTTCTTGCGACGCACTTCGGTCGTCGAACGCGCGCGCCCCATGATGACCGCCCTGATGGACAGCACAGGCGAGACTGCAAATCTGGGTGTCGAACGGGGCGGGATGGTCCTCTTTATCTCTCAGGTGGAGACCCATGAAAGCATCCGCGCTTTCTTCCCCCCCGGCACGCAAAGTGAGATGCACGCCTCCGGCATCGGCAAGGCGCTGCTGTCCACCTTCGATCCGCAGAAAGTGTCCCGCATCATGCGCGCCACCCCGATGGAGGCGTTTACGAGCAAAACCATTACCTCGCTCTCGGCGCTGGAGACAGAGTTGGAGGCGATCCGCACCCAGGGCTATTCATTCGATGACGAAGAAAAGACAACCGGCATGCGCTGTGTTGCGGCACCGGTGCGCGATGCCTCTGGCATGGCCGTGGCGGGCTTGTCGGTGTCTGGCCCCACAAGCCGCATGACCGATGCCAGCATCCCGCGCATTGCAACGCAGGTTGTAGCGGCGGCGCGCTCCCTCTCGGAGAGCCTTGGCGCATGAGGCCTGCTTTCGGATGAGGTATTTAAGGACAAAAGAAAGCAAAACCGCCCGTGTTAACCTTACCGGCGCATTAGCCCTTCTTTTGTCCTGAAATACCTAAAGACCGGCACCAAAGCCCGCGTGCCGGTTCACATCTTTATAGAGCAGGTACCGGAACCTCCCCGGACCACCCGCATAGCAGGCCTGTGGGCAGAACGCGCGCAACCATAGGAAATCGCCGCCTTCAACCTCGACCCAATCGCGGTTCAGCTTGTAGACGGCCTTTCCTTCCAGCACGAAAAGGCCGTGCTCCATCACGTGGGTTTCCTCGAACGGGATCACGTTGCCCGGCGCGAATGTCACAATGTTAACATGCATGTCGTGGCGCAGATCATCGGGCCGCACAAAGCGCTGGGTCGCCCAGCCGCCATTGGTGTCTGGCATCGGCTCTGCATCGATATCCTGCTCGCGTGTGACAAACGCATCCGGCGCATCCATTCCCGCGACCGCAGCATAGCGCTTGCGAATCCACATGAAGCGCGCGGGATCTGATCCACGATTGTGCAGCGTCCATGTGCTGGCAGGCGGGATATAGACATAGGCCCCCGGGCTCAGCACGTGCTGCTGACCGTCCAGAACCAACTCCAGCGCGCCATCCATCACAAAGAGGATCGCTTCGACGCCCTCCTCTGTCTCGGGCCGGTCCGAGCCGCCGCCCGCGGCGACCTCAACGAGATATTGCGAAAACGTCTCTGCAAACCCCGACAGGGGGCGGGCAAGCACCCAGGCAAAGGTCGCGTCCCAGAACGGCAACGCACTGGTGACGATATCCCGCATCACGCCGCGCGGGATCACTGCGTAGCTTTCAGTGAAAACGGCGCGCCCCGTCATCAAGTCATGCTGGGATGGCAGACCGGCAGGGGTGCTTTGATACCGAGATATCATGGGGTGATCTCCTTTGAAGGCTCCAAAATGACGAATTTCCAGCCAAGCGCCTATCGAAATCTCGTCAGGTTTGCGCAAAAGGATTTAATTGCTAATTTTGATAATTACTCGCTGGTTTATTGAATTTTCGAGTTAATCCAGCCGCCTCTCTGGACGGGGCCGCGTGGGCGCGTTAGGCCGCTTGCCATGTCGCATATCGTCTCTTTGAACAGCGCGGTCCTGCCCGCTGACGGCCCTCGCCGGGACCATATTGTCGAGGCACAGTATCGGCCCGATGGCTATGATGCGGGCTATGATTTTACCACGCTCTGGTATGATGCGTTCTGGGACGGACGTGACGTTGTCCTGACTTGTCCGCGGCTCTTGAACCTTCAAGCCCTTCTCAAGACCGGCACGGTTCTTCTGGATGCGCAACCCGCCGCGCGTCCGCGCATCCGGCGCTATCGCCGCCATGACATCATCCGTATCCAGGCGCCGCTGCAGCCTGCGCATCTGACTTTGCAGGCCGCTGGGGTTGCGCTCGACAGCCCGGTTGCCCGCGTCGATCACGACCGGTTTCGCGGCAAGAACGTGCATCTGGCGATCAGCCGTGACAACGACCTGATCTGGCTCAAGGACTTCGCGCAATATCACATCGCCGAGCATGACCTGCAGGCGATGATCGTGATCGACAATGGCTCAACCGCTTACAGCCCCGAGGACTTGGCCAAAGCGCTCTTGTCCACTGGCCTGCAAGACGTGCTGATCCTGCCAGCCCCTTTTGCCTATGGCCCGTTTGGCCTGAAACCCTTTTCCCGCCGCGCCAAGTTTCTGCAAACAGCGCTGCTGAACGCGGTGCGGATGCGCTATCTGAGCCATGCGCGCGCGGTGTTGAACTGCGACATAGACGAGCTTGTCTGGACCAGAAGCGGCACCATCTTCGAGCTGGCGCGCAAGAGCCTGTTGGGCGCTGTGACTTTCCCCGGCATCTGGCGCTTTCCGGTCGAAGGCCATGACGGATTTGCTCGCCACCGCGACCATCTTGGTCTGATTGAAGAGGTCGGCCCCTGCCCGCCCAAGTCCTGCATCGTGCCCGCCAGCCCGCTCGGGCGGATGCAGTGGGATGTGCACGGGTTTGAGTTTCCTCCGCTGGCCCGCCTGACCCGGACCACGCGCGCTGGTTACTGGCATTTCCGCGCGATCAGCACCAATTGGAAGCAGTTCGACCGGCTCAGTCGCCGCGCTCCGGCACCCGATCCCGAAACCGTCGCCACACTGACCCGCGTCTTTCCCGAGTAAGCTCTTTCACGGACGCGCGCGCGCGCCTATACTGCGAACAAAATAATCGGCAGGCAGAGCATGGCCCCCAAAAAACCGTTCAATATCCTGATCGTAGGACAAGCCGGTCGGCTTCAATACGAGGCAATCTTATTTGCGGCCTCCCTGCGGGCCAACAGCCCAGGCTTTGACGGTCAGCTCGTTATAGCAGAGCCGCAACCCGGCCCGCTCTGGCCCCGCGACCCGCGCATGACCGGCGATGTGCGCGCCCTTCTGGAGGGTGAGCTTGGCGCCACCATTCGCCCGTTTGAAAGCCAGCATTTCGGCGCGACCTATCCTTACGGCAACAAGATCGAAGCGCTGGCCTGCCTGCCCGAAAAAGAGCCCTTCGTCTTCTTTGACACCGATACACTGGTTCTCGATGAAATCACCGACGTGCCCTTCAAATTCACCAAGCCGCAGGCCTCCATGCGGCGGGAAAACACCTGGCCGAAACTTGAGCTTTACGGCCCCGGCTATAACCGGATCTGGGGCGCGCTCTACGACAAATTTGGGCTGGATTTCGAAAGCTCGCTCGATCTGAGCCAGCCGGATGAGTACTGGCGGCGCTATCTCTATTTCAACGCGGGCTGGTTTTTCTACAAGGACCCCGCCGCGTTTGGTCAGCGCTTTGCTGAATACGCCTGCGCGATCCGCGACGATGCGCCAGAGGAATTGGTCTGCCAATCGCTGGATCCGTGGCTCGATCAGGTTGCCTTACCGCTTGTGATCCACAGCTTCAAAGGCGGGCGCGATACGCTGCCAGAGGGGCTGTTGGACGGATCCGTGACCTGCCACTATCGCGTTTTGCCGCTGCTTTATGCCCGGGAAGCCGACCGTGTGGTGGAGGTGCTGGAAGCTGTGTCGGCCCCGAACAAGCTGAAGAAAGTGCTCAAGCAATACGATCCGATCAAGCGGATGATTTACCAGAAACGCGGCCACAAGGTGCGTGCGCTTTTTGATCAAGAGAATCTTCCGCGCAAGGAACAGGCGATCCGGAATACAATCAAACGCGAGGGGTTTTGGTTACGTTAATTTCGCAAAGCGAAAATAACGACCGAAGAGGTCAATCTGCGCAGCAAACTGACCGGTCGGACATAAGTATGTTAATGTTCCGCAGCCTTGGGGTTCCACCCCAAACCCCGGGATATTTCCAAAAAGCGAAGCCGGCTATTTACCCGACATTAACCTTAACGCGCGCGGTGCCTCTTCATCTTGGTAGAAAAACTCAAATCCGCCGGTCTCAACCCGCGAACACACTGGCCATCTCGCGAAAACCCTTCACCTCAACAGGGTTGCCCGAAGGATCGCGGAAGAACATCGTCCATTGCTCTCCCCGCTCGCCTTCAAACCGGACCGATGGCGGAATGACAAATTCGACCCCCGCAGCCTGAAGCCGGTCGGCGAGGCCATCCCATTCGGCCTTACCAAGCACCACGCCGAAATGCGGCATCGGCACCAGATGATCGCCCACATGACCGGTCGCCTCTGTCTTGAATGGCTCGCCCAAATGCAGGCTCAACTGATTGCCGTAGAAGTCAAAATCGACCCAGGTGTCGGTGGAGCGCCCCTCGGTCGCGCCTATGACACCGGTATAAAAGTCTCGCGCCTCGTCCAGATCGCGAACATTGAACGCCAGATGAAACGGTTGTGCCATACGCTGTCCCTCTCCCCTCACGGCCCGTGCTCTAGCAGTTGTGATGCCGTCTCAACTGCCCTACACCTTTCGCCGACAGTTTGACAGATGCCTTGAGGAGCACATCATGACCGACGGACCCAGCTACGGCTTTGACACCCTGCAAATCCACGCAGGCGCGCGGCCCGACCCGGCCACAGGCGCCCGGCAAACCCCGATCTACCAAAGCACGGCGTTCGTCTTCCGCGATGCGGACCACGCGGCCGCACTCTTTAACCTGCAGGAAGTCGGCTACATCTACTCGCGTCTGACAAACCCCACCGTCGCCGTGCTGCAAGAACGCATCGCGACTTTGGAAGGCGGCGTGGGCGCCGTGTGCTGCTCCTCCGGGCATGCCGCTCAGATTATGGCACTTTTCCCGCTGATGAGCCCCGGTAAGAACATCGTGGCCTCCACCCGCCTTTACGGCGGCACGGTCACCCAGTTCAGCCAGACCATCAAACGTTTCGGCTGGGAAGCGACCTTTGTGGATTTTGACGATCTGGACGCGGTGAAAGCGGCCATCAATGACGACACGCGCGCGGTCTTCTGCGAGGCGATTGCAAATCCAGGCGGCTATATCACTGACCTCGACGCGATCAGCGCCATCGCGGATGCCGCTGAAATCCCGATGATTGTCGATAACACATCAGCCACGCCATACCTCTGCCGCCCCATCGAGCATGGCGCGACGCTGGTCGTGCATTCGACCACGAAATACCTCACTGGAAACGGCACCGTCACGGGGGGCTGCGTTGTGGACAGCGGCAAGTTCGACTGGACCGCGAATGACAAGTTCCCATCACTGAGCGCGCCAGAGCCTGCTTATCACGGTCTCAAATTCGCCGAGACGTTTGGCCCGCTCGCCTTCACCTTCCACGGCATCGCCATCGGGTTGCGTGATCTGGGCATGACCATGAACCCGCAAGCCGCGCATTACACATTGATGGGCATGGAAACGCTCTCCCTACGCATGGATCGCCATGTGGAGAACGCCCAGAAAGTCGCCGCTTGGCTAGAGACGGATCCGCGCGTCGACTACGTCACCTATGCCGGTCTGCCCTCTTCCCCCTATTACGAGCGGGTGGAGAAAATCTGCCCCCGCGGGGCCGGTGGTCTCTTCACCGTCGCGATCAAGGGCGGCTACGAGGCTTGCGTCAAACTCGTTGATAACCTTGAGATTTTCAGCCATGTGGCCAACCTTGGGGACACGCGCTCGCTGATCATCCACTCTGCCTCGACGACGCATCGTCAGCTGAGCGCCGAGCAGCAGGAAGCTGCAGGCGCGGGCCCAAATGTCGTGCGCATCTCCATCGGGATCGAGGATGCCGACGACCTGATCGCCGATCTGGATCAGGCGCTCGCCAAAGCCACGGCCTAAACGATGAAGGCGGCGCTGCTGCGCGACTTCGGGGGTGAGGTCGGGATCGAAACGGTCCCGGACCCCACCTGCCCGCGCGATGGCGCCATCATCAAGCTGGAGGCCTGTGGCGTTTGCCGCTCGGACCATCACGCCTGGGTCGGTGCAGACCCGGACGTCGCGCTGCCCCATGTGATGGGCCATGAATTCGCTGGCGTCGTGGCCGAGGTTGGCCCTGATTGTAGCCGATTCCAGAAAGGCGACCGCGTCACAGCGCCTTTCATCCTTGGCTGCGGAACCTGCTCTGAATGCGGCGCGGGCCAACCCACTGTTTGCGAAAGCCAAGATGTGATCGGCTTTACGTTCTGGGGCGCGTTTGCCGAATACATCGCCATCCCCCATGCCGACTACAACCTTGTGCGCATCCCGGAGGCGGTGGGTTTCGCCGAAGCGGCGGGCATGGGCTGCCGCGTGACAACCGCGTGGCGCGCCCTTTCAGATCGCGGCGCGCTGAGACCCGGCGAATGGCTGGCGGTGCATGGCTCTGGCGGCGTGGGCCTATCGTCGATTCTGCTGGCCAAATCCATGGGCGCACGGGTCGTTGCGGTGGATATCAGCGACGATGCGCTGGCCAAGGCCACCGCCCTGGGGGCGGACGCCGTCGTCAATGCGCGCAGCGTCGAAGCGCCCGAACAAATTCGCGAGATAACGAAGGGCGGCGCCCATGTCTCGGTCGACGCGCTTGGCATTTACGACACGTTCGACGCCTCGCTGAAATCTCTGCGCAAACTGGGCCGCCATGTGCAGGTGGGCATGCCGGTCGGCGATCACGCCACCGTGCCGCTTCCCTTGCTCGAGTTGGTCTATGCACGGCAATTGACCCTGCACGGGATGCGCGGGCTTGGAGCCCAAGGCTTCCCCGCCCTTTTCGCAAAGATCGAAGCGGGGGAGTTGGACATCGCCCAACTCGTCACCGCGCGCCTGCCGCTTTCCGGTGTCACTGACGCCCTGCGCGCAATGGATGGCGCCCAGCAGGCGGGCGTCGCGGTAATTACCGAGTTTGATCGCTAAGCGATCTCAAGCAATTCGATATTGAAGACCAAGTCCTGCCCGGCCAGCGGGTGGTTGGCGTCCAGCGTCACGCTGTCGTCTGACAGCTCGATCACCTTCACAGGCATCGCGCGGCCATCGGGGGTCTGCATTTGCAGCATCGTGCCGATCTCCAGCGGGATCTCGGCCGGGATCTGGTCGCGGGGGACGGCCTGACGCGCGTCGGGATCGGCTTGGCCGTAGGCCTCGTCACACGCCACCAGCACGGTTTGCTTGTCGCCCACGGACATGCCGGGGATCGCTTTGTCGAGGCCTGGGATGATCTGGCCCGAGCCAACGGTGAACTCCAGCGGGTCGCGCCCTTCGGAGCTATCAAAAACCGTGCCGTCGGCCAGAGTGCCGGTGTAGTTCAATTTGACGGTGTCACCGTTTTTCACTTCGCTCATCAGAGAAACCCTTTCATGGCCAATCACAACAGCCGCGCCTGACTGGCACGACACTTCGGGGGCACCCTGCCTGAAACGCCCCCCAGCCGAAACCGGGGGGTGCGGATTTGTCGCCACCTTAATGATGCCTTTGCTTACTCGCTGGCGAAGATCATCGTGACCGAGGCAGAGATTTCGATCTCGCCTTCGGCAACAGGCACCGCCGTATCTGCGCTCATCATGCGCATCTCGGCGCGCATGGGGGACGGCATATGCACGCCGCCTTCGCGCAGTTCGATCATGCGGCCAAGGGAAACGCCTGCCGCATCTGCATAGAGCGTGGCCTTGGCGCGTGCTTCTGCCACGGCAGCGCGGCGCGCCTCTTCCAGCAGAGGCGCGCGGTCGGCGACGTCAAAGCTGAGACCCCGAAACTGATTGGCCCCGTCTGCCACAACTGCGCCCAGAACATCACCCAACTGGCTGAGGTCACGCACCCGCACGCTGATCCCGTTCTCTGCAAGATACCCAACGATCTGGGGGGCCTCCCCGTCGCGCGTGACACGGTTGTCCCAGCGCGGGTTCAGTTGCAAAGCGGTCGTCTGGATGTCGCGCGCTTCAACGCCTGCCGCCTCCAACACCGCCTGCACCCGCGTCATCGTCTCGGACACTTGCGCCATTGCGTCTGCGGCACTCACCGCCTCACCCGTCACGCCCATGCGCACGGTCGCCATATCCGGCACCGCCGTGATGCGCCCTTCGCCTGTGACGATGATCCGCCCGTCATCCTGTGCCCAAACCGGGCTGGCCACCAACATCGCAACGATCAAAATCCAACGCATCATCTGCTCTCCTCATGGTCGTTCAGTTCAATGTAATGTCCCTTTGACGCATCTCGCCATGGGATGCTTGGCTTTTTCTTCCCCTTCCCGCTCAGACGCGGTAGTCTGGCGAAAACGTGCCACCAAAGAGTGTTACACGAGGCCATGTCCGCAGAGTTCGCGCTTCTTTTGAAAATGCCGACCACGCAGCTTTTGGTGGCGGATCAAGACGCGTGGAAGGTCGTGGGCGAAGCTGCGCTCGACAGCGACGACATGGCGGGCGCGCTTTCAGAGCTTCGCAAGAAGGGTGAGGCGGTCGCGGGCGGCACAGTCTCATGCCTGTTGATCCTGCCGGATGATCAGATCAAATACCTCTCCCTGCCCGCCACCGACGATGATGCCGCGGCGGCGCATGCTGCTTTGGAAGGTGCGACGCCTTACGCGGTTCAGGATCTGGCCTATGACTGGGCGCGTGCGGGCGACACGCTTTATGTGGCCGCTGTTGCCCGCGAAACGCTGGCCGAGGCGGAGACATTCGTCACCGAACACGGTTTCACCGCCGCCGGTTTCATCGCAGCGCCCGACCCGAACGACTTCCCGGTGCGACCCGTCTTTGACAGCCCGACACTTCCGCGCGGCGTCGCGCATATACCCATTGGCGAGGCGTTCGTGCCAAAGCCGCCGCCTGCCTTCGCATCCCGGCGGGAAGCGCCGCCTGTCGCAGCGGCCAAAACCGAAGCGTCTCCAACTACATCCGTTGCGCCGCGCATCAGCCTTAGCGCGGCCCCGGCGAAGGCCACAGTTGCACCGCTGGGCGGGGCGGAGCCGCCCGCCCCGAAGCCCAGCCCGCCCGTTACCGGAAAATCTGCGGTCGCGCTGCCCTCCAAAGCCGCGCCTGCCCCGCCAGAGCCCGCCTTTGCTGCAGCCGCGCCGGTCGACAAAGCACAGATCGGCGGCAAGCCGCGCTATCTGGGGTTGGTGCTCACCTTGGTGCTGCTGGCCGTGCTCGCCGTCGTCGCGCTCTGGTCAATGACGCTCGGCGATGAGGAAACAGCCCTTGAGGCCGAAAGCAGCGCCGATCTCGCTGAGGTCGCAATGGAGCCCGAACTTATCCCGGAAGAGCCGTCCGAGACGATCATCGCCGACGCGCTCCCCGATATCGACGCGCCCACAGAAGAGCTGTTGCCTGCACTGCCTGAGCCCGTGCTGCCGCCGCAGCCGATGACAGACACCGAACTGGCCGCGCGCTATGCCGCAACGGGCATCTGGCAACGCGCCCCACGGGCTGCACCTGCGCCCAATGTGGACGCGCTTGATCAGCTTTACGTTGCCTCGATCGACCCACAGGTTCAGCCATCCGATGCCATCGCTCTGCCTGAACTGCAGGCCCTACGCGGGGATGCTTTGCCTGCAACGCCCCTGCCCCCCGCAGCGCCCGATCAAACCTATGCACTGGACAGCCAAGGCCGCGTGATCGCGACGCCGGATGGTGCGCTCTCACCCGAGGGAGTGCTTGTCTTTGCAGGCCGCCCTCCGATCACAGTGCCGCCGCGCCCCGAGCGCGCGGCAGAGGTTGAGACCGCACCCGAGCCTGATCCGCGTCTGGCCGCGTTGCGCCCTGCAGCCCGACCGTCTGACCTGCAGGACGCGAATGAACGCGCGCAATTGGGTGGGCGCACGCGCGAGGAATTTGCAAGCATCCGGCCCCAGCTGCGCCCCAAGGCGCCACAAGAGCTGGCCGCCGAGATTGCCGCGGCCGCTGCAGCAGCCACCGCCGCTGTCGAGAACCCGCCAGAGCAACCGTCCGCCGCGTCAGACCCGTTTGCGACCGGCACCCGTCTGGCCGCTGCTGTCTCGCGCAAGCCGCAAAGCCGCCCGCGCAATTTCGCACGGATCGTCGAGCGGGCCCGCACCCAAGAACCTGCCGAGACAGCCCGTGTCGTGGCCTCTGTCGCCCCGCGCACCGTGCGCCCTTCTGGCCCCGTGCCCACGACCGTGTCGCGCGCCGCCACGATGGAGAATGCGATCAACCTGCGCCGCATCAATCTGATCGGCGTCTTCGGCAAGCCCACCTCACGCAGCGCATTGGTGCGCATGCGTAATGGCCGGTTTAAGAAAGTGAAAGTTGGCGACCGCATCGACGGTGGACGCGTTGCCGCGATTGGCGAAAGCGAGTTGCGCTACGTCAAATCCGGCCGCAATCTGACACTGAAGATGCCAAGCAGCTAAGGCGATAAAGGCTGGCCCTCAGTCCCGCGCGAAGCTGGCCATTTAAACCCAACGGACCCCCCGCCGATGGAAAGTTTCCTTTTTCAAGCAACGATTTACTTGCTTGCCGCCGTCATCGCAGTCCCCCTTGCTGCACGTTTGGGGTTGGGCTCAGTCCTTGGGTATTTTCTGGCCGGGATCGTGATCGGCCCGCTTCTGGGGCTGGTCGGGTCAGAAACCGCAGATCTTCAGCATTTCGCTGAATTTGGCGTCGTGATGATGCTCTTCCTGATCGGGCTCGAGCTGGAGCCCCGCGTTCTTTGGAACATGCGCGACCGACTGATCGGGCTGGGCGGTCTGCAGCTTGTCCTGACCACGGGTTGCATCATGGCCGCAGCGATGGCTTTGGGACAGCCGTGGCAATTGTCGCTGGCCATAGGACTTATTTTCGCGCTCTCCTCAACGGCGATTGTGCTTCAAACCCTGACCGAGAAAGGGCTGATGCAGACTGGTGGCGGGCGCGCGACCTTCTCGGTTCTGCTGACGCAAGACATCGCCGTGATCCCGATGTTGGCGCTGCTGCCGCTGCTTGCGATTGGGGAGGTGGTGCGCCTGAACCCCGATGGCTCCATGAAATTGGCCGAAGACGATCATGGCCATGGCCACACCATGTCGCTGGTCGACGGCCTGCCCGGATGGGGTGTCACGCTGGTGACGCTTGCTGTAATCGCGGCGGTGATCCTTGCCGGGATTTTCCTGACGCGCCCGCTTTTCCGCTTCATCCATCAAGCGCGCCTGCGGGAGATGTATACCGCCACCGCTTTGCTGATCGTCGTGGGCATCGCGGTGCTGATGACCCTTGTGGGCCTCTCCCCCGCGCTCGGCACCTTCATGGCCGGTGTCGTGCTGGCCAACACGGAATTCCGGCACGAGCTTGAAGCGGATATCGAGCCCTTCAAAGGCCTGCTGCTGGGGCTCTTTTTCATCACCGTCGGCGCCGGGATCAACTTTGCCGTACTCTTTGACGCCTTCTTTACCATCGTCGGTCTGACGCTGGGCATGATGCTGATCAAGGGCCTGATCCTCTATGGCCTGTCGCTGCTTTTCAAACTGAAAGGCCGTGATCAGTGGCTTTTCACGCTGGGGCTGGCGCAGGCGGGGGAGTTCGGGTTTGTCCTGATCTCCTTCTCGCTTCAGCAAAATGTCCTAAGTCCCGGCATGGGCGAGATCGTGCTGCTCATGGTGGCACTGTCGATGCTGATCACACCTCTGCTTTTCATCGCCTATGACCAACTTTCCAAACGCATGACCGAGGTGGAAGATGTTGCGCCCGACCCGATTGACACGCAAGGCGAGGTCATCATCGCAGGCATCGGGCGCTTTGGGCAAGTCGTGAACCGGATGGTGCAAATGTCAGGTCTCAGCACAACCGTTCTGGACAGTGATCTGGCGACCGTCGAGCTGATGCGCAAATTTGGCTTCAAAGGGTTCTTCGGCGATCCGACAAGGCCCGAATTGCTGCATGCCGCAGGGTTGAAAACCGCCCGTGTCCTCGTCGTTGCGATGGACGACAAGGAGGCCAGCACCCGCATCGTGACGCTGGCCCGCCGCGAGCGGCCTGATCTGCATATCGTTGCCCGCGCACGCGACCGGGTGCATGTCTATGAGCTGTATCGCGCCGGGGCAGATGACATCGTGCGCGAGATGTTTGACAGCTCGCTCCGTGCAGGCCGCTATGTTTTAGAGAATATGGGCCTGACCGAATTTGAAGCCTCGGAGAACGAAAAGGCGTTCTACAAGCTGGATCGAACCGCAATGCTGGAGCTCGCAAGCCTGTGGAAGCCCGGGATTGATGTGACGGACAACGCAGAATACGTGGCGCGCGCCCGCGCGTTGAACAAGGATCTGGAAACCGCGCTGGTACACCAGTTGAACGAAAAGAAGGCGGATGATGCGGCCTAGAGGGCGTTTTAAACAGCGAAAGGCTGAGTAGTCTGTTCTGGGTCAGGCGTCGCTGACACCAGCTTCTGCAAAGGTCGCCATTCCTGAATGGCACGCAACCGCCGCTTTGAGGATGTTGATCGCAAGCGCACCGCCCGACCCCTCGCCGAGCCGTAGCCCAAGAGACAAAAGCGGCGTCTTGCCCAATGCCTTCAAAAGCGCCTCATGGCCACCTTCGATGCTCAGGTGACCGGCAACTGTATGATCAAGCGCACCAGATTGCGCGCGCTCAAGACAAGCAGCGGCGGCAGAGCAAATGAAACCATCCAGAATGACCGGGATACGCTCTGCCCGCGCGCGCGCTATCGCACCGGCCATTGCGGCCAGTTCGCGACCACCAAGACATTTGAGCGCATCCAGACCGTCCTCGCATTGGTGACGCGCTACGCCTTCGGCCACAACACGTGTCTTCAGCGCGAGCCCTGCATCATCCACGCCGGTGCCGCGCCCAGTCCAGTCTGCTGCTGCACCGCCAAAAAGCGCATGGCAAATCGCTGCCGCCGAGGTGGTGTTGCCGATCCCCATCTCGCCCACGACCAGAACGCCAGCATCGGGTGACACGGCATCCCAGCCGGTTTGCAGGGCCGCGCAAAGCTCGTCCTCGCTCATTGCGGGGCCTTGGGTGAAATCCGCGGTCGGGTAGTCCAGATCGAGCGCCTCAACACTCATCATTGCGCCGGCGACCTGGCTCAACTGGTTAATCGCAGCGCCTCCATGCTGAAAGTTCAGCACCATCTGCTCGGTGACCTCAGCCGGAAATGCCGATACGCCTTGCGCTGTCACCCCGTGATTGCCTGCAAAGACAATCACCTGCGGATCGACCAGTTGCGGACGTCCATCACCGCGCCAGCCCGCATACCAGATTGCAAGCTCCTCCAACCGGCCCAGCGCGCCGGGGGGTTTGGTCAGCTGACCGTTCCGCTCCTCCGCTGCGGCAATCGCTGCCATGTCCGGTCCGGGTTGCGCCGCGAGCACCGCGCGGAAATCATCAGGGGTTGCAAAGCTCGTCATAAGGGCCTGTCCAAAACTGTGGTTCTCAGCATCACTATGTCTTAGACCCTATGCGAGAGTGTTCAGAAAGGCCCTTTTGATGGCAAAATCCGACAGCGGCTTGATGTCGCTGACAGACATCCCGGCAGCCATCGGATTGCTGACCCGCCTACCCGTTCCCGTAGATGCCGAGAGAGCCACCGCCCGCGGGGCAAAGGCCGCCTGGGCGTACCCGTTGGTGGGTACGGTGCTTGCGGTTTTGGTGGGGGGGCCTGCGACCGCATTCGCTCTGGTTCTCCCCGCCGAAGTCTTGGCCGCTTTGATCCTTGTTGCGCTGATCGTGCTCACCGGGGCATTGCATGAAGACGGTCTGGCCGATAGCGCCGATGGCCTGTGGGGCGGATGGGAGCCCGTACGGCGCCTTGAAATTATGAAAGACAGTCAGATTGGCAGCTACGGTGTGATTGCGCTGGTCTTGTCGTTGTTCCTACGCTGGCTGGGCTTGGTTGCCGTGATCGAGGCTGGGCAACTTCTGCCCGTGCTTATCGCCATTGCAATGCTCAGCCGCGCAGGCATGGTCGCGGTAATGACGGCCCTGCCCAACGCCCGCGATGGGGGCTTGTCCAAGCGTGTCGGTCGCCCGTCATGGAAGGCAGCGTTGATCGCAGCATTTCTTGGCGTGATTGCAGCCCTTCTGGGCCTAGGACTTGGGGCCATTCCGCTGCTACTGACAACCGCTCTCGCAGCCCTCGCTGTAGCCGCCATCGCCAAAGCCAAGATCGGCGGTCAAACAGGCGACATTCTGGGGGCGACACAGCAAATCACAGAAATCGCGGCGCTAATCGCCGTGGCCGCGATGCTGACCACAACCTAGCCGCGTCGGACCTGAAAAAACGCCCAGATCACAACAAAAGCCGATGCGAACTCCAGCGCTTCTTCCAATTTGGTAGCTGTGCGAGACGGAACGAGATCCAGCAAGACCGCGCTGACCAAAACCAGAAAGAGCACGAAAAGCGCAAAGTGGAAGCTGTCCTCAAGAAAGGCGCGCAAAGAGTTCCGGAACCGGTACGCGAGGTAAACCATACCGCCCAGCGCCATCAAGAGCCCGCCCCCCACAAGCACCGAAAGACCGTCACCCTTCATCAGCATGCGGAAAAGCACAATCACGATGTCATGCCCGCCATCAAACTCGCCGCCCCCCTCCATTTGAGGCATGTCGAGATCGAAATAGCGGGCCCCAAAACTGATCTCGCTGAGAAAAAAGAGAAGCGACAATAAAGTAGAGACGAGGACCAGTCGATGGTCCAACTGCGTGAGGCGGCTTGGGCTCATCAGATGCCAAGCCCCCATAAGACTGGCGAAAAGAAAGAGGATCGCTGACGCGTTTTCGACAGGCCCATCTTCGCGGATCAAAGTCGGGCGCAAAAGAGCAGCACTAAAAGTGGCGATGAGAATAAGCGCAACGCAAATGAGCAACCCAGGAGCCCGGAACCGGCCAAAAACCGCAGCATTGAGCCAATTTCTGAGATGTGTCGTATAACTGTTGCGTTCGTCTGTTTTCATTCACCCACTCAAGTTGATAATCACTCGCAACTATATCGGTTTGCGGGGCCATTAGAAGTATCTAACCTTCACGTCAGTGAATTTGGGCGGTCTCTTGCCGTTTCAGTAGAAACCGCAGGTCTGGCACAGCCAAAGGTGCAAGGGGTGACGCGTTCCCAGGCGAAAACCTGCTGAGCCGCCCCGCGCTTTGCACGCCCTACTTGACCCTACGCTACGCCTCCCCATCTGTCAGACACCCCCCCGACAGACCGACTGTTCTTTCAGATGAAACTTCACGAAAAGGGGCCGTTATGCCACAAACCGATCACGAAACCGCTCAAGCTGCAGTGCAACGCTCGACAGCTGATCAAGTCACGACTTGGCTGAAGACACCGATCAGCATTACCGCGCCGGGCTGGGCCTTTGCGCTCGCTGCTTTTGTAGCGCTTTTGCTCTTGGGCGTCGCCCTTGATTAGGCTCGCTTTTGCTCTGCTTTTGGCGTCGGTCACGCCTGCCCTAGCGGTTGAAACGACGCCAATCGCAGAAGCCCGCTCAGACGCGGTCGTCACCTTTGAAGGTATTGTTCAGGACATCTTGGACGACGACACGTTCTTGATGGCAGATGAAACAGGCACGATACCTGTCTATATCGGGCCCCATGCAATGCCCGTGAGCCCCAATGAACAGATCCGCGTCACAGGTCAAATTGACGACGACCTCCCTCGAGAGCTCTACGCCAACGCACTTGTGACGGCCGATGGCCAGGTCGTGACCCTCGGCGGCCGCTACGACTAAGCAATTCTGCATAAGAAAAGCCGCCGCCCACCGGGCGACGGCTTGTCACTTGAAACATGTCCAACTTAAGCGGCGATGCGGCTTTCCAGCACGTCACCGATCTGCTTGGCGGCGGCAGCTTCATCGCCATTGTCGACCGCTGCAATCTCGCGCGTCAAACGCTCCAGGGCAGCTTCGTAAAGCTGACGCTCCGAATAGCTTTGCTCGCGCTGATCATCGGTGCGGTGCAAGTCGCGCACGACCTCTGCAATCGCGATCAGATCACCAGAGTTGATCTTCTGCTCATACTCCTGCGCCCGGCGGGACCACATGGCGCGTTTGACCTTCGCCTTGCCTTTCAGCGTTGTCATGGCTTTCGAGACCACGTCGGGCGAGCTGAGCGAGCGCATGCCCACTTCAGTTGCCTTGTTCGTCGGAACCCGCAACGTCATCTTGTCTTTCTCGAACGAGATCACGAATAGCTCCAGCGTCATGCCGGCCACTTCCTGCTCTTCGATCGAGACGATCTTACCAACGCCATGCGCAGGATAGACGACAAAATCGTTCGGGCTGAATTCCGATTTCTTGGCCTTACTCATATATAAATCCTCATCTACGAACCGGAGGGGGGGGGGTGAAGCGTCAAAAAAGCCCGTGTGGCACGATCAGTGCCCCCGCGGGATCATGGTGTCGCTCTGATGATTTTGGGCCCGATCTGCTGGCAGCGCAGACAGGACCACATCGCAATCCGGTTCTATGTGTAACAGGAACATAACACAAAAAACGGGTCTTCGAAAGCGCAGGCTGCGTTAAATGAGATAAAGCACTTCAAAAACAGCCGTTTAAAGCGCAATCCTCGCGAAAACGTCCCTACGTCACTTTAACCTAGTCTGCGCGAATCGCCTTATCCGCCCTCGCCCGGTGCCTCGGAGAAGTACTTCTCCAGCTTACCGGTTTCGCCGTCGCGTTCTTCAGCTTCGGGCAGCTGATCTTTCTTGGTGATGATCACCGGCCAGGCCTCGGAGTACTTGCGGTTGAACTCAACCCATTTCTCCATGTCCGGCTCTGTATCCGGGCGGATGGCATCGGCAGGACATTCCGGCTCGCAAACACCACAGTCGATGCATTCATCAGGATGGATGACCAGCATGTTCTCGCCTTCGTAGAAACAATCCACGGGGCAAACTTCGACACAGTCTGTGTATTTGCAGGCGATGCAATTGTCGGTGACGATATAGGTCATGGGGTGACGGGATTCCTCAAACTACGGTGTGTAGCTAATCCAGCATTTAGAATCATTCAAGATGCGTAGAGCGCTTAAGATCAAGACTGCGACGATCCTTCTTTGAAGGACGTCCTTTTCCCTCAAATCGGGGGGCGGCAGGGCCGGTTTCCCGGATCTCGGTCAAATCGTGGTAAAGCTGTTGTGCCTCGGTCGCGGGGCCCCGGCGCGTGCCGAGTGCTTGGATCGTCACGACACGAATTTGACGGGCCTGCGGGAAGGTAAGCGTATCGCCCACCCCCACGGCGCGAGACGGTTTGGAAACCGGCGTGCCATCAACGCGCACCTTGCCGGCCTGCACCAGCTTTGTGGCAAGGCTGCGGGTCTTGAAGAACCGCGCCTGCCACAGCCATTTGTCCAGTCGGATCGTCTCTCGCGGCGCGTCCGACACTTACTTGTCGTCCTTGAGCCCCATCAGAGCCGCGGCGAACGGGTTGTCGGGATCAATCGCCTTCTCTTTCTTGGGAGGCCGCGCATTGAAGGTCTTAGCCCCTTGCGGCTTGCCCTTCGGCCCCCCGCGCGGTTTGCCCTTGCCTTTGCCACGTGGCTTGTCGCCTTGCGGACGACGTTGCCCTTGCGGCTTGCGCCCCCAGCGGAAGATGTAGAACACCTCCATCTCGACAGGATCGGTGCCAGCCTCGGCCTGCCCCATCTGAAGCTCTGGGTTATCGGGGGAGACGGTGAGCTCTTGCGGTGTGGTCTCTTCGGGTGCGTCCGCCGGGATTTCCCGCGGCGCCGGAGCAGGCGTTTCCTCGGGAGGAGAAACTGGTGCTTCTTGCGGCGTTTCCTCCGGATCGCCCATGATCGTCTCGGCAATCGCATCCGTGACAGGCTTCACCTTCTCGCGCTCGCCCTTCTCGGCGGCGTAACCCAAGCCTTCCATCAGCCCGGCAAACTGCTCAAGCGTGGTGCCAGAGATGGACAGCATATCCGCCGTTGCCTCAAACCCGCCGCGGCTGTCACAGGCGCGCAGCAGATCGGCAAGCCTCTCTAGCATATCAATGCGGATCGCGCGCTCTCCGGCGGCGCGGTAGCCCGACATGGTGAATGCACCTTCAGGTGCGTCTTTTACAGTCGGAATGGTCACCAGACCGGGGGGCGGGCTTTCCGGAAACTCCTGCAGGCCCTTGGCCAGCGACCACAGCACCAGACGCAACCGCGTCGGCGCTGGTTTCAGTAGCAAAGGCATGAAAATCGTGAACTGACCAAACCGAATGCCATGCTTGCGCAACGCGCCCCGCGCATCCTGATCCAGCGCCTTGACATCACCCGCCACCTGATCGCGCGGGATCACGCCCAGCGCTTCAACCATCTGGAAGGCAAAGCCGCGCGCCAACCCTGACAGAGCCTCATCCCGGCTCAGGTTCAACAAGGGCTCAAACAGCGTCGCGATCTTGCGGTCGATAAAGTGCTGCAAGCGGCGCTGCACCTTCTGGGCCACATCCGCGCCCGCTTCTTCATCCACAAAAGCCTGCACGGTCGGCTTCATCACATCGGAGCCCGCAACCAGCTTGCCCACCGCATGCTCGCCCCACATCAGGCCGCCCTGCTCGGTGTAGTCAATCTCGGTATCGGGGGCGTTGTAGAAGCGATCCGCGCGCAAGTGAAACTCGGGCGCCAACGCCTGCACCGATGCGGCGCGCAGTGTCTTGGCTTCATCCGGCGTCGCCGAGGCATCCTGCTTAAAGCGGAAACCTTCCAGCCGTCCCACAAATTGATCTTCGACGGTCACTTCGCCTTTGTCGTTGATGTTGGCCACAAGGCCCTCCTTCTGCTTTAATCGGCGCAACAAAACTGACGTGCGCCGATCAACAAATCGTTGCGTCAGCGCACCGTGCAAAGCGTCTGACAAGCGGTCTTCTACAGCGCGGGTTTCACCACGCCAATGATTTACGTCATCCAGCCAGTCTTTTCGCTGAGCGACATATGTCCACGTTCGGATGTAAGCCAGACGTTTCGACAAAGTGTCAATGTCACCTTGCACCCTATCTATGCGCTTGACCTGCCGCGCGAACCAATCGGCAGAGACCCGCCCATATTCATGCAAGGCGGTAAACACATGGGTCAGAAGGTTTGCATGCTCTGCATGGCTGATGCCACGAAAGTCCGGAACGCGGCAGACATCCCATAATAACTTGACCGATTGCGGGTCTGAGGCGCGCGCTGCGACCTCGGCGTCTTCGGCCAGCGCTTTCAGCGCGATCAAGTCGTCGCTGTCGCGCACGCGGGTCAGCCAGTCGTCATTCGTCTGCTCTTCCAAAGAAGAGATTAACCGACCGACCGATCCAAATTGCAGCACCGCATTGCGCCATTGCAGCTTTCGCACAGGCGTGAAGCGATGCTCGGTGATGGCGGTGACGACCTCGTCTGGCAGTGGCCCGGCCTCTCCGGTGACGCCAAAGGTGCCGTCATTCATGTGCCGCCCCGCACGGCCCGCGATCTGCGCCAACTCATTGGGCTGCAAGGGGCGCATCCGGCGGCCATCGAACTTGGTGGTCGAGGAAAACGCGACATGGTTGATGTCGAGGTTCAGCCCCATCCCGATCGCATCGGTGGCCACCAGATAGTCGACATCGCCGTTCTGATACATCTCCACCTGCGCATTTCGCGTGCGCGGGCTGAGCGCGCCCATCACGACCGCCGCCCCGCCTTTCTGACGACGCAGCAGCTCTGCAATCGCATACACATTCTCGACCGAGAACCCGACAATGGCCGACCGACCTGCCATCCGGCTGATCTTTTTCGGCCCCGTATAGGTCAACTGCGAAAACCGCTCGCGCCGCACGAACTGCGCTTTCGGCACCAGCTCGGCAATCGCGGGTCGCATCGTGTCGGCCCCCAGAAACACCGTCTCGTGCAAGCCGCGGGCCCGCAAAAGACGGTCCGTAAAGATATGGCCCCGCTCGGGATCAGCACACAGCTGCACTTCATCAATGGCCAGAAAATCGCAGCCCATGCCCTCCGGTATCGCCTCGACCGTGCAGACCCAGTATTGCGCGCGCTCCGGCACGATACGTTCTTCGCCCGTGACCAAGGCCACAACAGACGGCCCGCGCAACGCGACGATCTTGTCGTAAACCTCGCGCGCCAGCAGGCGCAGGGGCAAGCCGATAATGCCGGTGCGATGACCCAGCATCCGCTCAATCGCATAATGCGTCTTGCCGGTATTGGTGGGACCCAAAACGGCCGTAATACGGGACGGCTCGGCCATCAAACTTGCCTTAAAAGGGGTCAGATATCCTGACCGCCCACCTCTTTTTCCAAACGCTCTATCGCGATGGCTACTTGGTCTTGATGGGGATGTATAGACTGCACGGTGCGGTAGGCTTCCAGCGCGTCTTCGGGATAACCTGTTTGCTCAAGAATGACGGCAAGCCCGATAATCGCCCCAAAATGATTGGGGTTTAGCGTCAAGGCCTTCGTCAGATCCTCCAACGCAAGGCCCGGCTTTTCCTTTTGAAAAAACACCGTCGCGCGCATGTTCCAGCCTTCGGCGAAATCAGGCGCGTGGTCGGTCAGCGCGGTGAAATGCTCAATCGCGGCATCCAGATCGCCTGCCTCCAAAGCGTCGCGCCCACGTTGCAGCAGCAAATCCATCGCGGCAGAGCCTGATTTCGACCAGGCACGCGCCAATTGATCCTCGATCTGGGCGGCTTGCTCTGGCGTGGCAGTCGCCAGATCGTCCAATAACGCTTGCTCATCAGCGGCATTTGCCCCCGAGAAAGGCAAGCAAAACGAAACTGTTACGAAAAATGCCGTAACGATACGGTGGCGGTTGCGGGAGCTTGTCATCATAGTAAGTTCAACTTTAGCGCAAGCCGCGGGAAATGCGACCCCGTGGCGATCACAAAACCAAAAGGACGTGGATTATGAGCGATGTTGTAAATCAGGCGGTCGAGGCCCTGAACGCGAAAATGGATGGCGGCTTTGACGGCACGGCGAAATTCGTCATTGCCGACGAGGGCAGCATCATCATCGACGAGAACGGCGCGCGCGCAGGTGATGACGACGCCGACGTGACGCTGACCGCCGACACCGAGACATTCAAAGCGATCCTTGATGGCGAACAAAACCCAACTGCCGCCTTCATGACAGGCAAGCTGTCGGTGGATGGCGATATGGGCGCTGCGATGAAGCTCGCCTCGGTCCTCGCCTGATGACACCAGCGCCGTTCTACGCCGAGGTGGCCGACGGCCCCGAGGGTGGCGCGGCGCATTGGCTGACCACCTCCGATGGCCTGCGCATCCGTGCGGGCCATTGGACCGGCGGCACAAAGGGCACGATCCTGCTCTTTCCGGGCCGCACCGAATATATCGAGAAATACGGACGTGCGGCGACCGAGTTTCAAAGCCGCGGCTACAGCGTCATCGCCGTCGATTGGCGCGGCCAGGGCATCGCCGACCGTATGCTGAATGACCGCGCCGCCGGTCACGTGCATCACTTCCCCGACTATCAGCAAGACGTCGCCGCCGTTTTGGCCCATGCCCGCGCGCTTGGCCTGCCCGAACCCTATCACCTAATCGGCCACTCCATGGGCGGCTGCATCGGCCTGCGCGCTCTCTACGAAGGCCTGCCCGTGAAATCCGCGATGTTCAGTGCACCGATGTGGGGCATCATCATCGCCCCTGCCCTGCGCCCCGTCGCTTGGGCCTCAAGCTGGACCGCCCGCCGTGTCGGCCAGGGCCACCGCTTTGCCCCCGGCACCGAGCCCGTGACCTACGTCATGGCAGCGCCCTTCCACGACAACACGCTCACCACAGACCCTGAGATGTTCGACTATATGAAAGCGCAACTCAGCGCGCATCCGGATCTCGCCTTGGGCGGCCCCTCGCTCCACTGGCTGAACGAGGCCCTGATGGAGATGCGCCGCCTTGCCGCGCGCCCCGCACCCGCCATCCCCGCGATCACCTTCCTGGGCACCAACGAACGCATCGTCGAGCCACACCGCATCCATGACCGCATGGCCGCCTATCCCAATGGCAAATTGGTGATGCTGGAGGGGGCCGAGCACGAAGTGATGATGGAAGCCCCAGCCATCCGCGCCCGCGTCTTCAACGAGACCGCAGCTTGGTTCGACGCCCACAGCTAAGCGTTGGCACGCACCTTTGCACGTTGCGTCCCAAGCCCGTCGATCTCCAGCACCATCTCGTCCCCGTCTTTTAGAAAAACCTGCGGCCTCTGCCCCATGCCCACACCCGGAGGGGTGCCGGTCGCGATGATATCGCCCGGCTCCAGCGTCATCATCTGGCTCAAATAGACAATGATCTCCGCCACGCTGAAAATCATCGTCGCCGTCGATCCGTGCTGCATCTGCGTGCCATTCACATCCAGCGACAAGGCCAAAGCCTGCGGGTCACCAACCTCCTCCGGGGTCACAAGCCACGGCCCAACCGGGCAAAACGTGTCACAGCTTTTGCCCTTCGTCCATTGGCCAGTGCCTTCTAACTGAAAAGCCCGTTCGCTGAGATCGTTCACAATGGTGTAACCGGCCACATACTCCAGCGCCTCCGCCACCTCGACATATTTCGTGCGCCGGCCAATCACGACGCCCAGTTCAACCTCCCAATCGGTTTTCTGGGACCCACGCGGCAAGATCACATTGTCAGCCGGCCCGTTCAGGCTCGACGTAGCTTTCAGAAACACAATCGGCGCGTCCGGCGCCGCCATCCCCGCCTCAGCCGCATGATCGGCGTAGTTGAGCCCGATCCCAATGATCTTGCCGACCCCTCCAACAGGCACCCCAAGCCGCTGGGCCCCCTCGACAACGGGCAAATCGCGCGTCTCAATGTCCGACAACCGGCCCAGCACATCCCCGGCCAAGTCATCCACAATCCCGGTCAGATCGCGCAGCGCACCGTCGGCATCCAGCATGCCGGGCCGCTCTGCCCCGCGCGCACCCCAACGCACAAACCGCGTCACTGGCCCATCTCGCGAATGCCTTTCGCAGCCGCCTTCGCACCCGCCAGCATCCACGCGTGCTCTGAGCCAATGAAAAATACGTTCAGCCCGTATTTCGCGCGCTCTTGAGCCTGCGCGACGGAGTTCACCCAGCTGATATAGGCCTTGCCATGGGCTTTCGTCGCCGCCCCGCATGTCTCAAAGGCCTTTGCCAAATCGGGGTTGTCCTGTCCCTGATGGCCGTAGGATACGCTCAAATCCGCAGGCCCCAGAAACAGCCCGTCGATCCCGTCCACCGCTGCAATCGCATCGGCCGCATCGACCCCCGCAGGCTCTTCGATCTGCGCGATCACAACCGTTTCGGCTGTTGATTTCTCCAAAAGCTCGGGCATGCCGCGCGTGGCATACCCCGCCCAGCGGGTCGAGCCTGCAAAGCCGCGCCCGCCAAGCCCAAATCGCGCGGATTTCGCAACCGCGCGCGCCTTCTCAACACTGTCCACATGCGGCGCCACGACCCCGACCGCACCCATATCCAGCGCCTGCAAAACCGCCTCGGGCGTGCCGCTTGCCACGCGCACCAGCACCGGGAAATCCATCGCCCGCGCAACGGCCAGGCAGGCATCCAGTGCGGCGCGATCAAAGGCCGCGTGTTCTGCGTCCAGGCAGACAAAATCCAGCCCGGACAGCCCCAACACTTCCAGCACGTCGTGGCTGGGCGTTTTCATAAATGTGCCAGATAGCTTCTCCCCTGACAGCATGCGCGTGCGGAATGTGGTGAATGACATCGCTGGCCCTCCCTTGGTTCGCGGCCAAGCTAGCGATCCGCACCGGCGAGACAACCCCTCGCGCATCGCGGGTCGCGCACCGTCTACAAAACGCGCGCTCCCGCCCTAGATTTGCACTCATGAGCAGCGATCTTCTGACCTTCACCGACCGCGGCATTTATTGTCCGCTTGGCGATTTTTACATCGATCCTTGGCGCCCCGTAGACCGCGCCCTGATCACGCACGGTCACGCCGATCACGCGCGCCCCGGCCATCGCGCTTATCTCGCAACGCAAGCCGCAGCACCCGTGATGCGCCACCGCTTAGGCGACATCCCCCTCGACACGATACGCTTCGGCGAAACCCGCCAGATCGGCGAGGTCACCGTCTCCTTCCATCCCGCAGGCCACGTGCCCGGCTCCGCTCAAATCCGGATCGAACACAAAGGCCAGATCTGGGTCGCCTCCGGAGACTACAAGATCGAGAACGACGGCTTTTCAGAACCGTTTGAGCCTGTCCGCTGCCACGCCTTCATAACCGAATCCACATTCGGCCTGCCCGTCTTCAAATGGACGCCCCAGGCCCAGCTAGCCAAGGACATCAACGCGTGGTGGGCCAGCACCGTCGCCGATGGCCGCACACCTCTTCTGGGCGCCTATGCGCTTGGCAAGGCCCAGCGCCTTATGTCCATCCTCGACCCCTCCATCGGCCCGATCCTGACCCATGGCGCAGTGGAAAACACAAACGAGGTCCTCCGCGCCCAAGGCCTGGCCGTGCCCGACACAATCCGTGTCACACCCGACCTGAACACAAAGGAGCACAAGAACGCCCTCGTCCTCGCCACGCCCTCCGCCTTCGGCACGCCCTGGGCCCGCCGCTTTGGCACCACATCGACCGCCTTCGCCTCCGGCTGGATGCGCCTGCGCGGGGTCCGCCGCCGCCGCGCTGCCGACCGCGGCTTTATCATGTCCGACCATGCCGATTGGCCCGCCCTCAACGCCGCAATCAAGGAAACCGGGGCCACCCGCATTTTCGTCACCCATGGCTACACCTCGGTGTTTAGCAAATGGTTAAGCGAGCAAGGCTATGACACTCAAATTGTATCGACCGAGTATGAAGGCGAAAGCCTCGATGCCGCCGAGGTTGAAGAGGCCACCGCATGAAGGACTTCGCCCGCCTCTTCACCGCCATCGACCAGACCACAAAGACCAACACCAAGGTCGCCGCGCTTGCCGACTACTTCGAGACGGCACCCGACGATGACCGCCTCTGGACCATCGCACTCTTCTCCGGGCGTCGCCCCAAGCGGACCGTCACCACCACGCTCCTGCGCGGCTGGGCCGCTGAGGCCGCGAACATCCCCCTCTGGCTGTTCGAGGAAAGCTACCCCATCGTCGGTGATCTCGCTGAGACAATCGCACTCGTCCTACCCGAAGGGAATCAACATGAGGATCACCCTCTGAACCATTGGATTAATTACGTAAAGTCCCTTTCCGACCTCGAGGAAGACGCCCGCAAAACCGCCGTCCTAGACGCTTGGTCGATCCTCGATCCCACCGAACGCTTTCTCTTCAACAAGCTGCTCACCGGCGGCTTCCGCATCGGCGTCTCCACCAAGCTAATGACCCGCGCATTGGCCCGCGCCACGGGCCAAGAGGAGGCCGACCTGCAGCACCGCCTCATGGGCTCTTGGACGCCAGAGACCACCAATTTCCACGACCTGATCCTGTCCGAAAACCCCGAAGCGGATCTGTCAAAGCCCTATCCGTTCTACCTTGCTTACCAGCTTGACGATCTGGATGAGCTTGGCCCCCCAACCAATTGGAAAGCTGAACGAAAATGGGATGGTATTCGTGGACAACTGATCCTGCGAGGGGGCGAACATTACCTCTGGTCGCGCGGCGAAGATCTGATGACCGACCGCTTCCCCGAGCTGGCCCGCGCCCGCGATTTCATCCCTGACGGCACCGTGCTCGACGGTGAAGTGCTTGCCTTCAAAGACGGCGCCCCCCTCAGCTTTAACGCCCTGCAAAAACGCATCGGGCGCAAAACAGTGCCGAAAAAACTGCTGACCGAGGCGCCGGTGATCCTCTACGCCTACGACCTGCTCGAATGGCAAGGGCAAGACATTCGCGCCGAACCTTTCGCGGATCGCCGCAACCTGCTGGAAACGCTCACCAGGAACCTGCCCGAGGATGCGCCGATCAAATGTTCCCCGCTGGTCCCGTTCACCACCTGGGACGCGCTCACAAAAGCCCGCGAAGCCTCCCGCGATCACAACGCCGAAGGGCTGATGCTGAAACGCGCCGACAGCCCCTATCTGAGTGGGCGCAAGAAGGGCGATTGGTGGAAATGGAAGGTCGATCCATTAACCATCGACGCCGTGATGATCTACGCACAAGCAGGCCACGGCCGCCGGGCCAACCTCTTCACAGATTTCACCTTCGCGGTCTGGAACGGCAACGATCTGGTGCCCTTCACCAAGGCCTATTCAGGCCTGACCGACGCCGAGTTCCGCAAGATCACCGGCTGGGTGCGCAAAAACACGCTGCAACGCTTCGGCCCGGTCCGTCAGGTCACGCCTGAACATGTCTTCGAAATCGCGTTTGAAGGCATTCAGGAAAGTCCCCGCCACAAATCCGGCGTCGCTCTGCGATTCCCGCGTATGTCTCGCTGGCGCCACGACAAACCCCTGCAAGAGGCCAACACTCTCGACGATCTCAAGGAAATGCTGAAGACCTACGGCTAGCCCTTTCACCTTTGCGAAAATATCCAAAAAATGCTGCCCAAAGCCCAAATGCCCCCAGCGCCGTCAGCGCCCGCAACGCTCGCCCCACCGGGGGCCTGCGACGCCCATGTGCATCTCGTCGCGGGCAACGAGTTCCCCCTCTGGGAGGGGCGCGTGGAAGACCCTGCACCAGGCCCGAATTTCGACGGCTGGTTGGAGCTTTACACCAACCATCTGAAAACGCTCGGATTTCAGCGCGGCCTCATCGTGCATTCGATCCTCTACGGCACTGACAACACAATCACCGTCGAAGCCGTGCGCCGCATGGGCCCGCATTTCAAGGGCGTCGGCTTGCTCTCCGACGACGCGTCCGACGCCGATCTCGATCAGTTCACCGAGGATAATCTCGTCGCGGTCCGCCTCAACTACGTCCATGGCGGCGTGCTCAGTTGGGATGGCGCCAAAGCCCTCGCCCCACGCCTCAAAGCCCGCGATCTGCACATCCAGATGCTGCTCAACACCCACAAGCATATGGACGAAATCGCAGACGACATCCGCGCTCTCCCTGTTCCGCTGGTCATAGACCATATCGGCTGGCCTGACCTGTCCCTTGGCCCCGACGATCCCGGCTTTCAAACCCTGCTTGGCCTGCTTGCCGACGGTCATGTCCATGTCAAACTCAGCGCGCTCTACCGCCTCTGCGATGCGCCCTACGACCAAGCCGATCCCTTTATCGACGCTTTGGTGAAAGCCAACCCCGAACACCTGCTCTGGGGCTCCGACTGGCCGCATCTGATGCTCGCCGATGCCAAGATGCCCGCCGCCGCGACCCTGCTTGACGCGTTCCACCGCGTCGTCACAGACACCGCGACGCGCACGCAAATCTTAACCAAGACGCCCGCCAAACTCTTTGGCTTCCCCTCTTGAGGCCGCCCCGCGCAGCCCATAGGTTCATCTGACCAAATCAACGAGGTCTTCCATGCAGTTCACGCCCCAAGTCGCCCATGACGCCGCCCAATCCGGTGCTTCAGAGTTCGGCGATCTGCCCGAATGGGACCTCAGCGATCTCTATACAGCGCCCGATGCCAAAGAGCTGAGACGCGATATGGATTGGCTCGAAAAAGCCTGCGCCGATTTCGCGAAAGACTATGAGGGCAAGCTGGCGGACCTCAGCGCGGCCGAAATGCTCGATTGCGTGCTGCGCTACGAAAAGATCGACATGATCGCAGGTCGGATCATGTCCTTCGCGGGTCTGCGCTACTATCAGCAGACCACCGATGGCGAGCGCGCGAAATTCATGTCCGACTGCCAGGAGCAGATTACGAATTTCACAACCCCGCTGGTGTTTTACACGCTGGAGTTCAACCGCCTCGACGACGATCACCTCAAGGCCCTACTCCACGCCAACGCCGATCTGGCGCGCTATAAACCCGTCTTCGACCGCATGCGCGCGATGAAGCCCTATCAGCTGTCTGATGAACTGGAAAAATTCCTCCACGATCAGTCCCCCGTTGGTGCTGCCGCGTGGAACCGCCTTTTCGATGAAACCATCGCCGGTCTGACCTTCACGCTCGACGGTGAAGAGTTGAACATTGAAGGCACGCTTAACCACCTGACCGAGCATGACCGCAGCAAACGCGAAGCCGCCGCCCGCGAACTCGCCCGCGTCTTCAAAGACAACATCGCGATCTTCTCGCGCGTGCACAACACGCTCGCCAAGGAGAAAGAGATCGAAGACCGCTGGCGCGGCATGCCCACCCCGCAAACTGGTCGCCACCTCAGCAACCATGTTGAACCCGAAGTGGTCGAGGCGCTGCGTAACGCCGTTGTCGACGCCTATCCGAAGTTGAGCCACCGCTATTACGAGCTGAAGCGCAAATGGCTGGGGCTGGACAAAATGCAGGTCTGGGACCGCAACGCGCCGCTCCCCATTGAGGATGCCAAGACTGTCGACTGGCCGACCGCCAAGCAAATGGTGATGGATGCGTACAGCAGTTTCGCCCCGGAAATGGCTAATATCGCTGAACCTTTCTTCACCAAAGGCTGGATTGACGCCGCTGTGAAGCCCGGCAAGGCCCCCGGTGCCTTCGCCCATCCCACCGTCAGCGACGTCCATCCCTACGTGATGCTCAACTACCTCGGCAAACCGCGCGATGTGATGACGCTCGCCCATGAGCTGGGTCACGGCGTCCACCAAGTCCTCGCCGCAGGGCAAGGCGAACTGCTGTCCTCCACACCGCTTACACTGGCCGAAACCGCCTCCGTCTTCGGCGAAATGCTGACCTTCCGCAAGCTGCTCGAAGCCGCCAAAACCAAGGAAGAGCGCAAGACCCTTCTGGCCGGCAAGGTCGAGGACATGATCAACACGGTCGTCCGCCAAATCGCGTTCTACGATTTCGAGTGTAAGCTCCATGACGCCCGCTCAAACGGCGAACTGACCTCCGACGATATCAACGCGCTCTGGATGTCTGTGCAGGCCGAAAGCCTCGGCCCAGCATTTGAATATATGGACGGGTATGAGACCTTCTGGGCCTACATCCCCCATTTCGTCCACTCGCCCTTCTACGTCTATGCCTACGCGTTCGGCGACGGCCTCGTGAACGCGCTCTACGCGGTCTACGAGGAAGGAGAAGGCGACTTCCAGACCAAGTATTTCGACATGCTCAAGGCAGGCGGCTCCAAACACCACACGGAACTCCTCGCCCCCTTCGGCCTCGACGCGTCCGACCCGAAATTCTGGGACAAGGGCCTGTCGATGATTTCGGGCATGATCGACGAGCTGGAAGCGATGGAAGACTAGGCGATCTGGGGCGCGGACAGGGCGGCGACAGCCTTCTTGTCCAGCCCCAACCGGTCCGCATCAAAGCCAATCGCCGCGGCGCGTGCCAGCACCTGTTGAATGAACGTCTCGCTGTGCAGCGAGATGCAATGGGTCGTCAGATACCAGTATATAAAGCGCATATAGGAACGGTTCCCGGTCAGCCCGTCCTCAAGCGCGGCCGCAAAACTGGGCCCATCATGGGCTGCCTGCGCGAAGCCGATCAGATCGCTTTTGCCAAAGAAGATCGCCGGTCGACGGTGCAGAAACCCCTCAAAACACGTCGCCGAGCTTATCGAGACCGTGGCCACACAAGCCTCCAGAATGTCATGCACGTTGGCCTCGACCTCATGTATATCCGCTCCTTCCGCACGCAGGGCTGCAACTTCGGCCACATCCTCGGGGTTGGTTTTCAGCGGATGATGCTTGACCACCACGGGTCGTCCGCCCGCCCCTTCGACGACAGACCGGATCATCCGCTCCGAGCCGGGCAGCATCGTGCGTCGGGTCAAATGCGTATCACCTTGCATGAACACAGCGATGCAACCTTCCGGGATCACAACCTTCTCACGCGCTTGCCCATAACGCGACAGCCGCTCGCGCACGAAGTTGCGCCGTTGCGCGCGAAAAAAGCCCGCCGCATCCTGCTTGTTCACATCATCGTGCACAAAGGGAACTTTCCCAGCACTGCTCAACCCCAGCACACCGTCCGGATCCACATGCCAATACGGGTCCAGATAGGCCAACGCCGTGTTCAGCACATTCGGCTCCTCGGCTGCACCGTTATGCAGGAATATCAGCTTGTTGCGGTTGCCCTTACGCTTGTGCGGCTGACGCGAGAGCGGCAGCATTGTGACCTCTGCTCCCAGCATCCGCAGCTCCAGATCAAGACGCGAATAGAACTTACCGAGCCCGATCCCAGGCTTTTCCTGCAGGATCTTGCGTGGGATTGACAGAAATATCTTAGTGGGCGCACGGCGCAGAATGGCTGGCGTTTTCAACACCTCCGCTTCTTTCGGCTCACCCGGTTGCGCCACGAAAAAACCTCCCCCGCTTGGCGAGAGAGGCTAGCACCGTTTTTCAAAAGGCGGAACCGTCAGACGTTGGCCATCAACCCTTTTTCGGCAGCCAGATCACGCATGCGCTTTTGCAGCTTTTCAAACGCGCGCACTTCGATCTGACGGATACGCTCGCGGCTGACGTCATATTGGCTCGACAGATCCTCAAGCGTGACGGCCTTTTCAGACAGGCGACGCTGGCTCAGAATGTCTTTCTCGCGGTCGTTGAGCACGTCCATGGCTTCTGCCAGCAACTCACGCCGCGCCTCCATCTCATCGCGCTCGGCATAATCACCAGCCTGATCGGCATCTTCGTCTTCAAGCCAGTCCTGCCACTGCGTGGCACCCTCGCCGTCCGAGCCGATCACCGCGTTGAGCGACGCATCGCCCCCCGACAGACGCCCGTTCATCGAGATGACCTCTTGCTCGGTCACACCCAGATCGGTTGCGATCCGCTTGACGTTTTCGGGGCGCAGATCGCCCTCCTCAAACGCGCCAATGCGGGCTTTTGCCTTGCGCAGGTTGAAAAACAGCTTCTTCTGAGCGCTGGTTGTGCCCAGCTTTACCAAGCTCCACGAGCGCAGGATATACTCCTGAATCGACGCGCGGATCCACCACATGGCATAGGTCGCCAGTCGGAAGCCCTTTTCGGGGTCGAACCGTTTGACCGCTTGCATAAGGCCCACATTCGCTTCCGAGATCACCTCGGCCTGCGGCAGACCGTAGCCGCGATAGCCCATGGCAATTTTGGCGGCCAATCGCAGATGCGAGGTCACCATCTTATGAGCCGATTCCGTGTCCTGATCCTCGACCCAGCGCTTGGCCAGCATGTATTCTTCTTCGGGCTCCAGCATCGGGAACTTACGAATTTCGCCCAGATAACGGCTCAGGCCCTGCTCCGGGGACGGTGCGGGAAGATTTGTGTAATTGGCCATAATGCCCCCCTTTCGGTGCGATGTTTATATCGTTAACATGCGATATGGGTCTTGTGATATCGGTTTACAAGTCTCTCAGACCCAAGAACTTGAGATGAATATGGGTTCCATGAAAGCTGTTGTGAAGTCACGCAACCGTGCAGTCACGCACATATGACCCTATATTTCAAAGAGAGAGCTTTGATATCAGCGCAGCCATGTCATCGGGCATAGCCGCCTCAAATCGCACGTTTTCACCGCTTACCGGGTGTTCAAACCCTAATATCGCCGCGTGAAGCGCCTGCCGCTCAAACCCCGCAGCCGCGGCAATACCCGCGTCTGACAGTGCTTTTGCGTTTAGCTTACGCCGGCCGCCATAGGTTGGATCACCGATCAGCCCGTGCCCCGCATGGGCCAGATGCACCCGGATCTGATGGGTGCGACCCGTTTCCAACCAGCATTCGACCAAAGCGGCCACTTCAGGTTGGCCAAACCGCTCCACAATTCGCACACGCGTGACCGCATGACGCCCCCCCTGAAACAGAACCGCCTGCTTTTGCCGATCCGTCCGGTGCCGCGCCAGCTGCGTGGTGATCCGCATGATATTGCCCGGCTCAAACGACACACCCTTCACGCCGCGCACCCGCGGGTCATTGGCATCGGGCACCCCGTAACACACTGCGCGGTAATACCTCTCTACGGTATGTTTCTCGAACTGCGCGGCCAGCCCGTGATGTGCCGCATCCGACTTGGCCACGACCAAAAGCCCGCTCGTCTCCTTATCAATCCGGTGCACGATACCGGGGCGTTTCATGCCGCCCACACCCGACAGATCCGCCCCGCAATGATGCAGCAGCGCATTGACCAACGTCCCCGACGGCGTGCCGGGGGCTGGATGCACCACCATGCCCGCAGGCTTGTTGATCACGATCAGGTCCGTATCCTCAAAGACCACATCCAGCGGGATATCCTCCGGCCCGATATGGCTCTCTTCCGCCACCGGCACCTCGATCACCACCTCGGCCCCCGCGTCCACCTTGGCACGCGGGTCGCGGGCGATGACCCCGTCCACCATTACCGCGCTCTTCTCCAACAGCGACGCGATGCGCGACCGGCTCAGCGACGCCTCCTCTGGCACATCGCGCGAAAGGGCTTTATCAAGCCGCTTGGGCGGATCGGCTGCGATCCGGAACGTAACGGATTGGCGCGTCATGGATCAGGCTCCGCTGCCGGAGGACAAAGAACCGGCAAATCTCAGGTTTCTGCGCATCCTCGTGACGGTGCTGACCGCAACGATGATTTTGGGCGTTCTAGCGATCATCTTTCTGCTTGTCATGCGCTTACAGCAGCCCGCCCCTCTTGCACTTCCAGACCGACTGCAACTCCCCGATGGCACCACTGCCACAGCCTTCACGCAAACCGATGACTGGATCGCCATCATCACCGATGACAACCGCATCGTGATATACGAGCGTGATGGCACGCTGCGCCAGATGATCCAGATCGACTGAGAGAGGAAGAATGGTACCGCCTCCCCGGCTCGAACGGGGGACCCCTGGCTCCACAAACCAGTGCTCTAACCAACTGAGCTAAGGCGGCACACAATCCTTGTTTCACACATAGCGAAACTGCGCGGCGTATAGCAATGTTTTCCGGGCGGGTGCAACGGCGAAAATGCATGATTTTTGCCCGCCGAAAAGCCGCCTTGCCCGACGCGCCGCTACGACCAGACCGCTTGTTGCAAGCGCCCAAAGCCATTACCGATGGGTTATGCAAAGCTCGATTGTGGCCAAATTGCTCAAGGTGCTGACGATCATCAGCGAGACCCGCAAACCTCTGACTTTCTCAGAGATCGTGGCCAAAAGCGGTATGAACAAAAGCACCATCCACCGCATTCTGGCGATCTGCGCGGAAGAAAACCTGATCCAGTTCGAGAAAGAGCGCAAAGTCTATCTGATCGGCCCCAAGGTCTTCGATCTCGTGCGCAACGCCTATAGCGGCTACGACATTCAGGCGATTGCGCTCGATGACATGATGCGCCTGCACGCCCAAGTCGAGGGCAGCGTGACCATCGGCATCCCCTCGGGGATGGAGGTTGTTTATCTCCGCAGTCTGGAATCCAACTACGCCCTTGGCACAATCCAGCGTCCGGGCATGCGCGAGGCTGTGCATTGCTCTGCCTCCGGGAAGGCGCTGATGGCATTTTTGCCCGACAAGGTCATCGACGCCAAATTCGAAGGCTACAGCTTTCAGGCTCATACGGAGCGCACGATCACCGATCTGCCCAGCTTCAAATCCGCCCTCAACGAGGTCCGCCACGAGGGTTTCGCCTGGAACGACCGAGAGGAATTCGACCACCTCGTCGGCATCTCCGCGCCCGTTTTCAACTATCTGCACGAACCCATCGCCGTGCTGAATGTCTGGACAGTTCACGCCCGTCACAGCCTGCCCGAGATCTTGAACTGGTCGGGCATCCTCAAGGAAGCTGCGGGCAACGTAACCAGCTTGATCGGCGGCGCCCCGCCGGAGCTTGCCGCTCTGCAAGCGGGCTGAGCTGAGAGAGAGTATCCACCCCCATGATCTCTTACGTCACGGTCGGCGCAGACGACATCGCCCGCGCCAAACGCTTCTACACCGCGTTTCTGCCCGCCTTAGGCTACAAACTTGAGGAAGGGCCCGAAGGCCTCAGCTACGCCCTGCCGCTTCAGCCTGGGCAAACGATCCCCCTGCCCGATTTCTACGTCAAACCCACCTTTGACGGGCGCCCCGCTACGGCAGGCAATGGCACAATGGTCGCCTTTGAAGCGCGCAACCAGCGCGAGGTGCGCGCGCTTCATCAGGCCGCTTTGGCCGCAGGCGGATCAGACGAAGGCGCTCCGGGGTTTCGCGCAGATTACGGCCCGCAATTCTACGTGGGCTACCTGCGCGATCCCCAAGGCAACAAGATCGCACTGTTTTCCAGCAACCCGAGTGACCCCGGACACGACGGTTAGGGCAAGCCTGTCTCAATGCCGCGCTAGCGCCGGTCTAACCTGTCGCGCAACGCGGCCACCGGCGCCAACAAAGGCAGCGCCCGCGTCGTCAGGCCGTGCAATGGCACAGGCTCAATCGGAGTGACCGGAAACGGCAAGGTTTCCTCCGCCGCCCCCAACGCCCTGCGCAGCAACGTGCGCGCCATCACAGACGTCATCGCAATTCCGCGCCCGCTGAACCCCAGACCCGCCAGAATACCGGGGGCCGGTTCATGCAAATGCGGCATCATCTTCGGCGTCACCGCAATGGTTCCACCCCAACACGCCTCCACCGGCGTGTCGCTGAGTTGCGGGAACACTGTCCGCAGCCCCCGCTTTAATCGCGCGACCCCGCCCAAAACAGCCGGGTCCTCCTTGCTGCCCATGCAGCCAAAAACCAGCCGTCTGTGCCGATCATAGCGCGCATAGTAAATCGCCCGCCGACTGTCCGAGATCGTGACGGCCCCCGGCAGCACGCTCTTTTGCAGAGTGCCCGACAAAGGGGCCGTCGCAAGAATAATGCTGACCATCGGATAAAAAGTCTGCCTCAACCGCGGCCACAAATCATCCGTGTAGCCATTCGTCGTCAGGATGATCCGTGGTGCCGTGACGCTCCCCTGATCCGAGCGCACCCGCCACCCAGCCCCGTCCCGCTCAATCGCACGCACCGGGCTTTGCTCAAACAGTCGCGCCCCAAAGCGCTGCGCTGCCCGCGCAAACCCACGTGTCAGGGACAACGGCTGCACACTGCCGCCCTTGGCATGCTTCAGAGCAAAGTCATACGCCATCGATCCCGTGGCCGTATGAACCTCCGCCCCTTCCAGCACACGAATGTCCGCCCCCGCCGCGCTCCACGCCTCCGCCAAGCGCCCTATCGAGCGGCGCGCAGATGCCGAATGCGCCGCCTGCACCCATCCGTTTTGCTCTGCGTCACACGCAATGCCGTATCGAGATATATCCTCAAACAGCGCATCCGCCGCGCCGATCGTCGTCTCGACAAGCCGCGCAGCCACATCGTCGCCCAGGATCGCAGCCAACTCATCCGGCGTCTGCCGCCACATCGGGTTGCACTGCCCGCCGCTGCGCCCGGACGCCCCGAACCCAATCTCTCGCGCCTCCAGCAGCGCGACCGACGCGCCGTCCTCGGCCAGACCCAACGCCGTACGCGTGCCCGTTAGACCACCGCCGATCACCACGACATCCGCCGTATGCGCACCACGCAAGGCCTCGCAGACCGGCGCATCGGTTGCTGTGCGGTGCCAGTGAATGCGCGCAGGTGGCGTGGGCGCGCGCGGCGCAGAAGCCATGGAAATCTCGCTTGTTTTATATATCGAAACCCGCGTCTCTCATTCCAAAAGCTAGAGAGCACGAAGCGTCCCGGTCAAGTTGATTCCCCCACGCAACCCACCCATGCCAGAGCGGTGTCAGGCAATATGCAAACTCTTCACAGTTTGCATGCAAATCGGCTCAGGTCCTGATCAAATGCCTGTGTTTCGGGCAGTTCAGTCAGATAGCGTTTGCCTTTGCCGTGCTGAAAGAATTGAATTGACCGTAAGACGATTCCGCTTCTAGTCTTGTTATGCAAAATAAAAGTTTCGCAATACGGAACTGTAAAACGAACGCTCTGATCTGAATTGTCGGAAATACCAACGGGAGAAAAAATATGATCAAAAAGACAACCGCAGGCATGCTTGCCGGTGCCGTGATGGCAATGTCGTCGACATCGGCCTTTGCGGCAGGTCACGGTGAAATCACCGTCGGCTACTTCCTCGAATGGCCCATGCCGTTCCTGGCCGCAAAAGCCTCCGGCGCCTATGACGAAGCCCTCGGCATGAAGGTCAACTGGGTCTCGTTCGAGACCGGCACCGCAATGTCGGCCGCTATGGCCTCCGGCGACGTACAAATCTCTGTCAGCCAGGGTGTGCCGCCCTTCGTGGTCGCCTCCTCGGGTGGTCAGGATATCCAGGTCGTTGACGTCGCTGTCAGCTATTCGGACAACGACAACTGCGTCGTCTCCGCCGGTCTTGAGATCGACAAGGACAGCGCAGGCGAACTGGCCGGCAAGAAAGTCGCCGTGCCGCTCGGCACCGCAGCCCACTATGGCTTCCTGCGCCAGATGGATCACTTCAACGTGCCCCTCGACAGCCTGCAAGTCGTCGACATGGCCCCGCCTGAAGGTGCTGCTGCCCTCAGCCAAGGTGCTGTTGATTTCGCCTGCGGCTACGGCGGCGGTCTTAGCCGGATGAAAGAATACGGCAACGTCCTGCTGACCGGTGAAGAGAAAGAAGAGCTCGGCATCCTCGTCTTTGACGTGACCTCCGCGCCTGCTTCTTTCATCGCTGAGAACGGCGACGTGATGGCCAAGTTCCTGGCGGTCACCGCAGAAGCAAACGCCGCCTACAACGCAGGCGTGACCGACGAGATGATGCAGACCATCGCAACGGAATCCGGTATGGATCTCGAAGATGCAAAAGCCTCCATCGCGACGATGAAGTTCCCCAGCGTTGAGGATCAGCTTTCTGAAGCGTGGCTCGGTGGCAACGCCGCAACCTTCATGAAAGGCGTCGCAGACGTCTTCGTCGAGGCAGGCTCCATCGACAGCGCTCTCGACAGCTACGAAGGCGCGGTCAACACCGGCCCGCTCTCGGCAGCCCAAGGCATGTAAGCCAAACCCGAAAAGGCCCGGAGCATCCGCTTCGGGCCTTTTTTCTGACGCCCCCGCGCGTCACCAAAACCAACCAACCGAACGCGCTGCAGGGTCAACCCTGCCAGACACGCCACAACAGGCGGATAACAGGTGGGGACATTATGACCGGACTATCCATTCAAAACCTCTCAATGCGGTTCGAGCTGCCCAATGGCGGTGCCGTTCAGGCGCTGCAGGACGTCTCGCTTGATCTCAAGGAAGGTGAGCTGCTCAGCGTGCTCGGCCCCTCGGGCTGCGGCAAGACCACGCTTCTGAACATCGTGGCAGGCTTTCTGGCCCCCACCGAAGGCAAGCTGGTGATGAACGGCCACGAGGTCCACGGCCCCGACGCCGAACGCGGCATGGTCTTTCAGCAAGGCGCGCTTTTTGAATGGATGAGCGTGCGCGAGAACGTCGCCTTCGGTCCTTCCATGAAAGGCATGCCCAAAGGCGAAAAGGCCGAGATCGTGGATCACCTCCTCGACGTGGTCGGCCTGCAGGACTTTAAGGAAAAGGCCATCTACGAATTGTCGGGCGGCATGCAGCAACGCGTGGCCCTCGCCCGCTGCCTTGCCAATGACCCCGACGTCATTCTAATGGACGAACCGCTGGGCGCGCTTGACGCGCTCACCCGCGAGAAGATGCAAAGCCTTGTCCTCAAGCTCTGGAAAGAGACTGGCAAGACGATCATTCTGATCACCCACTCGGTGGAGGAAGCCCTCCTGCTCGGTGAACGCCTCATCGTTATGGCCCCCCGCCCCGGTCGCATCCACACCGAATACCGCCTGCCCTTTGCAGAGCTTGGCGTCGGCGCGGACCTGCGCGAGGTCAAGAAACACCCCGATTTCGGCCCCAAACGTGAAGAGATCCTCTCCATGATCTGGGACATGGAAGAAGAGATTATGGGCCGCACGGAGGACGCAGCATGATCCCCCTGCTGATCTATATCGCGATCTTTATCGCCGCCTTCTTCATTGTCACCAAAGTCGTGCAGAAAGCCGTCCCACAAGACTACACGTCGCTCAAAACCGTGACCTTCGGCGATGAAAGCGCCGTGCGCCCCAACCGCGCCGCGGGCATCATCTCCATCCTGACGATCTTCCTGATGTGGGGCATCTTCACCGGCTCCAGCCTACTGCCCAGCTTCCTGCACGCGCCGGGCCCGTTCGAAGGCACGACAACCTTCACCTACACCGCCGAGGCGAATGGAGAGACCGACGACGCCGAAGTCACCGTCATCGTCCACCCGCGCGAGGTCGACACCGACGCGCCTGAAGTCGATCCCGGCGACGGCTTTGCCAAGAATGACGGGGCCAAGGTCGCCCAATGGCGCACCGGCCTCATCAATGTGGACCGCAACGACGACATCACCAAAAGCGATGGCGCGCAGGTCGTGGCCATCAACGGCGAACCCATCGCCCCTGGTGAGACTGTCTATATCGACGGCGGCTCGATCACGCTGTCCGACAAAGGCACACCCAACTTTGAGCCGACCCGCGGCTGGCAGATGGAGCCACTCTATCTCCCCGCCCCGGAAGAGGTCTGGACCCGCACCGTCACCATCGCCTCCGAAGGTTTCCGCAACTTCACACTGGTGGAGCATCTGGGCTATTCGCTCTTCCGCGTGATCGTGGGCTTCCTGATCGGCGCGTTGGTCGGTATCCCGCTGGGCTACGCCATGGGCCTCTCCAACTGGTTCCGCGGCTGGTTCGACCCCATCGTCGAGTTCATGCGCCCGGTGCCGCCGCTGGCCCTAATCCCACTGGTCATCATCTGGGCGGGCATCGGCGAGACCGGCAAGATCATCCTGCTCTTCCTCGCCGCCCTCTGGATCATGGCCATCGCGGCACGCGCGGGCGTCTCCGGCGTGAAAATCTCCAAGGTCCACGCCGCCTACTCGCTGGGTGCGAGCAAAGCGCAGATCATGCGCCACGTCATCATCCCCAACTCCCTGCCCGAGATTTTCACCGGAGCCCGCGTGGCGATGGGCGTCTGCTGGGGCACCGTGGTCGCCGCCGAGCTTGTCGCCGCCGAACAAGGGGCTGGCATGATGATCATGACGGCGTCCAAGTTCCAGAACACCGACATCGTGATCATGGGCATCATCCTGATCGGCGTGATCGGCTTCGGCATCGACATGCTGATGCGCTGGGCCGAACGCATCCTGGTCCCGTGGAAAGGCAAAGGCTGATCGCTTTAGCCGCCTGTCGAAAAACAAAAACCGCCGCGCCAACCAGCGCGGCGGTTTTCATTTGGACACCCCCGCCCCGGACCTGATCCGGGGCCTCGCAGCCAAGAGGTCCCGGATCAGGTCCGGGACGCGACCATATTATTCCCTCACCCCAGAAAACCTCAATATTTCTTAACCTTACCGCCCGGCCGTATTATGTTCACTTTCAAAAAACCCTTGCCAAGCAAAACAAGGCCACACCCCTCAAAACACAGGTTTCGCGTGCGAAACCACCCCTCTGCTCACAGCGAAATTTCCCACTGCTCCTCGGTCAAATCCCGCCCGAAACTGTGCACTGGAACGCTGCTCACCCGAGTGAACCCATACCGCGCATAAAGCGCGCAGGCCGCCTCATGCTCCGCATGAGTCCAAAGCTGCATCCGCCCATAGCCGACCTCTCGCGCAAAGCCCATGCAAGTCTCCAACAACCGGCGCCCAAGCCCCAGCCCCCGCGCCTCCGGCATCAGCAGAAACAGCCGCAGTTTCGCCGTCTGAGCATCCAGCCGCACGCAAAAGATGCTCCCCAGCCGCTGCGTCCCGTCCCACGCGATCCAGCCGCGCTCGCAATCCGGGTCATGTTTCGCAACGAAACCCGCCAAAATCCCTGCAACCAGAGGCTCGAACGTATCGTCAAACCCCTCATCGCGCGCGTAAAGCAGCCCGTGCTGGCGGGTCAGCCACTCGGCATCCTCCGGGGTAAAAAGGCGAAGCTCGACACTCATACCCCACGCTACCCATCTTGCGTCCATCTGCGCAATCGCCTATCCCGCCAAAGCATCAACGGAGGCTCCCATGGGCATCGACACCGAACGCGATATCGAGGCAAACCTGCAGATCGGCCCGACCGACAAGGGCATGGTGCGCCTTTATGTGGAGGCCACCGGCGGCATTGAAATCCCCATGGATTTCGATCCCGAGGAAGCCCGCGACATCGCCGAAGAACTGCTCGCCGCCGCCAAAGCTGCCGAGGCCGTCAAACGGTGAGCCGCTGGGCCGCTGCCCTTCTCTCGCCCCTCCTGATACCCCAAGCCGCCTGGGTCATCGCCCGCGCCGCGCGCCTGCCCGAAGCCGCTGGCCCGCGCGAAGGGCACCTAGGAACCGGCCCCCGCCTGCGCCTGCTCATCATCGGCGATAGCTCTGCCGCAGGGGTCGGTGTCACGCATCAGGACGACGCCCTTGCCGGGCAGCTAACCCGGCACCTCGCGCAGCATTACGCCGTCGAATGGCAACTCATCGCTAAGACCGGCGCGACCACCGCCTCTACCCTCGCCCATCTGCGCGCACGCCGCCCCACTGAGGCCGATATTGCGATCTTGATCCACGGCGTCAACGACACCACCCGGCTTGTCCCAACGCGCCGGTTCATCGCCAATCAAAGCGCGATGGTTTCGTTGCTGAACCTAGATTGGAACGTACCACGAACCCTCATCTGCGCGGTCCCGCCCGTCGGGCATTTCCCGCTGCTCCCCCGCCCGCTTCGGCCCCTTCTAGGACGCCACGCGACCGGGCTCGGTACCGCGCTACGACAGGCATTTCCCCACAGTCATGTGCCGTTCGATATGCCGATGGACACCAGCTTGATGGCCTCCGATGGCTTCCACCCCGGCCCGCAAGTCTATGCCGATTGGGCGCGCCTTCTGGCCGCACGGATCAAGCAAATCGCCTGACGGCGCAGCGCGCTCAATACCCGTAGGGCGGCACGAAATCCGGGTCCCGCAACCCCTGCAGACGCAGCGCCGCCGTGCGCGCAAACTTCTGCATCATCACCTTCCGGCGTGCCGGGGCCAGCTTGCTCTCGGGCCCCATCCGCAGGATCTCGGCGTCATAGCTGTCGGCGATGATGAGCCCGGTCTCCAACGGCAAAAGCTCCGACGGAAACGCCTCGTCCACGGCCCAGAAATAGCGGTCGCACCACTCCAGATAGCCCTGCCATTTCTGATCCCCCATAAAGTCCGCACGAGAGGATTTGCACTCGATGATCCAAACCTCCCCCTTGGGACCAATCGCCATCACATCCACTCGCAGACCAGAGGTCGGCACCAGTTCCTCAACTGTGACAAAGTCATGGCTGCGTAGATGCCGACACACGCCGCGCGCCAGCAACTGGCCGGGTTTCGCGGCGATTGGAGGGATCAGATCGTCCATTGCTCTAGTATGAACGAAAAGTGAACAAAAGCAAGATGGGCAGCGCGGCCAAGATTGCAGTCCTGCGCGGTGACCCCGTTGCACCGCACCAGCCAAGACCTATCTCTACCCAAACAGAGAGGAGACACCGCGATGAAGAGCTTTGCCCTTGCCACCGTTCTGGCCCTGACAACCTTCGCCACCGCCAGCCAAGCCATGGACGCCCCTGAGGCCTGCCTCGCTGATGAGCGCGATTTTGAGGCGCTGATTTCTTCACTCGAGGCCGAAGGCTGGACGGCGATTGCCCCCGGTGAGGCGATCCCCGAAAAAGCCGTCGAAAGCATTGCTTTGGCCCGCACCGTCTTCTACGCCACAACCGACCGCGGCGGGGAGACGCTTGAAGAGATCATGAACCTCCAACGCCGCACCGTTCCCGGCTTTGCCCGCCGCGCAGACACCGATCTGGCCAAAGTGCGCGTTCTCACACGCGGCGATGACGCCATGACCATGCACTGGATGCTGCCTCAAGCCGGGCGCTGGGGCATCGTCGAAGTGATCTGCCGCATCTCCAGCTCCGAAGGGACACCGGCCACGGGCACGGAGGAAGGGTTTACAGATGCCAACATGGAAACTCTCGCAGACACGCCGCTGCGTCGCGTGGGTGTCGTGGCGCTAGAGCCTGCGCTTCTTACCGAGCTGACCACAGATGATACGACACGCGAGATCATCGAAACCGTCGCTGTGTTGCCGCCGCTTGAGGAGTAGGTGAGCGCAATAGGTTTGGCTCACATGGTAAACCTTCGGATTTCCCAATGCCCAATGGGCAGCGCATGGCATCTTCGAGCCCAAACTCCCGGCTTCCGCAATCTCCACCACGTCCCGGACTTGATCCGGAACCTCCATGTCGAAGAATTACGGAGTGCAGCGAAAGTCAGCTTTCAGCCCAAAGTCACTGATGCTGCGGAGAATTCAAACGACAGCTAAGGGAAAACGAGCCCGCACACTACCCTGGCCCGCCGGTCAAATCCTGGGCAAGCATCAGTGCGTTGCCGTCGGGATCATAGAAGGTTGCCGTCTTCACCATGCCTTCAACGACATCGGTTTCGCCATCAAATTTAACTTCTGCCTGTTCCATTTTTTGCCGCGCCGCATCCAGATCAGCGATACCGAAAACAGGAACACAGTTTCCAGGCGCAGGTTCCGTGTGTTCGCCCAAACCGATTGTCACGCTGGTCGTTTTTGTCTGAAGCTCTGACCAGCCGGCCTCATCCGCGTGGTAGATCGTTTCAAACCCAAGCATACTGCCGTACCACTCAGCACTTGCATGGCGGTCTTTGACTGACAGCGCGATGGTAATGGTTTCTTCCAGTGAAATGAGCGACATGGTCTTCCCTTTTCATGTAAATATAGTAACTATACTTTATGGACATTGGAGTTTTTGTCAACACTACCTCAAGGGCATGGGCCATTCCTATCCTGGCGAGTCTGCACGCAGGCATCGCCGGAAGACAAGCGCCGCTACTCGCTGCCACCGGAGCGAGCAGGACTGCTTTCTCGCAAAGCATGGATCACCTCATCTCGATCGGATTGCTGGAACGAAACCCTGGCTATGGCCATCCGCTACGTCCAGAGTTTCGGCTGACAGAGCTTGGTGTTTCCGCAGCTGCCCTTGCCAACAAAATTCAAAGTGTCACTGCTGAAGGAGATCAGGATTTGCTCCGGCGTTCATGGACCTTGCCGGTTCTGACCGTGATCCATCAGCCGCGTTACTTCAATGACATCAAACGAAACCTGCGAACGATTACGGATCGCGCCTTGTCGCAATCGTTAAAAACGCTGGAAACCAGAAGCTGGGTTCACCGACGTATTGACGAAGCCGCCCGCCCGCCACGATCTATGTATTGTGCTGTGAACACTGGTGGTTTGATAAGCGGTGTGGCGGCCAGTGAAATCAGCTTTCCAGGATAAGCCGCCCTTCCTTGGGAAACACCGAGTGGCGGCATTGTCCGCAAAACGCTAACACTCTCCCCCGCGCTCACCGCTTTCCGTAATACAACCCCACCACATGCTCGGCTTCCGCAAAGAAGAGCCAGCGGGAGGCCAGAGCGCCTGCGACATGGCTGAGCGCGGCAAGGGCAACGGTGACGTAAGTCACACCCAGCCAAAGGAGCACCACGGGCAGGATCACCATCAGACCGAGCGAGATGATCCGCAGGGTTTGCGCATGTTTGCGCCCCACCTGATGGACCATTTCGCGCAGCAGGTAGTTGGTGCCGGTATGGGGCGATTCAAAATGGCGGACGGTGCCGATGCGGTCCAGCCCCGTAGCCGTCCCTTGGGTGGAGCCGGCTTGTGCGAAGCGGCTGTCGCCCAAAATCCAAGCGAGGACTTGCAGCACTCCAGCGAGCACAAGAAAGGCCAGTGTCATAAAGATCTGACCCGCCAATAACGCGCCGCCTGCAAGCGACAGCGTCACGAAGAGCGCGGGCGTCGTCCAGCTGTTCCAGCGCGGCACGGTCTTGAGCTGGCCGTAGATCATGGAGGTCGCGAAAACCGTCGCCAGCGCGAGGATGCTACCGATCAGGCCCAAAGTGCTGAGCTTTGTGTTGAAGAACACCAGTGCGCCCCCGTAGATGCCCATCACGATCAAGGTCGCGACCGACAGGCACGCCTCCCGGCTGAGCCACGAGCTGCGCCATTGGGTGAAGGCTTTGAGCGCGCGTTGCGGGTTACCGAGGTGGAAGGCAGAGGAGGCCAGGCCGATGACGGCCAGTAGGTAAGCGATTGTAAAGTAACCGAAAGCTACACCGCTAAAGACGGTTGGCATGCCGAGACCCAAGAAGGCCAAAAGGCCAAAGCCCAAGCCAGACAGCACGGTAAAGACGATGATGGACGGGGCGGGATGCATCTTACTTGCCTCCGACTTTGCTAAGGGTGCGGTCGAGCCAGCCCAGCAGGCCATCAGCCTCGGGGGCGACGGGTTCGAGGAGTGGGGCGAGGATGTCGACCTCTTCCCAAGTGTCCTTGGGGCGCGGTGGCAGGTATTTGTTCACCGGCTTGGTGCCTTGTTCGGGCATCAGATCCATCCCGCCACGCTCGGCCACAAGCTGGCTGACATCGCTGTCTGGGTCGCCAAGGTCTCCGAAATGACGCGCGCCTGCGGGGCATGTGCGCACACACGCCGGCTGACGGTCTTCTTCGGGCAGGTTTTCGTTATAGATGCGGTCTACGCAGAGGGTGCATTTCTTCATCACGCCTGCGGCTTGGTCCATCTCCCGCGCGCCGTAGGGGCAGGCCCAGGCGCAAAGGCCGCAACCGATGCAGTCGCTTTCGTTTACCAGAACGATGCCGTCTTCGACGCGCTTATAGCTGGCCCCGGTCGGGCAGACGGTGACGCAGGGCGCGTCGTCGCAATGCAGGCAGGATTTCGGAAAATGGATCAGCTGGGCGGGGCCTTCGTTGGGCTGCACTTCGTAGCTGTGCACCCGGTTTAGGAAGGTGCCGGACGGGTCCGCACCGTAAGGGTCTTGATCCGAGAGCGGCGCGCCGTAATTCTCGGTGTTCCAGCCCTTGCAGGAGACGACGCAGGCGTGACAACCCACGCAGGTGTCCAGATCAATGACAAGGCCGAGCTTTTTCTCGGTGCTGGCGGGGAGCGTGGTCATGCGACGGCCTCCGGGCTTGCGAGTTGGCTGACGGGCTCTTCTTTGGAGGTGTCCCATGTGACGACGAACCAGATGAAAGAGCCGATCATCAGCGCCACGAAGACGCCGATGAGGAGCAGGGTCTTGCGCTGGCCGGTCATCACTGGACCTTCCATGCGAGCGCCTTGGGTCCGGTGCCGACGGGGCTTTGTTGTTCGCCCATTTTTGGCAGGCATTCCTCCGGGGCGGCGACTTTCTCGATCTTCACTTTCAGGTCGAACCACGCGGCTTGGCCGGTAATCGGGTCAGAGTTACTCCAGCGCAGGCCATCGCCTTTGGGCGGGAGAAGTTCGTGGATCAAATGGTTGAGAAGGAAGCCTTTTGTGGCTTCTGGCGCGTCTTTTTCCAGCGCCCAGGCGCCCTTGCGCTTACCGATGGCGTTCCACGTCCAGACGGTGTTCTCATTCAGCGCAGCCATATGCGCGACGGGGACCGTTATGGCCCCGTGTGGGGAGCTGACCTTGGCCCAATCGCCCTCCTCAAAGCCGTTCTCGACCCAGATTTTCGAGGGCACATAAAGCGGGTTGTGACCGTGGATTTGCCGTAGCCACGCGTTCTGTGACCCCCAGGAATGATACATCGCCATCGGGCGCTGGGTCAGCGCATTGACAGTGTAGCCTTCATTGCCGGTCTGGTCGGTCTCATACCAAATGGGCAGCGGGTCCATCGTGGCTTTGATCTGGTCGCGCAGGTGATCGGGGGGCTGGCGGTCACCATGCCCCTCAGCGGCCAGTTGGAACTTGCGCATCGGCTCCACGTAGAGCTGGAAGAGGTAAGGCTGCGGGGCGTCATAGAAGCCCATCTTCACGGCCCAGTTCTGATAGGCCTTGTTCCAGGGCTTGTAATACATGGCCTCTTCGGGGACATGCTCCATCCAGAAGCCGCCGTTCTCGATATAGGCGTCGAGCTGGTCAGGGTTGATATCGCCCCTGCCCCCTTCATCGCCCGCCCCGCGGAATCCCGCCAACGGGCCGACGCCAGGACGGCGCATGTGGTTCACCATATAGTCGGCGTAGTCTTCGTATTTGGCGCTGCCGTCCTCGTTCACAAACCCCGGCAGGCCGAGTTTCGCCCCAAGCTGGACAAGCACCGTCTGGAAGCCGCGCACATCGCGATCCGGCTCGATCACCGGCCAGCGGATCGCGTCGGCCACGGCGTCTGCCTCGCAGATCGGACGGTCGAGAAGCGAGATACAATCGTGTCGCTCCAGATAGGTGGCATCGGGCAGGATCAGGTCAGCATAGGCCACCATTTCAGAGCTATAGGCATCCGAATAGATAATCCGCGGGATGACATAGTCACCGTTCTCATCCGTGTCGGTCAACATCTTCATGACGCCGCCCGTGTTCATGGACGAATTCCACGACATGTTCGCCATATAAAGAAAGAGCGTGTCGATCTTGTAAGGATCGCCCGCATAGGCGTTGGAAATCACCATGTGCATGAGCCCATGAGCGGACATCGGGTTTTCCCACGTAAACGCCTTGTCGATGCGAGCAGGCGTGCCGTCTTTGCGGAGCGCCAGATCATCCGGGCCATGCACAAAGCCCAGATGCGGTCCGTCAAGCGGTGCTCCGGGGGTCACTTTGCAATGGGGCTTCGGGTGCGCTGTGGCGGGCTTGGGATAAGGCGGCTTGAAGCGGAAACCGCCGGGGACCTCGACGCTGCCCAGAAGGATTTGCAGCATATGCAGCGCGCGGCAGGTCTGGAACCCGTTGGCATGAGCAGACACGCCGCGCATGGAGTGGAACGATACCGGGCGACCTTGCATGGTTTTGTGCGCCACGCCGCGGAAATCGGTCCATTCCTTTTCAATTTCAAAGGCTTCATCAAATGCCACACGAGCGATTTCGGCGGCGATCTTGCGGATGCGTCCAGCCGAGATGCCACATTGGTCGGCCACAGCCTCGGGCGCGTATTTCGGATCGAGATAGCGCTCCGCCAGCATGTGAAAGACCGGGCGATGGGTGATGCCTTTGGCGCGGTGGGTGCCGCCAAGGTCGGGCTCGACCCCCTCGGCGTCAAAAGCAGCGGGCTTACCGGTGCGCCTGTCGATCACCAGTTCCTTGCCGTTCTTGTCGCGCAGGAACAGGCCGTATTCGGGGCTGTCCGGATCGCCGTTCACCAGCACCGGCGCGTTGGTGCGCAGACGCAGATACTCCAGATCAATCTTGCCCGCTTTCAGCAACTCATGCACCAGCGCGAGGATAAAGAGGCCGTCGGTGCCGGGTGTGATCCCCACCCATTCATCGGCCACCGCATTATAGCCCGTACGGATCGGGTTCACCCCGATCACCTTCGCGCCGCGCTCTTTCAGGCGGCCAAGACCCATCTTGATCGGGTTGCTGTCGTGGTCCTCTGCCACGCCGAACAGCATGAAGAGCTTGGTGTTTTCCCAATCGGGCTGACCAAACTCCCAAAATGCGCCGCCCATCGTGTAGATGCCAGCGGCTGCCATATTGACCGAACAGAAACCGCCATGGGCTGCATAGTTCGGAGTGCCGAAATTTTGTGCAAAATAGCTTGTAAAAGACTGCGACTGATCTCGGCCGGTGAAGAATGCCAGTTTTTCAGGCGCTTCTTCACGCAAAGGGGCAAGCCAACCGGCGGCCATATCCAGCGCCTCGTCCCAGCTGATTTCCTCAAACTGGCCTGAGCCGCGTGGACCCACCCGCTTCATCGGAGCCCGTAGCCGCGAGGGCGCGTTCACCTGCATGATCCCGGCACTGCCCTTGGCACAAAGCACGCCACGATTCACAGGATGGTCCTTGTTCCCCTCAATATAGGAGACGCGCTGTTTGCCGTCCTCACCTTGCTTAAGGTGGACATTGATACCGCAGCGACAAGCACACATGTAGCATGTCGTTTTCCGCACCTCGTCGCTGACCTTCGGCGAGGTCTCCAACTGGGGTTGGTTCATCTGGATTTTCTCCTCCCACCGCTCAACTCAACACCGCCAGACCCCTGCTTGGCAAGGCCTGCGCGCGTTATGCAAAACGGGTCGATTTATGATGCAGCACTGGTCTTTGCGCCTAGGCCACAGCTTTCTCCCTAGGCACAACATAGCAAGGCACAGCGGCGAAACCTTAGCGCCAGTTCCGATTGCGCCTTAGGGCCAGATGCACATGATGAGACACAAAGCAAAGGTCGATCCTTGTTTCATGCAGCCCCCCGGCCTATGTGGGGATTAGGCAAGTTCTGCCCTTCTCGTTTTACGGTTGCATTCCGGTGGCCTTAAGCAATTCCGAGGGAGCTGGCTCTGTTCTGACCCTGGTCTGATTACCTGGCGCCCACCTGTATATACAGGTCCTCGGGAATGAGATAACCCAACGGTCGCGGCGGGCTTGCCACAGCGATTTCCAATGACATTGGAAACGCGTCTCCGAGAAGGTCTTTCAGCAAAGCTGAAATACCGCTCGACCCTACCCCAACCAGCACAACGCTCGGCGCAAAGGCCAAGCCCTGCTTTCGCTTTTTCAAAGTATCCTGGGGGTCTGGGGGCAAAGCCCCCAGCATCGCGACGCGCGTTAGCGCGGCCCAATACCTGAACTCTCTTTACCGACGATTGGCCGCCACGCGCACCGGCACCGCATCGCGCGGGATCATCATACCGTGATCATCGTCATCGTCGTCATCATCATCCTTCATCCGCATGATCGCGATGCCGAACTGCACGCCAGAGAAGACGATGCCGTTGAACATGAACAGCAAAAACGCCGCCAGCCAGCCGCCTTGGGTGTGGGTCACGAGGTGCCACAGGTTCATCACGTTGAACGCAAAAAGCATCACGACGAATAGAGCCGAAAGAGCAAACCCGATGATGCATTGCTGAATGTAAAGGCGGATGAGGTCTGGCATGGGCGTCCTCTCGTTACAGCTTTAACGGTAGCTGCTTTGCACCAAAGGTCCAGTGAAAAGGGCTAGAATGCCTCGGGTTTGGCCTCACGTGCCATATGATCGAGCACGGCATTCACAAATTTGGGCTCACGGCCTTCGGGGAAAAACGCCTGCGCGATGGTCACGAACTCGGTAATGACCACTTTGGGGGGTGTCTGGGATTGGGTCAGCTCGGCGCCCGCGGCCCGAAAGAGCGCGCGGAGCGTCGGGTCGATGCGCGCGATGGGCCATTTGGCAACGAGCGCGCGGTCGGTCATTTGGTCGATGGGTGCTTGGTGGTTCACTGCATCTTCCATAAGCTGACGGAAGAGGTCGATATCGCCCTCAGCCATCTCATCGCCCTCATAGGTCGCGCCGAAACGGTGGTCTTCAAACTCGCGCATCACCTTGTCGACGGTCTGGCTGCTGGCCTCCATCTGAAAAAGCGCCTGCACGGCGTAGAGCCGGGCCGCAGATTTCATCTTGCGTTTTTGATTGCCGGAAAGCGCGGTCATGCGGTGGGGTCTTTTTTGATATCGCCTGCAAGCAGGATGTTCTCAGAAGCCGGCTTGAAGCCGATACCTTGGGCCGGGCGGCCCCATTTGCGGGTCAGCGCGATCAGGTGGAGGGCTGCTGCAGCAGCCCCTCCGCCCTTGTTCTGGTCTTTGGGGTCCGCACGGACTTCCGCTTGTTTACGGTTTTCGACCGTCAGGATGCCGTTGCCGATGCAGAGCCCCTGCAGCCCCATCAACTGGATCGCGCGCGAGCTGTCGTTGCACACAGTGTCGTAGTGCGTGGTCTCGCCGCGAATGACGCAGCCCAGAGCGACAAAGCCGTCGAAATTCGACTTACGGTCGGCGATGGCAATGGCCGTTGGGATTTCCAGCGCGCCGGGGACTTCGATGACCTCGACCGTGGCGCCAGTGGCTTCGGCTTCGGCAGTCGCACCTGCGACGAGGTTGTCGGCGATATCCTTATAATAAGGGGCGACCACGATCAGCAGCTTGACAGGTTCATCAAAGCTGGGGCGATCGAGAATATGGTGTTGTGGTCCGGCCATCAGCCAATCTCCGAGATTTTGCGGGTGCCTGCGATCTCCAACCCGTAGGCGTCGAGGCCGACAACTTTCGGCTCGGGCGAGTTCGTGAGCAGCACCAGTTTCGACAGGCCCAGCGAGGACAGGATTTGCGCGCCCAGCCCGTATTGGCGCAGCGTCTGGGGGGAGACTTCTTCGGCCGCGGCGAGCTTCATATGCGTGTCGCGCAGCAACACCAGCACACCACGGCCCTCATCCGCGATGAGCTTCATCGCGTCGGAGAACTCAAAGGCGCGGCCACGTGGACCCGTGCCGACCATGTCGAGCAGCGGGTCAAACGCGTGCATGCGCACCAGCACCGGATCATCGCCCGAGATATCGCCCTTGATCAGCGCGATATGCTCGGCGCCCTGGGTCTCGTCCGTATAGATTTTCAGCGTCCAGTCGCCTCCAAATTCAGACGTAAAGGTCTGTTCTTGCCGAACTTTCACGAGGTTGTCGTTGCGGCGGCGGTAGGCGATGAGATCGCTGATCGTGCCGATTTTCAGGCCGTGGAGCTGGGCGAAAGAGACCAGATCAGGAAGGCGCGCCATGGTGCCGTCTTCATTCATGATCTCGCAGATCACGCCCGAGGGGTTGAGGCCAGCGAGACGGCTGACATCTACGGCCGCTTCGGTGTGGCCTGCCCGGACCAGCACGCCGCCATCGCGTGCGCGCAGCGGGAAGACGTGGCCCGGCGTGGCGATATCGGCGGCGGTTTTGGAGGCGTCGATGGCGACAGCAACAGTGCGGGCGCGGTCAGCAGCCGAGATGCCGGTAGACACGCCTTCGCGCGCCTCGATGGAGACGGTGAAGGCGGTCTCGTGGCGCGAAGAGTTCTGCGAGGCCATCAGCGGCAGGCCGAGCGCATCAATCCGCTCGCCCGGAAGGGTCAGGCAGATCAGCCCGCGCCCATGGGTCGCCATGAAGTTGATCGCATCGGGCGTGGCCATCTGCGCGGGGATCACCAGATCGCCCTCATTCTCGCGGTCCTCATGGTCGACGAGGATGAACATACGGCCATTGCGAGCGTCTTCGATGATCTCCTCGATGGAGCTGATCGCGTCAGTGTAATCGGTCATTCAGGCAACCTTTATGAGCAGTTGAGGGCGGCATACCGCGAAGGCGAAAGGATGGGAAGGGGGGGACGTGTGCGTGAGAGACTTTGGCGCGCATGACGCGGCGGCGTCACCCACTGCTTGATCGGTGGGCTCTTGGCTCAGAGGTCCTCGGGAAGGACCCGAGGATGACCCTTAGAGATCAAGGACCGCCGCCGGGACCGTTCCGGCCAAACCGGCGGTGGCGCACCATTCGGCCTCCAGCGGGGTTTCGGCGATGACGAGGACGCCGTCTCGGGGAATGTTGGCGCCTTGGATCGGGGTGCGGAGGGCGGTGCGGGTGGCGGACCAGTTTTGGGTGAGGACGGGGGCTTTTGCGGTGATCTCGAACGGGAGGTCGTCGCATGTGAAGGGCGGATGGGCCAGCGCGATGGGGGTAGCTTTAGCAAGCTGTTCCTGCCGCTCTGCGTCAGGGGCATCGCCTTTGCGGAGCATCTGCAAGGCGTTGTTGGAAAAGAGGAATGCAACTACGTCATGGCCAGAGGCCGCGCGGACCGAGGCGTAGGTTTTGTAGGGCAAACCCAGCGTTTTGGCGCGGGCGACGCGGCGGCGGAGGATCTCAATCGGGAGGGTCGGGAGCAGATCGCGGCGGGCTTTGGTCCAGATGTGGCGGCGGTAGCTAAAACCGCCCTCCAGCGACGGGCCCTGATTGTGACCGATCATGGTTGCCAGTCCTGCAGGCGCGCGACGTAGCGGGCGAGCGTGTCGATCTCCAGATTGATCAGGTCTCCGACCTTGGCGTCGCCCCAGGTCGTCGCGGTCTTGGTGTGGGGAATGAAGTTGATCCCGAACGCAGCCCCGTTCACTTCGTTTACTGTCAAAGAGGTGCCGTTGAGCGCGACGGAGCCTTTGGGCGCAATAAAACGCGCCAGATCGTCGGGGGCCTGCATTGTCACGCGGGTGCTGTCGCCCTCGTCCTGCATGGCGGTGATCTTGGCCACGCCATCCACATGACCCGACACGATATGGCCGCCCAGCTCGTCGCCCACTTTCAACGCGCGTTCGAGGTTGATACGTTTGCCGTCGACCCAATCCGCGAGGTTGGTCTTGGACACCGTCTCGGCCGAGACATCGACGTCGAACCAGCCCTTGCCCAAAGCGACGGCTGTCAGGCAGACGCCATCACAGGCAATCGACGCGCCGATGTCGATGCCCGATGTGTCATAACCACAGGCGATCCGGGCGCGCAGGTCGCCCTTTTGCGTCAGCTCGGTCACGGTGCCGATATCGGTGATGATGCCTGTGAACATGCGCGCGCCCTTTATGCCGTTGCGTCCCAAGAGGTAGGTCAAAGGCCCCGTGCGCGCAATGGGGCGTGACTTTTTCAGCCTCACGCCTTAATTCGGCCTTAACCTGTTGGAAATATACGCCATCAGATTGTGTAAGGACAGTGCGCTCGGATGGGCTTTATCACCGGAAAAAACCGCCGGTTTTTGTTTCTGCAAGGCCCACATGGGCCGTTCTTCCACCGGTTGGGCAAGATGCTTTCGCTGGCGGGGGCGGACGTGTGGCGCGTGGGCTTTAACGCAGGCGACCTCGCGTTCTGGTTTACCCTGTCAAGCTATATTCCCTTTCGCGGCCAGCCGCAGGATTGGGCAGCAACGTTTACGGCCCTTCTCGATGATAAAAAGATCACCGATATCGTGCTTTACGGCGACACGCGGCCTTTACACGCCACAGCGGTTGAGATCGCGAAGGCGCGCGGCCTTGGCGTACATGTTTTCGAGGAAGGCTATTTGCGGCCCTATTGGGTGAGCTATGAACGCGGCGGCAGCAATGGCAATTCGCGCCTGATGGAGATGTCGGTCGGCGCGATGAAAACCGCGTTGGAGCAATCCGATCTGGACGTGCCAGAGGCCCCTGCCCATTGGGGCGACATGCGCCAGCACGTCTTTTACGGCGCGCTTTATCATTGGTTCGTGATGTTCCGGAATGGGCAGTATCGGAACTTTCAGCCGCACAGGTCGCTCTCAGTGGGCAATGAATTTCGGTTGTATCTCAAGCGCTTGGTGCTGATGCCGTTTCAAGCGGTTGAGCGGATGATCGCCACGACGCGCGTCAAGCAAGGGGGCTATCCCTATCATCTGGCGCTGCTGCAGTTGGAGCATGACAGCAGCTTTCAGATGCATTCACCATTTGGCACGATGACGGAATTTCTGGAGCTGGTGATTAACGGATTTGCGGAAGGTGCGCCCACCCATCACCATCTCGTTTTCAAGGCCCACCCGCTGGAGGATGGCCGCGTGCCCGTACGCCGGGAAATCCGCCGGATGGCGCGCGCGCGCGGTGTGGCAGAGCGCGTGCACTACGTCCGTGGCGGTAAGCTGGCGCGGCTTCTGGATCACGCCCGCTCGGCTGTGACGGTTAACTCGACGGCAGCGCAACAGGTGCTGTGGCGGGGCATTCCACTGAAGGTTTTTGGCGATGCAGTTTACGGCAAGCCGGAGTTTGTGAGCGACCAGACGATTGAGCAGTTCTTTTCGATGCCGTCGCGCCCTGACAATCGTGCTTATCACGACTACCGCCGCTACCTGTTGGAGACGAGCCAGATCGCAGGTGGATTTTACTCCGCGCGCGGACGGCGGCAGTTGCTACGTCAGGTGGTCGATCTGATGCTGACGCCGGAGGATCCCTATGATGCGCTGGTGTCAGGCAACGCGGCTCCACGGCAACAGTTGCGTGTGATCCAGTAGCCAACACAATCCCTAGCGGTAGCTTTTTGCGCGGGATTCCAGTAAGCTAAAAGAAAAAGTTCAGGCAGATAATAAGGTCGAGGAGACCAGAGCAGTGAAAATCCATGCTTCGCGCCTTGCGAAGAGCGTCGCGCTTGTGACGCTTGTCGCTACCGTGGCCGCTTGCGGCTTGCCCCGTTCGGGCCCCAATAAACGCGAGATTTTTGCAGGATCGGTGCAAAAACAAGGCGATGCGTTTATCGTGACCGTGAATGAACGGGTAAACACCGTGACCGCCGTGACCCCGGCGCTTGGGTTCTCGGATGCGTTCAAGAATGCGGGCCTTGTCGGATCGGACACGATCAGCGCAGGCGACACGCTGGGTATTACCATCTTTGAAAACGTCGATGATCCGCTTCTCGGTGGCGAAGGTCGCACACCCGCTCTGCTGGAAGAGGTGCAGGTCGATGGCTCCGGCTTCATTTTCATCCCGTATGCAGGGCGCATCAAGGCGTCGGGCAACACGCCCGAAGCATTGCGCCGGATCATCACAAGCAAGCTGGATGCGCAGACACCTGATCCGCAAGTGCAGGTCCGCCGGGTGGCTGGTGACGGATCCACAGTGTCTTTGGCAGGTGCGGTGGGTGGACAAGGTGTCTATCCGATTGAGCGCCCCACCCGCACGTTAAGTGCAATGCTCGCCGCCGCTGGTGGTGTCGCGGTCGAGCCGTCGATTGCTCAGGTCACGGTGATCCGTGGCGCGCATCGCGGCAAGGTCTGGTTTGAAGACCTCTACGAGTTCCCCGAGCTCGACATCGCGCTACGCCCCGGTGACCGAATTCTGGTTGAAGAAGACAGCCGTTCGTTCACAGCGCTTGGTGCGACCGGCACACAGACCCGTGTGCCGTTTGAAAGCCAGTCGCTTTCGGCGATTGAGGCGATTGCCACGGTAGGCGGTCTGCAAAGCAGTGTCGCCGATCCGACCGGCGTTTTCGTCTTCCGCAATGAGCCGGAAGAGATTGCCAATCAGGTCATGGGCCGCAGCGATCTGATCGGTGCGCAGCGTCTGGTTTACGTGCTGGACCTCACGCAGCCCAACGGCATGTTTGAAGCGCGCGATTTCCTCGTTCGCGATGGGGACACGGTCTATGTGACCGAAGCGCCGTTTGTGACCTGGAACAAGACAATCTCGGCCCTGACGGGGACGCTGGGATCGGTCAACGCGCTGGGTGGCCTTGCCAGCAGCGCGGGCGGCAGCGGTGGCTGAGCCGCGTGGCCTCTGACACAGATAAGGCCGCCGGCGATGCCCGGCGGCTTTTCGTTTACAATGGCGGTTTTCTGACCCAGCGGCGCGTGCGTCGTATCTTGGAATTGTCCGGGTATCAGATCAAACTTGGCGCGCCCTCTGACGGCGATATGGTGGGCGTTTGGGGACAAAGCCCGACGTCCGGCCGAGGCGAGAAAGTGGCCGAGGCGCGGGATGCGCCGGTGCTACGGGTGGAGGATGCATTTCTGCGCTCAGTCCTGCCGGGGCGTGAGGGGAGCGATCCGATTGGCCTGCATCTGGACACGCGCGGTGTGCACTTTGACCCAGCTGTGCCCTCTGACCTAGAGCATCTATTGGCGACGCATCCGCTGGATGATACGGCCCTTCTGGACCGCGCGCGCGATGCGATTGAGCGGATACAGCACGCGCATCTGTCGAAATACAATGCGTTCGAGCCGCAGGCAGAGGCCCCTGCCCCCGGCTATGTCTTGGTGATCGACCAGACACGCGGTGACGCGTCGGTCACAGCCTCGGGGGCGGATCAGGCGACGTTTCAGGACATGCTGATCTGCGCAATGACAGAGTTTCCGGGCTCCAAAGTATTGGTGAAAACTCATCCGGAGACGGTTTTGGGCCACCGGGAAGGGTATTTTTCGGACAAGATCGAAGACGGGCGCGTGCAGCTGTTCAGCGATCCGGTCTCGCCCTGGGTTCTCTTTGAGGGGGCGGTCGCGGTTTACACGGTCTCGTCGCAAATGGGGTTCGAGGCGATTTTTGCGGGCCACAAGCCGCGCGTCTTTGGACAGCCGTTTTACGCAGGTTGGGGGCTGACCGATGATCGCACCCCCGTGGCCCGGCGCGAACGTCGATTGACCCGCGCGCAGCTATTTGCGGCGGCGATGATCCTCTACCCGGTTTGGTATGACCCCCATCGCGATGCGCTGTGCGAATTGGAACAAGCGATTGATGCGTTGGAGGCCGACGCGCGGGCGTGGCGCGACGATCATCTGGGATGGGTCGGTGTGGGCATGCGCCTGTGGAAGCGGCGCGCGCTGCAGAAGGTCTTTGGCAAGCAGCGGCGGATGCTTTTTGACGACGATCTGGGCCGTGCGATGGAGAACGCAGACGGGCGGCGCGTGATGGTCTGGGCCGGCAAAGCGCCGGATATTGCGCCGGGGATCGCGCGGGTGGAGGATGGGTTCCTGCGCTCGCGCGGATTGGGGGCGGAACTGGTCCCGCCCCTGTCTTTGGCTGTGGACGATCTGGGCATTTACTATGATCCGACGCAGCCCAGCCGATTGGAAGCGCTGATCGGCGCATCGGCGGAGTTGGCCGAGGCAGAGCATCGCCGCGCGGCCGCCTTGATCCGGCAAATCGTGAAAGCGGGCGTGTCGAAATACAATCCGGGCGCAGGCGAGGTGCTGGATCTTCCGAAAGGGCGCTGCATTCTGGTGCCGGGCCAGGTGGAGGACGACGCCTCAATCCTGAAAGGCACAGGCGCGGTTGCAACGAATATCGCGCTTTTGAAGGCGGCGCGCGCAGCCAATCCCGACGCGATCCTGCTGTACAAGCCCCATCCGGATGTGGAGGCGGGCTTGCGTAAAGGGGTTGTCCCCGAAGAAGAGGTGTTGCGCGTAGCCGACCAGATCGTCCGCGGCGATCCTGTGGCCTTGATCGCTTCGGTGGACGCGGTTTGGACGATGACCTCTGCCCTGGGGTTTGAGGCGCTCTTGCGCAAGGTGCCCGTGACCTGTCTGGGCGTGCCGTTTTATGCAGGCTGGGGTTTGACGGAGGACCGGATGGACGTGCCCGCGCGGCGCGGCGTACCGGTCCGTTTGACAGGTTTGGTCCATGCTGCACTGATTGGGTATCCCCGCTATTTCGATCCCGTAACGGGCGCGCCCTGCCCGGTGGAGATTGCAGTGGAGCGGTTATCATCCGGCGCGGTTGCGCGGCCCGGCGCGGGGTTGCGGGCCTTGTCAAAGGTGCAAGGCATGCTGGCAAGCTACGCGCATTTGTGGCGGTAGGGATGCCTCCGGCGGGGATATTTAGACAAAGGTGAAGATCAGGCGCGGTGCCAGATATGCAGGGTGTCGGGGCCGATCTGACGGGTTCTTGTAAGGGCAAAGCGGGGGGCTTCGGCAAGGCGATCAACGCCCATAGCACCGAGACCGGGTTGACCTTCAGCGCCCAGCGCGAGGCCAGCAGTAAAGCCGATGAGTTGATCCACGAGATCGGCTTGCAGAAGGGAAGCCGCAAGCGTGCCGCCGCCTTCGCAGAAGATACGGGTGAGGCCGCGGGTTGCGAGCGCTTGAAGGAGCGCGGGTGGGTTGATCTGTCGACCCACGAGGGGGCATTCGATGAGGGTGGCGCCAAGGTCGCGCCATGCGGAGGTCAGCTCTGCCGGGGCGTCTTTGCCGTGGCAGAGCCAGAGCGGGATGTCTTTCGCGGTGCGCGCCAGTTTGCCAGTGAGCGGCAGGTCGAGGCGGCGGGAGACGACGATGCGCACGGGTTGGCGGGCAATGCCCAGATCGCGCACGGTGAGGCTGGGATCGTCAGCGCGGGCGGTACCGGCGCCAATCATTACTGCGTCATGGGTTGCGCGTTGCGCGTGGACGAGGCGGCGGGCTTTGGGGCCGGTGATCCATTGGCTTTCGCCCGTCGCGGTAGCGATCCGGCCATCAAAACTGGTTGCGAGTTTGAGGCTGATAAAGGGACGGTTTTCGTTAACTTTCAGCAGGAAACCCGCATGGTCTCGCGCGGCCTCCTCGGCCCGGCAGCCGGTGTTAACCTTAACGCCAGCCGCGCGGAGCATGTCGATGCCCTGCCCGTTTACACGCGGATCATCGTCTTTGAGGGCTACAACAACGCGGGCCACTTGCGCATCTATCAGCGCCTGAGCGCAAGGCGGAGTCTGGCCTATATGGGCGCAGGGCTCCAGCGTGACATAGGCCGTCGCGTCTTTGGCGAGCGGGCCCGCTTGGGCGAGGGCCACGACCTCTGCATGGGGGCGACCGCCGGGTTGAGTCCAGCCGCGCCCGACGATGCGGTCGTCACGAACGAGCACGCAGCCTACGGCGGGGTTCGGCCAAACCTGCCCTTGGCCGCGACGACCAAGGGACAGGGCGAGACCCATATAGCGGTGGTCGCCTGTTGCGCTCACTCTTCCGGGGGGACGTCGGGGCGCAGTTCGCTGACGAATTTATCAAAATCGTCAGCGGCCTGGAAGTTCTTGTAAACACTGGCAAATCGCACATAGGCGACGGTGTCGATGCGAGCCAGCGCCTCCATCACGATCTCACCGATGTTTTTCGACTGAATGTCCGTCTCGCCCATGCTTTCCAGACGACGCACGATGCCGGAGATCATCTGATCCATCCGCTCTGGCTCAACCGGGCGCTTCTGCAGCGCAATCCGGATGGAGCGTTCGAGCTTGTCGCGGTCAAAATCCTCGCGCCGTCCGTTCGATTTGATGACGACCAGATCGCGCAATTGCACGCGTTCATATGTGGTGAAACGCCCGCCGCAGGCTGGGCAAAAGCGACGGCGACGGATCGCAACGTGATCCTCTGCTGGTCGGCTGTCTTTGACTTGGGTGTCTACATTTCCGCAAAACGGGCAGCGCATGGCGATCCCTTTATTCTGATTTCTGCCTCGGTCATGGGGTCTTTTGCCCCTGTTATAGCGAGGACTATAGGGCAGCCTCTAGGATTTGGGTAGCTGGAAAATGCTGCCCCTAGATTTGGGTTAACCAAGATGCGCGACGACGCTGCGGGTATGAGGCCGGGTGCGATGCTCAAAAAGGTAAATGCCTTGCCATGTGCCAAGCGTCATGCGCCCGTTCTGCACGGGGATTGACAGATGTGTCGGCAAAAGTGCTGCCTTGATATGGGCGGGCATATCGTCGGGGCCTTCATACGTATGCGTCAGATAGGCCATCGACGGATCGGTGCTGGGCGGAACCAGACGGTCAAAGAAATTTGCGAGGTCTGTCTGCACCTCCGGGTCGGCGTTTTCTTGAATGAGGAGCGAGCAGGAGGTGTGCTGGATGAACAGCGTAAGCAGGCCGGTGCCTGTGACCCATTCGGAGATCGGGCGGGTGATTTCGGTTAAACCCGGCCCCTCGGTCGTGAATTGAAATGTTTTCTGCATGATCGCCTGCAACCCAATGACCCGCTATGCGTTTAAACCGGAACCTAAACGAATGGAGAACACGATGGCCAGCAAGACCTTATTCATTACTGGAGCCTCCACCGGGATCGGCGAAGCCACAGCGCGCGCGGCGGTTGCGGCGGGCTGGAATGTGGGACTTTTCGCACGCTCGAAAGATAAGCTGGAGGCGCTGGACGGTGATCTGGGTGAAGCTGCGATGGCCCTCCCCGGTGACGTAACCAACCTGGAGGCGCAGCAAAAGGCGCTGGCGGCCCTTGCCGAGCAGTTTGGCAGCGTCGATGCAGCTTTTGCCAATGCAGGCAAAGGGTTGGACGCGCCGGGGGCTGAGGATGGCGATCCGGAGGAGTGGTCGACGATGATTGATCTGAACATCAAAGGCCTGCTTTATACGGTGAAGGCCGCGCTGCCGCATCTGAAGCCCGCGAAAGGTCATATGGTTCTGACCGGCTCGGCGGCCGGACGGCGACATATCAAAGGGTCGGTTTACGGCGCCTCGAAATGGTTCGTGCATGGCTATGGCGGCAATCTGGCCGAAGAGATGCGCGAATGGGGCGGACGATGCACCGTTATCGCACCCGGAATGGTCGACACGCCGTTTTTCAGCGAAGCAAAGCCGGACAAGCTGAAGCCAGAGGATGTCGCCGCAGGCGTCATGCATGCGCTTGAGGCACCGTCGCGTGCCGCTGTTCAGGAGGTCTTTCTGATGCCGACAGGCTAATGTGACAGGGCCCGCGCAGACATGCGTTTGCGCGGGTTTTTAGATGCCGTTTTTGAAGAAGTTGTCCTGCTCGCACGCCAGATTGGCCGCACCGATGGACATACGCGCACCTTCCTGAAAGCCCGGCAGGAAGATAAAAAGCGAACGGTCCGCGATGTCATTGCGATCTACCAGTTGGAACGTGGCGGAGCGGCGGTTCGGATTGGTGGGGCTGGTGCCAACTTTCCGACTGACCACCACAAAATCGTTGGCAGCTGCGCCCCGCTTACGGGCCACATCACCTGCGGCACAGAACAGCGCGGCGCGGGTCCAGCCGGCTTTTGTGAAGACCTCGAACCGGGTATCTTGAAATTCGACGCGCAGGCCGTTCTTTGCCAAGCGCGCCTCGGTCGCGAGTGCAGGCGTGGCAAGGGCGAGGATCACGAGGGCAGTGCTGAGAAGGCGCATGGGCTAGTCCTGTGGTTGGGCGTGTCGATCTATAAGTAGACCGAAGCTGCTGTCACAACCAATCACAAGAATGGGCGGGATCGTTACAGGCCCCGTGCATGCACGAAAAAGGGCGGGTTCTTGCCCGCCCTTTGGCCACCTGACTGTTTGTCTTACTGATCGAGGAAACTGCGCAGCTTGCGCGACCGTGACGGGTGCTTGAGCTTGCGGAGCGCTTTCGCCTCGATCTGGCGGATACGTTCCCGGGTCACGCTGAACTGCTGGCCCACCTCTTCAAGCGTGTGATCGGTGTTCATGCCGATGCCAAAGCGCATCCGCAAAACGCGTTCCTCGCGCGGGGTGAGCGACGAAAGCACGCGGGTCGTCGTTTCCTTGAGGTTTTCCTGAATGGCGCTGTCCAAAGGCAGAACGGCGTTCTTGTCCTCAATGAAGTCGCCAAGCTGGCTGTCTTCTTCGTCCCCGATGGGCGTTTCCAAAGAGATCGGCTCTTTGGCAATTTTCATCACCTTGCGAACCTTCTCAAGCGGCATTTGCAGCTTTTCGGCCAGTTCCTCCGGCGTCGGCTCGCGGCCGATTTCGTGGAGCATTTGGCGACCGGTCCGGACCAGCTTGTTGATCGTCTCGATCATGTGGACCGGAATACGGATCGTGCGCGCCTGATCGGCGATAGAGCGGGTGATGGCCTGACGGATCCACCACGTCGCGTAAGTCGAGAATTTGTAACCGCGGCGGTATTCGAACTTATCGACCGCTTTCATGAGGCCAATATTGCCTTCCTGAATAAGATCAAGGAATTGCAGACCTCGGTTGGTGTATTTCTTGGCGATGGAAATCACGAGGCGGAGGTTCGCTTCGACCATTTCCTTCTTGGCCTGACGGGCTTCTTTTTCGCCCTTCTGAACCTGCTGCACGATGCGGCGGAATTCAGAGATATCGAGGCCCACATACTGACCCACCTGCGCCATATCGGCGCGCAGATCTTCGACTTTTCCGGTCGAGCGTTCGATCAGCGCTTGCCAGCCGCGACCAGGCTTCTCGGCCATGCGGTCAAGCCATGTCGGGTCCAGCTCATAACCGCGATAGGCTTCGATAAACTCACGGCGGTTGATGCGGGCCTGGTCGGCCAGCTTCACCATCGCGCTGTCAATCGACATGATCCGGCGGTTGATACCGTAGAGCTGGTCGATCAGCGCCTCGATCCGGTTGTTGTGCAGGTGAAGTTCATTCACCAGCTCGACGATCTCGGAGCGCAGTTTTTGATAGGTCTTTTCCTGCTTGTCCGTGAAAGAGCTGTCTTCGTTCAGGGTCGCCGAAATACGGTTATCCTGCATTTCCGATAGCTTGGTGTAATCGCGCGCGATGAGCTCAAGCGTTTCCAGAACGCGGGGCTTGAGGGCCGCCTCCATAGCGGCAAGCGACAGGTTGGCCTGATCGTCGTCGTCATCATCGTCATCGTTGGCAATCGGGTTGCCATCGGCGTCAAGCTCTTGCGTGTCTTCCTTCTTCTCTTCGCCGCCTGCGACGGGGGCGACGACGGGGGTGTCCGCCTCTTCCTCTCCCATCTGGTTGCCGAAGGTCGTCTCAAGGTCGATCACGTCGCGCAGCAGAATGTCTTCGTTCAGAAGTTCGTCGCGCCAGATCGTGATGGCCTGAAAGGTCAGCGGGCTTTCGCAAAGCCCAAGGATCATTGTGTTGCGCCCAGCCTCGATCCGCTTGGCAATCGCGATCTCACCTTCGCGCGACAGCAGCTCAACCGAGCCCATCTCGCGCAGATACATCCGCACCGGGTCATCGGTGCGATCCAGCTTTTCTGTTTCCTGAGCGGCAACGGCCACATCGCGGGAGGAGTTCGTCTCGACCACGGCGGTCGACTTTGTTTCCTCTTCTTCGGCCTCTTCATCCTCAATAATGTTAATGCCCATCTCGGAGAGCATCGACATCACATCTTCGATCTGTTCAGAGCTCACCTGATCGGGCGGCAGAACCGTGTTAAGCTGATCGTACGTGATGTATCCCTTTTCACGTGCTTCACCGATCATCTTTTTGACGGCGGCTTGCGACATGTCGAGCATAGGCTCGTTTTCGGAATCGTCTTGCTTGCGGTCGTCGGTATCCTTGGGGGCCATTAAGGTCTCCTGGTCAGGCGCGGTCTCTCGGGACGCATTGATTCGCTTGATTCGCTCGCTCGACCGAATCATGTGGTAATTTGAGTGATTCGGCCACCCGTCTACCCCGATTTCCTTGCGGCTTCCTTAGTAAAATTGCGTTTCAACACATGTCACTCGCTGTCTTTTTCGCCCTTGAAGCCGATTTGCGACAGCAAAGCGTCAAACGCGCTGCGTTCATCCTTGTCCATCTTGGCCCCGTTCGGGCCGGTCTCATATTCCGTGCTGTCGTCACCTTTGATGCGACCTGCCGCATTCACAGCCTCAGCAGCTTGGCTCAAACGCCATGTCAGGCCTTCATCCGCAACGCCGGACAGGTCTTCCATTGCCTCGGAAATCTCTCGTGCCGCACCCCGTTTTGCATCCAGTTTGGCCAAAGCCTCTGCCACGCACAGGGTGGCGATGTCGATGTCTCCGGGCGCGCGAACCGGCGGCGCTATGGCGACGTGGGGCTGGCTGAGCAGCTTTTCAAGGGCGGATGTTCCCAGTTCCTGCTCGATCGCGGATAAATCCGCGTCATGGGTCAATATGGCGCCCCGGATCGCAGCGTGATCGGGGGTGAGGCAGTCCAGATCGGCGAGCTGATCTTCGAATTCAGGCAGGATGGAGGGGTTTTTCAGGAGCGTGGCGAGGATCACGGCCTCGGACAGATGATCCTCAATCGCGCCATCCGAGGCAGCCAGGATCGACGCTTTGGTGCCCGGCATCGGCGTTTGGGGCGGCTGCCATTTCCCTTTGACCCCGGCGTAGCTGCGGGTTTGCGGCGCGCGTCTGGGATTAAAAAGCTCCCACCGCAGGCGCTTGATCTCGTCGCCGTAGTGCTGGCGGATCGAAGGGTCTTTGATCGTCTTGATCTGATTGCGCAGCGTCTTGTCGAGCGCCGCCTTTCGTTCGGGGCTGTCGAAGATCTTGCCGTCTGTCTCGCGCTGCCACAGCAGATGGACCATCGGGATCGCGTTATCGAGAAGCGCCTGCATCGCCCCTGCCCCTTGCGCGCGGATCAGATCATCAGGGTCCTGGCCTTCGGGCATGATCGCAAAGCGCAAGGATTGTCCGGCTTCCAGCAACGGCAGCGCTAGATCAATCACCCGCATCGCGGCGCGTAGACCAGCCTTGTCGCCGTCCAGCGCAATGATCGGCTCGGGTGAGATGCGCCAGAGCATCTGAAGCTGGTTTTCGGTCACGGCTGTACCGAGGGGTGCGACGGTTGCACCGAAGCCTGCCTCGCTCAGCGCGATGACATCCATATAGCCTTCGGCGACGATCAGAGGCGCCCCCTTGCCTGCAGCTTCGCGGGCGGGACCATGGTTATATAGGCTGCGGCCTTTGTCAAAAAGCTCCGTCTCGGGCGAGTTCAGGTATTTCGCCCGCGCGTTCGGGTCCATCGCGCGGCCGCCAAGGCCAATGCAGCGCCCCCGCGCGTCGCGAATGGGAAACAGAATGCGCCCGCGGAACCGGTCGTAGGGCGCGCCGCCGTCATCAGGGCGTGCGCAAAGCCCGGCATCCACGATCAAGTCGGGCGATACGCCCTTGCCCGTCAGATGCTGGAAAATGCCCTGCCGCGCATCGGGCGCGTAACCCATGTCAAACCGCGCTTGCGCCTCATCCGAAAGGCCCCGCCCCTCAAGATACTCGCGCGCAGGAGCGGCCCCGGCGGTCTTGAGCTGCAACCGGTAATATTGCACGGCCTGCTCCATCACCTGCGCTAATTCGGTGCGCTTATCGGCCTTCTCCTGCGCTTTCGGATCGCGGGCGGGCATGGTCATGCCGGCCTCTTGGGCCAGCAGCTCCACCGCTTCCATGAAGCCCATATTCTCGCTCTCGCGCACGAAAGTGATCGCGTCGCCTTTGGCGTGGCAGCCGAAGCAATAATAGAATCCCTTGCGGTCATCGACATGGAAACTGGCGGATTTTTCCTGATGAAACGGGCATGGCGCCCACATATCGCCCTTGCCCTGATTGGATTTCCGTTGGTCCCACATGACCTTACGTCCCACCACCTGGCTCAGCGAGGTGCGGGTGCGCAATTCATCCAGAAATCCGGGTGGCAGGCTCATTACAAGAATATTGCTCCCGACCGTCAGAGAGTCGAGGGGGCCGGGCTTCTTTTGTCCCTAAATACCTAAACGCCGCACTTAGCCGCGCGCGGCGACACCTGTCATGGCGCGCTCCAGATCATGCACGAGGGTCTTGGCCATCGACCGCATCGCCATCACTTCAAACCGGTCAGTGCCGGTCCGGGTCAGCACAACCGAGACATGCTGCACCAGCGTGCGCGCGATATGCCCCCGCTTCATCGCACAGGTGTCGATGGGTGTGACGCGGGCCAGTGCATGCTCGACGCCGCTGCCCGCTATTTCAACGCAGCACCATGCGTCCGACTGATCGGTCAGGGCCGCGCCCTCAACCTGAGGGACGACGCCCAGCATCAGCGCTTGGCCCCGCCCCGACCAGATCAGGCGCGCGTCTCCCTTTGCCGCGGTGCGATTGGGCGCGGGAAAGGCGGTGCCGTAGGCGGCTTTCAACGCATCCGACACGAGTTTCTCTTGACCACGTAACGGGCTGACAGAGGTGATCGGCCCCGTCTCGACCTCGCTCAGTGTCAGCGCGCCAATCGTCTTCGGCAAGAGCCCGTCGCCGGGCGTTTTGGCAATCAGTTTAACCACGCACGCGCCCTCCCTCAGGATCAAAGAAGACTGGGTCGCACACCTCGCACAACGTTTCGATCTTGCGCAGATGATCGACCATGCGCACCGTCTCCCCATGTCGGGCACGCCCGTTTCGCAGGTATGCAAGGCCCAGATAACTGCCCAGTGTTGGCGAGAACCCGACGGAGGTTGTGTAGCCCTGGCTGTTCACGCGGATCGCCTCTGCCTCCGCCTTAAAAAGATGCGCGCCAGCTGTGAGTTGCTTGATATTCCCAACGGGCTTGAGGCCAACAAGCTGTTCGCGATCTTCGCCCACCAAACCGGGACGCGCGGCCATGACCTTGCCGATGCAGTCTTTCTTGGCCGAGACCATCCGCTCCATCCCGATATCGAATGCGGTGACGCGACCATGGATTTCGGCATGGGTGATAAACCCTTTCTCGATCCTGAGCACGTTGAGCGCCTCCATCCCGTAGGCCCCGCCGCCCAGCGCTTCGGCTTGCGCCACCAGCAATCTGAACAAGCTGTCGCCATAGCGTGCAGGCACGGCGACTTCGTAGGCATGCTCGCCGGAGAAGGAGATGCGGAAGAGCCGTCCTTTGATACCCGCAACGGTCGCGGGGCCGCAGGCCATGAAGGGCCAGGTCTCATCGGTGATCTCTTCCTCGATCAGCGCATTCAGCAGATCGCGCGATCTGGGACCAGCGACCGCGAATTGCGCCCATTGCTCGGTCACCGAGATGAAGCTGACATCAAGCTCGGGTCGCAGCGCTTGGTGCACCCACTCCAGATGGCGCATGACCTGCCCTGCAGCGGCAGTGGTCGTGGTCATCACATACTGGTTTTCGCCCAAACGCGCGGTAGTGCCGTCATCCATGACGTGACCATCCTCGCGCAGCATCAGGCCGTAGCGCGTCCGCCCGACCTTCAGCGTGGAGAACATGTTGGTGTAGACAAAATCCAGAAACGCGCCTGCATCCGGGCCCTGAATGTCGATTTTGCCGAGGGTGGAGACATCGCAGATGCCCACCGCTTCACGCACCATTTTTACCTCACGGTCGCAGGATTGCCGCCACGTGGTTTCGCCCTGCGCGGGGAAATAGCTCGGGCGATACCAGAGCCCCGCCTCGATCATCGGCGCGCCTCGCGCGACGCTTGCAGCATGGGACGTGGTAAACCGCTGAGGCGCAAAACCGTAGCCCTGTGCGTCCTGCCCCATCGCGGCGATACTGACAGGCGAGTATGGAGGGCGGAAGGTTGTTGTGCCGGTCTCCGGTATCCCGCGCCCGGTGACATCGGCCAGAAGCGCCAGCGCATTCACATTGGAGTTCTTACCTTGATCGGTCGCCATCCCCTGCGTCGTATAGCGCTTCATATGCTCGACCGAGCGGAAATTTTCCTGCGCAGCGAGCTTGATGTCCTTGGTTGTCACATCGTTCTGGAAATCCAGCCACGCCCGACCCTTACCTTCGACGTACCAAAGCGGCGCAATGTTATAGGCCCCATCTTCGGCCTTGGGCGCTTTGGTGGCTTTCGCTTTCATGCCAAGCGCTTGCAGGGCGATCTTCGCGCTCTCAATACCAGAGCTCAGACAGGCCGCGGTCGACATATGCCCGGCAGCGGCTCCGGCAGGTGTCAGGCCGGGGATCGCGCCCTCCGACGGTACAAAGCTGAGGATATTTGGCTCCCAAACGGGCCGCCCATTCATATGGCAGGTCAAGTGAACTGACGGGTTCCAGCCGCCCGACATCGCCAGACAATCCGTCCGGATCGTGCGCTGGCCGCCTGCATGGCGCACGGTGATTTCATTGAGGCCAAGGCGGCCCTCTGTCGCGATCACCTGCCCACCGGTATAAACGGGGAAATCGCCGTCGATCTGCGCATCGCCACGGCTGTCGATGATCCCGGCGACGTTTATCCCCGCCGCCGCAAGATCACGCGCTGTGCGGTGCGCGTCGTCATTATTGCCGAACACCGTGACGGCTTTGCCGGGGGCCACGCCGTAGCGATTGAGGTAGGTGCGCACAGCACCCGCCGTCATAATGCCGGGGCGGTCGTTGTTTGGAAACGCGATGGGCCTTTCCAAAGCGCCCGCGCACAGCACGGCTTGCTTGGCCGCGATGCGCCAAAAGCACTCGAGCGGCAAATCCGCGTGACGGGATCTATGATGCCCCACCTTCTCCAGCGCGCCGTAGGTGCCCTGGTCATAAGCGCCTGTCACCGTCGTGCGCGGCATGAGGCGGACGTTCTCCATCTGCGCCAGACGGTCAAGCATCCCGGCCGCCCAATCGGCACCGGGCTGTCCGTCAACTTCATGCGTTTCCGCGTTCAGACGCCCGCCCATGCGGCTGTCTTCATCTGCTAGTATGACATCCGCGCCCGCCTCTGCCGCTGTTAACGCGGCCATCAAACCGGCCGGACCCGAGCCAATCACCAACACATCGCAGAACGCATAAGCCCGTTCATAGCGGTCCGGGTTGGTGGCACCTGAAAGCGCGCCGAGGCCCGCAGCCCGGCGGATAACGGGCTCATAGAGCTTCTCCCAAAAGCTGCGCGGCCACATGAAGGTCTTGTAATAGAAGCCTGCGCTCAGAACCGGTGACAGCAAATCGTTAACGCTCAGAATATCGCGCTCCAGCGAGGGCCAGGCGTTTTGCGGGCGCGCCTCAAGCCCCTCATAAATCTCCTGCACCGTGGCGCGCATATTGGGTTCTTGCCGCGCGCCTGAGCCGATGGTGACCAGCGCATTGGGCTCTTCGGACCCCGCGGTCAGAATGCCCCGCGGGCGGTGATACTTGAACGACCGCGCCACCAGCCGCACATTATTGGCCAGCAAGGCAGAGGCGAGTGTATCGCCTTCGAACCCGCTGTAGCTCTTGCCATCAAACTGGAACGACACTGCTTTGTCGCGGTTCACGAGACCTTTGCCATCGACCCTCATGTCGCCACCAATTCGGTTTTGAGCACCGCGTGCGTGACCGTATCGCGCGTCACTTTCAGCCAAGCGCCACAGCCCGCTTCGTGAAACCACAAATCCTGCGTCTCACCAGCGGCATTGTCCCGCAAATGCAGATAGGCATCCCAGGCCTCTTCGCCGGCCTCGGGGGCCGGACGGGCCAACATCACAGCTTCACCTTGGTAATAAAACTCGCGGCGATCGCGTTCGCCACAAAGCGGGCATGTCAGCCTCATGTCATGTCCCTCTAATGCAGATTGTGCTGGCTGCCGGTGCCTTCTTCATCCATCAGACCGCGCCCTGTGCGGAAACGGTCGAGGCGGAATTTGGCAGCCGATTCATGATGTTGGTCGGTCGCGATGAGATGCGCGAAGGAGTAGCCCGATCCGGGCACGGCCTTGAAGCCGCCATAACACCAGCCGCAATCGATATAGAGCCCTTCGGTCTCCGTCTTGTCGATGATGGGGGAGCCATCAGGCGTCATATCCATGATGCCGCCCCAGGACCGCAGCACGCGCGCCTTGCCGATCATCGGCATCAGCGTCATTGCGGCTTCCATCACATGTTCCTTCATCGGGAGGTTCCCGCGGCTGGCGTAAGAGCTGTAGAAATCAAGATCGCCCCCGAAGACCAGCCCGCCCTTATCGGATTGGCTGATGTAAAAATGCCCCATGCCGAAGCTAACCACATGGTCGATGCAGGGCTTGAGCCCCTCCGAGACAAACGCCTGCAGCACATGGCTTTCAATCGGCAAACGCATCCCCGCCATCGCGGCAACCTGGCCCGAGCGGCCCGCGACGACAATACCAACCTTCTTGGCCCGGATCGCGCCGCGTGTGGTCTGCACACCGCGCACCTTGCCATTCTCTATATCAATGCCGGTGACTTCGCAGTTCTGGATCAGATCGACGCCGCGCTGATCAGCCCCGCGCGCATAGCCCCAAGCTACCGCGTCATGACGCGCCGTGCCGCCACGCGGATGCAAGAGCCCGCCATAGATCGGAAAACGCACATTGTCGAAATCAAGGTAAGGCAAGTGTTCGCGGACGCCCTCACGATCCAGCAAGACCGCGTCATCGCCCTGATTGATCATCGCATTGCCGCGCCGCACGAAGGCGTCACGTTGCCCGTCCGAATGAAACAGATTGATCAGGCCGCGCTGAGAATGCATCGCGTTGTAATTGAGGTCCCGCTCCATACTTTCCCAGAGCTTCAGGGAATGGGAATAGAACTCCGAATTGCCCGGCAGGAAGTAGTTCGCGCGCACGATGGTCGTGTTACGCCCGACATTGCCACCGCCCAGATAGCCCTTTTCCAGAACGGCGATGTTTTTCAGCCCATGGTTTTTGGCCAGATAATAGGCGGTCGACAGGCCATGCCCGCCACCACCAATAATGACGATGTCATATTCCGATTTCGGTTCAGGATTGCGCCAGACAGGCTTCCAGCCGCGATTGCCGAAAAGACCCTCTTTCAACACCTGAAGCGCATTGTAGCGCATGTTTTTGTTCCCTGACTGTGGCTGGGCTCACTCAAGCAACATCAACGATCTGCCGCAAGTCCGCAGGCCGCTTTTCGACACGAGGACGCCTTGGAGCGACCCCCTGTCTTTCGCTTTTCTCAAATATCCAAAAAAGGACGCGGGGACGCAGTCCCCGCGCGAGGCGACGCGGGCGAAGCCCGCGGCGCAACACCTCTTCATGTTACTGTTCCTAAGCCTATCGCGCTAAATCCCCTTGGCGCGGTAGCTTTGTGCCACCTTGTCGATCGACACGAGATAGGCTGCCGTGCGCAAATCCGTCACATCTTCGCGTTCATGCCAAACGTCGCGCATCGACTGATATGCAATCCGCATCGTGTCATCGAGACCTGAGCGAACAAGTTCCAACTCATCTGCCCCTTTGAGGTACTTCGACTTGAAATCCGGCGTCATCGACCAGGCATCGCCCAGATGATCGGAAAGCCGCTCCAACTCGTCGACCACCAGCTGGTGACGCGCTTCTTCCTGGCGGCGTTGCATGCGGCCGAAGCGGATATGGCTTAGGTTCTTTACCCACTCAAAATAGGACACGGTCACACCACCTGCATTGGCATACATGTCCGGGATGATCACGCAGCCCTTCTCGCGCAGGATCTGGTCCGCACCAGCCGTTACCGGGCCATTTGCGGCCTCGATAACCAGCGGTGCTTTGATCCGGGCGGCATTGGCGAGGTTGATCACCCCTTCCAAGGCCGCGGGGATCAGGATGTCACAGTCATGCTCCAACACGCTGGCACCGTCGGGCACATATGTGCCAAAGGGGCTGCCTTCGACACCGCCGTGCCCTGCGATCCAGTCGCGCAGACCATCCACGTCGATCCCGGCCTCGTTCACAATGGCACCGTCGCGTTCGATCACGCCCACGATCTTGGCGCCATCTTCTTCTGCCAGAAATTTTGCGGCGTGATAGCCCACGTTGCCAAGGCCTTGGACGACGATCTTTTTACCATCGAGCTTGCCGGTCATCCCGGCCATCTCCATATCGCGCTTGTCGCGGAAGAACTCGCGCAGCGCATATTGCACGCCGCGGCCCGTCGCTTCGACCCGACCATGAATGCCACCCGCATTCAGCGGCTTGCCAGTCACGCAGGCGCGCGCGTTGATATCGGTTGTGTTCATCCGCGCGTATTGATCGGCGATCCAGGCCATCTCACGCTCGCCCGTGCCCATGTCGGGTGCAGGCACATTCTGGCTGGGATGGATCAGGTCACGCTTGGCCAATTCGTAAGCAAAGCGGCGGGTTATCAGCTCTAGCTCATGTTCTTCATACTCGCGCGGATCAATACAGAGCCCACCCTTTGAGCCACCAAACGGCGCCTCCACCAGCGCGCATTTATAAGTCATCAGCGCGGCGAGCGCTTCGACCTCGTCCTGATTGACGGATGGTGCGAACCGTATCCCGCCTTTCACCGGCTCCATATGTTCGGAATGGACCGAGCGATAGCCGGTCAGCGTCACCACCTGTCCGCGCAACCGCACCCCAAAGCGCACGGTATAGGTCGCGTTGCAGACGCGAATTTTCTCTTCAAGCCCGGGAGGCAGGTCCATCAGCGCGACCGCGCGGTTGAACATCAGATCAACGGATTGGCGAAAGCTCGGCTCATTGACGGGTTTATTGTGGTTCATGTCGGGGGCCTCCCTTGGTATCGAGGACGCGACTCAGATGGTGCGTCGCATTTGAGCCTAAGCCCGAAACGGTCACAAATTCATTAACCAAAGTCGCGGCAGCGCAGCATGAAATCAGAACCTCGCGTCGACCCAAAAGCTCCGAATCGAACAGGTCTTCGCTGAGAGGAACAATTGTTTCGGGTCCGTGCACAGTTAACGTTTCAGTAATGTTTTGCTGCTCAAAAAGCGTTTAAACGCACGGATTTAGGGCGAATTTTGCCTTATTGACGCCGTTTTTTCGGATCAAACCCATCATTGATTTTCTCCGACTTGCGGAGACGTGCGCCTTGAGCGCAAGGGAAAGGGAATGACATGCGGTTTGGACAAAAACGTCTGGAACACTTGGGGGCATTGGACACGGCTTTCTACGCGCGCTTCGCGCGGGAGGAAGATGGCAGTTTGACGATTTTCAGCATGTTCTTGATGCTGGCGATGCTGCTGACGACGGGACTGGCGGTCGATGTCATGCGGTATGAGAACCAAGATACGTTACTGCGCAACACCGCAGACAGTGCCGTTTTGGCCTGTGCGGACATGCAGCAAGAGCAAGACCCCAAGTCCGTGGTGTTGAATTTCTTTGAAACCCGCGGGTTGTCGCACGTCATCTCAGAGGGCGATATCAAGGTCGAAGAAGGTCTAAATTTTCGTCGGTGTGACGTTCAAGTCGCCGCCAATATGCAAACGATGTTTATCGATGCCGATATTTTCGTCAACGACGGCTATGATGGGGTCAAACATCTCTCAAGCGACAAGGCATCCGCAGCCGAAGAACGTATCACAGATATCGAGATTTCCCTCGTCTTGGACGTCTCCGGTTCGATGGGTGGCTCGAAAATCCGAAAGCTACATGAAGCGGGCAAAAACTTCGTCGATGATGTGATCCGCGAAGAGTTTCAGGGCGTCTCTGGGACGACGTCGATCTCTGTGATCCCATACAATGGCAAGGTTAACGCCGGCAAAGATCTGGCGGATGCGTTCGGTGTGGCGCAGCAATATAGCGACGGCACCAGTGCCTCCCACTGTGTGCGCTTCAAGCCGGAGCATTTTCAGTACACGAACTTCCCGACTGGAACAGTTCGGCGTATTGCGCACTACGACGCAGATACAAACTATTACAATGACCGGGACGATAACGAACACCGTATCCTGCGGCCTCACTGTCAGACTGACCCCAATGATCGCAACAAGATCATGGTCCACGAAATCGACCCGGAGAAACTGAAGACGAAGATCGGCAGTTTGACTACCGGCGGGTGGACCGCGACAGATGTTGGTGCGAAGTGGGGTACGATCCTGCTGGACCCGACATCAAGCGACAATATCTCCGGACTGGTTGATGAGTCTGTGAATACGCGTCCTGAGGAATTTTTGGACCCCGAAACCATGAAGGTCCTCGTCATCATGACGGATGGCGACAACACGCGCCAATATGACCTGAAAGACGAGTTCAAGACGGGCATGTCGCATGTCTATTACTCGGAAAATAAGGATCGCTATATCGTTAATCTCGACTGGCGCAGTTCGGGCGAGAAACAGTGGTATCTGCCGCACAATGATAAAGAGCGGTGGAATGTACCAAGTAACATGTCGGACATCGTTCAGCTGTCCTGGCCGGATCTGATGCAGCGCTACAACCTTGAGTACATCTCAGAGTATTTCTACGACAACTACAACACGTGGGAAAACAAGGTGCGCTGGGCTGAGGACGAGTTTACGAATGACACGTCCGGCGCTGGCAACGCTTTGGCGGACTCAAACCTTCTCGCGGTGTGTGAAAAAGCACGAGACAAGCAAATCCTGATTTACACGATTGCCTTCTCTGCCCCGAACCACGCGCAGAACATCCTGACGCAATGCGCAGGAGCGAGCGGTAATGCGCTGATTGTTGGGTCAAACAACCTCGACAATGCGTTTGAAACGATTGCCAGCAAAATCAATCACCTGAAGCTGATCCAGTAATGCGTTTCTTTCGCGAAATAACACGCCGCATCAAGCGGTTCCACCAGGATGAGAAGGGGAATGCGACCGTTGAGTTCGTAATCCTCTTCCCCCTCTACATGTGGGTGTTCATCTCATCCATCGAAGCGGGACTGCTGATGACACGCAACGCGATGTTGGAGCGGGGCGTGGATCTGGTGCGTCGGGAGATGAGGCTCAATGCAGCGTGGCAGCCCACCGAGGCGCAACTCAAGCGCGAGATTTGCAATGTCGGCGGCATGTTCAGCAATTGCGAAGAGAACCTGCGGATAGAAATGACCCGGATTGATCCGCAAAATCCGATCTACCCGGACGCGACAGCGCCTTGTGTTGATCGGGGTGAACCCGGAACTACCACGTCGATTATCTCTTCAAACATCCAGAATGAGCTGATGTTGTTGCGTGTCTGCGCTCTCGTTGACCCAATCATTCCGAATTACCGGTTCTCGCGGTTCTTCCATCAGCAGACCGAAGACTCGCAGACCCGTCTTTCGATGATGGGTCTGGGTTCGATGGTGCCGCTTCAAAAAGGCGGGGGCATCGCACTCGTCGTTTCAACCATGTATGTCGTGGAGCCGCTCTGATGTTCAAAGCGTTGCGCCTTCGCCTTCTGGATTTCGGGTCGGATAGCTCCGGCAGCATGTCGGTCGAGACAGTTTTGGTCTTCCCACTCCTGCTCTGGTTTTACTTAAGCACATTCACTTTTTTTGATGCCTACCGCACCCAAGGGACAAACATCAAAGCAACCTATACGATCGCGGATGCCATCTCGCGCGAACAGGATGGTGTAAACGCGAAGTATCTGACGACGTCGTATGAGTTGCTGCGCTTCCTGAACAACACATCACACAACGCACGCCTTCGTGTCACGGTATTTAGCCGAGACCCCGACAACAACAATAACTTCATTCTTGGGCCTACGGGTTGGTCTTGCACACGCGGAAATGGCGGCGTCAATTTCAAAAAGCATACAGCCGCCAGCTTGAATGCGATGCGCGCGCAGATTCCCAATTCGCCAAGCCCCGATCAACTTATCATGGTTGAAACATTTGTGGATTATGCACCACCATTTTCAGCGCGCTTGTTCGACGATGAAGTGCCACCTGATGGCATGATCAACCAAGGGAACCCCGAAGGGATCATGATCGGTCTATCGCCGACAACCTTTAGCCATCGCGAGATCCTGAGCCCCCGCTCGGAGGCACTTGTCATGCCGCTGATGCCGAACTCCAATGCTTGCAACTAGCGCTTTATGTCCGTCCCTTGCTGCCGCTCGGCCAAAATGGCGCTGATAATCTCGGACATAAATTTCGCTTGAGAAGCAGCCGTGGCGCCGCCGACGCCGATGCGGCGGCCGAAGCGCCAGAACATGCCGGGATACCAGACGCGGCTGCCTTTTTCCTTCGTGCGCAGAAGAAAGCCGTTGGACGGTTTGAACGCGAACACCCCGCGGTCGACGGCCTCGATGTCCTCTATCTTGGCGATGATGTCGCCGCCGCGAATGCGTAGGGCGTCGCGGGTCAATTCCAGCGCGTGTTCGGTGGCCCGCCAGAGGCGGCGCGCTTCCATCAAGGCGAGCACGCCGAGCAGCAGTAAGAACGCCTGATAGAGCAATCCTGCCTGCGCCGTGTTGAAGCCTAGCACGATCAACATCACGCCCAGCATCGACAACACGCCAACCGCAAACCAGCGGCGCGGGGTTGAGGCCTCCAACGTGGCGAGGATTTCGGGATCGGACATGGGAGCGGCTCCGGCATTTGGATTGCCGCCTCTTACTGGGTTGCGCACGGCTTGGCGAGGCCTGTTCACAGGCGCACAGCCTTCCTGCCCTGCTACACCGTTTGCGCAATTGTGCAGCGACGCCCCCCGCCCTATCTGGCTGAGGGAAAGGAGAACGACCATGTCTCTCAGACCGACTTTGGAAACGCGTCAGGCCATGCCCACGATGGAAGGCGCTGGCGTGAAACTGCACCGAGCCTTTGGCTTCAACGATCCAAGCGAGCTGGATCCGTTCCTGCTCTTCGATGACTTTCGCAATGAGCGGCCCGAAGATTTTCAGGCGGGCTTTCCGTGGCATCCGCATCGCGGCATCGAGACGATCACCTATGTGCTCAACGGCACGGTGGATCATGGCGACAGTCTTGGCAATGAAGGCACGCTGGGTGCGGGTGATGTGCAATGGATGACCGCAGGCTCGGGCATTTTGCATCAGGAGATGCCGCACGGGAATGCGCAAGGCCAGATGCACGGGTTTCAGCTTTGGGCGAACCTGCCCTCGTCGCTGAAAATGACCGCGCCGCGTTATCAGGATGTGCAAGGCAAGGACATTCCGGAGGTGATCGATGATGACGGCACCCGTGTGAAGGTCATCGTCGGTGATTTCTGGGGCAAGTCGGGCCCTGTGGACGGAATCGCAGCCGATCCGCAATATCTGGATATCTTCGTGCCGGCTGGCGTGAAGAAAACCTTCAAGATCGACACGTATCGGCGCGCTTTTGCCTATGTGTTCGAAGGGGCTGGCGCATTTGCCGATGCATCGGACCCGCAAGGCGTTTTGCTGGAGAAAGAAGTTGCGGGTCAGGAAGTGAACATCCGCGATCTGTCGGGCAACCGCACGCTCATTCGCTTTGGCACAGGCGACGAGGTGACCGTGCAAGCCGGCGAGGGCGGCGTGCGGTTCCTGCTGATCTCAGGCGCGCCGATTCAGGAGCCGGTCGCGTGGCACGGGCCCATCGTGATGAACACGCAAGAAGAATTGCAAACGGCGATGCGCGAGCTGCGCAACGGCACGTTCATCAAGCCCGCGCATTAAATCTGGTCGCAGCGCCCTTTAGCGGGCGCTGCAGCCTCCGGCGGGGATATTTTTACAAAGGTGAAACCCGCCGTTCAGGCCATGACGGCGCGGCGCACAAGGCTCCAGTAGAGATCGGCCAGATCGGTTTTGCTGAGCGCCCCATCCTCGCGATACCAAGTGTTGACCCCGGTCAGCATGGCAATCACGGCAAAGGTCGTCACTCGCGGATCATCGGGCGCGAATTGGCCTGCGGCTTGGCCGTCTTTTAGAATCGCGCCCAGGTGGCTTTCGTAGCGGCGGCGCAGCGCTTCGATCACTTTGAAGTTCTCAGGCGAAAGATTGCGCAGCTCCATGTAAGAGATGAAGACCTGATCTGGGCGCTCGATATGATAGGCGATGTGGAAGCGGCAAAACGCCTCCAACCGCGCGATCGGATCGCCTGTTGTCGGCAAGACGGCGAGAGCGTCCAGAAGATGCTCCATATGCGTGCGCAGCAAATCAAAAAGGAGCGTCTGCTTGTCGTTGGTGTAGTTATAGAGTGCACCGGCCTGCACCCCCACTTCCGCCGCGATCTGGCGCATGGAGACGGCGGCGAACCCGTGCTGCGCAATAAGACGCAGCGCAGCGGCCTGCACACGCGGACCAGTGATTTCGGAATGTGAGCCTGTTTTGCGCGCCATGGGGTTTGATAACTGAACAGCCGTTCACTGCAAAGCCCCGCTTTGCAACGCGCAGCAAGGGGGTTACAGTGTGCACATGATACTGCGCGTAATCCCCTTAGCCACTTTGCTGCTGGCCGCCTGCGGCGACTTTCCAAACCTGGAGACCCCCGCCCCGGACGATACGACACAGCAAGGCTTTTTGCAGCTCGCCCCGATTGATCAGCTGACGGCGCGGGGTGATATTCTGACCGTGTCCGAAGACACGACTGAGACGCTGCAAGAGCGTGTTCAGCGCTTGAAAGACCGTGCCGAGGGTTTGCGAAGCCCGGTTCTGAGCGACGCGGAAAAAGACCGGCTGGAGGCTGATCTTTTCGAAGGTCTGCCCGAAGACGGGTAACGGCGGTTGCCGTGTCCGGCCCAAGCATGTAGACGCCCTGCAACGCGACGATATGGCTAAGGGGCGCAGCGCATGACATCTCCTTTACGTTTGGGCATTGCCGGTTTGGGCACCGTTGGGGCTGGCGTCGTCAAGATCATCCGCGCCGAGGCTGAAATGCTGGCCGCACGTGCGGGCCGCCCGGTCACGATTTCTGCGGTCTCTGCACGCTCGCGCGACAAGGATCGCGGTGTATCGCTCAAAGACTACGCGTGGGAAGATGACCCGGTCGCACTGGCCAAACGCGACGATGTGGACGTGTTTGTGGAATTGATGGGCGGCTCTGACGGGCCCGCGAAAGCGGCAACCGAGGCCGCACTGGCCGCGGGCAAAGACGTAGTCACCGCGAACAAGGCGATGCTTGCGCTGCATGGTCAGGCACTGGCTGAACAGGCGGAGGGCGCAGGTCGCGTGATCCGTTTTGAAGCGGCCGTCGCAGGTGGCATTCCGGTCGTGAAATCACTGACCGAAGGGCTGGCAGGCAACACCATGACCCGCGTCATGGGCGTGATGAATGGCACCTGCAACTATATCCTGACTCGGATGGAAAGCGCGGGCCTGCCCTATGAGGAGGTCTTTGAAGAGGCCAACAAGCTGGGCTATCTCGAAGCCGATCCGACGCTTGATGTGGGCGGCATTGATGCGGGCCACAAGCTGGCGCTGCTGGCCTCTATCGCGTTTGGCACGAAAGTGAATTTTGGCGCGATGCAGCTTGAAGGGATCGAGCGGATTTCCATCGACGACATCACCCGCGCGGGCGATATGGGCTACAAGGTCAAGCTGCTGGGTGTCGCGCAAATGACCGGCCGCGGGCTGGAGCAGCGGATGTCGCCTTGTCTGGTGCCCGCGACGTCTCCGCTGGGTCAGTTGGAGAACGCGACGAACATGGTCGTGCTCGAAGGCGATCAGGTTGGGCAGATCGTGCTGCGCGGCGCCGGTGCAGGCGAAGGGCCCACGGCAAGTGCTGTCATGTCGGACGTGATGGACATTGCACGCGGCATTCGCGTCCCCACGTTTGGCCAGCCCGCCGACACGCTGAAAGACGCGCAAGCCGCCAATGAGCTGCAACCGGCGGCCTACTATCTACGGATGGAGTTGCAGGACAAACCCGGCGCGCTGTCGAAGGTCGCAACGGTGCTGGGGGAGCATGGCATCTCTATCGACCGGATGCGCCAGTATGACCATGACATGGGCACCGCCCCGGTTTTGATCGTTACTCATAAAACCACGAAAGATGCGCTGACCAGCGCGCTTGAAGGCTTTGGCGCAACGGGCGTTGTCGCCACGCCCCCCGTCGCCATTCGGATCGAAGAGGTTTGAGCCGCTTCGCATGATCTTCCAACCGCGCCCCCTTTCAAAACCATAGGATCTTTCGCATGACTGCCACGCCTGATTTCAACGACCGTATGCTCTCTCTGGGTCTTGCGCGGGTGTCCGAAGCCGCCGCCCTCGCCTCCGCCAAGCTGATCGGGCGCGGGGATGAGAAAGCCGCCGACCAAGCCGCTGTGGACGCGATGCGCACGCAGCTGAACATGCTGGATATCAACGGTGTCGTCGTGATCGGTGAAGGCGAACGCGATGAGGCGCCGATGCTTTATATCGGCGAAGAGGTGGGCACGGGCTCTGGCCCCGGGGTGGATATCGCGCTGGACCCGCTGGAGGGCACCACGCTGACGGCGAAAGACATGCCCAACGCGCTGGCCGTGATCGCCATGGGACCGCGTGGTTCGATGTTGCACGCGCCGGATGTCTATATGGAGAAGCTCGCGATTGGGCCGGGCTATGCGCCTGATACGGTCACGCTTGAGATGTCCCCGGCAGAGCGGGTGGCAGCGCTGGCCAAAGCGCGCAGCTGTAAGATGGACGACATCACCGTTTGTGTGTTGGAGCGCCCGCGCCATCAGGACATGATCAGCGAGATCCGTTCCACCGGTGCGGCGATCCGGCTGATCACCGATGGTGATGTCGCCGGTGTCATGCATTGCGCCGAGGCCGACGTGACCGGCATCGACATGTATATGGGCGAAGGTGGTGCGCCCGAAGGGGTGTTGGCTGCCGCTGCGTTGAAATGCATGGGCGGGCAGATGTATGGCCGCCTGCTCTTCCGCAACGATGATGAGCGGGGCCGCGCGGCAAAAGCAGGTATTACCGAGCTGGACCGCATCTACACGCGCGACGAGCTGGTGACGGATGACGTGATCTTTGCCGCGACTGGCGTCACTGACGGCTCGCTTGTCGCGGGCATCAAGCGTGAGGTGGGCTACCTGACGGCCGAGACGATCCTGATGCGGTCGAAAACCGGTTCCGTCCGGCGGATGATCTACCGCAATCCAACCGAGTAACCTTATGACACCAAGCGCTTTTCTGGGCGTCGAGGCATCGCTGACAGGCCGCCGCTGGGTGGGCCTCGACGCCACCGCCGACCGTCTGAGCGAAGCGATGATGCAAGCCACAGACCTGCCGCGCGCCTTGTGCAACGTGCTGGTCCGGCGCGGTGTGGGGGCAGAGGACGCCGCGCAATTTCTGGAACCGCAATTGCGGGATTTGCTGCCCGACCCCCGCTCCCTGCGGGATATGGAGGCCGCGGCAGCGCGCTTTGTGCAGGCGGTTCAAGGCGGCCAGAAGATCGCGGTTTTCGCCGATTATGACGTGGATGGCGGATCGTCCGCCGCGCTGCTTTTGTGTTGGTTGCGGGAGCTTGGGCATAGCGCGACACTTTATGTGCCCGACCGGATTGATGAGGGCTATGGCCCTAACGATGCCGCCATGGCAGAGCTTGCGGCGACCCATGATCTGATCATCTGCGTGGATTGCGGAACGCTGTCGCACGGCCCGATTGCTGCTGCCCAAGGGGCGGATGTGGTCGTACTGGACCACCATTTGGGCGGGGAGACCCTGCCGCCAGCGCTGGCCGTCGTAAACCCGAATAGACAGGATGAAAGCGGTGATTTGGCGCATCTTTGTGCTGCAGGTGTCGTCTTCCTGATGCTGGTTGAGGCGAACCGCCAGATGCGCGAAAGCGGTGCGCAAACGCCTGATTTGATGAGCCTGCTGGATCTGGTCGCCCTTGCCACGGTGGCAGATGTCGCGCCCTTGATCGGTGTGAACCGCGCCTTGGTGCGCCAAGGGCTCAAGATCATGGCCCGCCGTCAGCGCCCGGGCCTTGTCGCTTTGGGCGACGTGGCGCGGATGGATGCGGCCCCCAACTCCTACCATCTGGGCTTCATGCTGGGCCCGCGCGTTAATGCGGGCGGGCGGATCGGCAAAGCCGATCTGGGGGCCCGACTTTTGGCAACGGCGGACCCGCATGAAGCCGCCGCGATGGCCGAGCGGCTGGATTTGTTGAACACTGAACGCCGCGATATCGAAAACGCAGTCCGCGCTGCCGCGATGGAGCAGGCCGAGGCCCGCGGGCTGGACGCACCGCTTGTTTGGGCCGCAGCAGATGGCTGGCATCCGGGCGTCGTGGGAATCGTTGCCTCCCGCTTGAAAGAGGCAACCAACCGCCCGGCAATTGTGATCGGGTTTGACGGGGATGCCGGCAAAGGATCAGGCCGCTCCATCAGCGGTGTCGATCTGGGCGCAAGCATCCAGCGGCTGGCCGAAGAAGGCCTATTGGAAAAGGGCGGCGGTCATAAGATGGCCGCCGGTCTGTCGCTGACCCGCGCCCAGCTTGAACCCGCCATGGCCCGCCTGTCAGAACTATTGGCCAAGCAAGGCGCTGGCGAGGCAGGACCAAAGGACTTGCGGTTGGACGGTATGCTGATGCCCGGCGGAGCTAACATCGAGCTTGTGGAACAGATTGAAAAGGCTGGACCTTTTGGCGCTGGCGCCCCTGCCCCGCGCTTTGCTTTTGCCGATGTTCAGGTACTGTTCGCCAAGCCCGTGGGCGAGAGCCACCTCAAGCTGAGCTTTGGCGATGGCCTTGGTGCCAAGCTGGAGGCGATTGCCTTTGGCGCGTTTGACAGCGCCCTTGGACCCACCTTGTCGAGCCTCGATAAAGGCGCGCGTGTGCATCTGGCAGGTCGGCTGGAGATCAACACATGGGGTGGGCGCCAGTCGGTGCAACTGCGTCTCGAGGATGCTGCTCTAGCACATCCATAAATCGTCACGTTTGGTGCAAAAACCCTCTTGCCACCGACCGGCACTTTGCCTAGATAACGGCGCACTGAGAGTGGCCCGTTCGTCTATCGGTTAGGACGCCAGGTTTTCAACCTGGAAAGAGGGGTTCGATTCCCCTACGGGCTGCCATTTTCCTTCAGACAGTTGCATCGCCCAATGATTTAAGGATCGGACAATCCGGTCTTTCGTCACCCGCGCAGGCTGTCACCAAGCGCGCAAGCGTGTCGCGCATCTCTTCCAGATCAGCGATCTTGGCCTCGATATTACGCAGATGTGCGTGGGCCAGCGTGCGGACGTCAGCACTGGCGCGGTCTTGATCCTCCCACAGTGCGAGAAGCGTGCGGCAGTTTTCAATCGTAAAGCCAAGGGCCCGCGCGCGGCCAAGAAAGGCTAGCTTGTGCATGTCGCTGTCGCGAAAGACCCGGTAGCCATTGGTATCGCGAGGCGGTGAAATCAGGCCAATCTCTTCATAATAGCGGATCGTTTTGGGCGGCATGCCCGCCCGCTTTGCCACATCCGAGATGTTCATGCGGGCACCTCTTCATAAGTTGGTTTATCGTCGCGCGCGCTCTGCGTGGCCTCTGCCACCCAGCGCAGCCGCAAGGCATTGCCCAGCACAAAAAGGCTCGACAAGGTCATCGCCCCGGCGGCCAGCATCGGGGACAACAAGACACCCGTCGCAGGGTAAAGCACCCCTGCCGCGACCGGAATGAGCAGGATGTTGTAACCAAAAGCCCAGCCGAGGTTCTGACGAATATTGGCCAGCGTTTTACGGCTGATTTGGAGCGCATTGACCACGCCCTCCAGCGCGCCGGAGGTCAGCACAACATCTGCAGCCTCAATCGCGATATCTGTACCAGTGCCGATGGCGATCCCGACATCGGCCGTGGCCAAAGCAGGCGCGTCATTGATCCCGTCGCCCACGAACGCAATCGGACCATCCTCTTGCAAGCGCTTGATCGCATCCGCTTTTTGATCAGGCAAAACTTCAGCCAAGACAGTCGTGATGCCAAGCTCTGCCGCAATCGCATCGGCGACCGATTGGGCGTCACCTGTAATCATCGCAACCTGCACGCCTTGTGCTTTCAGCGCTGCAATGGCCTGTGCGGCCCCTGGCTTGATCGGGTCAGAGATGAAAACGGCGCCCGCGAATGTGCCGTCCACAGCGACAAAGACGGGTGTTTTTCCGGGGATCGTCGCATCGGCTGGAACGCTGACGCCCTCTTGGGCCATCAGGCGTGCAGCCCCGATCAAGACGACTTGGTTGTTAAAACGCGCCGATAAGCCGTAGCCCGGCAGAACCTCGACCTGTTCGACCTTAGTGGGGGTCACGCCTGCGGCCTCCGCATGGGACAGGATTGCCTGCGCGATGGGGTGTTCGGAATGCGCCTCTGCCGTGGCGAGCATGCTGAGGATTGTCGATTGGTCCATGCCGGGGGCCAGAATGACATCGCTGACCACGGGCCGCCCTTCGGTGAGCGTGCCAGTCTTGTCGAACGCGACCGTGCGCACCGATTGCAGACTTTGCAACGCATCGCCTTTGCGGAAAAGCACGCCGAGTTCCGCGGCGCGCCCGGTGCCCACCATGATCGAGGTCGGCGTCGCGAGCCCCATGGCGCAAGGACATGCGATGATCAGAACCGAAACGCCCGCGACCAAGGCAAAGCCCAGCGCCGGGTCCGGCCCAAAGAGGACCCACGCGAAGACCGTCAGTGTCGCAAACGCCATAACCGCAGGGACGAACCAAAGCGTGACGCGATTAACCAAATCCTGGATCGGCAATCGCGCGGCTTGGGCGTCGTTGACCATACGGATGATCTGGGCGAGGACGGTCGCCTCCCCCACCGCTGTGGCGCGCATATCAAGCGAACCCGCGCCGTTGATCGTGCCGCCAGTGACCGTGTCGCCCACGTCTTTCGCGGCGGCCAAAGGCTCCCCCGTGATCATCGCCTCGTTCACAAAGCTCTGCCCGGATTGAACGACGCCGTCTGTCGGGATCGTCTCGCCAGGGCGGACGCGCAGTAGGTCGCCCGGGTTCAGATCAGTGACGGGGCGTTCTATCAGTGCGTCGTTCTCCAGCACCATTGCCGTTTTCGGGCGAAGCGTCAGCAATTTGCGTATGGCGGCACCGGTGCGACCCTTGGCATGCGCTTCAAGCGTGCGGCCCATAAGAATCAGGGTGACGATGACGGCGGCGGCCTCAAAATAAACGGCTCGCGCACCGGGAGGCAGCAGGCCGGGGGCAAAAAGCGAGACGGTCGAAAAGCCCCACGCGGCGGAGGTGCCAAGCGCAACAAGCGCGTTCATATCGGGCGCGCGGCGCAGCAAAGCGGGCACGCCAAGCCGGAAAAACCGCGCGCCGGGCCAGAACAGGACAAGGCTGGTCAGCGCAAACTGGAGCGTCCAGCTGGTTTGAACGCCAATCGTGGTGTGGATCCAGTGGTGAAAGGCCGGGAAAAGATGCCCGCCCATCTCTAGGATAAAGACCGGCAGGGTGAGGAGTGCGGCGACAATCGTCATCCGGCGTAGCTCGACGCTGTCGTCTTGTGGCGCTTGCGGCGTATCGCTTTGCGGGATTTCAGCGGGGTATCCCGCAGTATCAAGCACCTCGGCCAGATCTTGTGCCGTCATGCTGTCCGCGATGACCGTGGCGCGCGCTGTTTTGGAGGCGAGATTGACCTGCGCAGTCGTAACGTTGGGGCACGCGGAAAGCGCTCTTTCGATGCGGGCCGCGCAGGCCCCGCAATTCATGCCCGCAATTGTGAAGTCATGGGTTTCGAGCCGCGCAGGTGTGCCTGCGGCCTCCAACGCATCCAGAATTTGTGCAAGCGCCCCGGCCTCGTCGCGATACAGAACGGTCAGCACCCCCGTTGCAAGGTTCACCTGCGCGCTTTGCACCGGGTCAAGCTTTCCCAAAGCCGCTTCGGCGCGCGCAGAGCATGCGCCGCAATGCAGATTGTCGAGCGGGATGGTTCGGGTTTGAGGCGTCATATGTCAGATCTTTCAGCAGATACTGACTGTATAAGGCTTCCAGTGACTGGAAGGTCAAGGACCCATCCAACTCGTTTTTCTCACGGTGCTTCGGTCATCACGCGGATTTCAAGGCGTTATCCTCCCCTTCCCGGAGGGCGGGATCATAGAAGGTGTGGCAAGCCCGCCCGGCCCGTTTGGAGGCATAGAGCGCGACATCGGCATCATCCATCAACACCGCTGCTTGCGGATCCTGATAGTCGGTGCTGATCGCACTGCCAGCACTCGCTGAAATGCGGCAGTCTTGGCCGTTGAAGGGGATCGGCTTTTCCAGTTCGGCAATCAGGCCTTGAGCGATACTCGCGACGCGGGTGCGATCCGTCAGGCCGTGGAGCAGCAAGACGAACTCGTCGCCGCCAACCCGTGCAATCGTGTCACCAGCCCGCGTCGCGCCGATCAAAGCGCGCGCGACTTTTTGAAGAACGTGATCGCCGGCCGCGTGGCCCATCGTGTCGTTGACCGCCTTGAAATAATCCAGATCAAGGTTCATCAGCGTAAAGGGCGTCTGATGATCCAGCATGCGGTCCAACACATGGTCCATCGCGCGGCGGTTCTTCAGACCGGTGAGCGTGTCGGTAAAGGCCTGCTCCTCCGCCGCGATTTTGGCGCCTTGAAGACGCAGGTTCAAATCGCGCGATTCCTCCATCACGGCGGATTTGGCTTCAACGAGATAGAGCATCTCGACCGTCAGGTCGGTGGGGGCAAAATCGGCATTCGTCAGGCCGAAACGACCCACAGCGTCGATCACCGAGATGCCGAATGACAGGTTCACGATGACACCCTCGTCCGAGGGTTGCGGCACCAGCACACCTTTGAAACTGGTCTGATCATCGTTGCGAAACTTCAGATGCAAGGGACGGCCTGTCAGGCTCAGCAACCCCGCCATCGACGGGGTGCAGCGCGGGCGGCGGATATCAAAAACCTCAAGAAATCGCTTTCCGATCAGATCGTCGGGCAGCAGTTTTCCTAAAGTGGGGCCTGCATGGGTGATATGGCCCGTGGGACCAATCAACAGATGCATGGGCATCATCGTATCGAGAAACCGATTCAGATCCTCTGGCGTGTTCATGCCGCACCTGCGGGGGCCGTCACCAGCTCAAAACTGCGCCCTTGGGCGAAAGCCGCCTCCACCACGTCGATGGACAGGCTTTCGACTGTGCCGCTTGTGCTTTGATGTTCCAGCAGCACGAGGGCACCGTAATCGTCGGCCATCGCCCTTAATACGCCCAGCAGGACGTAGCCGAATCCCCGCACAGATCCGTGGCATTCAAGGGAGAAACGGCTAGGCGTGTGATCGCGCAGAACAAGGCGCGGCAGCCCAAGATCAGGCACCGCAAGACGCGCGCGGTCAGGCAAATCATCGAGCGAGTGAATGAAATCAATGAAATCAGCACCGCTGAAGCGCAAAAGACGGCGCACAGCGCCTTGGGTCGGGTGAGAGACAAGATACGTGCCAAGATCCTCAAGCAGTTCATTGCGCGACTTACCCAACAGGCCCACCGCCGCGTCCATCACCGCATCGGTCAGCGCACTTTCATATTGCAACATCGCCTCAAACGCCGTGAACCCAAGGTCGGCGCGGCGGGTAATATCCTCCCACGCGGCGTCGCCATAGGTATCAAGAACGAAACACTGGATCGCCCTGTTCACCAAACCATGCATCACATCACTCCTTACCGCGCTGATCCTGCGCAGAGGAGAGTTAAGAAACGCTCAATGTTTCTAATTGAACGGATTAAATGTCATGTCGCCCACGCGGAGCGCGTTGATGTCAGCGGGCGCAATCACAAAACCTTCGTCAAGCATTTGCGCGATCAGCGCCGCGCCGGTCATGTCGACCCGCGGCTGTTGGCGCAGCAGAAAACGCGTCTCGGACAGCCAATAAACAAGCGGGCGATCCGCGAGAGTATTGAGAAAGAGCGCGTATTCCAGCCCGTCCTGCGCCGTGAGGAAATCGCCCTGCACGAGCAGACAGCGTGGCGGCACGTCCTCTGCGTCCGGAAGGCAGATGCGGCGCACCTCATCCAGCTGCCACGGGCTGAGCTGTGCGAACGCCGCGTGGGGAAAACTCAGATCTTCCGGGCGCACAAGGATACGCTCGCGCAAAAGCGCAATGCTGGCGGCGAGGCGCGCCTCTTCCGACCCTGGATCGGTGGCAACGGCCGCCAGAGCCGTTTGCACCTGCGGATCGTCACTGTCTGACAGCGCCGCAAAAGCTGCGGCGCCCGCTTTGCCCCAGTCGCGCTCCATTTGCCGGAACGGCAATTGATCGGCGGTGATCTGGCCGCTCTCGAACCTGGCGAGCTGGGATTTGGCCGACAGGTTTTGCGGATTGACCAGCGGCGTCATGCAAAGCGCCAGCGCAGCCATCACGCCCAAGGCCAGACCGACATTGGCCCGCCTGATGCGCACCATCCAATCCGGCCCGCGCAGAACCGTCACTGCATAGGTCATTCCATAGGCCAACGTGACCGCTGCGATAAAGAACGCAGCAAAGCGCGGTGGGGTCCAGCCATAGTCAAGCACGCGGAGTGCTACGGCGTAGACGGCAAGCGCGGTTAGCACGACCAGCAAAACACATGCGAACCGTGTCACAGTGGACATCACTGGGCCTGTTACCGCGTCTTCATCTTCCCGCTCCACCGCGACGGAAATGAGAGAGATCAGACCGATCGCTGTCGCCATCATCACCAGTGCGGGCGAGAGCGTATCAAAGAGGTTCGACAACCCCCGGAACGGCAGCGCCAGCAGGAAAACCATCACGATGATCGCGAGCGGGATCAACAGCAGGCGCAATAGGCTGAGCACAAGGTAGGGCGAGATGTAATCAGACAGCTCGAAGATCACCGCCAGACCAAGGCCAAGAACGAGGCCGGTGAAGACAAAGACAAAGACCGGCTCGTCGACAAAATCCTCGATCACCGTGATGCCGACTAGGTCCAGCAGCACCCCGGACAGGGCGAGTGTGGCCCAGCAAAGACCGGCAAAGATCGACGCTGCGGTGAAATGCACGACCAACCGCCAGGAGGTGTCGAAAAGGGCCGCGTAGTCTCGCCAGCGGCCATCGCGCAGGGCGCAGATAACAAAGGGCAGCGCGAGGGAGATTAGAAGTACGGTCGCGATGATCAGATGACCGTTGCGCAAGGTGGCCTCTAGCGTCTCGAACCGCAGGCTGGCGAGTGTCACCAAAAGCGCCACCGGCACAGAGACCATGGCCCCAGCCGCAAGCGCTTTGCGGACCGCAAGCGGCCCCATCGCAGTCATCGCGCTGACGAAAAAGCTGACGCAAAGCGCCCAGAGCCCAAGGACGATCGGGTGCGCCAGATCAAGCTCTCGCAACGGATCGCTGAGCGCCCAAAGCGTCAGGCCGCCCAATCCTCCCAATCCGGCAAGGGCGCTGCGGAAGACGGGTTTGGACGGCTCGGTCATGGAGGCCTCATTGGACAAGCTGCTCTTGCGGGTCAACGTAACCTCGGGCGTTTGGCGATGCCAGAGCCAAGGCGATTTGGCCGCAGTCGAGCCCGATCATGTGGGCAGCGCGGTGGTGTCCTTGATGTCATCCATCACAAAGCTGGCGGAGATTTCGGCCACAGGCACACGCGCGATGAGGCGCTGATAGAAGCGGTCGTAATCGGCGACACTGCCCACCCGCACGCGCAGCACATAGTCCAGATCACCGCTCATCCGGTGGGCGCCGATAATCTCTGGCAGGGCTTTCACCGCAGCCTCGAACTGCGCCAGCCATTCGGGAGCGTGAGAGGCCGTGCGGATCATCACGAAGACCGACAGCCCCAGGCCCAAAGCCTCGGGGTCCACCAAAGCAACGCGCGCCTTGAGGATGCATGCCTCCTCCATCTGCTTAACGCGCCGCCAACAGGCGTTGCGCGAAAGCGCCACGGCATCGGACAGCGCATCCATGCTGATGATGGCATCCCGTTGCAGGACGGTCAGAATACGGCGGTCTGTTTGATCGATCATATAATCCATACTTAGGATGATATCCTAATATTATGGAAAAACCCAGTATCATTGGGATCTATGATCATCAACCTTGTGACAGTCTTTGCGCGACCGTCAATCAGGAGGGGACCGATGTCCACGACCCAGACCAACCCAACGCGCACCAGCTTTCTTGCGTCATTCAAAGCGCACCCAGCCAGTGTCGGGGAAAACTATTTCAGCCATATGCTGTTCGCTGCGCGCTTCGCGGGCCGACTTTTCGCCCTCGCGGTCGCGGCTTTGATCCACGCGATTGTCCCTGCTTGGTTTGAGACGACTGCGAGCGATCAGATCACTGCAATGGCGGCTGAGATGGTCGCCCGAAAGGCAGGCTAGACCTGCGGCTCAGTTGACATCGTACAATTGAACTATTATTCTAGAAATATAGTTTAATAAGGACTTACGCCATGCTGTCGATCGAAGAAGCCTGTCAGGGATTTGCCGCCGTCGGGTCAGAGCCGCGCATGGGCGTGCTTCTGGCGTTGGTGCGTGCAGGCCATGAAGGGCTGCTCTTTCGCGATATTGCGGATCGGACCGGCCTGCCGGGCTCGACCCTGTCGCATCACCTGCGCTTTCTGGCAGCGGCTGAACTGATCACGCAGGAACGGCGCGGACGGGAAACGATCAATCGTCCGAATTTCGAACGGTTGGAGCATCTCTCCTCCTTCATCCTCGCCACCTGCTGCGCGGCGGTGCCGAATGCAGACGTCACCCTCGACGCGCAATCCGATGACTGAGCTGATCGCCCGCCTCAACACGTCGCTCCTGCCACGTCTCACAACGGTCTGGAGCGTTCTCGCCGTCTTGTGCCTGACCCTCGCACTGGCTGCACCCAACCAGCTGCCGATCTCGCTGTGGTTCATGGCAGAGGCGGTCTGGGCCACCCTGCCCTTCATCCTCTTCGCCGTCGCCCTGATCGCGGCGCTTGAGGCAACGGGGGCTGCAGCAGTTCTGTCAAAAGCGTTTGAAGGGCGTGAAGTCCGCATGATCGTTCTCGCCGCGCTCTTTGGTGGGCTGGCCCCGTTCTGCTCTTGTGAAGTGATCCCGTTTATCGCGGCCTTGCTTGCTGTCGGCACGCCGCTGTCGGCTGTTATGGCCTTTTGGCTCGCTTCGCCGCTGATCGACCCGCCCAGCCTTGTGATCACCGCAGGGGCCATCGGCTGGCATTTCGCAATTGCCAAAACCTTGGCCGCAGTGGGCATTGGTCTGATGGGCGGCTTCATCACCAAGTGGATCGTGGCAACGGGTGCGCTGTCAGAACCCTTACGCGCCAGAAAACAGAGCGGATGCTGCAGCAGTGATCCGTTCAAAGACCGCCCCCTCTGGCGGTTCTGGAGCGAGCCCACACGGGTCGAGCGTTTCAAAGCAGCGGGCCTGCACAACCTTGTCTTCCTGCTGAAATGGCTGACCTTGGCTTATTTCCTCGAAAGCCTGCTAATCGTATACATCCCGGCTGAAACCATTGCTGGTGTCGTAGGAGGTGATGGGCTTAGCCCGATTGTTCTGGCCGCTTTTGTCGGTGCCCCCGCATACCTGAACGGCTATGCCGCCCCGCCCCTTGTGGCCGGACTGATGGAACAAGGCATGACCGCAGGGGCCGCAATGTCCTTCATGGTCGCGGGCGCTGTCAGTTCGATCCCCGCGATGACTGCCGTCTTCGCGCTTGTCCGGCGCGAAGTCTTTGCGCTCTACGTGGTTCTGGGACTGACCGGTGCCATTATCAGCGGTGTGCTTTACAGCCTGACCTAGCCTGCCTCAAAAATCGGTCGGCGCGCCGCCTTCCGCTTTGCGCTTCTCGACGAATTCGCTCAGCTCCTGGCGGATCGCGATATCCATCGGCGGGGCTTCGAATTCGGCGATGATCTGCTTGAAAAGCTTATGCGCGCGCTCGGCGGTCCAGACGCCGCCTGCCAGCTCCCACCCCTCATAATTGCGCCAATCCGACAGGAACGGCTGATAGAAGGCGGTTTCATAGCGATCCTGCGTATGCTGGATGCCGAAGAAATGGCCGTCATTGCCGACATCGGCGATGGCATCGACAGCGACCTCGTCGGGACCGGTGTCCCAGATGACGGGCTCCATATAGCGCTGGATATGCTGGATCATTTCGCAATCCATGATGAACTTTTCGGGGCTGGCGATCAGCCCACCCTCCAGCCAACCCGCAGCGTGATAGATCATGTTGGTGCCCGATTGGACTGACGCCCAGAGGGAATTCGACGTCTCCCACATAGCCTGACCATCAGGAACATTAGCCGCACACACACCTGATGACCGCAGGGGCAAACCATAAAACCGCGCCATCTGTCCCGTCATCTGGGTAGAGCGCATGTATTCCGGCGTGCCGAAAGCAGGCGCGCCGGATTTCATATCGACATTACTGGTAAACGTGCCAATCACACACGGACACCCGGGGCGCACATATTGAAAGAGCGCAATGGCCGACAACGCCTCGGCGAGTGACTGCGCTACAGCGCCTGCCATCGTCACCGGCGCCATCGCGCCCGCCAGTGTGAAAGGCGTCACGACAACCGCCTGACCGCGGCGGATCAAACGCAGACAACCGTCGATCATAGGGATGTCATGCTTGAGGGGTGAGGTGGAATTGATGTTGGTATACATCTTGGGGGAGGCCTCGAATTCGGCATCGCTCCACCCACCGGAGATGCGGACCATCTCCATCACATCCTCAACGCGCTCGGCGCCCAGCGAGTAGGCGTGAGCGACTTTGTCACTCAAGGTCAGCTTGTCGAAGAGCACATCAAGGTGCCGGACAGAGGCGTGGATATCCACCGGCTCCACCGGATAGCCCCCAACAAAATGGATGCAGTTGAAATACTGCGAGAGCTTCAGCAGATCCGCACATTGCGCCCGGTTGCCCGCCACTTTGGTGCCGATCTCAAGGTCCATGTAGTTGGGCGGGGACGAGACATTGCCGAAGAGGATATGCTTGCCGCCGATGGGCAAGGCGCGGTCGGGGTTGCGCGGCGTGATCGTAAACTCGGATGGCGCTTTGGCAATCATCTCCATCACCCAGTGGCGGTCCATCTTGACGTTGGTCCCGTCGATCTTGCAACCCGCCTCGCGCAGAATTTCCAACCCTTCGAGGTTCAGGAACTCGATCCCGATCTCCTCTAGAATGCGCATGGCACCGTTGTGGATCGCCTCCACGCCCTCGGGCGAAAGCGGTTCGGTCGGGGCATCGGTGTTGATGGGGATGCGCCAAGGCATCTGGCTGATCGCCCCACCCCCTGCCCGTTTGGCGTGGCCTTTGCGACCGCCGGAGCGGCGACGACGGGGGGCAGCATCTTCCATGACAAGTCTCCAAAATCAGGTTGGAGCCATGGAACCATCCAGCACGGCGGCAGGGTTTCAGAAAACCGACATATTCTGTCGCTTTCGGATTTTGGGTTTATTGCGCGGCAGTGCTGATCTCTTCGAAATCGTTGAGCCACGCGGGGAGCGCACCGATATCCGGCAAGACCACATCGGCAAGCGGCGTCAGCTCATCCTCTGTCGCAAGACCGGTCAGCACACCAACCGCACACATGCCAGCCGCGCGTGCAGCCAAAAGGTCGTGGCGGCTATCGCCCACCATCGCCACATGCGCAGGCGCAAGGCCCATCCGGTCGCAAAAGCCAAGAAGCGGGCCGGGATCAGGCTTGGCACCGTAACCGCTGTCAAAGCCCACCACGTAGTCCAGCAAATCGCAGATGCCCGCGCTTTTGAGATGTGCGCGGGCCGGGGCCTCTGCATCATTGGTCACGCATCCCAGCTTGATCCCCTGGCTGCGCAAGCGTCCCAGAAGCGGCAAAAGCGGTGCGGCCTCAGTCATAGGGGCCACGGCGGAGGTCCGATTGATATGCGTGATCAGCGCCGAAGGGGTCGTGCCGGGCAGATGTGGCAAAAGCCGTTCTGCGATCTCTCCAGGCGTGCCGGCCACCGCCGGGGAGCCAGGATGAAAGCGTTTCTGACCGGGATCATATTCGATCGCATCAGACAGGCGCTGCATGCGAAGCATATCGCCGCCGGACAGCTTCATCAAAAAGCCATAGGCCCATGCGCCCCACGTGCCATGGAAATCAAATAAAGTGCCGTCCTTGTCGAAAAGCACACCTGTGAAGTGCATGATGCGATCCTCCCTCGCCCCATCAAGATGGCTGTTGACGTGAGGTTATGCAATAGTCTGCAACAAAGTTGCGACAGTCCGGCAGGGCTTGGCTCAGAAACGCGCGAGACGTGCCGAAATTTCAGGCAAATTGGTTAACGATTGACAACGTGCTGAGCGCCCTGCGGATCACGTCCAATGAACCTGAGCGCCGCCCGGCAAAGACTGTCGCGCCGATTGGGGCACCGTGTATTCGAAGCCGCTCGCGTCGCAAAATCGCACAACCCACGCGTCATCCATCATCAGGAAATCCAACACGGAAATCAGAAACTCTGCATCGCCTGCGCGGGTCTTGATATCCTCCGCACTGGCGCCCGTGGCACCCATGAACACGTCGCGCAGATCGTCATTGCTGATCACGAAGGCGAGCGCTTGCAGCGCGATGGTCTCGGCGGATTCTTGCTTCATGGGACGCATCGTTAAGGGATCGGGAACGTTTTATTAACCCTTTTTCGCGCAAGCTCGCTTAACCAGATTGAAAAAGGCTCACCCATGCCGGGACGCGTCCTGATAATTGATCCGATTGCAACGAACCGCATCTTGCTGAAGGTGCGGTTGGCGGCGTCGAATTATCGGGTTCTGCAGGCCAGCACACTTCTGGAAGGGGTCTCCCTCACTGGATCGGCGATGCCCGATCTAATCGTAATTGATCACAATCTGATTGCGTCCGATGTCGCGCGGCTTGGCGAACTGACGGAGGCGCATTCCTGCCCCATCGTCGTGCTGACCCCGCCCGAAGGGCTGGCGCAGCGTGCTCAAATGCTGGCCGCGGGGGCTGCCGATTGCCTGCAAAAGCCAATCAACGACGCGCTCTTGCTGGCGCGGCTGCGCAGCCTCATGCGGTTCGAGACCACGCGCCGCGAAACCGGGCTGCGCGATGATACCAGCCGCGCGCTGGGACTGGCCGAGGATGGCGTCGGGTTTGCGCCGCAAAGCCGCGTCTCTATCGTCACTGCAACGCCTGCGCAGGCTCATGACTGGGCCAACCAACTGCGTGGTGAGACAAGCGCCCAGCTGAATATTCACAGCCTGGATGACGCCCTTGAACTTGGGGAGGCTGACCCCACCCCCGATCTGTTCCTTCTGGCCCTCGCCGAGGGGGAGGATGATCTGCACCTACCCGCCATCACTGAACTGCGCTCTCGTGCAGCGACCCGCAGTGCGGCCATCATCGCCATCACACCGCAAGATGCCCCTGTCATCGCTGCAATGGCGCTGGATCTGGGCGCTGATGATGTCACCAGTTGCCCCTTTGACGCGGCAGAGGTTGGTCTGCGGATCACGACGCAGCTGCGCCACAAACACCGCGCGGATCAATTGCGCGCGACAGTGCAGCACGGCTTGCAAGCCGCGGTCACCGACCCGTTGACCGGCCTGTTCAACCGCCGCTATGCGCTGGCGCATCTCAAGCAGATTGCGGAACGCGCCGCGGAGGAAAGCGCGCCCTACGCGGTGATGATCCTCGATATCGACCGGTTCAAATTGGTGAATGACAGCCACGGCCATGCTGCAGGCGATGCGGTACTGCGCGCCTTGGCGAAATGTCTCAGCGATAACCTCCGCTCTGTCGATATGGTCGCGCGGCTGGGGGGCGAGGAATTCGTCATCGCCCTGCCCGACACGGGCGAGCGTGAAGCGCAGACCGTGGCCGAAAGGCTCCGCCAGCTTGTGTCGGATATGCCCGTGACGATCAACGACACCACCACGCTCAGGGTCAGTGTCAGCATCGGGCTGACGATTGCGGTGCCCGCAGGCAACGCCAGCCCGGAACCTGCCGATCTGCTCGAACAAGCGGATGCTGCGCTTTATGGCGCCAAGGGCAACGGGCGCAATCAGGTGATCATCAGCCCAAGTGCAGCTTAGGGGCGATTGCCCGGTTTGCGACGCAAGGCATCTTCCAACCGATCTGCAAAGGCGGCGCGATCAGCAGGGCTCATGGCCGCAATATATTCCAACAGGGCCGCTTTGCCTGCAGCCTGACGCGCTTGCGCCAAGGCGCCTTGGGTTTCAAAGACGCGGGTCATCTCTTCTACATCCAGCGGTTCGGTGCGGAGCGCGGCCAGAAACGCCTGAAACGTCTCGCGTACTGCGCCGCGGGTCGCAGGCTCGGACTGCTCGCGAATTGTGCGCCGCAAAGCGCGCCGGTCTTCGCGGGTCAGCGCCGCTGTGTAGGGCCCAAAGCTCACATCGCCCATGCGCGGCCCGCCTTTCTTGCCGCTGCCCACAGCCCCCACGACTGCGCCAACGATCAACAAGTTCAGGCACAGCGACAGGACCAGCGCGATCTGCATCCAGCGCGGCGCGCGGCGTTTTGTTGTCTGCTCCGACATGGATTACCCCTCTTCCAGCAGGGCATTGAAGCCCGGCAGATATTCAACCGTTTGCACACCGATCAAGGTGTCGACCAGCGCTGGTGGGCTGATCCCGATCCAGACCCCTGCAACCGTCGCCGTTGCCAACCCCGCCACAGCGGGCCAGCCCCCTAACCCTTGCAGCAAATCACGTACCCAGTGGCGCGGCTTAACCTCCGAAGCTGGCTTCGCAAGAGTGCAATCCGCATCGGCCAGAATGCGCATCTGCAAGGCGTCCGAGGGCTGTGGCGCATCGGCACGTGCAGCCTCAAAAAATCCGGAAAGTGGGTCGTTTTTGTCAGTCGTCATATCCCAACTCCTGGCGTTGAGGCGCAAGGGCCGCTGTCAACGCTCTCTTGCCGCGGGCGGTCAGGCTTTCGACCGCCCGCGCGCTGATCTCCATGATCTGCGCAATTTCAGGGTTCGCCAACCCCTCGATATGGCGCAGGATGACTGCCTCGCGCTGCCGCTCGGGCAATTGGTTCAAGGCCATTTGCAACGCCGCGGCGCGATCCTGCGCAATCAGGCTCGCCTCCACCGAAGGCGTTCCATCCTCAGGCTCCGCGATCTGGTCCAACCCAAGCCCGCGCGCCTTGCGCAGACGGTCGGTGCACAGATTGCGCACGACGCGGTAAAGCCATGTCGCAGGCTCCGCTTCGCCCTGCCGCCAGTCGGGCGCGATCTTCCAAAGGCGCAGCATCGCTTCTTGCGTGACGTCTTCCGCCTCGGCCAAATCCCCCAGCATGCGCGCCGCAAAACCCAGCGCACGCGGGCTCAGCCGCTGGGTCAGCACCACGGCTGCCATCCGGTCGCCATTGGCAAACCGGACCAGCAGAGCCGTATCGCTGACCTCTGACATCGCATCAAGCGGCATTTCCATGGCTCACGCTTAGAGCGAAACGGGCAGCAGGTCACCCCGCGGGCCCGGTCGCACTTCACCCGTCATTCTGGGGACGACGCTTTTCGACATTCGCACGGCGCTTGTCCTTGGCCGCGTCGAACTCCGCCTTGGTGACAGAGCCGTCACCATCGGCATCCATGCGCTCAAAGCCGCCACCCGCGCGGCGCTTGCCACGCATTTCGGCTAATTCATCCGCGCTCAGCTCGCCATCGCCATCGGCATCGACCCGCTCGATCATGCGAGCGGCACGGTTGGCTCTACGTTGCTCGGCTGCGGCGGTCAGCTCTTCAGCGCTCAGACTGCCATTGCCATCGCTGTCCATCGCGGCAAAGCGGGCCGCGCGATATGCGGCCAGTTCGGCCTCGGTGACAGCGCCGTCGCCGTTTGCATCAAGCTCTTCAAAGCTGGCTCCTCGCGGGCCTTGAGCACCCTCGGCAGAGACAGACGGGGCGGCAGCCAAGGTCGCGCCCAGAACGATCGCGCTGGTGAGCATGGTGAGTTTCAAGGTCTCGGACATCTGGTGTTTTCCTTCTTCATGCGTGTCACGCACAGCACCATGCCGCCCGTGATCTGAGCGTTAAACGCAGGTGTTGCCGCTTTCCGTCGCAGATTATTCCGGCATTCTGCGGCATGCAGCCGCAAGGGCGCTTTGGCAGATGGGAATGTGGCCAGAAAACGCGCAGTGTTAGCGCACAAAGGAAATTCAATGACCACCGCTCAACACCCCCCAGCAGACCGCCCCGTGCGCCCCGCCTTGATGCGCGGATGGCGGCGCAAATGCCCAAGCTGCGGCACGGGCCCAATGATGGGCGGTTATCTGAAAGTGCGCGATCACTGCACTGTGTGTGGCGAAGAGCTGTCGCATCACCGTGCGGATGATGGCCCCGCCTATCTAACGATCCTGATCGTGGGTCATGTCATGGCACCGCTCATGCATATCGCATTTGTGCGCTATCGGCCCGACCCCTTGTTGATGGCCACGGCCTTTACCATTGGCTGCGTCGCCCTCTCGCTTTACCTTCTGCCGCGACTCAAAGGGGTGGTTGTGTCGTTGCAATGGGCCAAGCGCATGCACGGCTTCGGAGCTGCCCCCTCCACCTGACAGGGGCTTCATGGACAAATCCGCAGTCAGAGATGCCGCAACCGTGATCGTTCTGCGCGATGCGGCGACCCGCCCTGCAGTGCTGATGGGTCAACGCGGCGCGACCGCGGCCTTTATGCCGAACAAGTTCGTCTTTCCGGGCGGGGCCGTGGATGGGGGCGACGGTGATATCCCTTTCGCTCATGCGCTTAATCCCGTCTGCGCAGAGCGGCTCACGGATCAAAGCATGACGCCCGTCCCCGCACTCGCGGCTGCGGCGATCCGCGAGCTGTGGGAGGAGACGGGCCTCATTTTCGGCACCCCCGGCGCCTGGCCAGATGCCCCGCCCGATTGGCAGAGCTTTGCCGCCCAGGGCATGCGCCCCGATGCAAGCGCACTGAAATTCGTCTTCCGCGCCATCACCCCGCCAGGACGCCCGCGCCGCTTTGATGCGCGATTCTTTTTGGCCGATGCCAGCGCGCTGCAAGGCGACCCGGATAATTTCACCCATGCGTGCGATGAGTTGAGCCATCTGCAATGGGTCCCGCTTGATCAGGCCCGCAGCTTTGACCTGCCCTTCATCACCGAGGTCGTTCTGGCCGAAATCACCGGTCTGCTCCCCAGCCTCGACGCGCCTGCCTCCGTCCCGTTTTTCAAAAATGACGACGAAGAAAGCCTCTTCCTGCGCCTCAAAGCGACAGGATCAGCACCAGGATAGACAGCACGATGAGGCAAACGCCCAAGACCTCGCGTCGGTCTGTTTTCTCGCCAAAGAAGAATTGCGAGGCGAGGAAGGCAAAAACCAGCTCCACCTGCCCCAGTGCTTTCACATAGGCCGCGTTTTGCAACGTGAACGCCGTAAACCAGCCGAGCGAGCCGATCATAGAGGTCAAACCAACCCAACGCGACACGCGCCAGCTTTTGAGTACCAACAAGATTTGGCCGCGTTCTCGTAATGCGAGCCACCCGCTGAGCAGGACCGTTTGCGTGACCGTCACCAGTGCCAGTGTCATCATCGCCGCAAGAAAAGGGTCGGGTTGCTCCAATGACAAAGACGCCCCGCGATACCCGATGGAAGACATGCCGAAAAGCAGCCCTGACAACAGCCCCAACCCCGCCGCGCGGTTCAGAATGCGGTCGCGCCAGCGCCCTTCTGCCTTAGGCGGGTCAGAGAGCACCAGCACGCCCGCCAGCCCAATAAAAATCGCCACCAGCGCCAGCGGGTGCAGCCCCTCGCCCAGCAACACAAAGCCGATGATCGCAGTCTGAATGACTTCGGTTTTCTTGAAGGTGATCCCGACGGCGAAATTACGATGCTGAAAGATCGACACGACGCACATCGTCGCGATGATCTGGCTGACGGCCCCCGCTAAGGCGAAGGCCCAGAAGCGCTGGGAGGTTTCGGGAAGCGCCTGATCCGTCAGGCTCGCATAGCTCCACACCAGCACAGCCGCCAGCGGGAAGGAGTAGAGAAACCGCGACAAGGTCGCCCCGCCCGAGGAGAGCGAGGTGTCCTTGAGGTGCTTTTGCAGCATGAAGCGCAGATTTTGCGCAAACGCCGCCAGCAAGGTGATCGGAATCCACAAAGCCATGGCGTCGCTATCTGCCGCAACGCCCTGTTTTGCAAGGCCTATCTACGCCAAAGCGGATGCGCAACCGGGTCCTTTGCGCGCCAGAAATAGCGGCGGAAGACCTCGCCGTAAGAGGCGTAGCGGTAGCCGCCATTGCGCTGAAGATAGCGATCCGGATTGCCGAAATAGACCCGCGGCAAGCGATACCAGGGCAGCTTTGGGTGCATGTGATGCACGACATGCAAGTTGTTGTTCAGAAAGAGAAACGCCAGCAACCCGCGATCCTCGATGATAACAGTGCGGCCCCGGGCGCGCTCATGGGCCTGATGCTCCAGGAAGGTGCGGATCTTGAGGATCGAGAGCCCAAGATAAGCCGCGATCAGATAGGCCCAAAGCGGGATTGCGGCCATCCAGACCCAGGCCAGCACCAGCGCAATGGGGGGTAGATGCCAAAGCCAACCGCGCAAAACCGCAAGGTCGCCAGCACGGGCCGCGCGCCAATCGCTCCTCATGAAAGCGACTTGCGAGACGGCAGGCCCTACGATTAGCCGCCCCAGCAACGTGTTATTGAACCGTAACAGCGCCCGCATGGCCGGCGACAAGCGGTCCCAATCGGCCGCATCTAGGTAATTGCTCTCTGGATCATCATAGGGGTCCGTCAGGACGCTGTCCGTGTGATGGGCCAGATGCGTCTCGCGAAAGCGGTGATAGGGGATCGCGAGGCAGAGCGTTGGAAAGACCAGCGCCTCGTTCAGCAGACGGTTATCAAACGGATGTCCGTGGATCACCTCATGCTGAAGCGAGCAAAAAAGTGCGATCGCAAGTGCCGTGACGACAATGGCCAGCGGCAGGGAGAGGGCCGCCAGCCATGTCGTCGCTCCTGCCCAGACCAAAAGGCACGTCAGGATCAGCCCGAGGGTCGGCCATTCAACGCGCGGCATGGCGCCCCCACCGGATATGCGCCCAGACACGCTCGTACAGGATATACATCGTCAGACCTAGGACCGCGTTGATCACGGCCATGCTGCCGCCCACGCTCCACGATCCGGTCAGCGCAAAGCCCACCAACGCCATGACTGCAAGGCCCATGAGGTTCCAGAGCACGGCTTTAACGATGGTGCGGGTACGGGTTTCGCTTGAAGAGGGCGGCATGTTTGACATGCGTCCTGCACTAGGCTGTTTTCCGCCGTTACAGAATTCTGTAAATAGTTAGCAAAATATGCAAATGGTGATATTAATCATCAATGATTGAAAAAACCGACAAGAGAGACCGCGCCAAGCTATTCCGGGACCGGCTGTTGCAAGCGATGACCGACGCGCGAGAGACGCAGTCTGGGCTGGCCCGGCGCATCGGCGTAGATCGCTCCACCATCTCGCAAGTGCTCAGCGGAGGCGGTGCGCGCTTGCCCAATGCGCAAGTGGTGGCGGAATGTGCTGCTGCCTTGGGCGTCTCCTCCGACTGGCTGTTGGGCCTGTCCGAGCGCCCAGAAAGCGCAGCCGACATCCTCGCCACCGCGGTGGAGATCACGGCCGCCCCCCGCGCCCTTGTCGACCAGCAGATCTTCGACTGGCACATTGAGGCTGCGGGTTACAAAATCCGCCACGTTCCCGCTGGGCTGCCTGACATGATGAAAACGCGGGATGTCTTGCAGTGGGAATATGAGCCGTCCCTCGGCAAAACCACCGATCAAGCCATCGGCGCGTCAGAGGACCGCCTGCAGCTGATGCAACAGGCCAAGTCCGATTTTGAGATCGCCCTACCCAGCCATGACCTGCGCGCCTTTGCACATGCCGAAGGCTATTATGCTGGCCTCTCCGCCGAACTGCGGCGCGCGCAGCTGGACCGGATGATTGCCCTGCACGAAGATCTCTACCCCGCGCTGCGCGTCTCCCTCTTTGATGCACGCAGGCTCTATTCCGCGCCGATCACCGTGTTCGGTCCGATGCTCGCCGTGATCTATCTGGGCCAGAACTATCTGGCCTTCCGCGACACCGAACGGGTGCAGGCCTTCACCTGCCATTTCGACGGATTGGTGCGCGAAGCGGACGTGACAGAGCGGGACCTGCCCGCCCATCTGCACGCGCTCAAAGCGGCCATATGAATGGGATGAGGAAACTCGCCAGCAGACCGATGCTCAGGTTCAGCGGGATGCCCACGCGCAGGAAATCGGTGAATTTGTAGCCGCCGGGGCCGTAAACCAGCATGTTGGTCTGATAGCCAATCGGCGTAGCAAAACTGGCGGAGGCTGCGACCATGACCGCCACAACCAGCGGGCGCGGGTCGATGCCCAGCGCAGTCGCCAGACCAATCGCGATGGGCGTGACGACGACGGCGACCGCGTTGTTCGATACCAGTTCGGTTAGAACCGAGGTCAGCAGATAAATCGCCCAGACCAGTAGGAAGGGCGGCAGATTGCCCAACGCGGGCGCAATCGCCTCCACGATCAACGAGACTGCGCCAGAGGCTTGCAGCGCCTGCCCGATGGCCAGCATCGCGAAGATCAGCGCAAGCAGGCGCCCATCGACAAAGCCAAATGCCTCATCCGCGTCGATGCACCGGGTCAGGAAGATGACCGCAACGGCCAGCACAGACAGCATCAGGATCGGGGCCACGCCCAAGGCCGCCAACGTCACAATCCCCAGAAGCGCAATGATGGCAATCGGCGCATGGCTACGCCGAAACCCGCGCGCGCTGGGTTGGCTGACATCGACTAGATCCATCTCTGAGGCGAGCCGCTGGATGTCTTCCGGCGCGCCCTCTAGCAGCAGCGTGTCCCCTACCCGCACGATCAGATCATCGAGCTGACGGCCAATGTTCTGACTGCGCCGATGCACCGCCAGCGGATAGACACCAAACCGCCGCCGCAGCCGCAACGCGCCCAGCGAGCGGCCGACCATCTTGCAGCCCGGTGTGATCAGCACCTCCACGGTTGAGGTCTCCACCGCCGACACCTGATCCACGCGCTTGAGCGACTTATTACGCTGCAAGCTCAGCAATTCGGTCATCTGCGTGCGCAGAACCACCCGGTCACCAACTTGCAACTCCACCCCCTGCAGATTTCGCCGAAGCGAGACATCACCGCGGATCACGTCGATCAACCGCACCCCATCACGTTTGAACAGCTGCACGCCCGTCACCTCCCGTCCGATGAGGTTTGACTCAGGCGGGATCACGGCTTCTGTAAAGAACTTCATCCGGGATTTATCGCTAAGCAGGTTGGCCATGCTGTCGCGGTCCGGCAGCAAGCGCGGCGCGATGAAGCGCAGGTAAATCATGCCCCACAGGACCAAGGCCAGCCCCAGCGGCGTCACCTCAAAAATGGTGAATGCCGCCAACCCCTCGGCCCGCGCAACACCGTCCACCAAAAGGTTCGTGGAGGTGCCGATCAAGGTCAGCGTGCCCCCAAGGATCGCGGCATAACTGAGCGGGATCAACAGCTTGGAGACCGAAAGCCCCATCGTGCGCGCCAATTGCGTAAAGACCGGGATCATCACGACGACCACGGGCGTGTTGGAAACGATGGCCGACGAAAGAACCACAAACGTCATCATCAACACAATGGCCAATGTCGGGTTGGTCTTGGCCTGCCGGTCCGCGACCGAGGTAAACGCCTCCAACGCGCCGGTGCGCACAAGCGCCCCCATCACGATGAACATCGCTGCAATCGTCCAAGGGGCTGGGTTCGACAGCACCGTCAGCGCTTTGTCATAGGGCAAAACGCCCATCACCAGCATCAAAGCAACGCCCGCGATAGCCACGACCTCGGTCGGGTAGGTCTCGCGCAGAAACAAGACGAACATCACGGCCACGACACTTAACGTCGCGATGGCACCTCCGGTCGTTCCAAGGGTAAAAAACTCGATCACTTTGGGGATAACCCTTTTAACTCAGGCGGTATCTTCGCCTGTTGTGCCGGGCGGCACAAGCGCGACCTTGGGGCGGGGTTGCACCAGAAAAAGTCCTACAAACATGATCGCCATTGCCGCCCAAACGGGGCCTGCATAGGCCTCGCCCAACAGCAGCATCGCCCAGATAACGCCAAACCCTGTGACGAGATAGCTGATCTGCACCGCAAAAACCGGCCCCGCACGGCCCACGAGCCAGACATAGGCCGTGTAGACCGTGGCATGGATCAATGCAGAAAGCGTGATCGCCAGATCCGGCAAACCATAGGGCGGCGAGGGCGAAATCCACTGCCCCGTGCCAATCGCCACTGGCAGCATCAGGATCGTGCCGATCACGGAGGCCCCATAAAGTACCTGCACGGGGTCCAGCCCATGCGTGCCCCATTTGGCGACTACGTTGCCCTCTACCGCGTAGAACATCGGCGCAATCAACGCGACGGGAATCCAGTAAAGCATCCCTGGCTCAGGCAAGCTGGCATCAGGCGCGACCAGCAGGATCACGCCCAGTAGCCCGCAAGCCAAACCCGCAAAGCGCAGCGCGCTAAACCGGTCGAGGCCCAGCGCCAGTGCCACCGGAAAGGCCAACATCGGCACCAACGACAGCAGGATCGACACGATCCCGGACGGCAAATGCGCAATCGCCTGATAGCTCGCTGAATTGGGCAGCACCGTCCCGATCAGCGCAATCATTGCATAGAAGGCGAGGTGTCTGGTGCTGAACGGCAGACCTTTGCCACGTGCGGCGTTCACCGCACCCAGCGCCACCGCACCGATTGCCAATTGCCAAAAGACCAACCCGAAATGCTTGTAGCCTTCGCTAACGGCGATCTTGGCGAGCGGCTGGGTCACGCCCCAACCTGCACCGGCCACGACAAGAATGGTCAAAAGGCCCGCGCGCCCGGTCACGGCAGGCTTTCGGCCAAACGTCCGCCGACGCGGATTGCCTTGCACTTCAGCGCCTTGCCCGTTTTGTCGTCCGTCTCAACATACAGCCCGGACAGGGTCGCCTCTTCGCTCGCAGGCGTAAACCGCCCCTTGCTCATTCCGGTGATAAACCGGCGCAGCGGCTCTTCCTTGTCCATCCCGATAACCGAATTGTAGTCACCGCACATCCCGGCATCGGTCTGATAGGCCGTACCTTTCGGCAAAACCATCGCATCGCCCGTGGGCACATGGGTGTGGGTGCCGACCACGACCGAGGCGCGCCCGTCGCAGTAATGCCCCATCGCCATCTTCTCGGACGTGGCCTCGCAATGCATGTCGATCAGACTGGCCTGCGCCAAGCCACCCAGAGGATGGGTCTTCAGCACCGTCTCAATAGCCGAAAACGGATCATCAAACGGGCGTTTCATGAACACCTGCCCGAGCACTTGCGCCACCAGAACCTTGCGCCCGCCGCGCGCCTCAAACAGCCGTGCGCCCTTGCCCGGGGCCGCTTTCGAGAAATTCAAAGGCCGCACAATACGAGGTTCTTGATCGATGAACGACAGCATCTCGCGCTGATCAAAGGCGTGATCGCCAAGGGTCAAACAATCGACACCCGCATCTAGCAGCGTCTTTGCATGAGCGGGGGACAACCCGGCCCCGTTGGTCGCGTTCTCGCCATTGACCACCACGAAATCGAGGCCCAATTGCGTGCGAAGCCCCGCCACGCGCTCGCTAACCGCCGCGCGTCCAGCGCGCCCCATCACATCACCAAGGAACAGAAGTTTCATAACGGTGATGGGTAGGGCGCGAGACCTGTAAGGGCAAGGGAGTTGAGCCACCCCTGCCCGCTTTGCCTAAAACTTCCGCGCTAAATCCAATAGCTTTGGAATCCGCTCAGCGCTGTTTGACCTCAATCGCACTGGCCTCTGTAATGACCAAATCAAGCGGTTGATCGGTGGGCTCTAGCGGTAAATCCTCCGCCTCCTGCGCGGCAAAGGCAAAACCGATGGCCAGCACTGGCCCGCGCGCACGCAGACCTTCCAAGGTTCGGTCGTAAAACCCTCCGCCGTAGCCCAGACGCCCACCATGGCGATCAAACGCGACCAGCGGCACGATGACGATTTCGGGCACCATCAGCCGCTCCACCGCGGGCACCAGCGCTTTGAAAGGCCCTTCGATCATATCGCATTCAGGCTCCCACCGGCTGAAGACGAGGGGCTGTCCCTTCCCGCGGATCACCGGAACGCCGACCGGGCCGTAGGCGGCGGCTTCGGCCATAGCAGGTCGCGGGTTGATCTCTGAATTGATCGGCATAAAGCCCGACACCGGCACACCGCGATGGCCTGCCAGAAATTCTGACAAAACGGCCGCTTGGCCGGGCCCTGCGGCTTCAAAGGCAGATCTTCGGCGGGCGAAAGCTGCCTTGCGTGCGGCAGACTTAATGTCTTCCAAGCTCACAGAAGAACAACCGCCGCGAGGCCCAAAAAGGCGAAGAAACCGACGACATCCGTGACGGTCGTTACAAACGCACCAGATGCGAGTGCGGGATCAACGCCCAGCTTCTCCAGCACGACAGGAATGACAGTGCCTGCAAGACCTGCGACCACCAGATTAACAACCATCGCGACGGCAATCACGACGCCCAACATAGGCGAGCCGAACCAGATGATGCCGACGATTCCCATGACCACTGCAAAGATTGCGCCGTTCACAAGCCCCACCAGAACCTCGCGGCGGATCACCCGCCAGACGTTCGATCCGGTCAGGTCTTTCGTCGCAATTGCGCGCACGGCCACGGTCAGCGACTGCGTGCCTGCGTTGCCGCCCATGGACGCCACAATGGGCATCAACACGGCCAGGGCCACGAATTGCGCGATAATATCTTCGAACTGGGCAATCACCAGCGAAGCCAGGATCGCCGTCACCAGATTGACCGCCAGCCACGGAAACCGCCGTTTCGTAGTGTCAATAACCTTGTCGCTGAGCGATCCTTCACCGACACCAGCCAAACGCAGAATGTCTTCCTCATGCTCTTCGTCCAGCACGACCATGGCGTCGTCGATGGTGATGACGCCGACCAAGCGCCCATCCTCATCCGTCACCGGGGCCGAGATCAGGTGATACTGGTTGAAGGCATACGCAACCTCTTCCTCGGGCTGGGTCGCGGGGATAATGCGAAAGCTGTCCTCGGTGATGTCTGTCAACTTCACGGCCCGACGTGCGCCAAGCAGCTTGCCGAGCGTCACATAACCCACCGGCTTCATGCGCGGATCGACAAGGATGACATGGTAGAACTGCTCAGGCAGATCATCCTCGGCGCGCAAATAGTCGATGGTTTGACCGACATCCCAATGAGCTGGCGCGCGCACGACCTCACGCTGCATCAAGCGGCCAGCGGATTCCTCGGGATAAGCAAGCGCCTGCTCTACCGCCATACGGTCGGCATCGCCGAGCGCATCAAGGACGGCTTCCTGCTGCGCGCCATCGAGGTCTTCTACCAGATCGACAACGTCATCGGATTCAAGATCACGGACTGCCTCAGCCAGTTCCGCAGGTTGCAGCGTGTCGATAACCTCGTCGCGCAGACCTTCATCCAATTCAGACAGAACTTCGCCGTCGAGCCCGGTTTGCCACAGCGCAAGAAGATCGCGCCGCTCCGCCGGGCTGATCTGTTCCAAAAGGTCGGCGATATCGGCCGGATGAAGCGGCTCCAGCAGCGTCTCAAGAGAGGCTGCGTCCTGCGTCGTTGTCGCCTCCAAAATGGCGGCAACCCGGCCCGCGTCAAGCGCGTAGCTTTTGTCTTGTTCGGCCTGTGCCTGCTCGTTCACATCGCACCCCCTTGGCTGAGCGTTCCATAACACGTTCAAGCCGGGCGAACAGCGCCAAAAAATGCGATGCACGTCATGAGGTCAACATGCCGAAACGAGCGGCACCTTACTTAAAGAACGCCCTGCAAACCATTGGTATCTAACACTCAGCGGCCATCACCAGTACCCAATACGGGCCCGCCCGTCCAAGACCATAGGCCTTAGCTTCTCTCAAAAGCATGTTACGGCGGTGTCCGTCAGAGCCTTGCCAACCCTGAAAAACAGTCCGCTGATCGGGATAGCCTTCACCGATATTTTCTGCCCCAAAACACGCGTCGTATCCCACGCGTTTCAGCCGGTCCCGCAAGCTGCTGCCATCGCTGCTTTCATGGGCAAAAAACCCGCTCGCGGCCATGTCCTGTGCGTGACCTTGTGCCGCCGCGATCAACAGTCGGTCCTGAGGCAACTGATCGCGTCCATTCTGGGCGCGGAAGAGCCCCAACATGCCGTCAAACTCACCATCGGTGATGACCTTTGGCGCGGCACTGCGGCTCGTCTCAGGCAGTGTACTTCCCATGCAAGCCACCAAAAAGAGGCCTGATATCAATGCAATAAACCGCATACCTAAACCATTTCTGCCAGCCCGCGCGCCAGCCTGTTTTGCGTTTCAATCAACAGCGGTAAGTCCTGCGTCGCAAGTTGACCCTCAGCTACAATACGGCGCCCTTCGACATAAAGATCCCGAACGCGCGTTGGCCCGGCGAGCAAAAGCGCGGCCGGGTCCCAACTGCCCGCGCTTTCGATCCCGGAGACATCCCAGATCGCGATATCCGCACGCTTGCCAACAGCGATCTGCCCACACTCCGGGCGACCCAACACTTCGGCACCGCCGCGCGTGGCGATCTCCAACGCCTCCCGCGCGCTCATCGCGTCAGCTCCCTGTACAACGCGTTGCAGCAGCATCACCTGACGCGCCTCGGCGACGAGATTGCCCGCGTCGTTGCTGGCAGAGCCGTCAACCCCCAGCCCAACGGGCACCCGCGCATCCCGCATTGCGCGGACCGGCGCGATGCCAGAGCCGAGCCTGCAGTTGGAGCACGGACAATGCGCGACACCCGTTTTGGTTTTTGCAAAAAGATCAATCTCTTGCGCATCGATCTTCACGCAATGGGCGTGCCAGACATCGCTGCCGGTCCAGCCCAGATCTTCGGCGTATTGACCGGGACGACAGCCGAATTGCGCCTCAGAATAAGCGATATCCTCGTCATTTTCCGCAAGATGCGTGTGCATCATGACGCCCTTGTCGCGGGCCAGAATAGCCGCGTCCCGCATCAATTCGCGGCTGACGGAAAACGGAGAGCACGGCGCCACGCCAACCCGGCACATGGACCCGTCGCTTGCATCGTGAAAGCCGTCGATCACGCGGATCATATCGTTCAGAATATCTGCCTCCGCCTCAACCAGTGCGTCAGGCGGCAGGCCGCCCGCGCTTTCGCCAATGCTCATCGCGCCACGCGTGGGCTGAAACCGCAATCCGATGGATTGCGCGGCTTCAATCGTGTCCTCCAATCGGGACCCGTTGGGATAAAGGTAAAGATGATCCGAACTGAGCGTGCAGCCCGACAGCGCAAGCTCCGCCAAGCCAACTTGCGCCGAGACGCGCATATGATCCGGCGTGAAATGCCCCCAGATGGGGTAGAGCGTCTGCAGCCACCCGAAAAGCAGCGCGTCCTGCCCACCCGGCACCGCGCGGGTCAGCGTTTGGTAAAGATGGTGATGGGTGTTCACGAGTCCCGGCGTCACCACACAGCCCGTCGCCGTCAATGTCTCGCCCGCGCTGCGCAGCCCTTCGCCAACCTCCGCGATGATCCCGTCTTTGATGCGAATGTCCACGCCTGACAGCTCGCGCCGCGCGTCATCCATCGTCAGCAACGTGGCTGCGTTGCGGATCACCGTCTCAGTCATGGGCATAGGGCGCAAGAAGGGCCAGTGCTTCTGCATGCAAGTCTGCAGAGCCTGCGGCGATCACTTGACCGCCTTCATGCGCAGGCTCCCCTCGCCAGTTGGTTACAACACCACCTGCCGCTTGAATCACCGCGATGGGAGCTTGGATGTCGTAGGCCTGCAATCCAGCCTCGATCACCAGATCAATCTGCCCTTGGGCAAGCAGCGCATAAGCGTAGCAATCCATCCCGTAGCGCACCAATTGCACGCGGTCCCGCACAGCCTCAAAGCCCGCGCGATCCGCATCGGTGCCCACTTCGGGGAAGGTCGTAAACAGTGTCGCGGCGGCGAGCCCTTGCTGGTCGCGCACACAGAGGTCACGGTGCCCTCGCGGTCCCTCCAACGTTGCCAGACCGAAGCCGCCTTCGAACCTTTCGCCGATATAGGGCTGATCGATGATCCCATAGATCGGCCCATTTTCATCCGACAATGCGATCAAAACGCCCCAAGTGGGTGTGCCGCTGATAAACCCCCGGGTGCCGTCAATCGGATCTAGCACCCAGGTCAACCCAGAGGAGCCCTCAACCCGTGCGAACTCTTCACCGAGAATGCTGTCTTGCGGGCGTTCACGCGCCAAGATCGCGCGCATCGCCTCTTCGGCACCGCGATCCGCTGCGGTGACGGGATCAAAACCAGTGACGTCCTTATTGTCAGCACTCAACCCGCGCGTGCGAAACAGCGGAAGAGTTACAGCCCGCGCAGCATCGGCCAATGCGTGGGCTGTGTGACGCAACCGCGCCTGCTCATCAGTGCTGAGAAAAGTCATGGCCGCCCGCGTCTTACCTTCTATGGCGGTAGCGCGGGCGCCCGGTTGGCGTCAAGCCACGTCTGACAAAACGCGGGCCAGATCGAAAAGACGGCGGCGCTGATTCTCGGGGATCGCGTAGTAAGAGCGCACAAGCTCCATCGCTTCCTTGTCCGCCAGAATGTCGTTTGGTGCCCCCGCACCAACCGCAGCGACATCATGGCCCTCAAGACCCTCGAAGAAAAAACTGACAGGCACGTCCATCGCATCGGCGATATCCCAAAGACGGGAGGCGCTGACCCGGTTCATGCCTGTTTCGTATTTTTGAATCTGTTGAAACTTGATCCCCACTTTCTCAGCCAATTGTTGCTGGGTCATACCGACCAGCCAACGACGATGGCGAACACGCTTACCTACATGCACATCGACGGGGTGTTTCATTGCCTAACTCCTATTTTTCCCAACAAGGCACCCGACATCTTTTTTGATGATCTGAGAACCTTTGTCCGGTTTAATCGGGCGTCGCGTTTGCTCGCTAGGGTGAAAACACCTTGTTATTTCCCAATTTCAGGCGCTGCTTTGCGCAAACTAACTTTAAGACAGGTCGCCCACCTCAACCCATGCGTGTGATTTGCAAAATGCAACGATCCGCCCAAAATTTACCCAAGGTAAGGTTAACGTAAACTTCCCTCTGGAACGCCCAGCACTGGTTTCCACAGAATCGCCGCGCTACACAGCCTGTAAATCTACATCCGACGAGGGGGCCGCTCGATGAAAGCCTTTCATATCGCAAAGTCAGGGGCCGCGCCTGTGTTAACCGACCTGCCTGTGCCAGAGCCGGGCAACGGACAGATCCGCGTTAAGATCGCCGCGTGCGGGTTAAACTTCGCGGATCTTCTGATGATCAAGGGCCAGTATCAGGACACACCCAAGGCGCCTTTCACACTCGGGATGGAGGTCGCAGGAACGGTCGATGCGCTTGGTGCAGGCGTGACGGGCTGGTCGCTCGGCGACCGGGTGGTTGTCTTTGGCGGCCAAGGCGGGCTGGCTGAGTACGCCTGTTATGATGCGGATCGCTGCTTGGCACTGCCCGAGACGATGGAGTTTACAACTGCCGCCGGGTTTCAGATCGCTTACGGGACCAGCCACCTAGCCCTCACCCACAGCGCAAACCTGCGTGCTGGCGAGACGCTTTTGGTCCTCGGCGCGGCGGGCGGCGTTGGCCTAACCGCCGTCGAAATCGGCAAAGCGATGGGTGCAAAGGTGATCGCCGTCGCCCGCGGTGCGGACAAGCTGGAGGCCGCGCGCGCAGCCGGGGCCGATCACCTCTTTGACAGCGACACCGTCGATCTGCGCACCGAGGTTAAAGCGTTGGGCGGGGCCGACGTCGTCTATGACCCAGTGGGCGGCGCGCTATTCACCGCCGCCCTGCGCAGCACCAATCGCGGCGCGCGCGTGCTGGTGATCGGCTTTGCCAGCGGCGATGTGCCCCCGATCCCCGCCAATATCCTTTTGGTCAAGAACATCTCCGTCATCGGGTTTTACTGGGGCGGCTATTTGAGCCTGAACCCCCAAGCGCTGATCGGCTCCATGGAAGAGCTGATGCGCCTGCACAGCGACGGCAAGCTCGCCCCGCATATCAGCCACACTCTGCCGTTGGACCAGGCCGAAGAAGCGTTGGAGTTGCTGCGGACCCGCAAATCAACCGGCAAGGTTGTCGTGACGATCTGAGGTCGGGCGATGGCCTCAGCACATCACACCAACCCCTAAAACGTCTTCCAAGCCTGCTCGATCAACCCGGTCAGCTCGGTAATCACCTCTGACTTATCGGGATTGCGCGCATACATGTTGACCTTTGTCGTGCGCAGCTCGGGCAAGGCCCCGCCATGAGCGATCCGCTCTGCATAATCGGGCTCGCTGCCCTCGATCATCACATGCACCGCTAGATCGGCGCTCACCGAGGCATCAATCGTCCGCGAGCTGTTGGACTCCACACCCATCTCCCACGGGATTCCTGCGGCATCCAGCGCCTCAATGGCGCCTTTGCGGAAAATGCAGTTCTTCTCGAACGCCAACCGTAAGGGCCGCTGCCGCCAGGCCTGCCCGCCGGGCGCACCCAACCAGATGAGGGGCTTCTCACACAGGATTTTGCCGCCCGGATCGCAATGATCCTCAGTGGTCAAAATCACATCCACCTCGCCGCGATCAAACTGACCTTTCAGCGCGCGTGTAAACGACGACAGCAACTGCACCCGGATGCGCGGATACATCTCGTGCAACCGCCGCAACACCTGCGGGATTGCCGGATAGACAATGTCATGGGGCACACCCAGCGTGATCTCCCCCTCAAACTCTTGCGCAGTCAGACGGCTGAGTGCTTCATCATTCAGCGACAGCATCTTGCGGGCATAGCCCAATAACTGCTCCCCCGACGCGGTCAGCGACACCGTCCGGTGTGCCCGCTCAAAGAGGCTCAGGTCCAACGCCTCTTCCAAGCGCTTGAGCTGCATGGAGACCGCCGACTGCGTGAGGTTCAAAAGCCCCGCAGCCCGCGTGACCCCGCCCGCTTCGGCCACCGCCACGAAGGACCGCAGAGCCGTGAGATCCATATTTCGCGCCATATCACAATCCTTGATGTATAAATTCATAAACATTCGTTTTTAATATGGACCACATTCCCCCATATAGATCAACAGAATTGATACACATAGACAAAAACATCACAGATACCGAAAGGAAGCGATATGACCACGCATACGATCCGCCACACCGCCGCCCCCCGCTCCGCAAGCCTGCTGGACCGGCTCTCCAATGCCTACGGGCTGTATCGCCAGCGCCGCCAACTGGCTGATCTGGACGCCCATATGCGCGCCGATCTGGGCCTGACGGAAGCCGATATCCTGCGTGAAACAAATCGCTCGGTCTGGGACGTGCCTCAGGGCTGGCGCGCCTAAGCTGAAAAACAGAGTGTTTCAGTCATAATTCCGGTCTGAAACGCTTGAAATGGCAGGCGTCTCTGCCAATATCTGTCCCAAGACCGTCGCAGGCACCCGTCTGCGACGCAAACAGGGACCAAAACTGGAGACGTCAAACTATGGCACAATATGAGACGGTCCGGAGCACGGCAGGCGTCCGTACAGCCGAGATCGACGAGGGCCTTCGCGCCCATATGAATAAAGTTTACGGCACGATGTCCGTCGGCATGCTGATTACAGCGCTTGCCGCATGGGCTATCGCAGGCCTTGCAACGACCACTGACCCAGCAAACGCCGCCGTGCAGATGCAAAACGGCACGCTGCTGACCGGACTAGGTGCTGCACTCTACACCTCGCCCCTGCGCTGGGTGATTATGTTCGCACCGCTGCTGATGATTTTCGGCTTCGGCGCTGTGATGCAGCGCGCTTCGGCCGCAGCGACACAGCTGTTCTTCTTCCTGTTCGCCACGCTAATCGGTGTGTCGCTCAGCTCAATCTTCATCGTCTTCACGTCCTTCTCGATCGTGCAGACCTTCCTCGTGACCGCGATTGCCTTCGCGGGCCTCAGCCTCTGGGGTTACACCACGAAGAAAGACATCTCGGGCTGGGGATCGTTCCTGATCATGGGCGTGATCGGTCTGCTGGTCGCGATGGTCATCAACATCTTCCTGCAGTCGCCTGCAATGATGTTCGCCATCTCCGGCATCGGTGTGCTGATCTTCGCAGCACTCACCGCCTATGACACGCAGAACATCAAGAACCAGTATTTGGCACATGCCCATATGGGCGATGCCGAGTGGCTTGAAAAATCCGCCATCCACGGCGCGCTCAACCTTTATCTGGACTTCCTGAACATGTTCCAGTTCCTGCTGATGTTCATGGGCCAGCAAGAATAGCGAAAGCCATTACCTGAATACGAAAGGGCCGGTCACAGCGACCGGCCCTTTTTCTTGTCCGGCTGGATCGCGCTATTCGGGCCAAAGCAGCGTGTCGGGATGAAACTGCGACCACGCGAACCAGAACGCCTGATTGCTGCCCAAATCGGCCCCTTCCGCATCCACCGCACGGATGCCGCCGGCATCGAGCTGCAACCGCACATTCTCCACCGAGATCGAGGCGCCCCGCTGCAGCGTCAGCATCGCCGCACTGCGCTGAAACGCGACCGGCGTGCCGGAGGCAGTCAGAATCCCGATCACATCCTCATGCACCGGCAAACGCGGATCCACATCCCCGACCGGGAAGATCGGTCCGTTTGCATCGCGCCCATTGCGGAAATCAAAGTCGCGCCCCAGAGCCAGCCCTTCGGCCAATACAGTCGTGTCGGGATGCGCCTCTTTCCAAGCGCCCCACTCAGACGTCACGACACTGGCCTGCTCTAACTGAATACCCTTCTCAGCCAAAGGCCCGGTCACGGCCTTGCCCAGAAACGTGTCAAAAACCGAATAGGTGTTCACGTCATACATCACCTTGTTCGACCGGATCAGCAGCCCCGAGGTGCGCAGCACAGGCCGCTCCACCCCAGCTGGCAGCTCATCGGTGAAATACGCCTGCGCCGCCCCGCAGAGCGTGCAATAGGGAATACCCAGATCACGACCGCCCAGCGTGTCGTTGACCATTTCGCGCACTTCCATGATCTGGCGCGGATAGGCGCGGGCCTCTCCGTTGATTTCGATCCCGAAGATGATGTCATCATCCTCCAGCCAAGCGGCCTCTTCCGCTGACGTCACCTCCGGATTGTCCGCCGCCGGGATGCAATTGCAGCGCTCATCCGTCGTGTCATAGGCGCGATCATCAATCAGAACACCGCCCCAAGACACCATCCGCCAGTCGATATCGCCTTCCACAAAGATGCGGTCCCAGCCGGGGATCAAATTCGTAAAGATCGCTCGCTTAACCTCCAGATAATCCGGCGGTGCGGGGATATCCCACGCAATCAGATGATCGGTCACAACGCCCCATGCATTGCGCGGCGCGATCTCTTTGCCCAAGAGGGTCGAGGCCGCCTCCGCCAAGGCCGCCGTCAAATCCGGCCCATTAGAAAACCGCAGCAGATCGCTGATGATCCACACCAGACGCGGATCGCCCGAGGCCGCGAGCTCCGCCAGCGCCGTGCGTTGATCACGCCCCCAGGTCGACTGGCTGACACTGTCGACAAAAGCCATTTTGACAGCCGTTTGCAGGCTGGGCGACAAGTCGCCCGAGGGCATCGCAGGCGGCGCGCCAAACGCGGCGATGACATAATCCGGCACTGCCGCGCGCTCTTGCGCCCAAAGCGGCCCGGCGCTGAAAACCGATAAAGCCGCCGCAAGAGCGAGAGGCGAGGCAAATGTTGTGAAGCCGGGTCTCATGAGAATGTCCTTAAATCCGTGATAACGCGCGAACAGCCTCACCACAAAGCCGCGCGCCGACCCAATCACGTCTCATCAGGCCTGCGTGAACGCCCTGCCTTCTTTTGTCCCCAAATACCTCGGGAGCGCGAGGGCAGAGCCCTCGCACGGAGCGATTTGCGCGCAAGCGCAAAGCGCAACCCTTCTGTCAGAGCGCCCGCTCCATCCGCACCGCCGGAAACACCACGCCCGTGCCAAGCGTGACCTCCATCGGCCCCAGAACCTCAAAGCCCACGGCTTCATAAAACGGCACCGCAGTGCGGGTCGCCCAACACTCCATCTCGAAGATGCCACTCGCCCGCGCAACAGCAAAGCTGTGCTGCATCAACGCGCGCCCGATCCCCTGCTGCAACGCCAACGGGTCGGTCACCACATGGCGGATATCGCCCCGCCCCTTGCGCGCATTCCGGGTCCAGCCGCCCGCCCCCAAAAGCTGACCGTTATCGCCTTCGGCGACATAATACGTCCCGCTTGCCATCAGCGACGGACGCGCCTTGATCATACCGGGCAAGGCCAGCACCAAGACCGACGGCGCATAATCCGCCTTCAGCAATTTGGGATAGCTGCGGCCCAGCAGCCGATCCACAGCCCCCAGATCATCAGGGGTCGCGGTGCGAATGCGAAATCCCGCACGAGTCTCTTCTGGCATAACACTCCTCCTGAAACGAAAAAGGCCACGCGATTGCGTGGCCCTTCAAAACATGTCTGATCAAAGTTGGCTTACTTGATCTTGCCTTCTTTGTATTCGACATGCTTGCGAACCACAGGATCATATTTCCGTACCACCATCTTTTCAGTCATGGTGCGTGCGTTTTTCTTCGTCACGTAGAAATGGCCCGTGCCCGCGGTCGAGTTCAGACGGATCTTGATCGTGGTCGGCTTCGCCATGGGTCGTGTCTCCTGATCGCGAGAGCACACCCCTCGCGGATAAACCTTGAAGCCCGCCTTTTAAGGATCACCCGTCCCCTGTCAACCGGATTCGCGGCCTACATCGCAAAGCTGCGGAAAATATGCACGGACGGCCTATAAGCCGGATTCTGTTCCGGGCGTTGCCGCCCTTCGATGACCATTCCTCTAAACGCAAGGTTACCCTTGCGCCTCTAGCTGCCAACCCGGACCCCGGGGCTGAAACGTCCCTGCGGCGTACCGCGTGGGGTCCCTATTCGGCGTTGCTCCCGGTGGGGCTTGCCATGCCGGTCCGGTTGCCCGTCCCGCGGTGGGCTCTTACTCCACCGTTTCACCCTTACCCTGACTTGCAGGGCGGTCTGTTCTCTGTGGCGCTGTCCGTCAGGTTGCCCTGCCCGGGCGTTACCCGGCACCGTTGTTTCAGGGAGTCCGGACTTTCCTCGACGCATAACCGCCGCGGCCATCCAGCCATCCGTGCGTGATGGGACTTACGTGCCGCGCAGGTCTGCGTCAATCGTCAAGGCGCGCGCGCAATCGGTGCCACTGAGCGGGCCAGAAGCCCCCTGATTGTGACGCAAACGAAAGGCCGAAAGCCGCGTATCGGCATCGCAAGCAGGATAGCCGATCCGGTCCAACGCAGCCCAGAACGCGGCTTCGTCAACCGTGTCACCGGTGGCGGCACTTCCGACCGCCAAATTACTGCGCACCAAACGCGCCCAGTCAAACCGTGCGCCCGGATCGTGCTTGCGCCCCGGGGCCATATCCGAATGCCCAATCACATGGGCTGCCGGAATCCCCCAGCGCGCCATGATCTCCGGCAACAGCCCCTCCAACGCATCCATCAGAGGCGCAGAAAAAGGCGAAAACCCGTCATTGTCCAACTCAATCCCGATCGAGCGGGAGTTCACATCCGTGATCTCCCTCCACTGCCCAGCCCCAGCATGCCAGGCCCGCATGTCTTCATCGACAAGCTGAAAGATGGTACCATCCCGGCCAATCACGTAATGCGCTGACACTTCAAATTCCGGATCGCACAGCCGCGCACAAGCCGCCTCTGCCGAAGCCATCGCGGTATAGTGCAGCACGATCATATCGAGACGCGCGCCCTCGCGACGCGGCCCGAAATTGGGGGAGGGTCGCTGGATCAGTTGTTGATCGCCCGACGGAACGGCGCCGGATCCCATCCGCAGGCAAAGCCGTCCCCATCCGGGTCAAGCGCCAGACGGTCGCGGTTCGGGCCGCCCAGCCGCAGGAATTCTTCCTGCGCGGCATCATCACTGGCAAAGCCCGCGCAATTACGACGGTTCTTGTTGGCCAGATTAAAGCCCACGCGACGCACGATCTGATCGCCTTTCGCGTGGCGGGTGGAAAGCGCATATTCAATGATGCTCGGCGTGTTTGCATCCCGCTGCGGCACCGCCGTCGGTGCAATCACCTGATATTGTGCCGCCTGACGCGCGCGGCGTTCTGCATCCGATTCAATGGTTTGACGAGCGGAAACTGCCTCAAAATCCTGCTCGTCCGAAATGCCGGGGTTGTTCACAATCGTAGGGGCCGGGTTCGACGGGCTGGCCTGCAAAGGCTCGGATCCGGAATTGCTTAAAGCGGCCCGCGTGTTCGCTGCAATCTCGGCGGCATCGTCATTCGCAGCAGGCGTCGAGGCGGCCGTGCGTGTCTGTATCGTCGTGCGCGGCGCGTTTGATTGCGCGATCGCAGTTTGCGCGGGCGTGGTCCCTTGCGCAGCAGTCGTCTGCGGCGCGGCTTGCGCGCCTGCGGGATCAAGCGTTTGAGCGGTCACAGGTGTTGCCGCCGGCAAGCCGCCTTGCAAAGCGCGGTCCCGCTCAAGCTGGCGCTGCTGGTATTCCGAATAGCTGCCAAAGCCGACACCCGCCCCACGATCGGGGTTGCTGTCGGGCACGGCGGGGGCGCAGGCCACAAGCCCACCCACTGCCAAAAGCGCAATAAATCCACGCATAATCTGTCTCTGCCTCATTCTTTTGAGGCGCAGATTACCACCATTTTTCGGGTTTTGCTACAAAACCTGCCGCGCGCTCAAGGGTGTGGGCAAATTGCAGCAACTCCCCTTCCTCGAACGGTTTGCCAATCAGTTGCAGACCCAGCGGCAGCCCTTGTTTATCAAGCCCCGCAGGCACCGAAATACCCGGCAGCCCGGCAAGGTTCACCGTCACCGTAAAGACGTCATTGAGATACATCTGCACCGGATCGGCGTCTTTCATCTCACCCAAACCAAACGCGGCTGAGGGCGTCGCTGGCGTCAGGATCGCGTCGACCCCTTGGGCAAACACGTCCTCGAAATCCTTCTTGATCAAAGTGCGTACCTTACGCGCGCGGTTGTAGTAGGCGTCGTAGAAGCCCGCCGACAGCACGTAGGTCCCGATCATGATCCGGCGCTGCACTTCGGGGCCAAACCCTTCGGCGCGGGTCTTTTCATACATCTCGGTGATACCGTCGCCCTGGCTCAACTTGGCGCGGTGCCCATAGCGCACCCCGTCATAGCGCGCGAGGTTCGAGGACGCCTCGGCCGGCGCAATCACATAGTAAGCAGGCAGCGCGTATTTCGTATGCGGCAGGCTGATATCGACAACCTTCGCGCCGGCGTCTTTCAGCATCTCGGTGCCTTGCGACCAGAGCGCCTCGATCTCGCCCGGCATCCCGTCCATCCGGTATTCCTTGGGAATGCCGATGGTCTTGCCCTTAATGTCACCGTCCAGCGCGGCCTCAAAGTTCGGCACAGCCATATCGACGCTGGTGCTGTCTTTTGGATCGTGGCTGCACATCGCCTCCAGCATGACCGCCGCGTCGCGCACAGACTTCGTCATCGGCCCCGCCTGATCTAGCGAGGAGGCAAACGCTACGACGCCCCAGCGCGAACAGCGCCCGTAAGTCGGCTTGATCCCGACAATCCCGGTGAACGCCGCAGGCTGGCGGATAGAACCGCCCGTATCTGTCCCCGTGGCCGCCAGACACAAATCTGCCGCCACTGCCGAGGCCGACCCGCCCGAAGAGCCACCCGGCGTCAGGTTGCGATCATCGACCTTCCAAGGGTTGACCACATCGCCATAAACCGAGGTCTCGTTCGATGAGCCCATCGCAAATTCGTCCATGTTGAGCTTGCCCAACATGACCGCACCCGCATCGCGCAGGTTCTGGCTCACTGTGCTTTCATATTCCGGCTTGAACCCTTCAAGAATGGCAGAGGCCGCTTGCGAGGCCACACCCTTGGTGCAGAACAAATCCTTGATCCCAATCGGTAAACCGCACATCGCAGGGGCGTCGCCCTCGGCCAGCCTTGCATCCGCCGCCTTGGCCTGCTCCATCGCCAGATCGGGCGTGTCATGCACAAAAGCATTCAGCGCCTTGGCCCCGTCCACAGCGCTCAGACACGCCTCTGTCAGCTCGACCGAAGTGATCTCTTTAGCCCGCAGCTTGTCGCGCGCGTCGGCCAGCGTGAGTTTGTTCAGATCAGACATTATTCCACCACCTTTGGCACCGCGAAAAAGCCCTCGCGCGCATCGGGTGCATTGCTGAGAACCTTCTCCTGCTGATCGCCATCCGTCACCACATCCTCGCGCCGCTTCAGACGCTGAGGCGTGACCGAGGTCATCGGCTCCACGCCCTCCACATCCACTTCCTCAAGCTGCTCGATGAACCCAAGGATCGCGTTGAACTCTTCGGCCAAAGCCGGAAGCGCGTCGTCTTCCACTTTGATCCGGGCCAGTTTCGCCACTTTGGCAGCGGTGGTGATGTCGATGGACATGGGGGCTTTCCCTCGTAAGAACGAGAGGCGGTTTAGCGCGCCTCTTGAGCGATGCCAAGCACGTGTCTGCGGTAAACTTCGATCATCCAGGCCAGCATGATCCCGTTCAGGATATGCCACATGAAATGCGTGCCCATCGGGAAGCCATCGCAAAGCGGCAAATCAACGGTGCGGAAGGTCAGCGAGACGACCAATATCGTCGCCCCAATCGCCAGCCCTTTGGCCGTCTCAGGTGCCCGCTCCCGCAGCCACAAGGCGTAGAGATAGATCAGCAACGGCACAGGCGCATAGCCCGCCGAAGATCCCAGCCCCGGGATCAGTGAAAACGCCGGCACCATCATGCCCGCATAGGGAATGAACAAGGCCACACCGCCCAAGGCCGCCCAAAGGCCAAAGCCGAGAAATGCCCGGTTGGCCACATAGATGTAAAGCAGGATGAACAGCAAAATCGGGGCAACATCCGTCGCCGCCGCCCAGCCCGTCGCATGGGTGTGAAACAGAAACGAGCCCACGCCGATGGCAAAGAGAACCACACAGAGCGCGCGCGCCAAAGGCAGCCCCGCCGTCCGCCGCCACATGAACAAAGCCCCCAGAATGAACGCGATATTTGTCACGGCATTGATCGGCTCGGCCCAATAGGAGGCATCCATCCGCTCGCAATAGGCATCAATCTGCTCGGTCCAGTTCATGCTTTGGCTTTCCTTCCGCTCCCGCTACCCTCTCAGATAACAACCCTCAGCTCGGAGACCACCCCATGAAGATCATCCCTCTCGGACATGCCAGCCTGCGCATCGAAATCGAAGATCAGATCCTGCTGATCGACCCTTGGCTCGAAGGCAACCCGGCCTTTCCCGATGACCGCCGCGCCGAGGCGATTGCAGGCACCACCGCCATTTTTCAGACCCACGGCCATTTCGACCACGCCGCCGAGATCGAGGCGATCGCCAAAGACACCAGCGCCCATATCTACGCAATTGTAGAGCTCGCCAGTTGGCTCACCGAAAGCGTGGGCGTGGAGGCCACCGGCTTCAACAAAGGCGGCACCATCACGCTTGGCGACGTCAAGGTCACCATGGTCAACGCCACCCATTCCAGCTCGCTCCCGCTCTCCGACAAACTGGTCTATGCCGGCTCCGAGGCTGGCTATATGGTCTCCGGCGAAGGCCACACGATCTACATCTCCGGCGACACGGATGTGATGGCCGACATGCAGGTCTTCAACGCGCTCCACACACCCGATATCGGCATCCTCTGCGCGGGCGGGCACTTTACAATGGACATGCACCGCGCCGCCTTTGCCGCGCGCACGTTCTTTAACTTCAAGACGGTGATCCCCTATCACTACAAAACCTTCCCGCTGCTCGAACAATCGGCTGACCAGATGATCAAGCACTTGCCTGACGTTCGGGTCATAGAACCCGAACCGATGGTCGCAATTGAGATGTGAGGATGCCTTCGGCGAGGATATTTGGAAAAAGCGAAGCCGACAATTTGAATAAAATACCGGCTTCTTTTGTCCCCAAATACCTCCGCCGGAGGCTCAAGCGGCCTTAGCCGCGCAGATTTCCGAAGAATGTCTTCAACAGGCGCTCAGCCTCATCTGCCGCGATCCCGTCATAAATCTCCGGCACATGGTGACATTGGGCATGGCTGAACACCCGAGCGCCATGTGCGACGCCACCCGACTTTGGATCGCTTGCCCCATAATAAAGCCGCGCAATCCGCGCGAAGGAAATGGTGGCCGCGCACATCGGGCACGGCTCCAGCGTGACGTAGAGATCATACCCCGGCAGCCGGTCTGAGCCTATCGCCGCACACGCCGCGCGGATCGCCAGCACCTCCGCATGGGCAGTCGGATCGTAAAGCTCTCGCGTCCGGTTGCCCGCTTGCGCCACGACCGCACCATCCGGAGCCACCACCACGGCGCCCACGGGAACCTCCCCCCGTGCCGCCGCTGCGCGCGCTTCTTCCAGCGCGATATTCATGTGGCTCTTAAACTCCATTCTCCGTCCCTGCCCCAGCCTGCCCGCTCTGGCAAGCCCGCAGAAAACCCGTTAAGGCCTGCGCTATGAGCACTGAGATCCCCAAAGGTGATCGTATCGCCAAGGTTCTGGCCCGCGCCGGCGTCGCCTCGCGCCGGGAAGCTGAGCGCATGATCGAAGCGGGCCGCGTCACTGTCGATGGCAAGAAGATCGACAGCCCAGCCCTGAACGTCACCGACAAGGCGGTCATCACCGTCGACGGCAAACCGATTGCCGAGGCCGAGCCCGCGCGGCTCTGGCTCTATCACAAACCCACGGGCCTCGTGACGACCGCGCGCGATGAAAAGGGCCGCGAGACGGTGTTCGACGCGCTCCCCGAAGATATGCCGCGTGTGATGAGCGTCGGGCGGCTCGACATCAATTCCGAGGGGCTTCTGCTCCTCACCAATGATGGCGGTCTCAAACGCACGTTGGAGCTGCCCTCAACCGGCTGGCTCCGCAAGTACCGCGTCCGCGTGAACGGTCGCCCGGATGACGCCACGCTTGAGCCGCTCCGCCGCGGCATCACCATCGACGGCGAAAAGTTCCAGGGCATGCAGGTCACGCTTGACCGTCAGCAAGGCGCCAATGCCTGGCTCACCATCGGCCTGCGCGAAGGCAAGAACCGCGAGATCCGCCGCGCGATGGAAGCCGTGGGCCTGCCCGTCAATCGCCTCTTGCGCATCAGCTACGGCCCGTTCCGCTTGGGCGATCTGAAACAAGGCGCCGTCGAAGAGGTCAAAGCTCGCGTTCTGGCCGATCAGATGGGCTGGAACGACAAGCCCAAACCCCAACGCAAGCGCAAACCGCCGCGCCGACGGAACGATCCGCGCTAAAATTCCCCCTTCTGGTATTTTTCCAAGCGCTTACATATAGTTTTGATGTTCGCAGGTTAGTGGGGCCGAGGGGGCCGTCATGTCAGCAACCGGATTGCAGAAATTGGCCTTTGGCCTGCTCTTGGCGTTGATCGTCTATGTCTCCGTCGGCGGAGGGCTTTAAGCATGGCGCAACGCTTTGGCGGCAAATACAGCCCCGGCGCGCCCGACACCCCGTCGGAGTTTCGCGGCAAGACCCGCACCCGTGTCGGTGGACGGGCCAATCTGCTGTTCTTCGTCCCGCTCCCGCTGGCGGTGCGCGCCTTTACCGGGGACGCCAGCCAGCTTGCGCTCAACCTGATCGCGTTCGGCACGCTGCTGCTGACCGCTTGGCTCACACGCGAAGGGCTGAAAGCCGAAGAGGCCTATAACGCACGCAAAGTCGCCAAACGACCTGCTTTTCCTCGCAAAATCGCCGCCTCCCTACTAACCGGGGGCGCGCTTTTCGTGGCCGGTTTCGCCTCTAGCGGCCTTGGCCTTGCCACGATTGTCTTCGCCGTCGCGGGCACCCTTTTGCATGGCTTCGCCTTCGGTCTCGACCCGCTGAAAGACAAGGGTGTGGAGGGCATCGACGCCTATCAGCAATCCCGCGTCGCCCGCGCCGTCGATGAGGCCGAAGACCACCTCAAGGCCATGAAAGACGCGATCCTGCGCGCGCAAGATCGCCAGATGGAATCCCGCGTCGACCGCTTCGCCAACACCGTCCGCGATCTGGCCCGCACGGTCGAGGAAGACCCCCGCGATCTGGCCGCCGCACGCAAATATCTGGGCGTCTACCTGCTGGGCGCGCGCGACGCGACCGCCAAGTTCGCCGACATCTACGCACGCACCCGCGACGCGCAGGCGAAAGCCGATTATGAGGCCCTGCTCACCGATCTTGAGCAGAACTTCGCCGCCCGAAACAAAACCATGTTGCTGGCCGACCGCAGCGATCTGGATATTGAAATCGACGTCCTGCGCGAGCGCCTCGCCCGCGAAGGTGTCAGAACAGAGTAACCAGGGAGCCCCAAAATGGATGAAAATGTGCGCAAAGAGGCCGAGAAAACTCTCGCCGCTGTCGAAGAGCTGAACGCGGTTGTCTTGCCCGAACCGACACCGGCCAATGAGATCGTGCCGATGGAGAAGGCCAACAAAACCCAGACCGCCGCCATCAAGAAGCGCATGGACGAAATCGACATGGAAAACACCCAGTCGATCATCTCCTTCGGCTCCGCCGCGCAGGCCGAGTTGCAACAGATTAGCCAATCCATGTTGGCGGATGTGCGTAACAAGGACGTCGGCCCCGCCGGTGACAGCCTGCGCAATATCGTGACCACGATCCGCGGGTTTTCGATCTCCGAGCTAGACGTCCGCCGCGAGCGCAGCTGGTGGGAGAAACTGCTGGGCCGCGCCGCCCCCATGGCGAAATTCGTCGCTAAGTTTGAGGACGTGCAGGACCAGATCGACAAGATTACCGATAACCTGCTCAAGCACGAGCATACGCTGCTCAAAGACATCAAGTCGCTTGATGTGCTCTACGAAAAAACACTGACCTTCTACGACGAACTGGCGCTCTACATCGCCGCCGGGGAAGAGAAGATCGCCGAGCTGGACGCGACCACGATCCCCAATAAGGAACGCGAGGTTGAAGCCGCGTCAGAAGAAAATCAGGTCATGAAAGCGCAAGAGCTGCGCGACCTGCGCGCCGCGCGCGATGATCTGGAACGCCGCTTGCATGACCTGAAACTGACCCGTCAGGTCACGATGCAGTCCTTGCCCTCGATCCGCCTGGTGCAGGAGAACGACAAGTCGCTGGTCACTAAGATCAACTCCACGCTGGTAAACACCGTGCCGCTCTGGGAAACCCAGCTGGCCCAAGCAGTCACCATCCAGCGCTCCCGCGAAGCCGCAGAGGCTGTGCGCGGCGCAAACGATCTGACGAACGAGCTTCTGACCGCCAACGCCAAGAACCTGCGCGAGGCGAACAAGGTTGTGCGCGAGGAAATGGAGCGCGGCGTCTTTGACATCGAAGCCGTGAAGACCGCGAATGCGGAGCTTGTCGCCACGATCGAGGAAAGCCTCCAGATCGCCGACGAGGGCAAGGCCAAACGCGCCGCCGCCGAAGTCGAGCTGCAGAAGATGGAGGCAGAGCTGCGCGACACCCTCGCCGCTGCCAAATCCCGCAAGACCGGCACCGGCGACACCATCGGCACGGCGGCTGGCTAAACGCATATGAAGACGGCACTGAAATGGCTTGCAGGATCGGCCGCGCTTTTCGCGCTGGTCGCCTGCGAGCCTGTGCCGCCTTCCCCCAAACCGCAGGCCCGGCCGCCAGGTCTAGCCGCCCCCGCGCCCAAACCAACGCCCGAGCGCTCGACTGAAAGCCTGGAGTTGGAGCGCTATTACGCCCGCGTCGAAAATGACCTACTGATCCAGGGCCTTCTGCGTCAGGATGGCGGCGGGGCCGACACGCCCTTCAACAAGCGCCAACTGGTCGAAAACTTCACCCGCATCGCGATGTTCAACGAATACACCGAACGCGCCAATGCGCTGACCCGGGTCGAAAGCGCCTCTGTCCTGCGGCGCTGGGACAAACCGATTTTCATGTCGGTCGAATTTGGCGCCTCTGTCCCGCAAGCCAAACAGCAAGCCGATCGCGCCGAGATTGCCCGCTTCACCAAGCGCCTCTCCCGCCTGACGGATGTCCCCATCCGGCTGGCCAAACGCGGGGCAAATTTCCACGTTCTGATCCTGCATGAAGACGAACGCCGCGCTTATGGCCCGCGCATTCAGCAACTCGCCCCCGGCATTACCCCCTCCGCGCTCGACCGGATCGTGAATCTGCCTCGCTCCACCTTCTGCGTCGCACTCAGCCAATCTGAGGGCGCAGGCAATGCCAGCTACGACCGCGCCATCGCCGTCATCCGGGCCGAGCATCCTGACATCCTGCGCACCGCCTGCCTGCACGAAGAAATCGCGCAAGCTCTTGGCCTCGCCAATGACAGCGCTGCCGCCCGCCCGTCGATCTTCAACGACGACGAAGAGTTCGGCCGCCTCACGACCCATGACGAATTACTGCTGCAGATCCTCTATGATCCGCGCATGAAAACCGGGATGCGCATCCAGCAAGCGCGCCCCACTGCCGAAGTCATCGCCGCCGAACTGCTTGGCGGCCCCGCATAATCAAGGAGACCATTCATGGGCATTTTCGATTTCCTCAGCGGCGAGTTCATCGACGTCATCCACTGGACCGATGATAGCCGCGACACAATGGTCTGGCGGTTTGAGCGTGAAGGCCACGAAATCAAATACGGCGCCAAGCTGACCGTGCGCGAGGGCCAAGCGGCAGTCTTCGTCCATGAAGGGCAACTGGCCGATGTCTTCACGCCGGGTCTCTACATGCTCGAGACCAACAACATGCCGATCCTGACCACGCTCAACCACTGGGATCACGGCTTCCGCAGCCCCTTCAAGTCCGAGATTTACTACGTCAACACAACGCGCTTCAACGATCTCAAATGGGGCACCAAGAACCCGATCATGTGCCGCGACCCGGAGTTCGGGCCGGTCCGCCTGCGCGCGTTCGGCACTTACTCCGTTCGCGTGACCGACCCCGCAAAGTTCCTCATCGAAATCGTCGGCACCGACGGCGAGTTCACTATGGACGAGATCAGCTACCAGATCCGCAACATCATCGTGCAGGCCTTCTCGCGCCTGATCGCGGGCTCCGGCATCCCTGTCCTCGACATGGCCGCCAATACGGGCGAGCTGGGCAAAGCGCTGGCCAACAAGATCAGCGAACAGATCGCCGCCTACGGCCTCACCCTGCCCGAGCTCTACATCGAAAACATTTCGCTGCCGTCGTCGGTGGAAGCCGCGCTCGACAAACGTACCTCCGCTGGTATCGCCGGAGACCTTGGCCGCTTCACCCAATATTCCGCGGCTGAGGCCATGACCGAAGCCGCCCGCAACCCCGGCGGCGATGGCGGGATGGGCGCGGGGCTCGGCATGGGAATGGGCATGGCGATGGCCACCCAAATGCAGCCGCAAATGGCCCCACCACCGCCGCCCGTGGAACATGTCTGGCACGTCGCCGAGAACGGCAAAACCAAAGGCCCCTTCTCCAAGGCGCGCATGGGCCAGATGGCACAAGACGGCACGCTCACCCGCGACACCCATGTCTGGACAGCAGGTCAAGACGGCTGGAAAACCGCAGACGAAGTCGCAGAACTCGCGCAACTCTTCACGATCCTGCCGCCACCGCCTCCCGGCGCGTAGAGCTTTCATTCTGGTCCAAATATCCTCGCCGAAGGCATCTGATGGAACTCGTCCCTGCACCGATCCAGGATCACCGCTTCCCCTGCGAGCAATGCGGCGCTGATTACCGCTTTGCCGCCGGGGAAAACGCACTGATTTGTGATCATTGCGGCGACACCCAGCGCATCGTGGAGCCCTCTGGCGCCACCGCCATCAAAGAGCTCGACTTCCGCACCGCGCTTGAGGCCCGCCTGCCTGAAGCCGAAATCGAAGAAACCCGTGTCATCACCTGCCCAAATTGCGCAGCCCAGACCGAGTTTGACGCCGACACCCACGCCAAGGAATGCCCGTTCTGCGCCACGCCCATCGTGACCGACACCGGGACCCACCGTCATATCAAACCCAAAGCCGTGCTACCCTTCCAACTGGACGAACGTGCTGCCAAAGCCGCAATGAATGACTGGCTCGGCAGCCTCTGGTTCGCGCCAAACGGCCTGAAAAACTACGCCCGCAAGGGCCGCAAAATGCAGGGCATCTATGTGCCCTACTGGACCTACGACGCGCAAACCGCCACGCGCTATTCGGGCCAGCGTGGCGATGATTACTACGTCACCCGCAAAGTCATGGTCGATGGCGAAATGCGCACCCGTCAGGAACGCCGCACCCGCTGGTCTTCCGCATCAGGCCGCGTCTCGCGCTTCTTTGACGATGTGCTGATCCTCGCGTCAAAATCCCTACCCAAACGCTTCACCGACGCGTTGCAGCCCTGGGATCTGAGCTATCTCGAACCCTACCTGCCCGAGTTCCTCGCTGGCTTCCGCGCTGAAGGCTACACGGTCGAGCTGAAAGAGGGCTACACCGAGGCCCGCCAGCAGATGGACCGCGTGATCGAACGCGACGTGCGCTTTGATATCGGCGGCGACCGCCAGCGCATCCACAGCCTCGACACGCGCGTGTCGGACGTCACCTTCAAGCATATCCTGCTGCCCGTGTGGCTTGCCGCTTACAAATACCGCGGCGAGACCTATCGCTTTGTGGTCAACGGCCAAACCGGCCGCGTGCAGGGCGAACGCCCCTATTCCGCCTGGAAAATCGCCTTCGCCGTGATCCTTGGCGCCATCGTCGCAGGCGCCTTCGGCTACGCCATCGCGATCAATCAATAGGCTTTCATTCTGGAATAAATATCCCCGCCGGAGGCGAAAACCTCACGGCTCCCGAAACGCCTCACGCGACTTATACAAGGGCTTCATCAGATACTGCAAAAACGTCTTCTGCCCCGTATGCAACTCCACCGTCGCCTGCATACCGGGCCGCAAATCCAGACCCTTCTGCCGATCCGACAACGCCGTCTTGTCGATCTTCAACGTCACCTTGTAATGCGCGTTTTCTTCGGCCTGCCGCTCGTCCTTGAACGTATCGGCTGAGATCACCTCAACCCGCGCCTGCAAGGTGCCGTAAATCGTGTAATCATAGGCCGACAGCTTCACAGACGCCGCCTGCCCCGGCTGAATATTCGCAATATCCTTCGGCAAAACCCGCGCCTCCAGATACAGCTCGTCATCCAAAGGCGTGATCTGTGCGATCTCTTCACCGGGCTTCACCACCCCGCCAATCGTCGTCACCGACAGATTATTCACCACGCCGCGCATCGGCGCTTCGAGAACCGTCCGGTTCAACTGATCCTGAGACGCCTTCAAAGCCGCCCGCAACGATCCCAGCTCTTTCAACGTATCCGAGTATTCCTGCGCACGCTCCAGCTCCGTCTGCGTGACGATCTCGTTATACTTGATCTCCGCATCTCCATGAGCCTTGCGCGCCCGCGTCACCTCGATCAGCGCAACGACTTTGCGCTCCAGCATATTCTCCATCAGCGCGCGTTCTTTCGCGGCCTGATCCAGCACCTTCTGCGCGCCGCGCTTACGGCTCTCGAAGTCCGACTGACGCGCGGTCAGCAGCGCCGCTTCCGAGCGCACCATCTCCGGGTTGCGCTCAAACATACTGCGCGTCACTTGGAAGCTGGACTTGCCTGCCATCTCGGCCTCAAGCCGCATCCGGCGGATCTCCAACGCGTCAATCTGATCGCCAATATCCTGGACAGAGCTTTCGAACTGCGTCCCGTAAAGCCGCGCCAGCACATCGCCCTGCTCGACAATATCGCCCTCGCGGACCAGCAATTCCGCCAGAATACCCCCCTCAAGGTTCTGAATAATCTGCGGGCGGGAGGAGCTGATAATCTCCCCATCCGCGCGCACGATCTCGTCCACCCAGGCAAATGCCGCCCAGAGGATGAACACCAGCAAAGCCGCCGCAGACATCCAGATCGTTAGGCTCGGCCCGCGCATCTCGCGGGTGATATGCGCATCCAACGTCGCCATCAGACAGCCTCCCCCTTACGCAGATGCGCCATGACCTGCTCGCGCGGCCCGTCAATCGCCAGACGCCCGTTCTGCATGATCAGCGTGCGTTCCGTGAGCGCCAGGATCGGCACGCGGTGCGTCGCAATCACGACCGTGCGGCCATGCAACCATGTCTCCAACCGGCTCACCAAAGTGGCCTCCAGCGTCTGATCAAGCGCGGCGGTCGGCTCATCCAGCAAACAAATCCGCGGGTCCTGCAGCCAAAGCCGCGCCCAGCCCAGCGATTGACGTTGCCCAACCGATAGGCCAGCCCCGCCATCGCGGATATCCAGATCAAGGCCCTTGTGATGCCCGCGCACAAACGGCCCCAGCCCCGCAAAATCGAGCGCCGCAAAGAGGCGATCATCATCGCGTTCCAACTGCGTCAGGTTCAAGTTCTCGCGCAAAGTGCCTGCAAACAAACGCACTTCTTGGCCCAGATACCCGATATTACGCCGCAAATCCCGCGGATCAATCTGTGCCAGATCGACCCCGTCGACCAACACATGACCGCTTGTCGGCACGGTTAGCCCGGTCAGCAATTTCAACAGCGAGGTCTTGCCCGACCCGTTCGCGCCTAGCACCGCAACCCGCTGCCCCGGCTTGATCGCAACACCCGGAATGTCCAGCGTCAGCGGTCCGTCCTGCTCATAGCGAAACGACACTCCGCGCAGCTCAAACGCGCCCTCGAGCGTCTCACGCCGCAGATGCGTGCGATCCTCCGCATAATCCTGCGGGGCCTCTGCAATCGCATCGAGCGCGGTCAGCGCCGTTTTCACATTGCTCCATCGCGCCATGGTGCCCGCAAGTTGCGTCAACGGAGCCAACGTGCGCGAGCACAAGATGCCCACCGCGATGATCGAACCCACCGTGAACTCGCCCGCAAACACCAGAAACGTGCCCGCAATCACAGCGCCGATATACGTCGCCTGCTGCACCCCTTGGCTCCAAAACGTCAGGGCCGAGGCCAGCTTGCGCTGCTCCGAAGTTTTCAACGCCGTCAGCGTGGTCAGCTCTGCCCAAGTGCGCGCGATCTTGTCGTCCGCGCGCTGGGTCTTCACGGTCTCAAAATCATAGATCGTCTCATGCAGCAGGCGGCTCGATTTGATCGACGCGCCTTGCGTTTCTTCAGTCAGTGCCAGCATCTTCTTTTGTAGGAAAAACCCTGGCAAAATCATGAGGATACCACCCAAAACCAGCACCCAAACCACGTTCCCCGCAATCGAGCTGACCAGCAGCAGGAACAGGAAAATGAACGGCACATCCGCCAGCGTCCCGATGGTGGAGGCTGTGAAGAACTCCCGGACCGAGCCGAACTCCCGCATCGCCGCAAATGTCTGCGACGGGCTGGATTGCGCAACCGTCGGCGCACGCCCCAGCAAGCGCTGCATCAGCCGTGTTTGCACCGACACCTCGATAGAGCGTCCGGCCCCGTCCATCAACCGCGCCCGTGCGATCTTTATCAACGTCTCAAACGAAATCGCCAGAACCGCGCCCAAGGCCAGCACCCAAAGTGTGGCCGTGGATTGGTGCGGGATCACCCGGTCATAGACCTGCAACGAGAACAGCGCGACCGCGACCGCCAGCATATTTGCCGTGAACGAGCCCACCATAATCTCTGCGATATGGCGGCGATGGGCCGCAAATTCCGACCAGAACCAATGGGCTTTCCCTTTGATCTGGCTGTGTTTTTCCGTCAGCTGCGCCACAGACACTTCCGCGCGCAAAACGAGCCCTGCGTAATACGGCACAAATTCGGTCAGCGGCACCTCGGCCCGGTTGTCAGAGCGCGTCGCATCGTAAATCGTCAGCGCATCGCCTGATTGCCCCAAGACCAGAACCAGCGATCCGTGCTGCATCTGGACCATCGCGGGCCAAAGATCTGGCCCGATCCGCGGCTCCTGCACCGCGCGTGCGGAAATCCCCTGCTGTGCTAACGCATCGGCCAAAGCCCCCAGCGAAACCTTACCGCCGCGCTGCACCTGATCAGGATTTTGGGCGGCCAAAGCCTCGATCAGATCGACGGCCAGAACCTCGCGCCCCAGAATGCCCGCATAAACCACGGCCAAATCCGCACGGCGCTTGGCGCTTTCGCTGATATCGCGCGTCACCGTCTGCGCAGGCTCATGCATCAACGCCGCTTTCGCATCTGACAGGCGCTCCAACAGCGCGGCCCCCGCAGCACGCGCGCCGGGGAACGGGATCATCTTGCCGTGCGGTGCGTCGGTCATACGTCGCCCCCATCGGCCAGCACGCCACGATCACGGGCGATCTCCAGCTTCACGCGGGCGATGTCGTAAGGCAGGCTCGCTTGATCTTGCTCCAACCGCATCATCGCCTCATAGGTGTTCACCACATCCATGATCGTGCGTTGACCGGCCTGAAACTGTTCTTGAAACAGCTGGAAGTTGGCGCGCGCAGGCGCTGTCAGCCCCGCCGCATCCACCTGCTGACGCTCAAGCGAGGCCAATTGCGCCTCGAACCGCCGCAACTTGCGGTTCGCGTCTTCCTTTGCCTGACTGACCTCACGTTGAGCCGCTTCGCGTTTCGCCTCCAACGCCTTGAGGTTCGCCCCCATGCCAATGTTCAGCAATCCGTCACTGCCCGCGGTCAGATCACCGGTGGTGCCGTTTTCATCCACTGTCGCGCGCGCCGTCAGACCCGGCAAAATGCCTGCCCGGTCAATCTTGGCCTGCGCAACCTCGCGGTCCGCTTCGGCTTGCGCTTTGATCACCGCCAAAGGTTGTTCTCCGCGCGGAACACTCAGTGAAGTCACCCCGTCCACGCCCTGCACATCCCGCGCACTCATCGCGTTGAGTTCGGCCAGCGCCGTCACCTGACGCTCCCGCTCATTCTTGATCTCGGCGTCTAGTTCGGCCAGCTTTTGCTGCATGACGCGCAGGTCCGACAGGTCCGAAACACCACCCTCCACACGCTGCCGCACGATATCCTCAAACCGCAGCAATTGGGCTTGACGGCGCACCATGACCTTCTCACGGGCCTGCGCAGTTTGAGCATCAAGATAAAGCGACAAAGCACTGAAAACACGGACGTTTGTGTCAATCGACAGATCAGCCGCAGCAACCTCAACGTCATGCGCTGCGAACTCCCGTTCAGCTTTCTTGCGCCCATGATCGAACAGCACCTGCTCTAATAAAAGCTGCGTAACCACATCGCCCAAAGAGGTCAGCGAGATCGACGGTCCAATGCTCGGCAACCAGTTCTTGGAAGCCGCCCGCGCCCGCAACCGTGCGCTGCGCAACTCCGCCTCTGCCGCGCGCGAATTTGCGGCCAGAACTGCATCCGCGATCCGTGCGTAAGAGCTGCCAGCGGGCAAAATCGACTGGCGGGCCTGCAAGCTCAGGATCGTCTCTGACTGCGCCTCTTCCGCGCTCATCGCCGCATCGTCCGGCGCGGTCAGGTTCTTTACGGCGGCCATCGGTTTCGCGGCCATCCGCGACACCGTTTCCCCGGCCCCCGACAACCCCGTCTCACCCATGCATCCTGCGACCGAAAGCGCCAAAACCATCGCCGCCCCGCCCCGCAAAACTGCGCGCGGAGTCCGTGCGTGGACTGTCTTCATGAGGGTCATACTCGTACCGCCTAGCCTCAATATGTCACGGCTTATGCTGCCGCTTTGCCCCTGCGATTTTTCGCTTATGGGGATGTCTTGAGATCGGTTATGCCGCGTTTTGCCTCAAATCTCTAGCGTTTTTTTGACGGCGAGACGCAAAATAGAGTGGGATTCCCTACAATTAGGTGGCGATGCTTATCCGTTCAGTCCAAAGGCAAAGCCCGTGATCAGTTGCTTGAGGCCCAAAGCCGCGCCCGCAAAGATCGCCAGGAATGTCAGCGGCGCGCCCAAGGACAGCACCGAAAACCCGGTGATCCCTTGACCCACGGAACAGCCGCCCGCGATGACCGCCCCGCTGCCCATAATCGCTGCCCCGATGATCTGGCGGCGCAGCTCGCGCGGGTCTTCGCAGGCTTCCCACCGGAAATGGCCTTTGATCAGCGAGCCGATAAACGCGCCGACCCAGACCCCCGCGACAGAACCGATGCCAAAGGACAGTACCGCGCCGGAGGCTGTCATCGCAAACAAGATCGTCTCCCCCACAGGGGCTGCAAAACTGTGGGAGCCGACGGGGATACCGTTGAACCCTTGCGTCGCCACCCAGGAGGTTCCGGCCCAGCCTAAAACGATGGCGACCCCCACGACCGCGCCCCAGATCATGCTGGTCGTTGCAGCACGAAACGCTTTGCTCAGCAAAGCCGCGCCAAGGATGCCGACGCCCAGCGCCATGCCAATATAGGCCGCCCCAACCCCCGTCAGATCGCCCAGCGCGAACGCATAGCCACGCGGTGCGCTGATTACCGGCGGAAAGGCCCAGACGCGCAGATGCGCCAACGGGCCCGACAGCGTGACGTAAGCAGCAATGCCCATGACCACGACAATCACGAAAGACCGCAGATCGCCGCCGCCCAGCCGCGCCAGCGCGCCGTAGCCACAATTCCCGCAGAGCGCCATGCCATAGCCAAACATCAGCCCGCCAATCACCGCGCCAATCAAGGGCGGCGCGGCGGTCAGCTGAAAAATCGCAGCCACCGGTACCAAGCCCAGCGCCATCAGCGCATGCACCCCGATCATCGCGACGCCAATCGCCACAAGCCACATGCGCAGCCGGATATCGGACCCGCCGTAAAGGAAATCCTCAATCGAGCCGAGCGTGCAGAACCGCCCCAGCCGCGCAGCCAGCCCCAGCAGGATACCACCGGCCAAGCCGATCAACGCCACCAAAAGCGGTTCCGAGAAAAGATCAAACATGCGGCCGTCCTCCACTCCGGTCGCGTGTCAGGCAGCGTTAGGGGCAGTCTTTGCAGAACAGGTCGTAGACCACCTCAAGCACCTGACGGGGGCGGTCATCCGCCAGCGAATAGTAAATCGTTTTGCCCTCGCGCCGGGGCGTCACCAACCCCTCCAGCCGCAAGCGTGACAGTTGTTGCGAGACGGCCGCCTGACGCGCGCTCAGAAGCTCTTCCAACTGGGTCACGGATTTCTCGCCGCTGACCAGATGGCACAGGATCATCAACCGCCCTTCATGGCTGATCGCTTTGAGGAAATTGGCCGCGTTCTGCGCGCTTTGCGCCATGCGGTCCATGTCTTCCTTGGGCAGTTTGTCGTCAAATACAGGCAGTCCCATGGGGGATATCCTCTAAAATGCAATCTCGTCTTCGATGGCGGCGATCCCGGCCTCGGCACAGTCGTCATCCAGATCAGGCCCCGGCGCGCCAGAGACACCGATGGCCCCCAGAATAGTGCCGTCCCCTTCGATCAGCAGACCGCCGCCCAAGGCCAGTGCCTTGCTCAGAAAGCGGATGCCATAGGGTGCTTTTTCGGGTTGGGTCTCTGCCGCTAGAGCGGTGGTGGAGGTGCGAAAGCTCACCGCCGTCCAGGCCTTCCGCTCTGCCGTCTCATAGACATGCAGCCCCGCGAACCGGTCGCGCACAAAGACCTGCGGGATGCCGAACCGGTCCACGATGGAGACGCCGACCTGATAGCCCTCGTTCCGGCAGAACTCCATCGCGGCCACGGCGGCGCGCATCGCGACCTCGGGCTTCATGACCTTGAACTCGACGAACGCGCTGTCATCTTGGGCCAGCGCCGGAGAAGCAGCCAGAACCATGACCAAAATCAGCTGTTTCATCCTTTGGGTGCTCCTTCGGTATTGTCATCGATCATCCGCGTCAGCAGACCCCAGAAGAAATCCTCCCCCGGATAGCCCTCGATACGGCCCAATTCGACCCCTTCGCGGACCAGAAGGAAGGTCGGCGTATAGATCACGCGGGAGGTCGTCTGCAGACCGTCCTGCGGCAAAGAACGGATCATCACGCGCTCCAAAGGTGCTGCTCTTCCTTCAGCGGTCTTGGGGTATTCGGGCGCGATTTCGGCGTCCCATTTCTCGCACCAGTGGCAACCAACCTGTTCCACCATCACCAGTTTGAAAGGCTCTGCCAGAACCGGCGATACGAGTGCGAAAAGCGCAAAGGCACAGGATATCAAGAAGTTACGTGCCATTTGACGCCGCGCCTTTATACAACCTAATTTGAATATATGAATTGAACGGGGGGCAGCGCAAGAAAATGATGGATATCTCCGCTGCCGGTGCCCTGATCGCGGGGCTGCTGTCTTTCCTGTCGCCCTGCATCCTGCCGATCGTGCCGTTCTACCTGTCCTATCTGGCTGGCGTGGGCATGAACCAGATTAGCGCGGACGCTCCGATCACGGGCGCGGTGAAGCGTCGGGCCGTGATCTCGTCGCTCTTTTTCGCAGCCGGTGTCATCGCCATATTCGTTGCGATGGGGGCCACGGCAAATGCCGTCGGGCAATTGGTTCGCGACTGGTTTCACATCCTGCGCTGGGTCGCCGCAGGGATTATCATCGCCATGGGGCTGCACTTTCTGGGTGCCTTAAAAATAGGCATCCTCTACCGTCAGTTCCGCGCGGACGCCGGAGACACGACAAATGCCTCCTTTTTAGGCGCTTTCGGCATCGGTCTGGCTTTCGCCTTCGGCTGGACGCCCTGCGTCGGCCCGGTGCTGGCCGCGATCCTTTTCACGGCTGCTGGGGCCGACACTGCCGCCACCGGCGCGTGGCTCCTCTTCGTCTATGGTGTCGGGATGACCGCGCCTTTTGTGCTTGCGGCGATGTTCGTCGGCCCTTTCATGCGCTTCATGGCCCGCTTCCGCCGCTATCTTGGCGTGATGGAGAAAATCATGGGCGTTCTGCTGATCATCTTCGGGATCATGATCGGCACCGAAACCATCAATCGCCTTGCCTTCTGGATGCTGGAGACCTTCCCGGTCTTCGGCGCTGTCGGCTAACCCTCGGGAGGACCAAACATGAAACTGCTCACCACCCTTGCCACCCTCATCGCCCTCGCCCTGTCCGCCACCGCGGCCGAGCTTGGCGATGACGGCCTGCACAAAACCGCATGGATGCGCGATACGTTCAAGGACCTGCGCGAGGATCTGGCCGACGCCAATGCCGAAGGCAAACGCCTTGCGATCATCTTCGAACAACGCGGCTGCATCTATTGCACCAAGATGCACAAAGAGGTCTTTCCCCGCGAAGAGATCGCTTCCTACATCACCGAGAATTTCTTCGTGGTGCAGCTCAACCTGCATGGCGATATCGAAGTGACCGATTTTGATGGCGAGGTTCTGTCAGAGAAGAACATGGCCCGCAAATGGGGGATGCTTTTCACACCGACGATTCTGTTCCTGCCAGAAGAGGTCCCCGAGGATGCGACGGCCCAATCGGCATCTGTTGCGGTGATGCCGGGGGCCTTTGGGGCTGGCACCACGCTCGACATGTTCACGTGGGTCAACGAAAAGCGCTATGAGCTTGATAACGGGGAAGATTTCCAGCGCTACCACGCCCGTCGCATTCAGGAACGCAGCGACGGATCCTTCGACTAGATCGCGACGCAACCGCCCACTTATTCAAGGAAACGAATATTATGGTTGATCGCTCACGATTTCGTGCGCTACGGTATACCAAGCTAAGAGGGCACAGACCCTGCAGCCAAATGGGAGGAAACATGCGGCTTACGACAACAACACTCGCCGCCGTCGTCTTGGTCGCTGGTGCGGCTCTGGCCAACCCGGTCAAACCAACCGACGTGCAATATGATGAATATGGTGCCATTCAGGCATCCCTTAGCGGGGCCGCTGGTGACGCTGAAAATGGGCGCAACGTGATGATCACCCGCTCCAAGGGCAATTGCGTTGCGTGTCACGCGGTCTCCGCACTGGCAGATGTGCCGTTCCACGGTGAAGTTGGCCCCAGCCTTGACGGGGCCGCCGACCGCTGGTCTGAGGCCGATCTGCGCGGGCTCGTCGCCAATGCGAAAATGACCTTTGAAGGCACGATCATGCCTGCCTTTTACAAGGGGACAGGGTATATCCGTCCGGGTGACGGTTACACCGGCAAGGCCGCAGAGGGCGAACTGCCCCCGATCCTGACCGCACAAGAGGTTGAAGACGTCGTCGCCTATCTGATGACGCTCAAAGAAGAATAGATCACACCGATCAAAAGGAGATCAAAATGACGCTCTCAAGACGCGATACGCTGGCCATTGGCCTTGGCGCCGCTGCGTTCCTGACCCTGCCAAAAGTGGCTTTCGCTGCGGGCGATGCCACGGCCTCGATTGCTGAGTTTACGGGCGGCGCAGAAGTGGGAAGCGGTGACATCACGCTCACCGCCCCCGAGATTGCTGAAAACGGCAACACCGTGCCGATCGAGGTCAGCGCCCCCGGTGCTGTGGCTATCGCAGTTTACGCGGCAGGCAACCCCGTGCCCGATGTCGCCACGTTCAAGTTCGGCAAGCTGGCAGGCTCCCACGCCGCGTCCACCCGGATCCGTCTGGCAGGCACGCAAAACGTGATCGCTGTGGCGCAACTGGCCGACGGCAGCTTCATCCAGGCCTCGCAAGAGGTGAAAGTCACAATCGGCGGCTGCGGCGGCTAAAAGCGAAAGAAGGAGACCAGAGATATGGCATCCGGTGTTAAACCTCGCGTGAAAGTCCCCAAAACGGCATCTGCCGGTGAGACGATCACGATCAAGACCCTCATCAGCCACAAGATGGAAAGCGGCCAGCGCAAAGATGGCGACGGCAACCCCATCCCGCGCTCGATCATCAACCGTTTCACCTGTGATTTTAACGGCGAGAACGTGATCGACGTCGCACTTGAGCCAGCCATTTCGACCAACCCGTTCTTCGAGTTTGAAGCGGTTGTGCCCGAAAGCGGCGAGTTCAAGTTCACTTGGTATGACGATGATGGCTCTGTCTATGAAGAGGCGAAGTCGGTGGAAGTCAGCTAAAAGCGGACACCACCAAGGGAGGAAGAAAAATGACAAAATACGTAGCCACGCGCGCTGCGACCGCGATTGCCCTGGCAGCCGGTCTTGCGTTTGCAGCCACAGCTGACGAAGCCGCCAACCTGGTCGTCAACGAAGAGATCGAGATGGTCACCCGCACCGCGGCCCCTGCGCATGTCGAGAACCTCGATGAAATCGTGTCGGGCTGGGTGTTCCGCTCGGACGAAACTCAGGCGCTTCAGATGGACGATTTCGACAATCCCGGCATGATCTTTGTCGATCAGGGTCTCGATCAGTGGAACGAGGTCGCTGGCACTGCCGAGAAGTCTTGTGCATCGTGCCATGAAGCTGTCGAAGACAGCATGGCCGGTGTTCGTGCGGTTTACCCCAAGTGGAACGAAGAGGCCGGAGAGGTCCGCACCCTTGCGATGCAGATCAACGATTGCCGCGAGAACCAGATGGGCGCAGAGCCTTATAAGTACACTGGTGGCAAGATGGCCAATATGGAGGCGCTGATTTCCGTGCAGTCTCGCGGGATGCCGGTCAATGTCGCCATCGACGGCCCTGTTGCGGCCACATGGGAAGCGGGCAAGGAACTGTATTATACCCGCACCGGCCAGCTTGAGCTGAGCTGCGCCAATTGCCACGAGGACAATTATGGCAACATGATCCGCGCAGATCACCTCTCTCAGGGCCAGATCAACGGCTTTCCGGTTTACCGTCTGAAGAACGCCAAGCTGAACACGGCGCACGCGCGTTTCAAAGGCTGCGTCCGCGACACACGGGCTGAGACCTACAAACCCGGCTCGGACGAATTCATCGCGCTTGAGCTTTACGTCGCCTCACGTGGCAACGGCCTGTCGGTCGAAGCCCCGTCGGTGCGCAACTAAACACAAAAGGCCCGCGCAGCAGCGATGTTGCGCGGGTTTTCTTTACGCTGAAACATTCACGAACGCGCATATAATCGCGCAGCAAGGAACGACACAGATGATCTCACGGCGCGATTTCATGCAGGTGGCCATGGCAAGCTCGGCCATTGTGGGCCTCTCGGGTTTTGGCAACTGGTCGCGGCTCGCCGCCCAGCAGGCGTTGACCCAGGACCAGCTTCTTGAGTTCGAGACCTCCGGCAACGTAACGCTGATCCATGTCACCGACATTCACGCGCAGCTGAAGCCCGTGTGGTTCCGCGAGCCCGAGATCAATCTGGGCGTCGGTATTGCGGACGGCCAGCCGCCCCACCTGACCGGGCAGGATTTCCTGAAGCGCTACAACATCACACCGGGCACCCCCGCCGATTATGCGCTGACCTATAACGACTTCACGGCGCTGGCGCAGACCTATGGCCGCGTCGGCGGGATGGACCGCATTGCCACGGTCGTCAAAGCGATCCGCGCGGACCGCCCCGACGCTTTGTTGCTGGATGGTGGCGACACATGGCAAGGCAGCTATACCGCGCTGAAGACCAACGGTCAGGACATGGTCAACGCCATGAACGCGCTTGGCGTGGATGCGATGACCAGCCACTGGGAATTTACCCTCGGCATCGACCGCGTGACGGAAATCGTTGAAAACGAACTGAACTTCCCCTTCCTGGGTGCCAACATCTTTGACACCGAATGGGACGAGCGCGCCTACGAGCCGTTCAAGATGTTCGAGCGCGGCGGCGTGCAGATCGCCGTCATCGGGCAGGCCTTCCCCTATATGCCCATCGCCAACCCCGGCTGGATGTTCCCCGGACTTAGCTTCGGTGTCCGCCGCGAAAACATGGCTGAGGTCGTGCAGGAAGCCCGCGACGCAGGCGCCGAACTGGTCGTCCTGCTCAGCCACAACGGCTTTGACGTGGACCGCAAGCTGGCGATGGATGTGGACGGGATCGACATCATCCTGACCGGTCATACCCATGATGCCCTGCCCGAGCCTTTGCAGGTCAACAATACCTTCCTCATTGCCTCCGGCTCCCACGGTAAATTCGTCTCGCGTCTGGATCTGGACGTCCGTGATGGCGCGCTGAAAGGCATCAATCACAAGCTGATCCCGATCTTCTCGGACGTGATCGCCCCCGATCCTGAAATGACCGCGCTGGTGGACGCAGAACGCGCGCCCTATGAGGCCGAATTGACCGAAGTCATCGGCAAAACCGAAAGCCTGCTCTACCGCCGCGGCAACTTCAACGGCACGTGGGACGACCTGATCTGCAACGCCCTGATCGAGGAGCGTGAGGCCGACATCGCGCTGTCGCCCGGCTTCCGCTGGGGCGCGTCGGTTCTGCCCGGTCAGGACATCACCCGCGAGGATATCTTCAACGCCACCGCGATGAGTTATCCGAACGCGTATCGGTCCGAAATGACCGGCGAATTCCTGCATGTCATCCTTGAAGACGTGGCTGACAACCTGTTCAACCCGGACCCCTATTACCAGCAGGGCGGCGATATGGTGCGCGTGGGCGGCATGGGCTACCGCATTGATATCTCGAAGAAACAAGGGGAGCGGATCACCGATATGACCCTCCTCAAGACCGGTGAGAAAATCGATCCCGCCAAGACCTATGTCGTCTCAGGCTGGGCGTCGGTCAATGAAGGCACCGAAGGCCCGCCCATCTGGGACGTCGTCGAGTCCCACATCCGCAAACAAGAAGTGATCAACATTGACCCGAACCAGTCGGTCAAGGTTGTCGGAACCTAACCCCCGGAGGACCCCTGAATGAGCGATCCGACCCAATCATCCCGCCGCGCGTTCCTGCGTGGTAGTGCCGCCGCCCTTGCCGGTGGTGCCGCAACCGCCGCAAGCGCCGGCACGCCCGATCCACTGATCACGGAAGTGCAAAGCTGGGCCTCGGGCCTTGGTGAAGGCGTGGATGAGACGCCCTACGGCCTGCCGATCCGGTTCGAAAGTGACGTGGTGCGCCGCAACGTGCCGTGGCTGACCGCCGATCCGATCTCGTCGATCAACTTCACGCCGATCCACGCGCTGGACGGCACGATCACGCCGCAGGGCTGCGCGTTCGAACGTCACCATTCGGGTGCGATCGAACTGGCCAAGGAAGACTACCGGTTGATGATCAACGGTCTGGTCGACCGCCCGCTGGTCTTCACCTATGAAGATCTTGAGCGCTTCCCCCGTGAAAACCACGTCTATTTCTGCGAATGCGCCGCAAATACCGGCATGGAATGGGCGGGCGCGCAACTGAACGGCGTGCAGTTCACCCACGGTATGATCCACAACATGGAATATTCCGGCGTCTCCCTGCGCACCATTCTGGAAGAAGCCGGTTTGGACGCCGCAGGCGATCTTGCCGACAAGTGGGTCTATGTCGAAGGGGCGGATGCGTCCTCGAACGGTCGCTCCATCCCGATGGAAAAAGCGCTGGATGACGTTCTGGTCGCCTTCAAGGCCAATGGCGAGGCGCTGCGCAAAGAGCACGGCTACCCTGTCCGCCTTGTTGTGCCCGGTTGGGAAGGCAACATGTGGGTCAAATGGCTGCGCCGCGTCGAGGTCATGGACGGCCCCGTGGAAAGCCGCGAAGAGACGTCGAAATACACCGACGTTCTGGCCGATGGCACCGCGCGCAAATGGACATGGGTGATGGATGCGAAATCCGTCATCACCTCGCCCAGCCCGCAATCGCCCATCAAACACGGCCCCGGCCCGCTGGTTATCACAGGTCTGGCATGGTCCGGCCACGGCAAGATCACCCGTGTCGATGTCTCCAAAGACGGCGGAATCACATGGGAGACCGCCCGCCTCGGCAAGGCCGAGGAGGACAGCAAGGCCCTCACCCGCTTCTATCTGGATACCGAGTGGAACGGCGAGGACTGGCTGTTGCAAGCCCGCGCCATGGACGAGACCGGCTATATCCAGCCCACCAAGGACCAGCTGCGCGACGTCCGCGGCGAGAACTCGATCTATCACAACAACTGCATCCAGACATGGCACATCACACCCGATGGGGAGGCTGAAAATGTCGAAGTTTCTTAAGGGGGCCCTCGCCGCGACAGTATTGGCGACCCCCGTTTTCGCCGAAGGCTACGGTCTGGGCCGCGAAGCCCTGCCCGAGGAAATCGCAGCCTGGGATGTGGACATCCGCCCCGGTGGCGCGGGTCTGCCTGAAGGTAAAGGCGACGTCTGGACCGGCGAAGAGGTTTTCGCCGACTATTGCGCGGTCTGCCATGGCGATTTTGCGGAAGGCGTCGACAACTGGCCCGTTCTGGCCGGTGGTTTCGACACGCTCGCCGACAAGGACCCGGTGAAGACTGTCGGCTCTTACTGGCCGCACCTCTCGACCGTCTGGGATTACATCAACCGCTCCATGCCCTTTGGCGGCGCGCAGACGCTGACCCCCGACGAGGTTTACGCCATCACGGCCTATATCCTTTATTCCAACGATATGGTGGATGACGATTTCGAACTCAGCCACGATAATTTTGGCGAATTCGAGATGTATAACGCCGACGGCTTCATCATCGATGACCGCGCCGAGACGGAATACACGATCTGGACCGGTGAACCGTGCATGGAGAACTGCAAGGACAGCGTCGAGATCACGATGCGCGCCTCTGTGGTCGACGTGACCCCCGAGGAAACCGCCGAAGAAGAAGCCGCTGTTCAGGCTTCAGAGACCACGCAGGTCGCAGCCGTCGCGGAAGAGGCCCCTGTTGAAGAGGCCTCCGTCGTTGCAGCCCTCGACCCCGAGTTGGTCGCAGCGGGCGAGAAGGCCTTCAAGAAGTGCTCCGCCTGCCATCAGGTCGGCGCGGATGCGAAAAACCGCACTGGGCCTGCGCTGAATGGCATCATGGGGGCCGCAGCCGGTCAGGCTGAAGGGTTCAAATACTCCAAGGCACTCAAAGCTATGGCCGAGGATGGCCTGATCTGGGACGAGGCGAACATGGCCGCTTTCCTCACCAAGCCTCGCGATTTCATGAAAGGCACCAAGATGTCCTTCTCCGGCTTCCGCAAGGAAAGCGATCTTGAGGCTGTGATTGAATACCTCAAAAGCCACGCAGAGTAAGCGATGGTGCGCAAATTAGGACCCTGCCTCGCACTGGCCGTGATCCTCACGGCGGGTGCCCTTTGCGCGGAGGAGATCGGCGATCCGGAAAACGGCGCCGATCTTTTCGGCTACTGCTCGGGCTGCCATCAGGTCGGCGCGGATGCCGAAAACGGGATTGGCCCACACTTGAACGGCCTCTTCGGCCGCCCCGCTGGCAGCATCGACGGGTTTTACTACTCCGACGGTCTGGCCCGGATGGGGGCTGACGGGCTGGTCTGGGATCTGCGCACGCTGGACGCCTATATCGAGAACCCGGTGGCGCTGGTCTCTGGCACGCGGATGAGCTTTGACGGCTGGGAGGACGCGCAAGAGCGTGCCGATGTGCTGGCCTATCTGCGCGCGTTCTCGGACGATCCCGCCAACATCCCCGAGGCGGAGCCAACAGCCCGCCCGTCCGAAGTCGATTTGCCGCCCGAGGTGCTCGCCATCGAAGGTGACGTGGCTTACGGCGAATACCTCGCCAGCGATTGCAAGACCTGCCATCAGCAAGACGGCTCAGACGAAGGCATCCCTTCGATCACGCGCTGGCCGGTTGATGATTTTGTTGTAGCCATGCACGCTTACAAGCGTAAAATCAGGCCACACCCTGTGATGCAGATGCAGGCCGGGCGCCTGTCCGACGAAGAGATTGCAGCGCTTGCTGCCTATTTCAAAGACCTCGAATAACGAGGCTTCATTTTAATGGGAGGAAAGACATGACTTTGAACAGACGGACCTTCATCGGGACCGCCGCCATAGGCTCGGCCGCATTATCGGCCCCGCTTCTGGCGACAGCCCAAGGCAAACCGCGCGTCGTCGTTGTGGGAGGCGGGGCAGGTGGCGCGACCGCCGCGCGCTACATCGCGAAAGACAGCGAAGGCGCGATTGATGTGACGCTGATCGAGCCCAGCCGCGCCTATTACACCTGCTTCTTCTCGAACCTCTATATCGGCGGTTTCCAAGAGATGGACGATCTGGGTCACACCTATGGCAAGCTCGCCTCTGACTACGGGATCAACGTGGTGCATGACTGGGCCACGGGTGTGGACCGGGACGCCAAGACCGTCGCCCTCGCAGGCGGCGGGACAGTCCCCTATGACCGGCTGATCCTGTCGCCGGGCATCGACTTCATCGACGGTTCCGTCGCCGGATGGGACCAGTCCGCGCAAGGCGTGATGCCCCACGCCTATAAGGGCGGCACACAAGCGGAACTGTTGAAAGCGCAGATCATGGCGATGCCCGAAGGCGGCACTTTTGCGATGGTCGCCCCGCCGAACCCGTATCGCTGCCCGCCGGGACCTTACGAGCGGATTTCGATGGTCGCGCATCTGCTGAAAGAGGTGAACCCGACCGCCAAGATCATCGTGGCAGACCCGAAAGAGAAATTCTCGAAAATGGCGCTCTTCCAGGAAGGTTGGGCCGATCACTATGACGGCATGATCGACTGGATCGGTTCCGAGTTTGGCGGCGGCAATATCGAGGTGCGCCCAGACACGATGGAAGTTGTGATCGACGGCGAGGTCACGAAGGTCGACGCCGCCAACGTGATCCCTGCGATGAAAGCAGGCCTGATCGTCGAACGCGCGGGCCTGACCGAAGGCAATTGGGCGCCCGTGGTGCCTGCCACGATGCAAAGCCGGATGGACGAGAACATCCACATCCTCGGCGATGCGTCCAGCCAGGGCGATATGCCAAAATCCGGCTACTCGGCCAACTCTCAGGCGAAAGTCGCAGCAATGGCTGTGCGCGGCGCGCTCACGGGCAGCCGCGTCTTCCCGGCGAAATTCTCCAACACCTGTTGGTCGCTCATTGAGACCAATGACGGCGTGAAAGTCGGCGCCACCTATGAGGCCACGGAAGAGAAAATCGCCAAGGTCGACGGCTTCATCTCGGAAACGGGCGAAAGCGACGAGCTGCGCAAAGCCACCTACGAAGAAAGCCTTGGTTGGTATGCAGGCATCACGTCCGACATGTTCGGCTAAGAAAACGGTCGGGGCGCAGCAAATGCGCCCCGACCTCCCCTAGATCACCGACAGGCAAGCGCATTCCGCCAGATGGTTCACCCGCTGCGTTGTGCTGCCCTGCAAGAGCGATCCGACAGAGCCGAGCCCTCGCCGTCCGGTCACGATCAGATCCGCCCCCACTTCTTTGGCACAGGCGATGATGTGATCGCCGGGATCGCCCATCTCCATATGGGTGTCGGTCACGCTTTGACCCATGTCGTCCGCAATCTCGCGGCCCGCGTCGAAAATCTTCTCCGCCGCCTCCTTCACCTCGTCCGGCGATGGCATAGTGGTCGCCATATGATAGCCCGCCACGGCCCCCATCGCGAAAGCCACGGTATGCGGCTGAGGCGTATGGACCAGATGCAGCTCGGAGCTGTACTTCCCGGCCAGATCACAGGCCAGCCGCAAGGCACGCTCTGACTGTTCCGACCCGTCCAGCCCGACAACGATCTTCGCAAACATCGTCTTTCCTCCCTAATGTGACATGTGGCACCTAAGGTAAGGACAAAGCCCGCAAGACGACTTGACCTGCGTCAAAAGCTGCACGTCGCGCAGCGCCCCAAAGTTTTCAGAAAACTTTGGCCAAGACTTTTCTGAAAAGTCTTTCTCCGTTCACTCGAACTCCATCTGCTCATAAACCCGGCCTGCGTTTCTGGTGGCCAGTTCTTCGAACGTGTCAAGATGGGTGTAGGGCGATTGATCGACGTAATAGGCGTCCTCCAAACCACCACCCACCTCCAGATGCGCGCCGACCTGTTGACGCAGATAGACCAGATAATCCTTCGTATAGCGCCGCACCTGATCCATGTTTGTCGGATGGCCATGACCCGGGATCACATAAGTTGCGCCCAAGGGCTCAAAGCCCGCGTCCCAGGTTTCGATCCAGTCGGCGGTATAGGTGTGCTCAAAAATCGGCAGCATGCGTTCGTGAAAGGCCATATCGCCCGCGATCACCAGGCTTTGACGCGGCAACCAGACGACGATGTCGCCCGGAGAATGGGCAGGGCCCAGATAGCGGGCCTCAATCGTGAACTCCCCCAGCTCAACCGCGTAGATATCCTCAAACGTCTCTGTCGGGCCCTGCAGTTCAGTACCCTCGGCCTTGTCGCGATTATAGCGCTTCATGTTCTCAAGGATCTGCGGGCCGTACTCGGCAAACTCAGCCGCCGCGTCGACATGGGCGACGATCGGAACCCCTTGCTCGGCCCAATACCTGTTGCCCAGCATCGCGTGGCCTTGCCCGTTCTCGTTGAGGACCAAAACCACCGGCTCATCCGTGATCGCCTTGATCTCCTCATGCAGCGTTTGCGCCAGCCCGTAAGCCGCCCCCGCATTGACCACGACCACCCCCTCGCCCGTCACGATGAAGGACAGATTGTTGTTATGACCGGAATTTTCATAGGTCGGCGGGGCCGTTGCGCCAATGGCGGAGAACACGTGGGGGATCACTTCCACGGGTTTCTGATAGAGCAGCGAGCCCGGATATTGATCCGCGATATCCTCGCTCGCAAGGCTCAGCCCACCGATGCAGCACAGCGCTGCCGCGCAAAGAAAACCACGCATCACATCCTCCCATTCAATTTTTTGAATAAGATGCGAAAGCGCGCGTTAAGTCAATGAAAAGGCTTATTCGGCAGGCACCGCAACACCGCCGCGCGCGCCCGTCAGAACGCGGTCAGTAAGCAAAGCCCCAATGATCACAAAGACCAACACAAACGCCGCCGCAAAGCTGAGTGTCGCCGTCCCGGAAAGCCCCGCGCCCACCGTGCAGCCGCCTGCCAGAACGCCGCCAAAGCCCATCAGTGACGCGCCCAGCAGATAGCGGCCCGTCTGGCGCGGTGTCTCAAAACCCTGCCATACGAACTCACGCGCAATCAGCGCCGCGATCAGGCTACCGCCAATCACACCAGCGGTCAGGCCCACGCCGAAACCTGCCGGGATTGCACTGCTCGCGATGGTCCAGAAGAGCGTGTCCGCCCACGGCAAGGTGAAGGACAGCGACCGCATCGCAATCGGGTCGAAATCATCAAACAGCACATAACCCGTGCCAACCCAGCCCGCCGGGATCAAAAGGCCAATCGCCCCGCCCAAAGCCAACTGCCGCCAGCCCGCACCGGATCGCACCGCAATCGTCAAAGCGGCAATTGCCAGAACAGCCGTCCAGACTGCCACGCCACCCGGCAGGCCCGCGAAGGAGGTGATACCAAGATCGACGGTCAACGACCCAACACTTGTCCGCACTGGAGCCAAAACGCCTTTCAGCGTGGCATGTGCCACCATCGCAAAGGCAACAATCACGATCAGCGAGCGGGTGTTTCCGGTGCCAAGCAGCACCGTCTGGCGCGAGATGCAGCCGCGTGTCAGCACCATGCCTGCGCCAAAAACCAAGCCGCCCAGCGCGATGGAGGCGATCGGCATCGCATCCGCTATAAATCGATGATCTGCAAAGGAAATCAGCCCTGTGGCGACAGCGGCTTGTGTCCCCAAAAGCGCTGTCGCCAGCGCCATGATCCATGTGCCAAACGCTTGTTTGCGATCTGTGCTTTCCGCCACCAGACCGCGGCGAATGCAAAAGCGGGAGCGCTGCGCGAGAACGCCAAACACCAGCCCCAGCACCGCGCCTAGAAGGAGCGAGGCTGTCAAAGGGGTCATCTCTCCGAGGTTCAGATCAGCAAACATCAGCGGTCTCCAGCCAGATTAGCAGCGCCGCCTTTGACCACATCTCCTTATGGGGCGCAAACGCGCCAGGCAGAACAACATTCTTCCCAAACGCAAAAATGGCGCCTTTCGTTCCGCCAGCGCTGCGCTGCCGAAAACCTATGTCAGGCTCACCGCGCCGGTCGGCACACCTGATCCCTTTTTGCACCTTCCTTTCAGACCCACCCTGTGATGAGGTCACAACGCAATGTGAAAGGCACCGATATGTCCCCGCTCAACGGTCTGAAAGTCATCGAAATCGCTCGCATTCTGGCCGGACCCTGGGCCGGTCAGGCGCTGGCTGATCTGGGGGCAGAGGTGCTTAAGATCGAAGCACCTCAAGGCGATGACACCCGCCGCTGGGGCCCGCCCTTCATTGAGCGGGAGGGCGATGTCTCTGCCGCGTATTTCTACGCGTGCAATCGCGGGAAGACCTCGCTTGTGATCGACTTCTCGACCCCTGAAGGGCAGGCCCAACTGCGCGATCTGATCAAGGATGCCGATATCCTGATCGAGAATTTCAAGGTCGGCGGGCTTGCCAAATACGAACTCGATTACGCCAGCCTCAGCGCGCTCAATCCGCGGCTGATCTATTGCTCCATCACAGGGTTCGGCCAAGACGGCCCCTATGCCGACCGCGCAGGCTATGACTTCATGATCCAGGGGCTGTCCGGGCTGATGTCGATCACCGGGGAGCCTGACGGCCAGCCACAAAAAGTGGGTGTGGCCGTCACCGATATCGTCACGGGCCTCTATGCCACGACCGGCATCCTTGCCGCGGTGGAGCAGCGCCACCGCACCGGCAAGGGCCAGCATATCGACATGGCATTGATGGATTGCGCGACGGCCCTGCTGGCCAACCAAGCGATGAACTATCTGGCGACCGGCACGGCCCCTTTGCGCAAAGGCAACGCACACCCCAATATCGCGCCCTATCAAGTGCTGCCCACCGCCAATGGCCACATCATCGCGGCGGTCGGCAATGATGGTCAGTTTCAACGCTTCTGTGCGCTGTTGGGCTGTGCCGCGCTGGCCGACGACCCGCGGTATCACAGTAACGCACTCCGAGTGGAGAACAGAGAGGCGCTGACAGAGACACTGGAAGCCGAAACCGCGAAATGGGACGCTGCCGACCTGCTTGCAGCCTGTGCTGCGGCCACTGTTCCAGCGGGCCCGATCAACGATATCGCGCAGGTCTTTGATGACCCGCAGGTACGGCATCGCGGCCTTCAGATTACCCCCGATGGCGTGCCTGGCGTGCGAGGGCCTTGGCAGTTCTCGGACGCTGACTTGACCCTTACGCGCACGGCCCCGGTCTTGCCCGTTGAGTATTTGGACACAAAAGAAGACTAGGGGTTCACGCCGCCTCAACCCGGCCTAAGTGATGGGTCAGGGGTAAAAAGGGCGCAAAACAGCCGTGTTGCAGGTCGAAAACTTAACCAAAACATACCCTTCCGAGGATGGCGTTCAAACCGTCCTTGGGGGCGTATCCTTGTCACTGGATGCGGGCGAGAGCCTTGCGCTGACAGGCGAAAGCGGCTCTGGCAAGAGCACGCTGTTAACCCTTGTGGCGGGCCTAGATCACCCTGATGGCGGCACGATCCGGTTCCAAAACCATGATCTGACACACCTCGATGATGCCGCCCGCGCTGATCTGCGCCGCGGTCAGATCGGCGTGATTTTTCAGCAGTTCAACCTGATTCCGTCGCTGGATGTAGCCGCAAATATCGCTTTTCATGCGCGTCTTTCAGGACAAGCGGACGCCGATTGGTGCGAGACTTTGGCCGAACGGCTTGGGCTTGCGGGCCATCTGACACGCTATCCCGAGCAGCTTTCGGGCGGTCAGCAACAACGCGTCGCCATCGCCCGCACGCTGGCCGCGCGACCCAAACTGGTGCTGGCCGATGAGCCAACCGGTAACCTTGATGAAGACAGCTCTGACATCGTGCTGGACCTGCTAATTGAGGGCGTGCGCGAGACGGGTGCCGCCCTTCTGATGGTCACGCACTCCCTCCGGCAAGCCGAAAAACTGGACCGCCGTTTGCATTTGTCTCATGGGCGGATCAGCCCATGAGGCGCGCGGCTTTCAACGCCCTTATCTCCCACTGGCGCAAGCATCCTGTTCAACTGGTCAGCTTGCTACTGGGCCTCGCCTTGGCCACAGCGCTTTGGTCCGGCGTTCAGGCGATCAACGCCGAAGCGCGTGCGAGTTATGATCGCGCGGCGGGCATTCTCGGCCAGGATGAGCTTCAGCGGCTGGAGCCGCGCGCGGGTACGATCCCGCTCGCCGATTACATCAAAATTCGTCGCGCAGGGTGGCTTGCCTCCCCCGTCATGGACGGTGCCATTAACCTTAACGAGGCGCAGGCGCGGCTCATCGGGATTGATCCGCTGACGACGCCGCCGCAAAGCTCCCCTGTCGATTTGTCCGGCGATGGCGATCTGCAGGCCTTCGTGATGGACGGCCTTCTTTTCGCCCATCCAGAAACCGCCGCGCAGATTCCCGACACCCTGCCGCTCGTGCGCGCCACAGACACGCTGACGCCGGGGATCATCATCACCGATCTCAGCACCGCGTCCGAGCTTCTGGGGACCGACAATTTCGCGCGCCTCATCCTCGCGCCTGAACAGCCGATCAACTTACCGCCCCTGTCCGAGGTCGCACCAAATCTGCTTCTTGTGGCCCCGGAAGAAGGCAATGACATTGCGCGGCTCACCGACAGTTTTCACCTGAACCTGACCGCCTTCGGGCTACTCTCCTTCGGCGTCGGGCTTTTCATCGTTCACGCCGCCATCGGCCTCGCGTTTGAGCAACGCCGCCCGCTTTTTCGAACGCTCCGCGCTTTGGGCCTACGCAAATCGACCCTGCTTGGTCTTTTGGCCAGTGAGCTCTTCGCGCTCGCCCTGATCGCGGGAACACTCGGCGTGGCGCTTGGCTATCTGGTTGCAGCCGCCCTGCTTCCAGATGTGGCCGCCACCCTGCGCGGCCTTTACGGCGCACAGGTCTCCGGCGCGCTAACCTTGGATCCCGCATGGTGGCTGTCGGGCCTTGCCATCGCGCTTCTTGGAACGGCGGTCGCGGGCGCCCAAAGCCTTTGGCGCACAGCGCAATTGCCGATCCTTGCGCCCGCACAACCGCGCGCCTGGGCAATTGCTTCTCTGAAATCACTCAAGCGCCAAGCCGTTGCAGGCGTTGGATTAATCGCCGTCGCAGCGTTGCTTGCAGCCCATGGATCCGGCCTGACAATCGGCTTTGTCTTGCTAGGCTGTCTGTTGGTTGGCGCCGCGCTGACATTGCCCCTTTTCCTGCATTTTTCCTTAAATCTCGCGTCGCGGTTCAGCCGCACCGCGCTCTCTGATTGGACTCTCGCAGACACGCGGCAACAGGTGCCGGGCCTGTCACTCGCACTCATGGCGCTGCTACTCGCGATGGCCGCGAACATTGGCGTGGGCACGATGGTCAGCTCTTTCCGGGTGACGTTTACGGGCTGGCTGGACCAGCGGCTTGCGGCCCAACTTTACGTCACCGCGCGCGATCAAGCGGAGGCGGAGGCGTTGGCGCAACAGCTGGACGGCGCCGTCGATGCGATCTTGCCCATCCGCTACATCGAGGCACAGATCGAGGGTGCGCCTGGCCAAGTCTACGGCATTATCGACGACATCACATACCGCGAAAATTGGCCCCTTCTGGCTGCCGCCCCAGATGTTTGGGACCGCCTTGCCGCAGGCGACGGCGCGCTGATCAACGAGCAGCTCAGCCTTCGCGAAAGCCTTACCCCGGGCGACACGGTCCGCCTTGGGCCTGTGCAATTTACGGTGCTCGGCGTCTATTCCGACTACGGAAATCCGCGTGGCGAGGCGATTCTGTCGCTTGACCAACTTCGTGCACAAGGGGCGCAAATCGAGGGGCTCAACTTCGCTCTCCGGCTACCCGAGACCCGCGTCGGCGAAGTGACCGAGCTCCTCACAAACGCCGGTCTTCCCGCCCGAAACATCCGCGATCAGGCCGCGATCAAGGCCTTTTCCCTCGACGTGTTTGAACGCACATTCACCGTCACAGGTGCGCTGAATGTGTTAACACTTGGGGTCGCCACACTGGCCCTTTTGACCAGCCTGTTAACCTTATCGACGATGCGTTTGCCGCAGCTTGCCCCGGTCTGGGCCATGGGCCTGACCCGCGAAAAGCTGGCGCGGCTCGAGCTGTTGCGTGCTGTCATCCTGGCGGCTTTGACCGCCCTGGTCGCACTGCCCGTCGGCCTTGCGCTCGCCTGGGTCCTGCTGGCCATCGTCAATGTGGAGGCTTTCGGCTGGCGGCTTCCAATGGCGTTGTTCCCTGGCGATTGGATCGGCCTTTTCGTGGCCGCTTTGATCGCCGCCGCGCTCTCTGCTGCGTGGCCCGCACACCGCCTCGCGACTCGCCCCGCCGCCGATCTGATCAAGGTATTCGCACATGAGCGTTAGGTTCCTCGCCCTCCTCATTTGGCTCTGGGCCAGCGGCCTCTCCGCGCAGGGCTTCGCGGGACTTGGGACCGATGCCGAAGGGTTTGCAATCCCTGAAAGGGGGACAGAATTAACCTTTCCTGACGATCACGGCGCGCATCCGGAATACCGTATCGAGTGGTGGTATCTGACGGCCGTCCTTCAAGGCGAAGACGGGCGCGATTACGGCGTGCAATGGACGCTCTTCCGCTCTGCCATCGAGCCCGAGGCCGGGTCCGGCTGGGACACGCCACAGCTTTGGATGGGCCACGCTGGCATCACCACGCCCGAGCTTCATTTCGTTGCCGAACGCCTCGCACGCGGTGGCGTCGGGCAAGCCGGGGTCATTGCCGATCCGTTCGAGGCCTGGATCGACGACTGGTCGATGACCAGCACGGCGACCAGCGGCGATCAACTAGATGCGTTAACCATTACCGCCCGCGGGATGGAGGCGGCCTACACCCTCGATCTGACCGCGACGGGTCCGCTCGTCTTCCAAGGCGACCGCGGCTATTCGGTCAAATCCGCGTCGGGTCAAGCCAGTTACTATTACTCACAGCCCTTCTTTGAAGTGTCCGGCGCGCTTACTCTTCCGGATGGGCCTGTGAAAGTCACCGGCAAAGCGTGGCTAGATCGGGAATGGTCGTCGCAGCCGCTGGCTGAAGATCAAACCGGCTGGGACTGGTTCTCGCTCCATTTTGACAACGGTGCGAAGCTGATGGGCTTTGGGCTACGCAGTGAGACAGGCGTTTTTACCTCGGCTACTTATATTTCAGCCGATGGCACGCCGACACCTTACGGCGACGGCGCGTTAACCTTAACGCCGTTAACCTTAACGGAGGTCGCGGGCCGTCAAATCCCAACCGAATGGCGCGTCGAACTTCCCGCGCAGGGCATCGACGTGACAACAAAACCGGTCAATCCACAAAGCTGGATGGACACGCTTTTCCCCTATTGGGAGGGCCCACTCGGCTTTTCCGGTTCTCACACCGGCGTCGGCTATTTGGAGATGACCGGCTATGAGTGACGCCTTTCAGACGCTCGACGGCACGCTGCGCCAGGTTTGGCAACGCCTCGCGCGAGGTACAAAAGACCGCCGCGCCGCCACGCGAAACTCGACCCTTGCCACGGTCAGCGAGACTGGACCGGAAGCCCGAACCGTCGTCCTGCGCGGCGTCGATCCTGACGCAAAGACCCTTGAGATTCACACGGATCGCCGCTCTGGAAAGGTGACTGAGTTAACCAAAAACCCACACGCCACACTCCATGTGTGGGACGCCAAAGCCAACCTGCAGATCCGCTTGCGGTGCAAAGCGACGCTGACCCATGCCAACGCCGCGAAATGGGCGCGGATCCCCGAAAATGCGCAGCGGGTCTATGGCGGCTCGCCCGCTCCTGGCCAGCCGATCGCCTCACCCGAGGCGCATGACGCTACCCCAAACCGCGACGATTTCACGGTCATTACGCTTGAGGTCCTTCAAATCGAAACGCTCTACCTCGGGCCCGACCTGCACCGACGCGCACAGTTTGATGCACCTGATTGGCAGGGTCGCTGGATCGCCCCCTAAGTCATTCTGATTGAAAGAAACTCCCTCAAGAAAGCATGACCTTCAGCGCAGCTAAATCCACCTTGCTGCCATGCCGCGCATCCATCGGAATAGTGCCCACAACGCGCACATCCATACCCTCTGATACAGGCCAATCCCGCGCTCCGTCGGCCTCCACCACCAAAACTGGCGCGCCTGCGATCTCGACCAATGCGCTGCGCCGCACACCCTCCCACAGGCGCGCGGCCGTTTCGATCTGAAACGGATAAAGCCAACCGTCCCGCCATTTCACCCGCGCACTATGCCGCCCCAACAGCCATAGTCGCCCGGCCTCATCCAACCGCCCTGCATCCCCCGTGCGGTGCCAGATCCTGCCGCCGTCGTTAACCTTGTTGGCGGCGTCGTCTGCCGGGTCCAGATACCCCTTATTCACATGCGCACCGGCGACCCAAACCTCGTCATCCTCCAGCCGTAAATCGACCATCGGCACCGGCTTTCCCACAAGCAACCCATCGCCCGCCGCCATCGCCGCCCAGTCCGCTTGCGCAATCTCGGACGCCGCAATCTCTGCAATCGGCTCCGCCTCAGTGGACCCGTAAACCGCCGTTACGCGGCATTGCGCAGCCAAGGCCTGCATGACGTCCGGAAAAACGGGCCCGCCTCCCGTGAACACATCCGTAACAACCGCGGGCACGCCTGCATCACAAAGGCGCTCACACAAGGCAGGCGGCAAAAGCAGCCGTGTCGCGCCCGAATGGTTAATCCAATTAACCAAATCCGAACCACGCACAACGCCCTGTTTCGACAATTTCCAGTTCGGCAGGACAGAGCATCGCCCAGCGGCCAAGCCCACGAGCACAAAAACCGGGAACGCGACCAAGTCCCGCGCGCTGTCCGCTTCCAAAAGCGGAGCGACCGCCGCCCTTTGTGCGATCAAAAAACCATGACTGCGGACGATGCATTTCGGCACGCCAGTGGAGCCTGAGGTGAAAGACATCAGCGCCGGATCATCCGCCATCAAAGCCACATCTTCGGGGGTGCCTTTCCCATCTGGCTGGGCCCCTTTCATCCACCAAAGCTCTGGCAACACTCGCAAAAATCGATATGCACCCGTCGCAACCAACAACTTGGGTTCCGCCACACGCACCGCATGCCTTAGCCCTTTCAAACCCAGCGCGGGTTCAGGAAAAACCGCGACCGCGCCAACCATCCACAACCCCGCGAGTGCTGCATAAAGGTCCGCGCCGACCGGCATCGCGATGAGCGCCCGATCGCCCTTTTGCACGCCTTTTCGCTGCAATTGCGCGGCGAACCCCTCTGCCCGGTTCAGCAAATCGGCGAATGAAACCACCCGCCCGGACCCTTCGATCAAGGCGGGCGTATCGCCCTGCGCCGCGACCGCTGCGCGAAAGGCGTTGACCAAGTCACTCAAGGCGCCGTCCCATTAGCCCATAGCGCCGCATGATGTCAGCACCTTCCTGCCGCGAGCGGGTCGCCGAGAGGTTATCTTCGTGAATAAGCGCATGAATCGCTTGAGAAAATCCCAAGAGATGCGCCGTTGCATGGAACTGCTCCGCCAACATCGCACCGGCCCCTTTCTGCAAACTCGCATAGGTTTTCAGGATGACCGACGCGGGCGTTTGCCCCTCAGCATAGTTCGGCAACCCAAAGAGAAATCCTGCCAATTCGCCCTGCACACCGCGCGCAAACAGGATCAAATCTGGCACAAGCATCGGAACATAAGGCATATACATCGCCAGAAAATCAGCCTCCGAAATCGGCCGATACAGCACATTTCCTGCAAACGCCCTCAACGAAAGCGCATGCACATCCCGGAAAAACCCCTCCGGATCAGTGCCATCCCAGGTTTCAATCTGTAGGGTTTCCGTAGGTGCCGGCATCGCATGCGCCCCGTCTTCAATCGCAACACGGGCCGAGAAATAGCGCTCGATCACCTCAAAGCCTGCCCCCTCGAACGCTGCATAATCCTGCGGTTTCGACTGCGGCTCCATCAGAAACGGGTGCGTGCCATCGCTTTCCAAAATTAACCGATACGCATGCCATGTTGAGCCATCCATCGGCCCAACGACGCTATCAAACCCGTCCGCTTTGAGCGTCTCACACGCCTCTTGCAGCAGATCTTGGCCCGCATCTGCATCTTCGCACTTAAACTTGCCGATCGCTGCGGTGCGTCCTTGCCACACAGGCGCGTCACGGTAGATCGTTAAAGATGTCTTACCTGATGTTAACCTGTCTTGCGTCATACCAACCCTCCGAACTGAAATGCGTATGCGGCCAGCGGAACAAGCAGCGCCAAGAGCGTCAGCTTCAACACTCGAAGCCGTTTGAAAGCAGCTGATCGTAGGGCGGCTATTACGACCACCACAGCGGTCGTAAGCGCGCTCAGCAACACCAAATTCGCACCCACGGCTTCCCCGCTCAGGGGCACCAAAATCGCACAGGCTAACACTAGGATCACCGCTGTGACCCCGCCCAAAACTGGCCTCGCCAAAGCAACCAGACCAGCCGCAAGTCCTGCGCAAGTCATCGCGTAAAACCCCAGCGCATTCGCGCCCGTCGCGACACCAATCGCGAGCCAACCAAAGCTGATCAAAGCCAACGCAGCGACCACGTCCAGCTCTGGAAATGGATCATCGCTTGGTGCGGCGCGCCGGGTGACGAGATGGGCCGCAAGTACGCAGGCGGGTAGGATTGCGTTGCTCCATTCCGTGACTGACAGGATCAGAAAAAACGCGACCAGATAGACCCGCGCGACATGGGCAGTGATTTTCAAATAGCCGGAAATCAGCGGCACCGTGCTCAACGCCGTCAAATAGATCAGCGCCAAAGCCAGTAGCGTCTCAACCGGGCTATCGCGGTGGACAGCCAGAATGATCAAAAGGCCTAAAGGGAGGAAAAGATTATCAAATCCACGCCAGCTATCGGCTTCGAACTGCGTGCCAAAAACGGCGACCAGAAGTGCCAAGAGCAAGGTTTCAGGACCGGTCTGCGTCTGTGTCAGGATCAAAATGCTCATCGCGAGCACAAGCGTCACAAGAAAGAAAATCGCGCTGCCTTCAAAGGATTTGTGCCCATCCTCGACGGTGTAAAAACGCCGACCATAGGTTGACCCGGCCAGCGCAGCGGCGGCATCGGAAAGGGCCAAAACAGACAGCGGGAGAGCATAAAGCAGCATGTCGCGGTCCGACAAAAGGAGCACAGCGCCGATGGCCACAGCCAGCAGATAATCCCCGTAGCTATTCCGCTCCACACTGTGAAGCGCGCCGCCCAGACCACCCTTCGCAAAGCGCAGTCCGGTCATTACGATCAGGGCAAGACCAAGCAGCAGATAAATCGGCCAATCTTCAGCGAAAAGCCATGGAAGCGCGAGGGCATAGAGCCCGGTTCCAATATGCACCAGCTTGCGTTGCAACTCCGCTGGCCAGCCTTGCTGCTGTGCCAAAAATCGCACCGCTGCAATCAAGCCAATGAGAATACCGACAGAGGCGAGTGCAAGCCCGATTTGCAGCGCAAAACTCACCCCAAAACCTCTTCGATCACGAAATCAGAATAGAAAAACGCCTTATCCTGTGCCTTCAATTCGTTTTCGAGATCTTTCAGAGTTTTAACCTTCGTCAACAGCACAGGAGGCACCCTGCGCGGGGCCATCATATTCCAATACACAAGGCGCGCGCCCGGATTCGACGCGCTCAGAAGGCTGTCGTAAACCTGCGCGGCAATCTCGGGCGACATGTATTCAAAGATATCCGATAGATTATAGCCATCTGCCTTCTCCCCACTCTCCACAAAGGCCTCTAGCGCGCCCAGCCGGATATCGAGCCGATCCAGCCTGTCGCGGATCGTCTGGTAATGCTCTTCGCGCCACGGCATAGGCAAAGCGTCCCCATGCCCACCCTTCAAAATCCAATGGAGGTATGGGTTATCCACAGGGTCCAAATCAATCGCGGCGTGGCGAATGCGACGGGCGACATGATCCGAAACAGAGCCCTCAACGTGATCAAAAAACGCCTTATCACGGCCCATACGACCCATCATGAAGCGCGAGAAAAAGAGCTTTAATAGCACGTTCCAACGCCACGTTTCAAAACGGTTTTCAAGGAAATCTTGACGTGCGTCTTTCGGTTTGGAGACGAAAATTTCATCCACCGTTGCGCGGCTATGAGCCAGCGGTAGGATCACCTGCCGGAACAATCGAAAGTAACGCTCGAATTTGCCGACACCGCCCGCTCCGTAGGCTTGCACATCTGCAACTTTGTCCATCCAGAAGGCTTGAGTTTCCACGTCCAAGGGGACCAGCGCTCGATCCAGCAAAGCCGCACGGTTTTTAGCTGGACGCGCGCCCATCAGGGCCAGAAATTCGCCATGATGAAGTGTCTGAAACGCGCCGATCCGCAGCTTGAGACAGGCGATTTGAGCAGGCGACAAGTCAAGCACGACGACCTTGGCCGGATCAAGGGTGAGCAAGCTGAGCGCGTTGTCGCCAGCCGAGCATATGGATACCAATGTGCCGCCCGCGACGTCGCCCATCGCCTTGGTTAACACGTCCGCGTCTTCCCACAGTTGAGCGTAGCGGATAATGTCGAACTGGGCGCGTTTGGCGATGTCAGCCTCGGTCATGTCAGCTTCCTCACGGTGCCGGTTTCTCCATTCACTTCAAGGGTTTCACCGGATGTCACCCACTCCGTCGCGCCTTTCAGGCCAACGACGCAAGGAATGCCCAATTCGCGCGCGACGATGGCCGAATGTGACAGCAGCGAGCCCCTCTCGACCAAGATGGCAGACGCGTTGGAAAAGACGGCGATCCAGCCGGGATCGGTGTTGCGCGCGACGAGGATGTCTCCAGGCGTCAGGCTTTCGGTCCTTGGGTCGAGGATGACGCGGGCTTTCGCCGTGACGACGCCCGCCGAACAGCCAGTTGCTTGCTGCAAATCCCCCTCCGGTGGGGGCGGTGCGGTGGACGCGACAGGGGCGGTGATCCCGGCCCCACGAATGGTTAATCGCTCATCTGGATCAGGGCAGGTAGCGGAGGCTTCGTCTTCGGTTTTTCGTAGCGAAACCAGCGCGCTGAGGTCCTGTGTTAATCCTGATCCCTCAATGGCGCCAAGGATCTCGTCGACGGTCAGGAAGAAGACATCGCGGGGCTCCGAGAGCTTTCCGACGGCCGTCAATTCACGGCCCATGGCGAGGAACAACCGACGCGCATGGCCAAAGACGCGCGTCCTCTCAAAGCGCAGGTTTTCGCGGTCGCGCACGCGGGCTTTGGCCCAGTTGGTGACGGCCTTCGCGACGGTGCCTTTGACCGGGTTTGTGATCAGCGCGGACCAATCGGGGTCGGTGTGTTCATAGCTCGCGACAGGGCGCGCGGCTTGGGCGCTGATGGCCGCGTAAAGCTGGGCGGGGTCGTCCGACAGGGGGATGGATTCCAACTTCAGTTCCTGCGTGCAGCGGTCGCCGAATTTGGCGAGGTAGCTGTCGATCTCGGCCGCGATTTCGGGATGATGTTTCGCTGCAAATTCGGCGTCTGTTTCGCCTTTTGCAGCCACCATCGCGCCGATCCTGGCGATGCGTTGGGCGGGCTCGGCCGACACGATATCCCCCTGCCCGATCATCACGTCGTTATGGAAGCTGAGACCCTTCGGTCCGGCCCATTTCTCAAGCAGATTTCGCGATAAGCCAAAGCCAATCATGCAAAGGAAATCATTGACGAGCGGGGCGTCCCATTGGTCGAGCAATTCGCTCTCGATCGCGCGGTACTCGGCGGCCAGCTCGGTGAGGTTTGCCGTCTTATGGGCGTCGCCTCGGGACAGGGCTGTGTTGAGGCGGTCATAGAACCGCGCGCGGGTACGTGGGAGGCGGATGGCTTGCCAAATCAGGCCCCCGCCGACGCGCGCAACGCGGGCGCAGTCGCGCCATTTGGCCCAGCCTTCGAGGTCGGGAGGCGCGATGGCTTTCGTAAGCTCTTCGGGCAAGGGTTCATCGACGCCCATCATGGTTTCCATGAAGGCGCGGTTCAGGGTGAAACCAGGGAGCAAAGCGAGCGCGCGATACCAGTTGCCAAGGTTGTAATAAACGCGGCCGTCGAGGCGGGCGAGCATGTTATCGAAGACGGCCGCGTTGGTGGCGATTTGCGCCTCTGGGACGCCCAGAAGGCGAACGAAAGCGCGGTAGACGCGGGCATAGACATAGGTTGCAAAACTATAAGTCAGGGGGCTGACAAGGCCAGGATAGCTTTCGACGATGTTGGAATTGTCGAGGATCACGAGGTTCGTATCGGGCTGCGCGGGGGCCTTGAGGTCTGTCGTGATGGGGCGGGATTGCAGCATGTGGAGCGTGCCGTCTGCGATGGCCCATTCGATGTCTTGAGGGGCGCCGAATGCGGCCTCGGCTTGCCGCGCGAGGGCTGCGATTTCGCGCGCTTGGTCTATGGTTAACACGTCTGGGGTTTCGGGTGCGGTCAAGGGCGTGTCGGAGACGTCCAGCAGCCAGTCTTCACCGTCTTCTTCGCCGCTCACCAGCGCCTCGCCTAGCCCTTTGATCGCAGAAATGACAACGTGGTCGCGCAGGCCGGTGACGGGGTCGGCGGAGAAGGCGACGCCTGCGGTCTCGGCAGGGATCATTTGTTGGATGACGATGGCGGGCGGCTCGGCCGCGTCGCCGGTCTTGAGGTCGCGGTAGGTGGAGACGGTCGCAGCGAAACCGGAGGACCAGACTTGAGCGGCCGCCTCAAGAAGGTCGGTTTTCGGGACGTTCAGGACGGTGTCGAATTGGCCTGCATGAGAGTGCTCTGCGCCGTCTTCGGCGCGGGCAGAGGAGCGGACGGCATAGGGGCCGGGGCCGAGGGCTGTGGCGGCTTTTGTGAGGGCAGTTTTCAAACCGCGTTTTGGCGTGGGTTTGGCCGGGTCGCCGGAGAAGGCGGAGGCCTCGACCACGCAGAAGGGTGGGACGTGGAAACCGGCTTTGGTGAGGGACGCAAGGGACGCGCCTTTGCCGCCGGCGGTGGCGGGATCGGTGGCTTGGTCAGCGGTCAGGATCATGTCAGCACCAGTGGAAGAAAGCCCCCTGTGCCGTAGCAGATCAGGACCCAAAGGCCCGCCATCGTATCGGCGCGTTTTTCGGCTTTGACGGTGGGGTGTTTCGCGTACGAAACCGCCGAATAGAGCGTGATGGCAGCGGCGACGCCTCCGATCAGGGCCGTTGGGAGGAGCAAGCCGAGCGCGTGGCTGATGCCGAGAAGAAGGGCATAGGCGATGAGGATGAAGCCAGCCCAAACGGTTGCGGCGCGTTTGAAGCCCCAGAGTTTGGAATAGGTTTCGACCCCCTCTCGCTCGCTTTCGGGCGCCCAGAGTTTGCGGCCGAGTTCGAGGACAACGCCGTTGACGAATGAAAGCGCGAGGAAGAGCCAGAGGGCGGTCGCCGGGCCTCCGCCGGGCCGCCATTCGATGCCGGTGAGCAGCAGGTCGATGAGCGGCATGATCGCCATGTGGCTGAGCAGGTAGAGCACCGGGCGGGCCTTGAGCCATTCCGGCACGCCGAATTCGAACGTCATCGCGGCGAGCCACGCCCAGGTGAGCAGGAGCAAGGTCAGGACGCCTGCAGGGAGCGCGATGAGCCCGGCGATGGGGATGGTGGCGAGGCCGCAGAAAACGATGGTTCGCAGCGAAACCAAGCCCCGCGGGATGGGGCGTTCGGGGCGGTACTTAGCATCGTCTTCGGCGTCTTTGACCTCATCTGCGACGCGCATTTGGAAGAAGAGGATGAGGGCGAGCGCGAAGCCGGTCAGGTAGGCGGCTGCGCCCGGCAGGTCGCGGCCTGCGAGGAAGGCGGAGACGTTGATGGAGGCCGCCGAAAAGACCGCGAGCAAGGGCACGGTTTTGGCGAGTGGGAAGCGCTCGGACTGGTAGATCCAGAGGGTTTTGGCGAGGGTCATCGTTGGCGGGCCAAGCTATCGTGCGCGCGGGTGAAATGGCCTGCAGCCATGGCGGCGACGATGGAGATTTCTCCGCACAAACAGAGGGCTGCGGTGACTTCGGCGAGGGCTGCGCCGTGGCCTGCGCCTTTGAGGCCGAGGATGTTGAGGCCTGCGGTTTGGGACGGCAAAGAGGTGCCGCCGCCCACGGAGCCGACAAGGATATTGGGCATGGTGACGGAGCAGAACAGGCCGCCCTCGCGCCGCTCCATCCGGGTGAAACCGACGGCGGATTCGGCGACGCAAGCGGCGTCTTGGCCGGTGGCGATATAGAAGGCGGCGAGGCCGTTGGCGTAGTGGGCTTGTGCGCCCAACTGGCCGGAGAGAAGCGCCCCGAGATTGGCAACGCGGGCATAATCCAGCATCTCGTCCGTGGTGGTGTGGAGCGCCTTTTCGATGAGCGCGTCGGGAAGCGTGACGGCGGCGGAGACCTTGCGGCCGCGTCCGGTGATCGTGCCGAGGGACGAGGCTTTCTTGTCGCCGGAGAAATTGCCTTCGACATACCAGCGCTTGATGGGGACGGGGCAATGTTCGGCGATAGCCTCACACAGCGCATTGGTGGCGATTGTCACCATGTTCTGACCCGCCGCGTCGCCGGTTGTATAACGGCAAAGCAGGAAGGCGACGTTATTGTCGATGACAGGTTCCAGCGAGGTGAGCTTGCCGTGGTTTGTCGTGGCCTCGGCAGCCTCTTTCAGCATGTCGGTGTTGGCGACGACCCAGTCGATGAACATCCCCGCCTCAAGCAGCGTCTCGAAGGTAAAGGCGGGGGTGCGTAGGACGCCTTCGTAGAGGACGGCGGTGGAGATGCCGCCTGCCTTGGTCGCGACATAGGCGCCGCGGGCGTAGGAGGCGACGAGGGCGGCCTCGGACGTGGCCATTGGGATGTGGTAGTCGCCATCGGCGTAAAGGCCGTTGATGCGCAGGGGCCCTGCGATGCCCACGGGCAGCTTCACGGTGCCGATCATGTTCTCGATATTGGCAGAATAGCGGTCCGCCTGCGAAACCGTGTTGGCGTCGGCGATGGCGGCTTTGTCGGCCTCGGACGCGGAGCCATCCATCAGGCGGGACCAGTAGCGGTTGATCGAGGTCTCGGACGCGGTGCGGACGGGGCGGAGCGTCGTGAAGTCGTCGTCCTTGGGGAGCATACGCGTCTCGCTCCCCTGTTCGAAGAACCGCGCGCGGACGCGTTTCAGCATCTCGGTGACGTGGAACGGAACGACCATACTTGTGACCCCTGCCCTGCTTCTTAACCAACATCTTATACAGCTTTGGCGGGATTGGGACGGGAAAATGGCGCATTAACGAACCCGATTTGCAGGTGGGTTTCGCATGCGAAACCTGGGTTGCAGGCCGCTTGATCTGATTGGGGAAATCGCGATGCACCCTGGTATTATGTTATGTTTTGATCGTGAGACTTGTTAAGAAATAGCTTGTTTTCAGAGCGTTAGCTGGTGCGACCCGCAGAACTTCGCCGAGATTTGGCGAGCACGCCCGCCAAGCACGATATGAAGGAGAGAACCACAGTCAGGAGCGTTTTGATGATTACGGTGAACTTCACAAGCCCAGTCTCTGCCCCGCGCCGCGCGGTGTTTGAACGTGCGGCGACAAGGTGGGACGAGACGCTCAACACCGCGTTTTCGCCTGTCTCAGTGGAGGGTGTGACCCTTGACGGAGTGACAATTGACGCGGCCATCACGCCGATTGACGGCGCGGCGGGCGTGTTGGGGCAAGCGGGGCCAACGGTGCTGCTGCCGGGCAGCGAATTGCCCGCGAAAGGCGTGATGGAGTTTGACACAGCGGATGTCGAACGGCTGGAGGCCGAGGGCAGCTTTGAAGACGTCGTGCTGCACGAGATGGCGCATGTGCTGGGGTTCGGTACGCTCTGGAGCCGGTTCGGCCTGATCGCGGCGAGCGGCACCGCGAACCCGACTTTCACCGGCGCGCAAGCCGCACGCGAGTTTGGCGCGCTGGAGGGGGGCGGCGCCCGCCCGGTGCCGATTGCCAATACCGGCGGGCCCGGCACGCGGGAAGGCCATTGGCGCGAGTTGATCTTTGGCGATGAGCTGCTGACCGGGTTCCTGTCGGGCATGGATCGCCCGATCAGCCGTCTGTCGCTCGGCTCCTTCGCGGATATGGGCTATGAGGTCGATTACAGCGCCGCGGACCCGTTTGAATTGCCGAGCTTTCGCAAACTGGCCGAGATTGGCATCACAGAGGCCGTGCGGATCTGCGATCTGTGTCGGATGGGGCGGCCTGAGCCTTGGGTTTTGGGTAGCTAGCGCGCGCGGGGGCCTGTAAGGGTCTGCCAATGGCTGGCAGCGCTGGCCGGGATTTTGGCAGACGGGGACCTCTCATGGCGGGCAAGACGAGAATTGTGCTTTCAAGCGATCACGCGGCGATAGAGCTGCGGCAAGCGATTGCCGCGCATGCGGCAGAGTTGGGCTATGCGGTGAATGATATCGGCCCAGTAAGCACTGAGAGCACGCACTACCCCAAACATGGTGAGGCCGCTGCGCGGGTCGTTGCCAGTGGCGAGGCTGATCTGGGGATTGTGGTGTGCGGCACCGGTCAGGGCATCATGATGGCCGCCAACAAGGTGAAGGGTATTCGGTGCGGGGTGTGCGCGGATACGTTTTCGGCGCGGATGATCCGGGCGCATAACGATGCGAACATGCTGGCTTTGGGCGCGCGGGTGCTGGGCGAAGGGCTGGCACTGGAGATTGTGGATGCGTTCTTGAGCGCGAAGTTTGAAGGCGGACGGCATGGGCTGCGAGTGGATATGATTAGGGAGATGGAGGGGTAGGTCGATAAGTGTATAAATGAACGATCAACCCAATAATTTCATTGCGCCTCGTGCGCCGCCCAAGAGACCTTTGCGTTGGGTTTTTCCAGTCCTGTGCGTGGCTTTCGTCTGTTCGGCATATTTGACCTTCATGCACCGGCAGAGCAGCACACTTAGTGAAATGCTAGAAGACAGCGTTCGGTTATCAGCACTTGATGAGCGCTTTGCGCTATTCGACAGAAGCTGGCGTCAGGTCGGACGCAAATACGAGCTTTCGGGCGCGGTTGTCATTTTTGCCAAGTCGCGCGCAGAGACCTCATACTCTATCGACGCGACCTTCCTGCGCGCATTATGTGGCTCCGTTTTGACGGCTATTATCCAAATGCCTGACGCACCTACCGAACGAGATGACGTTTTTCAGCTTATCCTTTGGTTCCCAGCTTTCGAAGACGGCGAACCAACAGGTGAGATTTGGGGCGGACAGAGATTTAAGCTCCCATTAGCGGATGGAGTTTGTCCAACCCTCGAAAACCTGGATGAGCTCGTCTTGATGCGGGTATTTGAGGCGTAAAGCTTTAAGACACAGGGCGTTCTGCTTTGATCTAGCGATCAATACCTATTGAACATCTATCTTGCAGTTCGCACCCACTGCCCGGAATCAAGCCGAAGGCGCCGGGCATCGACGAGCCGTCCCACGGGGAGGCGATTTGGCGGAACTAGGCTCATCGCTTGGACGGAAGATGTGTTTGGCTGCCATAAAGGGCTTTAGAAATTGGGGAGGATCGCCTCCCCCCGGGTCGCCGATGCCCGGCTTGGTGTGGCTCGGGTTGGCGAGAGGTCTCGGGTCAGGCCCGGGACGGGAGCCTTTGCAAGGCGGGGTCTTTTGCGGGGTCATCCTCGGGGCGGGCCCGAGGAGGACATGCGTGACACTCAGGGGTTAATGGGAGTGGCCACCTGTCGGGTCCATGCCCTCGATATCCCCATGAACCGCGAACTGGTCTAGCCCCGCCTCTTGCGCTTCAATCATGCGGAAGCTCTCTTTTACACCGGCCTCAGTGAGTTCGCGGGCGACGGTCAAAAGCGTATTAGGGTCCTGGTCCTCGCAAAGCTCCATCATATGCGCGATTTCCTCGCGGGCGGCGGGCATGGCGGCGTCGACGGAGGGGGCGCCGTACATGGCGACGAAATGATCGGCGAGTGCGGCGGTGAGAATCTCGACCTCGTTTTCCTCAACCACCGTCACAGCGACGAAGGTCACGCGGCCGAAAGTCTCGATCCCCAGCCAGCCATTTGAAAACGCCTGGCGGGCCTTGCCGGTCAGGTCGGCCTCGGACCAGTTGGAGAATTCGAACCCGCCGGAAATGCACCATTCGCCGGTACGGGCGGGGTTGTGGAAGACGCGTTGGTCGCTTTCATCGAAATGGATGGCGCGAGCGAGTTTCATCTCGGTCTTGGTCTCGAACTTCATGGATCAGGCGTCCTTCAACTGGGTTGAGAGGGGGATCAAATCGGTGGTCTCGCCATGGCGCAGCAGCAGGCCGAAGCGTTCATCGACGCCAAGGAAGGTGCCTTTTTTGCCCATGATCTCAATCTCTTCGCCGATATTGCGGGCAAGGCCGCGCCATTCGGCATGCAAGGGCTGGACGCCCTCATCTGTCCAGCGATTGACCCAGACGAGCGTGTGGCGCGACCAGCTTTCCAGAAGGCGGGTCGGATCGACCTCCACACAGCCTTCGTCAAAGAGCGAGGTGCGGTCTGGGGTCAGACCGGGATTGTCGGTATCGGGGGTCAGCGGGACCTCGAGGCCGATGACAAGCCATTGCGGCTCGGCCTTGGGATCAGTGGTGTCGGCGGCGGCTTTGAGCGTGCCGCAGAACGCGCCGTTCACCGTGATGGGCCCGGCCCAATCAAGATGCACGCCAACCTCAGGCGGGGCAAGCGCGCCGAGGGCATTCTGGTAGCCGATGCCACAAGCGGGCAGCATCGCCATCGCTTCTTCCAGCGGGACCTCGGGGGCGAAAACGATGGCCGCGCGCAGATGGCTGTCGGTGATCTTGTAGAAGACCAGCCCCGCATCGCAGCCCAATGCGGCTTGCGCGCAGGCCTTCGTGAAGGGGTCGAGCGCGCCGTCGACACGCTCGCCTTTCAGCAGCGGTGGAAACGTAGGCTCGGTCATGCGTTCCCGTCTGCGATCAGCTGCTTGGCCACGGTGCGGAAGGCTTGGGCCTGTGCACTTTGCGGCTTGGAGACGACGATGGGCGCGCCGCCATCGGCGGCGAGGCGGATGTCGAGATGCAGCGGGATTTCAGCAAGCAAGGGCGCGCCGATCTTCTGGGCTTCCGCCTTGACACCGCCATGGCCGAAGACATGCTCCTCATGCCCGCAGCTCGAGCAGATATGCGTGCTCATGTTCTCGATCAAACCCAGGATCGGGACGTGCAATTGATTGAACATATCAATGCCTTTGCGCGCGTCGATCAGAGCTACGTCCTGGGGGGTGGAGACGACGACAGCGCCTGTCACTTCGGACTTTTGCGCAAGCGTCATCTGGACGTCGCCCGTGCCGGGCGGCAGGTCCACGAGCAGCACATCGAGCGCGCCCCATTGCACTTGCGTCAGCATCTGTTGAAGCGCGCCCATCAGCATCGGGCCGCGCCAGACAACGGCTTGGTCTTCGTTCTGCATGAGGCCCAGCGACATCATCGTGACGCCGTGGTTGCGCATGGGCAGGATGGTTTTGCCATCGGGGCTGGCGGGGCGGCCCGAGACGCCCAACATACGGGGTTGGGACGGCCCGTAGACATCGGCATCCAGCAAGCCGACGCGGCGACCTTCGGCGGCCAGCGCGCAGGCCAGATTGGCGGAGACGGTCGATTTGCCGACGCCGCCTTTGCCAGAGGCGATGGCGACGATGCGGTCGATGCCGGGGATTTTCTGGGGGCCTTTGGGTTCGGCCTTGCGGCCCGGTTTCAGATCGGGCGGGGCCGCGGGTTTGGAATGGGCGGTCATGGCGACGGTGACGGTGTCGACGCCCTCAAGCGCTTTCAGCTTCGCCTCCGCCTCTTTCTGGACGGGGGTCAGAAGTTCGGCCTTGGCCGGATCGATCTCCATCACGAAGCGGACGGCGCCGGCGTCTACATTGAGCGCACGCACGAGGCCGGCTGCGACCATATCGTCGCCGCTCACCGGGTCTTTGATCGTCTTGAGCGTCTCAAGGACTGCGTCGCGCGTGACAGTCGTGTCGTTTGCCACGTTATTCGGCCCCTTTGATCGTTCCGGTGACGGTGTGTTCAACATTCAGACCGTCGATGGTCAACACCACCTTGGCCTCAAAGGTCTTGCCAGCGGTGCCGTCGGTGCTGCGCATCCCTTCCTCAATCGCCTGCTGGGACGTCACCCCCACCTGCTTGAGAAACTTGCGCATCGACATGTTGAAGTCTTCGTCCATTTTCTTTCCCCTTGTTTTTGTTGACCGGATCGCGGCCTGCCCCCTACCCTTACGGTTGGGAGCCATAAGGACAGGAGCCGCCATGAAACGGACCTGCATAATTGTTTTGAGCCTGTTGCCCGTCTTGGCCTTGGCCGAGGACAAGCGTTTCACACTCGATGTGGACCCGGTTCTGGTGGAGGCCGGATTGATGCAACATCTGCTGCCGCGCTTCTCTCTGAAAACCGGGATTAAGGTTAATATCGACGCGTCGGAGGCCGATCTGGTGCTGGGTGATGGCGGCGCACCTGCGGTGGCGCAGGGCGACACCGTTTGGGGCTTGTCGGAGGCCACGGATCCCGACGCCGCGCGCTTTGCGGAGTGGCTGTTGTCGGATGTGGGTGTCCGGGCGCTGGACAATTTTGGTAGCGGGTTTACCGCGCCGCTTGTGGCGGCCGAGGCTGCCGAAGAGATCGCGATCAGTGGCGATCTGGCGGCGGGTGAAAAGGCCGCGATGACCCATTGCGGGCGCTGTCATGTCGTCAATGCGCGCAACCGGATGAATGCGATCGGCTCCACCCCATCCTTTGGGTTGATGCGCAATTTCAGCGACTGGGACGTCAGGTTTTCCACCTTCTGGGAGCTGAAACCGCACGCCGCTTTCACTCAGATCGAAGGCGTGACGGAGCCGTTTCCGCCCGAACGCCCGTCGCCCATCGCGCCGGTTGTGATGACGGCGGATGATGTCGGCGCGATCATGGCCTATGTGGCCTCGATTGAGCCTGCAGATTTGGGCGCGCCGATCCAATCTCAATGATCCTTGCGGGTGGTGTAATAGTCATCCGTGGTGCGCGGCTTGGGCCGCTCGCCGCCCGCGAAGGGATTGTTTTCGCTGTGATATTGCGCTTGTACGCGGCAGTCATCGCACATCTGGATCATCTTCGCAGCTTCTGGGTTGGCGAACATGGAATGCTTGCCTGCCAGCTTTTCGGTGATTTTGTCGATGGTGGATTTCACCCCGAACAGCGCCCCACATTCGATGCAGGCGGCGGGCTCTTCTTCATGCAGGATTTTCTGGCTGAGGGCCGCGTCTGAGAGGTCAAAGCGCGGCTCGTAGGCGATGGCGTCTTCGGGGCAAACAGTGGCGCAGAGGCCACATTGCAGGCAGGCGTCTTCCTGGAACCTGAGCTCGGGGCGGTCGGGATTGTCGGCCAGCGCGCCTGAGGGGCAGAGCGACACGCAGGAGAGGCACAGCGTGCAGGCGTCGGTGTTGACCAGAACGGCCCCATAGGGCGCAGTGTCGGGCAGCGGGATCGGGGCGTCTGCGTCAGGCCGCAAGGCCTTGGCCGCGGTGCGTGCGACCTGACGGCGGGTGCCCATGGGCAGGATCGGCTCGGCCAGCGGGGCCTCGGCCTCGCCCAGCGCGTCCCAGAGCGCTTCGGGGTCGGTGATGTCGATCAGGCGAGCGTTGTCCTTGCCGCTGATCGCGGTCGTTAAGGTTAACTCGCGCTCCAGTGCGTCACGTTCGGTCGTGGGGGCCAGCAGGACCTGCACGTCCGCGAAACCGACCGCAAGGGCAGCAAGCATTTCAGCATGACCAAAGCCTGCGATGGTGTCGAGCGACATCGGGATCACATTGGCGGGCAGGCCCTTGGCGTAACGGGCGGACAGTTGGATCAGCTCGGCCCCGAATTTGGCGTCATGGACCAGAAGACGCGGGTTTTTGCCGCCCGCTTTGAGATAGGCGGAGGCCAGCGTTTCCATGCGGCGGAAGGTGAAGTTGGTGGGCGGGTCCTCATACGTGATCGCGCCAGACGGGCAAAGCGCAGCGCACGCGCCGCAGCCTGCGCAGACCATCGGGTCGATGGCGACGTGATCGCCTGCAGAGGTGATGGCTCCGGTCGGGCAAATGTCGAGGCAGTTGGTACAGGCGGTTTGACCGGCGCGGGAATGGGCGCAGAGGGAGGCCTCAAGCCGAACGTAAAGCGGTTTCTCGAACGTGCCGACAAGCTGGGAGGCGGCGAGGATCACCTCTTGGACCGCCTCCGCACGGCCAGGATCAGCGCGCAGGTAGCCTTCGCGCTTCTCGTGCGCCGGGAAGAGCGGCTGATCGCCGGTCAGATCGAGGATCAGGTCGCATTGCGTGCGGGCATTGTCGCGCGGGTCGGTCCAGCCAGGCACGCGCCCGCCGGGGTTGAGTTGTTGCAGCGCATCAAGCGTCAGATCAAAGCCGCCCAGCGCGCCAGACGCGCGGCGAATGCGGCCTTTGATCGGGTCGAAACGGCGGTCCAAAGGGGCCTCTGCATCGGCATCTGTCAACAAAACGGTCAGCGACAGCGTATCGGCAAGTTGGACAGCGGCGGGGAGTGCGACAGCGGACGCACCGACGATCAGGCACATCCCTTCGGAGGTCACATCGACAGCAGGCGTGATGGGCGCTTCCAGCACCGCTTCGGCCAGAAGGGCGACCATTTTTGGGGTCGTTGAAGCGGTGTCTGCCGTCCAACCAGCGCGGTCACGCAGGTCGACAAAGGCGGGTGGTTCGCAGTTCAGATCGGCGGCGATTTCCTCGAACGTGGCGCGCTCTTGCTGGCAGGCGATCAGCGCATTTTCATCGGCGATAAGGGCGCTCGCGGCGTCCAATTGGGTGGTGCAAAGCCCGGTGTGAACACGCGAACAGGTCAGGCCGGTTGCGGCCTCCAACGCGTCCTTGTCCAGCGACTGACTTCCCAGACAATCGCATAATATCAAATGCTTGGGCATGATGCCCCCTATTGGCTACAGTGCCGCTTTGATGCGGGTCTTCTTGGCTGTTGACGTAACAGGTATGACCGAAGTGTCCGAAGCTCAACCCAAAAGGCGGATTGCTGCGACGCGGCGCATAAGATGCAGGCGCAGCAATTAAATCCGAGTGATTCTGTGGGTTTTGCGAGTTGTCCGGTTCAGGCGTGACGGATCATACGACTATGGTCGTAGAAAGCGCGACATAACCGCCATTGTGCGCGGACGTATACCGAAATCGCTTGGCGCGCGCGAGGCAGTTTGCGAGTGTTAACGGGTAGCCAGCCGGTGTGGAGCCGTGCCCGCGAGGAGGAGTAACGCGTGGATTTGCGCGCTGAAAAAGCCGTGACAATGCCGCTTGGGATCGTGATCCGTAAAAGCCCCGGGGTGACCCGTTGGGCTGCGTGGTCGTGGAAGGCGGTTGCGGTGTTGCCGGGCGCCGGGCCTGCCAGTTGGGCAGAGCTGCGCCGGGAAGGCGACGTTGTCGAGTACCACGCCGCCACCTGCCCGCTTGAGTTGCACCACACCCAAACCGAAGCCTATCTGACCGGCCTCGCCGACGGCGTACCTGCAATATACGTGGTGATGCGCGATGAGGGCGACGGGCTGGAGGCGCTTCTGGTTACAGCGTCGCCCTATGAAGCGCAGGATTATCAGGACAGCGGCGAGGAACTGGTCGAGAAGGTTCCGATGCCTGCGGGACTGATCGCGTGGATCCGGGATTTCTGCAACGCGCATCACGAGGAAGAAGAGTTCGTGAAGCGCCGCCGCGACAAGAAACGGATTGATCTGGCCGAGGACGGCAAAGGCGATGCGCGTATCCGTCAGGTTTCGGATGTTTATCGATCTCCAGCCAGCAAGCGGGAGCATATGCATTGACCCGTGAGAATAATTTCTGGTCAGCGCGCCGCCGTGCGGTGCAAGCGGAGGCAGAAGCTGAAGAGGCCGCCAAGGTTGCAGCTGTGGAGGCCGAAGAGGCTCGCGCGCTGGACGAGAAGTCTGACGATGAGATTTTGGCGGAGCTGGAATTGCCCGCGCCGGAGAGCCTTGAGCCCGGTTCGGATTTCAGTGCGTTTATGGCCAAGGCCGTCCCGGACCGCATCCGGCGGCGGGCGTTGCGCGTGTTGTGGCGCTCGAACCCCGTGTTGGCCAATGTGGATATGCTGGTCGATTATGGCGAGGATTTCACCGATGGCGCACGCGTCATCGAGAATATGCAGACCGCCTATCAGGTCGGCAAGGGCATGATGAAGCATGTCGAGGAAATGGCGCGGCAAGCGGCGGCGAAAGAGGCCGAGGCGGCGCGTGAAGACGATAACGAAGATGATGTGACTCCTGAGCAGGAGCCCGATGTGGAGATCGCGGCGGTGGCTGAGGCGGAGACGGAAGCGGACGAGGATGTGTCCGCTCCGGCGTATGAGTTTGAGCACACGGATGAGGATGCGGCACGCGATAACACGCCCCCCGCCCCGGCCAAGCGCCGGATGCGGTTTGCATTTCAAGACAACTAGCCAAGGCCCGCGCAGACGGGACGGAAGGGACCATGACGAACGCTATGGCAGAGACCAAGATCGCTGAAGAAGACCAGCTGCGCGCTGATCTTTACGACTTTCTGGCCGCCTTGCTGGCACGCCCAGCGAATGAGGCGTTGCTCAAGCAATGCGCGGCCTTGTCGGGCGATGACAGTGAGCTGGGTCAGGCGATTGGAGCGCTGGCCCGTGTCGCCAAGGCCGTGAAGCCCCGCGCGGTCGAAAGTGAGTTCAACGCGCTGTTCATCGGGTTGGGTCGCGGTGAATTGCTGCCCTATGCCAGTTTCTACCTGACCGGGTTCCTGAACGAGAAGCCGCTTGCGACCCTGCGCAATGACATGTCCGCGCAGCGCATCACGCGGGCCGAGAATGTCTATGAGCCCGAGGACAACATCGCCTCCCTGATGGAGATGATGGCGGGGCTGATCACGGGTCGCTTTGGCGAACCGGCCAGCCTTGAGGCGCAAAAGACATTTTACAACAAGCATATCGGCCCCTGGGCCGGTCACTTTTACAAGGATTTGGAAGGCGCAAAGAACTCGGTTCTTTATGCGGCTGTCGGCGCTGTCGGCAGTGCGTTCATGGAGATCGAGCGCGAGGCCTTCCGGATGATTGCGGAGTAATCCGCTGAATGAGCGGCCCGCCCCGGCAGGCCATAACACGAAACGGGAGGAGACATCCCATGAGCAAGAAGACCGACGATGGCGCAAGCCGCCGTGACTTCCTGAAGCTCGCAGGCACCGCAGCCCCTGCGGTTGCTGTTGTGGCCGCCACTGGCGCCACGCAAGCCGAAGCAAGCACACCTGATCTGTCGAGCGACAAGATCCAGGACACCGCGCACACCCGCGCCTATCTCGACAGCGCCCGCTTCTAAGGACGCCGTCACTTTGAGTACCCCGGCGACTGGTTGCGTGACGCCCGACTGCCGGTAACGAAACCCCGCGAGCCCGCAAAATGCGAGCCAGCAAGGGAGAGAAGAAATGCTTAGGAAAAAGACCAACGGGGTTGCGCGACGCTCCCAGCGGACAAGTATCCTGTCACAAGCCGCTGAGAAATCAGTGGACCGCCGCACATTCCTGCGCGGATCGGGTCTGGCCATTGGTGGCCTTGCCGCGATCAGCGCGACGGGCGGCACGGTGACACAAGCCTCGGCAGCAGGTGCTGTCAACGGGGCGGTGGATTTGGTGAAATCGGTATGCACACACTGCTCGGTCGGCTGTACGGTCGTGGCAGAGGTGTCCAACGGTGTCTGGACAGGGCAAGAGCCCGGCTGGGACAGCCCCTTCAACCTTGGTGCACACTGCGCCAAAGGGGCCTCGGTTCGTGAGCACGCCCATGGCGAGCGCCGTCTCAAGTACCCGATGAAGAAAGAAGGCGGAGAGTGGAAGCGCATCTCTTGGGAGCAGGCCATTGACGAGGTCGGCGACAAGATGATGCAGATCCGCGATGAGAGCGGTCCGGACTCGGTCTATTGGCTGGGCTCTGCCAAGCACAACAACGAGCAGGCGTATCTGTTCCGCAAGTTTGCCGCCTATTGGGGCACAAACAACGTGGATCACCAGGCACGTATCTGCCACTCCACCACGGTTGCGGGTGTTGCGAACACATGGGGCTACGGCGCCATGACCAACAGCTACAACGATATCCATAACTCCAAGGCGATCTTTATCATCGGCGGCAACCCGGCTGAGGCACACCCTGTGTCCCTGCTGCACCTGCTGCGCGCCAAGGAGCAGAACAACGCCCCCGTCATCGTGTGCGACCCGCGCTTTACGCGCACCGCGGCACATGCCGACGAGTATGTGCGTCTGCGCCCCGGTTCGGACGTGGCGCTGGTCTGGGGTATTCTCTGGCATCTCTTCGAGAATGGCTGGGAAGACAAAGAGTTCATCCGCACCCGTGTCTGGGGCATGGATCAGATCAAGGAAGAGGTCGCCAAGTGGACGCCCGAGGAAGTTGAGCGCGTCACGGATGTGCCCGGCTCTCAGCTCAAGCGCGTTGCACGGACGCTGGCCAACAACCGCCCCGGCACCGTGATCTGGTGCATGGGTGGCACGCAGCACACGACGGGTAACAACAACACCCGTGCTTACTGCATCCTGCAGCTGGCCCTTGGCAACATGGGCACAAGCGGTGGCGGCACCAACATCTTCCGCGGCCACGACAATGTGCAAGGCGCCACAGACCTTGGCGTTCTGTCCCACACCCTGCCCGGCTATTATGGCCTTTCCGCAGGCGCATGGGCCCACTGGGCGCGTGTCTGGAACGAAGACCTGGATTGGCTGAAAGGTCAGTTCGAAACGGTCAAGGCCGCTGACGGCAAAGACAAGAACCTGATGAACCTGACGGGCATTCCGGTGTCGCGTTGGATCGACGGTATTCTTGAGGATGCCGACAACATGGACCAGCCGAACAATGTGCGCGCCATGGTTCTGTGGGGTCACGCTCCGAATTCGCAGACGCGGATGAAAGAGATGAAGACCGCGATGGAAAAGCTGGACATGCTGGTCGTGATCGACCCGTTCCCGACTGTGTCGGCTGTCCTGCATGACCGTGAAGATGGTGTGTATCTCTTGCCTGCGGCGACGCAGTTCGAGACGCGTGGCTCGGTCACGGCTTCGAACCGCTCGATCCAATGGCGCGATCAGATCATGGACCCGCTTTTCGAGTCCAAGCCCGATCACGTCATCATCGCCAAATTTGCCAACAAGTTCGGCTTTGGGGATCGTCTATTCCGCAACATCGAGATGGAAGACGCGGAAACGCCCAACATCGAAAGTGTCACGCGCGAGTTCAACGCAGGCATGTGGACGGTGGGCTACACCGGTCAGTCGCCAGAGCGGATCAAGCTGCACATGGCCAACCAGCACACGTTCGACAGAACCACGCTGCAAGCCATCGGTGGCCCTGCTGACGGGGATTACTACGGTATGCCGTGGCCTTGCTGGGGCACTGCCGAGATGAAGCACCCCGGCACGCCGAACCTCTACGATATGTCGAAGCCGGTCTCTGAGGGGGGTCTCACCTTCCGGGCACGTTTCGGCGTGGAGCGGGATGGCGACAACCTGCTGGCAGAAGGCGTCTACAGCAAAGGATCGGACATTCAGGACGGCTATCCTGAATTTACCTATCAGATGCTGAAAGATCTGGGCTGGCACACCGAGTTGACCGATCAGGAAAAGGCCGCCATCGCGCGGGCTGCGGGGATTCCCGAATTCCAGAAAGGTGAAGCCGAGGTTGGCGAAGCGGGCATGTCGCCCTTCCCATCCGACTACGACGACAAGGTGGCCAAGGTGAACTGGAAGACCGACCTCTCGGGCGGTATCCAGCGGGTTGCCATCGCGCATGAATGTGCGCCGTTCGGTAACGCGAAGGCCCGTGCGGTTGTGTGGACCTTCCCCGATCCGGTGCCTGTGCACCGCGAGCCGCTTTATTCGAACCGCCGCGATCTGGTGGCAGACTATCCGACCTACGAGGACCGGAAATTCTACCGTCTGCCGACCATGTACGCGTCGATCCAGAAGAACGACTTCTCCAAGGACTATCCCATGGTTCTGACGTCGGGACGTCTGGTCGAATATGAAGGCGGCGGGGATGAAACCCGTTCGAACCCATGGCTGGCTGAGCTTCAGCAGGACATGTTCGTCGAGATCAACCCGCGTGACGCCAACAATCTTGGTGTGCGGGACGGCGCGCAGGTCTGGGTGGAAGGCCCCGAAGGCGGCAAGGTCAAAGTGATGGCCATGGTCACCGAACGGGTGGGCGCAGGTGTTGCGTTCATGCCCTTCCACTTTGGCGGCCATTTTGAGGGCGAGGACCAGCGGAGCAAGTATCCCGATGGTGCAGACCCGTATGTATTGGGCGAGAGCACGAACACCGCTCAGACCTATGGCTACGACTCAGTGACCCAGATGCAGGAGACGAAAGCCACTCTCTGCAAAATCTGGTCAGCATAAGGAGACCTGAAACATGGCAAGAGCTAAGTTTCTCTGCGACGCCGAACGCTGCATTGAGTGTAATGCCTGCGTGACGGCCTGTAAGAACGAGCACGAGGTGCCCTGGGGCATCAATCGTCGGCGGGTGGTGACCATCAATGATGGTAAGCCCGGCGAGCGCTCGATCTCGGTGGCGTGTATGCACTGCTCAGACGCGCCTTGTATGGCCGTCTGCCCGGTGGATTGCTTCTACCAGAACGAAGAAGGCGTGGTTCTGCACAGCAAAGACCTGTGCATCGGCTGCGGCTACTGCTTCTACGCGTGCCCCTTCGGCGCGCCGCAGTATCCGCAGGCCGGCAATTTCGGCTCCCGCGGCAAGATGGACAAATGCACCTTCTGCGCCGGTGGCCCCGAGGAGAACCACTCGGAAGCTGAATTCAGCAAATACGGCCGCAACCGTATCGCTGAAGGCAAGCTGCCGCTCTGTGCCGAGATGTGCTCCACCAAGGCGCTTCTGGCGGGTGACGGGGACGTTGTCTCTGGCATCTACCGCGAGCGCGTCGTGGCCCGTGGCTTCGGCTCGGGCGCGTGGGGCTGGGGCACGGCCTACGACCAAAAAGACGGCTAACGTCTTCTGAAATAACAAGAAACGAGGGGCGGCCTATGATGGGTCGCCCTTCCGACCTTCCCCCAACAGGATCAAGGTGACCCCTATGCTTCGCAATTTTATCGCCCTACTGCTGACGATAACTCTTGCTTCCGCTGCATTTGCTCAGGATGCCGCAACCCCAACCGATGATACCCGCGCGGCCACAGGCGGCGCCCCGACCCTCGCCGATATCATGGCCCGCCAGAACGGCGAGCAGGTGCCAAATGCCACGCGCGAGCTGCTGACCGGCGATCCGCTGAATGCCGCGAATGTGGCCAACCAGCTGGGCACCCTTGGCGGTGCCTCCGACAGCGAGGTCTACCGCGCGCTGCGTTTCGGCACAGCGGATGTGACCGTCTCCACCCAGCAACCCGCGGCTGGTGTCCTCATTCAGGACCGCGGCATGGCGTGGCTGCAGTTCCGCCAAGGCCCGCTTCTGACATGGGGCGGCTATGGCATGCTGGGTATGCTGGGCCTGCTGGCGCTCTTTTACCTCGTCCGTGGCCGCATCCGCATTGATGGCGAGAAGACTGGCAACAAGATCCTGCGCTTCACCTCGGTCGAACGCTTCGGTCACTGGCTTTTCGCAGGCTCGTTCATTCTGCTCGGTATCACTGGCCTCGTGTCGCTGTTCGGGCGCGTCGCCTTGATCCCGCTCTTCGGGAAAGAAAGCTTCGCGTGGCTCGCCATGGTCAGCAAATGGGTCCACAACAATGTGGCCTGGGCCTTCATGGTGGGTCTGGTGATGATCACGGTGATGTGGCTTGTCCATAACATTCCGAACCGTCACGACCTGAAATGGCTGGCAGTTGGCGGCGGTCTTTTCTCCAAAGACGTGCACCCGCCTGCGCGCAAGTTCAATGCAGGGCAAAAGATGATCTTCTGGTCTTGCGTGGTGCTGGGCGTATCGATCTCGGCCTCAGGCTTGTCGCTGCTGTTCCCGTTCGAGCTGCCGATGTTCGCCAAGACCTTCGCAATCCTCAACGACACCGGCATCCCTGCCCTGCTGGGTCTCGGCACCCTGCCCGAGGTCATGGCGCCGCATGAGGAAATGCAGTTCGCCCAGGCATGGCACGCCATCGTGGCGTTCGTCTTCATGATCATCATCATCGCCCACATCTATCTGGGCTCGGTGGGCATGGAAGGCGCGTTTGACGCTATGGGCACCGGGGAGGTCGAAGAGCAATGGGCGCGCGAGCACCACGGCCTCTGGGTCGAGGAAATGGAAGCGAAAGAGCGCGCAGGCTCAGGTGCTGCAACGCCTGCCGAGTAATGCGGCTTCTCGCCTTTGCAATTGCCTGTCTGCCATCCTTCGGCATGGCGGACGGGTTTTTCACCCTCAAGGGCCATGGCGGCCCAGTGATGGGGGTCGCGGTCTCGCCCACGGGGCAGATCGCAACAGCCAGTTTCGACAATTCCGTTGGTCTTTGGACAGGCACTGCACCGCGCTGGCTTGAAGGCCATGAGGCGGCGGTGAACGCGGTGCGCTTTGTGGATGCGGAGCGTTTGGTTTCCGCTGGTGATGACTTCCGTGTGCTTCTTTGGGAAGACGGCACCCCGCGTGAGTTGGGCACCCATCAGGGCAAAGTGATGGCGCTGGCCGTCTTGGGCGATCGCGTGGCCTCTGCCAGTTGGGACGGTACAATCGGGCTATGGTCGCTGAGCGGCGCCGCGCCTGTGATGCTGGAGGGCCATGACGCAGGCGTCAACGATGTGGCCTTCAGCGCAGACGGCACCCTGCTCTACTCCGCCTCGACCGATGGCACCTTGCGCATCTGGGACGTTGCAACCGGAGAGGCAAAACGCCTGCTGTTGCGTCACGGCTTTGGCATCAACCAGATGGTCCTGAACGAGGAAGCGGGCTGGCTGGCATACGGCGCGGTCGATGGTGTTACCCGCGTCTTGGATCTGGCAACCGATGATCAGATCGCGGACTTCACGCTGGAGCGTCGCCCTGTGCTCGCAATGGCCGCGAACCCGGACATGACACGGATTGCCGTCGGAGATGGCGAAGGGTTCATCATGATCATCGATAGCGTGGATTGGCGCATCGCCCGCGATTACCGCGCGACGGCGCGCGGCCCGGTCTGGGCGCTCGCGTTCTCGAATGACGGGGCGAATGTCCATGCGGGCGGGCTGGATGATGCGATGTATAGCTGGCCTCTGGAGACGCTGACGGAGCACGGACAGATGACCACCGCGGCGCGTGAGTTCCTCAAAGACCCCGAGGAGATGAGCAATGGCGAGCGGCAATTCGCGCGCAAATGCTCCATCTGCCATACGTTGACGCCGGGCAGTGCGCGGCGCGCGGGCCCAACGCTCTACCAGGTGTTCGGACGGCCTGCGGGCACGGTGGAGGACTACAGCTATTCAGACATCCTGACCGGGTCCGACATTATCTGGAACGAAGAGAGCATCGACGCCCTTTTCGATCTCGGCCCGGATCATTATATACCGGGCAGCAAGATGCCCATGCAGCGCATCACAGCCGAACAGGATCGCCAAGACCTGATAACATATCTCCGCGGAGCCACCGCGGGTGGGGAGGACCGACCATGAAAACCATGTTGCTTGCCTTTGTCGCGATGGGCGTCATTTCCGCCGGAGCGTATTTTGTGCTGGGTGAGTTGGGTTTCACGGCCGAGCAGGCCAACACGACGCCCACCAGCGGAAATGTCCGGCTCGATTGAGCCGGACATCTTGGGGCGCTGCCCCAAACCCCGGGATACTTATGCAAAAGTGAAGGGGCACGAGCGATCTAGAGCGCCATCTGCGCCTTTCCAAGCTCTGTCAGATCCTCAAGCGTGGCGCGGCCTTTGAAATCCACCTCATAGTCTTCGGCTGCAAAGTCGGGCGCCGAGCGGCCTTCGAGGAACTTGGCGGCCTGCTTGCGGGCATAGGCCTCGTTCTTGGGGCATTTGGGTGACGCACCGATATAGATCACGTTGGCGTAGTCGCTCCCGCTGTGTTCATTCGCGACCGCGTGGATCACGTCCGGGTGCCACCAGACGGTATCGCCTGCATGCACCGTGGGAATGCTGATCAAGCCTTCAAGGATATCGCTGTGCCACTTCTTGGTGGCCCCGAGCGCACGGCCGGGTTTCGCACCGCAAAGATCATCTTCATCCACGTCATCCTGCAGCGCGCGCAGCAGGAAATAGGCCACCGAGTTGGCGATGGGCAGCAGCGATAGCGTACCATCCTCGGGGCCTTGGCTTGTCAGGCCAGTCCAGCCTTGGAACGTGCGGAACATGGAGCAGACAGCGGGGGATTGATACTCTCGCGTCTGGGTGCGGAACGTGGCTTTCCACGGGTCATACTCCCGCCAGCGACCTTCAAAGATCGGCGCGTAGATCTTTTGATAGGCCGGATCGACCCAGCGCTCGTAGCTGCCCGAGTCCATATGTGGCGAAAGGCCAAGCGTGGTATCCCCCGGCTGCCGGCGGCGAGTGCGGTCGGCATAGGCGTAATCGTGATCGGGATCGAACTCATCCCCCATCGGGCCGCTGACATCATAGAGCCTGTTCAGGAAACGCTTGGTGATGGCCATGCTTTCGGCCTGCCGCGCCTCGACCTGCGGCTTGGACCAGTAAAGGCCGTAAATCTGCGGCGCGCCGTCCTTGAGATCGGCAAAATAGGTGTCCATCCCGGCCTTTTCCTTGGCGCGGGTCAGGTAGTCGTTCTCTTCGATGTATTCGCCGATCTGACGGTTCCACGCTTCGGCCTGTGCGCGCGGGAAAACGCCCCGGACAATAGCGCAACCGCGATGCTTGAGGGCGGCTATCTGGTCGTCGGAGACCGCGCCGCTTTCGATATCCGCATACTGGATTTCGGGGATCACGCTTTCGCCATTGTCCTGTGCTTCGCAGATGGTCGCGACTTCTTGCATCATCGCGTCGGAGACGTCCTTGAAGGCCGCTTTGACATCCGTCAGCCCGCGCAGATGTGCCTTGGTCGCGCGGATGTAGTCCTTGAGTTCCTGGTCCATTTTGGTTCCTCCCTTGGCTCACCTTGGAAAGCGTTGCGTTTGCCGTCAAGTGCGCGATGATACCGCTAACGAAATGATAAGAGGGAGGATGCGCCATGGCTGTCAAAGCAGGGATCGTTGGGTATGGGTTGGCAGGTCGCGTGTTTCACGCGCCGCTGTTGCCGGCGGCGGGGATTGATTTGCACGGGGTGGCGTCGTCGAAGCCCGAGGTGGTGACGGCGGATCATCCGGAGGCGGTGGTTTATGGCACGCCGGAGGAGATGTTTGCGGACGCGGCGATTGATCTGGTGATCCTTGCGTCTCCGACGCCGACGCATACGCCGCTGGCGATCAAGGCGCTGGAGGCGGGCAAGCATGTGATCGTGGACAAGCCCTTTGCGGCGACCGTGGCGGATGCGGATGCGATGATCGAAGCGGCTGAAAAGGCTGGAAAAATCCTGACATGCTTTCAGAACCGGCGCTGGGACGGGGATTTTCTGACGCTGCGCAAATTGATGGATGAGGGCGCGTTGGGAGACGTGCAATTCTTCCAATCGCATTTCGAGTTTTTCAAAGGCGAAGCGCAGGATCGCTGGCAGGAGAAGGCCGCGCCTGGGGTGGGCGTGCAGTTCGATCTAGGGGCGCATCAGGTCGATCAGGCGCTGGTGCTTTTCGGGCGTCCGGCCTGGGTGCAGGGCGAGGCAATTATCCAACGAAAACAAGGGGAAGTGGCAGATCGGTTCGCGTTGACGATGGGGTATGAGGGGGGATTGAGGGTGCAGATCTATTGCAGCTACGTGAGCCCGGATTTCCGCATGAAATACGTCGTGCAGGGGGATCAGGGGGCGTATCGGAAGTACCACATGGACATTCAGGAGCCGCAGTTGCGCGAGCGGATGACACCCTTGGATGCAGGCTTCGGGGTGGAGCCGAAAGAGCGGTTCGGGACGTTAACCCGCGTCAAGAATGGTAAGGTTATCAATGAGATATACCCTACGGAGCCGGGGACTCAGCATGAGATTTATGTGCGTCTGAGGAAGGCCATTGAGGAGGGAGGGGAGCCGCCGGTGCTGCCCGCCGAGGCCCGCATGACGATTGAAGTGATCGAGGCGGGGGTGCGTTCTGGGGAGATGGGGCAGCGGGTGGTTTTATAGGGTTTTGGGCCGGACAGGGCGTATGGTTTGGGTATGGTTCCGGTATGGCTTGCGTATGGCAGGTGTATGTACAGCCGTCGGGAAGAGGATGACCCGCCTGTCCTGCCTCAGAGACCCAATGACGCTTGAAGGGGTCGAGGCGGGGGTGACGTCTGGAGAGGCGGGTCAGAGGGTGACTTAGTAGGGGGTGAGGTATGCAAATCGCCTACTGATATTGTGCAACGAAAAAGATATAGGTCTTTGCGTTGTCTTGGCAAATCCAAACATGACATTAGACCTTCTATCAGTGCCAGTGCTAACAATACTAATTTGACCAAAATTCTCCACTGAGCATTACATGCTTGCCTCACCTTGCGTTCTGACCGAACGTGTTTTTGACAAGACTAGGGAAAAATGAAGTTGACCAAAGATCAAGTCGCGCAAGACACCGATATGGTGTTCGACGTCCATAACGAGGACAACGAACAATTTGTTAGCTTCGATCTAAATATCTACCCGTCTGACTATACCCTAAAAGGCCTTGCAGACATGTGGGCGGAAAAGGAGATCGAAATACCGGAGTTTCAAAGAAACTTCGTTTGGACGATCAAACAATCGTCGCTGCTGATTGAATCCTTCTTATTGGGTCTACCGGTTCCACAAGTATTTTTTTACGTCGGCGAGAAGGAAAAAAGACTAGTCATTGATGGGCTACAACGTGTTTCGTCAATTGCTTTCTTCTTTGAAGGTTTCTTCGGATTAGAGAATGCACAAGGTAGACGCCAAGTGTTTCGATTGTCCGGGTTAGATGAAAAGAGCCCGTACGCCAAAAAACGCTACGTCGACTTATCAGATGAGGACCAACGGAAGCTACGAAACACCGTCATGCGTGTGGTCAATATCAAGCAGTTGGCTCCCTCAGACGATGATACTAGCATGTATTATGTCTTCGAACGTTTGAATACAGGCGGAACACCACTCCGCCCTCAAGAAATCAGAAATTGTGTCTTCTCTGGTGAGATTGTCAAAGAGTTGAGAGCCTTAAATGAGACACCCGAATGGCGTGCGATAATCGGGCGCCCTAAGGCGGAAAAACATCAGCGTGATGTAGAGATCATATTACGCATCTTTTCCTTCTTTAACTCCGCAGAAAGCTATGAGAAGCCGATGAAAGCTTTTCTCAACAAAGCAATGGCAGAAAATAAATCGGCAACAACGAAGTCATTTAAGAACTTCAAGGCTGCTTTTTCGATTGTAACTAAAGAGCTTCTGGATCAAGTCGGTGAGCGGCCTTTTCATGTAAGAGGTCCCATCAATCTTGCAGCGCTAGACTCGATATATTACGCCTTGCTTCCCAAATCCAAGAAGCTCCCTAAGGACCTCAAGAAAAAGATCACTAATTTATACGCCGACGAAAGCTACAAACAAACCATTTTCTTTAACACGAGCGATACGGTTACTGTTGATGAGCGGCTAAAGATCGCGACAAAATTCCTTAAATAGTATGCCTTTCGAAGATAGATTCTCTTTAGCGGACGACTACCTCAATCACATAGACGCAATCATCGTTGGTCTACCTGACGATTTTATTCGATCTCGTTATCTTGGATTTCTAGCGGTTTCAGCAGTTACGGCTTACGAACTCGCCATAAAGGACATCATATACCGTTTTTCGGATGAGAAGCATCGAGCGCTAGGCGAACTAGCGAGAAGTAAGTTCGAACGCCTAAATGGTCAAATTAAGTTGGTCGACCTTAGGAAGCGACATATCGCTTCATTCGGGCAGAAATACTGTGACCGGTTTGACCGAGAGATTAAATCAGCTGAAAGAGCCGCGCTTTCTGCCCACGCAGGCAGCGTCAAAAGCAGCTATGGGAATCTTATTACGTGGCGACATAATTTCGTCCACGAAGGCACGTGGCCAAACACAGCTACCTATGGTGACCTAAAGACGGCATATGACCACGGAAAAGAACTGATAAGGTGTATTGACCGAGCATTGAGGCGATAACCTATTGTTTTATCAGAGTTTCGGGTCGCACAGTCGGACTAGCTCGGCGGATCAAAGCCACCCCTCATAATCCGACACCAACAAATGCACCGGGGCCTCGTCTTCCTCGACCGCCGGAAACCGCCCGATATCCATCTCGAAGATGTTATCCGTCTTGTCGTCGTTCACTGTTGAGACCTCGGCGATGAGCACATCGGCGCCCTCGCCCCAGAAGGCGTGCCAGATACCCGGCATGAGGGTGACGCTTTCGCCGGGGTCCAGTTTCAGAAGGCCTCCGGCTTGGACGGTGCGGAGCTCTCCGTCGACGGGCACGGTCACGTCGGCGTCGCGGTCGATGGCGCCGTCGGCGGTGGGGGCGAAGAGCTCCATCACCAGTTTGCCGCCGCCGCGGTTGATGATGTCCTCGGCCTTGATGTTGTGGCGGTGCATGGGGGAGAGCTGGTCGCGGCGCGAGATCATGATCTTTTCGGCGTAGAGCATGCCTCGGTCTTGGCCGAGATCGTTCAGGTCTCCGTTGCGGGTGGTGAAGAGGAAGAGGCCCAATTCATCGAAACGTTCCTGGCCGTAATCGGTGATGTCCCAGCCCATGCCGCGTGCCTTGATGAGGCCTGCGCCGCGTTTGGCCATTTCGTCGGGGGACCAGTAGGCGAAGGGGGGCATGACATAGCCGTGGGAGCGGATGAAGGCGTCGCCCTCGCGGAGGATTTCGTTGATGCGGGAGCGTTTCATCGGATGCGGGCCGTGGTTTTGGGATCGAAGAAGACGGCTTTGGACATGTTGAAGGCAAGGGGTGCTGTTTGGCCGGGCGTGATGGCGGCGTCGGCGCGCAGGCGGGCGATGGCCTCGACCCCACCCAGGCGCGTGACCGCGAAGGTGTCGGAGCCTGCGGGCTCAACCACCTCAATCAGGCAGTCCTGCTGGATAATGTCAGAGCCGGTGCGGTCGGCGCCTTCGGGGTCGGTGAGGGCCTCGGGGCGGATGCCGAACATAACCTTGCCGCCCATATGATCGCGCAGGCCGGGGGTGTTGGCGGGCAGCGTGATGTCGCCGGCCCCTGCCCCGTCGCCTGCGATATGGATGGCGAGGGCACCGTTTTCTTCGCGGACGGTGGCTTCGATCAGGTTCATGGAGGGCGAGCCCATGAAATCGGCAACGAACATGTTTTCGGGGTCGTTATAGACCTGCGCGGGCGTGCCGAATTGCTGGAGGTAGCCGTCTTTGAGGACGGCGATTTTGGTGGCGAGGGTCAGGGCTTCGATCTGGTCGTGGGTGACGTAGACGATGGTGGTGCCCATGCGCTGGTGCAGGCGCTTGATCTCGG
>JBCBAC010000006.1:0-137482 GCA_038532735.1 Pseudomonadota bacterium
ATTGGTTGCAAGACCGCAAAAGGTGCGTTGTGGAAAACCGGTTCCAGCGAGAAGCGGGGGCCGGTTTTTTCATGTCAGATGATACGCACCTGCGTGCCAATCGGCGTGATCTCGTAAAGCTCGGCAATGAACTCATTGTAAAGACCAATGCAGCCAGAGGAAGACCGCCGCCCGATCTTGCGCGTGTCGTGGGTCCCGTGAATCAGATAGGCGGGCCATGTCAGATACATCGCATGGGTGCCTAAAGGATTATCCGGACCGGGAGGCATATATTCCAGCGTCGGGTCCCGCTCGATCATGCTGGGTGTCGGGGTCCAATCCGGCCCGACGCGCTTGCGCACGACCTTGGTGTAGCCGCGCTTGGTCAGCTCTTCACTCATGGGAACAGAGGTCGGGTAGACGCGATAGTCCGTGCCGTCGCCGCTCCAGAAATGAAGCGAGCGCGACACCGTGTCAGCCACAATCGCCGCCACGCCCAAATCGTCGAAGTGATCACGCCAATCCTGTGTGGCCCAGCTTGAGATGTTGCGCGGGGCGGTAGCGGGCGTATCTGGGTTAATGTTAGCCTCAAACTCTGTATCTTGAGCGCGGAGGGTGCCAGTCAAAGCAAGACTGCTTAGGCCAGCGCCGACAAAGCTGCGACGGGTCAAACGTGTCATGGAATGTGCCTCAAATGTTATTCATTGCAGCGGTTGTGCCGAATGCTTTGAAGGCAAGCCACTCACATTTCAGCGAGGTGCGGCGAACGCGCTAAATGACGCGCACTTGCGCCCCGATAGGGGTGACGGCGAAGAGATCGGCAATGTATTCATTGTAAAGCCCGATGCAGCCCGACGAGGACCGCCGCCCGATCTTGCGCGTGTCATGGGTGCCGTGGATGAGATAGGCGGGCCAGCTGAGATACATCGCATGGGTGCCCAGCGGATTGTCCGGTCCGGGCGGCATGTATTCCAGCGTCGGGTCGCGTCTGAGCATATTGGCCGTCGGTGTCCAATCCGGCCCAACCCGCTTGCGCACAATCCGCGTGTAGCCACGGCGCGTCATGTCCTCGGTCATGGGAACAGAGGTGGGGTAGACGCGGTAATCCGTCCCATCCCCGCTCCAGAAATGCAGTGTTTTGGAGGTCGTATCACACAGGATTGCCGCCTTACCGAGACTGCTGAAATGATCCTGCCAGCGTTGCGCAACCCAACCCGACAGATTGCGCTGGGCGGCATGTGCGGCGCCAGCGCCGGCCAAAGCCGCGCTCGACAAACCAGTCCAGATGAAATGACGACGGGTCAGCAGGGACATAAAACACCTCCGATTGTTCAGGTGACCTGCTAACGCGCAAGAGGTGCCATGGGTTCCGGCGCAGAAAAGAGATGCAGGGCCCGCCGTGCTGACCTACACAAAACCATGACCGCTGATCGCCCCCTTCTTGGTATCCTGCTGATGCTTGGCTTTTGCATCCTCGCGCCGCTTGGCGACGGGATCGCAAAACTGCTGGGCGAGACGATGGCGCTTTTGCAAATTCTGATTGCACGTTTTGCAGTGCAAGCGCTGGCATTGGCCCCAATGGTCTGGGCGCAGTCGAAGTCGTTGCGTTTCAGCCGCCGCATCTGGCGGCTGACGGTTCAGCGCACGGTGCTGCATATTATCGGGATCGGCGCAATGTTCACATCGTTGCGCTATTTGCCGCTGGCCGATGCCATCGCGATTGCGTTTGTGATGCCGTTTATCATGCTCTTACTGGGCAAATTCGTTCTGGACGAACAGGTCGGCGCGCACCGGCTCGCGGCCTGTGTCGTAGGATTCCTCGGCACGCTTCTGGTGATTCAGCCGAATTTTGTGGATGTCGGTGCTGCGGCCTTACTTCCGCTTCTGGTCGCCGTGGTGTTTGCACTTTTCATGCTAACGACTCGGCAGATGGCGAAGGATGTTGACCCGATCACGTTGCAAGCCGTCAGCGGCGCGTTGGCGACCGTCATTCTGCTTATTGCGTTACTGATCGCGCGGGCTGTGGGCAGCCCCATCGCCCTGATGGTTTGGGACAACGCCGTATCTGTGATGTTGCTGCTCGCAGCCGGTTTGATCGGCACGGTGGCGCATCTGCTCATGACATGGTCCCTGCGCTTTGCGCCATCAGCCACCTTGGCCCCGATGCAATATCTGGAAATCCCGTTCGCAACCGTGATTGGCTATCTGGTGTTTCGCGATCTGCCCAATGGGCTGGCCGCCCTTGGCATTGCGATCACCATGTCCGCGGGGCTCTATATTATCTTGCGGGAACGCCGTCTGGGTCGGCAAGCGCCTGCATCACAGAGGCCGCAGACACCGCCGGCAGTGTGACCAGAACCGCGCGACGGTCAGAGATTAGCGAGACCGGCCCGGTCACGATGTTCGAGGTGCTGGTCTGACCACCCGGTTCCATCCGCACATCTTTCAGCGGCCAGCGGACGCCCGCGCTTGTGATTGTGACAGGGCTCAACGGAAAGAAGCTCAAATCGCTGCCCACGGGCAGATCAAGCCGCAGACTTGGCGGCGCGATAAAGGCCAGCTCTGCCCCGCGCAGGATCACGCAAGGCGGGGTCTCAACCCGCAAGAGCGTGTTAAAGACAGCCAGTTCATGGTCCAGCCGCGCGCCGGAGAAACCGACAGCAATCACCAGCGGAGCTGCAATGCGGGTCAGGCATTTCTCAAAATCGGTGCTGTCTTGTTCTGGGATATGATGCAAGCGGTCCGCCGGGATCTCTGCCCGGCGCGCGAGTGGCAAGCTATCGAAGTCCCCAATGACGGCATCGGGGATGCGTCCTGCGTCCAGAAGCGCCAGCGCCCCGCTGTCTGCTGCGACCACCATGTCGCCCATCGCAAGGGCCTGAGAAAGAATCCCTTTTTCAATTGGCGCGCCGCCGACTAAAATGACCGGTGCCTGGGAATGAACAATAACCATGATGCTGCCGCCATTACCTTCGTGTTTCGAAACAGTCCACATTTCGGCCATGAAATAATACCGCAAAAATCTTGGTTTTGTTCCTTTCTGCGAACCAAAGGCTGGTATCACTGGCTTTGCTGGGACTGGGAAGAAAGCGAGCAGACCGATGGTAGGTGCGAGTAAAATACTCACCGTCTCATACGGAACTTTCTCTTGTACGTTAGAGGGTTTCGACGATTCGTTCTCCACGATGAAAGCCATCGCGGAGTATTTCAGGGATTTGGCGGCAGATGACCGCTATTTCGGCGCGGAACCTCCGACGCCGGACGCCGACATGCTGGCGCGCATCGCCGAGCGCGAGATTGAGCGCCGCGTGGATGCACGGTTCGACGGCGAAAACGTCGTATTGCGGGCGTCCGAGACAGCGCCTGCCGCTGCGGCAGCGTTGGCTAGTGAAGCGGTCGAGACCGCTGCCGAGGCCTTAGACGAACCTGCTCCGGCACCAGTCGAGAAGCCGGTTGAGGAGGTCGTTGAGGCCTCAGAAGAGACACCGGTTGCCAACATCGAGGCCGAAACCGTCGCCACCGACGTTGAAGAAGTTGCGCCCAGCGCCGACACAACCGACGCCAATGACGCGGCTGATGACGATGCGATTGCGGCCTTCATGGCCGAAACACCGGTCGAGGATGTTGTCGAAGTCGAGACTCCAGTTATCGAAACCCCCACGCCTGTCGTGCATCCCGATGCCGACAGCATCGCCGCGAAACTGCAGCGCATTCGTGCCGTTGTGGCCCCGGGCGAAGACAATGACGACAGCATCTTCACCGAAGATCAGCATGCCGATCCAATGGAAGAGGCGCCAGCTGATGTGATCGCTGAGGTTGATGCGGAAAGCATCGACGTTGAAGAGGACTTCGAAGAGACTGCGCAGACGCTTGACGCCGAGGCCGAGCCTATCGTGGAAGTGGTCGAAGCAGAGCCTATCGCGCAAGTCGAAGAAAAGGCATATGACGAAGAGGTTGAGGCTGACGACGTGGATATTTCCGCGGTTATGTCTGCCCTGTCCGAAGAAGAAACCCCTGCGGACGAAAGCACCGTTGAAGCCGAGGCGGATGAGCCGGTAGAGGCCGATGCGGAAGAACCGGCACAAGGCCGCGTCTTCAAGGTGAAATCCACCGCTCTGGAAGCCGCACTTGCGGCGGATGCAGAGGCGACGGAAACCGCTGCTGCTGACGAAGATCTAGATGCGGAAGATGCGCAGGACACCGCTGAGGCAGACGATATCGACATGTCGATCTTCGAAGAGGATGACAGCGACGATGCTGACAGTGACCTGAGCCCAGAAGAAGAAGCCGAACTGATGGCCGAACTGGCCGAGGTTGCCCGCGACACGGAAGCAGAGACCGCACAGGACCGCGATGGCGCCGCCATTCTGGCGAGCCTTGACGATCCAGAGCCCGCTATCGACCGCATCATGGAAAAAACCAATGATGCGCTTGAAACGCCCGAGAATGGCCGCAAGCGCGAGGCGATCTCTCATCTGAAGGCTGCAGTTGCCGCGACCGAAGCGGACCGCAAGTTAAACGGTGAAGAAACGCAAAGCGAAGATCAAACCGAAAGCTACCGCGAGGATCTGGCCCAGGTGGTGCGCCCCAAACGCGCAACGCCCATCGCCTCCACGCGGACGCGTCCGACGCGCCCTGCCGCACCGTTGAAGCTGGTCGCCGAACAGCGTGTGGACACGACAACCGCTGACGCTGCCGCGCCTAGCTCTCCCGTGCGCCCGCGCCGGATTAGCAAGACGCAAGCAGCCACGCAGGACAGCGAAGGCGGTTTCGCCGAGTTCGCCCAGAGCGCCGGAGCCAGCGAGTTGCCAGACCTTCTGGAGGCAGCTGCTGCTTACACGGCGTATGTCGAGGGCCGCGAGAACTTCACGCGCCCACAGGTTATGCGCCGCGCGGCGGCTGTGGCCGGCAAGGATGGGTTCTCGCGCGAAGATGGCTTGCGGTCCTTTGGTCAGCTCTTGCGCGAAGGCAAGATCAACAAGCTGAGCCGTGGGCAGTTCGTCGTCTCTGAAGAGACGCGGTTCCGCCCGAATGCAAGGATCGCAGGCGAATAGGAATTGGTCTGCTCGACCAATGGGAAAGGCGGCGCCGGAAACGGGCCGCCTTTTTCTATTTCAGTTGTGTTGGAGAGGTTTTGCGCTTGCCTTCGGCAATCGCCTGGCGCGTTTTTCTTACGAAAAACGAGCTGCCTCCGGCGGGAGTTTTTCTGCCAAGATAAAGACGATCAGTCGTGTTGTTCAGGCGCATCAGGGTCTGCTTGGCCGACGCCTTTGAAGATGAACTTGAACGGAATCGCCCAGACAATGCCGAGGGCCACATAGACCGCGAATTCGACCCAGAGCGGTGGACGGCCCAGCCAATTCATAATCGTGACTGCCGCCACAATATAAGCAGGCAACCCCAGAAGCAGGATCACCAGCGACCAGCGGCGGCGGGCTTTGTAAGACAGGCTCATGCGGGCCTCTTTAGTCAGCGAACGGGTCCGTGACGAGGATTGTGTCGTCACGCTCAGGTGACGTGGAAACTAGGGCAACCGGGCATTGGATCAACTCTTCGATCCGGCGGATATATTTGATCGCTTGCGCAGGCAGATCGGCCCAGCTGCGCGCACCAGCAGTGCTTTCCTTCCAGCCTTCGATCTCTTCATAGATCGGGGTCACACGCGCTTGCTGATCGGCAGCGGTGGGCAGGTAATCGACCGCTTCGCCATCGAGCATATAGCCGGTGCAGATCTTGAGCGTCTCCAGCCCATCAAGCACGTCCATCTTGGTCAGCGCAATGCCGTTGACGCCCGAAAGCACGCAAGTCTGGCGCACCAAAGCCGCATCAAACCAGCCGCAGCGGCGCGACCGGCCGGTGACGGTGCCTTTCTCGTGGCCCACCGTGGCGAGGTGTTCGCCAACCTCGTCAAAAAGCTCGCACGGGAACGGCCCTTCGCCGACGCGGGTCGTGTAGGCTTTGACGATCCCGAGGACGAAATCGACAGACCCCGGCCCCATACCGGTGCCCGTTGCGGCCATACCGGAAAGCGTGGTGGAAGACGTCACGAACGGATAGGTGCCGAAATCCACATCCAACAGCGAGCCCTGCGCGCCTTCAAAAAGGATGCGCTGGCCCTTGCGGCGCCGTTCATTCAGCACTTTCCACACGGGCGCAGCATAGGGCAAGATCTTCGGTGCGATCTCCATCAGTTGCGTTTTGAGCGCGGCGCCATCGACCTCATCCAGCCCAAGCCCGCGGCGGAGCGCGTTGTGATGGGTCAACAACCGACCGATGCGCGCATCCAGCGTGGCTTCATCCGCCAGATCCGCAACACGGACAGAGCGACGACCTACTTTATCCTCATAGGCCGGACCAATGCCGCGCCCGGTGGTGCCGATCTTGGCGACGGAGGTTTGCTCCTCCCGCGCGCGGTCCAGTTCGCCATGCACAGGCAGGATCAGCGGCGTGTTTTCGGCGATCATCAAATTGTCGGTGCTGATCGTGACGCCCTGCCCTTCGATCTTTTCGATTTCTGAGACCAGCGCCCAAGGGTCGAGCACTACACCATTGCCAATCACGCCTAGCTTGCCTTCACGCAGGATGCCGGACGGCAGAAGCGAGAGTTTGTAAACCTTGCCATCAATAACCAGCGTGTGACCCGCGTTGTGACCGCCCTGAAAGCGCGCGATCACATCGGCACGCTCGCTCAGCCAATCCACGATCTTGCCTTTGCCCTCGTCGCCCCATTGTGCGCCGACCACAACCACGTTTGCCATGCTGATCCCCGTTCGGTGTCTTGAAAAACCGACACCCCTATAGTCGCGCCTTGGCCGGTGCGAAACCGCTAATTCGCCGCAACCCGGGGTGTGGGTTTCATTCTGGCCGAAATATCCCCGCCGGAGGCATCGCCACCTTGCGGGCGCGCGCAAAGCTGTCTACATACCCGCCAACGCTGAAAGCATCAGGTCTTCCATGGAAAACGTCGTTCTCGTCATCCACCTTCTTCTTGCCCTCGCCTTGATTGGCGTGGTGCTGTTGCAACGCTCCGAAGGGGGCGGGCTTGGCATGGGCGGCGGTGGCGGTGGCGGCGGCGTCATGTCCGGCCGTGCTGCTGCGACGGCGCTGGGCAAGGTCACCTGGATCCTCGCGATTGCGTTTATTTGCACGTCGATTGCTTTGACGATTATCGCCGCCCAGAATTCCGCAGGCAGCTCGGTCGTAGACCGTTTGGGCGTGCAGATCGACGGCGGCGCGGATGAAGAGACCGCGCCTGTGCCGGATGGCGAAAGCCTGTTGCCCCCTTCCGCAGGTGACAACGCACCGCTGGTGCCCTCGGCCGACTAACACCACAAGCTGTCGCGGCGTCACCTGACGCAGCAACATCATCTAGAGGATCGGTTGCCAATCGAGGCCGAATCCTCTATATCTCAAATCCCGTGATACAGGGCGCTGTGACGGGCTGTTTCCAGACAATTAGACGACTTAGGGGGCACGCTTCATGGCGCGATTTATCTTTATTACCGGTGGTGTTGTGTCCTCGCTTGGCAAAGGTCTGGCCTCGGCCGCTTTGGGAGCATTGCTGCAAGCGCGCGGGTTCAGCGTCAGGCTGCGCAAACTTGATCCTTACCTGAATGTTGATCCAGGAACGATGTCGCCGTTCGAGCACGGCGAGGTATTTGTCACCGATGACGGGGCCGAGACGGATCTAGACTTGGGCCATTACGAACGGTTCACGGGCGTCGCGGCGCGGCAGACGGATTCGGTATCCTCTGGCCGGATATATTCGACCGTGCTCGAGAAAGAGCGGCGCGGCGATTATCTGGGCAAGACCATTCAGGTCATTCCTCACGTCACGAATGAGATCAAAGATTTCATTGGTATCGGGGAGGATGAAGTCGATTTCATGCTCTGCGAAATCGGCGGTACCGTGGGCGACATCGAAGGTCTGCCCTTCTTTGAAGCGATCCGGCAGTTCTCTCAGGACAAGCCGCGCGGGCAGTGCATTTTCATGCATCTGACGCTGCTGCCCTACATCGCGGCAAGCGGCGAGTTGAAGACGAAGCCAACGCAGCACTCGGTTAAAGAGTTGCGCTCCATTGGTATCGCACCGGATGTGCTTGTGTGCCGCTCGGAGGGGCCGATCCCTGTGAAAGAGCGCGAGAAACTGGCGCTGTTCTGCAACGTCCGACCCGATAGTGTGATTGCGGCGCAGGACCTCAAGTCGATCTACGAAGCGCCGCTGGCGTATCACCGCGAAGGGCTGGATCAGGCAGTTCTGGACGCGTTCGGCATTAGCCCCGCGCCCAAGCCCGATCTGGCACGGTGGGAGGACGTAGCAGACCGGGTCTACAACCCCGAAGGCGAGGTCAAAGTCGCCATCGTCGGCAAATACACCCAACTTGAGGACGCATATAAGTCCATTGCGGAGGCTCTGACCCATGGCGGGATGGCCAACCGCGTGAAGGTCAAGATCGAATGGGTTGATGCCGAGCTATTTGATCGTGAGGACGCCGCCCCGCATCTGGAAGGCTTCCATGCGATCCTTGTGCCCGGTGGCTTTGGCGAGCGCGGAACCGAAGGCAAGATCAAAGCGGCACAATTCGCGCGGGAGCGCAAGATTCCTTATCTAGGCATTTGTCTGGGCATGCAGATGGCCGTGATCGAGGCGGCGCGCAATGCGGCTAAGCTAACCGATGCGGGATCGGAAGAGTTCGACCACGAAGCGGGCAAGAAACGGTTCACGCCGGTCGTTTACCACCTCAAAGAGTGGGTGCAGGGCAACCATAAGGTTGAGCGTAAGGTGGGCGACGACAAGGGCGGCACGATGCGCCTGGGCGCTTATGATGCGGCGCTCAAGGACGGCTCCAAAGTGGCAGAGGTCTATGGCGACACTGCGATTGAGGAACGGCATCGCCACCGCTATGAGGTTGATATCAAATACAAAGATCAGCTCGAAGAGCAAGGTTTGATCTTCTCGGGGATGTCACCCGATGGGCGTCTGCCAGAGATCGTGGAGTGGAAAGACCACCCGTGGTTCATCGGCGTGCAGTTCCATCCAGAGCTGAAATCCAAGCCCTTCGCGCCGCATCCTCTTTTCCGTGATTTCGTGCGGGCCGCGGTTGAGACCTCGCGCCTCGTATGAGGCTGCGCTTTCATACCTATGACGTCTTCACGGACACGCCTTTTGCAGGCAATCCCTTGGCGGTTGTCGAAGGGGCCGACGGTCTGAGCACCGCGCAGATGCAGACCATCGCGCGGGAGTTCAACCTTTCAGAGACGATCTTCGTCATGGCTCCGCAAGACCCTGCGCACACCGCGAAGGTGCGGATTTTCTTCCCGACAGCAGAGATTCCCTTCGCAGGGCACCCAACGGTTGGCTGCGCGTTGCATCTGGCCCGTGGGCGCGATTGCGAGATCACGTTGGAAGAGGAACCCGGGCTTGTCCCGGTGACGATCCGGGACGGCGAGGCGGAATTCACTGCCCCCGTCACGCCCTTTGCGCGCCCGGTCACGCCGGATGTCAGCCTGACCTGTGCCGCGCTCGACCTTGGCACGCTCGATCTGGCGGGCGACGCGCCCATCGCCGTCCATGAAGGCGGCCCCGCGTTCCTCTATATGCCTGTCGCAGGCCTGCCCGCGCTGGCCCGCGCCCGACCGTTGGAGCCGCATTGGTCTCAACTCATGGAAGCCTGTGGCGTCGACAGCGCGTATGTTTACACCGCTCATGAGGGCGGCTACCGGGCGCGCATGTTCTCTCCCACCGCGGGCATCCCGGAAGACCCTGCAACCGGATCGGCCAGCGCGATCCTCGCGTCGCAACTTCTGACCGCAGGTCATTTGCCGGAGGGCGAGACCGTCCTCCACCTGACGCAAGGCGTCGAAATGGGCCGACCCTCGCAGATCAGAATGACTGCGACCGTCTCGGAGGGCGCTTTGACCTCGGTGCGCATTGCGGGTCGGGCCGTTCCCATCTCCGAAGGGGAGATCACGGTTCCCTAAGGAGCCAACGGCCTTGCAATTGGTCCGGTTCGCATCTTTGCTGGACACCTCTTGGCATAAGGCTTTGACGCAATGACCGATTTCCTCCTTCTGGCGTTTATCTTTCTGATTGCAGGGGTCGCTTCGGTGCCCATCGCGGCGCGGCTCGGACTGGGATCGGTTCTGGGATATTTGATCGCGGGTATTCTGATCAGCCCGCTCCTGACGCTCCTGAATGTCGATGTGATCTCCATCCAGCATTTCGCGGAATTTGGCGTCGTGATGATGCTGTTTCTCGTGGGGCTGGAGCTGCAACCCAAGATGCTCTGGGCGATGCGCGCCCAACTCGCCGGGCTTGGTGGTGGGCAGGTTGTGCTGACGACGCTCGTCGTAATGGGCGCTGCAATGGCGCTTGGATTGTCGTGGAGTATTGGGCTGACGATTGGCCTGATCCTGTGTCTGTCCTCCACCGCGATTGTGCTGCAAAGCCTGCAGGAAAAGGGGCTGATGAAGTCTGATGGTGGGCGAGCCAGCTTTTCCGTGCTGCTGTCCCAAGACATCGCGGTCATTCCGATGCTGGCGCTGATCCCGCTTCTGGCGATGCCGGAGTTACTGGGCCATGGCAGCGAGGCCCATGGGGAGGAGGCCGGACACGCCCAGATGAGCCTCGTTGCCGGATTGAACGGCTGGCAAACCGCGCTGGTCAATCTTGGCGCAATCGGCGCTGTGGTGCTGGGCGGTGGGCTGTTGAGCCAACCGATCTTCCGCTACATCGCTGGCGCGCAATTGCGGGAATTGTTTACCGCGACAGCCTTGATGATGGTGATCGGCATTGCGCTTTTGATGTCGCTGGTGGGGCTCTCACCTGCCCTCGGCACATTCCTTGGCGGTGTGGTGCTCGCCAACAGCCCCTACCGGCATGAGCTTGAGTCAGACATTGATCCGTTCAAGGGCCTGCTGCTGGGGCTCTTTTTCATGACTGTCGGCGCCAGTATCAACTTTGCGCTGCTGGCTACGAATGCGTTGACCATCGTGGGTCTGACCCTTGCACTTGTGGCCGCCAAAACCGGAGTCCTGCTGTTGCTGGGCTGGATGTTCAAGGTGAAGGGGGCAAATAACTGGCTCATGGCGCTGGGGCTCGCACAAGCGGGCGAGTTCGCCTTCGTGCTGCTGTCATTCGCGGTCACGAACGCCGTTCTGCCGCAGGATCTGGCCGACCGGCTCCTTCTGATTGTCGCTCTGTCGATGCTGCTGACGCCTGCACTCTTCATCTTCTACGACCGCGTGATCGCCCCACGTTACGCGACATCCGACGACCGGGACGCCGATGAGATTGACGAACATAACCATATCATCATCGCAGGTCACGGCCGCGTAGGCGGCATCGTTTCACGGATGTTGCGGGCGGCAGGGCACACGCCAACCGTCATTGACCATAGCGCCAAGCAGCTGGAAATGCTCAGTAAGTTCGGAATCCGCGCCTATTACGGCGATGCCACGCGCCCCGATCTGTTGCATGCTGCCGGCATCGCCGAGGCCAAGCTCTTCGTGATTGCCATCGACGATGCAGAGCAGACCCTCGAGCTGGTCAAATACATGCAGCGCAACTACCCCCATGTGCACGTCATCGCCCGCGCCTATGCCCGCGCGCATGTCTATGATCTCTGGGCCGCGGGCTGCCGCGATGTGATCCGAGAGACCTATGACAGCTCGCTTCGCATGGGCCGCTCTGCATTTGAGGCTTTGGGCGCGAACCGGCCCCAAGCCGATGAGATCACCGCGGCTTTCGACACGATGGACCGGAAATCTATCGTCGCCCTCGCAGAACACCATGACCCCGAAAACCCCGGCGCGGCCAATGATGCCTATGTCAAACGGGTCCGCGAATTGAGCGTGACTTGGGAGGCCGAATTGAACGACCAGATCAGCGAAATCCTCAAGCGGGCGTGAGCCGGTTTCATCTGCCCTTTCCTGCGCTGAGGCTTGGCTCTATATCCCAGTCATGTTTGCTGATTTTCTGAAGCGCCTGACCGCGCCCGAACCCGCCCCCTTGCCCGATGAAGATGCCCGTCTGGCCTTGACTGCTTTGTTGGTGCGCATCGCACGCTCTGACGGGGACTATGCCTCTGACGAGGTTGACCGGATCGACCGCATCACCGCCACCCGCTACGGTCTGTCCCCCTTCGAGGCGACCAAACTGCGCCGTGATGCGGAAGCCCTGGAAGCGGAAGCACCCGATACCGTGCGCTTTACCCGCGCGATCAAGGACGTGGTCGCCTATGAGGACCGCATTCAAGTGATCGAGGCGCTGTGGAGCGTCGTGCTGGCCGACGGTGTGCGCGAAGACGAGGAAAACGCTTTGCTGCGACTAGCTGCAAGTCTGCTCGGCGTGAATGATCGCGACAGCGCGCTCGCCCGCCAGCGGGTCGAGGCACAAAGCTAGCCTGCAATGATCGCCTCCCTCCCGATGTATGACCGCCCCGCACTGCGCGCGGCCCATGACCGATTTTGGGCCGCGCTTGATCTGGGTATGGAGCGTACCGACCCGGATGATCTTTGGGCCCATTGGCATGATCCCAACCTGCTTTTCAGTCAGACCTGCGGGTTGCCTTATGCATTGGGGCTGCACAAACATCTGACCTTGCTTGGCACGCCGGATTTCAATCTGCCGGGATGCCCGCCGGGCTATTACAACTCCGCGCTCGTCACACGCGGCGATGACACGCGCAGCGACATCGCCGAATTCGCCAATGCGCCCGTCGCCTTTAACCAAAGCCATTCGCAGTCCGGTTGGAGCGCGCTCTTTCACTACGCCGCCGCGCGCGAGGCGACGTTTTCAAACCTGATCGGCACCGGTGGACACACGGCCTCTGTTGAGGCGCTTCTAGGCGGAACCGTCGATCTCGCCTGCGTCGATGCACACACATTTCGGCTCATCTGCCACGACACGCCAGAGGCGCGGGGCCTGCGCGTGATCGACCACACACTGCCGACCCCCGGCACGCCTTACGTGACCGCGATCCCCGAACACGCCGAGCGTCTACGAGCCAAACTCACCGCCACAATCGCAGGCCTCAGCCCCGAGGATCGCGCGACGCTGGACCTGCACGGTCTGGCTGATGTGAGCCATGAGGCCTATCTCGCACTGCCAATTCCGCCCGATCCGTAGGCAAATGCCTCTTTTCCCTTAGGTCACTTTGCATAGACTCATTGCATTTGCGCTCTTTTTAAGCCCAACTGCCCGCTGACCCAAACAAAGCTGCCCAAAAACACGTGTCCACCGCTCCTGTCATCGAGATCAAGAACCTCCATAAGGCCTATGGCGCGCTGGAGGTCATCAAAGGCGTTGATATCAGCGCGCCCAAGGGACAGGTCATTTCGCTGATTGGCTCGTCGGGCTCCGGCAAATCCACGATCCTGCGCTGTGCAAACCTGTTGGAAGACAGCCAGCAAGGGGACATTCTTTTTGAGGGCGAACCTGTGTCCTGGAAAGGCACGGGCCACGGCCGTCGCCCCGCCGACCGCGCACAGGTGACGCGCATTCGCACCAACTTGTCGATGGTGTTTCAGCAGTTCAATCTCTGGGCGCATATGTCGATCCTGCAGAACGTCATGGAAGCGCCGGTGACCGTGCTTGGCCAAGACAAGGCTGAGGTCGAAACCCGCGCCCGCATGTTCCTCGACAAGGTCGGCATCGGCGATAAATGCGACGTCTACCCCGCGCAGCTCTCCGGTGGCCAGCAACAGCGCGCCGCCATCGCCCGCGCCCTCTGTATGGAGCCGCGCGCGCTTTTGTTTGATGAACCCACCTCCGCGCTTGACCCGGAGCTGGAGCAAGAAGTTGTCCGCGTGATCAAGGACCTGGCCGCCGAAGGGCGGACCATGCTGATCGTCACGCATGACATGAAACTGGCCCATGATGTGAGCGACCATGTGGTCTTCCTCCATCAAGGTCGGATTGAAGAAGAAGGACCGCCGGAAATTCTCTTCGGCAGCCCGAAATCAGAACGCCTGCGCGGGTTTCTTTCCGCAACCTCGCATAGGTAAACCATTCCAAGGGAGACTAACGATGAAACACCTGATCCTCACCACCGCAGCCCTCGCGCTGACCGCAGGCATGGCCATGGCCGAAACCGTCCGCATGGGCACCGAGGGGGCTTATGCGCCCTACAACTTCATCAATGATGCGGGCGAAGTTGACGGGTTCGAGCGCGAGCTGGGCGATGAGCTGTGCACACGCGCCGAACTGACCTGCGAATGGGTTACCAACGAATGGGATTCAATCATTCCCAACCTCGTGGGCGGCAACTACGACACGATCATCGCAGGCATGTCGATCACCGATGAGCGTGACGAGGTCATCGACTTCACCGACCCCTACACCCAGCCCGACCCCTCGGCCTATGTCGCAATGTCGGAAGATGTTGATCTGGAAGGCGGCGTGATCGCGGCACAGACCGGCACGATCCAGGCCAGCCACGTTGCCTCCATGGGCGCCACGCTTGTCGAATTCGCCACGCCTGATGAGACCATCGCGGCTGTGAAAAACGGCGAGGCCGACGCGGTTCTGGCCGACAAGGGCTTCCTTGAGCCCATCGCCAATGAAGACGGCGACCTGATGATCGTCGGCGACGACGTCCTGCTGGGCGGCGGCATCGGCCTTGGCATTCGCGAAAGCGACGGCGAGTTGAAAGAGAAATTCAACGCCGCGATCCAGTCGATGAAAGACGACGGCTCGCTCAACGCGCTGATCGAAAAGTGGCTGCCCGGCTCTGCCACCTTCTAAGACCAAACGAGGGGGGCAGAGCAATCCGCCCCCCTTCTTTTGTCCATAAATACCTAAAACTCCGACCTCTCCACGAGGCCCGCCATTTTCAGCTTTTGCACTGATCCGTCGACACTTGAGACCGCGCAATGGTTTGCCTGCTACCTGACCAACGGGAAGCATATGGCGTTTTATGCGTCCTTCGGAACGGTACTGCTGCTCCTGGCCATCACCGCGCCTGTAGCGCTGTCGTTCGGCTTTGCGGGCGCGTCTGCCGCGCGCTCCGCCATTGCGCCGCTGCGCTGGATCGGCAAAACCTATATCGCCATCGTGCGCGGGGTGCCGGACATTGCGTTTTTCCTCTTCTTCGTGATCGCGCTGGATCAAGCCTTCGAGTGGATGCGCCATCAGGTGAAATGCCCCGAATGGGATCAACCCGTCCGCCAAGGCAACGACTTTGTCGTGTGTTCCGAGGCGAAGCTACCGCTTGGCACCGCTCCACAATGGGTCCATGAAAGCTATGGCTTCAGCCTTGCGGTGCTAACCTTTGCCATAGTTTTCGGGGCCTTCGCAGCCAACGTCCTTTTTGGCGCCATGCGCGCTGTGCCGCGGGCGCAGTTGGAAACGGCAGAAGCCTACGGCATGACCCCGCGCCAAACCTTCTGGCGGGTGCTGGTGCCACAGATGTGGGTCTATGCGCTGCCCGGCCTGTCGAACCTCTGGATGGTTCTGATCAAGGCGACACCCCTTCTGTTCCTGCTGGGGGTGGAGGATATCGTCTATTGGGCGCGCGAGCTGGGCGGCATGAAAACCTCCGTCTTTGAATACCCACACCCGGACTGGCGCATCTGGTATTTCCTCTTTCTGCTCGTCTTCTATCTGGCCTTCACCAAGGTCTCAGAGATTGTGCTTGAGCGCCTGATGCGCCGCCTTTCCCATGGCCAAGCCACAACGGGTGGTGAAGCCTTGAGGGCCGAAGCATGAGCTGTTGGCAGACCATTCAGGATTACGGCCTGCGCTCTATCGGCTATGGGGAGCGGCTGCTCCCACGCTCTGACTTCACGCTGTGTGAGCAATTTACGCTGATCGGCTCCGGCCTGCTTTGGAACATCTATTTCGGCGTACTGGCCCTGATCTTCGGCTTCTTTCTGGCCGTCGCTATCGCCTGTGCCAAGAACTCTCGCCGGGGCTGGCTGCGCCGTCCCGCCAATTGGTTCATCTTGCTTTTCCGGGGCTCGCCACTCTTCATCCAGTTCTTTCTGGCCTATGAGACCTTCGTGCTGCTGCCCAAGGTCGGCATTGACCTGAACCTCGGCTTTGTCGAGTTGACGGCCGAAACCCGCTGGCTCACCCGCGCGTGGATGGGCGCGTTGATCGTTCTCTTCCTGAACACCGCCGCCTACTCGGCAGAGATTTTCTACGGTGCCCTACGCTCCATCCCCAAAGGCGATGTAGAGGCGGCGGATGCCTACGGGCTGACCGGTTGGAAACGCTTCCGCCGGGTGATCTTTCCGACAATGCTGCGCCTTGCTTGGCCCGCCTATACGAACGAAGCGATCTTTCTCTTCCATGCAACGACGCTTGTCTTCTTCAGCGGGTTTCCGGCATGGCAGCAGCGCGGCGACGCGCTCTATTACGCCAATTACTTCGCGGACAAGACGTTCAATCCGTTCATACCCTACCCGATCCTCGCAGGCTATTTCATCCTGCTGACACTGATCATCATCGGTCTGTTTGGTTTGGCCAATCGCCACCTCAACCGCCACTTGCCCGGCGCACGGCCCAAGCTGCGCCTGCGCCCGCAGATCATCCGCTGATGGCGCTGCAGACGACCCGCTTTGCCGTTGTGGATCTGAACGGCCAGCTCCGTGGCAAGCGTGCGGCGGGCGCGTTTGATCCGGAGAAAGACACGCTGAAAATGCCGCTGTCGATCCTGAACCTCGACATTTTCGGCGCTGATATCGAGGACAGCCCGCTGGTCTTCGAGAGCGGCGATCGGGACGGCCTGCTGCGGCCATCCTCGCGCGGGGCGGTGCCGATGCCGTGGCTCGCAACGCCATCGATGCTGGTGCCCATGGTCATGCACACCGAAGACGGCGCGCCCTTCGCGGGCGATCCGCGCCATGCGTTAGAGGGCGTGTTGGCGCTTTATGCCGCCGACGGGCTTGAGGTGATGGCCGCAACCGAGCTTGAATTTACGCTTTTCAACGCCGATGGCGGCCCTGTGCTGAACCCGCAGACAGGCAATCCGATCCAGACGGTCAACACGCTCAGCCTGCAAGAGCTAGACGCCTTCGATCAGGTCTTCACCGATCTCTATGAAGCCTGCGAGGCGATGGGCATCCCTGCGAAAGACGCGATCTCCGAAGCGGCACCGGGGCAGTTCGAGCTCACGTTGAGCCATCAGAACGCGCTCAAAGCCGCCGATGACACGATGCTTTTCAAGCACATGGTCAAAGGGCTTGCGCGCAAATGGGGGATGCGGGCGAGTTTCATGGCGAAGCCTGATCCCGATCAGGCGGGCAACGGGCTGCATGTACATGTCTCGGTGCTGCGCGACGGGCGCAATATCTTCGACAATGGCGGCCCGGACGGGACGGAGGCGTTGCGCCACGCCGTCACCGGCTGCCTGCGCGCAATGCGCGGGGCGACGCTGCTTTTTGCGCCCCATGCCAACAGCTATGCGCGCCTGACCCCCGGCGCGCATGCGCCCACGGGCATCGGCTGGGGCTATGAAAACCGCACCGTCGCCTTGCGCATTCCCAACGGGCCCACCACCGCGCGGCGGTTTGAGCATCGCGTGGCGGGCGGCGACATAAACCCCTATCTGCTACTCACCGCGATCCTCGGGGCGGCGCATATCGGGCTGACGAAAAAGCCCAACGCACCTGCCCCCATCACCGGCAATGCCTACGCGCAAAAGCTGCCGCAACTGGCCGAAGACTGGGCCACCGCGATTGACCTTTTCGCAAACGACCCGATCCTCGCCCAGCTCTTTCCCCCGCTGCTGATCGACATGCTGACCCGCACCAAACGTCAGGAACTTGCGAAGTTCAAAGACCGCCCTGCGTCGGAAATTCGCACGGTTCTGCTTGACCGCGTTTGAGCGACGCGCTCTAGCTTGAGGCATCAACAAACCAGCAGGCCACAGATGAAGATCGGCATTTTGCAATGCGGGCACACTCCCGATGCGGTCCACGCCGCCTACGGGGATTTCGACGCGCTCTTTCACCATATTTTTGAGGGCCACGGCTTTATGTTCGAGACCTTCAATGTCGTCGATATGGAGTTCCCCTCGGGCCCCGAGGATGCCGATGGCTGGCTGGTCACCGGCTCGCGCCATGGGGCCTATGAGAACCACGCCTTCATCCCACCGCTGGAAGATCTGATTCGAAGCATTCACGCCGCGAACCGCCCCATGATCGGCATCTGCTTTGGCCACCAGATCATCGCGCAGGCCATGGGCGGCAAGGTTGAGAAGTTCTCCGGCGGCTGGGCGATTGGACGGCATGACTACCAGTTCGACGGGCTGGGCGATGCTGCGTTGAACGCGTGGCATCAGGATCAGGTGGTGGAGCGTCCGAAGGGTGCAAAAACCATCGCCTCCAGCCCGTTTTGCGAGAACGCCGCGCTGGTTTATGGCGACCGGATCATGACGGTGCAGCCGCATCCGGAGATCCGCAATCCTGTGGTCGCCACCTATCTTGAGTCGTTTCGCGGACATGAGAAATACCCCGCCGATCTGATGGCGCGCGCCGCCGAGACGGTCGAGACACCCAATGACGAAGCCCGAGTCGCGGCAATGCTGGCCACTTTTCTGAAAACCCGCGAGGTACCCGCATGAGCTGGCAAGACGACCTGCCCGACGCCGCGCGCCGCTACCTTGAAGGGCATCGGCTGGATGAGGTCGAATGCATCATTCCCGACCTGCCGGGCATCGCCCGCGGCAAGGCCGTTCCCGCCTCAAAATTCGCGCGTCAGGCGCAGTTTTTCCTACCCAACTCGATTTTTTTCCAAACGATTGCGGGTGGATGGGGCGAGGCCGCAGGCGACGCGGGCTTTACCGAGCCCGACATGATCCTCAAGCCCGACATGCGCACCGCAACGGCCGCCCCTTGGACCGGCGACTGGACGTTGCAGGTGATCCATGATGCATTCGACCAGTCCGGCGCACCCATTCCCATGGCCCCCCGCAATGTGCTCAAACGGGTCTGCCAGCTTTATGCCGACAAGGGTTGGACCCCGGTCGTCGCGCCCGAGATGGAGTTCTTTCTGGTCGCCCGCAACATCGACCCTGCCCGACCGATTGAGGCGATGATGGGCCGCTCGGGCCGCCCTGCTGCTGCGCGTCAAGCCTATTCGATGAGTGCCGTGGATGAATACGGCCCCGTGATCGACGACATCTACGATTTCGCCGAAGCTCAGGGGTTCGAGATTGACGGCATCACCCAGGAAGGCGGCGCCGGTCAGGTGGAGATCAACCTGCGCCACGGCGATCCCGTGCGGCTGGCGGATGAGATTTTCTATTTCAAACGGCTAATCCGCGAGGCAGCTTTGCGACATGATTGCTTTGCCACCTTCATGGCCAAACCCATCGAGGGCGAGCCGGGCAGCGCCATGCATATGCACCACTCAGTCGTAGATGCGGACGGGCGCAACATCTTCTCAAACGCGGATGGCTCCGAAACACCCGCCTTCGCGCATTTCATCGCTGGACTGCAGAACCATCTGCCCAGCGTGATCGCTTTGCTGGCGCCGTATGTGAACAGCTACCGGCGCTATGTGAAGGACCACGCCGCCCCGATTAACCTTGAATGGGGGCGCGACAATCGCACGACGGGCATCCGGGTGCCCGTGGCCGAGCCGGAGGCGCGCCGGGTGGAGAACCGTCTGGCAGGCATGGATTGCAACCCGTATCTGGGGATCGCAGCGTCGCTGGCCTGCGGATATCTGGGTCTGACCGAGGCGCGTGCGCCTAGCCCGGAATGCACCGGCGATGCCTATGACGGGGCCGAGGATATCCCCCGCGGGCTATACTCCGCGCTGGATCTATTTACGGCTGCCACGGGGGTGCATGACTTGCTTGGCCCGGAATTCGCGCGGGTCTACGCGATTGTAAAAGCGGCCGAATACGAAGAATTCCTACAGCAAATCAGCCCGTGGGAGCGCGAACACCTGCTGTTGAACGTATGAACCTGCTCTACGCCAATGACCAAGCGGGGACCTACCCACAGGGCAGTTGGTATACCGCCAGCACTGACCTGCCCGCCCCCCGTGCGCCTTTGCGCGGCGAGACGCGCACGCAGGTTTGCATCATCGGCGCAGGCTATACCGGGCTATCTGCCGCGCTGCATCTGGCACAAGCCGGGATCGATGTGGTCGTGCTGGAGGCGCACCGGGCGGGCTTTGGCGCCTCGGGCCGGAATGGCGGGCAGGTCGGCGTGGGTTGGAACATGGACCAGATCACGCTGGAGGCGCGGTTGGGCGCCGACACAGCGCGCTTACTGTGGGAGATGAGTGTCGAGGCAGCCCGCATGACGCAGGACTTGGCCGGGGACGAGTATCGCGCCGGACTTGTGCACACCGATTGGACCAAAGCAGATCTGCGTGACAGCCACGCCTATGCCGATCATATGCAAGAGACTTACGGGGCGGAGAGCCTGATGCCGCTGGATCGTGCCGCGCTTGAAGGGTATGTGCGGTCGCCGCGATACAAAGGGGGCGTCTTTACCGCGTTGGGCGGGCATCTACATCCGTTGCGCTATGCGCTGACGCTTGCAGCCAAAGCCGAAAACGCCGGTGCGGTGATTTATGAAGAAAGTCCCGTTCACAACGTCAAGATCGGCCCGCAACCCATTGTTCAGACCGATAAAGGGCGGGTCATTGCTCAAGAGGTGATCCTCGCTGGCAACGGCTATCTGGGCGGGCTGAACCGCAAGGTCGCGGCACGGGTCATGCCGATCAACAACTACATGGTTGCAACGGAACCTCTGCCTGATCCAGAGGCTGTCCTGCCGCAAAACGTGGCCGTAGCGGACAGCAAATTCGTGGTGAATTACTTCCGCCGCACCGAGGACAATCGCCTGCTGTTTGGTGGCGGAGAAAGCTATGGATACCGCTTCCCCGATGACATCGCCGCGAAGGTACTCCGACCGTTGGAGCAGGTGTTTCCTCAACTGAAAGGCATCCCGATCAGTCACGCCTGGGGCGGCACCTTGGCAATCACGATGAGCCGCCTGCCCTACTTCGCGCGGCCTGAACCGCATCTGTGGTCCGCCTCGGGCTACTCGGGGCATGGTGTTGCGATGGCTGGTTTTGCGGGCAAAGTCTTAGCCGATGCCATCGCGGGACGGATGGATCGCTGGGACGTATTGTCAGCGCTCCCGATGATGCGATTTCCTGGGGGTCCCGCGTTCAAATCTCCGCTGCTGAAACTCGCGATGACGTGGTATGCGCTGCGCGACCGGATGGGTGTTTAGGTCTTTGCTTTTTCGTTACACATTGGAGCTATATGGCCTATAATGCATGAAAACATGCGGGAAACGACAAGAAAGAAACGCAGATGAGCAAGGCCCCCGACGTCTATAGTGCAGAACCGATCCCCGACGCCGCGCGGGCCGAAATTGACCGCTTGCTGCAAACCGGCGATCTCTTTCGCTACACCGCCGATCAGGACGCGCCTGTCACCTTGCTTGAACAGGAATTTGCGGAGCTGATGGGGGCGAAGTATGCGCTCGCCGTTGCCTCCTGCTCAGCCGCTTTATTCTTGTCGCTCAAGGCCTTGGACCTGCCACGAGATGCGAAAGTGCTGATCCCGGCCTTCACCTTTGCCGCTGTGCCGTCAGCTGTGGTTCATGCCGATTGCATGCCGGTTCTTGTCGAGGTGGGCGAGAACTACCGCATTGATCTGGATGATTTCGCCGCCAAGCTGACCGGCGATATCCGCGCGATTATCATCAGCCATATGCGCGGCCACACCTCCGACATGGACGCGATCATGGCCATGGCCGACGCGGCGGGCGTGCCTGTGATTGAGGACGCGGCGCACTCGCTCGGCACGACCTGGAACGGACGCAAGATTGGCACGATCGGTGCGATCGGGTGCTTTTCGTTTCAAAGCTATAAACTGCTGAATGCGGGCGAAGGGGGCATTCTGATCACCGATGATGCAGACCTCGCCGCGCGCGCGATCATCATGTCGGGCGCTTATGAGCATGCGTGGAAAAAGCATGGTGAGATGGCGGAGCGCTGTGCGCACTGGCAGAACAAGCTGCCGCTTTACAACCAACGCCTGTCAAACCTGTCGGCGGCAATTATTCGACCGCAACTGGCCGAGGTGCCGCGCCGTGTGCGGGACGGGCTTGCGAACCACGACTATGTCGCCAATGCGCTGAATCAATGCGTGAATCTGGAGGTACCGCCGCCTCTGCCACCCGAGGCACGCGCGCCGGACAGCATTCAATTCAACCTGATCGGCATGGATGAGGCACAGGCCACGGCATTTGCCGCAAGTGCGGCGGAGCGTGGCGTGAAAGTCCAGGTTTTCGGCCTGTCAAAAGATAATGCGCGGGCCTTTTGGAATTGGGAGTTTCTGGGCACGCAACCCGATCTACCGCAGACCCGCGCGATGCTGATGCGCGCCTGCGACGTCCGCTTGCCTGCACGGCTAACGAAAGAGGAGCTGGACGCTGTGATTGCAGCGCTTGTCGGGGCGGCGGACGCCTTTGCGGAACCCGCGCGGGCCTACGGCACCTGAGCGATTGATCCCGCAGGGGCGCGGGTCTAGCGTGAGGGCAACCGACTCAGAGGTGCCCCATGAAAGACCATGCTCCCAATAGCTGGGAAGCGCGCGCTGACGCTCATTCCTTCTACGGATTTACCGACCTGCCCACTGTCCATGATCGCGGCACAGTCGTGCTGACCCATGGCGAGGGGCCTTATGTGGTGGACGTCCACGGCCGGCGATATTTAGACGCGAATTCAGGGCTTTGGAATATGGTCGCCGGGTTTGACCACCCCCGTCTGGCCGAGGCGGCAAAGGCCCAATATGATCGATTCCCGGGCTATCACGCATTCTTCGGGCGGATGTCGGATCAGACGGTGATGCTGTCTGAAAAGCTGATCGAGGTGTCGCCGTTTGAAAGCGGTAAGGTGTTCTACACCAACTCCGGATCAGAGGCGAATGACACGATGGTCAAGATGCTATGGTTCCTCAACCAGAGCGAAGGTCATGCGAAAAAGCGCAAGATCCTGACGCGGAAAAATGGCTATCACGGCGTCACGGCAGTGTCGGCCTCGATGACGGGCAAGCCTTATAATTCGGTTTTTGGCCTGCCTTTTGAAGGGTTTATCCACCTCACCTGTCCGCATTACTGGCGCGAAGGGCATGCGGGCGAAAGCGAAGCGGAATTCACCGCAAGGCTCGCGCAAGAACTTGAAGATACGATTAACGCCGAGGGCGCGGAGACGATTGCAGGCTTCTTTGCGGAACCTGTGATCGGTGCAGGCGGGGTTATTCCGCCCCCCGAAGGATATTTCCAGGCGATCCATAAGGTTCTGAAAAAGCACGGGATTCCACTAATCTCGGACGAGGTAATCTGCGGGTTTGGGCGCACGGGGACGGAGTGGGGCTGCAAGACGTATGACTTTATGCCGGATGCGATCATCAGTTCAAAGAACCTGACGGCTGGATATTTCCCGATGGGGGCGGTGATTTTGGGGCCGGAGCTGACGGCGCGCCTGCAAGAAGCCTCTGAAAAAATTGAGGAATTTCCGCATGGCTTTACGGCGTCGGGGCATCCGGTTGGAGCCGCGATTGCGCTCAAGGCGATTGATGTGATCCTCAATGAGGGGCTGATGGAGAATGTCGTCCGCCTGACCCCGAAATTCGAGGCCGGACTGGCCGAGATCGCGACCGACCCAAATATCGGCGAAGCGCGCGGAAAGGGCCTGATGGGCGCGCTGGAGGCCGTAGCGGATAAAGCGACAAAAACGCCGTTTTCCAGTGACTTATCTGTCAGTGAGCGGATCGCAAACACCTGCACGGATCACGGGCTGATCTGCCGTCCGCTGGGGCAATCGATCGTGCTGTGTCCGCCTTTCATCATGACGGACGCACAGATGGACGAGATGTTCCAGAAGCTGCAAAAAGCGTTGAAACAGGTGTTCGCAGAGGTGGCGTAACGCCCCGTATGCATCGCGTATGGCTTCGATATGGAACGGATACATATCGGATATGTATAATTGTGCAGACGTCAACGCTGCAAAATCGTCAGAATTCCCACTTAGTCTTGCCGCACGCGACGTTTACCCATGGGTTAACTCTTTTGTGGGGCGTGCGTTTCGATGGATTATGACATCTACATTCTGGATGAGAGCGACCTGACGATCGTCGGGGGCGTGTTGGATGGTGTGAGCCAAGGGGACGGCAGCCATCTGAACGGCGCCACCATCACACTGAACAGTGGGGCGTGGCGCGCGATCAGCATATCCGACAATGACGGCAATTTTCAGGACAGCGATAACAGTCAGGTTCTGGATGGCGCGCAGACAATCGACGGGACGAGCTATGCAGATGGTACGGTCGTTGAGGCGGAATATGGCCTTGAACTGAGCGATGGAACGAACACCTGGACGGTGGTCGGCTTTAACGTCAATAACAGCTCCCCGGCCTATGCCACAGTTGAAGGGCTGGCCTTTGTCGGTGGGCCTGGTGGATTTCCACCGGTCGGTGTGCCGCTGACAGTGACGAACACGTTCGAAGGGCCAAACTTCACCGCCTCAAACTATGCGACGCCGATCTGTTTTGCCTCGGGCACGCGCATTGCAACGCCAAACGGCTTACGGCGGGTGGAGGAGATTGAAGTGGGCGATCTGGTGCTTACTGATACGCATGGTCCCCAACCCGTACGGTGGCGTGCAGCGCGCGAGATGCCTGCGATCGGAAAGCTCGCACCGATCGTGTTTCTTGCTGGTGCGATTGGGAATACGCGCGCGCTTCGCGTGTCGCCGCAACACCGCATGCAGGTTAGCGATTGGCGTGCGCAATTGTGGTTTGGTGAAGATGCTATTCTGGTGCCTGCGAAAGACCTTGTGAACGGTGAGACGATCCTGCGCCATGAAGGCGGAATGGTTTGCTACCACCACCTGCTTTTTGATCAGCACGAGATTATCTTCGCTGAGAATGTCGCGACAGAGAGCTTTCATCCCGGAATTGCCAGCCTGTCCAGCCTTGAGCACGACATACGCGAGGAGTTGCTCGCGATTTTTCCCGAATTGGCCGAGGATCCTGATGCCTACGGCCCGTCTGCCCTACCCGACGTACGGGGGCGGCAGGCGGCACGTTTGCTGGTCGCCTGATACGCTAGCGGCAACGCGCCAGCGCGCCTTGCAACCAGATGCTGCCGGTGTTGGAAATGCGGTGATCTATGACGCGCAGGCATTCCTGACCAGCTGCATCATCGCCGATGACGGTCAGTGCGACCGGATCCGGATTGACTGCAGAGACGGGCGTTGCGCGCAGATAGATTGCGGTTTCGGGTCGCACGACCTGACCTGTCCAGCCCGCCATGTCATCGCGATCAAGGTCGGAGTAATACCACGCACCAGAGGCATCTTCTTTGCCGAGATAGCTCCACCCGATGGGGCTGAGATCGGTGTCCGTTGCGTCACCCCCGGGGGCGGATGACAGGCCTGCTTCGACCTGGGTCACGGTCGGCTCCTCCGGGTCGGAGAGGGCGAAAAGATCGACGATGACGGCCTTTCCTGCTGGAAATGCGCTGAGAAGCGCCAGAGCCAGCGCAGAAATGGCGCCGATATCCTTGATGAGACCGAGCACAAGTTTCGCGCCGCTAACAATGCGACTGCGCGAGCCTTGCTCGACCTCGGGGGAGACGATCTGAACCTGAATGGGACGGCGCATGTCTTCATCATCTTCCTGCAAAGCCATGAAGACAGTGAAGCGTAGGCAATCCCTGCAAAGCAACAGTTTTCTCAACCAGAAGGTGTTTCACCGCGCGCTTTGCCCGCGGTGATGCCCGCTTAGCTGAGTTTTGACAGCTTGGCCTGCAGTTCTGCGAGCTGCTTTTTGATATCGTCGAGGTTTTCGGCCTCGTCGTCCTCGGCAGGCTCGGAGGTGGGTCCGCTCCATTGGCCCGCCATACCGCCGGTCATGGCTTTCATGAAGGCGCGCTGTTGGGCTTGCATGGCCTCAAAACCAGGCATCTTTGCCATGGGGTTCAGGGCGGACATATTTTCGACCGCTTTGGACTGACCATCGCGCAGCATCTCGAACGACATGGCCAGAAACTGCGGCACGACGCTGCTGGCTTGCGTGGTGTAGCTACGCACAAGGTCGTTCAGGACCGTCACAGGCAACACGCTTTCACCGCGACTTTCGTGTTCGGCAATGATTTGCAGAAGGTATTGTCGGGTCAGATCATCGCCCGATTTCAGGTCGACAATCTGCACCTCCCGGCCTTCGCGGATGAAGGTCGCGATGTCTTCCAAGGTCACGTAATCGCTGGTTTCGGTATTGTATAAACGCCGGCTGGCGTAGCGCTTGATTAGAAGCGGTTTGTCGTTTTTGGCCACCCGAAGTCTCCCCGTCTTGCGGCAGTGCAGAGAATGCTACTGCGGTTGCACATAAAAAGAAAGGGCGAGCTCCGAAGAGCTCGCCCAGCTATTCACGCCGATTAGGGAGGAGATACGGCGCGTATAGAAAGTCGACTTACTTGGCTGCGGCTTTTTTCGCAGCGGTCGTGACATCGTTGGTTGCTTTCTTGACAGCAGCCGTTGCTTCTTCTGCAACGTCTTTGCCAGCAGCCATCATCAGCTCAACGGTTTCCATCTGAACCTTCTTGGCGATCTCTGCGAAAGCGGCCATGTGCTCGGCAGCGGTTTCGGCAGTGGCCGAAGCGAAGTCGGTCATCGCTTTGGTGTAGTCAGCCGGATCTTCTTTGACCTTGGTCAGTTCCGAAACTTTGGCCAGCGTGTCCTTGGTCCACTTGGAGGACAGGTCGTTGGACTTCGAAGCAGCTTCCAGAGCCACTTTCGACATTTTCTCGTTCAGAGTTGCGGACGTTTTGAACGCGTCCTGCATTGCAGCAGTGTCAACCGGGAATGCACCCATCATGTCTTTCATGACAGCAGTAAAATCTTGTGTCTTAGCCATTGTAATCGCTCCTTCAGCACTTGCGGGCCAATCCCGCGTTTTCGCGCTTAAGGAGAATATGCATGCTGCGGCGCAGCATTTCAAGTATTTTTTCTGCGCTGCAGCATATTTTTCGAAAAGGCCGAGAAATCAGTCGTTTGGCGTTGCCGATACGTAAGTCCCAGGGGCCGGAGAGAGGGTTGGATGGGTCGAATCGCCCGGAGTCCGTGCCTTGACCTTCTTGCCAGAGCGCCCTGCGAGCCACTTGCCCCAGCGGGGCCACCAGCTGCCCTCGACAAAATCTGCGCTATCTTTCCAGTCCTCTGCGGACAGGCTGAGATCCTCGTTCACGTAATGGCCGTACTTGTTTTTGCTGGGCGGATTCACGATCCCGGCGATATGCCCGGATTGCGACAGCACAAATGTCTTGTCGCGGCTGCTCATCTGCTGGACACCGTGATAGGAATTGTCCCATGCGGCGATGTGGTCGGTCTCACAAGCAATCGCACAGATCGGTGTTTTCACATCCGAGAGGGTCACGGTCTCCCCACAAATGGGAAATCCACCCTGAGCAAATTCGTCCCTTTGGCACAGCCCACGGAGATATTGCACAGCCATCTTGGCAGGCAGGTTGGTACCATCGCCATTCCAGTAGAGCAGATCAAAGGCCGGAGGAGCCTCTCCCATCATGTAGCTTTTGATGGCGGGCTGATAGATCAGATCATTGCTGCGCAGATAGGAAAACGTGCGCGACATGAAGAATGACGACAGATAGCCGTCTTTACCGACCTGTTCCTCGATGCCGTCCACGAAGTCATCATCCAGAAAAACACCCACCTCGCCCGTATCCGAGAAATCGGTGAGCGTGGTGAAGAGCGTGGCGGACTTGATAGGGTCTTCGCCACGTTTGTTCAGCAAAGCCATCGTCAGGCTGAGTGTCGTGCCCGCGATACAATAGCCAATGACGTTGACCTTCTTGACCGCACAGATCTGCTGAACTTCACGGATCGCGGTCAGGTAGCCCTCTTCAACATAATCATCGAGCGACGTGTCGCGGTAGCTGGCATCTGGGTTCACCCAGCTGACGACAAACAGGGTGAAGCCCTGATCAACGATCCATTTGATGAGGGAATTCTGCTCTTTAAGATCGAGAATGTAGAATTTGTTTATCCAAGGGGGAAACAAAATCAGCGGCGTCTGATGCACCTGGTCGGTCGTCGGCGTGTACTGGATCAGCTCGAAAAGCCGGTTGCGGAAGATCACCTCTCCGGGTGTTGTTGCAATATTCTTACCAACCGTGAAAGCAGCCTTGTCGGCCAGATTGACCTGCACTTCGCCGTGGTTCGCCTCGATATCTGCCACCAGGTTCTCTAGACCGTCGACAAGCGACTGCCCGTCGGTGGCCACCGCACGTTCCAAAGCGTCGGGGTTCGTAGCCAGGAAATTCGTGGGCGCAAAGAGATCGACGATTTGGCGAGAGAAATACTCAACCCGCTTGCGTTCTTCGCCGTTCAGACCCTCGATATCCGCAATGGCCTGATCCACGGCAGCCGCGTTCATCATGTATTGCTGCTTGAGGAAGTTGAAATACGGGTGCGAATCCCAAAGGGGATTCTTGAAGCGCCGATCCCGCGGTGTGTGATCCTCCGGCGCCTCCAACTTGCCTTTCGCGAGCGTTTGTTGCGCTTCGACATAATGTGTGACCGTCTGTTTCCAGTAGTCGATCTGATGCTCCACGATCTTGGCGGGGTTTTGCATCATCTCCTGCACGTATGCTGTTGCGGCCTTGGCAAACAGCTCTTGATTGGGGCCTTGCAGGGATGCCGGGATCTGGCGCTTGTGCGACAGCGCTTCAACCAGACGTTTAGAGAGCGTCTCTACATGCTCCAAATTCTCGGTGAGTTTGTCCAGATTTGGTGCGTCCGGTTCATCCTTTGCGGATTCTTTTGTTGTCATGATGTCCCTCTCCCCCTACTTTGCAGCTGCAGAATACAGTCGTGTGTTCGGGGGGGCAAAGCGACGAATTGAACCGGGGCCACCCCGAGAAAGTGACGATTATGCGCTACATGATGACCTATGATCTCATGGAAACGGTGCGAAACACAAACCAATGGATGGGCGCGTCTGCTCTGGCTCTGGCCTCTTATCCTGCGGTGGCGATGTTTCCCACGCCTCTGATGAACATGATGGCCGCCTGGGGCGAAGTGACAGAGCGCACCTTTGCACGCATGGTGGCCAAGCCCGATTGGGGCATCCGCACCTTCACCTGCGAAGACGGCAAAGACCATCTGGTCGACGTTGAAACCGTGATCGAACGCCCGTTTGGCGATCTGATCCATTTCGCCGTCTCAGGGCGCGAGGAAAAACCTCGCAAGGTTCTGCTGGTCGCGCCGATGTCGGGTCACTATGCGACGCTTCTGCGGTCAACCGTGAAAAGCCTTCTCGTCGATTGCGAAGTCTACATTACCGATTGGCATAATGCCCGAGACATCCCCGTGAGCGAAGGCAAGTTCGATATCGAGGATTACACCCTCTATTTGATGGACTTCATCCGCGAGATGGGCCCAGACACCCATGTTATCGCCGTGTGTCAACCGGTGCCGCTGGCGCTGGCCGCCACCGCCTATCTGGCCGAATTGGACCCGAAAGCGCAGCCCGCCACGCTGACGCTGATCGGCGGCCCCGTCGATCCCGATGCCGCCGCCACCGAGGTGACAGATTTCGGCCGCCGCGTAACCATGGGCCAACTGGAAGAAACGATGATCCAGCGCGTCGGCTTCAAGTATGAAGGCGTCGGGCGCAAGGTCTATCCAGGCCTGCTGCAGCTGGCCTCCTTCATCTCGATGAATGGGGAGCGTCACGCGAACGCGTTCTCCGAACAAATCCAGCGCGTGGCCCACGGCGAAGGGCGCGACAATGATAAGCATAACCGGTTCTACGACGAGTATCTCGCCGTGATGGACATGACGGCAGAGTTCTACCTCTCCACCGTGCACCGCATCTTCAAAGAGCGGGAGATCGCGCAGAACAAGTTTGTCGTCGACGGCCATCAGGTCGACATCTCGAAAATCACCGATGTCGCTGTAAAAACTGTTGAAGGTGCGCTTGATGATATTTCGGCACCGGGTCAGTGTATCGCAGCGCTTGATCTGCTGACGGGTCTGCCCGATAGCAAGAAGGCCTCTCATCTGGAGCCGGGCGCGGGCCATTACGGTATTTTCGCGGGCAAAAGCTGGCGTCACAACATCCGGCCCTTGGTGCTGGATTTCATCGACGCCAACCAGCGCAAGCCGAAGAAAAAAGCCAAGAAAGCGGCAAATAAGAACGCAGCGGCCTAGAGCGGCGGCAGCCCTCACTGGCTGCCCTGCGCTTTCGCTTTTTCCAAATATTCAGAGGATCGCCATTGGTTTAAACACAATGGCAAGGGGCGATGCGGCGCCGCTTATGGTGATTTGTTTGGCAATTCACGTAACGCGCAACAGGTTTTCTTGAAACCTTTGCGCAGCGCAATTCCTATTGCAGAACCAAAGGCTGTTTCAGCCAATGCGCCAAGACGTGGTTCGTCTCTTCCGGTTGCTCCAGCGTCGGAAGGTGGCCTGCATCCGGCACGATGTAGAGCTGCGCATAGGGGATCAGTTCGGCCATGAACTCGTGCCGTTTCACGGGGCAAAGTGCATCATGCGCACCGCACATCACCAATGTCGGCACCTTGATGCCGCGCAAGGTGCGTTGCTGATCACGGCGGCGCTGCAGCGCGCGGGATTGGCGCACGAAGACCTCTGGGCCGAGGGTCATCGCCATGGCCATGACGGTATTCAGCACTTCGACACGGCGCGGTCCGGGGGCGAGGTAATTCGGCTTCATCTCGTCGCGCATCACCTCTTGCAGGCGGCCTGAGCGGACGCCGATGATCTGCGGCTCCCGCGCGGCGGCGACCTGCGGGGTTTCCGCCAGCGGGTTTGTGTCCAGGAACGCCACACGCGTCACACGGTCCGGGGCGCGGCGCAGCACTTCCATGGCCACGATACCCCCCATTGAAAGGCCGGCCAGCGCGAATTTGGCGGGGGCAGCTTGCAGCACGTCGGATGCAATCTCTTCGATCCGCTCCCCTTGAGAGACGGGCGCGACGGTGACCGCGCGGTCAGCGGAGAATGCCTCGATCTGCGGCAGGAAAAGCCGCGCGTCGCACATCATACCCGGCAACAGGACGAGCGGTTCTTTCATCGCTTAAACCTGAGCAGAGGCGCGTTTCGTGCCTTCGCTGAGCGCACTGAGCTTTGCGTAAGCGATGTCCGGATCGACCGCGCCAAAGCCGGCAAAGGTACCAAAGCCGCAATCGGAGCCTGCAATCACACGGTCCGCGCCGACGATGCCTGCAAACCGCGTCACGCGTTCGGCCACCAGATCGGGGTGTTCGACGAAGTTGGTCGTCGTATCGACAACGCCCGGGACAAGGATCTTATCATCGGGAATCTCCGACGCGCGGTCACGGAACACTGTCCATTCATGGGCGTGGCGGGGGTTCGAGGTTTCAAACAGGATCTGCTGCGGAGCGACGCTCATCAGAGTGCCGAACACTTTGCCCATGTCGATATCGCAGACATGGGGCCCCTCGTAATTGCCCCAGCAGATGTGCAGGCGCACGCGGGACGGATCGACACCGTCAAGCGCGGCGTTCAGAGCCTCCACATGGGAGGCCGCGATCTTGAGGAATTCGTCATCGCTGAGGTCGTTGAAGAGCATATGGCGCGAGAGCGCGAGGTCCGGGCAATCGAGCTGCAGCATGATGCCCGCGTCCACGATGGTGCGGTATTCCTCGCGCATGGCGTCAGCCAAGGCGGCAAGGTAGGCGTCGCGGGTCGGATAGTAATCGTTTTGCAAAAACAGAGAGATAACGCCAGGGGAAGCGGCGTTCATGAACCCTTCGGAGGCCCCATGTGCGGCCATCCCGGCCTTGAGGTTGGCGAGGTCCTTCTCCAGCTCGCCCTGCCCTTTTGACTTCACCTCACCCACGCACATGGGGCGCGCGTATTGCGGCGTGCCACCATCATCGGCGAGGCGTTTCAGAAAACCGGGAAACTGTTTCAGATCGGCGGGCGCGTTGCGCGGGCTGTCGCCATCAAAGCCAGTGTAGCGGTCTTTGACATAGGTGGCATAGCTGATTTTGGAGGTCTCACCATCGCTGACGATATCAATGCCTGCTTCGACCTGACGGCGCACAGTTTCGGAGGATGCCTCTGACATCGCAGCGTCAAATGCGGCCGCGTCATAAGGTTTGCCATGTTCGCGGGCGAAGATGAAATCGACGACTTTCTGAGTGCGCGGCAGGCTGCCCACATGGGTGGTCTTGATGGTCGTCATGGCGTGCGGTCCTCCCCCGGAATTTGCTTGTTCGGACGTTAGCCAAAGCCGGGGCGCGCTGCACTCGAAAACCGACCCAAGCGCGCGATTTTCAGCCTAATTCAGCTGCTCCCAAAAGGTGCCGAGATGACGCGTGACGATCTCGTTATAGCGGTCGGTTTCGCGCAAGGCCGCGAGACCAGCGTTGAAGCGGTAAAGATGCGTGGTGCCGCGCCAGTGTTTCTTGGAAATGACGACGTGAAGCCCTTCGACAGAGATGGGGCGCTGTTCGGGTTGCACTTGGCCTTGCAGACCAAGCTCGTGGATTTTTGTCCAGCCGAGAAACTCGTTCACCGTCACAGCATCGACGGAGCCCTCCATGAGCGCGGCGAAACACGCTTCGGGGCTTTCGGCTTGCACGAGAGTGACAAGGCCATCGCTGATCCAGCGGCGGTCGGCGCGGTCCAGATCATGGGTGAAATAGCCAGCGGGGCGGCAGATCGTGCGGCTATGCAGATCGGCGTCATCTTCGAACGCGACAGGGGCGTCGGTACGGGTGAAGAGCAGCACGAGGATCTCGACCAGCGGGTCAGAGAAATGGAAATTCGCGCAGCGCTCATTGCCTGGCTTTTCATCGCAATTGGGGCGCAGCCATGGGAAGCCCATATCGAATTGCGCACCGGAATCGAGCATGGGGAAAAGATGCTGAGACCAGTCATCCTCCCACGAGATGGAGTATGTTACGGGCTCCGGCGTCGCCTCCATCGCGGCGTTGACCAGTTCGGTCACCATGCCCTGCCCCATCCAGTTGCGATCCGCGAAGGGCGCGTAGTTCGAGCCCGTCAGGATGGTCATTTCCGCGTCCGTGGTCTGGAGCGGTGTGGGGTCCGCCGGGCTTTGACCCGGCAGACACGGGATCGTCACGGTGACGCCTGCTGGCAGGTCAAGCAGGCCAGCGGGCAGTGTGCTCTGGTTGCCGTAATAGATGACGGACCATTTGTTCAGATCGCCATAGTATTGATCCGCAATGGAAAAAAGCGTCTCACCCTCGGCGATGGTGTGTGGCACATCGCATTGGCCCTGCGCAAAAGCCGCGCCGGGCAGCAACAGGGCAACGGCCGCAGCGGTTGCCCTCATAGCTCGGACCAGATGCGCGACATATGGCGGTTGATGACCTGCTGATAGGTGCCGTTCTGCTTGATCGTCTCAAGCCCCTGATTGATCGCGGCCATCACGTTTTCGGCGTTGGGATGGTTCTTGGAGACCAGCACATGCAACCCTTCGATCGACAGCGGACGAGTCTGCACGGGCGCCACTTTCTGGCGCAGGCCCATCTCTTTGATCGCGGTGCGTCCGGTGAATTCGTTCAGGGCGACAGCGTCAACCTCGCCCTCGGTGAGCATCTCAAAGCAATCGGCGACGCTATCGGGCTGCTTTAGAGTGATCTTGTCTTCCTTCACCCAATTACGCCCGTTCTTGTCGAGGTCATGAGTGAAGTACCCCGCCGGACGGCACAGCGTTTTACCCACGATATCGGCATCCGCGTTGAACGTGATCGGGTTGGCGTTTGTGGTGAAGAGCAGGATCAGCATCTCGAACATCGGGTCGGAGAAATGGAAATTCTCGCACCGGTAATTACCGGGATCGCCGTCGCAATCGGGTTTGTACCAAGGGAACCCCGCATCCAGCATCGCGTTGCTGAGCAGCGGATCAAGGTGGGAGGACCAGTCATTGACCCAGCTGATCGAGTATTCGCCAACGCCCGCATTTTGCATGGAGGCATCGACGATCTCGGTAATCAGGCCGCCATTCTCAAGCTCTTCATCGGTGAAAGGTGCGAAGTCGCCTGCGGTCAGCAAACGCAGGCTGGAGGCGCTTGGCGTCGCGCGTTGCACGACAGGCGCGGTGGCTGTCGGGGATGCGGCTGCGGTGACCGCGCCGCCCAAAACAGGCAGGCCACCGATGCATGGAATGTTGAGGTTTTGACCAACCTTCAAGCGGTTCGGGCTGTCGCCGATCAGCGTGCGGTTGGTGTTGTAGACGACCGACCATTTGCGCGAGTCGTCGTAAAGCTCATTGGCAATTTGGGACAGCGTGTCGCCGCTTGTGACGGTGTAGGTGCCACCGCAGGCCTGCGCGGCTGCACTGCCCACGGCCAGAAATGTTGCGACGCATGTGGCCGCAGCTCGTAAAACGCGCATAAAATCCCCCTATCCAGTCGGCAAGAAATTGCCGAATATGGTGAGGTGGGTCAAGGTTTAACCCTACATCTGGCCGGTCAAACATGGATTTTGACGCGTGCTTTGGGCGTCGCGCTATATCTCGGGACGCAATTGCCTAGCCGCTATGATGCAGGATTTGCATCCAGACCGCTGTCTCATCGAAAAGCGCGTATTCGCGGCGCAGGCCCCACGGGCCGAACTCGGCGTGACAAATGCCCATGATGTGGACCTTCGCGCCCGTCGGTGCGCCGAAGCTGCCCCAACCGTCATGGGTGCCGTCAAGTGACCAGCGGATCGCCGCGCGGGGCGGCATCATCGGGTCTTCGCGCCCGATTTGGTGGTGGATTTCGAACTTTGCCGAAGGGAAGGCTGAGCGCAGTCCGAGCCAGAATTTGTCTGCAGCGGCCCAACCATGGGCCTTGACGGCGCCGGGGTAATGCACCGAAGAGGCGCGGTCATACTCAGACGGAATGACCGAGAATTCAGCCTCCATAATCCGGGTCAGCAGATTGGCGTAGGTTTCGCCCCATGCGTTGTCGTTACCTTTGCCCATGTAGGGACCGTCAACGTCAATCTCCGGGCGCATCGGATTGAAATCGCTCATGCTTTCCAGCTTTACCCGCGCCCAGTCCTTCGGGTCAAAGCCGAGTTGGCGCACGATGCCGCCATTGTCGCGGATCAGCCATTCATCGCTGATCATGTTGTCCTTAGCGTAGCAATCGGCGATGGCGCGGTAGGTGATCTGACGCCCGGTCGCCGCGCCAAATGCGCCATCCCCGCTATGGGTCGCGGTGTTGATGATGCGGTGCGACGACAGCATCCCGGCCTCCGGATCGCCGGACCAGATGACGTCTTCGCCCATCAGCTGCCGGTCGGGAAACTCCACCAGCGTCGCCATCGTCGCGGCGGTCGAGGCGGGCTCCCCATGGGATATCCCGCCGGGCATGCGCACGATCACTTCGGGGTGGTAGTAGTCTTTCATACGAGCGCCGAGGCCGCGGTCTTCCCAAATCTCTTGGGTAATCCCGAGGATATAGTCTGGGAAGTCTTTGAACCGATTGTTAAATCCGCGCATTACGGGTCCTTTGGTTTGCGTGCGGACCCTCGGATCACGAGAGGTCCATCAATCTGAATCTTTTGCGGTGCAACGTTGCGGTCGGCCACTTGCGCCAGAAGCGTCTCGACCGTTGCCTCCACCATTTGGTTGGAGGGCTGGCGCATCGTCGTGAGATCATAGGAGGGCCACGCAGCCATCGGCACATCATCATAGCCGATGATCGAGATGTCCTCTGGAATTCTTATGCCCGCGCTGTGACGCAAGGCATCAATCACAGCGAAGGCCATATGATCATTGCCCACGAAAATCGCGTCAGGCTGGGCGGTCTTGACCATCTCAAGCGCCACCTCAGCCGCCACCTCGCGCTTGTATTTGCCATCAGCGATTGCGACCGGCTCAAGCCCGTGGGCGGCCAGCGCATCGACGAAGCCCGCCTGACGTTCCCGCCCGGTTGAAGAGCCTTCCCATCCGCTGATATGGGCGATGCGCTCATGCCCTCCGGCGACAAGGAAATCGGCAATCTTGCGCGCGCCGGCACGGTTGTCAGAGGTCACCTGGCTGAGGCGGCTGTCTTCTTGCCCGCGGTTGAACAGCACCACGGGAATGCCTGCGGCTTCGCAACGTTTGGTCAACTCATCCGACATTCCAACGGAGGCGGTGATGATGCCATCCACTTGATAATCAAGGAGTTCCCCGACAACGCGCTCCACATCCGTGCTTTGGCCCGACGCCATGAAGATCAGGATATGATAGCCCCGTTCCTGCAGCGCGTTTGAGAGGCGCTCCAGCGCGTCCGGGTAGAACTGATTGTCGAGATAGGCCACGACAAGGCCGATGATTTTCGACTGCCCCGTGATGAGCGAACGCGCCAGCACATTGGGCCGGTAGCCCAGCGCCTCTGCCGCGTCGCGCACCTTTTTGACGGTCGACTTGCTGGCCGACGCTCCGGAAAAGACACGGCTGACCGCCGACTGGCTAACGCCCGCCTTGGCGGCCACATCCAGAGAGGTGATCTTGGGCTTGCCCATTCAGCCCGCCGTCCAGCCGCCGTCAATCAGGAGCGACGTGCCAGTGATCATCGCGCCCGCATCGGAGGCGAGGAACACGACCGCCCCCATGATGTCTTCCACCTCGCCGATGCGGGGCAGCTTGATCTTCTCATCGATCCAAGCCCGGCGTTCCGGGTCGGCAAAGGTGGCCTCTGTCAGCGGTGTCTTGATGAAGGTCGGGCAGATCGTGTTGACCCGGATATTCTCGGGGCCCCATTCGATCGCCATGGCTTTGGTCATCCCCTCAACCCCATGTTTCGTCGCGCAATAGACCGAACGGTCGATGCCGCCCACATGGCCCATCTGGCTGGAGATTTGCAGGATCGCGCCGCCGCGCCCGATCATCTGTTTTGCCGCTGTCTGGGCAAGATGATAGGCCGCTTTGAGATTGATATTCACCACCGCATCAAAGTCGTCTTCCTGACTGTCCAGCGCGGGTCCGTGGCGCGCCATGCCTGCGGAATTACAAAGGATATCAATGGGGCCGAATTTACTGAAGGTCGCCTCCACCGCCGCGCGGTCGCCGACATCCAGCGGATGGCCCGTCGCTTTGAAACCTGCTGCATTGATGGCCTCCGCAGCCTCAGCCACCGTCTCCGCTCCGCGCGCGGCCACGATCACGTGCGCCCCGGCTTCTGCCAGTGCCATCGCGCAGCCCAGACCGATACCGCGCGATCCTCCGGGTACCAAAGCGGTGCGCCCATCAAGGCGGAAAGACGGGGTTTTGGGGAGGGTCATGGATCAGTCCTTGCAAGCGATTGCACGCAGGTTAGCGGGGTGGTTACGGGTATTCAATGCCGCGAAAGGGCGGAAAATCGGCGTAGCGTTTCTGACGTTTGGCGGGCGGTTCATGGGGCGCGGCGCCGGCGGCCAGCAGCTTTCCTTTCGGCGCGATATAGCTGGAGATTGTGCGGTTCGGCACCTCTCGCCAGCTCAGGTTGAACCCCGCCAGTTTCGGGAAAAACCATATGTCTGAATAGGGCAGATGGTCATGGATCCACCACGCCAAATCGCGCCAATCGCGCCCCTGATCGTAGCGGTCGGCAAACCACGGGATGACCAGCGACGTGCCCGCCCCTATCACGCCGTCATCCAGCCGATCCCAAATATGATGACCGTAATTTGCATCATTGCGCGCGCAGTTGAGGTTGTTGGCATTGCCATAGGCATTCAACTCGCAAGACCTGAACCCGGACCGGATCGCGATACGGCCAAAGGTTTCCTGCAACGGGTCGAGAAGCATTTCGCACAGCTTGCGGCCGGCCTTGATCGCAAGGTCTGGATCATCGGGGACGTTTTGGATCTGATGGATATTGCCGATCTCGGAATAGAGAAAATCGCGCATGTAGAAATGCTTGGACAGGCGGACGCGGCCGAGATCCTCAAGACCGCGCATGGAGCGGGGGCGTTTCATGCCAGTTGCCGCATCCGGGCCAGCACATCGACGCCCAGTTGGTGCCATGCATGGAGCAGGTCCACCAGCACCCAGTTCTCGGCGATCTTGCCGCCCTCGACGCGCCAGAAATCGAGGCTGCGCATGGTCAGTTTCTGGCCCGATGGGGCGATACCCAACCAACCATCGCCCGTCATCGTCATGCGCATGCCGGGCCAGGCTGTGAAGCCAACATAATTGCCTTGGGCGAAGAAAAAGCGGTTCTCCTCGATACCGCCGCGATCGGGCATGGCGTTCAGAAACGGGATCTGGTGATGGTCGCGAAACCCTCTGATACCCCGGCAGGTGCCAATCCCCGAGGGGCCGTACCAAGAGGCGTTCTCGTGCCAATACTCTGGCAAGCGCATGGCCGCTTCGCCCTCGCGGTTGTTGCCCAGCGCGAGCAGCATATCCCCCACGATCTGAAGCGCGCGGGCGCCATCACCTTCGACGCGCAAACCATCCTGCGTCGCAGGTCCCGGCACATGCCATTCGCGGCCCAGCGACGGGCCCATCGGCCACGCACCCGCCTGCATCATCAATTCGGGGATGTCCCACAGCGCCTGCATTTCGGCGATGCGGCCATCTTTGATCCGGTAGAACTCGTGATAGCGCATCGCCGCCATCCGGCGCGTGGGCGGGATGTCGAGAAACGGTGCGCTGAACGTGCCGCAATAATAGCCGCAGACGCCCACCCAAAGCTGGTTATGGCCGTCGACGCTTTCCATCAGAATCGTATTGCGCCGCTCCAGATCGGGGAACGCTTCACCAAGCTGCGCAAGCGGGCCGTGGAAATAGCCTTCGACCGTCAGCGTCTCAAAAGGATGGGCCAGATGGACCTCCGCCCCCTCTGCAAACGCAGCCGCATCGCGCCGCCCCGCTATAAGCTCTTTGACCACGTCCCGACCGTCCACGCGCCGCTCCTTCATCTTGGCCATAAAACTCCCGCCGGAGGCTCCCGCCCCCGACAAAAGCGCCCTACTCTGCCGCGTCGCGATAGGGGGCCGCTTCGCCGTAAGGGACGTTCAGCCCACCATAGCGACGCACGCGAACGTTGCATTGCTCGGCATGGCCCACAAAGCCTTCCAGCATACATAGACGCGAGCCATATTCGCCGACGAGCGTTGCGGCCTCGTCCGTGGTCACTTTCTGGTAGCTGTGGGTCTTGATGAACTTGCCGACCCAAAGCCCGCCGGTATAGCGACCCGCCTTCTTCGTGGGCAGGGTGTGGTTGGTGCCGATCACCTTGTCTCCATTGGCCACATTGGTGCGCGGACCAAGGAAGAGCGCGCCGTAATTGGTCATGTTCTGCAGGAACCAGTCGTCCCGGTCGGTCATCACCTGAACATGTTCGGAGGCGACGTCTTCAGAAACGGCGAGCATATCGTCATAGTCATCGCAGAGGATGATCTCGCCATACTCTTCCCAACTCACACGCGCGGTCTCAGCGGTGGGCAGAATGCCCAGAATACGCTCGATCTCGGCCATTGTGTCCTCGGCGAGCTTGCTGGAGTTGGTAATGAGAACGGCGGGCGAGTTATAGCCGTGTTCGGCCTGCCCCAGCAGATCGGTGGCAACCATTTCGCCGTCTACGGTGTCGTCCGCGATCACGCAGGTCTCGGTGGGGCCCGCGAAGAGGTCAATGCCGACGCGGCCGAACAACTGGCGCTTGGCTTCGGCCACAAAGGCGTTACCGGGGCCGACCAGCATGTCGACGGGCTTGATGCTCTCAGTGCCCAGCGCCATCGCACCCACGGCCTGCACGCCGCCCAGAACCAGAATTTCGTCCGCGCCGCCTTCTTTCATGGCGGCAACGATGGCGGGGTGCGGCTCTCCATTAACTGGCGGGGCGGAGGCGACGACGCGCGGCACGCCAGCCACTTTCGCCGTCAGAACCGACATGTGTGCAGAAGCGACCATCGGGAACTTGCCACCGGGCACGTAGCAGCCGACGGAGTTCACAGGGATGTTGCGGTGGCCGAGGATCACGCCCGGCATCGTCTCGACCTCGACGTCTTTCATCGAGTCGCGCTGGACCTGCGCGAAGGCGCGTATCTGGTCTTGCGCGAAGCGGATGTCGTCCATCTCGCGGGTAGAGACCTTTTGCATCGCCGCTTCAATCTCGGAATCGCTCAGCCGGAACGCCTCGGGCGTGTAGCCGTCAAACTTGGTCGACAGATCGCGCACGGCCGCATCGCCGCGGGTTTCGATGTCTTTCAGGATACCTTCGACGGTCGCGCGCACTTTCGCATCATCATCTGCGCGCTCATCAGCAGGTTTGCCGCGCTTGAGGTATTCGGCCATGGTCTCTCTCCCCTATGAGGTGACGTTTGGCCGGTAAGATAACGGAACGGGCGCGGTGCTCAACTGATTTTTGCATACGCTTGCAATTTTTTTAACGACGGGCGGTAAATGCCCCAAAGTCCTGCGATAGCCAGCGCTAGGATTGCAGCAGGCAGTAGCGACATGCAGAGGCGCAGAACGCTCAGCGCCGTATCGCTTTGCACGGTCACGCCTTGGGTCGTCTCCACCCAGCCAAACGCGCCCAAGATCAGGCCAAGCAGCAGCGGGGCGAGCGCGTTGGCGACCTTCTGCCCGAAAAGCCAGAGGGCCGAGAACGCGCCTTCGATGGCCTCCCCTGTCTCCGCACGGGTCACATCCATCAGGTCGGGATAGATCGCCCAAGGGATTTGCTGATAGGCCCCGTTGGTCATGCCCGCGAGGACAAACATGCCGAACATTGCGGTGACGTTGGCGGAAGGCAGCACCGCATACATCCCGAAGAGAAGTGCGATGTAGAGAGCGAGGCCAAGGATCAAGGCGTTCAGCTTGCCGAGTCTGGCCGACAGGATCACCCAGACGGCTTGGCTGAGGATCGAGCCGATCACGAAAGCGGCGAACATCAGAGAGAGCGTGCCAAGGGCTTGTGCCGCGCCTGAAAGTGGCGTGTCGCCGGTGTCATTGATTAGGTAGAGCGCGGCGAAAGGCAGCCCTGCAGTCAGGAGTGCGACGGCAAGGGTCATCACGCCATAGAGGATCGCGAGGATCGTGAACGGACGGTTGGCCACGACCAGTTTAAGCATCGGCAGGAAGGCTGCGGTCGATGGCGTTTCGATCCGCGGCGCTTTGCGGGTCGCAAAAATCGACAACCAGATCGCGCCAACGATCAGGGGGGAGACGGCAAGGGCCGCCCGCACAAAGCCTTCGCGGGCGTCGCCTGCAAGGATCGGGATCAGCGCGCCACCGATCAGGATGCCTAGGGAGGCAAAGCCCATGCGGAAGCCGGTCATGGCTGAGCGTTCTCGCGGGTCTTGGGTGATCTCTCCGGCCATGGCGCCGTAGGGGATCGCGACCATCGTGAAGCCGATTGTGGCGAGGACGAAGAACCCCGTGACCCATGCGAGATTGCCGAGCGTCGAGAAGCCGAGCGGCACCGCGAAGAGGCCCACCATGCCCAGCGCGAGGATCAGCGCACCCATCGCCATCCATGGCGCGCGACGGCCAAAGCGGGTTTGGGTGCGGTCGGACAGGTAGCCGATCAGCGGGTCGGTGATGATGTCGAATAAGAGGACCGCTGTGGTGACCGCCCCGGCCAATTCAATGGGCACACCAAGATAGTTGGTCAGGAATGCCAGCACCAGCAGCTGCTTGACGACGACAAAGACGACGACGCCCATATCGGCCAGACCCCAGCCTGCTTTCTGGGTGAGTGATAGTGCCATGTCCCCTCCGTTTTGCGCGGACGCTAAGCGGGAAAGGCGCGGGTCACATAGCGATACGCTGCGTCACCTCATCAATCGCGGTTTCGATGATCTCCAGGCATTCAGGGTCGGAGAAGCTGTGATCCTTGTCTTTGACGAGGGTCAGGCGGATGTCGTCGCAGGTCACATGGTCCAGAAGGCGCAGCGCGGTTTCGGTTGTCACGGCGTTGTCTGCGGTGCCTTGCAGGCAGCGCACAGGGAAGGGCAGCGCAAGCGGGCTGCGAAGGACGAGGTTTTCGCGCCCCTCTTCGATGAGGCGCTTGGTGATGATGTAGGGCTCGCCGTATTCCGAGGGCAGCGCGACCTGCCCTTCCGTTTCAAGCATGGCGCGCTGACCCTCGTCGAACCCTGCCCAGAAGCCGTCTTCGGTGAAATCAGGGGCTGCGGCGATGGTCACAAGGCCCGCGACTTTCTGTGGCATCGCGCGCGCGGTGAGTAGCGAAATCCAGCCCCCCATGGAGGAACCGACCAGCACTTGCGGGCCATCGGTCAGCTGGGAGATTGCGGCTTGCGCATCCGCAGCCCAGTCGCCGATGCACCCTTCTGTGAAAGCGCCGTCGCTTTCGCCGTGCCCGGAATAGTCGAAGCGTAGATAGGCGCGGTTTTGCGCGCGGCACCACGCCTCCAGATGGGTGGCTTTGGAGCCTTCCATGTCGGATTTGAACCCGCCCAGAAAGACAACGCCCGGCCCCGTCCCGTCACTGCGGTGATAGGCGATGCGGCGACCCGATTCGGTGGTCAGGAAAGATGGGTTGGGCATGGTGTCCTCCGATTTGGTGCAGTAAAAACAGCGGTTTGAGCTGATTTACAAGTTACTCTATTGTCACGTGACTATTTAGTAACCTATAGTCTTTCCATGGATGACCTCTTCAAAGCCCTCGCCGATCCGGCCCGCCGCACCCTTCTCGACGCTTTGCGCGACAAGGATGGGCAAACGCTGTCCCAGCTCGAAGCGCATCTGGAGATGTCGCGTTTCGGCGTGATGAAGCATCTGGGCATTCTGGAAGAGGCGCATCTGATTACCACAACCAAGCGCGGGCGGTTCAAGCATCACTACCTGAACGCCGCCCGCCTGCAGGCCGCCCTTGACCACTGGATCGAGCCCTACCGCGCCAAGCCTGCGGCGCGGGCCCTGCTTGATCTGAAAGAGACCTTGGAAGGAACCCCCCCCATGTCCGATGATATTCCTGACTTCGTGATTGAAACCTTTATCCGGTGCAGCCATGCGGCGCTCTGGGATGCGCTGACGAAAGCGGATGCTGTCGCGCATTATCACTTCGTCGCCTCCCATGGCGCCGGTGACATGACAGCCGCCGGAGATCGTTTGGCTTTTTGCGCGCCTGATGGCTCTGAGATTGTGGCGCATACGGTGAATGCGATTGATCCCAAAAGCCGGATCGACGTGACCTTTGAGCCCAACTGGGACGAGGTAAAGACACATTCACGCTGCGTCTTTCTGGTGGAGCCCCTGACGGACGCCTGCAAGCTGCGGGTCGAGCATTATGCGATCCCCGCCGGTCACGAAGGCGTCGCAGAAGGCTGGGCGCGCACGCTCTCGGGCCTGAAAACCTGGTTGGAAACGGGCGTCGATGCGCGCTTTGGCTTTGAGGAGAACGTCGCATGAGCATTGAGCTGACCTATCTGACGCTGAGCGCGCTGCTTGCCGCATCGCTCTGGATGCCGTTCATTATCGGCGTAAACGCGACCCAAGCGCGGGAGGTGGCGGATTTCAACCGCCCGCCCGATCTGAGCCGGATGCCCGCATGGGTGCACCGCGCGCACCGGGCGCATCTGAACATGATCGAGCAGTTTCTGCCCTTTGTTGCGCTGGTGATTATCGCGCATCTTCAGGGTGTCTCGACCCAAGTCACCGTGATCGCGGCGGCTGCGTTCTTCTGGCTGCGGCTGGCCCATGCGGTCGGGATGATTTCGGGGCTTGCGGGTTTTCCCGCCCGCCCGATCATCTTCACCCTTGGCTGGATCTGCATACTACTGATCGGAGGCGCCATCTTGCTGGCCTAGGGCATGCCTGCGGCGCGGATATTTTTGCCAAAGTGAAAGGGGCGGCGTTGACAGCGTGCGCCCCTTTCGGCATTTGAGCGCAACACATAACCCGCAACCGGGCGTTCCGTGGGCGCCAAACTGACGAGGAGTGCCTGTGATGGCTCAAATCTCTCTGACTTTTCCTGATGGTAATGCGCGCGATTTTGATGCGGGGGTGACCCCTGCTGAAGTGGCGGCTGGCATCTCCAACTCGCTGGCGAAGAAAGCGATCTCTGCGACCGTGAATGGGGCGCATTGGGATTTGCAGTGGCCGATTGAGGAAAATGCCTCCATTGCGATCAACACGATGAAAGATCGCGCGCCTGCCGAGGAGCTCGTGCGTCACGATCTCGCGCATATCATGGCGCGCGCGGTGCAGGAGATTTGGCCGGATGTGAAAGTCACCATCGGGCCGGTCATCAAGGACGGCTGGTATTACGATTTTGACCGCGCCGAGCCGTTCACGCCGGAGGATCTGGGCCTCATCGAGAAGAAGATGAAGGAGATCATCAACCTGCGGGACCCCGTGCGGACGGAAGTGTGGGAGCGCGACCGCGCGATTGCCCATTATGAGGCGTCGGGCGAGCCTTATAAGGTCGAGCTGATCGACGCGATCCCCGGGGATGAACCGCTGCGGATGTATTGGCATGGCGACTGGCAGGACCTCTGCCGGGGTCCGCATTTGCAGCATACCGGGCAAGTGCCCGCGGATGCGTTCAAGCTGATGAGTGTGGCGGGCGCCTATTGGCGTGGCGACAGCGACCGCGCGATGCTGCAGCGGATTTACGGTGTGGCGTTCACCAACAAGGAAGAGCTGCGCAAGCATCTGCATATGCTGGAAGAGGCCGCCAAGCGCGATCATCGCAAGCTGGGCCGCGAGATGGACCTCTTTCACATGCAGGAAGAAGCGCCGGGTCAGATTTTCTGGCACCCGAATGGCTGGCGTATCTACACGGAACTGCAAGACTACATGCGCCGCCGTCAGCAAGCGGGCGGCTATGTGGAGGTGAACACGCCACAGGTCGTGGATCGCAAGCTGTGGGAAGCCTCTGGCCATTGGGAAAAGTATCAGGAGAATATGTTCATCGTCGAAGTCGATGAAGAGCATGCCCGCGAAAAGGCTGTGAATGCTCTGAAGCCGATGAACTGCCCCTGCCATGTGCAAATCTTCAACCAGGGTTTGAAGTCGTATCGCGATCTGCCGCTGCGGATGGCGGAGTTTGGATCGTGCAATCGTTATGAGCCTTCCGGTGCGCTGCACGGGATCATGCGGGTGCGTGGCTTCACTCAGGACGACGGCCATATCTTCTGCCGCGAAGATCAGATCGAGTCCGAGACGGCGGAGTTCATTTCGTTCCTGTCGAAGGTCTATGCCGATCTGGGGTTCGAGAGCTTCAAGGTAAAGTTCTCGGACCGGCCCGAGAAACGCGCAGGATCGGACGCGGTTTGGGACAAGGCGGAAGAAGCCTTGCTGAACGCAACCCGTGCCGCAGGGATCGAGCCGGAACTAAATCCCGGCGAGGGCGCGTTCTATGGCCCGAAGCTGGAATTCGTGCTGACCGATGCGATCGGGCGGGATTGGCAATGCGGCACCCATCAGGTGGATTTCGTGCTGCCGGAGCGGCTGGACGCGAACTACATCGCCGAGGATGGCGCAAAGCACCGCCCCGTGATGCTGCACCGCGCCACGCTAGGCTCATTCGAGCGCTTCATCGGCATCCTGATCGAGAACTCCGCCGGACGTCTGCCCTTCTGGCTGGCTCCGCGCCAGGTTGTTGTCGCCTCCATCGTGTCGGACGCGGACAACTATGTGCATGAGGTCGTGACCGCTTTGCGCAAAGCGGGCGTGCGAGCCGAGGCCGACATCCGCAACGAAAAGATCAACTACAAGGTCCGGGAGCATTCGCTAGGCAAAGTGCCGGTGATTCTGGCCTGCGGGTTGCGGGAGGTTGAAGAACGTACAGTGTCACTGCGTCGGTTGGGGGAAAAACAGACCTCTGTCCAGACGCTCGACGATGTTCTGCGCGATCTGGGCGTGGAGGCGCGCGCGCCGGACGTTGCGTAACGAGCGCGTCTCAATTCCAGCTAAATGACTTTAAATGAATGGCTTAGCCCCTCAACCGCTCTCAGTTTGAGGCGGCTGAGCCGTTTTTCCCCGTTATCGGGAGATGCCTAAACGCCATCTTAACCTCAGCAAATCTATGAGGGTTTCATGAGCTACGGGTTTTTGCACGGCACCGAGGTCGAGACGGGATACGGCACACGCGCGATTGAGCGGTTGGTGCCGGGGGACCGCGTCTTGACGCTTGCGGGCAAGCTGACACGGATTGCTTGGGTCGGGCATACGCTTTTGGCAGCCCGTGAAGTGGCGCGCGTGCCCGAGACGCGGCCGGTGCAGCTAAATGCAGGCGGCCTGAGCGAAGCGGCCCCGATGCGCAACCTCGTAGTGGCTCCGACACAAGGCGTTGTGCTATGCGATGGACCCGGTTCGGCAGACACGCGGGTGGTCACGGCGGGACGCCTGACGACAGGGGCGAAGCGCGTTGTTGTTTTGCACGACCTGCGCTTCACACAAGTGATGTTGGAGCAAGATGGATTCATGTTGGTGAGCGGGGTCTGGTGCCCGTCGATGACGCCCACGGCGCAGATCGACTCACTGGGTTATGAAACACAAATGGCAAAAATGCGCTTGGCTGGGTAAGGCTCGGGCAGCTAGCCAGAGTTTCTCGGCGGTGTTTTTTGCAGCCCAAACAATATCTTACCAATTGAATGCCATTGCATACGGTTTGTTACAATAACTGACGGGCGCGTGTTACACAGGCATGTGAGTGGTGCGTGACAGGATCGGGCTTCTAAGCTCCCCTCATCGCAATTCGCGACAACCATGACCAACACGAAGGAACACTTCCCCATGTCGAACACCGCAAAAACCCTCGCCGTTGCTGGCGCCGTTGCAGCTGCCCTGACCGTTCAGATGACGACGCCCGTGCAGGCGCAAGCCAAAGAGAAGTGCTTTGGCGTGTCGCTCGCTGGCAAGAATGACTGCGCGGCCGGTCCCGGCACTTCCTGCGCCGGCACCTCGACTGTCGATTACCAGGGCAATGCCTGGACCCTCGTGGAAGCAGGCACCTGCGCCGATATCGAGCTGCCCGCAATGGCAGACGGCACCGCGCGTATGGGCTCTCTCGAAGCGCTGGAGCGTGACCTGCCGGCATAAGCCACATCGCACGTTTGAGCCCTCGCCCTGCCGGCGGGGGCTCATCGCTTAGACGACAAAGAGACGACCGCCATGCTAGATGCGTCCCACCCATATGACCGCCTGCCCAACAAACCGGGCGTGGGCTATAAGCCTCAGCATTTTGCAGAGATCATGGAGAACCCCGGCCCTGTCGCATGGCTGGAAATCCATGCGGAGAATTACATGGGCGCCGGTGGCCGCCCGCTGGCGCAATTGCGCGCGCTGGCCGAACGCTTTGCCATTTCGGTGCATGGCGTGGGCCTCTCGATCGGCGGCGAAGGTCGCCTTGATCCCGAACATCTGGCACGCCTGAAACACCTGATCGGCTGGCTCAACCCTGCCAGCTTTTCCGAGCATCTGGCGTGGTCTACCCATGACAGCCATTTCCTGAACGATCTGCTGCCCCTGCCCTACACCGCCGCGACGCTGACCCATGTCTGCGATCATATCGATGAGGTGCAAGAGGTCGTGGGCCGCCAAATGCTGCTGGAGAACCCGTCAACGTATCTGGCGTTTTCCGAAAGCGACATGCTGGAGGTTGATTTCCTATCGGAGATCGCGACGCGCACCGGATGCGGGCTGCTGTTCGATGTGAACAACGTCTTTGTCTCCGCCACGAACCAACAGACTGATCCGCTCAGCTATATCAACGCCTTTCCGCTTGATAAGGTGGGGGAAATTCATCTCGGCGGACATGATGAGGATGAAGACGATCACGGCGCGACCCTGCTGATCGACAGCCACGGCAAACCTGTCGTAGATCCGGTCTGGGCGCTTTACGATCATACGATTGCCCGCGGTGGCGCAAAGCCCACGTTGATCGAATGGGACAATGATGTGCCCGAATGGCCAGTTCTGGCCGCAGAGGCGGCGCGGGCTGATGCTGCCCTCGCGCAGCTGTCGCAATGACCGATCAGACGGACTTCACCGAGGCGCTGCTTGATCCCAAACGGGCGGTGCCCAAGGGCCTTGTTGATCCGCAAGGCCGCCCGGCGCCAAAGCGCTTTGATGTCTACCGCAACAATGTGGCCGTCAGCCTGACTGATGCCTTGGAAACGGCATTCCCGGTGATCCACAAGCTGCTGGGTGACGACTTTTTCCACGCCATGGCCGGGGTTTACCTGCGCGCACATCCACCAAGTTCAGCACTAATGATGTATTACGGCGCGGCGATGCCAGACTTTCTGCGCAGCTTCGAGCCGGTCGCGCATCTGCCTTATCTGGCAGATGTCGCGCGCCTCGAAATTGCGATGCGGGAAGCGTATCACAGCGCCGACAGCACTCCGATTGCCCCCGAAGCCCTTGGTGCTTTGGCCCCGGAAGAGCTGATGCAGGCCCGCTTTACCCTTGCGCCTGCGTTGCGCGTTGTGACCTCCGATTGGCCGATCCATGCGCTTTGGCAGTTCAACATGGCGGGCGGCCCGAAACCCCAAATGCAGGCGCAGGATGTTCTGGTCTCCCGCCCCGAATTTGACCCGCAGCAGACGCTTCTACCCGCAGGGGCAGCCGCCTTCATCACCGCCCTTCGACAGGGCGAGAGCCTGGGCGCGGCGTTTGAAAGCGTCACACAGGCCGAGCCCGATTTTGATCTCAGCGCCGCGCTGGGATGCCTTTTGGGGGCCGATGCCCTTACGTCGATCACGATTGGACCACCAACATGAACGCTTTGATTTCCCTACATAATCGCGCGGCCGAGGCGCTGGATCGCAGCGCCGATTGGGTCACACCCACCATTGCGCGCGTGCTCTTTGCGGCAGTGCTTTTCAGCTATTACTGGTCCTCAGCAAAAACAAAACTGGGCGACGGGTTGCTGGGTTTTCTTAGCCCCTCCGACGGGGCCTATATCCAGATTTTCCCCAAAGCGGTGGAGGCGGCAGGCTATGACACGTCGCAACTGGGCGCCTTTCACTGGCTGGTGGCCGTCGCAGGCACTTGGGCCGAGTTCATCCTGCCTGTGCTGATCGTGCTGGGCCTTCTGACGCGCTTGTCAGCCCTTGGGATGATCGCTTTCATCGCCGTGCAAACGCTGGTCGATATCACCGGTCACAATCTGGCCGCTGCCGATATCGGCGCGTGGTTTGACAAAGGCGCGTCCAGCCTAATCGCCGATCAACGCGCAATGTGGGTGTTCCCACTGCTCGTACTGGTGTTTCGCGGCGCAGGCCCGCTGTCGCTAGACCGCCTTTTCAGCCGATCAGCTTAACCTGCACGTCCTTGCCCCAGCCAAGGTATAGCGTGTCGGCTTCGATCACCGGGCGTTTCATCAAGGTGGGATGCGCTTCAAGTAACGCAATAGGATCCTCTGCGCGCTCCGCCTCGCTCAGACCGCGCCATGTGGTGGAGCGGGTGTTGACCAGCGCATCCCCAAAAGCCTCATAAAACCGCTCCAGATCCGCGCGAGGCACGCCATCGGCGCGCACGTCGATCACTGTGACGGAATGTCCCGCCTCGTTCAGTAATTTCAGCGTTTTGCGACAGGTGTCGCAGGTTTTTAACCCGTAGACTCTCATAACGGCTCTCCCTCGCAGTCTTACGGATATGAAAACCATGTTAACCCACCGGCTGCACCCTTGTTTTTTTGCTAATCGGTCTAAAATTACAATCATGAGCTTACGGGGAGCGGCCTCGTCCCGTGAGATCACAAGCATGACCAAGGCCACGATCCGCTCTCAAGCGGCAAATTGAAGGAGAAGACGGATGGCCACTGGCACCGTAAAATGGTTCAACACCACGAAAGGGTTCGGCTTTATCGAGCCCGATGACGGCGGCAAGGACGTTTTCGTCCACATCTCCGCCGTAGAACGCGCAGGCATGACAGGCCTCGCCGACAACATGAAGATCGAATACGAAATGATCGAAGGTCGCGATGGCCGTCAGTCGGCGGGTGAGCTGAAAGCGCTGTAAGCGTTCCCCATCCCCCCAATCTTAAAAGCCGCGCCTTTAGAGGGGCGGTTTTTTTGTGCCCGCATTGTGGGCAAGTCGCCGCTGAAACAGGCAGCGGTCCTTTGCAATGCTGCGCTGCAGCAAATAGAGAACCCTTCATTCACCTTTCCATGGCATAGTTGAGATGCGTGCAACGACGCGCAGGGAGGACACCGCAATCTGCGGAGGCCTGCCCGTCTCCGCCATTGAAGGAGACGCGTTATGTCCGATTTTCTCGCAATTCTGGCGCTTTACTACATCTGCGACAGCACCGCCGCGCTGCGCCCCATGTCGGGCGAAGAAATCCGGCGCTGTACGGACACCTATGAGACCGTGAAGACCTACTTTGTCCCAAGTTTCGATCTGGCGCCACCTGGCAGCCTTGCCCGTTTTGAGCAGATGCAGAAGGGCTATCTTGGCTTCAAATCATGGGAGGCCGACAACCCGGATATCGTCGCGCATTTGCGCCAAGAGGCTGAGCTCGCGACGCGCGTCGGCTTTCGGGACTAAACGCGGACCAGCTCACGCATGACCGCCTGCGGGCTGTCGCCTGTCATCTCGTAGCGGCCCAGTTCGCGCCAGTCCTGCTCAGCAAAATCCGGGAAGAAGGCGTCGGCCTCAGCGATCTCAAGGTCGACTTCGGTGACGAGCAGCCGGTCGGCAAGCGGCAACATCTCGGTATAGATGCGCTGCCCGCCGATCCCGTAGACGCGCCGGTAGCCTTGAGCGTAGGCCATCGCGACCGCGTCTTGCGGGTTTGCCGCGACATGCTCAGCCATTGAGGCATCGCGGGACACCACAATATTCAGACGATTTTTCAATGGCTTATAGGGAAGACTATCCCAGGTCTTGCGGCCCATAATGATCGCACCGCCCAGCGTCTCGCGCTGAAAGAGCTTCAGATCCTCGGGCAGATGCCACGGGATATCGTTGTCCTTACCGATGGCGCCATTGCGCGCACGGGCGACGACGAGGCTCAGCATCAGACAGCCACCGGGGCTTTGATCGCGGGGTCGGGATCGTATCCTTCGAACGCAAAATCATCATAGGTGAAGTCAAAAAGCGAGGTCACATCGCGCTTGATGACCAGTTTGGGCAGCGGCTTTGGCGTGCGCGCCAGCTGGGTTTTCACCTGCTCCATATGATTGGAATAGATATGCGCGTCGCCAATCGAGTGGACGAAATCGCCCTGCTCATAGCCCGTCACATGGGCCAGCATTGCCAGCAGCAGCGCGTAAGAGGCGATGTTGAACGGTACGCCAAGAAACATATCGGCTGAGCGTTGGTAGAGCTGCAGATGCAGCTTGCCGCCGATAATGCGGACCTGCCAGAGCGTGTGGCACGGCGGCAGCGCCATTTCGTCAACCTCACCAGGGTTCCAGGCCGACACGATCAGGCGGCGGCTGTCGGGGGTTTTGCGGATTGCCTCCACCAGCTTCTCGATTTGATCGACGTGGTGCGCAAAGAAGGTGGGCGCGCCGTCCTGCGTGGCGCCCGTGGGCGTCAAAGCCGGAAAGCGCCGCCATTGGGAGCCATAGACCGGGCCGAGATCCCCGTTTTCATCCGCCCATTCATCCCAGATGGAGACACCGTTTTTCTTGAGATACCCGATATTTGTATCGCCTGCGAGGAACCATAGAAGCTCATGCACGATAGATTTCAGGTGCAGCTTCTTGGTGGTCACAAGTGGAAACCCGTCCACCAGCGGGTAGCGCGCTTGCAGGCCGAAATAGCTGATCGTACCGGTCCCGGTGCGGTCGGTGGAGACCTCCCCATGATCAAGAACGGTTTGAAGCGCGTCATGATATTGCTGCATCTGGGCCAGATCCCTTGGAAAGCACCGAGTCGTCGGATCACTATATCTTGAGGAAATGGGCGCGTGAACTGCCATTTCTGGTGTTATTGATCCTCATCGGAGCCGCTAGCAACACTGAGCTATTGCGCTACACTTAACACAAGAAAAAAGGAGACACATATGTCACTGAAGTACCTGCACACCATGGTCCGCGTGAAGGATCTGGACAAATCCATCGCCTTTTATGAACTGCTCGGGCTCAAAGAGACGCGCCGCCATGAGAATGAAGGGGGCCGTTTCACGCTGGTTTTCATGGCCCCGCCCGGTCAGGAGGAGTGCCCCGTCGAGCTGACCTATAATTGGGACGGCGATGACGCGCTGCCCGATGACAGCCGCCATTTCGGGCATCTGGCCTACCGCGTCGGCAATATCTACGAGATGTGCCAGCACCTGATGGACAATGGCGTCACGATCAATCGCCCGCCCCGCGACGGTCACATGGCTTTCGTGCGCTCCCCCGACAATATCTCCATCGAGCTTTTGCAGGAAGGCGACGCGCTGGAGAAAGCAGAACCTTGGGCGAGCATGGAAAACACCGGCCACTGGTAGGATGACCGCGCGGCTGGCATACGCGCTTGGAGTTGCTTTGGCCTTGCCCACCGCAGCCGAAGCCGTATGCCGGCAGGCGCTTGTGTTGGGTCTTGATGTCTCGGGCTCTGTCGACGCGCAGGAATATGCGTTGCAATTGAATGGCTTGGCGGCTGCCATTGCTTCGCCGGATGTGGCGGATCGGCTTTTGGCTATGCCGGAGGCGCCCGTGCGCCTGGCCGCGTTTGACTGGAGCACGTCGGAGCGCCAGCGCGTCATCCTTCCCTGGAAAGAGGTGCGCACGCGTGCCGATATCGAAGCCATTGCTGCTCAACTGCGCGTCACAAAGCGGGCCTTTAATGCAGCGGCCACCGCCAACTCCACTGCAACGGCTCTTGGCACTGCGATGACCTTCGGGATCGACATGCTGGAGCAGCAGGAAGATTGCTGGAAACTGACGCTGGATATCTCGGGCGATGGCAAGAACAACACCGGGATCGCACCGGAGGATGTGTTCGTTGAGAACCGTTTTACCATCAATGGCCTTGTCATCGGTGCAGACAATCCACCCATCGGCGATATCCGTCTGATCGAGGTGGCCGATCTGTCCAGCTACTACCGCACCACTGTGTTGCGTGGCCCCGGTGCGTTTGTCGAAACCGCTTTAGGGTTTCGCGACTTCGAACGCGCGATGACGCGCAAATTGATCCGGGAGCTTGAGGGCCTCGTGATCGGGCGGCTGATGCCCTAGACGCGCCTTAGTAGATATAGCGGATCTGGTCGGTCCAATACCGCTCCACCCGGCGGAGAGAGGTGTTGATTTCCTCGATCCCGTCCATACCGATTACGCCTTTGTCCATCAGACCATCCGCATGACGCGCGAAAAGCTCTGCCACGATATCCCTGATATTACGCCCTTTTTCGGTCAGGCGCACCCTGACAGAGCGGCGGTCAATCTCACACCGTTGATGGTGCATATACCCCATCTCAACCAGTTTCTTCAGGTTGTAGCTGACATTGGAGCCTTGGTAATAGCCTCGGGTTTTCAGCTCCCCGGCGGTGACTTCGTTGTCAGAAATGTTGAAGATCAGCAGCGCTTGCACCGCGTTAATCTCCAAAACACCGACGCGCTCAAACTCATCTTTGATGACATCAAGCAACAGCCGGTGAAGACGTTCAACAAGGGCCAGACTGTCGAGGTAACCCGATATGAAACTACTGTTCTGGCCGGTGGGAACCGTGTTCTGAAAACTCATTTGAAGTCCGCCTTATTGATCTGCTTGGAGACCAGTTACGGCGCAAATACCCAATATTCGGTTAAAGCCCGAAAAATTCGCAGAAAAAACAGCTATTTTGTGCCGGCATGATCCGAAATATCTGAAATCAAAGCGGAAAACTCATCCGGAGGTGTGCTCTGCCCTGTCACCCACTGATACAAATCCTGATCATTTTCGGACAAAAGCGCATCGTAATTCACGATCTGCGCCTCTGACATGGCCTCAAGCCGAGCCCCGGCATAGGCGCTTAGGATCAAGTCCATCTCCTTGATGCCACGCCGCATGGAGCGCATTTTCAGCCGCTTGATCCGGTTCTCCGGCGTCTCTGACATCAGTTTTCCTTCAACTTCTGGCGTAGTTTCTTTTCCAAATGGCCCAGCTTTTGAACCGCATGGGACAACTCGCCTTTCAAAACGCGGATTTCAACCAGAACATCCTGCACATCGCTCGACAGCACATCTTCTTCGGGCGGCCCGTCCGGGCCTTCGCCCTCCCCGGTCAGCAACCAACTGAGAGAGACCCCAACAAGCCCTGCCATCATCTGCAGCTTGTTGGCGCGCGGCTCAGACAGATCGTCTTCCCAATTGCGCACGGTGGCATGTTTCACCCCCAACTGCTTGGCCAGTTGCACCTGGGTCAGGCCTGCACGCTCGCGGGCCGCGGCCATGCGGTCGCCAAAAGTTGCGGTGTCCTCGTCATACCAGCCGTCAATCACATCTGCTGCATCGCTCATGTCAGTCCTTCCGGGTTGATCGGTTGTTGTCTGCATCCTAAGAGGGGTGCGCCCACGCTTTCTACCGGAGACGACCATGCCCTTTCTGTCTGCGACACTCGACCGTGTTAAACCATCCCCGACCATCGCAGTCACCACCAAAGCGGCAGAGCTTAAAGCCGCAGGGCGCGACGTGATCGGTTTGGGCGCCGGGGAGCCTGATTTTGACACGCCCGCCAATATCGCTGCTGCTGGGAAAGCCGCCATTGATGCAGGCAAAACGCGCTACACGCCGCCTGATGGCATCCCTGAGCTGAAGCAGGCGATCTGCGACAAGTTCCTGCGCGACAATGCGCTTAGCTACACGCCTGCGCAGGTGAGTGTTGGCACCGGTGGCAAGCAGATCCTCTACAATGCACTAATGGCCACGCTGAACCCGGGGGACGAGGTGATCATCCCCGCACCTTACTGGGTCAGCTACCCCGATATGGTGCTGCTCGCCGGTGGGGAGCCTGTTGTGGTCGAGGCTGGTCTTGAAAGCAACTTCAAGATGACACCCGCGCAGTTGGAGGCCGCGATCACGCCCAAGACCAAGTGGCTGATCTTCAACTCGCCCTCGAACCCCACAGGCGCCGGCTATAGCTGGGATGAGTTGAAAGCGCTGACAGACGTGCTTTTGCACCATCCCCATGTCTGGGTGATGACGGATGATATGTACGAACATCTCGTCTTCGGTGATTTCAAATTCTGCACACCGGCCGAGGTTGAGCCACAGCTTTACGACCGCACGCTCACCTGCAACGGCGTCTCCAAGGCCCATGCCATGACAGGCTGGCGCATCGGCTATGCCGCAGGCCCGGTGGAGCTGATCACGGCCATGCGCAAAATCCAGTCGCAATCCACATCTAACCCCTGCAGCGTCAGCCAATGGGCCGCGATCGAGGCCTTGAACGGCGATCAAAGCTATATCGCGACGAACAATGCCGTCTTCCAGCGCCGCCGCGATATGGTGGTGGAGATGCTGAATAGCGCGCCGGGCATCACCTGCCCCACGCCGGACGGCGCCTTCTATGTCTATCCGTTCATCGAAGGCTGCATCGGCAAAGCCTCCAAAGGCGGCACGGTAATCAGCGATGATGAAGCCTTCGCAACCGCCCTTCTTGAGGAAACCGGCGTCGCCGTCGTTTTCGGCGCGGCCTTCGGCCTTTCCCCAGCCTTCCGGGTCAGCTACGCTACGTCAGACGAGGCCCTGAAAGAGGCCTGTTCTCGGATCATCGGGTTTTGCGAAGGTCTGACGTAACGAAGGATCGAGCATGGCCGGAGACCTGCCAGACTATTATTTCCGCGTCCGCGAAAACGGCGCAGCGGTATTCCGTGTGGACACCGAAAACCGTCAGCGCCGGATCGACATGGATCAGATCGCCGTGATCAACATCCGCAATGGGGAGGTCAAACCCCATGGTGACCGCACCCTCTCGGACACCGACCGCGAAGTCATTGACGACTGGATGACCGAGCGCCGCGCGATCCTCGCGGAACGCGATATCGACGACATTCACCGCGCGGTCGATTACCTGAACCTAACGACCCAGTGGGTGCAGTCCAAAGCCACGGATGACGAGCTTGAGAACATCACCGACGCGCTTTTGCTGGCCATGCATGATCTCCGCTCAACGCTTGTGCGCAAAAAGGCCGACCGCCTGATGAAAGATAAGGGCTGATAGCCCCTCTCTTTCGCTCTTTCAGAGTCGTAACCGGAAGCCGCTTCGCTTTTTTGGGTCTTTACCGGAAGCCGCTTCGCTTTTTCAGAGTCCTTACCGAAAGCCGCTTCGCTTTTTCAAAATATCCCGGGGGTGCGGGGGCGGAGCCCCCGCGGAGCGGCGCGGCGAAGCCGCGGCGCAAAACCTCATGCTGCAGACAGTCGCCGCAACGTGGGGCCGTAAAACCGGCCCAATAGCAAGACCGCCGCCATGGCCAGTCCGACAACCAGCCCCATCCAGACGCCCACTGCGCCAAACCCCAGCGGGAAACCCAGAAGATAGCCCGCAGGCAAACCCAGCCCCCAATAGCTGAGCGTGGCATGGATCATGGGCACGCGGGTGTCCTGCACGCCGCGCAGCAAGCCCAGCGCCATCACCTGGGCCCCATCGACGAACTGAAAAAGCGCAGCCATCGCCAGAAGCCCCACCCCGATCGCGAGGATCGCCGGGCGCTGCGGATCGTCCGGGTCGACAAAGAGGCTCAACAGAAATTCAGGCATCAGCAAAAACGCGGCAATCGTCACGGCTGCGAATGCGAAGGACGCGCCCACCGCGACACCGCCACCTTGCCGCAGGCCACCGATATCTTTGCGCCCCAGCGCGCGGCCTGCGCGCACGGTTGCGGCCTGCGACAGCCCCAGATGCACCATGAACGTCATGGAGGCCAGTTGCAGCGCAATCCCATGCGCGGCCAGTTCAACCGCGCCGATTGTGCCCACCATGATGGCGGATGCGGTGAAAAGGCCCGTCTCGGCAAAGCTGGTGACCCCGATCGGCCAGCCGAGGCGGAAGACGGTCCCCAAAGCCTCGGGATCATTGCGCCAGATGCGCTTAAACAATGCAAAACTTGGAAGCACGCGCAGCACGTAAAGCGTCAGCAACGCGCCCGAGGAAAGCTGCACGACGACAGAGGCAATCGCCGCCCCTTGCACGCCCAGTTCAGGCGCGCCCCAGCGGCCGAAGATCAGTGCGTAATTGATCAACCCGTTCAAGAGCGCCGCCGCGATGGTGACCCAGAGGATCACTTGCGTGCGCTCCAACGCAGAGAGGAACGCTTTCAGCACCATCACGAAAAGCGCGGGCAAAATGCCCCAGCCTGCGATGCGCAGATAGGTCTGCGCCAAAGCGGCCACCTCCGGCTCTTGGCCCAGCGCGCGGAAGATCGGTTCCGAGAAGAACATCGGCAGGATCACCACCCCGCCATAGATCATCGACAGCCACAGTCCCATGCGGGTGACGCGGCGGGCCTGCACCTCATCCCCTTTCTCCGACGCAGCAGCAACCAAAGGCATGACCGCCCAGGCAAATCCACTGCCCACGATGAAGAGCGTGAAGAAGATGGACGAGGCCAAGGTGACCGCCGCCAGTTCGGTGACACCGTACCAGCCCAACATCAACGTGTCGGTCGTCGTGATCGCCATCTGGGCAATGTGGCTGCCGATCAAAGGCAGGCCTAGCACAAGAAGCGATTTGAGATGTTGGAAGCGGCTCATACCCTCTGCTTTGGATCAATCCAAAGCAACTGGCAACACCCAACGCACAGCTAGAGCGTGCGCAGCAAAAACTGGCTTGCAACGATCAGGATCAATCCGCCGCCCAAAATCTCCAGCACCGGGGCGACCCGCGCCAATCTGGCAGAGTTGCTAATCTGCGTCAGCGCACCCTCTCGGGCCGATACTGCTAAAAGCGCCACAAGAATGGTGATCGTGGCCGTCCCCAGACCCATGGCAAAAGCCCCCGCGATGCCCGCGGCCTCCACCCCCAGGCGCCATGTGAGGATCAACAGAAACAATGCGCCGGTGCAGGGGCGGATCGCGACCGCACCGATCACGATCAGCGCATCGCGCAGCGAATGAACGGAGTTGGCCTCTTCCACAGTCGGGGCATGCTTGTGTCCACAATGATGGCAAGTGCCGTCCTCATCATGGTGGTGGTGGTGATCGTGCTGCGATCCACTGCGCCGCAGCGCGCGCGTCCCGCGCCACAGCAGCCAAATCCCGATCAGGGCAATCGCGCCGTAGCTGATGGGGGCCATGATCCCCTCGCCCACGATCTCGATCTGCTCGTGGCCCCAGCCCAGAATGACGGCCACACCATAGACCAAAAGTACCGCTGTTGCTGCCTGCGCAAGGCTTGATGCCAGCGCGAGCCCAGACAGGCGTATGGCCGTGACCCGGCGCGCTGTGCCATAGCCCCCGATGACCAGCTTGCCATGGCCGGGACCGGCAGCGTGGAAAAACCCGTAGGCAAAACAAAGCCCCATCAGCCCCCAAAACGCGCCAGCCTCTCCCGCGCGCAGTCCGCGCAGGTAAGACGCCATTGCGCCTTGCACTTCACGCTGGCCGTTGATCGCCCAGGTGGTCACACGATCGGCCGCGCCGAACAGCCAGAAGCCCAGCGCCGCTGCAACGAGAAGGCCCAGCGTTATCCAGAGACGCATGTCAGTGTCACGGTGTCAGCGAAATGCGCGCCAACTTCGGGAAAGTTATATTCCAGCTCGGATTGTGGAACGGTGAAAAGCAACTCTTCCAGCAGGTCAGAAGCTGCAGCGATATCGGCCACTTCAAGATTGGTCTCACACCCGTCACGCCCGTCGATGCCGACCTCAAGTGTCACGGCATAAGCGGTGAAGTAGCCGGGATCAAAGGGACGTACGATCACGGGCGCGCTGACCTCTATCGGAGTTTCCAGCGGGCGACGATGGACGGAGACGATCTTTTCGCCTTCCATCCTTGTCTCCAAAGGCTGAGGCGCTGCCAAGGCCACAGGGCCACCCGCTTCAAGATAAAGGTCGCCCTCGAAGCCTTCGACCCAGTTCATGTCAAAGCCCTGGATTTGCGCCAATTCGGCGGGCTCCAGCACGCCGTCCAAATCCGGGTCCAGCTGCATGTCTTCGAGCAGCAACAGCGTGTAGAGCGGGTCGTAGGCCCAGGTCACATCGACAGCGCTGAGATTGCCTTGCTCGTCAAAGACAAGCTGCAAGCCTGTGTCGATAAACACATGTGGATGCGCCCCGGCGACCGAGGCGGCACAGCACATTGCAAAGGAAAGCCCGCGCGTCCACATCGCCTTGAGATAGGCGGTCGCGCGCGCAGGCTCAAGGCATCATTCGGCAGCGGGCACCGGTTTGGCAGCCTTTCGCTGCGCCGGATGCAGCGAGGTTCCCAAAATGTGATCGGCCTTGTGAATGACCTGCCCGGCCCGCCCGACGATCAACGGGTCTGGCTCTTTCACAACCTTCAGGTCCTTGCCGGGATATTCAAGACTGTTGAGGAATTGCATCATGCAATTCAAACGCGCGCGTTTCTTATCGTTGGACTTGATAACGGTCCACGGCGCATCGGCGGTGTCTGTGTAGAAGAACATCGCCTCTTTAGCCTCGGTATAATCGTCCCACTTGTTCAGGCTGGCCTTGTCAATCGGGCTCAGCTTCCACTGCTTGAGCGGGTCTTCGGCGCGGCTGTCAAAGCGGCGCTTTTGCTCGTCGCGCGTGACCGAGAACCAGTATTTATACATCTGAATGCCCGAGTTTACGAACATCCGTTCCAGCTCAGGCGTCTGGCGCATGAATTCCAAATACTCGCCGGGCTCGCAAAAACCCATTACGCGCTCTACGCCCGCGCGGTTATACCAGCTGCGGTCATAGAGAACCATTTCGCCCTTGGTCGGCAGATGATCCACATAGCGCTGGAAATACCACTGGCCGCGCTCTTCATCGGTGGGTTTGTTCAAAGCGACGACACGAGCGGCACGCGGGTTCAAATGCTCCGTAAAGCGCTTGATGGTGCCGCCCTTGCCCGCTGCATCACGCCCCTCGAACAGAAGCACAAACTTCTGCCCTGTCTCCTGCGCCCACAGCTGAACCTTCAGCAATTCCGCCTGCAATTTCGCCTTCTGCACTTCATAAGATCGTCGCGACAGCTTTGTATCATAGGGATATCGCCCTGTTTCAAAGGCATCGCCCTGCTGTGCTGGTGCAACAGGTTTAATCACGGGCTTCTTGGCGGAACTGGGGGTGGCCATGTCTGTCTCCTTGTCGTAGCGACAGACCGTTAGCCGATTTATGACCGGTCTACTTTGCGCTAGATCAAGTGAGGCAGAATGCCTCAGAGCGGAGAAAAGCCGTCGAGATCATGCTCGTCAATGAGCTTGTTATACGTGTCGCGATAACGCGGATGCCCGCTGCGCGCAGCATAGGAGCCCGCGATCACAGCAGGACGCAATTGGCTCGCGTCGCCTTGGCACAACGCCAAAAGCCGCCGGATATGGCGCTGGTCATCCCGGCGGGCACGCAGGCCAGTGTAGATGTCACGCGGCTCAACGCCCGCGCCCATTGCACTGTCGAGCAAGGTCCAGAGCACCCCGTACCGTAGCAACCTGGCCTCGGCCTCTGGCGCAAGGTAGCGGGCGCGCAAGATCTGCGCATCACCGTAAGGGGCAACCCCGTCCGCGTTCGTCGGATCATGCAACCAGACCAGCCGCGACGCCGCCATCAGGTTCTCCGGCTGCGGCAGATACCGCATCTCTGGCGATTGTGCAGGGGCTTTGGGTGTCACGCTCACAATCCGCGCACCGGGTGCGGAAAGCGCATAACAGAGCGCTGCGTATCCGCCATCCTCATCGCCATAAAATAGCGTCTGCTCAAAGGGATCAAACACCCCGCCATCCACACAGCGATCAAAAAACGCAATCACTGCATCCGCCCGAAAATCATGGCCCGCCTCGGCGACAATCGTCAGCAGCGACCAACCGCGGTGACGCGCCTGCGCTTCCAAAGGCGAATGATGTTGATTGGCGTCCATCCCCTTGGGGGCGGTTGCAAAATGCACGAGAAGCTCAGTGCCTTGACCCGTGAACCGTGCATGGTGATGCGCCCCCAAAGGACCAGTCAGGCTGGCAGGATCAAGATTAAAATTCCGCTGGCTCACACTCATCTCATTTCACTCGTTACGCGTTGTCCGGCAAGGCTCCTGCAGAGCCGCAACACGCTTTTTGCCTCTTATCCGAGCGGTGATATAACGTCAAAATATGGCGGACGCAGGGCAGGATTGGACCCTTCCCGTGCCGATCCATCTTCCCCCGCCCCCGCAAACCTGCTTTATTGGGAAAAACCCTTAAGAATAAGAGCAGCTGCCATGGCCGACGACCTTCTTTCCGGCACTCCGGATCCGACCGATTACGACGCCTCCTCCATCGAGGTGCTTGAGGGGCTGGAGCCCGTCCGCAAACGCCCCGGCATGTATATCGGCGGGACGGATGAACGCGCGTTGCATCATATGGTGGCCGAAGTGCTCGACAACTCCATGGACGAGGCGGTGGCCGGCCATGCCAACCGGATCGAGGTTGAGTTGCACGCCGACTACGCCCTGACCGTGCGCGATAACGGGCGCGGCATCCCGATTGATCCGCATCCGAAGTTCCCCGACAAATCCGCGCTGGAGGTGATCCTTTGCACCTTGCATGCAGGCGGCAAGTTCTCGGGCAAGGCATATCAAACATCGGGCGGCCTGCATGGCGTCGGGGCATCCGTGGTCAACGCACTTTCCGACAGCATGGTCGTGCAGGTCGCGCGCAACAAGGAAGTCTATGAGCAGCGCTTTTCACGCGGCATCCCTTTGGGCGGGGTCGAGAAGGTCGGCGCGGCCCCCAATCGTCGCGGCACCACGGTGACCTTCCACGCCGACGAGCAAATCTTCGGCAAACACCGCTTCAAGCCCGCGCGGCTGTTCAAATCGATCAGATCCAAAGCCTACCTCTTCTCCGGTGTCGAAATCCGCTGGAAGTCCGAGATTGACGATGGCGAAACCCCGACGGAGGCCACCTTTCACTTCCCCGGCGGCCTGTCGGATTACCTGAACGAGACGCTGGGCAGCGCCTCCACCTATGCCGATCAGCCCTTCGCGGGCACCGTCGATTTTCAGGAGAAATTCAATACCCCCGGCAAGGTCGAATGGGCAATCAATTGGACGCCCTCGCGCGATGGCTTCATCCAGAGCTACTGTAACACCGTGCCCACACCCGAAGGCGGCACACATGAGGCAGGCTTCTGGGCGGCGATCCTAAAGGGCATCCGTGCCTATGGTGAATTGATAAATAATCGCAAAGCAGGCCAGATCACACGTGATGATTTGATCACCGGCGGCTGCGCGCTGGTGTCTTGCTTTATTCGCGAGCCAGAGTTTGTTGGCCAGACCAAAGACCGCCTGGCCACGGTCGAGGCGCAAAAACTGGTCGAGAACGCTGTGCGCGATCACTTCGACAACTGGCTGGCGGCAGATACGAAATCCGCCGGCGCGATACTCGATTTTCTGGTACTGCGCGCGGAGGAACGCCTCCGCCGTCGTCAGGAAAAGGAGACCGCCCGCAAATCCGCCACCAAGAAGCTGCGCCTGCCCGGCAAGCTGGTCGATTGCTCGGCCACCAACCGCGACGGCACCGAGTTGTTCATCGTCGAGGGGGACAGCGCCGGCGGCTCCGCCAAGATGGCACGGGACCGGAAGACCCAGGCGTTGCTGCCCCTGCGCGGCAAAATCCTGAACGTGCTGGGAGCTGCGTCGTCCAAGCTCGGCTCGAACGCCGAAATCAGTGATTTGACCCAAGCGCTTGGCGTAGGCCTCGGCACCCGCTTCAACGTCGACGATCTGCGCTACGACAAGATCATCATCATGACCGACGCCGATGTCGACGGCGCGCATATCGCGTCACTGTTAATGACGTTCTTCTTCACCCAAATGCGCCCGATGATCGACGCGGGTCACCTGTATCTGGCCTGCCCGCCGCTTTTCCGCCTGACCCAAGGCGCCAAGCGGGTCTATTGTCTGGACGAGGTCGAGCGGGACGAGTGGCTTGAGAAAGGTCTGGGCGGCAAAGGCAAAATTGACGTCAGCCGCTTCAAGGGTCTGGGTGAGATGGACGCGAAGGACCTCAAAGAGACCACGATGGACCCCGCCTCCCGCAAACTGATCCGCGTGACGATTGACGAGGACGAACCGGGAGAAACGGGTGATCTGGTCGAGCGTCTGATGGGTAAGAAGCCCGAGATGCGGTTCCAGTATATCCAGGCGAACGCGCAGTTCGTTGAGGAGTTGGATGTTTGAACGCAGAAGAACTCCACTAGCGCTGTCTGTTGCAACAAACGATATCGCGCCAATCACCTTCAACCTACAGCTGAAGGACCTAAACCGGTTACTCAAAGATACACCTGAAGAAGCATTGCTAGTGGAACTAGTAGACGCTCATTTCTTTATGAGCCAAGTGCTTGGCAATAGTAAGCGGTGCGCCGGTCACACGGGCTTGACGTAGTTCCAGGGCAATAGCTCTTTGATGTCGGCTTGTTTGTGCCCGCCAGCAATGGCTGTGAGAACGGCTGACAGATAGGCGTGAGGTTCGATCCCGTTGAGCTTGCAGGTCTCGATCAGGGACGCGATGACGGCCCAGTTTTGGGCACCTGCATCGTGGCCCGCGAAGAGCGCGTTTTTGCGGTTCAGGGCAATGGGCCGGATGGTGCGCTCGACGGCGTTGTTATCGAGTTCGATGCGGCCATCGTTGAGGAAGAGGATCAGTCCGTCCCAGTATTTTGCGGTGTATTTCAAGGCCTCCCCCGTCGGCGATTTGGCCGAGACCCGGGCGCGGTTCTGGGCGAGCCAGAGTTCGAAGGCGTCGATGATGGGTTTTGAGCGCTCTTGCCGTGCGGCGTGACGTTGGTCGGCGCTCAGGCCGCGCAGGTCTTTTTCGATGCGGTAGAGCGCCTGGATTTGGGCCAGACCTTCCTGCGCGATTGGGGCAGCGCCAGATTGGGTGACATCATGCAGTTTGCGGCGGGCATGGGCCCAACAATAGGCCAGCCTCACATCCTGTGCGGGCCGTTTGAGCAGGCGGTTGTAGCCAGCGTAGCCGTCCACCTACAAGGTGCCGCTGAAGCCTTTCAAGATATTGTCCGCATGCTGGCCGGATCGTCCCGGCGCATAGGTGAAGGCCACGCCGGGTGGATCATCACCGCCCCATGGGCTGTCATCGCGGGCCAAGGCCCAGAAGTATCCGGTTTTGGTGCGTTTGCGCCCGGGTGCCAGGACCGGCGCAGGTGTTTCATCCATGAAGAGTTTGGTGGAGCGCTTCAGATCGGCCATGAGCGTGTCATAGACTGGGGTCAATTCGAACGCCGATTTGCCAACCCACGCGGCCAGGGTCGAGCGATCCAGATCAATGCCCTGGCGGCTGTAGATTTGCGCCTGCCTGTAGAGCGGCAAGTGGTCCGCATATTTTGAGACGAGCACATGGGCCAAGGTAGCCTCGGTCGGCATACCGCCTGCGATGATGTGGGCGGGTGCAGCAGCCTGGGCAATCCCGCCCTCGCAGGACCGGCAGGCATATTTTGGGCGACGGGTGACGATCACGCGGAATTGGGCGGGGATGATATCCAGCCGCTCGCTGACACCTTCTCCAATCACATGACGTTCGGCCCCGCAGGCGCAGGAGACGTCAGGGTCGATAACCACCTCGACCCGTTCCAGATGCTTTGGCAGTGACCCGCGATTGGCCTGACGCGGCTTCGGGGGGGCGAACAGGCGCGGTGCGTTCGTCGGCATCGATCTCGGTCTCTACCTGGGCGATGGCGGTCTCGATATCCTCCAGTTCCAGCTCGTATTGGGCCGGATCAATCTTCTCGGATTTGGTCCCGAAGAGCGCCTTTTTGAACGAGGCCACCAAGGCCTCGAGCCGCGCATTCTGGTCCTGCTGCGCACGGATGATCGCCTTCAATTCGGAAATGTCATTGGGCAATTCATCGGGCACACTCATACGCAAGGCCATAACAAAACAAGGGCGGAATGACCCGCCCAAACGCCCCTGTGAGTCACTCCGCCGCAGCCGGAGCCGCCACCTCCAAAGGCTGCACCCGCCGCCAATCCAAACCTGCGAACAGCGCCTCAAACTGGGCCGGTTCCAGCCGCATCACTCCGTTCTTTATCGCGGGCCAAGTGAAGGTGTTATCCTCCAGCCGCTTGTACGCCATCACCAGCCCGCTACCGTCCCAATAGATCAGCTTGAGCCGATCCGCCCGCTTGGCCCGGAAGACATAAACCGACCCATCAAACGGCTTCTGGCGCAACTGGCTCTGCACCAGAGCCGCCAACCCGTCGTGGCCCTTGCGGAAGTCGACCGGGTCACTGGCTACAAAAATCCGAACCTTGTGGGAGGGCGTGATCACGTCGCCAAAGCCCGAGCGATCTCAGCAATACGTGCTGAGGGAGACGCCGCATCAAGACGAACGGTGACATCGCCTTTGATCACATCAATCGTGCTGGTGGGCGCGGCAGGCAGAGGTTCAGCCAAAGGAGCAGGTTCCTCGATCTGAACAGGAACAAAATCCATCCCCTCTGAGTTTGGCAAAACCAGCTTGCCCTGTCGCGCCATCCGACGCCAATCAGACACTGTGCTGGGGATCAACTCATATCGCTTCGCCACCGCCTTGACCGTCTCGCCCTCAATCAGCGTCTCAGCCACGATCCGCGCCTTCAACTCTGGCGGCCAATTCCGCTTGCCGTCCGCGCGGCGAGGCACACTTGCCAGAAACTCGCTTATAGCTCCCATCGAGAAACTCCCCACAAATCGAAGAAGCCTCTGAATCGAAGATCAAGCGTTATGTCGTAAGGATGGGGACGGCGCACCGCTTACTGGCAATATGAAATTGTTGGAAAATTTAGACAGAAGCGGTTTCGTTGCGCACAACATGTTAACTTTTGCTTCGAAAATTGCAGATTCTTTTTCGTATTCCTTGGCAAAACGAGACTACGTGAGCGCATTCGCTTTATACCGATCTTGCATCGAGAGCCTTACCTCTGCTTGCTATATTCTCGGTCAGGATAAAGTCGACAGGGAGAAAACTTTCGAGCAACTCGAAAATGGCTTTCCGAGATCATTTAGCCAATCGTAGATCTTACACCTCGGACAATCTGGAAGGCGCAAACCTTCCAAGGTTCATTGGCATAAATCTATCGAATAGGTTTGATGAAACTTTTGAAAGAGGCGGTAGAAGATCGCCAGGACGATGGCAATATATCGATCAGATTCCGTCAAATAAAGACAACAAAGCCGATTTCGAAGCATTCGGTTTTTCAAACAAATTGAGATCGATTGCCTTTCTGGATTCGAGCACCAAAACTTGGATGAAAGACTGGCACAACCTTTGCTCGAGTTTTGCACATGTCGATCCATATGCTTTGTCTATGGATCAGGTAATGCGAAACTCGAAACGGGATTATCAAACACAACGCGATATCCTCGCGGATATGTGCAAACTTCATACGAAATTATTTATGAGTTCAACGATTCAGATGTGTGTTGTTTATGGCATGAAGGGCTACATCAGCCTTCTTGAAAAACTACAAACAAAACTTCAGCACTCATTAAAACCGACCTATCGGTAAAAGAAAACGCCGCGCTTCGCGCGGCAGCGCCCGATCCGCCCCCACGGGGCGGGCGCGGCGTTTGTTCAGATGTCTGCACTAAAGATCAGCGCAAAACCAACCCACTCACCTCGGCCCTGATTGCCGTCTCCGTATCATCGCTATCCGCCGACACCGCAACACCCACCAAAGCATCCGGCGCGCCGCCAAATGCTTTCGCGTAATCCGCAGCCAGATCGACGCTTTCAGAGAAGCTTCCCGTCCCTGCCCCGCGCCGGATCAGGGTTTTGCCACGTGTATCAAGGTAAGGGGAGGCCAGTACCTGCCCGCGGCTGTGATCTCCGCCCCAGACATAGACCAGCATCCGCGCGTTCTTGTTGCCCAGAAGCGAGCGCAGGCGCGGGTTGGGGCCTGCGCGCTCGGCTGAGGCGCGGTCCATGAACACGAAATACAGCGAGATGTTGCGGTCATCACCACCCTTTACGCGCAAATCGGTGGGGGGGACGGATTGCGACACGCTCCAGTTCCAGGAGGCGGCGCGTTTGTCCCACATATCGCGGCCCAATGCCGAATAGGCGACCGACACGCCCTGATCGGAGGCAATGCCCAAGGACCCACCGCGGAACGCATAGTCGTTGTCGGAGACGCGGAAGAACTTTTGCTCTTTCCAGCCGGAGAAGGTCACAGGCCCCGCCAGAGCGGGCAGAGCGGCGAGGGACAAAGCGAGGGCAAGCGTAGAACGTATCAGCATGGGGGTCTCCTTTGCTGCCGTTAAACCGCAGGCCGACGCTCACGCGCAAAGCACGTTCCCGCGAGGCTCAGCTTTGGATCGCCTCAAGATAGGCCACGAGGTCCGCAATCGCCGGGCTGGTCAGGATCGGCGTGCCCTCGGGCGCCCGCAACGCAACGCTTGGCCCCCCTTTCAGATAGGGCCCGAAGATTGGCATCGGTCCGCCATGGGCAATCATCGGATCGCGGCCGTCGATCTGAAAGACGACGCGGACTATGGGAAATGTGCCGTCATTATTCGCCGAAAGCTGCGTCAGATCGGTCGGTCTGATGGTTAAGGCTTCAACCATGGGGCCTTGGCCGGTTGCCTCAATGCCGTGACAGGCAGCGCAAATATCCATGTAGAGCAGGCGCCCGGCTTCGGCATCCTGTGCCGAGGCGGGGGCTGCCAGAAGCACGATCAGGGCGAGGGTCAAGCGTCGCATCGGTGGTCCTCCTTTGGTGGCGTAGAGGAAATGTAGCAGCCCCAGCCCCGCGCGCTTTGATCCGGATCATGCTTGGCAAAGCGGCGCTTGCGCGCCCCGGCGCGCTGGCACAGGATGCGCGGGAAAGGGGAAGCTCCATGCCATTTTACGCCCTGACCATGCTGACCGCCGGAATCGGCATCCCCATTCTCGCAGCTCTCAACGCCGCTCTTGGCGCCCGGATCGGATCGCCCGCGAGCGCGTCGGTGGTCCTTTTCGCAGTGGCCTTTGCCTGCGCGGCGCTTGTGGCGGCGACGCAAGGCCCGCAGGCCATTGCCAAAGTGGCCAGCGCGCCGAAGCATCTGTTGCTAGCCGGTGCGTTGATCGCGTTTTACGTGCTGACGATCACCGCAATTGCGCCGCGCTTTGGCGTCGGCAATGCGGTGTTTTTCGTGCTGCTGGGGCAGTTGATCTCGGCCGCGGCGATTGACCATTTTGGTCTGTTTGGCGCGCAGGTCAGCCCGCTGGCCCCAATGCGCGCGGCGGGCATTGCTGTGATGGCCGTGGGTGTCTTTCTTACGCAGAAAGCCTGAGTGTCAGGTCCCAAAGCGCGTCAGGCACCTCCACCTCGGTCATCGCCTCCCGATGCGCGCCCGGAATACGTGCGCCCTCTTGCGCCTCGACCGCATCGATGACCCGCGCCATGCGCGCGCCGAATTCAGGCGAGACAGTCGGATCAAGGATCAGATAGCACTGCCCCAAGCCGTGCGGCGGGCCATCGGGCAGTTTCAGACCGCTCACATCAAGCGAGTTCACCGAACCGGTCAAAGCAGCCGCCATCACCTCGCCCATCAGGCCAAAGCCCCAACCCTTATATCCACCCGTGCTGACGAGTGAGCCTTGCAGCGCCGCGTCCGGATCAGTCGTCGGCTGGCCGTCAGCATCGACTGCCCAGCCCAGCGGGATCGCCTCCCCCGCAGCTTTGGCCATCGTGATCTTGCCCAACGCCACGGCGGAGGTTGAGAAATCGAACTGCATCGCGGGCGCGCCTTCGCCCGGCACGGCCATGGAAATCGGGTTGGTGCCGATCACCCGCGTTTTGCCACCCGGAGGCGCCACGATGGGCGAGGCGTTGGTAAAGCCGATGGCGATGAAGCCTGCCTCTGCGATCTGCTCGGTAAAATAGCCGAGCGACGTGCAGGTATGCGCATGGGCGACGGCGAGGGTCGCCGTGCCGTTTGTCTTCGCGGCCTCAAGTGCGGTTGGTAGCGCACGAGTGAACGCCGGTTGGGCAAAACCAAACCGCGCGTCCGATTTGATGAAACCGGGGCGCAGGGTTTGCACATCAGGCTCCACATCACCCTTCACGCGGCCTGATGTGAGCTGTGTGCAATAGCTTTCCAGATAGTAAAGACCGCAGATGATATTCCCCAGCGCCTCGGCACGCGCGACGGCTTTGGCGACCTCCTCCGCAATCCAGGGCGCGGCCCCATGCTTGGTTAACGCGCGGTGGCTGGCCTCATGGATTTCGGTGATGGCAACTTTGGGCATATCATTCACTCAAATGGCCCTGATCTAGGCGCAAGACGCGGTCCATTCGCGCGGCAAGATCAAGGTTGTGGGTTGCGATGAGGGCCGACAAGCCCGTGGTGCGCACAAGCTCCATCAACGCGCTAAAGACCCGGTCCGACGTGGCCGGATCCAGGTTGCCGGTGGGCTCATCAGCCAGCAAAAGCTGGGGCGCATTGGCCAAGGCCCGGCAAAAAGCGACGCGCTGTTGCTCCCCTCCCGATAGGGCCGCCGGGCGGTTTTGCGCGCGATGCGCGACGCCGACACGGGTCAGCAAGTCGGTGGCGCGGGCCTCAGCATCGGGCCTGGAGACGCCATTGGCAAGCTGCGGCAGCACGATGTTTTCAGCCGCTGTGAACTCCGGCAGCAGGTGGTGAAACTGGTAAACAAACCCGACATTCTCGCGTCGGGCTGCCGTGCGCCGGCGGTCGGACAGTTCGGTCAGATCGGTCCCTTCAATCTCCACCGTGCCAGCATCGGCGGTGTCCAGAAGCCCGGCGATATGCAGCAAGGTGGATTTGCCTGCGCCAGAGGGCGCAACCAGAGCCACAACCTCGCCTTTAGACACCTCCAAATCAAGGCCGCATAGAACGGCAACCTCGTTGGACTGGCCCTTATTATAGGCCTTCTCGATGCCCCGAAGGCGCAGCGTCACATCACTCATAGCGCAGCGCCTCAACCGGGTTCAGGCGTGCGGCTCTGCGGGCTGGGAAGATCGTCACGACGAAAGACAGCCCCAGCGATAGAGCAACAGCAGAGAGCACATCCCCCAGCTCCAGCTTCGCCGGAAGCGCGTAAATCCCGCGGATCGACGGGTCCCAGACGCCGCCGCCAGAGACGAAATTCACCACGCTGAAAATCGGGTCAATATAAATCGCAAAGAGGCAACCCAGAATGACGCCCAGCGCCGTTCCGATCAGCCCGGTGAAGGCTCCGCAGATGAAGAAGACCCGCAGCAGAGAGCCCTCCGTCAGGCCCATCGTGCGGAGAATGCCGATATCGCGACCCTTGTTTTTGACCAGCATAATCAGGCCCGAGATAATGTTCATCGCCGCGATCAGAACGAGGATCGACAGGATGATGAACATCACGTTGTCCTCGATATCGAGTGCGCGCAGAAAGCTGCCCGACGCGTCGCGCCACGTCCACAGCAACGCACGCTCCCCCGCGGCTTGCAGCAGCGGCAGGGTCAGATCGTCAATCGCCTCGGGCTCTTCGACCATGACCTCCAGCTCGTCGGCCACGCCGTCGCGGTTGAAGTAAAGTTGAGCCTCCTCAAACGGCATATAGACACGCGTCCGGTCGATGTCGTAGCGCCCGGCGGTGAAGATATAGACCACTTCATAAGCGTTCACGCGCGGGCTGGTACCAAACGCGGTCTTCACCCCGTGGGGAGAGATCAACTTGATCGGATCGCCAAGACGTAGCCCCAACTCGCGCGCCACGCCGGAGCCGATGGCGACCCCTTCGTTAAACCGTGCGATATCGCCTTGGAACTCTTCAGGGTTTGCCACCCGCGGGATCGTGTTCAAATCCTCAGCCGAGATGCCAAAGACCTGCACCCCGCTGTTGTTCTGCCCCGCATTGGCCATCACCTGGCCCTTCACCAAAGGGGCCACGCGGGTCACGCCGGGGATCGCGCGGATCCGCTCGGCCATGTCCTCGTAGTCGTCAATCGTGCGCGATTGAACGCCAAATTCATTGACCACTGTCGTGTTGTAGACGGTCACATGGGCATTCGCGCCAAGGATCGTGTCGACGAATTCCGCCCTAAACCCGGATCGCACGGCCAACGTCGCGATCAGCGCAAACACCGCCAGCGTGATGCCGATCAGGCTGATCCACGTCATCGTGCTGACGCCACCTTCGGCCTTTTTTGCCCGCAGGTAGCGCCACGCAATCATCCACTCGAACGGGGCGAAAGGAGCTGTTTTGCCAGCCATATTGTCCTCAATCTGCGCGATCTGCCTTTGGGGGCGGACCGTGGGGCGTTTGCGCGCGATGGTCAAGGCAAAGGGGCGTTATCCGCCGCTAGCCCGCAGGCAAATGGATGGTGAAACGCTCTCGAATGGCGAGGTCAAGGTCAGGTGCCAGCCGCGCCCGACTGCCTTGCGCGAGGATTTCGTTCATCTTCGCGGTGGCTTTCTCCAGAAGATCAGGCCGTCCCATTTCTTCCCATTCCTTGGGGGAGGATCGGTCAGCTGTGGCGGGATAAATGTATTCCGTCTGCATGAGCCGGAGGGTCTGTTCGGTGCCCAGATAATGGCCCGGCCCGCCGATGCAGGTGGTGCGCATGCTTTCAAGGCTGAGCGTATCATCATTCACCTCGATCCCACGCACACAGCGCAGGGCCTGACCCAGCAGATCATCACCAAGGACAAGCGATTGCTGACAAAAGCCCAGCAAAGACGCATGCATGCCTGCCGCCTCATACACCATGTTTAGACCGGATAGGCCCGCCATGACGTTTGACATCGCTTGCTCCCAACCGGCTTGCATGTCTGGCAGTTTCGCATCCGCGATCCCGGCCGCGGCGCCGGTGGGCAGCCCGTAAAACCGCCCCATCTGCGCGCAACCCGCGGTCAGCAACGCTTGCTCCCCCGATCCGCCCGACATCGCGCCGGTGCGTAAATCGCTCACGAAGGGCCACGTGCCAAAAATTGCTGGATGCCCCGGCGCGATGGCGTTCACATAAACAACGCCCGCCAAACATTCGGCCACCGCTTGCACAATCGCGCCAGCAATCGGTGCAGGTGCTGTCGCCCCCGCTTGCCCCGCCGAGAGCAGCAATACCGGCATGCCACCGCGGATCATCGCTTCCATCGTTTCGCAGGACTCGGTTGCGAACTTCATCGGTGGGACGACGAAGCAGTTTGAATTCAGCACGAAAGGCCGCGCGCGCCAGGCCCCCTCAGAGCCTGCGATCATTTGGAGCAGTTCAAGGATGTCGTCGCAAAAATCGGGCTCCGAGATTGAGGTGCCGATATGCTTGGTCGTACCGCTCACGCAGGCATAGATCGTATTCAGATCCATCTCTCGATTGTTCGCGATGTCGCGCGCAACCATGGGACGTTGCAGAAAGTGGATGTTGTCGAGCCGGTCGACCAGACAGGCCGCATCGTAGAGGTCCTGCAAGGTGCTTTCGCGATAGGTCCCAGTCACAGGGTCCGCGATATGAACCGCTGCGCCCGCCGTGCCAAAGTGCACTTTGGTGCCCGACAGATGCAAATCATGCTGCGGATCCCGCGCGTGAAGGGTCAGGTCCTTGGCGGCAACGGCCAGCATGTCTTCGACCAAAGCGCGCGGATAGCGCAGCCGGCCATCCTCCCCCAGAATGGCGCCGGCGTTGACCATCACGTCAACGCCGCTTTGGGGCGCATCCGCCAAACCGATAGTCTCCAACGCGGTCAGTGCCGCCGCGTGGATGCGCGCGATATCTGCGTCGGACAGCGGGTTATACGTGCCACCCTCAAGCCCTGCGCGCACCGGGCGCACATCTTCGGTCAACGGGGCCGCGCGCAATGCTTTACGGGCAGCGCGCCCTCCGGAGCGGCGAGGTTTCAATTGGTTCATGTCTGTCTTCCTTTGATCTGAGGGGTGGGTCCGGCTCAGATCAAAGGGGCACCACGCGCAGCGCGACCGCGTTGGGCACCAATCGTGCGAATAGTCAGTACAAGACGCCAAAAGGTCTGCATGGCGATCCTCCCGGCTAGGAGAGTGCCACAACATCTGCCAAATGCATGTCTAAATACGACACGGGCGCTCGCCACGCCCTGAGTGCTGGAAGAGTTTTCAGAAAACTCTTTCAAAACTCTTCTAAAGAGTTTTCACGGCGATCAAAGTGACGCGTAGATTTTCGCAATCTTTTCAACAGCCTGCTCAGGCGACAGCTCTTCACTTTCACCGGTACGACGGCTGGTCAGCTCCACCACGCCGTTCTTCAGGCCACGCGGCCCGACCGTGATCCGCCACGGCAAACCGATCAAATCCATTGTCGCAAACTTGCCACCCGCCCGCTCATTGCGGTCGTCATAAAGTGGCTCCAGACCAAGTGCTGTCAGCGATGTGTAAAGCGCATCGCAGGCCGCGTCCGCTTCGGCATCGCCTTGCTTGAGATTCACAATCCCGCATTGGAACGGCGTCACACCTTCAGGCCAGATGATGCCCTTGTCGTCATGGCTGGCCTCAATGATCGCGCCCAGCAGGCGCGACACACCAATGCCGTGGCTGCCCATATGCACCGGCACTCGCTCGCCTTGGTCATTGACGACGGTCGCGCCCATCGCCTCGGAATATTTGGTGCCGAAATAGAAGATCTGGCCCACTTCGATCCCGCGCGCTGTGCGACGACGCTCTTCCGGCACCTCGGCAAAAACAGCCTCGTCATGGGTTTCATCCGTGCGCGCATAACGCGTCGTGAACTCCTCCAGAATGGCCTGGCATTGATCCACGTCGTCATAGTCGATCTCGCGATCTCCGAAGGTCAGATCGGTGACGGCGCTGTCATAAAAGACCTCGCTCTCGCCGGTCTCAGCCAGCACGAGAAACTCGTGGGTATAATCGCCACCAATCGGGCCGCCATCGGCGCGCATCGGGATGGCTTGCAGGCCCATCCGCTCATAACTGCGCAGGTAGCTGACCAGATGACGGTTATACGCGTGCAACGCATCTTCCTTGGTCAAGTCAAAGTTATAGCCGTCTTTCATGTAGAACTCACGGCCCCGCATCACACCAAAGCGCGGGCGCACTTCATCGCGGAATTTCCACTGAATGTGATAGAGCGTCAGTGGCAGGTCCTTGTAGCTGCCCACATGGGAGCGGAAAATATCCGTGATCAGCTCTTCATTGGTGGGCCCATAAAGCATATCGCGTCCATGGCGGTCCGACATGCGCAGCATCTCTTCGCCGTAATCATCGTACCGCCCACTTTCGCGCCACAGATCCGCCGATTGCAGCGTCGGCATCAGCATCGGGATGTGGCCCGCGCGGATCTGTTCTTCATGCACGATGTTTTCAATCTTCTTGAGCACCTTGAAGCCCATCGGTAGCCAAGAATAAATCCCCGCACTGGCCTGCTTGATCATGCCCGCACGCAGCATCAGCCGGTGGCTGACGATCTGCGCCTCGGCAGGGGTTTCTTTCAAAACGGGCAGGAAATATCGGCTCAGGCGCATTGGGAATGTCCACAATCAAAGAACGGTCCCGAGCGGTGTAGCGGTGCGCATCGTGACAGACAAGTGATCACGCATAGTCACAGGCGCGTCATCGCCGTGAACCGAGGTGACGCGCCTGCCGTAACCCTTTGCACATGCAAAGAGCATGGTTTGCAAAACAAAGGTAAGAACGATGAAAAACATCTTCAAGATCACGGTTGCCGCAGCTGCTTTCGCGGCAAGCACAGCCGCCACCACTGCCACTGCCAACACCGTTGTCGATATCGCCGCGGGAGACGAGCGTTTCACGACCCTCGTCGCCGCTGTTCAGGCCGCAGGCCTTGCCGAGACGCTGTCCGGCCCCGGCCCGTTCACAGTCTTCGCACCCGTCAATGACGCCTTCGCCGCCCTGCCCGACGGCACGGTCGAGACGTTGCTGCAGCCCGAGAACAAAGAACAACTGACCAATGTGTTGCTCTATCATGTCGATGATCGCAACCTCACCGCGGGTCAAATCCCCGCAGGCTCCAACTTCTTCAAGCCGATCCTCGCGTCCGAGCGGACCTGCATCACCAAAAACGCAAATGGCGTCATGGTTGCTGACGGCACCGGTGAGATGGCCAATGTCATTATCGCCGACATCAAAGCCGATAACGGCGTGATCCACGTGATCGACAAGGTCTTGCTGCCCGGCACACGGCCCGACTGCCACTAAAAGACCCGCTCTGCCAGCCCCGGCTGGCGGAGCAACCCTTGCAAGCCCGCCCGCAACGCGCAATGTAGACCGCAAGCGAAATTGTTGAGGTATCCATGGGCTTACCCGTCGAACAACAAGTGAAATACTGGGGCATCGCGACAGTGGTGCTTTTCGTCGTTCTTTGGTTTCTGGGCGATGTGATCCTGCCCTTTGTGCTGGGCGGGGCATTGGCCTATTGCCTTGATCCGATCGCCGACCGGTTAGAGCGTATGGGGCTCAGCCGGATCGCCGCGACCATCGTGATAACGCTTGTGGCGCTGCTGATTTTCACGATCCTGATCCTGCTGGTTGTGCCGACCTTGATCCAGCAAACCAGCGCGCTGATCCGCTCTGCGCCTGAGATTTTCAACAATCTGCAGACCTTCCTGTCCGAACGGTTCCCCTCGATCATGGTCGAAGACAGCACGATCCGTCAGCAACTGCTCAAGATCGGTGCAGCGATTGAATCCCGCGGGGCTGAGCTTTTGAACACTGTTGTCACCTCCGCAGCAGGGCTTGTGAACGTCATCGTCCTCGTCGTGATTGTGCCTGTGGTGACGTTCTATCTGCTGCTCGACTGGGACAACATGACCGCCCGGATCGATGATCTGCTACCCCGCGATCACGCTCCGACGGTGCGCAACATCGCTCGACAGATCGACAAGACACTCGCTTCTTTCATCCGCGGGCAAGGCACGGTCTGCCTGATCCTTGGCACGTATTACGCCGTCGCCCTGATGCTCATCGGCCTCAATTTCGGCTTGGTTGTCGGCTTCATCGCCGGGCTGATCTCATTCATCCCGTATGTCGGCGCGGTCGTGGGCGGGGGCCTTGCGCTTGGCTTGGGTATTTTTCAGTTTTGGGGTGAATGGTATATGCTGGCGGCTGTTGCTGCCGTGTTTTTCTCAGGCCAGATGGTGGAAGGGAATATCCTCACGCCTAACCTGGTGGGCAGCAGCGTCGGGCTGCACCCGGTTTGGCTGATCTTCGCCCTCTCGGTCTTCGGATCGCTCTTTGGCTTTGTTGGCATGCTGGTGGCGGTGCCTGTGGCCGCCATGATCGGCGTCATCGCCCGGTTTGCGATCAGCCAATACAAAAGCGGACGCCTATACAAAGGCACATCGGGACAGAACGAACCCGACGCCGACGCATAAATGGCCAAACAGCTCGCCTTTGACCTGCCCAGCAAAACGGCTTTGGGGCGCGAGGATTTCTTTGTCTCGCCCGCCAATGCGACCGCAGTCGCAACGTTGGAGACGCCTGCCCTTTGGCCCAACGGCAAACTGGTGCTGACCGGCCCGACAGGTGCAGGGAAAACCCACCTTGCCCATGTCTGGGCGGGCGACACGGGCGCGCGAATGATCACTGCGGCCGAGCTTGAAACGCTCGACATCGACGCCACAGCCACGGGCCCGCTTGTGGTCGAGGACGCCGATCAGATCGCGCCTGATCCCGACGCGCAAATCGCGCTCTTTCACCTGCACAACAGGATGGCCGAACGCGGCCAGCCCCTGCTGCTGACCGCCAGCGCGCCGCCCAGCCAATGGGGCCTTACCCTGCCCGATCTGGCCAGCCGGATGGAGGCCACAAACACCGTCGCGATCGAGCTACCGGATGATGCGCTTCTGTCCGCGGTGCTGCTCAAGCTCTTTGACGACCGTCAGTTGAAGCCCGCCTTGACCGTTGTGCAGTATCTGGCGGCCAATATGGACCGCTCTTTCGCGCAAGCGGGCGCCATCGTGACTGCGATGGACGAAGAGGCCTTGCAATCGGGGCGCGAGATCAATCGCGGCTTGGCCATTGATATACTGGACAAAATCGCCACCTCAGGTGCATGATTGTCACTTCCCTGATACAAAGCGCCTCCATGAAACCCGTTATGAGCCCCGCTGACTTTCTGAAAGCCCCCTTTCCCGACCCCGTCACGGTCGAAGGGGACATGACGACGCCGTCGCGGTTTTTTAACCGCGAACTCAGCTGGGTCGGCTTCAACTGGCGCGTGCTGGAAGAGGCCGAGAATCCGCGTGTGCCTTTGCTCGAACGGCTGCGGTTTCTGTCGATCTCTGCGACCAATCTGGACGAGTTTTTCACCGTCCGCGTTGCGGGTCTGCGCGAGCTGGCCAATGCCGGCAACACCACTCCTGCCGCCGATGGTCTGACCCCTGCCGAACAGCTCAAGCTGATCAATGCTGATGCGCGCGACCTGATGGAGCGGCAGCAAAGCGTCTTCCAGACGATCCGCGCGCAGATGGAAGAGGCGGGCATCACCATCATGGCGCCCGATGCCCTCGACAAAGATGACAAGACCTTCCTGACCGATCATTTCCTGACGCAGGTGTTCCCGGTTCTGTCCCCTCTTGCGATTGACCCGGCGCACCCGTTTCCCTTTTTGCCCAATGAAGGCTACTCGCTGGCCCTGCAACTCGAACGCAAGACGGACAAGACGCCGTTGCAAGCGCTCTTGCCGATCCCGCACCAGATTGACCGTTTCGTAAAACTGCCCGGAGAGGTTGCGCGGTTTCTGCTGCTCGAAGACCTGCTTTTGCTGCATTTCGACAGCCTATTTCCCGGCTATAAACTGAAAGGTCACTGCACCTTCCGCGTGCTGCGCGACAGCGACCTTGAGGTAGAGGACGAAGCCGAAGACCTCGTGCGCGAGTTCGAAACCGCGCTCAAACGCCGCCGCCGCGGCGAGGTCGTGCGTATGAAGCTCTCAGCTGGCGCACCGGAAGCGTTGAAAGCCCTTCTGATGGAAGAGCTGATGGTCTCCGACGAGGAAGTCGTTGAGGTCGACGGCATGATCGGTGTGTCGGATCTGTCCGAACTGGTGCTCGATGACCGTCCCGATCTGCTCTGGCCGCAATTCACGCCGCGCGTACCCGAACGCATCAGCGATCACGAGGGCGATCTGTTCTCGGCCATTCGCCAAAAAGACATGCTGCTGCACCACCCTTATGAGACCTTCGATATGGTGGTGCGTTTCATTCGTCAGGCCGCGCGGGACCCCAACGTCGTGGCGATCAAGCAAACGCTTTACCGCACGTCCAAGAAATCCCCGATCGTTGAGGCGCTCTGCGAAGCCGCAGAAGATGGCAAATCCGTCACCGCACTTGTCGAGCTAAAGGCCCGCTTTGACGAGGCCGCCAACATCCGCCAATCGCGCCGTCTGGAACGTGCAGGCGCCCATGTGGTCTACGGCTTCATCAACTACAAAACCCACGCCAAGATCAGCACTGTTGTGCGCCGCGAGGGCGACAAGCTGGTGACCTACACCCATTACGGCACGGGCAATTACCACCCGATTACTGCGCGCATCTACACCGATATGTCGCTCTTTACCTGTGACCCGGCACTGGGGCGCGATGCGACCAAGGTCTTCAATTACCTCTCTGGCTACGCGCAACCTGACGAGTTGGAGAACCTCTCTATCTCGCCGCTTACGCTGAAATCCACCCTGCTGGAACGGATCGCGACTGAGGCCGAGCATGCCCGCAACGGCAAACCTGCCGAGATTTGGGCCAAGATGAATTCCCTCATCGAAAGCGACGTGATCGACGCGCTTTATGCGGCCTCGCAGGCGGGCGTGAAGATCAACCTCGTGATCCGTGGCATCTGTGGCCTGCGCCCCGGCATCAAGGGCCTCAGCGAGAATATCCGAGTAAAATCAATCGTCGGCCGCTTTCTTGAGCACTCCCGCATCGTCTGTTTCGGCAACGGCCACGGGCTGCCCTCCAAGAAAGCGCGGGTCTATATCTCGTCCGCCGACTGGATGGGGCGCAACCTGAACCGGCGTGTTGAGACGCTGGTCGAGATCAACAACCCCACCGTCAAAGCCCAGATCGTGAGCCAGGTCATGGCCGCCAATCTCGCCGATGTCGCACAAAGCTGGGTCATGGGGGCCGATGGCAGCTTTACACGCGCCGAAATCCCCGACGGCACATTCGCGTTCAACTGCCACCGCTTCTTCATGGAGAACCCGTCGCTTTCGGGTCGCGGCTCTGCCGGGGCCAGCGATGTGCCCAAACTCACCCATACCGAGGATTGACGCGACCCCCTGCCCTGTCGCATCAAAGGGCAGCCGCCCGGGGGACTTTATGGACGACGCACGCGCCGAGCCATCCGTAGACAACGCTCAAGCCGAAGACTGGGGTCCGTTCGGACGCCCGCTTTTCAATGACCCATCCGCCCGCGCGCTCAGCCGCGTGGGTGTGGTCGACGTCGGCTCCAACTCGGTCCGCTTGGTCGTGTTTGATGGCGCCGCCCGCTCGCCCGCCTATTTCTACAACGAAAAGATCATGTGCGCGCTGGGAGCTGGCCTGTCCGAGACCGGCCACCTAAACCCCGAGGGGCGCGTGCGCGCACTCTCCGCCATCAAGCGCTTTCAACGTCTCGCTGAAGGCATGGGCATCACGCCCCTGACCGCTGTGGCCACCGCCGCTGTCCGCGAAGCCAGCGACGGCCCCGAGTTTCGCGCCGAGGTCGAGCGAGAAACCGGCCTACGCCTTTGGGTCATCGACGGCGAAGAAGAGGCGCGCCTCTCTGCCCAAGGGGTCCTGCTCGGCTGGCCCGGCAGCTACGGTCTGGTCTGCGATATCGGTGGCTCCTCGATGGAGCTTGCGACCCTTTGGGAAGGCCGCGTCGGCAAGCGCGTCACCTCCCCCCTTGGGCCGCTGAAGCTAAAGGATGTCAAAGGCGGCAAGAAAGGCGTCAAAGCCCATATCAAAGAGGTCATGTACGGCCTCAAAACCGAGATGGACTGGACCGGCCAGCGCCTGTTCCTTGTGGGTGGCTCATGGCGCGCGATTGCCCGCCTCGACATGGAGCGGCGCGGCTACCCGCTTCACGTCCTCCACGAATACCGCATGACCGCCAAATCCATGCGCGAAACAGTTAAATGGATCGCCGATCAGGATCTGGACGAGCTGCGCTCTCGCGTCGGTATTTCATCAGCACGTATGTCGCTGATCCCGCTCGCCTCGCTTGTGTTGAAAGAACTGGTCCGCCAGTTCAAACCCCGTGATATTGCGATCTCAAGCTACGGCATCCGCGAAGGGATGCTTTACGAGCAAATGCCCCAACGCCTGCGTGACCGCGATCCGCTGATTGAGGCCTGCCGCTTTGCAGAGGCCAAGGATGCCCGCCTCCCCGGCTTTGGCAAGACCCTGCACAACTTCATCAGCCCGCTTTTCCGTGCAGCAAATCCGCAGCGCAAACGCATCATCAAGGCCGCCTGCCTGCTGCATGATGTCAGCTGGCGCGCCCATCCCGATTACCGCGCCGAGGTCACGTTCGACAATGCCACCCGCGCCAATCTGGGCGGCCTGAAACATTCCGAACGTGTGTTTCTTGGCCTCGCCCTGCTGCACCGCTACCGCAACAAGCGCGAAGGCACGCGGTTTGAAGACCTCTATGATCTGCTGACCGAGAAGGAACAACGCGAAGCGGAAATCCTGGGCAAAGCCATGCGCTTTGGCGCGATGCTCTGGCTCCAACCCGGCGGTCAGATGGGCGAACTGCGCTGGTTCCCCAAGAAACGGCTGCTGGAACTGGTCCTGACAAAAGACGCCGTTGCGCTTTACGGCGAAGTGGCAGAAGCGCGGTTCAATTCGCTGGCCGCCTCGCTGGAGGCGGAGACAAAAGTGCGCGTCGCGCGCTAAATCTCGATCTCGCCTTCTTCAAGCGGCTCGGGCTTCCGGCGAATGATGATATCGCCGTTATCCAGCATCTCGGGCGCCTCATAATTGCTGAAATCGTCAACCATTTCGGCCAGGTCCGCCAGCGCGGGGCCCATCTTGGACATCAGATCGCGAAACTTTGGTTCCAGCTCGCGCGTCATGTCTTCCAGCTGATCCAGCCGCGGCTGCATCTCTTGCATCAAGCCCTCAAAGAGCATCTGCGCACCGCGCTCCATCAGGCTGAAACCTTCTTCCACATCGCTCTCTTGGGCAGTGGCGGGTGTCAGGGTCAGCGATAGGGCAAGGGCGGCAACGATCTGTTTCATAAGGCCAATATAGGCGAAAGTCGCGCGTAGTTTAAGTCAAAGCTGCAAATCAAGCGTGACCGGAAAGTGATCCGACGCGGTCAAGAGCGCCTCGCGCAGTTCCGGCATGTGAAAGCAGCCCGCATCCTCAAACGGATGCCAGATCCGCCAGTTGGGCTGCATCTGGCGCAGCTCGGGCGAGACCATGATGTAATCAAGAAGCGCCTGTAAGTATCTGTTTTCATGCGCAAGAAAGAAGCGCGAAGAGGTTGGCACCGCCCCGATCCGCTGTGTCAGGGCCGCACGGGCATGCGGATCAAAAAGCGCGCTGTCCCCCTCGCCCAACACGATCTCGACGCTGGAGCGGCCAAAGAGCTTTTCATACTCGTCCAGACCCGGACCATCGTTGAAATCGCCTAGCACGATCATCGGATCGCCCGCCTCCAGATGCGCGCTCACACGCGCGCGCAACCAGATGCATTGCGCCAGTTGCTTGCGCCGATTGGCAATCGAGAGGCGCATGACCTCATCGGGCGAACGCGCCCCGTGTGGCGCTTTCGATTTCGCATGCACCCCGATCATCCGGAATGCAAAGCCCGCGGCGGTTTCAACCGCGACCTCTAGCGGCGGTTTCGAGAAGGACACCACATCCGCCTCTGCGTCGATGTCCAGATCAATGGCAAACTCGGTATTAAACCCAGGCGCCGCAGTACTGGCTTGCGGATCATGCCGCGCGCTCAGCACGTCAGGATCGTAAAGCAACGTAATCTCTTGCTGCGTGTCATTGGCAAAGCCCATCAAGGCCCGCCGCGCCCGTAGATCAAACTGGCGCGCAAAACCTTCCAGCGCGCGCACGCCGTCGCGTTGACGACTGGTATCGGGCGCCTCAATCACCATGATCGCATCGGCATCCATCGCACGAAACACATGCCCCACGGCCTGCGTTTGCTGCGCCTTGGTCACATCGCGCCGCGATGACCAGCTGCCGCCACCAATCAGCGCCCCGTCATCATCAAAAAGGCTGTTGAACCATTCCACATTATAGGTCGCGATCCGCATCACCCGCCCGAGATCGCCTCCCAAGCGCGATTGATCGCGATCATGCGTTTTTCAGCCATGCGGATCGCCTCTTCCGGCACACCGCGCGCGATCATGCTGTCGGGATGCGTCTCGCGCACCTTGTCGCGCCACGCTTTGCGGATGTCGGCCATCGGCGCGTCAGAAGGGACGCCCAGCACCTCGTAAGGATCCGGCTCCGCATCTGGCACAAACCGCGTGCGCACGCCTTTGAAGTCACGCTCCGACATGCCGAAGATATCGGCGACCTGTTGCAAGAACTGATCCTCGTTGGGGTGGTATTCGCCATCCGCCATCGCGATGTGAAACAGCCCTTCGATCAGGTCGGTCAGCGTGTCGATGTCATCCCCAAACATCCGTTTGATGCGCACCGCATAATCCTCGAACCCCGCAACGTCCTGACGCGCAAGGTTAAATACCTTCGCGGCATTCGCCTCTTCCTCGCGCGGGATGGTGAAGACTTCGCGAAACGCAGTAACCTCGTCGCGGGTCACAAGCCCATCGGCCTTGGCCATCTTGGCCCCCAGCGCGATCACCGCGATCGCAAAGGCCACGCTACGCTCTGGCGGGCTGCGGAGCGTGTCAAAGACAGCCGCCAACCCCTCGCCCGAGGCGAGGGCCGAAAGCGCGTCACCGATGCGGGTCCAAATCGACATAAGCGCACATTATCCCCTCACAACGGGGATGTCAGTGCGGCTTTAGAGCATTTTCTGCATCAAAACCAAATCGAACCAGCGGTCAAATTTGTAGCCGACCTCCCGCAGCGTCACGACCTCGGCATAGCCCAGTGCTGCGTGAAACCGCACGCCGGCTCGGTTCTCACCACTGACGCCCGCGAACATCGAATGAAAGCCTTGCGCTTTTGCATCTGACTCCAACGCAGCCATCAGCGCGCGGCCTATCCCTTTACCACGTGTTGCGGCGCCCAAGATGATCGAATGCTCCGCGGTGCGGGCATAGCCAACCCCGCCGCGGAACTGCCCATAGGTGCCAAAACCCTGAACGCCGCCCTCATCGACAACCAGAAACGCATAACCCAGCGCTGCTTTCTCGTCGATCATGGCGCAGATGTCGCCGGTCGTCTTTTCGACGGCGTTGAAGGTGATGCCCGTATCCCGGATCACCGGGTTCCAGATGGCGCAGATCGCCTCCGCATCCTCGGCTGTTGCAGCGCGTATGGTCATGTAAGCACGCGAGTGCCGTGCGGCGTTTCAATCTCCGCCGTTAATCGCTTTTCGGGTCCTTCTGTCAAAGACATACGCGGATCTGCAAAATGCCCCTCAAGTGCTGCACGGACCTCGGCAATCGCCGGATGCGTGATCTCCAGATGGGTCAAGCGGCAGCCACGATCCGGCAAACGCTTGGCCGGATGCGCGTCCCCCTCCCAAGCGATGACAGCGGGAAACGCCCCGTCGCAGGGCAGCTTGCCATCCGCAGGCACGGCCATTTGCCAGCGCAAATCCCCGCGCGCGAGCGGGACCGGTTGGCCGATCCCCGCAGGCAAAGCCGCAACGGCGGCATCCATATCCGGGGTCTGCACGATCCAATTCGTCAGCCGTGTCGGACCTGAAAACCCATCCATATCGAACCAACGCGGATAGCTGGGCGCGGGGGCGTCTGGGTCAATCGCGATGACCTCCATATAGGCATCCCCCAGCCCCAAAAGCTGGTTATGGGTGCTGAAATGCGCGTGCTGACCGCCGGGCTCAAGACGCAACCCCAACGCCTCTTCCACCTCGGCGACACCGTCTTCCAACCGCGTCGTCGTGATGGCGAAATGATCAAAGCTCAGCATAGCGGTCAGCCTCGCGCCTCGCGGATCAGACGCAGAATATCTTGGGCGGCTTCAGGGATATTCGTGCCGGGCCCAAAGATCGCTTTCACACCGGATTTATACAGGAAATCATAGTCTTGCTGCGGAATGACCCCGCCGCAAATGACGATGATATCGCCTGCCCCTGCCGCCTCCAACGCCGCCACCAGCTTGGGCGCCAAAGTCTTGTGACCCGCCGCTTGAGAGCTGATGCCGATCACGTGCACATCATTGTCAACCGCATCCTGCGCGGCTTCATCCGGGGTCTGGAACAACGGCCCCACATCCACGTCAAAGCCGATATCGGCAAAGGCGGTGGCGATCACTTTCGCGCCGCGATCATGCCCGTCCTGCCCCATTTTGACGACAAGCATCCGCGGGCGACGGCCCTCGTCTTCGGCGAAATCCTCAACCGATTTTTGGATCGCGGCGAAACCTTCGTCACCCTCATAGGCCGCGCCATAAACTCCGGCGAGCGTCTTCACTTCGGCGCGGTGACGGCCGAACACTTTTTCCATGGCCATGCTGATCTCTCCCACCGATGCCCGTGCGCGCGCGGCCTCGACCGCGGCTTCCAACAGATTGCCGCCTTCCGCGGCGCGACGTTCCACTTCTGCCAAAGCGGCATCGCAAGCCGCCTGATCACGCTCTGCACGGATCCGCTCCAACCGGGCCACCTGACCTTCGCGCACCTTGGCGTTGTCGATATCCAGGATGTCGATCTCGTCTTCCTGCTCCAACCGGTACTTGTTGACGCCAACGATCACGTCCTCGCCCCGGTCGATCAGCGCCTGACGACGCGCCGCCGATTCCTCGATCCGCAGCTTCGGCATGCCGGAGTTCACCGCTTTCGTCATGCCGCCCATCTCTTCGACTTCCTCGATCAGCTTCCAGGCTTCCTCGGCCAGCTCATGGGTCAGGCTTTCGACATAATAGCTGCCCGCAAGCGGATCGACGACATTGGTAACGCCGGTTTCTTCCTGCAATATCAACTGGGTGTTGCGGGCGATACGGGCGGAGAATTCGGTCGGCAGCGCAATCGCCTCATCCAGCGCATTGGTGTGCAGCGATTGCGTGCCCCCCAGCGCGGCGGCCATCGCTTCGTAAGCGGTGCGCACCACGTTGTTATAGGGGTCTTGCTCTTGCAAGCTCACACCAGAAGTCTGGCAATGCGTGCGCAACATCATGGAGCGTTCGTTCTTCGGCTCAAACTCCGACATGATGCGGTGCCACAATAGCCGTGCGGCGCGCAGCTTGGCCGCCTCCATGAAGAAGTTCATGCCGATCGCGAAGAAGAACGACAGCCGACCCGCGAACTTGTCGACATCCATGCCCCGGTCGATCGCCGCGCGCACATATTCGCGCCCGTCGGCCAGCGTATAGGCCAGCTCCTGCACAAGGTTCGCGCCAGCTTCCTGCATGTGGTAGCCCGAGATCGAGATCGAGTTGAACTTGGGCATCTCGTTCGAGGTATACTCAATGATATCTGCGATGATCCGCATCGACGGCTCGGGCGGGTAAACATATGTGTTGCGGACCATGAATTCCTTCAGAATGTCGTTCTGAATGGTGCCTGCCAGCACGCTGCGGTCATGGCCCTGCTCTTCCCCGGTCACGATGAAATTCGCAAGGATCGGGATCACCGCCCCGTTCATCGTCATCGAGACAGAGACCTTGTCCAGTGGGATGCCGTCAAAGAGGATCTTCATATCCTCCACACTGTCGATGGCCACGCCGGCCTTGCCGACATCGCCCTCCACCCGTGGGTGGTCGCTGTCATAGCCGCGATGCGTGGCCAGATCGAACGCGACCGAGACACCCTGCTGACCCGCCGCCAGCGCCTTGCGGTAAAACGCATTGCTTTCCTCAGCCGTGGAAAAGCCCGCATATTGCCGGATCGTCCAGGGGCGGCCTGCATACATCGTGGCTTTCACACCGCGCGTAAAAGGCGCCTGCCCGGGCAGAGAGCCCAGATGCCCCGCGCGCTCCAGATCGTCGGCCGTATAGACCGGCTTGACCTTGATGCCTTCCAGCGTGTCCCAGGTCAGGTCCTCTACAGGACGCCCGCGAAGCTCCTTTTCGGCAATCTCAGCCCACTTGGCGTCTGGCTTTGCTGTCTTGTCCGTCATGGATTTGTCCTCGTGTTGGGCTCGCGCGCCGCTCTGCGGCGGCGTCGGCAAGCCATTCATTTTCCTCGATTATCTCTGTCTTGTCGGGTGACTGAACGAATGTCGCACATCCGTCAGCCCCGTTTTTGAGCCAGCGGATATCGCTGGCATATTGGGCCCGCAGCGCCATTTGCTGCGCGCCGTCAAAAGGCATCCAGCGGTCGGCCTCGCCAGTGAAGAAGGCCAGCGCCTCCGCCTCTCCGCGCTCGGCCACGAGCTGCTGAAGATTCGCGTCGCTTTGGCCTTTGTGATGCCACGCGCGCGCACCTTTCAACGGCAAGGGCGCATTGGTCCCGGTCATAAGGCGCAGCTGCTTTTCCGGTTGTCCCGCCATGGCTTCAAACGGCCAGACCACCAGATGCGCCGCGGGAAATGCATCCGACAACTCGGTCACCATATGCCGCCAGCGACGTGGCTGCGTGACCAAACGGTCCAACTGGCCTTTCATCGGCACCGAATGGCCTGACGCCACAGCATAGCCAAGGCTGGATGCCCAGTATTCATCATAGCTACGCACACACAGAACGATCCGCGTGCAGCTGTCGGCAAATGCTTCACGCATCCGCGCCATACGCGCGGCCAGCCCAGGGTAAAGCCGTTCTTCGCGCAGGTTATTGCGCATCGCCCCGATCATGTTCTCCTCCGACACGATCAGATGAGAGACGCCGAGCTTCTGCATGCGGTCCATCTCCATCCGGATCAATCCGCAAGAGCGTTGCGCGCGTTTGAACCCGTGTGCCGTGACCTGATCAGGCCGTCCCAAAAGCCCGCTCATCATCCCCTTGCGCAGCCGCTTTGGCCGCCACGACACGATGCCCAGCCGTTTGAGCATCCGCTCGTTATTGGCCAGATAGCTTTGAAACGTCGTGGTCCCCGTCCGGTGGGAGCCAAGATGCAAGATCACATCCATCGCGGCACATGCCTTTTGGTAAAGGGCGGTCCAGACCGCCGGTCGCAGTTGATACTGGACCCCCATTAGCAGCGCGCCTCTGAGCAATCGGTTAACCTTGCGGCACCTTTAAACATCACATTTGATCTATTCGTTTTTTTTGACAGAGCGCCTATATCCGACTGAGAAGGAGTGCCCATGAAAACACTTGCCTCTCTGGTGCTGAGCGTTGGCCTGATTGCCCCCGCTTTTGCCGAGGACACCGCCACGACTATGTCCCTCCCGTCGCCCTTGGAAACCTGGCAGGAAGATCCGACCACGATCTTCAACGGCTCCGAGGTTGATATCGACGATTTCAAGTGGATCGCGCGCCCCGTCGTCGTGTTCGCGACTTCGCCAGCCGATCCGCGTTTCGCCGAACAGATGGAGCTTTTGGCCGAACGCACCGACGAGCTTATCGTGCGCGATGTCGTTGTGATTGTGGACACCGATGACGAAACCCTGTCGGACCTGCGCCGCAAGCTGCGCCCCCGCGATTTCATGATGGTCCTGATCGGCAAGGATGGCGGCGTGAAGCTGCGCAAGCCGTTCCCATATGACGTCCGGGAACTGACCCGCAGCATCGACAAGATGCCACTGCGCCAGCAGGAAATTCGCGAAAGACGGGGCAGCTGATCCATCAGGAGCCCCCTCCGAACCCGTCCATGAAGATCACCTGCGTGCCCTCTGGAAGATGCGGGGCGAACCGCAGCAGGGCGTCCTCCAACACCGCGACATGCTCTGGCGCGGTCGCGTAGGCTGCAACAAAATCTTCGCCCAGAAAGCCGCGACGCAGATCCAGCTTGAACTCCCCAACGCGTACCCAATCGGGGCCAATCGCACCGCCCAGCCAATCGTCATTGTCGTAGATCAGCGCGACGGGGACATCGCGCGCCTCTGTCAACTCGCCCGCCCAGCCCGGCACCGGATTGAAGATGCGCGCCTGACGAGCCTCGTGAGAGGCCAAGCCCCACAGATCAAGCACGTAGTTCGGGTTGCGCCAGGCCACCCAACCAAGATCGTTCACTGCCACATCTGTCTTCAGGTACTCTTTCGCGAACCGCGCCGTCTGCGCGTGCTGCAAGTAGATCGCCCGCGGATTGAACCGGTACTCGTCCCAGGCATGGGGCATATACGTGGCCCCTGCACCCGCGATCAACACAGCGGGCAGGAACGCCGTCAGCTTTGAACCCGCTCCGTGTACCAAAACAACCGCGCTGGCCGCGAGTGCAGTCAGAATGTAGTTCTCATACCGCTCCATCCAGCCGATCTGGCCGAAGACCAGATGCGCCAGCCCCGCAGCAGCCACACCGAGGCTGACCCACCGGCGCAGGCCCGTCGTGGCCGTGCTCAGCGCGACCAGAACCGCGATGAAGCCCAGCATCAACAGCCCGGGTGTTTCCAGCAAATTGAGCCGGATCGTCCCAAACATGCGCGCCAGACGTCCCAGATCCGCGTCCTCCGCCCCGACCAGCTTGGCCTGCACAGAATTCGGCATCGGATCAAGGCCGAGTGACGTCAGATACCACACGAAAAGCGCAATCGGCGCGACGGCAAGCACCGTCGCCAATGCTGCGATGGCGAGTCGGCCAGAAAGCGCGATGACCCCTGCACCGACAAGCGCCAGCGCCAGCCCTTCCAGCCGCAACGCCGGAGCCAGCAGAATACCCGCCAACAAGACCCATGTGAGACGCTTCTCATCGGCCAGCACAAAAAGGCCATAGACAATCGCAAGTGAAGCGGCGGCGTGCAGCGTGTGCTCCATTCCGGTCATCGCGACGCCTGCTGTATTCAGCGCCACCGGCCCCAATAGCGCCAGCAACGCGCCCATCGCGCCCCGATAGCCTGCATGGGCGATCAAACGCCCCCAGAACAGCGCGACACCGGCCAATCCCACGACATTCCAGAAAAGCGGCAACCACCGCTGCGCATCCGTCCCGGCAAAGGGTGTCAGCAACAGCGGATAAAGCGGCGATGACCCGGGGGAGGTATACTCCCCCGCATTCACCCCATAGCCGCCCATCGCGATCTGCTCTGCAATGGCAAGGTGAATGTAAACGTCATCAAGCGGGTATTCGAAAACCCCATTCGACCACGCCAAACCCCGCGCTTGCAGCACGACGAACCACACCGTCACGCCCAAAAGCGCGAGCAGCGGATAAAGGATGTGTGTCCGCTCAGAGGTCACTCGAACTCCATGATCACATCGTCCACCGCAAGGCTATCGCCCGCCCCTGCGTTGATCTTGGTGACGGTGGTCGTCTTCTCGGCGCGCAGGATGTTCTCCATCTTCATCGCCTCAATCGTGCAAAGCGCCTGACCTTCCTGAACCCTGTCGCCCACGGCCACGTCCAGCTTTACCACCAAACCCGGCATCGGGCAGAGCAGCATCTTGGACGTATCAGGCGGCAGTTTCTCGGGCATCAGCGCGGCCAACTCAGCCTGACGCGGGCTGCGCACGTAAACGCGCAGCTCGGCCCCGCGGGTGCGCAGACGGAACCCACCAGAGGTCTTGTCGACCTTCAGCACCAACCGGCTTCCATCGATGTCGATCACGGCCAGACTGTCGCCGGGCGTCCAGTCGGACGAGACCCGCATGACCGAACCTTCCTCAAAGGAAACAGAGGCCCCTTCGCGGTCCGCACCAATACTCACGGGGAAATGCTGGCCCTGTGCCTGCACAACCCAATCCGTGCCTACGACACGCTCGTGATTGTCCATCCGACCCGACACACGGGTGCGGCGGATCTCGGCCACGCGGTACATCGCGGCAGCAGCGGCAGCCACCTGGCGCAGGTCGCCGTCAGGCAGACTCACACCTTCGAAACCTTCGGGATATTCTTCCTCGATAAAGGCGGTAGTCATATCGCCCGAGATGAACTTGGGATGATCCATTACCGCCGACAGGAACGGCAGGTTATGCCCGATCCCTTCGACCTCGAAGCTATCCAAAGCCACGCGCATCTCTTCAATCGCCGCCTCACGGGTCGGGGCCCACGTGCAGAGCTTGGCGATCATCGGATCGTAATACATGCTGATCTCGCCGCCTTCATAGACGCCGGTGTCATTGCGCACGATTGCGGTCTCTGTCGCCTCTTCCGCAGGCGGGCGGTAGCGGGTCAGACGACCAATCGACGGCAGGAAGCCGCGATAGGGGTCTTCGGCGTAAAGACGGCTTTCAATCGCCCAGCCATCGCGCTTCACATCCTCCTGCTTGATGGCCAGCTTTTCGCCATACGCCACGCGGATCATCTGCTCGACCAGGTCGATGCCGGTGATCAGTTCGGTCACAGGGTGTTCCACCTGCAGACGCGTATTCATCTCAAGGAAATAGAAGTTCTTGTCGCCATCAACGATGAACTCAACCGTGCCAGCACTCGCATAGCCCACGGCGGCGGCCAGCGCACAAGACTGTTCCCCCATCGCCTTACGGGTGGCTTCATCAAGGAAAGGCGACGGCGCTTCTTCGATGACCTTCTGGTTCCGTCGCTGGATGGAGCATTCACGCTCGTTCAGGTAAATCGTGTTGCCGTGCGTATCGGCCAAAACCTGAATTTCGATATGACGCGGCTGGGTGACGAACTTCTCGATGAAAATCCGGTCATCGCCAAAGCTGGAGGCCGCCTCGTTCTTTGATGACTGAAAGCCCTCGCGCGCCTCGTCATCCGACCAGGCAATCCGCATGCCCTTGCCGCCGCCGCCCGCAGACGCTTTGATCATCACCGGATAACCGATCTCGTTCGAGATTTTAACAGCTTCCTCAGCGTCTTCGATCAGCCCCATATAGCCCGGCACCGTGGAAACCTTGGCCTCCTGCGCGATCTTCTTGGAGGTGATCTTGTCCCCCATGCTCTCAATGGCGCCTTTGGGCGGGCCGATAAACGCAACACCCTCGGCCTCAAGCGCTTCCGCGAACTTCGCGTTCTCCGACAGAAAACCATAACCGGGATGCACGGCCTCGGCCCCGGTCTGGCGGATGGCGTCCATGACCTTGTCGATCACGATATAAGACTGATTGGCAGGCGGTGGGCCGATATGCACCGCCTCATCGGCCATCTTCACATGCAATGCATTGCGGTCGGCATCCGAGTAGATCGCGACGGTCTGAATGCCCATCTTGCGCGCAGTCTTGATGACACGGCAGGCGATTTCCCCTCGGTTGGCAATCAGGATTTTCTTGAACATTATCAGGTCCTTTCCAGACGGCCCGCAGGCCGCAAAACATGCAAAAAGGCCGCGCGGAGCAATGCTCCGGCGGCCTTTTCAGAAGTGTGAATTTCAGATGGACGGTTAGCGGAGCGCACGCTCCACATCGTCAGCCAGCGCGCCAGCCGCCGCACCGACAAGTGCGCCAGTGGCCATTCTGCCGCCAACAGCCGCAGAGCCGACGCCACCAACGGCCGCACCAACAGCGGCCCGTTCAACGTCGTTGCCCATGCAACCCGAAAGCAGTGTGGCTGTCGCAAACGCCGCCAACGTAAGTTTAGCAAATCGCATTGTTTTTCTCCTCGATGGGTCTTTTTCCAAGTTGCCTCTTGGTCGGGAGATATCCCCCCACCCTTACGGAAAAATGGCGACCTGTCCGGGGTAAGAACAGGCCGCCAAGAAGGGGAAGGGGTACGGTTTTGACAATACCCAGCAGGCCCGAAACGGGGTGTGCCTGCTATGGCGATGAGATTGGCAGCGCTTTTCACAGCCGCATAGCGCACGGTTTTCAAAGCGCTTTTTTGGGCCAAATTGCGCCGATACACGGGGAGGTTGAGCGAATTCATGCCGATTCCAGCCTCAAAACAGGTCCGGAAACGCGGCTTGTGCCCGCTTCACGTCGATTTGTAGAAGGGCCTCGTAGCTTTCCGGATCGAACGGATCCTCCGCCGGAATCACTTCACGCCCGAAAAACCACGACAAACGGCCCGCATCCAAGTTGCCGCGCTCAAACGGCTGATCGCCAAAATGCGCATAGAGCGACTGCAGAAAGAACGCATCCGCCCGGCGATCCGCAGGTTTGCGATCCGCGCGCCGTTCGCGGGACGTCAAAGGCGTCACCCCGCGCGGGTTCGGACGTCGGATGGTGAATTGGAAATCTGTTCCGGGATACCGGCCCGGAAAGCCGCGATGCTTTAACATATCGGCCCCCGATCATGGGCGGGCATCCACGGGCCAAGGGGTGGGACGGGCCCTGCGGCCCGCCCCGAAATTGAATTACTTGAATTTGCCGGTGTAGACCGGCTCAGTCGAAATGGGCTCCGGGTCCACAACGACGAATTCTTCTTCAGGCTCATTGCGTGCGCAGGCTGCTGCCAGAACGATGAGGCCCAGTGCCACAACTGCTTTGATGCTCTTCGACATCTGTCTCTCCTATTGTTTTCCTCGTAGAAAAGAGGGCCGAAAAGCCCCCCACTCCACACCAAGGTCCAGGCCGCTTGGGTGCAACCTGACGCTAAGATACGTAAATCGCGGCGAAAAAGATATCCACAAGTCCGGCTTGGGCGGTTTTGTGGCGTGATTGCATCATTCAAGCGGCAAGCCCCCGCGTATGTCGCAAGATATAGTGCCGCCATCAGAACTGATCCCAGATACAGGTCTCACCATCTACGGTGAACGCCTCGAACAGCTGGGTGGCGTCGGCGTCTGCCACGCCAAATTCCGTCTCGCGATCCGACAACGAGATGACGATGCGGGCTGGCTCAAAGCCGCCCTCCCGCAGCACCGGCAACGCATGGTCTTCGCACAAGGTCACGAAGTCCTCTGCCACATCGTCATAGACCAGATTGCCGGTCTCGCGCGAGATCGCAGGCATCACATAGCGCGCCCGAAAGACCACATCCTCCGGGTCAGTCTGATCGTTCAGAATTTCCAAGATGTAGACCACCGCGTTTGACGGCACGCCCGGCACATTGTCTGAAAAAGTCGCCGCTGAAGCGGGAAAGGCAGAGAGCGCAAATGCGAGTCCAAATGCGCAGCCCCGACCCCCTAAAAGGGTCCTCCCGATCGGGGCCGCGACGCCACTCAATGGGGCGTGTTGGAATCTCTGTGCCACTATCTGAACCATGAGAAGTGCATGACCTGCAAGGGATTTTTCGGATCAATTACGCCGCAACGCAGCAATTCAAAGCGGGATGTTGTCGTGTTTCTTCCACGGCACATGCACCTGCTTGTTGCGCAGCGATGCAAAGGCCCGACACACGCGCTTGCGTGTCGTCGCAGGCGCGATCACCTCGTCCACGAAACCGCGCTCTGCAGCGACGAAGGGGTTCGCGAACCGCTCTTCATAATCCGCCGTGCGCTGCGCGATCTTGTCGGCATCGCCCAGTTCCGAGCGATAGAGGATCTCCGTCGCGCCCTTGGCACCCATCACGGCCACCTCAGCCGTGGGCCAAGCGTAGTTGAAATCGCCCCGCAAATGCTTGGACGACATCACCACATACGCGCCGCCATAGGCCTTGCGCGTGATCACCGTGACCTTCGGAACGGTCGCCTCGCCATACGCATAAAGCAGCTTCGCGCCGTGCTTGATGACGCCTGCATATTCCTGGCTCGTCCCCGGCAGGAAGCCTGGCACATCCACCAGCGTCAGGAGCGGAATTTCAAACGCATCGCAGAAGCGCACGAACCGCGCAGCCTTGCGTGAGCTGTCGATATCCAGACACCCCGCCAGCACCATCGGCTGGTTGGCCACGACACCCACAGTCTGACCCTCAAGGCGCACAAATCCTGTGATGATATTCTTCGCGAAATCTTCCTGAATCTCGTAGAAATCGCCCTCATCAGCCAATTTCAGGATCAGTTCTTTCATATCATACGGCGTGTTCGGATTGTCCGGCACCAGCGTATCAAGGCTCTCGTCAATCCGGTCGGGCGCATCAAAGAACGGCCGCACCGGCGCTTTTGAGCGGTTGTTCTGCGGCAGGAAATCGACCAGACGGCGGACCTCGGCCAGCGCCTCCACGTCGTTTTCAAACGCGCCATCCGCGACAGAGGATTTCTTGGTATGCGTGCCAGCACCACCCAGCTCTTCTGCGGTGACAACCTCGTTCGTGACGGTCTTCACCACGTCGGGGCCGGTGACGAACATGTAAGAGCTGTCTTTCACCATGAAGATGAAATCCGTCATGGCGGGCGAGTAAACGGCACCACCTGCACAAGGGCCCATGATCAGGCTGATCTGCGGCACCACGCCCGAGGCGCGGATGTTGCGCTCGAACACCTCACCGTAGCCAGCGAGTGAATCGACACCCTCCTGAATACGTGCCCCGCCCGAGTCGTTGATCCCGATGACCGGCGCGCCGTTTTGCACCGCCATATCCATGATCTTGCAGATCTTCTGCGCATGGGTGGCCGAGACCGAGCCGCCCAGCACCGTGAAGTCCTGACTGAACACGTAAACCAGACGCCCGTTGATCGTGCCCCAGCCGGTCACAACGCCATCGCCCGAGGGCCGCGTTTCCTCCATGCCGAAATCGGTGCAGCGATGGGCGACAAACATGTCGAACTCTTCAAAAGAGCCGTCATCGAGCAACAGTTCCACCCGCTCCCGTGCGGTCAGCTTGCCTTTGGCGTGCTGCGAAGAGACGCGCTTTTCACCGCCCCCCATCCGTGCCGTTTCGCGGCGGGTTTCGAGCTGTTGCACGATGTCTTTCATAGTGATCCCCTTAATGGCTTTGCTGCGTTCTATCGAAACGGCGCTGGCGGACAAAGGGCAAAGTAGCAAATTTGCAAAATTCGCAAATCGCAGCATTCAATAATTGCAAATTTGAAAAATTCGGGCGGTTCCTTTAGTAAAAATCTGCCTCGCGATTAACCAGAGGTCAATCTGTTCCCCATGGGGAACACGGCGTGGACAGTACGGCCGCAGCGACCTACAACCTCAGCATGACGACACGCGCCAAGGTGCGGTTCTTGGACCCGGCCTCCCCTCCGCATATTGCGACTCTGATCTTACTTGCTGGGCTCTCGGCACTGTCGATGAACGTGTTCCTGCCGTCGCTCCCGACCATGACCGCCTATTTCGAGACCGACCCGCGGATCATGCAATTGGCGGTCGCTCTTTATCTGGGCGTCAACGCCGTGCTGCAACTCATCGTCGGCCCTCTGTCGGATCGCTACGGACGGCGCCCCGTGATCCTGTGGGGCACAGTGCTTTTCATCCTCGCCACCATCGGCTGCCTGATCGCCAATACGGTCGAGATGTTCTTGCTCTTCCGCATGTTCCAGGCCGTGATTGTCGTTGGCATGGTTCTGTCCCGCGCCATCGTGCGCGACATCGTCCCACAGGCCGAAGCGGCCTCCATGATCGGGTATGTGACGATGGGCATGGCACTGGTCCCGATGATCGGCCCCGCCATCGGCGGCGTGCTGGACGAGGTGTTCGGCTGGCGCGCCAATTTCTGGATGCTGCTCATCGGCGGGGTTGCCCTTTGGCTGCTGGCCTACCGCGATCTGGGTGAAACGGCGATGACCCGCCCCACCAGCTTCGGCGCGCAATTCAGCGAATACCCCGAGCTTCTGACCTCCCGCCGCTTTTGGGGCTATTGCGCCGCCGCCGCCCTCGCCTCCGGCGCGTTCTTTGCCTATCTGGGCGGCGCACCCTTCGTCGGGTCCGAGGTTTTCGGCCTCTCCCCCGCGGTTCTCGGCGTCTATTTCGGCGCGCCTGCCGTGGGATACATGCTGGGCAATTATATCTCCGGGCGCTTTTCGGTGCGCTTCGGCATCAATCAAATGGTGCTTTGGGGCACAATTATCTCTGCCGCAGGGCTGGGCGTGTCTCTGATCCTGTTCCTCTTGGGCCTCAAAACGGCAGAGGTTTTCTTTTCCTTCATGACATTCGTGGGCATCGGCAACGGCATGGTGCTGCCCAACGCCACATCCGGCATGCTGTCGGTACGCCCGCATCTGGCAGGCACAGCATCCGGCCTTGGCGGGGCGATCATGATCGGCGGCGGCGCCATCCTGTCCGCCTTTGCAGGCGCGATGCTGACACCTGGCACTGGCGCGCTACCACTGGTCTGGATCATGTTCATCACCTCCGTGCTGTCCATCGGCGCGATCCTTTATACGATCCGCCGCGACGCACAGGTTTGCCAGTAGGCTTTGCAAAGGCTAGAAGCGTGCCAGCAAACTTGCGAAGGTAGCTGAGATGGCGACCCAAAAACTTTATGCAGGCGTGAAGCTACGCGAGATTAGAACGCGTCATGGCCTGACCCAGAAGGCCTTTGCGGAGAAGCTGGACGTCTCGCTACCGTATCTCAACCAGATGGAGAACAACAACCGACCGGTTTCTGCCGGGGTGGTTCTGGCGCTGGCGCATAGCTTTGATTTCGACCTCAGCGAACTTAGCGTTGGCGAAGCAGAGCGGGTCGTGTCAGATATGCGCGAAGCGCTGGCCGATCCGCTTTTCAGCGACACACCGCCTTTGGCTGATCTGCAACTCGCCGCTTCCAACGCCCCTGCCCTGAGCCGCGCGTTTCTGGACCTGCACCGCGCCTACCGCGACGCCCATGAACGCCTTGCCTCCCTTGACGAAGCGCTAGGGCGCGCCGACGCGCCGCGCGCGGCCTCCCCTTGGGAAGAGGTGCGCGATTTCTTTCATTATTGCGACAATTACATCGACGCCGTGGACCGCGCGGCAGAGCGGTTCGTGACCGGGGGCGATCCAGAGGCCCGCGCGCGCGCGCTGCTCTCCGAGCATGGCATCACCGTCGAGATTGCTGGCGAAAACGCGCCCCTTCGTGGATTCGATCGCGACAGCAAGACCCTGATCCTGTCGGCCCGCGCCCATGCCGCGACGCGGCGTTTTCAAATGCTGCATCAGGTCGCTTTGCTGATTCAGGGCCAGCTTCTGGATGCCACGCTTGATCTCGCGCGCTTCCAAACGGTTGAGGCCCGCGCCATCGCACGCATCGGGCTTGCCAACTACTTTGCCGGAGCCGCGCTGCTTCCGTATTCAGCGTTTCTCGCGGCCGCCCAAAGCACGCGGCACGATCTGGAGCAGCTATCCGACCGGTTCGGCGCCTCCATCGAACAAGTGGCGCACCGGCTGTCCACCTTGCAGCGCCCCGGCGCGAAAGGCGTGCCGTTCTTCTTTGTCCGCGTCGATCAAGCCGGCACAATCACGAAACGCCACTCCGCCACGCGGCTGCAATTCGCGCGCTTTGGCGGCGCGTGCCCGCTTTGGAATGTGCACCGCGCGTTTGAAACACCTGGACGGTTCTTGCGGCAACTGGCCGAAACCCCGGACGGCGCGCGTTATTTCTGTCTCGCGCGCGATGTGCAGAAATCCGGTGGCACCTATAAAGCGCCGGTGCGCCGCTACGCCATTGGTCTGGGTTGCGAATTGCGGCATGCATCTGATCTTGTGTATTCGGACGGTCTGGATCTCGACAATGATGTGGCGTTCGAACCGATTGGCATCTCGTGCCGGATTTGCGAACGCAAAGGGTGTCATCAACGCTCGGTCCCGCCTTTGGAGAAGCATTTGCGCTTTGACCCGGACCATAGAGGGTTATTACCCTACGAAATTGACGGCTAGCTGAGGAGTTTACCCATGGAAATGTCCGGAACCCGCGTGATTGCCGCAGATCGAGAAACGGTCTGGGCGGCGTTGAATTCAGCGGACGTGCTGAAAGCCTGCATCCCCGGCTGCACGGAGTTAAGCGGCAGCCCGGAAGACGGCTTTGACGCGGTCGTCACACAAAAAGTGGGCCCGGTGAAAGCCACGTTCAAAGGGGCAGTGACGCTGTCGGATGTGGTCCATCCCGAGAGCTACCGGATCAGCGGCGAGGGCAAAGGCGGCGTTGCCGGTTTTGCGAAAGGCGGGGCGTCGGTCGTGCTGAACGATGTCCCCGAGGGGACGGAGCTGGTCTATGACGTGGATGCCAAGGTCGGCGGCAAGATTGCGCAGCTTGGCAATCGGATCATCAACGGGTTTGCGACGAAGATGGCGAATGCATTCTTCGACAATTTCCAGGCGCATGTGCAAGGCGATGATGCGGAGGCCGAAACCGCCTGACGGCGGTGCCTTCGGCGAGGATATTTGATCAAAGGTGAAAACAAGGGCCAGTAAGGACTTTGACACCCGAGGAGCGTTGTCTGCAAGCGGGCACGTTAACCTTAGTATCTGCTTAATGCAGCACGTCTCGGGCGGCTTTTCGAACGTTATCCGTCAGGGATTTCAAAGGCTTGGCTGTGATGCGGCTGATCTGCCAGTAAAGCGGCGTCTCGAACGGCGTGTCTGTGACGACCTCGACCAAGTCGCCACTTTTCAGAAGATCATGGACCAGTGGTTCGGGATTCATACCCCAACCAAGGCGCAGCAAGGCGGCGGTCACAAAACCCACGGTGCTGGGCAACAGATGGGTCGGGAGGGCGACGCGTTTGCCTAGGTGTTGGGCGGCCCAATCCTGCTGCAGACGGTCCCGACGCGAGTAGGTCAGCGCGGGGGCTGTGCGCAGGCTTTTCTCGGTCACGCCCTCTGAGAAGTGGCGCGCCATGTAGGCCGGGCTCGCAGTCGCGCGGTAGCGAAGCGCGCCCAGCGGAACACTGTCGCATCCTTGGATCGGATCAGCGCGGCTTGTGATTGCGGCGGCGACATCGCCTTGACGCAACCAGCGCGCGGAATGGTCCTGATCGTCGACGACCAGATCGAAAAGCAGCCCCTCGCATTTGGCAAGCGCTGGCAGCACCCATGTATCGAGGCTGTCGGCATTGACTGCGATGCGCACGGGGGCGGACTGTGCCTCAGACAAGGCCATGTCGCGGGCAAGCTGCTGTTCCAGAAGGGAAACTTCATCCGCGTGGCGGATCAACCGGGCACCGGCGGCGGTCGGCAGGCTTGGCGTTCCGCGTTCAATCAGCACTGTGCCGACGCGATCTTCGAGGGTTTTGATCCGTTGCGAGACCGCCGATTGCGTGATTGAGAGTTGCGCCGCCGCCAGCTCGAAACTGCCGCAGCGGGCCACAGCGCTGAGGGTCATAAGAAGGACCGGATCATACATAAGCATTACTTATAATAGATTAGGAACATTCTCTAGATTAATGTTTTAGCGCGCGATAACCCTCTGACGAAACACGGAGTTTCTTATGAGCACAGCTTATTTCGCTGGTTTCTTCCTTGGGTTATCCCTGATCCTTGCCATCGGCGCGCAAAACGCTTTCCTACTGCGTCAGGGCCTGCGGCGCGAGCATGTCTTGCCGCTGGTTCTAACCTGCGGGATCAGCGATGCGATCCTGATTGCCGTTGGCGTCAGCAGTTTTGGTGCGATGTCGAAAGCGGCCCCTTGGATCGGCGCGGTGTTCCTCTATGGGGGCGTCGCGTTCCTGCTGGTTTATGGCGCGATGAGCTTTCTGCGGGCCCGCAAAGGAGGCGAAGCCTTGCGCCCGAGCACGGAGAGCGCGGGGTCGGTCTGGGCCGCTGTGGGCACCTGCCTCGCGATCACGTGGCTTAACCCGCATGTCTATCTGGACACGGTGGTGATGCTCGGCTCGATCTCGGCGCAATATGACAGCCGTTTGGGGTTTGCTCTGGGGGGCATGTCGGCCTCGTTCGTGTTCTTCTTCGCTCTGGGCTATGGCGCGCGGCTTCTGGCGCCGGTTTTCGCGAACCCGCGCGCCTGGCAAGTCCTTGAAATCGTTATCGGTTGCGTGATGTGGGCGATTGCCGGGAAACTGCTGCTCAGCTAGGGCTTGCGCGCCCGCGCGCTTTGCGGTCAGGTCGCGATATGGAGCCAAGCGCACACCGCCCGGCGGCGGGCATTTTCTGGCAGATCATGACGGGGCTGAACTTTGTAGCCGTCACCGCCATCGTCAAACATGTGGGCAGCGATGTGCCTGCCGCGCAGGCCGCGTTCCTGCGCTATTTGCTGGGGCTGGTCTTTGTGATCCCGATGATCCGCCCGATCCTGCAAGCCCATCTGACGCGCCGACAGATGACGCTTTTCGGGGTGCGGGGCGTCCTGCACACCGGCGCTGTGATCTTATGGTTTTATGCGATGACCCAGATCACCATCGCCGAGGTGACGGCGATGAATTACCTGTCGCCGATCTACGTGACCATCGGCGCGGCGCTCCTGCTAGGCGAAAAGATCGCGATCCGCCGGATCATTGCGATTATCGCTGCGCTGGTCGGAGCGCTCATCATCTTGCGCCCCGGCTTTCGGGAACTGTCCCCCGGCCATATCGCGATGCTGGGCACGGCGCTTGGGTTTGCAGGGGGCTATCTGATTATGAAAGTGATGAGCACAGAGGTGAACGCCGCCGTTGTCGTGGGCATGCTGTCGCTTTTTGTGACGCTGGGCCTTGCGCCTTTTGCGTGGGCCGTCTGGGTGCCCGTGACGGTGGAGCAGCTCTTTTGGCTCTTCCTCGTCGCGGTCTTTGCCACGGCAGGTCATTACACCATGACATTGGCTTTTGCCGCCGCCCCGTTGGCGGTGACGCAGCCCGTCACCTTCCTGCAACTGATCTGGTCTGTGATCCTAGGCGCCGCGTTCTTTAACGAGGCAATTGACGGCTGGGTCGTGCTGGGTGGCGCGCTGATCATGGCCGCCGTCAGCTTTATCGCCTGGCGCGAACACGTCGCGAAAAAGCAAGCCTTAGCAGAAGGTTAGAGCTGCTCCAACACCTCGTCTGAGGCTTCGAAATTCGCTGTCACGCGCTGGATATCATCGTCATCCTCCAGCGCATCAATCAGCTTCATCAGCTTTTGCATACCGTCCAGATCAAGCTCGGTCGTGGTGGTCGGCTTCCAAATCAGCTTGGTCGATTCAGATTCACCCAATTCGGCTTCCAACGCGCTGGAAACGGCGCCCAGATCGGTATCAGCGCAATAGATCGTGTGCCCCTCGTCGGAACTTTCGACATCCTCGGCCCCCGCTTCAATCGCGGCCATCATGACGGTGTCGGCATCGCCGGCCTCGGACGTGTAGGTCACCTCTCCCTTACGCTCGAACATGAAAGAGACAGAGCCCGTCTCCCCCAGATTGCCGCCGTTTTTGGTGAAGGTGGAGCGGACGGTGGACGCGGTGCGGTTCTTGTTGTCGGTCATCGCCTCGACAATGACGGCCACACCGTTCGGGCCGTAGCCCTCATAGCGGATTTCGTCGTAATTCTCGGCATCCCCACCTTGGGATTTCTTGATCGCACGGTCGATCACGTCCTTGGGCACCGATTGAGACTTGGCTTCTTTGACGGCCAGACGCAGGCGCGGATTGTTGTCGGGATCAGGGTCGCCCATCTTGGCGGCCACGGTGATCTCCTTGGCCAGTTTCGAGAACAGCTTGGAGCGCAGCTTGTCCTGCCGCCCCTTGCGGTGCTGGATATTTGCCCATTTTGAATGGCCTGCCATGGTGCGGCTCCCTCGATATCGCGAACGTGACGGAGCTATAATGGAAAGCGCCGTCGGGGTGCAATCCTCGGCCCGCAGGAAAAGCCCAGTCAATTGAGCCGTTTACGGCGCGCGGTTCCGCGTTAGGATAGCCAAAAACGAGGCAGCGCGCATGACCAGTGACCAGATTATCCTGTTTACCCTCTTTGGCGGGGTCTTTGCGATGCTGCTTTGGGGCAAGTTTCGCTATGACATCGTCGCGTTGTCGGCGCTTCTGATCGGCGTGGTGCTGGGTGTGGTGCCAGAGGACGACGCATTCTCGGGCTTTGGGCATCCGGCGACGCTGGTTGTGGCGCTGGTGCTGGTGGTGTCAGCCGGATTGGTCCGCTCGGGCGCTGTGTTTCTCATCACGCGCACGCTAGTAGACAGTTCCCGCGGCTTGGGTGCGCATATCGCGCTGATGGGGGGCATCGGCGGCGTGCTGTCGGCCTTTATGAACAACGTCGCAGCCCTCGCCTTGCTGATGCCCGTCGATATCCAGACAGCCCGAAAGGCAGGCCGCGCGCCCTCGCTGTCGCTCATGCCGCTCAGCTTTGCAACAATCCTCGGCGGTATGGTCACGTTGATCGGCACGCCGCCCAATATTATCATCGCCACGATCCGGCAGGACACGCTGGGCGAGCCGTTTCAGATGTTCGATTTCGCGCCTGTGGGCGGCATTACCGCGATCGCAGGCATGGCCTTTGTGGCCCTGATCGGCTGGCGGTTTATCCCCCAGCGCACCGGAACCCATCAGGCGGGCGATCCGATGGAGGATTACGCCGAATATATTGCAGAACTGACCATTCCTGAAGGCAGCAAGCTGATCGACCAGCGGGTGCGCGACCTCTATGAGGTGGCGGAAAAGAATGACGTCGCAATCCTTGGCCTCGTGCGTGACGGCAAACGGCGCTACGGCACGGCGGGCAGTACGCGGCTACAGGCAGGCGATGCGCTGGTGCTGGAGGCGACGCCAGACGCGCTGGATGAATACCGCGCGGCAGAGAGCCTCGATTTCGCAGATGCCAAGCGCGAGACGTTGCTGCGCGCCGAAGGTCAGGGCCTGACCGTGATTGAAGTGGTTGTGACCGATCAGTCCCGGCTCAACGGGCGCACCGCGCAATCCATTGGGCTTGCTTGGCGGCAACGCACAGTGCTGATGGGCATTTCCCGGCAAGGTAAGTCTGTTCGTCAACAGATCCGCAAGACGCCGATCCGCACGGGCGATATCCTGTTGCTGCTGGTTCCGAAGGACAACGCGAATGACGTCACCGAATGGCTGGGCTGCCTGCCCTTGGCCGATCGCGGCTTGGCGGTGACGGAAGACAAAAAGGTCTGGTGGGCCATTGGCATGTTCGGCGCCGCAGTGATCGCGGCCTCTCTGGGCCTCGTCTATTTGCCGATTGCCTTGGGCATCGTGGTGGTCGCCTTTGTGTTGTCAAAGATCGTGCCTTTGTCAGAGCTTTACACCCATATCGAATGGCCCGTCGTGGTCCTTCTGGGCTCCATGATCCCACTGGGCGCGGCGCTAGAAACATCAGGCGGCACCGAGTTGATCGCCGGCGCATTGGTAGGCCTGACAGAGGGGCTGCCCGCGTGGATGATCCTGACGGTGCTGATGGTCGTGACGATGACGCTGTCAGATGTGCTCAACAACACCGCGACGACCATTGTCGCGGCCCCCGTGGGTATCCAGATGGCCACATCGCTTGGCGTCAATCCGGATCCGTTCCTGATGGCCGTGGCCGTCGCGGCAAGCTGTGCGTTCCTGACCCCGATTGGCCATAAGAACAACACCTTGATCCTGGGTCCCGGCGGCTATGGGTTTGGCGATTACTGGCGCATGGGATTGCCGTTGGAAATTCTCGTGGTCTGCGTCTCGATCCCGGCCATTCTGGTCTTCTGGCCGCTCTGAGCCCTCTCGTTTGACGGGTTTTTCACGAGCGCTGAAAACTTAAAGCGTGTGCCGGGCGAGGTGCTAGTCTTGACCCATGACAGACGATCCTGTGCCACACGAACCGCGCAATCACATCATTGGTGAGGGGGATCCGAGCGTTACCATCACGGCCTTTGGACACCGCGCCTTCAACATTGTTTTCAAGAGAGAAGGACCCCTGCAATGGGCGTTTTGAACCGCGTTGTGACACGCCTCAACGCTGCGCCCGCAATGGCCCCCATGCTGGTGCGCAATCTGCGCGATCCCGGCGGCAAAATCGCGGATCAGCCGCTCCCACCCGACGCGGTGTATGTCGAAGTGGTCCTCGAGTCGCTAAGGCTCAAGAAAGCCCAAGAATTCAATACGCGGTGTCACGGGATGATCTACGGTGCTCTTTCGATGAGCCACGACGGGGCGCCCGCTTCTGAACTCGCGGCAATCGCGACGCCGGACCAGCTGGCCGATCTGAATCCACGAAATCTGGAGCGCGTCATCACGCTGGAGCGTCAAGTGCTGGGCCCAGTGCCTTGGCATGGCGGCCCACTGAGGCTGGAGCTGGGGCTTTTTGCAGTGAAATCCGGACCTCTGCTGAGCCCGGCGTTGGACTACGTCACGGGCGTCTCTCGTCAGGCGGGGCGCAGCTTTCTGGGCGGCGCGACGCCGTTCCTGCCGCTGATCACCGAAGGGCTTGATCTCATCACCGGGCAAACCGCCGATGTGGCGATTGAGATCGCGCTGGACACGGAATTGACGCTCAGCCGCAGCGAGGTGATGGCGCTGGTGGCGACTGAAAGGGAAAGGATCGCGCCCGCTGATCTGCGCCTTGATCCGGCGGATCGCAAACTTTTGTGCAAAGGCAAACCGGTGGAGGACGCCTATTGCGTCCTCTCGATCAGGCGCGCGGATCAGAAGGCCGACTTCGGTGACATTCCCGAGCTGGCAGCGGCATACAAACAGGTGCGCGATGCGCTCAAGACCCGGCGGCGGACAGCGGCTGAGGAAGCCAAACAGGCGCTTTTTGTCGCGATTGCCCTGTCCCAGGACCTGATCGCGCGAGACAAGGTGCGGCTGACCACCCTGATCGAAGAGACATACGAACGAACGGTCGCGGGTGGGTGTCTTTCAACGGAAAACACCCCTGCCCTGCCCGAGCATCTGGGCGCGCTGCCGCTTTACGGAGATCAGTAAGGCATTGGGTGGCTGCGATGGGCCGTGTCGATGGCGTCGAGCACATCATCGCTGATCGTCACCTCAACCGAGCCCAGCGCGCGGTCAAGCTGCTCCATCGTCGTCGCGCCAAAGATCGCGGAGGTCATGAAAGGCCGCGTCCGGCACCACGCAAGTGACATCTGCACGGGGTCCAGCCCGTGGACCTCTGCAATATCCAGATAGGCTTGCACAGCGGCAAAGGCGCGGTCGGTCTTACGCCCCCCCAGATCGCCGTTGATGGACATCCGGCTGCCCTCGGGCACCGCACCATTCTGATATTTGCCCGTCAAAAGCCCCGCCGCGAGGGGGGAGAACGCCAGAAGACCAACATCCTCGTTGAGGCTCATCTCGGCGAGATCAGTGTCATACATCCGGCAGAGCAGTGAATATTCGTTCTGGATCGACGCCACACGCGGCCCGTGCCCTTCGTCAGATTTGTGCAGCCACAGGGTCGTGCCCCACGCACTTTCATTCGAGAGGCCAAAGGCACGAATTTTTCCAGCATCTACAAGGTCTTGCAGCGCACCGAGCGCGTCTTCCATATGCGCCATTGTGGCGGCCTTGTCTTGCGCGCTGGGGTCAAACATCCAGTTCTGACGGAACATGTAACTGCCCCGGTTGGGCCAGTGAAACTGGTAAAGGTCGATGTAATCAGTCTTAAGGCGGCGCAAGTTGCCCTCGACCGTCTCGGCAATCGTGGCGGAGGAGATCGGCGCACCGTCCCGCACATGAGGAAAGCCCGCGCCGGAATGCTTGGTGGCAAGGATCATGCGGTCGCGCTGCCCGCCTTTGGCAAACCAGTCCCCGATAATCTCTTCCGAACGGCCGACGGTTTCGGCGCGGATCGGATTCACCGGATACATCTCGGCGGTATCGACGAAATTGATGCCCGCGTCCAAAGCGCGATCAATCTGCGCATGGCCTTCAGCGGCAGTGTTCTGGCTGCCCCAGGTCATAGAGCCGAGGCAAAGCTCGCTCACCATCATGCCGGTGCGGCCCAGCGGGTTCATTTTCATTGTCGGGAGGTCCTTTGGAAGCGTGCTTGCAGCTATTCTAAAGTGCGAGGGTCCCCGCGGCAAACGCTTCAAGTCGGCGCACCCACGATCATGTGAGCAACCTTGATGCCAGCGCACACATGTTTGCGGCTATCCCGGGCAAAATGCTTTAGGGTGCCCCAATGATCCGACATGTTCCTATGCTGATGCCACGCCTTCTCTGGCTCGTTTTCGCCCTTGCGCTCACCACGCCTGCCAATGCTGGGCCTGAACCATACCGCCTGGACCGCGAGCGCAGTGAGGTGCGTTTCAGCTTTACCCTGCAAGGCGCGACAGTCACCGGGCTGATGCCCGTGAAGACGGCCGAGATGTCGATTGACCTCGACAACGTTCAAGCAAGCGCTGTCGACGTCACGCTGGATGCCCGGAACGCGCGGGCGGGCGTCTTCTTCGTCACGCAGACCATGACAGGGCCGCAGGTTCTGGCCACCGACACCTTCCCCGAGATCCGGTTCCGCTCCACTGGCTTTGCAGGCGATTTGAGCGGTGCTACAGTGACGGGCGATCTGACCATCCGCGACGTGACCCGGCCTGTCACGCTGCAAGCGGACCTTTTCCGGCAGCGCGGCACCGAGCTGGGCGACCGCAGCCAATTGTCCGTTCTGCTCACCGGCACAATAAGCCGGTCGGCCTTTGGCGCCAGCGGCTTTCCGGGCTTTGTGGATGATCCGATCACCTTGCGCATCCTCGCGCGGATCGAAAAATGAGCTGACCCTCAAAAACGACGCCACTTTGTCGAATACCCACTCCCATCACAGAACCGAATAGGGCAGATGTAACGCGTTATGCGTCTTGCGATCTCCTTTGCGGCCCTCTTTCTGTCTGTTGCGTTGCTGCAGCTCAGCTCAGGCGGCGTCGGGCCGCTGGACGCGCTGTCAGGCCTTGCGTTCAACTTCACCACGTCACAGGTGGGCCTTCTGGGCTCCGCGCATTTCGTGGGCTTTTTCATCGGGTGCTGGTGGGCCCCGCGGCTGCTGGGCTCTGTCGGCCATAGCCGAGCCTTCGCGGCCTTCACCGCACTCGGGGCCATCGGAATGCTGGGCCATACGCTCAGCCAGAACCCTTACGTCTGGGCGCTGCTGCGCGTGGCCTCGGGCATGACGATCGCCGGGTGCTACACGATCATCGAAGGCTGGCTGCAAGCCAAGGTTACGAACGAGACGCGGGGCCGCGCCATGGGCATCTACCGCATCGTCGATCTGGGCGCATCCCTCGGGGCGCAACTGATGATCGGCGTGTTGGCCGCCCTGCCAAGCTATATGGCCTATAACGTGCTGACCTTGCTGTGCTGCGCATCGCTCTTGCCGCTGACCCTGACCAAGGTTCAACAGCCCGAGATCCCCAAAAATCCGCGTATGCGCCCAACATTGGCGTGGAGCCGTTCTCCCCTCGCCGCAGCCGCCGTCGTCATCGCGGGCCTTACGGCATCGAGCTTTCGGATGGTCGGGCCAGTTTACGGGCAAGAGATCGGGCTCTCCCCCACAGATATCGGCTATTTTCTGGCCGCCTTCGTCGCAGGGGGCGCTTTGGCGCAATACCCGGCGGGTTGGCTCGCGGATCGCTTTGATCGGCGCTGGGTGCTCATCTGGTTCTCGGCCGCGGCGTTACTGGGCTGCGCGGCCACAGTGAGTGCTGCTGATATGGGCCGCGTCGCTGTCATGGCGGCCTCTGGGCTTTTCGGGTTTCTGACCTTTCCGATCTACTCCATCGCCGCCGCTCACGCCCATGACTTCGCCACCTCCGAAGAGCGGGTGGAACTGTCGGCAGCACTTCTCTTTTTCTTTGCCGTGGGGGCGATTGCGTCGCCACTGATCACCTCCGCCCTGATCGACAGTTATGGACCCCCCGCGCTATTTGGCTTTATCGCCGTGGGCCACGCGCTTTTGGTGGGCTTTGGTCTGCTCAGGATGCGCGTGCGCGACACGAACCCCGAACGGACGGCCTATGTTTACGCGCCGCGCACCTCGCCCTTCATCGGTCGGCTGTTGCGCCGGGCCCGCGAAAGGCGTTAAACCGCGCGGACGGTAGAACCGCCAAATGACAGGACGCTCGCGCATGGCTCGCCACCTCATCACCTCTGCGATCCCCTATATCAACGGGATCAAGCACTTGGGAAACCTTGTGGGCAGCCAATTGCCCGCCGATCTTTACGCCCGCTACCAGCGTGGGCGCGGCCATGAAGTGATGTTCCTCTGCGCCACGGATGAGCACGGCACCCCCGCCGAACTCGCCGCTGCCAAGGCTGGCAAACCCGTCGCTGACTACTGCGCCGAGATGCACAAGGTGCAGGCCGAGATCGCCAAAGGCTTCCGGCTGTCCTTTGACCATTTTGGCCGCTCCTCCAGCCTGCAAAACCATGCGCTGACCCAGCATTTCGCAGGTCGCCTGCACGAGGCTGGCTTGATCGAAGAGGTCAGCGAGCGGCAGGTCTATTCCAACGCCGATGGCCGCTTCCTGCCGGACCGATATATCGAGGGCACCTGCCCCAATTGCGGATACGACAAAGCCCGCGGCGATCAGTGCGAGAACTGCACCAAGCAGCTGGAGCCGACTGACCTGATTGAGCCGCGCAGCGCGATCTCCGGCTCCACCGATCTGGAGGTCCGCGAGACCAAGCATCTTTATCTCAAGCAGTCTCAGATGAAGGGCAAGCTGGATGCGTGGATCAACAGCAAAACCGATTGGCCTGTCCTGACGACCTCCATCGCCAAGAAATGGCTGCATGACGGGGACGGGCTGCAGGACCGCGGCATCACCCGCGATCTGGATTGGGGTATTCCGGTCAAGAAAGGCGATGAAGACTGGCCGGGGATGGAGGGCAAGGTCTTCTATGTTTGGTTCGACGCGCCCATCGAATACATCGCCTGTGCCGGTGAATGGTCCGAGGCCAATGGCGGTGCCGATTGGGAGCGCTGGTGGCGCACCGACAAAGGGGCCGACGACGTCCGCTACACCCAGTTCATGGGCAAGGACAACGTGCCCTTCCACACGCTCAGCTTCCCCGCCACGATCATGGGGTCAGGCGAGCCGTGGAAGCTGGTCGATTACATCAAGTCCTTCAACTATCTGAATTATGATGGCGGGCAGTTCAGCACCTCGCAGGGGCGCGGCGTCTTCATGGATCAGGCGCTTGAAATCCTGCCTGCGGATTATTGGCGTTGGTGGCTGCTCAGCCATGCGCCCGAAAGCTCCGACAGTGAATTCACGTGGGAAAACTTCCAGGCCTCGGTCAACAAGGACCTCGCCGACGTGCTGGGCAATTTCGTCAGCCGTGTGACCAAGTTCTGCCGCTCCAAATTCGGCGAAGAGGTCCCAGCAGGCGGCGCCTATACCGACGCGGAAACAACACTGATCGCTGATCTCACCACCCGCATCCGCGCCTATGAAGGCCACATGGACGCGATGGAGGTGCGCAAATCCGCCAACGAGCTGCGCGCAATCTGGGTCGCGGGCAACGAATACCTGCAAGCCGCAGCACCCTGGTCGACCTTCAAAGAAGACCCCGAGCAAGCCGCGATGCAAACCCGGCTCGCGCTCAACCTGATCCGGCTCTATGCGGTGCTCTCCAGGCCCTTCATCCCAGACGCATCGGCTACGCTGATGAACGCGATGCAAACGCAGGACGAGGCCTGGCCCGACGATGCGCAGGCCGCGCTCGAGGTGCTGCAAGCTGGCCACGCCTTCACCGTGCCTGATGTAACCTTCCGCAAGATCACCGATGACGAGCGCGAAGACTGGCAGACGCGCTTCTCAGGCACGCGCGACTAGGGAACTCAGCGCACCACCCTCGCGTTCTTCTTGGAAACCATTTCCAAGGAGACTGCATCATGAGTGCGACTGACACTGCTGATTTCGCGTCCCAAAACGGGGCATCTGACGACACAAGAAGCCGAGTGACCGGCCCGCGCCGCTGGCCCTATCTGGTCATCGGCCTCTTTTCGGTCCTTGCAGGCTTCATCGCGATTGCAATGCCGTTTGTCGCGACGCTCTCGGCCTCGCTGCTGCTCGGCGCGGTGCTGCTGGCCAACGGCGTCGTGACGCTTTTCTCGGCGTTCCGCGACCGCGAAACGAAGCGTCTCTTCATCGAGATCATTGTCGGCGTGCTGTCGATCATCGGGGGTGCGGCGCTCTTTGTGGCCCCACTCGCGGGTGCATTGTCGATCACGATCCTGCTGGCATCCTTCTTTGCAGCAAGCGGTGTGATGCGCCTGATCTGGGCCGCGCGTCACCGTCAGGAAAGCGGCACGGGCTGGCTTATTCTGGGCGGCTTGCTGTCGATTGCGCTGGCGGTGCTCCTTTTCCTCGAGCTGCCCTTCAACGCTTTCTGGGTCCCCGGCCTCTTTCTGGGAATTGATCTTGTTTTCAACGGCGTGGCGATGATTTCGCTCTGGGCCGCCACGCGCCGCGACACCGCGACCGATGAGGGCTGACTTCTGCGCCAATCGGTTTAAGTGTCGGTGATGAAACTGACCCTGAACCCCGACAAACGCGCGCTGCGGATTGCCTTGATCTACGGCGCGCTTTGTCATGGCATCTTCGCCCTTGCGGGCCTTGCGATGCTCGTCGGGCTATACTTCGGGATGAGCCTTGGCCAAGGGTCTGTCCCATGGCCATGGGCCGGTCTGGTGAATGCGCTGCTATTGCTGCAATTCCCGCTGGGTCATTCGTTCTTGCTGTCGGACAAAGGCCGCCCGCTGCTGGAAAAGCTGGCCCCTGCGCCCCACGGCAAGACCCTTTCGACAACTGTCTACGCGACCATCGCTTCGATCCAGTTGCTCGTGCTCTTTGTCTTCTGGACCCCATCCGACATCATCCTGTGGCGTGCCGAAGGTCTGGCCCTCGCGCTGATCACGCTCGCCTACCTGACCAGTTGGGCGCTTTTGACGAAAGCCTCCTTCGATGCGGGGCCAGAGGTGCAAAGCGGCTCTCTTGGGTGGACGTCCCTCGCGCGCGACAAGAAGGTCGTCTTCCCCGACATGCCCGAGACCGGGCTTTTCAAGTATGTCCGCCAGCCGATCTATATCTCGTTCGCGCTGGTGCTTTGGACGGTGCCCGTCTGGACGCCGGATCAGCTTGTGCTGGCCACGGCCTACACGGCCTATTGCATCTTCGCCCCGAAGCTGAAGGAGCGCCGGTTCACCAAGATCTACAAAGACCGGTTCCGCGCCTATCAAGACCGGGTGCCGTACTGGATCCCGCGTCTGCCGAAAGGGACGAAGCAACGCGCAGAACGTTGAACATTCTTCAACTTATGCCCAAATACGGCGCAGCATATTGGAGGCCCGATGCCCAAATCCGATTTTGATGATCTTGTCCGCAAAGACGAACGCGCTGATCTGGACGCGCCACGTTGGCCCTTGTTCATGCTGGGGTTCTTTTGCGCGATGATTGGCGCGTCTTCGATTGCGACGCCGTGGATTGTGCCCTTTCCGGGCTCGCTGATCTTGGGTGCCGTCCTGCTGGGGCTTGGCATTATGCTGATCGTGAAGTTCTACAAAGCGCGGCGCAACTCGTAGCGACTTCCCTGTGGTACCCGCGGCCGGACTCGAACCGGCACGGCCTTTCGGCCTAGAGATTTTAAGTCTCCTATGTCTACCATTCCATCACGCGGGCCGCCGCCAAATCAGGCTAGGCCGCGCGACAATACAATCCGATCAAGCGGTGTAAACCTAAAGTTCCTGTCCCGGCGGCTCCACCAGAAGGGCGCGCTCTGACAGCCACGGGTGCAGATCGACGGCCGCGCGCAGCGCCTCTTGCGCTGCAGCGGCGCGGCCCATGCCGATCAGAGTCAGACCTTTGCCCGACAAAGCGCCAATATGCTCGGGCAAGATCGCAAGCGCGCGATCAAGATCTTCCAGCGCCGGGGCGAAGTCTTGCTTCAGGTAATAGGCAAAGGCGCGTTGATTGTAGCCCTCCGCATACTCCGGGCAATAGTCTACCAATTCATCAAGCTGCGCAATCGCACGGTCCAGATCGCCAAGGCGCATCCGCTCCGTCGCGCTGTCCAGAAGGGTTTGCGCCTTGTCATCGGGTGCCATCAGCCAGATCGTCCAAAGCTGCGCATTCAGCACCTGCGCCGCACCGGGGTCGGGTGCGACTTTAAGCTGGGCCAAAAGGGCCGCGCGTTCAGCACTTGTATCGGCGACGGGCGGGCACTCGGCCCAAGCGGGGCCAGCCATCAGCAAAGGGATCAACAGATATCGCATAAACCAAAGCTGCGGCACGGTGCGCAAAAATCAAGTGGCGCTTGACCCGGCCCGACTTTGCGCCAACCTTGCCCCCATGCTTCCGATCCGAGATCACAACCCGTCCGAGCGCACGCCTTTCGTCACCTACGCCCTGATTGTCGCGAATATCGCGGTCTTCATCAGCTATTGGCCCCTTTTCGAAAACCCGCGCGCGCTGAATGCCTTTTACGACACCTGGGCACTTTTGCCGGCACGTGTCACTGCGGGCACGGAATATGGCGGGCTATTCACGTCGATGTTCCTGCATGGGGGGATCATGCATCTTGCGGGTAATATGCTCTTTTTATGGATTTTCGGCGATAACCTGGAAGAAGAGTTCGGCCATACCGGCTTTTTGGGCTTCTACCTGCTCAGCGGCCTCGGCGCTGCGCTGGTGCATGTGATGGCCGATCCTGCCTCAACGATCCCCACCGTGGGCGCGTCCGGCGCGATTGCAGGCGTGATGGGGGGCTATCTGCTGCTTTTCCCCAAAGCGCGCGTCGATATCCTTCTGATCCTCATCGTTTACATTCGCATCTTCCCGGTGCCCGCTTGGCTGATGCTGGGCATCTGGTTTGGCTTGCAGCTTTTCAACGGTGTGGCCGCCGATCAGGGTGGCGGAGGCGTTGCCTACTGGGCCCATGCCGGTGGGTTCATCATCGGTTTTGCGCTGGTGATCCCGATCTGGCTGCGGCGCGGCGGGCCTGCCTACTGGGCCCGGACCGAGGGACATCCGCCCCACCCTGAGACGAAATACAGACTGTCACGCAGTTCTATCCCCAACGTGCCAAGGAACCGCTGATGCGTGGCACCTGCCATTGCGGAGCTGTTGTGTTGGAGGTCACGCTCAGCGATGGGCTGAATACCGCGCGCCGCTGCGATTGCAGTTTTTGCCGCCGTCGCGGGGCGATTGCGGTCTCTACGCCGTTGAGCGGGCTCAAGGTGGTCGAAGGCGTCGATCACCTCACGCGCTACACGTGGGGCACGCATACTGCGCAGCATTTCTTCTGCAAGACCTGCGGGATCTATACCCACCACCAGCGCCGCTCAAACCCCAACGAATACGGGGTGAACGTCGCCATCCTCGACGGGATCAACCCGCGCGATCTGGGCGAGGTGGGCTGGGCCGACGGGATCAATCACCCGTCCGACCGTTAGGCTTAATTGGTCGTGTAGCTGGACACAGTGGCTGTCGACATCTCGGTAGAGACCTTGTTCGTCAGCTCCATTGAGCTATCGCCCACCAGGTTCAGGACAGCGATGCTCAAAGCGACGACACCGGCAGTCACCATCACCCAGTCAACGGTGATAGCGCCATCTTCATCGGTCCAAAAGCGGTTCAGGCGGGGGGCTAAAGCAGAAGTAAGCATGGGCCTGTCATCGACCTGAACCGTGTCAGAAACGGGGCAAAGACCAGACAAGCGCGCGGCATCGCTCCCGTGAGGTGAAACAATGCGTTGCGCAAAAGCCGGTAATCGCCAGATCAGCCGTTGCGAATGACCTTGGCGAAGGTTTCGAAGATCTGCTCGTTCGCGGCGATGATCTCACCATCTTCGATGATGTGCTTGCCGGGGGTGAGCGGCTCTACAAGGCCACCAGCCTCCCGCACGATCAGGCTGCCTGCCGCCAAATCCCAGCTGTTCAAGCGACGCTCCCAAAAGCCGTCATAGCGGCCCGCAGCCACGTAAGCCAAATCAAGCGCGGCAGAGCCAAATCGGCGCACACCTGCCGTCGCAGGCAAAAGACGCGCCAGTTCCTGAAGCGTTTCGGGCAGATCAGAGCGGCCTGCGAATGGTAGACCGGTCGCAAAAATGCTCTCGATCAGCTTGTGACGGCCCGACACGCGCAACCGGCTCTCGTTCATCCAGGCGCCCTGGCCTTTTTCGGCAAAGAAAAGCTCGTCCTTGGCAGGGTCATAGACAACGCCCGCAACGATCTCGCCCTTATGCTCCAGCGCGATGGAGACTGCCCAATGGGGAAGCCCGTGCAGATAGTTCGTCGTGCCATCCAGCGGGTCGACGATCCAGCGGCGGGTCGGGTCCTGCCCTTCGATCTCACCGCCTTCTTCGGCCAGCCAGCCATAGGTGGGGCGGGCTTCCATCAGATCGGTTTTGATGATCTCTTCGGCGGCCAGATCGGCGCGGCTGACAAAATCACCCGCCCCTTTCATCGACACTTGCAGGTTCTCGACCTCGCGGAAGTCCTTGGCCAGCGACCGCCCCGCTTTGCGCGCGGCTTTCATCATCACGTTCAGATTGGCACTGCCCTGCATGGATCGGCTCCGGTTGGTCGTAGATCAGGGCGTGCCTATACGCGGCGCATCCGCGGTTGCCAAGGGGCGTCAGGCACGCATCCGCTCTGACTTTGGATCATACATCGGCTTGAGCGAGGCTTCGGCGGCAACACGCGTCCCCGCCACTTCAATCTCATATTGACCCGCCAGCACCTCCGCCGCGGTTTCGCCCTTGCAAGGGACGTAGCCAAGACCCATCGCGCCGCCCAGCGTATGCCCATACGCGCCCGAGGTCAGGTGGCCCACAACCTCGCCATCCCGGAGGATCGGCTCGTTGTGATACAGCAACGGCTCCGGCTCTTTGAGCAGGAATTGCAGCATGCGCGCGCTGACACCTTCGTCTTTCATGCGCAGCACAGCATCGCGCCCGATGAAGCTGGGCTTGGCAGTCTTCACAGCAAATGCGAGGCCAGCTTCCACCACATGATCCTCACAGGTGATGTCATGGCCGAAATGGCGGAAGCCCTTTTCGATGCGGCAACTGTCCATCATATGCAGACCACACAGCTTGAGGCCATGATCTGCACCTGCCTCATAGAGCGTTTCAAACGCATGCGCTGCCATGTCGGCGCTGATGTAAAGCTCGTACCCCAACTCACCCACGTAAGAGACGCGGTGCGCACGGGCGAGGCCCATGCCAAGCTCAACCTCATGGGCCATGCCGAACGGATGCGCATCATTGCCGAAATCATGGGGGGAGACCGCCTGCATCAACGCCCGCGCATTCGGCCCCATGATCGCCAGCACAGCTTCGCCAGCAGTCATATCGGTGATGACGACATTGAAATCACCCTTATGCCGCCGCATCCAGGTCTGATCGGCAAGCCGCGTCGCTGCCGGTGTGACGACCAGATACGCCTCGTTACTCAAACGGGTGACAGTGACGTCTGCCTCAATCCCGCCATACTGATTAAGGAACTGTGTATAAACGATTTTGCCGTTAACCACGGCCATATCGGCACCACAGATATGGTTAAGGAAAGCTTCCGCATCCTTGCCCTCCACCCGGATTTTCCCGAAAGACGACATGTCGTACATCCCGACCTTCTCGCGGATCGCCTGATGTTCGCGGGCCGAATTTTCGAACCAGTTCTGCCGTTTCCAGCTATATTCGTATTCCGGCGTTTGGCCTTCATCGGCAAACCAGTTAGCGCGTTCCCATCCCGCAAATTCACCGAAGACAGCGCCCTGCGTTTTGAGATGCTCATGCAGCGGAGACCGCCTGATCCCTCGCGCCGTCGCTTTCTGCCGGTAAGGGAAGTGGTCCGCATAAAGCAGCCCGAGCGTTTCGGTCGAACGCTTCGCCAGATACGTCTTGTTACCCTGAAACGGCTGCATCCGGCTGATATCGACATCGCCCAGATCGAAGGGCTTTTCGCCCATTTCCATCCACTGCGCCAGCGCCATCCCGGCGCCGCCAGCAGACTGAATTCCGATGGAGTTAAAGCCCGCAGCGACCCAGAAATTGTCCAGCTCGGGCGCAAGACCAAGGTGATATGCGTCGTCTGGTGTGAAGCTCTCCGGCCCGTTGAAGAAGGTATGAATCCCCGCCTCGGCCAGCATCGGCATGCGGTTCACAGCGGCCTCCAAGATCGGCTCAAAATGGTCGAAATCCTCGGGCAGCTGATCAAACTCGAAGTCCTTCGGAATACCATCCAGCGCCCAAGGCTTCGCCACAGGCTCGAACGCGCCAAGCAGCATTTTGCCCGCATCTTCCTTGTAGTAGGCGCACTCATCCGGTACCCGCAGAACCGGCAATTGTTGAAGCCCTTCAATGGCTTCCGTCACAATATAGAAATGCTCACAGGCTTGAAGCGGCACGTTCACGCCCGCCATACGGCCGACTTCATGGCCCCACATCCCGCCGCAATTGACGACCATATCCGCGGTGATGTGACCGCTCTCTTCACCGCTTTGCCAATCGACGCCCGTGACGCGCATATCGTCGCGCTTGATGCCTGTCACAGACACCCGCTCCAGCACCTTTGCACCCTTCTGACGCGCACCTTTGGCCAGTGCCAAGGCAATATTCGCGGGGTCGCCCTGCCCATCCTTATCCAGGTAAACAGCCCCCACCACATCTTGCGTGTTCAGGTGCGGATAGCGCGCCGACACCTCGTTGGGGGAGATCTGCTCAACCTCCACCCCAAAGGCCCGCGCCATGGAGGCTTGACGCAAAATCTCCTCCCGCCGATGCTCTGTCAGCGCCACGGTGATTGATCCGTTACGTTTGAAGCCCGTCGCGACGCCCGTTTCCGCTTCCAGCTCGCCGTAAAGCTCTTGGCTGTACTTTGCCAACCGCGTCATGTTGATGGAGGCGCGCAGCTGCGCGATCAGCCCCGCCGCGTGCCATGTCGTGCCGCTGGTCAGTTGCTTGCGCTCCAGCAGAACAACATCCGTCCAGCCTTGCTTGGCCAGATGATACGCGACTGAGCAGCCGATCACGCCGCCCCCGATAATCACAACACGCGCGTGGCTTGGAACAGTCATTCTTTCAACTCCGAAACCGGCAGGCGTTTGGGCGCGCTACCATATTGTGTAGGTTAACAGCAGTCGGGCACATCACCCCATCTACTGCATTTAAATCAAAGGAAAAGCTGCGCGACTACGCGCGCAGCCGCTCATTCTTGGGATCCCAAAGACCGGGGACTTCACTGATATTGGCCGGGAATTTCTGACCGAAAATCTCCACCTCAAGCGTGTCGTTGACAGCATCCGGCGCGATCATCGCCAGCGCGATGGACGCATCGACGCGGTAGCCGTAACCGCCGCTCAAAACCTCGCCGACAATGCGGTCGCCGGACCAGACATTCGCCATGTAAGGCGCGTCCCAGTCGCCCGCTTCAACCGTCATCGTCACCGATGTACGGCGTGGCGGCGTGTTGGCCTGCAGCGCTTGCTTGCCGGGGAAGTCATGCTCTTTATCCAGCTTGACGAAGCGGCCCAAACCGGATTCCAGCGCCGTATAATCCGACGATAGGTCGACCTTCCACGCCTTGTAACCCTTCTCAAGACGCATCGCGTTCAGCGCAAACATCCCGAACGGCACAGCGCCAGCCTCAAGAACCGCGTCGTAAATCGCCGGGATATCGGCCATCTTGGCGTGGACTTCCCAACCCAATTCGCCCGCAAAAGACACACGCGCGAGGAACACGTCCTGCCCCGCAACCTTGCCGTTTTGATGGGTCAGCCAAGGCAAAGACAGATCTGCCTCCGCGATCTTTTCAAAGAGGTCCCGCGCCTTCGGACCAGTCACAATCAGCGTCGAAAACTCGGTCGTATGATCGGTCAGGCTCAGCCCCTCGGGAAGGTCTTTGGCCAGCCATTCGAAGTCATGCCATTGCGCAGGTGCTGCGGTGATCAGCGTAAAGTCATTGTCATCATGCCGGATGATCGACATCTCGGTCACGACGCGGCCGCGGCTGTCGGTAAAGTAACCCAAGGTCAGGCGGCCAACCTTCGGCAGGATGCCGGTGATCTTGCCCAACAGCCAATCTGCGGCCCCCGCACCAGACAGCTTGAACCGCGAGAAACCTGGCAGATCGAGCACGCCAACACCGTCGCGCACCGCCTCAACCTCTTCGCGCACACGCGGCTCCCACGGACCGGCGCGATCCCAGGTTTCCGTCGCTTCCTCAGACGTGTCATCGCCGGGTTTCGCGAACCAGTTCGCCCGCTCCCACCCGTTATAGACGCCCATCTGACCGCCCATCTCGACGACTTTCGCATGCACCGGAGAAACCTTCTTGTCACGCGCTTCAGGCCATTCGTGATGGGGGAAATGCATGGCGTATTCGTGGCCATAAACCTCCATCGCCTTCTTGGTCGAATAGTCCTGATCGGCGTAATCGGTGAACCGGCGCGGGTCGAGCGCCCAGCAATCCCATTCGGTCTGACCTTCGGTGATCCAGTCGCACAGGATTTTACCCGCGCCACCGCCTTGCGCGATGCCGAAGGTGAACACACAGGCTTCAAACGCGTTCGGAACGCCCGGCATCGGCCCGATCAGCGGGTTGCCGTCAGGGGTGTAAGGGATCGGGCCGTTAATCACTTTGTTAATACCCGCTTGACCCAAAAGCGGAACCCGCGCCATCGCGTCTTCGATATAGAACTCAAGCCGCTCCAGATCGTCCGGGTACAGCTGGAAGCTGAAATCTTCCGGCATCGGATCATCGGGCGTCTGCCAATGGGCCTTGCAGTTGCGCTCATACGGGCCAAGGTTCAGACCGGTCTTTTCCTGACGCAGATAGTAGCTGATATCCGGGTCGCGCAGCAGCGGCAGCTTGCCGCCTTTTTCCTTCGTATAGGCCTCAATCTCAGGGATTTCATCGGTCAGAAGATACTGGTGGCTCATCACCGCCATGGGCATCGTGCGCCCACCATAGGGCTTGAACCATTCCGACACGCGCTGCGCATAATAGCCTGCGGCGTTAACCACGAACTCGCAGCGGATGTCGCCCTTTTCGGTTTGCACGACCCACTCATCTCCGTCGCGGCTGATCCCGGTCGCAGGTGTGAAACGCAGGATCTTGGCGCCCTTGTCACGCGCGCCTTTTGCAAAAGCCTGCGTGATCTGTGCCGGGTCCATATCGCCGTCGTAGCGGTCATAAAGACCCCCTTCGAGGTCATGCGTCTCCATAAACGGATAGGCCTCTTTGAGGTCGGCGTTCGACATCATTTCCATCGGCAGGCCCTGAGCAGCCGCCATCCCGCGAACCCGCTCAAACTCCATCATCCGCTCTTTCGAATGCGCCAAGCGGACGGAGCCGGTGACGTTATAGTTGATCGGATAATCGACCTTTTCAGCGATTTCGCGATAGAGCGTTGTCGAATAGCGCTGCATATTCATGACGGCCCAACTCGCTGAAAAGTTGGGGATATTCCCTGCAGCGTGCCAGGTCGAGCCTGCTGTCAGCTCGTTCTTTTCCAGAAGAACGCAGTCAGACCAGCCCGCCTCTGCCAGATGATAAAGGCATGACGCGCCGACGACGCCACCACCGATCACGACCACGCGGGCTGTTGTCTGAAAATCACTCATGAGGGGACCTTTCAATAGACAGGCGGAGCGATGATCCAGATCGCAACCGCGGGTGTTTCGTAAGGATTGGCCCAGCGAAATCGCTGGCCCCGCATCCGGAAGCTATCGCCTTCGGACAGGGAAAATTTCTCGCCATCAAGCCAGACATCCAGGCGACCAGCGACGATATATGCAAGTTCCTGAGTGCCGCGGCGAACGCTGTCATCGCGCGCAGCACCAGGATCAAAGACGGAATGGACAGCCTGAAAATCGTCCGTCAGATCGGGGGAGAGAAGCTCCTCCGTTAACCCTGCAACACGATTGCCGATGGGGCGACGCGCGTCGGCGCGCACTACGATTCCATCTTCACCGGGCCGCGTGGTCAGTAAGTCTTTGGATACATCAAGCGCGTCGGCCATCGCCTCCAGATCCGTAGGATCAGGGGTCGACAGATCACGCTCGATCTGGCTGAGCCAACCGACCGATTTGCCAAGGTCATCTGCCAAAGACTGAAGCGTCATCCGCCGCGATTTACGCAGCGCACGCAGATCAGCACCAAGGGATGTCGTGGTCATGGCAACGTCCGTGAAAATTATGATGAAATTTTCACACGATTTTTCACAGATGAGTCAAGAAAATTATGTGCCGCAGGGTTAACTGCGCTGCATCTTCATCGGAATCGTCCGCGCAAGGCGTATTAAGTGAGCCATATAAGGCTTCATCGTGTCGTCGCCGCGGGTCGCTGCGTAAAGCCTGCGCGTTAACCCTGTTTCGGTAATCGGGCGCGTGACATAGTCGGAATTATACTTCACCTCCCGCACCACCCAGTCGGGCAACACCGACACGCCACGATTCGACGCAACGAGCAGCAGGATCACCGCTGTCAGCTCAACCTGACGGACCGATGCGGGCTCCACTTTTGCCGGGGTCAGCAATTGGCTGAAGATGTCCAACCGCGCGCGATCGACCGGATAAGTGATCAGCGTTTCCCCGCGAAAATCCTGCGCCTCGATGAAGTTTTTTTGCGCCAATGGGTGCTTGGAGGAGGCAACGAAGACCGGATCGTAGTCGAAAAGCGGTGTGAAATCGACATTGGGCAGGTCTTCCGGGTCCGAAGAGACGACCAGATCGACGCCCTCTTTCTGCAACGCGGGCAGCGCGTCGAAGGCAAGGCCGGGGCGGATATCTACATCGACATCCGGCCAGCCTTTGCGGAACTCTTCCAGCACCGGGAACAGCCATTCGAAGCAGGCGTGGCACTCAATCGCGATATGCAAACGCCCCGCTTTGCCATCCTGCACACCCTCAAAATCTGCTTCCAAAGCAGCAACTTGCGGTAAAATACTCTCGGCCAATGCAAGCAGCTTCATACCCGCCGCTGACAGCTTCAGAGGCTTGGAGCGGCGCACGAAAAGCTCCACCCCGGTCTGATCTTCCAGCCCCTTGATCTGGTGGCTCAATGCCGACTGCGTGATGTTCAAGACATCCGCCGCGCGGGCGAGCCCGCCGGCCTCGTGAATGGCCTTGATCGTGCGAAGATGACGAAACTCGATATTCATGTGAACAAAGCTCATGATCGTGATGAGAGTTATGAAATTGTTTCACTTCACGCGATGTGAGACAACCTAAAAAGCCCGAAAACAGAAAGCCTGCGTCATGACCTCGCCCCGCGTGTCCTTTGAATTTTTCCCTCCGAAATCCCTCGAAGCCTCGTTCCGCCTGTGGGACACGGTCCAGACATTGGCCCCGCTTGAGCCGAGCTTCGTCTCGGTCACCTACGGCGCGGGCGGCACGACGCGCAGCCTGACCCATGAGGCAGTGGAAACAATCCACAAAACCAGCGGGTTGAACGTGGCAGCCCACCTGACATGCGTGAATGCGACCAAGGCTGAGACACTTGAAATCGCTGAGAAATATGCGGCCGCTGGCGTGACCGAAATCGTGGCCCTGCGCGGTGACGCGCCAAAAGGCGAGCAGAGCTTCACGCCCCATGCGGATGGCTTCAAAGACAGCTGCGAGCTGATCGCAGCCCTTGCCGAGACCGGCAAATTCACCCTGCGCGTCGGCGCGTATCCAGAGGCGCACCCCGAAGCGGCGAACGCTCAGGCCGATATCGACTGGCTCAAACGCAAACTCGACGCGGGCGCGCATTCCGCGATCACGCAGTTCTTTTTCGAAGCTGAGACCTTCTTTCGTTTCCGCGACGCCTGTGACAAAGCGGGCATCACCGCGCCGATCATCCCGGGCATTCTGCCGATTGAGAACTGGTCCGGCGTGCGCAAATTCGCGACCGCCTGCGGCACGGCCATCCCCGCTTGGTTGGATGACGCTTTCACCGCAGCACAGCGCGACGGGCGCGAAGATTTGCTCGCCACCGCCCTGTGCACAGAGCTTTGCACCGACCTTCTGGAAGGCGGCGCATCGGATCTGCATTTCTACACGCTCAACAAACCCGAATTGACCCGCGATGTGTGCCATGCCCTTGGGGTGACCCCACGCGCACAATTGCAGAACGTCGCTTAACCACTTTTCAGCCCCGGCGGCCCTCGCTAGCGTCCCCGCAAAAGGAGACGCCCATGCTGACCGCTCAAACCGCCGATGACCTGCCCAACCGAGAGGTCTTGCTCTCCATGTCCGGGCTGGAGTTCATGGAGCGTATCCGCGACGGCCTGCTGCCGCGCCCGCCCATTTCAGCTGTGCTGAACTATGCCGTAGAAGAAGTCACAGACGGCCGCGTCGTCTTTCATGGCACACCGGAATTTGCCCATACCAACCCCATGGGTGGGGTGCATGGCGGCTGGTATGGCACGCTGCTGGATAGCTGCATGGCCTGCGCCGTGATGACGAAAGTGCCGACGGGAAGTTTCTATACGACTTTGGAATATAAGGTAAACATCACACGCGCGATCCCTGTTAGCACGCCGATCAAGGCGGTTGGCCAAGTGGATCATGCAGGGCGCTCAACCGGTGTGGCCCATGGGGAAATTCGCGGACGCGATGATGATCGGCTCTACGCGACGGGCACGACGACCTGCCTGATCATGACACCGTAGGGTGCAGCTCTACCCCGCCATGACCGGGCGGAACCGAGCCATGGATCGCCTCTGACGGGCAAGCACCAACGGCGCGGCGGCGGCGCGACACGAACAGCTTTCCCATACCGCGCCAATTGCCGACAGAGGGCGCGTCAATGTCCTGCGGAAACCGGCTGCGCCACCCATCTGGCAGGGGCGCGCCGCACATTTCCACCTTCTCCATTAACCACACGAAGGGGATATTCGCCAAAGGCCGGGCGGCGTGAAACCCGTTCAGCTGCCCACCCACATCACCGTGAGAACCACGAAACCACATTTGTTCCATCCGGCCGGGCCAATCCGGGCGGCACGCCCACATCACCGGCGCGTAAGCCAATCGGGTCTCGTCCAGCGCCAGCGCATGAAAACCGTTGCGAATGGAAGGGCCCAGCGCGTGATTGTGAAACGCGTGTTTCACATCCGCCCAGCGCCACAGCACCGGCAGGCGCAGGCCAAGCGCCTTGACCGTATCCCACACTGCGACCGCCTCAATCGCGACCTCCGGATGGCAGAACGCATCGGCAAAATCCTTTGCCCCGCTGCTCTCAGGGGATTGCTGATAATGGCGATAAATCTGGCGAATATTGCGAACAGTAGCATGCTCCGGCATCAGCAAACCGACCCGATCAATGATGCCCGCCAGCGACCGCACCGCGTAAGCCCCGCGCGAATAGCCCATCAGAATAATTCTGTCGCCCGACCGATAGCGGGAGGCGAGAAACCCATAAGCCCTTCTAATCTGGCGATTAATCCCGCGCCCTGTCATCACGTTAACCGAGGCTTTCCAATCAGACCACTGAATGCCCGCCTCGTAGAAAAGGGACACCTCCGCCGGACTGGCCGCCTCTTGAAACAGCCTGAGCGCAAGCCCTGCATGCGTCTCTGCACCCGGGTCCAGCGACGACATCGTGCCGTCCAGAATGATAATGTGGGTCAGCGGGCCGCGCACCGGGGCGGCAGGCGATTGCGTCCATCGCCCCGCGCGCCCGATCAGTGCGCCGAGGCGGGAAAAGAGGCGTTCACTCAGCCGCAATGGGCCTCTCTTGTAGATGCGTCCAGACCCGCTGCGGGGTGAAAGGCATGTCTATCTTGTGAATCCCTTCGTCCCAGACCGCATCCAGCACCGCATTGGCAACGGCAGCGAGCGCGCCGATGGTTCCGGCCTCCCCACATCCTTTCATACCCAAGGGATTGTTGGTGGAGGGTACAGGCTCGGAATAAAACGCAATCATGGGGCAATCATCCGCACGCGGCATGCCGTAGTCCATGAAACTTGCCGTGAGCAATTGTCCATCCTCATCATGCACAACCCGTTCTGTGATGGCCTGACCGATCCCCTGAACGACACCGCCATGCACCTGCCCTTCGGCTAGCATGGGATTGATAAGATTTCCGAAATCATCCGTGACGGTGTACTTAACGACCTCCACCACGCCAGTGTCCGGATCAATCTCGATCTCGGCGACGTGGGCCCCGTTGGGAAAGCTGCGATCCTCCAGCGTGATGCGCGCCTCATGGGTCAGCAGATCCGCCCGCCCTGCAGCACGCGCCATCTCTGCCACTTCCAGAACGGTCGGCGTCACGTTGGAGCCTGCGATACGGAACGTCTCATGATCAAAGCTGATCTGATCGGGGGTGACGTCCATCTCCTCGGCCAGAAACGGCGTGAAAGCGGCGATCATCTTCTCAACCGTGGCCAGCGTCGCGCTGTTCTGCACCGTGACAGAGCGGGAACCGCCGGTGCCGCCGCCTTTCTGGATCAAATCGCTATCGCCTTGAATAACCGATATTTTCTCAGCCGGGATGCCGGTCTGATCGCTCAGGAACTGCGCATAAACCGTCTCATGCCCCTGCCCGTTCGACTGGGTGCCGACGAAGATATCGACGCTGCCATCGTCGTTGAAGACCACCCGCGCGCCCTCCGAGGGATCGCCCAGAATGCTCTCGATATAATAGCACAGCCCCTGACCCCGCAGCTTGCCCCGCGCTTTGGAAGCCGCTTTGCGCGCCGCGAACCCCGCTCGGTCGGCCTCCGCCTCGACCCGCGCCAGCACTTTCGCAAAATCGCCAACGTCATAGGTCACGCCGGTCGGGCTGGTATAGGGCATCTGCGCCGGGCGGATGAAGTTCTTGCGGCGCAGCTCCCACGCATCGACGCCCAGCTCGCGCGCGGCATAATCCATCGCCCGCTCCAAGGCGAAAATCGCCTCGGGTCGCCCAGCGCCCCGGTAGGCATCGACCTGCGTTGTGTTCGTATAAATGCCCTTCACGCCCAACCACGCAGCGGGAATGTCATAGCAGCCCGTCAGCACTTTGGAGAAAAGCTCCGTCTGGATCGGCTGGGCGAATTGCGAGTTATACGCCCCAAGATTACACATAGAATCAACGCGGTAACCGGTAATCCGATGCTCGGCATCAAACGCCAGACCAACCTTGGTCACCAGATCGCGCCCGGCATTGTCGCTCAGCATCGCCTCCGTCCGCTCCGACATCCAGCGGCACGCGCGGCCCAGAACGCGCGTTGCGTGGGCGGTGATGAAATACTCCGGATAGGTCATCGCCTTCATGCCAAAGCCGCCGCCCACATCAGGGTTGGTCACGCGGACCTTGTCCTCCTCGAGCCCCAGCATCGCCACAAGCTGCCGCTTCTGCCCCCAAACGCCCTGCCCATTCACGCAGAAGTGCAGCCGGTCGCCGTCCATTTCGGCAAAACAGCCGCGCGGCTCCATCGAGTTGCAGATGATGCGGTTGTCGTCGATCTCCACCTCGACCACGTGGGCCGCCGCCTCGAACGCGGCATCGGTCGCGGCCTCATCGCCAATCCCCCAGTCGAAAGCGACATTTTCAGGCGCTTCCGGGTGGATCACCGGGCCGCCGGGCGCGGGCGCGACATGCACGTCCAGATCGCCGATCTCCAACTCGATCAGCTCCGCGGCGTCCTTGGCCTGTGCAAGCGTCTCCGCAAAAATCATAGCGATCGGCTCGCCCACAAACCGCACGCGGCCCTTGGCTAACAAAGGCCGCATCGGGGCTGCCGCCTTGCTGCCATCACGGTTGGTTAACACGGTCGCGCCCATGGCGAGGGTGACGCCCTCCGCCTCCAGATCCTCCGCCGTCACGATCAGATGCACGCCATCAGCAGCGCGCGCCGTCTCCACATCCAGCACCGCAATCTCCCCATGTGCCAAGGGCGAGCGCAGCACAAACCCGTGCAGCGCCCCGTCCGGTGCGATATCATCGACATATCGCCCCGCCCCGGTCAGAAACCGCACATCCTCGACCCGTTTGACCGGCTGACTTTTTCCGAATTTTTCCATCTGGCGCGCCCTCGCTTGCTTTCACCGAAGACTAGCGGGCCGCGCCCCACCGTCCACCCCTTTCCCTTCGCGCGGCTTGCCGTTATCTGACGGTGAACACGGATCAACGGGATCAAACCAATGGCGATGGAAAAGACCTTCAACGCAGCCGAAGCCGAAGCGCGCCTGAACGCCGCTTGGGACGCAGCGGGATGCTTCAAAGCGGGCGCAAACGCCTCGCGGGCCGAAACGTTCTGCATCATGATCCCGCCGCCCAATGTGACCGGCTCGCTCCATATGGGTCACGCCTTCAACAATACGCTGCAGGATATCCTCGTTCGTTGGCACAGGATGCGCGGGTTCGACACGCTCTGGCAGCCGGGGCAGGACCACGCTGGCATCGCCACCCAAATGGTCGTTGAGCGTCAATTAGCCGAAACCCAACAGCCGTCCCGTGCCGAACTGGGGCGCGAGGCTTTCCTTGAGAAGGTCTGGGAGTGGAAAGAAGAAAGCGGCGACACGATCATCAACCAGCTCAAGCGGTTGGGTGCCTCTTGTGACTGGGACCGCAACGCCTTCACCATGTCCGGCAACTTCCCCGAGGCCGTCCTCAAGGTCTTTGTGGAAATGTATAACAAGGGCCTGATCTACCGCGGCAAGCGGCTGGTCAACTGGGACCCGCATTTTGAGACCGCGATTTCCGATCTTGAGGTCGAGAATATCGAAGTTGCTGGCCACATGTGGCACTTCAAATATCCGCTCGCCGGGGGGCAGACCTATACCTATGTCGAGAAGGACGAGGACGGGAATATCATCCTTGAGGAGGAGCGGGATTATATCTCCATCGCCACGACCCGGCCCGAAACGATGCTGGGCGACGGTGCTGTTGCCGTGCACCCGGATGACGAACGCTACGCGCCCATCATCGGCAAGCTCTGCGAAATCCCGGTCGGCCCGAAAGAGCATCGCCGCTTGATCCCGATCATCACCGATGAATACCCCGATCCGGATTTCGGCTCGGGTGCTGTGAAGATCACCGGCGCGCATGACTTCAACGACTACGAGGTCGCCAAGCGCGGCGGCATCCCGATGTATTCGCTCATGGATACCAAAGGTGCGATGCGCTCTGACGGCAAACCCTATGCGGAAGAAGCCGCCGTCGCGCAGGCAATTGCGAACGGCGAGCAAGAGTTCGACGAGGTGATGATCGCCGCGATGAACCTTGTGCCAGAGGCCTATCGCGGTCTCGACCGGTTTGAGGCCCGCAAAGCCGTTGTTGCGGATATCACTGCCGAAGGTCTGGCCGTCATGGTGGAGGGCGAACCCGCCTCCGGCGATCAAGAAGACACCACTGGCGCGCCCGAGATGGTGCCTTACGTCGAGAACAAGCCGATCATGCAGCCCTTCGGCGACCGCTCCAAGGTCGTGATCGAGCCGATGCTGACCGATCAGTGGTTCGTCGACACGAAGCAGATCGTCGGCCCCGCGATTGACGCCGTCCGCTCGGGCGAGACGCAAATCCTGCCCGAGCAGCACAAGAAGGTCTACTTCAACTGGCTCGAGAATATTGAACCTTGGTGCATCTCCCGCCAGCTCTGGTGGGGCCATCAAATTCCCGTCTGGTATGGCTTTGATCTGACCGGCAAAGACTTCACCGATGACGAAGGCGACGGCGCTTTGGACGAAGTCGAAGTTACCACGCTTCTGTCGCAACAGCGCCTGCTGACAGGCACCGAACGCGCCCATTGCGCGGCCGATTTTGATGCCGTCTCAAACCAGTTTGCCGACGTTCTTGCCGATCTGCCCACCCCCCTGCACCATGCCCGCGTGGTCGAGGTTGCTGACCGCAACGCCGCGATCCATCTGATAGCCGAAAGCCTTGCGCAATACTCCATGGATCAGGACCCGACCAAGCTGGTCTACCCCGTCTGGCGGGACCCGGATGTTCTGGATACGTGGTTCTCCTCTGGTTTGTGGCCCATCGGCACACTGGGCTGGCCCGAACAGACACCCGAGCTAGCAAAGTATTTCCCGACCGATGTGCTGATCACCGGTTTCGACATCATCTTCTTCTGGGTTGCGCGCATGATGATGATGCAATTCGCAGTCGTAGATCAGAAACCTTTCCATACGGTTTACGTCCACGCTCTCGTCCGCGACGAGAAGGGTAAGAAAATGTCGAAAAGTCTCGGCAATGTTCTCGATCCGCTCGAACTGATCGACGAATACGGCGCGGATGCTGTCCGCTTCACGCTGACCGCCATGGCTGCGATGGGGCGCGATCTGAAGCTCTCCACCCAGCGGATTGCGGGTTATCGGAACTTCGGAACCAAGCTCTGGAACGCCGCGCGATTTGCGGAAATGAACGGCGTATTTGATACAGATCCAATACATATCGCATCTGCATCCGATACATATCCAAGCCATACCGTGAATCGCTGGATCATTGGCGAGACCGCGAAGGTCCGTGAAGAGGTCGATGCCGCGCTGGAAAACTACCGGTTCAACGACGCCGCCAACGCGCTTTATGCATTCGTCTGGGGCAAGGTCTGCGACTGGTATGTGGAGCTGTCGAAACCGCTTCTGCAAGGCGATGACGCCGCCGCCAAAGCCGAAACCCAAGCCGTGATGCGCTGGGTTCTGGACCAGTGTTTCATCCTGCTCCACCCGATCATGCCCTATGTCACGGAAGAGCTGTGGGGCACGCTTGGCAGCCGCGAAAAGATGCTGGTTCACGCCGACTGGCCCACCTATCAAGCCGCTGATTTGGTTGATGAAAAAGCCGATGCCGAGATGAACTGGGTTATCGCGCTCATTGAGGCAGTGCGCTCTGCCCGTGGTGAAATGCACGTCCCCGTCGGGCTGAAAGTGCAGATGCTGCACACCGGCCTGACCCCCGATGCGACAGCCGCGCGGGAGCGCAACGAGGCGATGATCAAACGCCTTGCCCGGATCGAAGCTCTGGAAGAAGTTGCGACTTTGCCCAAGGGCTGCGTCAGCCTCGCAGTGGAAGGCGGCACCTTCGCCCTGCCGCTGGCAGACATCATTGACGTGGCCGAAGAAAAAGCGCGTCTTGAGAAAGTGCTGGGCAAACTCGCCAAGGAAATCGGCGGCCTCCGCGGACGGGTCAACAACCCGAAATTTGCGGCCTCTGCTCCGGCGGAAGTCGTTGAAGAAGCTAAGGAAAACCTTGCTGCGCGGGAAGCCGAGGAAGCCAAGATCAACGCCGCTTTGGCGCGTCTGGCCGAACTGGGCTAGCCGCTCACGGCACCGCCTTGTCGATCAAACGCATCGCGCCCAGCGCTTTGTCGTAGACCAGCGTCACAACCCGGCGCGCCGACCCGCGCGTCAGGGTTGGGACCGCGCGGATCGTCGCGGCAGCGGCTGTGGTGGCAAGAAACTGGCGACGGTTCATGGCGCGCTCCTAACTGCGAATGGTTCTCAGGTGGGGCCGCTCTAACCATGTTTCAAGCCCCAAAGCCTTGCATAGTAACGACCTGCTGGCTTAGTTGCGCCCATGACTTCGCCTCGTTTTACACCCCTCGCACAGCGCCTGCCCGCCTCGGTTCCTTTCGTGGGTCCAGAAACGCAAGAACGTACCCGAGGCGCTGCATTTACAGCGCGCCTTGGGGCCAACGAGTCGCTTTTCGGGCCATCGCCCAAAGCCATAGACGCCATGGCGTGCGCGGCGTTGGAGGCTTGGATGTATGCCGACCCCGAAGCGCATGATCTAAAGCAAGCCCTTGCAAAACATCACGAAATCTCGCCCGAGAATATCATGATCGGCGAAGGTATCGACGGCTTGCTGGGTGCGCTGGTCCGGTTGATGGTGACCGAGGGCGATGCCGTTGTCACGTCAGACGGTGCCTATCCGACCTTCAATTACCACGTCACCGGGTTTGGCGGCACGCTGCACAAAGTGCCCTACCGTGACGACCATGAAGACCCAGACGCTCTCTTCGCCAAAGCGGCAGAGGTGGACGCAAAGCTCGTCTATTTGGCCAATCCCGACAACCCGATGGGCACATGGCTGCAGGGCACGGCGTTAACCAAGAATCTGGAGGGATTGCCGGAGGGTTGCCTGCTGGTGCTGGACGAGGCGTATATCGACACCGCCCCAGCCGACGCCGTGCCTGATATCGCGGCAAATGATCCACGCGTGATCCGGATGCGCACCTTCTCCAAAGCCTATGGTCTGGCGGGCGCGCGCGTGGGGTATGCAATTGGTGCGCCCGATCTGATCGCTGCGTTTCACAAGGTGCGCAACCATTTCGGCATGGGGCGGATCAGCCTTGCGGGGGCCTTGGCTGCTTTGCAGGATCAAGGCTACCTCTTTGGAACAGTTGAGAAAATTCGGATCGCCCGCGACCGCATCACGCAGATCGCCGCAGCCAACGGCTTGCACGCCATCCCGTCGGCCACGAATTTCGTCGCGATTGATTGCGGGAAGGACGGCGCGTTTGCAAAGGCTGTCCTCGACGCGCTGATCGCCGAAGGCATCTTCGTGCGCATGCCCTTCGTCGCCCCGCAAGACCGCTGCATCCGCGTCAGCTGCGGACCGGACGAGGCGCTTGATCTTTTTGAAACCACTTTGCCAAAAGCCCTCTCCGCCGCGCGCGGCTGAGCACGTATTTTTTACCTTCCCTTCACGGATCCCGTGCTAGCTTTTCGCATGAGCAAACGCGCACCCCTCTCACAACAGCGCCCCCTCGGACGGGTTGAGAACTATACGACCGCCTTTCTGGCATCGTCGGGCCTTTTGGCCTTCATGGTGCTTTTCCTGCTCGCCGCCGCCTATGGCTGGGTCGTCGCCATTGCAGTCGCCTTGCTGACAGACCGCGCAATCCTCACAATCGCCGAGCTACGCAAGCGGCGTTAAGCCTTTGAAATCACGTCAGATGCGGCGCTCAGAGCGGTCGCATCATGCGGGATATCAAGGGCTGTCAGACCCGCCTGGATCGTGCCCAGAACGCCCATAACCATCTGTGCATTCACATGGCCCATATGGCCCACGCGGAAGAAACCGTCCCCGCCCGGATCGGCGTCAGAGCCCATCCCAAGGCCAATACCAAGCGTGACGCCTGCATTCTCCGTCAGCCATGTCCGCAAGGAAGTGCCCAAGGGGGCCGTGACGCGCACAGCGGTGACGGCATGGCTCCGCTTGGTTTTGTCTTCAATGTTCAGCGCAACAGGGCCTGCGCGGCCCCATGTGTCAAAGGCTGCCCAGATGGCCTGCGCGAGGGTGGCGTGACGGGCCCAGACAGCCTCCAACCCTTCCTCGAAAATCATGTCGAGCGCTTCGCGCAGCCCGTAAAGGTGATGCGTCGGCGCGGTGCCATCGAAATACCGATAGTATTCCTCTGGGGCCACGCGCGGCCGCCAATCCCAGTAGTGCGTCACCAGATCGGCGTTTTCCCGCGCCACATCGGCCTTGTCGCTAAAGAACACGAACGCCATGCCAGGCGGTGTCATCAGGCCCTTCTGGCAGCCTGCCACCATGATATCGACGCCCCATTCGTCCATCTCGAACCGGTCACAGCCCAGACAGGCGATGCAATCGACCATGAGCAAGGCCGGGTGGCCGGCGGCATCCATCACGCCGCGCAAGCCTTTGATATCGTTGAGCACCGAGGTTGAGGTATCGACCTGCACTGACAGCACAGCTTTGTAGCTATGCCCCTTATCCGCGCGCAATACCTCTTCGACCTGCGCCAGATCAATGTCAGCGCGTTTGCCAAAATCGAGCGTATCGACCTGCACGCCCATCTTCGCGGCCATCTCGCCCCAACCCACGCAAAAGCGCCCTGTGGCCAACACAAGTACCTTGTCCCCGCGCGAGAGCACATTGACCAAAGCGGCCTCCCAAGCGCCGTGACCGTTGGCGATATACATCGCGACATTCTGTTCGGTCCGCGCGACGCGTTTCAGGTCAGCGGCAATCGTATGGGTCATCTCGACCAAAGGCCCGGTATAGATGTTGGGCGCAGGCCGATGCATGGCCTGCAACACCCGGTCGGGCATCACGGACGGGCCGGGAATGGCAAGAGAATGACGACCATTTGCAAGCGACATTTGGGGGGACCTTTCAGCACGTAACCCGCCAGACCTATTTCGAGACCCCACGTCCGTCAATCGCTCAGCGTCTTGCTGTTGCGCCCTGCCTCGCATACATCCCGGTCGATGATCAATTGAACAGGCCACATCCCGATGGGCGGCATTGCCGACACTTTCAAGAAACTGGAGCGCCGCATGCGCACCGCAGTGCGTGGGGATATGGAAACATCCACTGGGCGCCGCAAAGCGCGTCTTCAGTATCACATCTTCGATCATGCGTTCCTGCGGGTGTTCTGGACCAATTTCGACAAGGTGGCCGATGGGGTCTATCGCTCCAACCAGCCGACCTATGCGCGCTTTGCCCGCTATAAGGCGATGGGCGTGAAATCAGTGCTGAACCTGCGCGGTGCCAGCTTAGAGAGCCCCTATCAGTTCGAGCGGGAAACCTGCGAGAAGTTGGGGCTTAAATTGGTCGATGCGAAGATTTATGCCCGCAAAGCTGCCGGGCGGGACGAGCTTTTGCACCTGATCCATTGCTTTCGGACCATCGAAAAACCCTTTCTGATGCATTGCAAATCCGGTGCCGACCGGGCCGGGTTCGCCTCCGTGCTGTACCTCATGGTGATGGAAGGCAAATCGCTGAAGGAGGCGCGCAAGCATCTGTCAGCCCGATATATCCATTTCAAATGGACCAAGACCGGGATCGTGGATCATATCTTTGATATGTATGAAGAATTCAATGCCCATACGCCAATGCCCATCGAGGAATGGATCGCCACGGTCTACGACAAGGGCGAGGCGAACCGCTCTTTCGCGAAGCTGCGCGGCGCGGCTTAGCGGCGGCGGTAAGCTTTCGCGAGTTGCGCGGGGTCAGCGCCCCACAGATAGCGGATGAGCGTGATCAGGTTACGGCTACCGCGGCGCACCCAACCGCCCTTCACGTAACGCTCCGCTCCGGTGTGCGCCGTAAACGCCAAAGGCACCAATTGCCCTTTGATCGCGCGCGCCAAGGCGACATCCTCCATCAGCGGAATGTCTGGATAGCCCCCCGCCGCATCATAAACCGCACGGCTGACCAGCAAGCCCTGATCTCCGTAAGGCAATTGAAAGAGGCGCGACCGGAGGTTTGCCCATCCCGCGACAAAGCGCGGGGCAAAACCGCTCGCGCGAAACTGCAGGCGTCCGTAACCAGCCTGCCCGGCGCTCATGGTGTCCTGAACGACGCTGCTCCACCCCGGTGCCAGCACCGTGTCCGCATGCAGCACCAATACCCAAGCCCCCTTGCTGGCCGCAACGCCGCGCCGCAGCTGCCCCCCGCGCCCTGCCGCGCCGGTCACGACGACGGCACCTGCCTGCTCGGCAAGATCAAGCGTTGCATCCTGTGATCCACCGTCCGAGATCACAACCTCCCGGATCAACCCCGCCTGCAAGCCTTCCATGAGGCTCGCCAGCGTGGCAGGCAACCCAGCCTCGGCATTGAGAGTGGGAAGGATGATCGACAAGGGTGCGCGCATGCCAGCCTTTCTGATTGAGCCTGCGTCCCCTATATGTCACCTGACAGCGAAAGGGGATGGCCCAATGCGCACAGATCGCAGCATTTTCAGCGTGACCGGCACAGATCGGGAGGACTTCCTGCAAGGCCTGGTCACGAATGACGTGGCCAAGCTGAAAGACGGTTTGGTCTACGCGGCACTCTTGACCCCGCAAGGCAAATACCTGGCCGATTTCTTTCTGGTCCCCGCAGAGGGGGCAATCCTGATCGACGTGAAAACCGACATTGCCGTTCAGACGATCCAGCGCTTGTCGATGTATAAGCTGCGCGCGAATGTGGAGATTGCGGAGAGCACCCTCAAGGTGGGGTGTGGCACCGGCCCGATGCCCGTAGGCGCCTTTGCCGACCCACGGCACCCGGCCCTTGGCTGGCGGCACTATTCAGAAGCCCCACAAAGCGATGACACCGATTGGACCGCCCTGCGCGTGGAACATCAGATCCCCGAAACCGGGGTGGAGCTGACACCAGACAGCTACATCCTCGAAGTGGGCTTTGAGGATCTGCACGGCGTTGATTTCCGCAAAGGCTGCTATGTCGGTCAGGAAGTTACTGCGCGCATGAAGCATAAGACGGAACTGCGCAAAGGTCTGGCACAGGTCTCTGTTTCAGGGGACGCCGCAACCGGCGCGGATATCACCAAGGACGGCAAGCCCGTGGGCACCCTGCTCAGCCGCGCAGGCGACAGAGCCCTAGCTTATTTGCGCTTTGATCGCGCGGACGGTCCCCTAAAGGCGGACGCCGCCACCCTGCATCGCCTCTGACCTTCGCTTTTCTCAAATATCCATGCGCGGCCTGCCAAACGCACACCGCTTACTGATCTAGCGCAGCTGTACCAACTGCGCCAAATCAAACATGAAATGCGCGCGCAGCGCGCTCCGTCGGATTAAGCCCGCTCGGAGTATTCCATCGTTTCGGTGTTCACCACGATGGCTTCATCCTGCCCCACGAAGGGCGGCACCATGACCTTCACGCCATTGTCCAGCACTGCTGGCTTGAAGCTGTTGGCCGCTGTCTGACCTTTCACAACCGGCTCTGTCTCGACCACGGTACAGGTCACTTTCTGCGGTAAGGTCGCGTTCAGCGCTTCGGCCTCGTAATACTCAATCGTGATCGTCATGCCGTCCTGCAAGAACGGACGGCGATCCCCGAGGATCTCGGCTGGCAATTCGATCTGTTCATATGTCTCGTTGTCCATGAAAACGAGCATGCCGTCGTTCTCATAAAGAAACTGCTGGTCTTTTTGCTCCAGCCGGACACGCTCCACCTTGTCGGCAGAGCGAAATCTTTCGTTCAGCTTGGAACCATTGCGCAAGTTGCGGAGTTCAACCTGTGCAAACGCACCACCTTTACCGGGTTTTACGTGATCAACCTTAACGGCAGCCCACAAGCCGCCATTATGTTCAAGCACATTTCCAATGCGAATTTCGTTTCCGTTGATTTTGGGCATGACACAAACCTGGCAAAAGGTTGAAGAGAAGATGACAACGCCTATATCTTGTGTGGCTAACGCCCGCAAGGGAGCGAATACGGGGGTATTTTCGGCACAAGCCATGCAAAATTTGCATACTAGCTATGCATCAAACGGCTATCCGAATCGCTGAATTTCGGTCATAACGACCGGCACGCCCACATCGCAAGAACAACAACAAGGATACGGAATGAAAGATTTCGTCGACGGCACCGCCTTCAACAACGAACAGGGCAATCGCGCTCGCAAATTGTTCGCCGCTGTTGTGCTGGCCGCTTTGGATGATGCCATTGCGGATGACAAGAAATATGGCAACGGGCCCGAGCAAATTGCTCGTTGGGCACGCTCCCGCGATGGGCGCGAGGTTTTGTCCTGCGCCGGTATCGACCCCAACGAGCGGGTCGTAGAAGGCTTGATGGAGTTTGTCTCCAAGGGCGTTCGGACTTCTGTCGCGCTCAGCCGGGAAGAAAGCGAGCGCCGCAACCAGCAGGCCGAAGCGGCCTAAACGGCTGCACGCGCTGCCAGATTAAAAAGAACGCGGTCCTTGGGGGGCCGCGTTTTTTTTATGCGCCAAACATCAGGGACCACAGGATGATGGGTGCAGCTTGTGCCATCATAAGGGCGGCAATCCCCAACCGGGGCCATAAATCCGGAAACCTCTGCCACAGCACGATGCTGAGCCCCAGACAGGCCGCAATCTCGACCACGCTGACGACACCACCATAATGGTCCGGGTCCCAATAGCTGACCGGACTTTGAAAAACCCAATCGCTCAGCGGCCAGAAATGCGCGCGCCCGTCGTCATGATGTAGCGGGAAATCCAGCGCGATATGCAGGAGCGCCGCACCCGTCAATGCGATGCCCCAAGCTGATTTGCGCCAAAGCGCGAGAGCCAGAAGCGCGCCCCAGATCAGGAAACTGTTGTCGATCTGAAAGATCGTCTGCCATGTCTGCGAATAATAGAGATCGCGGAACACCGTCTCCGCCTCAATCCCCAGCACAAAGATCGCCCCGCCAGCGAGCAGATAGAGCGACAGATCGGGCAGGAGCGCGCCGATCAAGGCCGCGGCCGTCACGGCCTTGTCCTTGCGCTTTGAGAACGCGGCGAGGCCAAAGATCAGATGTGCTGGCGTGTTCATGACTTCCCCTTGGCGCGTTCCTTCGCTACCCCAGACCCTGTAACAGAGGGCGCGCGATGACAAAGGCAATCATGATCCAGGGGGCAGGCTCCAATGTGGGCAAGTCGATGGTCGTGGCCGGTCTTGCGCGTGCGTATCTGCGCCGCGGGCTGAAAGTTGCGCCGTTCAAGCCGCAAAACATGTCCAACAATGCCGCCGTCACCATCGACGGGGGGGAGATTGGCCGCGCTCAGGCGCTGCAGGCCCGTGCCGCCGGGCTCGATCCGATTGTCGATATGAATCCGGTGTTGCTGAAGCCCGAAAGCGACGTGGGCGCGCAGGTGATCTTGCAAGGCAAGCGGTGGGGCACGCTCAAGGCGCGGGACTATGCCAAGGTCAAACACCAGCTTCTTGACCCTTCTGTCGAGAGCTTTCGCCGCCTAGCCGAAGGTCGCGATCTGGTGATCGTCGAAGGAGCCGGCAGCCCGGCGGAGGTCAATCTGCGCAAAGGCGACATCGCAAATATGGGCTTTGCTGAAGCCGCGAACGTGCCCGTCGTGCTGGTCGGCGATATCGACCGGGGCGGTGTCATCGCGCAGGTTGTTGGCACGCAAGTAATCCTGCCGCCTGATGATCGGAACCGGATTTGTGCCTTTGCCATCAACAAGTTCCGCGGTGATCCCAGCCTTTTCGATGATGGGCTCACGGCGATTGTGGAGGCGACGGACTGGCCCTCCCTTGGGGTAATCCCTTGGTTTGCGGATGCCTGGCGACTGCCCGCTGAAGACGTGATGGACATCGCGTCCAGCCGCGGGGGGCGTATGAAAGTGGCCGTGCCCCGCCTGTCGCGGATCGCCAATTTTGACGATCTCGATCCGCTGGCCGCAGAACCAGACATCTCCGTCGAGATTATCGAACAAGGCCGCCCCCTGCCCGGTGATGCCGATTTGATCCTGATCCCCGGCACAAAAAGCACTATCGCCGATCTTGCGTTTTTCCGCGCCCAGGGCTGGGACATTGATCTAGAGGCGCATATCCGGCGTGGCGGTCATGTTCTGGGCGTCTGTGGCGGCTACCAGATGCTGGGGCGAGAGATTGATGACCCGGATGGCATCGAAGGCCCTCCCGCCCGCGTCGCCGGGCTTGGACATCTCGATATCGTCACCCGGATGAAGCCTGAAAAACGTCTTGCGCTCAGCACGGCGCGGTATTTGCCGACCGGTGATGAGGTCACAGGCTACGAGATCCATATCGGAGAGACGGAAGGCCCTGACTGCGCGCAGGCCTGGCTTGATCTGGGCGGTCGGTTGGAAGGAGCAGCCGCGCGGGGCGGGCAGATAAAGGGCTGCTACCTGCACGGGCTATTCAGTTCCGACTCGTTTCGCCGCGCGTATCTAGAGGGCATCGGCGCGCCGGTTGCCGAGACGTCTTATGAAGATACCGTAGAGACGACGTTGGACGCTCTTGCTGATCATCTCGAAGCGCATATGGATCTTGATCTGCTGTTGCAGCTTGCCGGGGATGTTTAGAGCGTTGCGGGGGCAAAACTCTTCAGAAGAGTTTTGAGGGAAAAGTTTTCTGAAAACTTTTTGGTAACGAGTGCGCTTGACGTCCTTGTCCGGGACTTGATCCGGGGCCTCGCTGTGGCTGATGCGGCACTCTGAAACTTCGAGGTCCCGGATCAAGTCCGGGACGCGAGGCGCTTCACACCGTCGTTTCTAAAATCACGCAAGACCTCGTCACAGGCCTGTGATGT
>JBCBAC010000007.1:0-124346 GCA_038532735.1 Pseudomonadota bacterium
TCGGTCTTGTAAGCCATAGGCGTGGTCTTTCGTAGAGGTCACTCAGCGGCGACAGATTGCAACTCGGCAGGCTCGACACGGACGGCCGAGAACTTGAATTCAGGGATTTTGCCGAAAGGATCGACGGCAGAATTGGTTAATATGTTGGCCGCAGCCTCGACATAGGCGAAGGGCAGGAACACCATGTCTTCGGCCACCGCGCGGTCCGCGCGCGCCATCACAACAAGGCTGCCGCGACGGGTCGTCAGCTTCAAATGCCCGCCCGGCTCAACACCCAGCTTGCGCAGGGTTTTCGGATGGAGCGAGCAGTTCGCCTCCGGCTCCACCGCGTCCAGAACCGGCGCGCGGCGGGTCATCGTGCCGGTATGCCAATGCTCCAACTGCCGACCCGTGGTCAGGATCATCGGGAAGTTCTCGTCCGGCACCTCCGCAGGTGGCGTCACCCGCGCAGGCGTGAACATCGCGCGCCCCGCACGGCGCGGGAAGCCATCGCCAAAGACCACGGCCTGCCCCGGATCGGTGTTGGACAGCGACGGATATGTCACCGCGCTTTCCTTCTCGAGCCGCTTCCACGTGATGTGATGCAGCGACCGCATCGACATCTTCATCTCGTCAAAGACCTCACGCGGATCGTCATAATCCCAATCCAGACCGACGCCGCGCGCCATCTCGACGATGATTTCCCAATCCTCGCGCGCCTCACCCGGCGCATCGACCGCCTTGCGCGCCACCTGCACCTGACGGTTGGTATTCGTCACTGTGCCCGATTTCTCAGGGAAGGCCGATGAGGGCAAGATCACATCCGCAAACATCGCCGTCTCGGTCATGAAAATGTCCTGCACCACCAGATGCGTCAGCCTTGCGAGCGCCTTGCGCGCATGTTCCACATCCGGGTCCGACATCGCGGGGTTCTCACCCATGATATACATGCCGCGAATTTCGCCCCGGTAGATCGCGTCGATAATCTCGACCACGGTCAGCCCCGGCTGCGCGTCAATCTCGGTGCCTTTCCAGATATGCCGGAAAAGCTCGCGCACTTCGCTATCGGCCACCGACTGATAATCCGGCAGCACCTGCGGGATCAGCCCCGCATCCGAGGCCCCCTGCACATTGTTCTGCCCACGCAGCGGATGCAGCCCCGTCCCGGGCCGTCCGATCTGACCACACAGCAGCGCCAACGCGATCAGACAGCGCGCATTATCCGTCCCGTGAATGTGCTGGCTGACACCCATCCCCCAGAAGATCATCGCATTGCGCGCACCCGCAAAGGTGCGCGCCACATCGCGGATCATCTCGGGCGTGATGCCACACAGCTCCGACATCCGCTCGGGCGTAAACGCCCGGATATGCTCACGAAATTCAAAAAATCCTTCGGTGAAGCCCTCGATATACTGCCGGTCATACAGCTTCTCTTCCACGATCACGTTCATGATCGCATTGAGAAGCGCCACATCCGTCCCCGGCCGGAACTGCAGCATATGCGAGGCGTGCCGCTTCAGCCCCTGCCCGCGCGGGTCCATGATGATCAACTCACCGCCACGCTTGGCAAACTGCTTGAAGAACGTCGCCGCCACCGGATGGTTTTCGGTCGGGTTCGCCCCAATCACGATCGCCACATCCGCGTTCTCGATCTCGTTGAACGTCGCCGTCACAGCCCCGGAACCCACATTCTCCATCAGCGCCGCCACGGACGATGCATGACAAAGCCGCGTGCAGTGATCGACGTTGTTGTGCTTGAACCCCTGCCGGATCAGCTTCTGGAACAGATAGGCTTCTTCATTGGTGCATTTCGCGCTGCCGAAACCCGCCACCGAAGCCCCACCAAAGTAGCTGCGCAGGTCCACAAGGCCCTCCGCGGCTTTCTGCAACGCCTCTTCCCACGTCGCCTCGCGGAAATGGGTGAACGGGCTGGCGGGGTCCACGTTCAGCCCCTTCTCAGGCGCATCCTCGCGCCGGATCAAAGGCTTCGTCAGCCGGTGCGGGTGGTGGATATAATCAAACCCGAACCGCCCCTTGACGCAAAGCCGCCCCTCATTTGCAGGCCCGTTGATCCCCTCAACATACTTAACCGCTCCGTCCTTGATCTTAAGCGACACCTGGCAGCCCACCCCGCAAAACGGGCACACCGACTGCACCTCGTCGTCGTAATCCTTGCTGTCGCCCACCTGCGTCGCATCCACAACGCTCGACGGCATCAACGCCCCCGTCGGACAGGCCTGCACGCATTCGCCGCACGCCACACAGGTGCTGTCGCCCATCGGATCGGCAAAATCGAAGGTCGGATAACTGTCATGCCCGCGCCCCGCCATGCCAATCACATCGTTGACCTGCACTTCGCGGCACGCCCGCACGCAGAGCCCGCATTGAATGCAGGCATCAAGGTTCACGCTCATCGCGACGTGGCTGTCATCGAGCAGCGGGATGCGCTCTTTTTCCAGCTTGGGGAAGCGGCTCTCGCTCACCCCATTGGCCTCGGCCATGTCCCACAGATGGGAGGACTGATCGTGCGCGACCCCACGCTCGGGCTGATCGGCCACCAGCATTTCAACAACCATCTTCCGCGCCGTCTTCGCGCGGGCGGAGTCCGTTGTCACGACCATCCCGTCGACAGGCTCACGAATGCAGGACGCCACCAGCGTCCGCTCGCCTTCCACCTCGACCATACAGGCGCGGCAGTTGCCGTCGGGGCGATAGCCCGGCGCAGGCTTGTGGCACAGATGCGGGATCACCAGACCGCGGCCGTTCGCGACCTCCCAGATCGTCTCACCGGGCTGGGCCTCAACCTCGACCCCGTCCATCGTAAAGCGGATCACGTCGCTCATTTGCGGGCCTCTCGTGCTCTAACTCTGATGTTATGCTTTTCTATTTCTTCACCAGCCCATTCCGCTATTTGCTCATGCTGATCAAAAGAGTTTTGAAACTGTAAGAAACCGGGAAATCTCTCCGCAAACCACGAAGCAAAATCATAGGAAATGTCTAGGTCAGTAACACCCTCGATGCCCCTTTCTTTTAGGAAAACGGGCACCTCTTGGACTACCTTACTCTGAGCCTCTCCCTTTCTCATTTGCTCACCTCATCGGCAAAATGCTGCATCACCAGCTTGATCGGGTTGGGCGCCGCCTGCCCCAGACCGCAAATACTCGCATCTGACATCGCGGTGCAGAGACCACTCAATAACTCCTGATCCCAAATATCGGCTTGCATCAGCTTCACGGCCTTTTCGCAACCAACGCGACAGGGCGTGCATTGCCCGCAGCTTTCATCCTCGAAGAACCGCAGCATGTTCAGCGCAGCATCGCGGGCGGCGTCCTGATCGGACAGAACGACAACCGCAGCCGAGCCGATAAAGGTCCCCAAGGGTTGCAACGTGTCAAAGTCCAGCGGCACATCGTCAATCGACGCAGGCAAAAGCCCCGAAGACGGGCCACCGGGCTGATAGGCTTTGAAGACATGCCCTTCAGCCATACCGCCCGCCGCATCAATAATGTCCAGGATCGTAGACCCGGCAGGCAGCAAATAGACGCCCGGTTCCGCCACACGACCCGACACCGAATAGCTGCGCAGGCCCACGCGCCCGTTCATCTCGACCGAGTTCAAAACCTCCGGCCCTTCGCGGCACACCTTTGCAACCCAATACAACGTCTCGACATTGTGCACCAAAGTCGGACGATCAAAGATCCCCACCTGCGCCACAAACGGAGGGCGATGCCGCGGCAGCCCGCGTTTGCCCTCGATGCTTTCGATCATCGCGCTTTCTTCGCCGCAGATATAGGCGCCCGCCCCGCGCCGCAGGTCGATATAGCCCTCGGCCACGATCCCAGCGGCCTCCAACGCCGCAATCTCGCTGCGCAAAATCCCCAGCACCGCCGGATACTCGTCGCGCATGTAGATGAAGCAGGTCTCAGCCTCAACCGCCCACGCTGCAATCAACATCCCCTCAAGGAACAGATGCGGCGTGCGCTCCAGATAGTAGCGGTCTTTAAACGTGCCCGGCTCGCCCTCATCGCCATTCACGGCCAAATAGCGGGGCCCAGCATTGCCGCGCACGAAACCCCATTTCTTGCCCGACGGAAAGCCTGCCCCGCCTAGCCCGCGCAGGCCCGAGGACAGCACATTTTCCTGCACGTCTTCCCAATCGCCATCTGCGCGCAACGCCTTTAGCGCGTCGTAACCACCGTCCGCAACATAGGCGTCGAAATCCTGATAATCTGGCACATGCGCATGGGTGTCGCCCGCCGCAATCGCAGCCTCGACCTTCGCCAGATCGGCGTTGTCGATATGGTTATGCCCCAGCTCCAACACCGGCGCAGTATCACAGCGGCCCATGCACGGCGCGCGAAGAACGCGGACTTCAGAGGCGTCCAGCCCATCCTCAAGCGCCGCTTTCAACTGCTGCGCGCCCGCCAGTTCGCAGGACAGTGAATCGCACACGCGGATCGTCAGCGCAGGCGGCACCGGCGCGCCTTCCTTCACCACATCGAAATGCGCATAGAAGGTCGCGACCTCATAGACCTCGGCCATCGACAGTTTCATCTCTTCGGCCAGCGCCCGCAGATGCGCCGCCGAAAGACAGCGGTATTCATCCTGAATGAGGTGCATGAACTCGATTAGCAAATCGCGGCGGCGCGGACGGTCACCCAGCAGGGCACGGATCTCGGCCAGCGCAGCATCATCGAACTGACGGCCCTTCGGCGTGGCGCGGCCTTTGCCACGTCCCGATTTCCAAACGCCCTTACGATCGTCCAATGCCATGCCAAGCCTCCCTTAGCCCACACCAACTCACCGCTGATGAGACGGGAAATTACACAATTGCATACGATTGTATGAGACACAGATATGGTCATTTCCGACATTGAGGGGACGCGCACGTCTCGCCTCAGCCACGCTTTGACGCCTATCGGAAATTTTGATGCCCTATGCGACGTCTCGCCCGCGGGCCAGCTCGACGTTCAGAGCCGCTCCCAGCAGAATCAAAAACGCACTGATATATAGCCACATCAGCATCGCGATCACCGCCCCGATGGAGCCGTAAACCTCATTATAGGTTCCGAAATTCGACAGATAGATCGAGAACGCGGCAGAGGCCGCTGCCCAGAAGATCACCACCAGAAAGCTGCCCGGCGTGATCCAGCTCATCTTGTAATTCGGTCTGTTTGGCCCGTAGCGATATAGCAGGCTGAGCGCCATCAAGAGAACCGTGATGGCTGTGCTCCACCGCAGGATTTCGATTATCAACTCGGCGAAATCTCCCAAGGGCAGAAAGGCCAGAATGATCGGAACGATCACGATGGCGGTCAACGCCACCAAGGCCACGCCCACCAGACAGGCCGTCAAAGACAGCGCAATCACGTAATGCATCAACCCGCCCCGGTTCGAGGCCCCATGGATCGTGTTTAACCCTCGGATCAGAGCACTGACGCCTGATCTGGCCGACCATACGGCAAACAGAATCGACAAGGCGCCAGCCCATCCCAGCGTGGAGGACGACGTGCGTACAAGCCGGTCGACCTGGCTGCCCAAGAGCCGGAACGCATCCTCCGGGATAATGCCGCGCATCAATTCGAGCTGCGCATCCACAATTGCGGGGTCCGACACCAGGCCCCAGATCGCAATGATCGCCGCAAGTCCAGGAAACACCGCCAGAATGCCGTAAAACGCGATCCCCGCTGAAATGAGCGCGAGGTTTTTTTGATCAATTGCCGTATAGACGCCCTTCAGCGCCTGCCCCCAAAGCTGGGTTGCGGTCTTGGTGGGATCGGCGTTGCTATCTGTCACGTGTCCATCTCTTCGGGTTTGTTCAGATTGAACAACGCCCGATAGACCGAATTGGTTGCCATCAACGTCTCATGGGTCTCAAACGCCACGACCCGGCCTTGATCCAGCAGCAGCACGCGGTCCACCCACTGCAGCGTCGAAGGGCGGTGCGTTACAAACAGGATCGTGCTGTCTTTTGCTGTCTCCACCGTGGCCTGCATGATCGCGCGCTCATTGGCACCATCCAGCGCACTCGTCGCCTCGTCATAAATGTAAAGCCGCGCGTTCTTGACCATCGCCCGCGCGATTCCGACGCGCTGCTTTTGCCCGCCCGACAGGCTCGCGCCATTCGGGCCAATCTCGCTGTCCAAACCATCGGGCATCTCGTCGGTGAACGCGGTGACCATCGCCCGCGCCGCCGCCTGCGCAATCTCTTCATCAGAGGCGTCGGGCTTGCCGTCGCGGATGTTGTTGCGGATCGTCCCATCGAACAGGAACACGTCCTGCGAAATCAGCGCAATCGCATCGCGCAACGCCTCTGGCGCGACCTCCGCAATGTCCTGCCCGCCGATGGAGATCACGCCCTTGGTGGGCGCATAAAACCGCTGCACCAGATCAATCAGGGTGGTTTTCCCGGCGCCAGACCGACCAACCACCGCGATCCGCTCCCCCGGTTTCGTCTCGAAGCTCACGTCATGCAGCGCCGCCGCCTCGGCGTTGTAGCGAAACGAGACATCTTCGAACCGCAGCGCGGAATTGCGCCCCTCAAACGTCGCGGTGCCCGTCGGCGCATCCTCTTTGGCCGAGGCGAAAAGCCCGTACATCTGCCCCACCTGCACCACGCCTTTCTGGATCATCACCCAGTTCTGCGACACCCGCTCTGCCGGTTGATAGGCCAGCAAAAATGCGGTGATGAATGCGGTAAAATCGCCCGGCGTCCGCGTGCCCTGCCCGGTTTGCCAGGACGCGTATAGGATGAACAAGCCAATCGCGAGGCCGCCCAGAAACTCCATCAGCGGGATGGTCAGCGATGTTGTTTTGGCGATCCCCAGCATGCGCGCTTCAAGCGCGTTCACGGCGGCGGCGAATTTCGACTTGGACTTCTCCTCCAGCCCGTAGCTTTTGACGGTTTTGATCCCCTCGAACGCCTCCGCGCCGACGGCTTGGATCTTGCCCTGCAACTCTGTCTCTTCCGCCGCCACCGCCTTGATACGGCGGGTCAACAACGCAACAAGGCCAAAGATCAGCGGGAAGAGGACTGCCAGCGACAGCGACATCAGCGGATCGGTGTAGATCATCACGCCGACCAGCCCGATCAGCGTCAGCACATCCGTGGACAGCTTATTCAACACCGTCGTCACGATCAGCCCGGAGGCGCGCCCGAACAGCATCACTTCGGCCATGTGTTTAGCTGCGTGTTTGCCCGCGAAATAGGGCACCGATTTCGCAACCATCGCCTTGAAGGTGGCCTTCTGGTAAAACGCGGCGACAGAGCGCATGAACTTCGAGCCGATCACGACATTGGCGTATTCGAACCCGCTTTTTCCGATACTGACGACGACCAGCATGGCGGCCACCTGATATGCCGCCGTCGCACTACCCGCGACAAAAACCTCGTTCACGATCAGCTTCGTCGAATAGGCCAAGGCTGCGGTAAACCCCGCCACGCCGATCATGCAGATAAGCGAGCCGACATAGAGCTGCCAGTGACGCGGCAGCGCCTCGCCCAGCAGGCGCCGGACGATCTGAAGCGATGTCATGTCGGTGGAGGGGTCGGCCATGCGTGAAGGCATCCAAGGTTGCTGCGCACTCATATGATGATTGAGGGGCCAAACTCAAGCAATCCCAGTTGAATGCGGCGCGCCCTTCGGCCTAGGCTCTGCCCCATGGATGACGCCGCCCCCGACTATCTGACGACCAAAGAGCTTGCCGCTTTGCTGCGGCTGAGCGAGCGGAAAGTCTATGACCTGGCATCTGGTGGCGAGGTGCCCTGCACCCGCGTCGTGGGCAAGCTGCTTTTCCCGCGGGCCGAGGTCATGGCTTGGATCGACGGCAACCGGTCGGGGCCAGAAGCGGTGCCAAGCCCCTTGCCCGGTATTTTCGCGGGCAGCCATGACCCGCTGCTCGACTGGGCCTTACGCGAAAGCGGCTCCGGTCTGGCCGCGTTTTATGATGGAAGCCACGATGGTCTAACCCGCGTCGCAGACCGTCAGGCGATCGGTTGCGGTCTGCATATTCGCGAAGGGGACGGCTGGAACGCTGCAACCGTCGCGACCCAGCTCGCAAACGCGCCCGTCGTGCTGATCGAGTTCGCCAAACGTCAGCGCGGCCTCATTGTCGCCTCTGGCAACCCGCATGGGATCACCGGCATCGCCGATCTTGATCCGGCATCAGCGGCAAGCGCCAGCGAAGCTCCGTCCGCCTCAGCCAACGGTCAAGCCCTCCGTTTTGCCCGCCGTCAGGAAAGCGCCGCCAGCCACCGCATGTTCGCCGACCTCGCCCGGGCGGCGGGCGTTGATGCCGCGGCCCTTGCCGGGCCTGCCCAACCCATGCGCACCGAAGGCGATGTGGCGGCCGCCATCGCCGAAGGTAAAGCCGATGTGGGCTTTGGTATCGCGGCCAGTGCCGCACAAATGCGCCTGGATTTCATCCCTCTCCTGACCGAGCGCTACGACCTTCTGGTCTGGCGCGCGGCATGGTTTGAGCCGCCGTTTCAAGCGGTGCTCGAATTTCTGCGCTCCCCCGTCCTTGCCGCCCGCGCGGTTGAGCTTGGCGGCTACGATCTTTCCGATCTGGGGCGCGTGCATTTCAACGGGTGCGCGGGCTGACGCATCGCACGGTTTTCTTAAGAAATCATTGAAAATAAGGGCGCTCAAACGTTAACCTATATTATGTTAAGTCTCTGAAAATAAAAGGTAATGATATCAATCTAGGGCCGCGCAAAAGCCGGTTTCGCACGCGAAACCTACCTGCCTGCATTCGGAAAAAAGAGCTGCTCCCCGTCCACCTGATACCCCGCAATCGCGGCCTGCCCTTCCGGGCCGATCAGCCAGTCGATAAACGCCTGCCCGTCCTCCGCCTTGACGGTCCCGTGCCGTTCCGGATTGACCAGAATAACACCGTATTGATTGAACATGCGCGGGTCGCCTTCGACGGCCACGCGATGCGCACCCTTGTTGCCAAAGGCGATCCATGTGGCGCGGTCCGTCATCACATAGGCGCCCATGCCAAGCCCCGTGTTCAGCGTGGCCCCCATGCCCGACCCGGTCTCGCGATACCATGTGCCAGAGGCCGCGCCGACATCGACGCCCGCCTCAGACCACAAGCGCAGCTCAGCCTTATGGGTGCCGCTGTCATCCCCACGCGAGGCGAAGGGTGCTTCGGCCTCCGCGATCTGTGCAAGAGCTGACACTACATCCGAGGTGCCTGCAACGCCCGCGGGGTCATCTTCCGGACCGACGATCACAAAGTCATTATACATGACGTCGAACCGCTCCACGCCAAAGCCATCGACCACGAAGGCCTCCTCCGACGGTTTGGAATGCACCAGCAGCACATCGCCATCGCCATTCATCGCATTGCGGATCGCCTGCCCCGTGCCGACCGCGACCACGCGCACCTCAATATCAGTCTGTGCAGTGAATTCGGGCAGGATCGCGTCCAGCAGGCCCGAGTTCTGGGTCGAGGTCGTCGATTGCACCGTGATGAACCGTTCCGCAGCGAAACCTGTCAATGGCAGGGCGACGGACAAGGCAAGACCAAGGATCAGGTGTTTGAGCATGGTGCCTCCTTCAGATTTAGAGCGGCAGGTCGCCCCGCAGATACCGCGCGGCGGCGGGATGGGCGGGGGCTTTGAAGAAATCATCGGCGGGCTGGTGGCAGGCGACCTCGCCCTTGTGGAGGAACACGATGTCTCGCCCCAACCGTTTGGCTTGGCCCAGATCATGGGTGACCATCACGATGCGAGTGCCGTAGGAGGCCGCGCGCAGGACCATAGCCTCGATCGCCTGGGTCGCGGAAGGATCGAGGCTCGATGTGGGTTCGTCGAGGAACAGGATCTCGGGCTCAGTCGCGAGGGCGCGGATCAGGGCGAGGCGCTGTTGCTCACCGCCCGAGAGAGTCCGCGCGGCTTGTTTGGCTTTGCCGGAGAGCCCTGCCTCATGAAGGTAGTCCATCGCCAGAGCCCGCCGTTTCGCGCGCGAAATGCCGGCGGCGCGGAGGGCGTAGTCCATATTGGCGAGGACTGTTCGGCGCAGCAGAATGGGCTTTTGAAAGACCATCGCTTGCCGCGTGGCAGGGGTGGTGATCTGGCCGGATGTCGGGGGCAGAAGCCCGTGTAAGAGCCTTAAAGTAAGGCTTTTTCCAGCGCCGTTGGGGCCCAGGATCATGGTCGGACCTTCGCCATCCAGACATAGCTCTGGGATGTCGATCTTGGCCTCGCCATTAATCTCAAAACATAAATGCGACGCGAAGAGCGCGGTCTTTGGGCAAACACTTTGTTCAAGAAGATCACGCATAGGCCATTGCCCTTGCTTTGATCCCCACGGAGCTGACGGCGGCGTTGACCGCGATGGCGAGCAGGATCAGGATCGTGCCCAAAGCCAAGGCCAAAGCCAGATTGCCCTTGGAGGTCTCCAGCGCGATGGTTGTCGTCATCGTGCGCGTGACGTGATTGATGTTGCCACCGACGATGATCACTGCGCCAACCTCGGCAATCGCGCGGCCGAAGCCTGCGAGAAAGGCGGTCATCAAGGCGTGGCGGGCGTCAAAGAGCAGCGTGGGCACAGAGCCGAGCCGACCGACGCCAAAGGATTGTAATTGCTCGTGATATTCCGCGTTGAGGCCTTCGATGGTCTGGCGCGTGATGGCGGCGATGATGGGCGTCACGAGGACCACCTGCGCGATGATCATCGCGGTGGGCGTATAGAGTAATTGCAGCACACCCAGCGGGCCAGAATTGGACAGCATCAGGTAGACCATGAGGCCGACCACGACCGGGGGCAGGCCCATCAACGCGTTGAGCAAGATCACCACAAGATTGCGCCCGCGAAAGCGCGTGACGGCGAGAGCGGCACCAAGGGGCATGGCGATGCAGGCGGCGATCACGACGGCTGTGAGCGAGACCTGAAGCGACAAGGCGACGATGGCCCAAAGCTCCGCATCGCCTTGAAGGATCAAGCCCATTGCGTGAGCGAATGATGATGCAAAATCCTGCATAATTTCCTGCTTCTTCCGCGCTACCGCGCATTATGGGAATAATTGCATATTGAGAGGCGCTGAGTCACGCGACGTGCTGTCTCAGGTGGGGGTGACGGTAAGGCGCTCCTTATTTTGACCCCATTTGGCGATCAGGGTGCAGCCCAGCATAAAGTATGAGGCCGATAATATGATCGACACAGCACATCCGCCCCGTGCCGTTTGGGGCCTGACCGGGTTTTTCTTCGGCGTGGCGGCGATTGCTTTGGCGATGGCGATCCTGAACGGGATCTTTGACGCGCCCGCGAAATCCACTGCAACGGTGATTGGAGAATTCGCGGCAGAGATCCGCAACTCCGCCCGCGCGGCGATGGAGGGTGGTGCCTCTGCGACGGCGGTCGAGCCGCGCAAAACATCCACCCGCGGTATCGCAATGTTCATTGTGCCGATCCTCGCCGGGATTGCGGCGATCTGCGGAGCGATTGGCCTCTTTCGGCATGAACCCAAGAACCTGCCGCTTCTGGCGATTGGTGCGGGCGGCGCGGCGGTTGCGGTGCAATTCGCGATGTGGCTTGCGCTGCTGATCTGCGGGGTGCTTCTGATCGGGCGCATCCTGACGTCAATGGACGGGATTATCGGGTTCAGCATCTTTGACTGGTTCGGCAACTAGGGGTCCATGTGCTGTCGCCGCGCGGTGTGCTATATGATCCAGAGGCAAGAGCGAGCAGGTCATAGAGGGCCATAACAATGGCAAAACGGCAGGTGCCCCCTTTAATGCGGGCAGCGTTGGAGTTTGGCCCGCTTGCGGGTTTTCTGATCGCCTATCTGATCCTGCGCGACGTTATCTTCACCATCAATGGGACCGACTACACTGGGTTTGTCGCGGTCACGGGCGCGTTCGTTCCGGTTTTCATCCTCTGCACCGGAGCGCTTTGGGCACTGGCGGGCCGCATTGCGCGACTGCAGGTGGCGGCTGCCGGGTTGCTGATCCTGTTTGGCGGTTTGAGCGTCTGGTTCAATGACCCGCAGTTTTTCAAGATGAAGCCCACGGCGATCTATCTGCTGCTGGCCGTGTTGCTGGGGATCGGTCTTTTGCGCGGGGAGTTCTGGCTGAAATTCATCCTAGAGGACATGGTCCCCTTGAAAGAGGAAGGCTGGCGCATCCTGACCCACCGCATGCTGGGGCTGTTTGTCTTCTCGGCGCTGGCAAATGAGTTGGTGTGGCGCACCCAGTCAGAGGCGTTCTGGGTCGGATTTGAGACCATCGCGATGCCAATCTTCGTAATCGCGTTTTTCATCGCGCAATTGGGGGTCATCGTCGATCACGCGACGTGGCCGCCTGCCAAGAAAAAGAAAGCGCAGGCGCGACCGAAAAGGTAAAGGCCGGAGCGTCTGCCCCGGCCTTTGTTCGTTTATCCGCCGAAATCGTCGAGCAGGATGTCTTCGCGGTCCACGCCCAGATCGAGGAGCATGTTGATGACTGACTGGTTCATGATGGGCGGGCCACACATGTAATATTCGCAGTCTTCGGGTGCGGGGTGATCCTTGAGATATTCATCGTAAAGCACGTTGTGGATGAAGCCTGTGTAGCCATCCCACGGCTCGTCCGGGTTGGGATCGGACAGGGCGACGTGCCACTCGAAATTCTCGTTCTCGCGGGCGAGCATGTCGAAATCCTCGACATAGAACATTTCGCGCTTGGAGCGTGCGCCATACCAGAAGCTGATCTTGCGCTTGGTCTTGAGGCGGCGCAGCTGATCAAAGAGGTGGCTGCGCATGGGGGCCATGCCGGCACCACCACCGACGAAGATCATCTCTTTCTCGGTCTCGCGGGCGAAGAACTCGCCGAAGGGACCTGAGATCGTGACCTCGTCACCCGGCTTGAGGTTGAAGATGTAGGAGGACATCTTACCCGCGGGGATACCTTCACTGCCCGGGGGCGGCGAAGCGATGCGGACGTTGAGCATGACGATGCCCTGCTCTTCGGGGTAGTTGGCCATGGAGTAGGCGCGCTCAATCGGTTCGTCGACTTTCGAGGTGACATCCCAGATTTTGAACTTGTCCCAATCCTCGTGATATTCGTCGTCGACGTCGAACTCCTTGTAGGACAGCTCGTAGGCGGGCGCTTCGATCTGGATGTAGCCACCGGCGCGGAAGTTGACCTCTTCGCCTTCGGGCAGTTCTAGAACCAGCTCCTTGATGAAAGTCGCGACGTTGTCGTTGGAGCGGACTTTGCATTTCCATTTCTTGACGCCGAAGACTTCCTCGGGGACTTCGATTTCCATGTCCTGCTTGACCGCGACCTGACAGGACAGGCGGTCGCCGCAGGAGGCTTCGCGCTTGGTGATATGGCCTTCTTCGGTGGGCAGGATCGAGCCGCCGCCGGAGTGGATTTTCACCCGGCATTGGGCGCAGGTGCCACCGCCGCCACAGGCTGAGGGCACGAAGAGTTTTTGCTCGGCCAGCGTTTGCAACAGCTTGCCGCCTGCGGGCACTTGAATGGTTTTCTCGCCATTGATCGTGATCGAGACGTCACCGGAGGAGACCAGCCGCGAGCGGGCGACCAGGATCAGGGTGACCAGCATGATGACGATCAGCGTGAAGAGCGCGACGCCAAGGCTGAAGGTTTCCATAACTCTGCTCCCTTACAGTTTGACGCCGGAGAAGGACATAAAGCCAATGGCCATCAGTCCGGCGGTGATGAAGGTGATCCCGAGGCCTTGCAGGCCGTCCGGAATGTCGGAGTATTTGAGCTTCTCGCGCACGCCTGCCATCGCGGTGATGGCGAGCGCCCAACCGATGCCTGATGCTATTCCATATGTGGTGGCTTCGGCGAAATTGTAGTCCCGCTCCACCATGAAGAGCGAGCCGCCGAGGATGGCGCAGTTCACGGTGATCAAAGGCAGGAAGATGCCCAGCGCGTTGTAGAGCGGCGGAAAGAAGCGATCGAGCGTCATCTCGAGGATTTGCACCATGGCGGCGATGACGCCAATATAGGAGATCAGGCCGAGGAAGGTCAGATCGACCTCTGGGAAACCGGCCCAAGCGAGGGCACCGGGCTTCAGCAGGTAGGTCAGGATCAGGTTGTTGGTGGGCACGGTGATGGCCTGCACCACGATGACCGAGATGCCGAGGCCCAGTGCGGTGCTGATCTTTTTCGACACGGCGATGAACGTACACATGCCAAGGAAGAACGAGAGCGCGAGGTTCTCAACGAAGATGGCCTTTACGGCGAGGGAGAGGAGACCTTCCATCAGTGTGCCTCCGCTTCCTGGATCTTGTATTCACGCTTCTCGACCTGCTCGGGCTTCCAGGCGCGGAAGGCCCAGATGATGAGGCCGATCACGAAGAAGGCAGAGGGCGGCAGCAGAAGCATGCCGTTAGGGACATACCAGCCGCCGTTGTTCACGGAGGGCAGCACGGTGATGCCGAAGAGCGTGCCCGCGCCGAAAAGCTCGCGCACGAAACCGACCATCAGAAGGATCAGCGAGTAGCCAAGGCCGTTGCCGATGCCATCAAGGAAGGACGCGACGGGTGGGTTCTTCATAGCGAAGGCTTCGGCGCGGCCCATCACGATGCAGTTGGTGATGATGAGGCCGACAAAGACCGAGAGCGTCTTGCTGATCTCGTAGGCGAAGGCCTTGAGGACCTGATCCACAAGGATCACCAGCGAAGCGATAATGACCATCTGCACGATGATCCGGATCGAGCTGGGGATCTGGTTGCGGATGCACGAGATAAAGAAGCCGGAAAAGCCCGTCACCAGCGTCACCGCCAGCGCCATCACCGCCGAGACGGTCAGCGAGGAGGTCACGGCGAGCGCCGAGCAGATGCCCAGCACTTGCAATGTGATCGGGTTGTTGTCGACCATCGGGTCGACCAGCAGATCGCGGGTTGTCTGGGCCATCTTAGAGCCCTCCCTGTTGTAGTCTTGCGAGGAAGGGCTCGTAGCCTTGCTCGCCCATCCAGAATTTCACGAGATTGTCGACACCCACAGAGGTCAGCGTGGCCCCGGCCAGCGCGTCGATCTGGTGATCAATCATGTCGGCTTGCGGGGTGCCTTTGGTGACGGCGATGCGCAGCTCACCTTCTTCGTTGTAAAGCTTCTTGCCCTTCCACTGGGATTTCCAGTTCGGGTTGTCGACCTCGGCCCCAAGACCCGGCGTCTCGCCATGGTCATAGAATTGCAGACCGAAGATTTCGTTGCCGTCCTCTTCGATGGCGACGAAGCCATAGAGCGTGGACCAGAGGCCGTAGCCCCAGAGCGGCAGGACGACCTTGTCCAGATCGCCCGCTTCATCGCGCAGCAGGTAGGCGGTGACGAAGTTGGGCTGGCGACCGATGCCTGCGATGTCGTTGGTCAGCTCACGCGACAGTTCGGGGTCGTTGGCGGACTGGATGTCGTCGAAGCCTTCGACCGAAATCTCTTCGCTGAACTCGCCGGTGGAGACCTCAAGGATGCGCGGCTCGAACGCGGCGAAGGCCTCATTCACGTTGATGCCGTCCTCGTAGATGCCGGCCACTTCGAGGATGTTCTTGCGCTTGTCGACCAGTGAATTGGCCTCCTGCACGGGGCGCAAGGAAACGGCGGCGATGGAGACAACCATTGAGCAGAAGAGGCACAGGGCGACGGCGACGAAGATCGTCTTGCCTGTGCTGTCCGGAGGTGCCGCCAGAAAACGGCCAATGGGGCCTTTGGGGGCGGTGGTTTGCACGTCAGACATAGCGCTTTGCCCTTCTCTTGATATTGGCTTGAACGACAAAGTGGTCGATCAGCGGGGCGAAGATGTTGGCAAAGAGGATCGCGAGCATCATGCCTTCGGGGAAGGCCGGGTTGATGACGCGGATCATCACGACCATGAAGCCGATGAGCGCGCCATAGATCCAGCGGCCCATATTGGTGTGGCTGGCGGAGACAGGCTCAACGACCATGAAGGCCAGACCGAAGGCATAGCCACCGATCACGAGGTGCCAGTACCACGGCATTGCGAACATCGGGTTGGTGTCGGATCCGATGATGTTGAGCATGCCAGAGAAGGCGATCATGCCCAGCAGGCAGCCCGCGACCAGACGCCAGTTGGCGATCTTGGTGATCATCAGGAAGGCGACGCCAATGAGTGCCGCCAAGGTCGATGTTTCGCCCATGGACCCCGGCACGAAGCCCAGGAAGCTGTCCCACCAAGTCATGCCATTGGCCGCCAAGGTCTGGTAGCCATCGGAGGCGCTGATGGCGAGGGCAGTGGCACCCGAGTAGCCGTCAACGGCGACCCAGACGCTGTCACCCGACATCTGTGCGGGATAGGCGAAATACAGGAACGCGCGGCCTACAAGGGCAGGGTTGAGGAAGTTTTTGCCGGTGCCGCCGAAGACTTCCTTGCCGATCACAACGCCGAAGATAATGCCAAGTGCCACCTGCCAGAGCGGCGTGGTGGCGGGCAGGATCAGCACGTAAAGCATAGAGGTAACAAGAAAGCCCTCGTTCACTTCATGGCCGCGAATGATCGAAAAGATCACCTCGCACACGCCGCCCGCGACCAGTGTCACCACGTAGATCGGCAGGAAATACATGAAGCCGTGGGCCATGTTGGCAAAGACATTGTCGGGGTTGAACCCGATGCCCAGTGCCGACAGAACCGCCGCGCGCCAGCCCGAGGGTTCGATCCCCGTTGCGGCCATGGCGGCGTTTGCCTGAAAGCCGGTGTTGTAGAACGCCATCATGATGCAGGGGATCGTCGCGACGACCACGTAGATCATGATGCGTTTCATGTCGATGAAGCTGCGCGCGTGCGGCGCGGCCTTGGTCACCGTCTTGGGGGTATAGACGAAACTCTCCACCATTTCATAAAGGGGGAAGTATTTCTCATACTTGCCGCCATTCACGAAATGCGGCTCAAGACGGTCGAAAAAACTGCGTGCGCCCATGGCTCAGCCCTCTTTCTCGATCTTGGTGAGGCTTTTGCGAAGCGCCTCTCCGTATTCATATTTTGCAGGGCAGGCGAAGGTGCACAGGGCGAGGTCTTCCTCGTCCAGCTCCATCGCGCCCAGCGCTTGTGCGGTATCGGTGTCCATGACCAGCAGCGCGCGGAGCAGCTGCGTGGGCAGGTAATCTTGTGGCATCAGGCGCTCGAACGTGCCGGTGGGCACCATCGCGCGGCGACCGCCATTCAGGTTCGACGTCATATTGTAAAGCTTGCGACCCAGGAAGCTGGAGGCCAGCACGGGCTGCGCGGAATAGCGGTTGGCCTGCGGGGCGATCCAACCCAAGACGAGCTGCTTGTGGTCTTCCTCGATCAGGGTGACTTGGCGCGCGTAGCGGCCGAGATAGGCGAACGGTCCGTCAGCGGCGCGGCCTGTGAGGACCGAACCCGAGATAATGCGGCAAGGTGCATCGCCCTCAATTTCGCCATCCGTGAGTTCGACGAGCGGGGCACCGAGGACCGTGCGCAAAAGGCGCGGGTTTTTGGCCATGGGGCCAGAGAGCGCGATGATACGGCTTGGGTCCAGATGACCGGTGCGCAGCAACGCGCCGATGGCGATGACGTCCTGGTAACCGATGGTCCAGACCTCCTCACCCGCTTTGGGCGGGTGGAGGAAGTGGATATGAGTGCCTGCGAGGCCAGCAGGGTGCGGGCCATCAAAGCTTTGCGCGGTAATGCCCTGCGCGCCCATGCCGGGGATTTGGTCCTGCGGCTTGTGGCACAGATATGTGGGGCCTTCGGTCAGGGAGGCGATGGCGTTGAGGCCGTCTTCAAACTCTGCCGCGCGGTCATTGATAATGAGGGCGGCGTCGGCGCAAAGCGGTTCGGTATCCATCGCGGTGACGAAGATCGCTGTGGCCTCGGCATCGAGTGCGGGAACCTTGGAATAGGGGCGCGTGCGGAAGGACGTCCAGAGGCCGGAGGCCGCGAGCTTGGCACGCAGGTCGCCCGCTTTGGAGAAATCAAGGCCCTGATCCGCGGGATCGCTCACGTCGATCACGACGCTTTGCAGCACGCGGCGGGCACCACGATTGATGGCGCGCACCTTGCCGGTCGCAGGTGCGGTGAACATCACATCGGGCGAATCCTTGTGGCACCAAAGTGGCTGGCCGCGGCGCACATCTTCGCCCTCGGCAACCAGCATTTTTGGCTTCAGATCCAAGGTGTCGGCCCCGATCAGAGCAACCGATGCAGGGAAATCAGTGTCTTGCACTGTTTGGCTGGGCGCGCCTGCGATTGGCAGGTCGAGGCCCTTCTTGAATGTCAGGTCTGTCATATTATCTCGTTGCCTTGGCGAGAGGCTGGGTTCTTTGCGCTTTTGTATGCCTTTGCGCACCGGGCCTCTATGCGGCAGATTGCCCATGCTCGGTTGCGTCGCATGCGGCGCTTTACGGCTCAAGGCGTCCTCTTTTCTTGACCCGCGAGCGATATTTTCGCATCAGCGAATGACCCTGTTTTTGAGAGTAGGCCAGATGATCCGACCCCTCTTTGCGACCCTCATCCTTTTCGCCCTTGCAGGCTGCATTTTCGGCGATGACACGCCCGACGTTCTGCGCTTTTCGGGGGAGACGATGGGGACGACATACAATGTGACCGTGGTCGATCCGCCCGAGGGGCTGGATGAGGCGGCGGTGCAAGAGGCGATTACGGCGACGTTGGAGGGGGTCAATTCCTCTATGTCGAACTGGGATCCGCAGTCGGAGGTGTCGCGGTTCAACTCGTCGGCCGCGCTGGAGCCTGTGCCGATGTCAGAGCCTTTCGCGACTGTTATGGCGCTATCCAATGACATTCATGACGCGAGCGGCGCGCGGTTTGACGTCACGCTGGCCCCGCTGATTGAGCTATGGGGCTTTGGCACGCGCACCCCGGAAGACGCCGTGCCGCCTCCTGGGGATATCAACGCAGCGCTTGATCTGGTCGGGCAGCGCGATGTTTTGCGGATGGAAGGCGACGCGTTGGTCAAGACCGCAGAGGGCGTGTCAGTGAATTTATCCGCGATTGCAAAAGGATACGGCGTCGACGCTGTGGCGCAAACCCTGTCGGATGCAGGCGTGAGCCGGTATCTGGTCGAGATTGGCGGCGATTTGGTGACACGCGGCTTGAATGCAGAGGACGAGCCTTGGGCCATCGGTATTGAACGGCCCGATGTGGCGGGCCGCGTGGTCGAGCTGATCGTGCCCGTGTCGGGCTACGGGCTGGCCAGTTCTGGCGATTACCGCAATTATTTCGAGGCGGACGGTCAGCGGTATTCGCATATTCTGGACCCGACGACCGGGCGGCCTGTTACGCATAGCACCGCATCGGTCACGGTTTTGGCCGAGAATGCGACGCTGGCGGATGGCTGGGCCACCGCGCTTTTGGTAGCGGGTGCCGAGGTCGGGTTGCCACTTGCAGAGGCGGAAGGGCTGGCAGTCTTGTTCATCAACCGCGAAGACGGCGCTTTTGTCACATCCGCCAGCCGTGCCTTTTCAGAGCTGATCGGCGATACTACGTCCGACTAGTCAGCCAAGAGTCCGCCATGGAAACCTTCATTCTTGCCTTTGTCTTTTTGCTTCTGATTGTCGTCGGCATGGCAATCGGCGCGATTGTCATGGGAAAGACGATCAAGGGCAGCTGTGGTGGCCTGAATGCGGTGGCAGGGGCCGACAAGTGCCTTGTCTGCAAAAAGCCCGTTGATCCGGACAGCCCCTTGCGCGACCGGCTGCAATGCAAGCGCGCGCGCAAGATGGTGGAGCAGATGGAGCGCGAAGCAAACGCCTGACGCATTGCGTTACGCCCACGAAAAAGCCCCCCGAAGCAGACGCTTCGAGGGGCTTTTCGTTTTAAGCGCTGGGGCTTAGTGGCGTGCGCTGATCTCAGCGGGGGAGGTCACGCCCAGTTTTGCCAAGGCATCAAGGTTTTGGGTCGAGATGACGTCGCCCGACGCATCTCCCATGCCTGCGATCTCTGCGGGGGAGGTTTTACCCAGATCGTCCGACGCCGTGAAGGTCGCGTCGAAGTTGTTCATGGAGGCCAGTTCGGCCGGGGAAGTCACGCCCAGATCCGATGCTGCGAAGGCAGGAGCTGCGGCGCCGAATGCGATGGCTGCGATAAGTGCGATACGTGTCATGGTTTTATTCCTTTAGTCATGTTGCGTTGTGTGTGTCTGGAAGTTTGCGCTTCCGATGACAGACAAATGGCGCATGACCCTAGGTAAGAAAACGCGCAGGATGATCGTGTGTATTGTGCGCAAACGCACATCACAACGTCGATAATCAGATGTGAGTTACTCTGCTCACGCTGGTGTGAGCGCGCGTTACCCGAACTGCAATGGCACAAAGGCCAGAACCGAGAAGGACACAAGCACCGGGATCGCATAGAGCCAACCGCGCAGAACCCAGCCCTCTTCCTGGGCTTTCCAGTTTTGCCGAAACCCCCGCCCGCAAAAGACGAGGACGACGAAAAGGACTGTTGCGGTGAGCGGTGTCAGGACCAGCCCGTCAAACATGAATGTTTAGCCTACGATCATCTGGCGCATGCGCAGCGCGTCATACTCCAATTCAATGAGGCGATGTTTGACGACATCCCGGATCGAGATCAACCCGGCCATCGCGCCGTCGTCGATCACGGGCATATGGCGAAAATTGCCGTCCGTCATCGCCTGCATCACGGCGATTAGAGGATCAGCAGGCGCGCAGGTCACCGGGTCGGCGGTCATGACGTCACCTACAGACGTTTCCATCCCGGTGGCGCCCTGTTCGGACAGGTGCCGCACAACGTCACGCTCTGACAGAATGCCTTTAAGAACGCCATCATCGACCACAAGGACAGAGCCAATGCGGTTTTGCCCCATCATGTCCATCGCCTCACGCAGCGCAGCAGTCGTTGCGATTTGCACGATACCGCCCCCCTTTTCCGCCAGAATGGTGGCGATGCTGGCACCCGATGCATTGCCGCGCAGATTGGATGCTGCCGATTGCGATTGGCTTTTCTGGGCCTGCGAGTCTTGCTCGGTTCGGCCCTGATAAGATGACGGCATCGCGTGTCCTCCCTTGATGAGTCGCCCCCCAAGGTAGGACCGCATCGGCCCTTTAGGCAAGCACCGCGGTGCCGCGCCTTATTCGGCGCTTAGATCAAAGCGCTCTTCAGGGAAGAATTTGGCCAGCCGGATATCGGCGGTGCGGGCGTGGCCTTCCATGCCTTCCAGACGCGAAATGCGGGCGGTGGCTTCGGCCACGGGCTTGGCCGCCTCGCGGGTGGAGCGCTGCCATGTGACCGTCTTCATGAACTTGTGCACCGACAAACCACCCGTATAGCGCGCGGCACCAGAGGTGGGCAGCACATGGTTGGTACCAGAGGCTTTGTCGCCAAAGGCCACGGTCGTTTCCTCGCCCAGAAAGAGCGAGCCATAGGCATTCAGGTTGTCGAGATACCAATCCAGATCGCGGCAAAGCACGGTCAAATGCTCAGGCGCGTATTGGTTGGCCATTTGCACCATCTCCTCGCGGGTTTCGCACAGGATCACCTCTGCATAGTCGCGCCACGCAGCGGTGGCGTTGTCGCGGTTCAGGTCAGGCAGATCGGCGATGGCGTTGGGCACTTCCGCCATCACGGCATCGGCGAGCGCCTGGGTGTCGGTAACGAGCCAAACGGGGGAGTTATAGCCGTGCTCGGCCTGCCCGACGAGGTCCCAGGCGACGATCTTGGGATCGGCATCGCTGTCGGCGATAACCATCGAATCTGTCGGGCCTGCGAACATGTCGATGCCCACTTGGCCGTAGAGGATGCGCTTGGCTTCGGCCACGTATTGATTTCCGGGACCGACGAGGATGTCGGCTTTGGGCAGACCGAAGAGGCCATTGGCCATGGCGGCCACGCCTTGCACTCCGCCCATATTCAGGATGCGATCAGCGCCGCAAAGGTCCATCGCATAGAGGATCGCCGGGTGAATGCCTTCGCCCTTCTTGGGCGGGGAACAGGCGGCGATATGGGTGACGCCCGCGACTTTGGCAGTGGTCACGGTCATGATCGCGCTCGCGATATGAGCGTAGCGGCCACCGGGCACGTAGCAGCCCGCGGCAGAGACCGGGATTTGCTTTTGACCCGCGATGAGGCCGGGCAGCACTTCGGTCTGGAAATCATCGGTGGAGGCTTTCTGCGCCTCGGCAAACCGCTTGATATTGGCGTGGGCGAACTGGATGTCTTTCTTCAGCTGCTCAGGCACTTTGGCGGTGGCTTCGGCCAGTTGCTCGGGCGTCACGAATGTCTGGCCGTCCCACCCGTCGAGCTTGAGGTTATAGTCGACCGCTGCGTCATCGCCGCCCTCGGCAATGGTGTTCAGCATCGCCTCCACCCGGTCGCGCACGTCCTCGTGGCCGGATTTCGAGGTGGAGGTGGCCTTTTTCAGATAAGTCACAGTCATAAACGTCAGCCTTTGATTGAGAACGCGACAATGGCGTCGGTGAGAATATCAAGCGTGTCGATGCGGGGCGCTGCGATTTCGTCAGCGATCAGCGAGAATTCGGTGCAGGCGATGACCTGTGTGTCAGCACCTTGGGCTTTGAGGTCTTCGGAGGCGGCTTTGAGCGCCGCGCGGGCTTTGGCGGTGGGGCCGCTGGCCTTGATATCACGGATCGCCGCCAAAAGCGCGTCCGGATCGCTGGGATAAAGCGCGCCGGGCATTGCTTTTTCGAATACGCCTACGCGTTGCAGCGCGGGGGAGCCGAGGATGCCGGGACGGCCCTTAACGGCTGCGCCGCTGAGGTTGATCATATGAAGAAACGGGATATCGACGGCCTCTGCGATCTGATCTGCGTAGTGATGCGCGGTGTTGCAGGGCATGGCGAGGGCCTCCGCCCCTGCGGCTTGCAGGTCTCGCGCGGTTTTGATGAGAACGGGGAGCGGATCCTCCCCCTGCCCTTCGATCAGCGACGCGATGCGCGAGGGCACTTGCGTGTTTTGCGCGACGATCATCGGAACATGGCCCGCATCGTCAGAGGCAGGCGTGGCGCGGATGACCCGCGCCATCAGGTCGACTGTGGCCGCCGGCCCCATGCCACCTAGAACGCCTATGACGCACGGTGTGCTCACTTGAAGTCGAAGGCCGATGTGTAGCCGAAGAGGCCCGCAGCACCGCCGGTGTGCAAAAAGACGATACGCTCACCTTTCTTGAAGTGGCCCTTGCGGCAGCTGTCGATCAGGCCAGCCGCGCCTTTGCCGGAATAGACCGGGTCGAGCAGAATGCCTTCGAGCTGGGCGAACATCTCGATCGCTTCAATCGTGTCAGCGCGGGGGATGCCGTAGCCTTCGCCGACATAATCGGTGTTGGCGACCACGTCTTCACGCTTCACGACGCCCGCCGCGCCAATCTTTTCGGCGGTTTTGACAGCAAGGTTAAAGACGTTTTCTTCCTGCTTGTCCTTGGGCGCGCGGACGCCATAGCCCAGAAGCGGGATGTTGGCGTTCATCGCCTTGATGCCGGTGATCAAGCCCGCTTGGGTCCCTGCGCTGCCCGTCGCGTGGACCAGATGGTCGATGACGAGGGAGCGGTCATTGGCCTGCGCGATCAGCTCAAACGCACAGTTCACGTAGCCCAGCGCCCCGGTGGCGTTGGAGCCACCGCCGGGGATCGTGTAAACCTTCTTGCCGTCCTTGCGCATCGCATGTGCGACTTCTTCCATCTTGGCGTTCATGTCGATGCCGCCGGGATGCTTCTCGCGGGTCGCGCCGTGCAGATCATCGAGAAAGACGTTGCCGGATTCGTTGTAGTTGGGATCGTTGGAACCTGTGCGATCCTCCAGCAGGATATGGCACTTCATGCCCATCTTTGCCGCAAAGGCTGCCGTCTGGCGGGCATGGTTGGACTGGGTGGCCCCTTGGGTCATCACCATATCCGCGCCGGACGCTTCGGCATCCGCCATCAGAAACTCCAGCTTGCGGGTCTTGTTGCCACCCGTGGAAAGCCCAGTGCAGTCGTCGCGTTTGATCCAGATTTCCGGTCCGCCCAGCTCGGCGCTGAGCCGCTCCATCTTCTCCAACGGCGTGGGCAGATGTGCAAAATGCTTACGAGGGAAGCGGGCCAGATGCATGGGGTGAGTCCTTTATGGATTATGCGATAAGTGAGTGTTACAGAGGGCCGAAGAAGGTGCAAATGCATATTTTGCGTGCATATAGTGCAAGATATGCAAGTTAGGAGCAATCATGCGACTCGAATGGCTGGAAGACATTCTGGCGGTGGTGGACACCGGTTCGCTGTCAGAGGCAGCAGAGCGGCGCAACCTCACGCAATCCGCCTTCTCGCGCCGCGTGCGCATGATCGAAGAACATGTGGGCGTGCCGCTTTTTGACCGAGCCCGCAAGCCGGTGCAACTGACGCCCGCGACCGCCGCGCAGGAAGAAACTATCCGCGCGTTGGCCGCGGATTTGCGTGGGCTCGTCAATGAATTGCGCAGCCAGACTGCGACCGCACAGAACAGGATCGTGATTGCGAGCCAGCATGCGATTGCGACGTCGCTCGCCCCGCGCATCGTGCAAGATCTGGTCGCCCATGACGGGCTGACGGTGCGGCTGCGATCTGCCAATCTGGATGCGTGCTACGGGATGCTCATCTCGCGCGAGGCGGATGTGACGATTGCCTATCGTACGGCGCGAGATCGTGCGCCGGGGCGTGAAGGGTTCTTTGAGATGCTGGATCTGGGCCATGACAGCCTGATCCCCGTTTGCGCGCCGCGCCTGCCGATGGGGGGCATGCTGCCGGTGATCGCGTATCCGGCAGATGCTTATCTTGGGACGCTGACAGAGCGGGATCTTAAGCTGGACCGTCCGTTTGAACGACGCGCGGAGACGGCTCTGACCACATCTGTGCTGGAGCTGGCTAAGGCCGGAGTTGGCGTGGGTTGGGTCCCGCGCTCCCTCGCGGCAGGGAGTTTGAAATCGGGCGATCTGATGCAGCCGGACTTGCCGAGCGTGCCGCTGAGCATCGTCGCGGTGCGCCTTGCGGGCCCCCATGCCCGGGCAGAGAACCGCGCGTGGGCGCGGCTGCCGGAGATTATGGGGTGAGGTTGCGGCCCCGGATCAAATCCGGGGCGTGGGTCAAGGATCAGGTCCGGGGCGTGGTTAAAGGGCTTCAGTGGACCTGCGGCAGGTCATCCAGCGTTTTGCGGAACTTGCTGATGATCTCGTCGATATGGGATTTCTCGGAGATGAACATCGGCGCGACGATGCCGTTATTGCCGGTGAACTTGATGTGCAGGCCTTTCCAGAACATCTCTGTCTGGGCGCGCACACCAAGGGAGCCGTGTTCGGGGTGCTGGTGGATTTCGACACCCGCCATCATGCCGATGGATCGCACGTCTTTGACCATTGGGTGATCGCCCAGCGAGTGCACGGCTTCGGCAAAGTACGGCGCCATTTCCTTAGCGCGGTCAAAGAGGCCCTCCTCACGGTAGATGGCGAGGCTGGCGAGACCGGCGGCGCATGCGGCTGGGTGGCCCGAGTAGGTGTAGCCATGAAAGAGCTCGATCCCGCCCATCGCGGAGGCGTCGGTCACGGTCTCGTAAATGTCGTCGCGCACGGCCACCGCGCCCATCGGGATGGAGCCGTTGGTGAGCGCTTTGGCCATCGTGATGATGTCAGGCGTGACGCCGAATGCATCGGCAGAGAAGTTGCCGCCCACGCGACCGAAGCCGCAGATCACATCATCAAAAACCAGAAGGATATTGTTGGCATCGCAGATCTCGCGGATGCGCTGCAGGTAGCCATGGGGCGGCGGCAGGGTGCCGGTGGAGCCTGCCACGGGTTCGATGAACACAGCGCCGATGGTCTCTCCACCGAAGTTGTCGATGGCGCGCTGCAGGTCCTCGGCGCGGTCGGCGCCGGTGGTGCGCTGGCCGGGGGTGTAAAGCTCTTCCTCGGTCCAGGTGTGGCGCATATGCACGATATTGGGCATCACGCAGGGGAAGGCCCGGCGGTTGTTGACGAGGCCCGACAGGCTGACGCCGCCGATATTCACGCCGTGATAGGCACGCTCGCGGCTGATGAAGCGCGGACGGTTCTCGCCTTTGGCGTGGTGGTAAGCCATGACGATCTTGAGGGCCGTATCAATCGCCTCTGAGCCCGAATTCACGAAGAAAACGTGGTTAATTTCTTCAGGTGTCAGGCGGCAGACCTCTTCGGCCAGCTCGAATGACAGAGGGTGGTTTGTCGAGAAGGGCGACACAAAGGTGAGGTCTTGGAGGGCTGTGTGCACCGCCTCGATGATCTTGGGGTGGCAGTGACCGGCGGGCGAACAGAACAGGCCCGATGAGCCGTCGATGACGGTTCCGCCCTTGTGATCCTGCATGTAGACGCCGTTGGCTTTGACGACCAAACGGGGGTCTTTCTTGAAGCCACGGTTGTCCGTGAACGGAATCCAGAATTCTTCGAGCGAGTTATTCTTTGCATCAAGCGCCATGGTTCATCTCCCAACCGTGAGTCTTCGCGACATGTATTGCTAGCGTTGACGCTCTCTTTTCATTATATCCAGTCGATATTCTGAAATAAGGCCAGTTCGCGATGCCAATTTCCGCAGACAGCTTCTTTCTTGACCCTGATGCTCAAGGAACGCTCCAAAATCAAATTCAGCAGATGGTGGCGCAGGGGATCCTGTCAGGGCGACTCAGGCCCGGCGAAAAGATGCCATCGTCGCGCAAACTGGCGGCGCATCTGGGGGTCAGCCGGATCACGGTGACGCTGGCCTATACGGAGCTGTTGGCGGACGATTATCTAAGCTCGCGCGGGCGGTCGGGGTATTATGTGTCTGAAAACGCGCCGGTTCCGCCAGAGTTTACTCCGACAGAGCGGCCCGAGGATGTCGTCGATTGGAGCCGGGCGCTGGGGCACCGCTATGCCGAGACGCCGATGCTGACGAAGCCCGCGGATTGGCGAAGCTATGAGTATCCGTTCATCTATGGGCAGGCGGATGAGGCGCTTTTTGATCGCGCGAATTGGCGACTTTGTGCGCTGCAAGCCTTGGGCAAGCGTGATTTTGAGGCGTTGACGGCGGATTACTACGATCAGGACGATCCGTTGCTGATCGATTTTATCCTGCGCCACACGCTGCCGCGCCGGGGAATCTTGGCGAATCCCGATGAGGTTTTGATCACGCTCGGCGCACAGAACGCGCTTTGGATGACGGCGCAGGTGCTGTTGACCCAGCGCAGGACGGCAGCGATCGAAGACCCCTGCTATCCGTCGCTGCGCGAAATCTTGACGCAATCGCGCTGCCATCTGACACCGATCCCGGTGGATGCGGATGGGCTGCCGCCCGAAAACCTGCCGAGCGACACGGATGTCGTTTTCACGACCCCCAGCCATCAATGCCCGACCACGGCGACGATGCCGCTTGCGCGAAGGCAAGAACTGCTACGCCGCGCCTCGAAAGACGATTTCCTGATTGTGGAGGATGATTACGAGTTCGAGATGTCGTTTCTCAAATCGCCCTCCCCCGCGCTCAAGTCGCTCGATAAGGAGGGGCGCGTGATTTATGTCGGCAGCTTTTCCAAATCCATCTTTCCAGGGTTGCGGTTGGGCTATCTTGTGGGCTCTGCCCCGTTTATTGCCGAAGTGCGCGCGCTGCGCTCGTCGGTGCTGCGGCACCCGCCAGGACACATCCAGCGGACGGCGGCCTATTTCCTGTCTCTGGGGCATTACGATGCGCTGGTTCGGCGCATGGGGCTGGCCTATCACGAGCGGCGCAATACGATGGAAGCGGCCCTCAACAAACATGCGCTGACCGTCGCGGGACGCGGGGTTTATGGTGGCTCAAGCTACTGGATGCGGGCGCGCGATCCGATTGATGCGCGGCAATTGGCGCGCGATCTGGCACAGAAGGGCGTGCTGATCGAACCAGGTGCACCGTTCTTTGCGAGCGAAGACGCACCGCGCGGATTTTACCGCATCGCGTATTCGTCAATCCCGAAGACAAAGATCGCAGACGGTATTGATCTTCTCGCAGCAGCGTTGCGATGATTTCACCTTTGCAAAAATATCCAAAAAATTTCCAAGGATTGGGCAAGCGCTGCCGTCAAACCGTTCAAGATGCGCATGACGACCGATGACCGATCCCTTGGCCTTGCCGCCGCTGGCGGAGATGCCGCCGCCTTTGCCGCCCTTCTGGAGCGGCATTACGACCGGATGTTCGGGCTGGCCTTTCGCCTGACGGGCCAACACGCCGAGGCCGAGGATCTGACGCAGGATATCTGCGCGGCCCTGCCTGCAAAAATACGCGCCTATCGGGGGGAGGCTGCGTTCTCTACCTGGCTTTACCGCGTCGTGGTGAACGCGGCCCATGACCGGCGGCGCAGGCAAGCCAGCCATCGCAAAGCCGCGCAAGGCTGGGGCGATTGGGAAGTGAACCGTGTGGCCGCCAATGCAGAGGCCGCGGACGCGCAGGATTGGTTGCAGACCGCGATGGCATCCTTGCCGGAGGCCCTGCGCGATACGCTGGCTTTGGTGCTGGACGATATGAACCACGCGGAGGTAGGCGCAGTGCTGGGCATCTCCGAAGGCACCGTGAGTTGGCGCGTGTCGGAGGCCAAGAAGCACCTGCGCGCCCTGAAAGAGAAGGAGACGACATGACCGATGATCTCGACGATCTCCGCAAGGCGATGAAAGCGGCAACGCCCGCACCGGATGCGGATGCAAAGGCCGCGAATATCGCTTTGGCCAAGAAAAACTTTGCCGATCTCCAAGGATCGGGCGCGGTGGCCCGTCCCAAGTCCAATCGTATTTGGACAGGAGTTAAAGCGATGTTTTCCACCATGACCACGCGCGGCGGGCTTGTCGCATCGACCGCATTGATCGCGATCGGGTTTGTTGCACTGAACCCGCAGCTGCTTGAGTTTGGCGCGCAGCCGGAGGCCGTGACCTTACCGGCCAGTGTCGGTTCAGAGCCGCTTGAGATGGCGGCGGAGGATCGTTCGTCGATGGAGATCCTGCGGGAAGAAGCCCCCTCCGTCAGCACGGCAGAGCCTGTGATGATCGACGATGTCATGGCAGGTGCGTCGAACCTATATGCGCCACCCGCTCAGCGAAAAACAGAATCGCTCAGCCAGAGCAGTCAGGCTGAAAGCTATGACTGGCCCGAAACGCGGATCTACCCGCAGCCCGCGCCGCGCCCGTCCATTATCTTGCCGGATGGGGATGCTGTGGCCCCTCCCCCCATGATCGAGGGGGATACTGAGGCCTTTCCGGAAGCAGCCGAGAACCCGCTGAAAATCACGGCTGAGGAGCCAGTTTCGACGTTTTCGATTGATGTGGATACGGCGTCTTATGCGGTGGTGCGCAATTCGTTGATGAACGGCGCTTTGCCGCCGCGCGACGCTGTGCGCGTGGAAGAAATGGTGAACTATTTCCCTTACACCTACCCTGCGCCGGACGGCGATGCACCGTTTCAGCCGACGGTAACCGTGGCCGAGACGCCATGGAACACCGGCACGCAGCTGGTGCATATCGGGCTGCAAGGGGCGGAGATTACAGAGCGTCCGCCTTTGAATCTGGTCTTTCTAATCGACACGTCCGGCTCGATGCAGGCGGCAAACAAGCTGCCTTTGCTCAAACAGTCCTTCAGGCTGATGCTGTCGCAGCTACGCCCGGACGATGAGGTGTCGATTGTCACCTATGCGGGGAGTGCCGGGCAGGTGCTGGAGCCGACGGCGGCAGGTGAACGATCGGTTATTCTGGCTGCTTTGGATCGTTTGGAAGCTGGCGGTGGCACCGCGGGTCAGGCCGGCTTGCAGCAGGCTTATGCGGTGGCCGAAGGCATGGCCGCCGATGGCGAGGTCTCGCGCGTGATCCTTGCGACGGATGGGGATTTCAATGTGGGGCTTTCGGACCCTGAGGCGTTGACGGACTTCATCGCGGATCAGCGGGAGAGTGGCACCTATCTGTCGGTTCTAGGCTTTGGGCGCGGCAATCTGGATGACGCCACGATGCAAGCGCTGGCGCAGAACGGGAATGGGCAAGCGGCTTATATCGACACGCTGAGCGAGGCGCAGAAGGTGCTGGTCGATCAGTTGAGCGGTGCGCTCTTTCCGATTGCCGATGATGTAAAGGTCCAGGTGGAGTTCAACCCGGCGCGCATCACGGAGTATCGCTTGATCGGATATGAAACGCGCGCGCTGCAACGCGAGGACTTCAACAATGACCGCGTGGATGCGGGCGAGATTGGGGCGGGCCACACGGTGACGGCGATCTACGAGGTCACGCCGGTGGGATCGAGTGCGGTGATGAGCGATCCGCTGCGCTATGGCAATGCTGTGGCGGGAGATCCCGAGGCGGAGATCGGCTTTCTCAAGCTGCGCTACAAGGCGCCGGGCGCGGATGAAAGCGCATTAATTGAGCAGCCTTTGCCGGAGGCGTCTTCGCTGGGGGGTGAGGCACAGTTCGCGGTGGCGATTGCGGGGTTTGCGCAATTGCTGCGGGGCGAGAGTGCTTTGCTGGACTGGGGCTATGCGGAGGCGATTGCTTTGGCGAATGGCGCGAAGGGGGAGGACCCGTTCGGATATCGCGCAGAGGCGGTGAGCCTGATGCGGCTGGCGCAGAGTTTGAGCGAGTAGAGCTTAGGGACGCGCCCGACCCTGGGTGGGCGTTTGCATCAGTTGATCAGGGCATGGCGTTGACATGCGCAGAAGATCGGATCGGTGCGAGACCCAACCATGCGCCCTCCCGGGGGGAGGGTCGGGCGCGGCCCGGGCTTGCAGCCCGCGCAACTTTTGAACACCCGAAGCTCCCAAAGCAAAAAGGCCCCGCGCATCGCTGCACGGGGCCTTCCACACACATGTCTTCAGGCGTTAGTTGACGGATTTCGCGTCAACGACGTCTTTCTCGATCGCCTTCGTTCCGCTGGAGATGGCGATGCGGCGGGGCTTGAGGGCCTCGGGCACTTCGCGCTCCAGTTCAATGTGGAGCATGCCGTCCACATGGCTCGCACCGGTCACGCGGACGTGGTCGGCCAGCTGGAACCGACGCTCGAACGCGCGGGTCGCGATGCCGCGATGCAGGTAGGTGCGCTCGGTCTCGCTGGCCTCTTTACGGGCAGAGACATGCAGGGCGTTTTCCTTCACTTCGACGAACAGTTCATCTTCGGTGAAACCGGCCACTGCGATCGAGATGCGATAGGCATCGTCGGCGGTTTTTTCGATGTTGTAAGGGGGGTAGGTTTGGTTGCTGACATCATTGGCCAGAACCCGGTCCATCATGTCGGCGATTTGGTCAAAGCCAACGGTTGCACGATACAGGGGTGCAAGATCAAAGCTACGCATGGTCATCCTCCATTGAGCGACAAATAAGCGTTTATGTTGCGGCCTTCCGATCCGGACAGGCCTTGTTTTCAAAGTATCGGACCCAGGATTGGCATCCGATACACGCTATATTGGGAAGCTTTTGAGGCGTTTCAAGAGGTCAAGGTTTGACGAAACGTGCGCTGGATCCGGCATCGGATTGGGGCAGGCCCAAGCGACGGGGCATAACGCGGGTGGGTTGGGCCGATGCGGCCTCTGTCACGCCGCGCCCGCTGCGGAGTTGCTGTTTCATCTCGGACACGGCGCGGGGTAGTTCCATGCCGAACGCCAGCACATCGCCGTTCTCGTCCAGACCGCCGCGCGAGACTAGCGAGACGATTTTGACACGGTGGCCGATCTTCTCGAACACCGGCGCGCCGCTGGAGCCGAAGGTTACATCGCAGTTGAACGCAATAAGGCCATCAAACTTGCCGCGCATCCGGCATTTGCGCTGCCAGGAGAGCGCCTCGTTCCGGCCGCGGCCATAAGAGACAATGCTGATATCGCGGCTGTTTACAGTCGGGTCGGCGACCACAAACGGATCCGCGAGGCCCACATGGATGGGCTTGTCGAGCTGCAAGAGCGCCATGTCGTAGAGCGCGTTGTAAACCGTCGAGGGGGCGTCAGGGTCGTAGCGATCATGCACCGCGATGCGAGTGCCCTTCGCCTCGGCAATGGCGTCTCCATCCCGGTAGCCCGCGCGGAAGGTGACTTTGGCGGGGTCCATCGTGCCGGTGCCGCGCTGGGTCACACAATGGGCGGCGGTAAGAACAAGATCGGCGGCGATCAGCGCACCGGTGCAGGTGCCTTTGCCCGCCATATCAAGGCGGCCGACGGCCTCGTAGCCAAATAGATCATCGCGGTCCGTCAAACGGATCAGGCCGGAGTTTTGAGCGTGCGCCATGGGCGCAATCAGGCAGAACGACAGGACAAGCGCACGGATCATTGCTTGGGGCTCACGAATTTCGCGCCGGTGTCGCGACGTTCGCCCGACATCAAGAGGCGTGTGGCGGTCGGGCGGATCCCGGCGACCGTGCCTTCGCCGTCATCAAAGCGCGCCATCAGGTCGTCCATCGGGCCATCGACTGCCATGCCGAGTGAGACCTTCCGCCCCTGCATTTCCGCCTTGGCGGACACGACCGAAACGATGCGAGCAGTGCCGCCCTCAAAGCTGAAAATCGGCGCGCCGGAGGCCCCAAAATCCACATCGCAAGACAGCACCAGTGTCGCAAAACGCCGTGCGAGGACGGAGCAGGTTTCCTGAATGGAGGGCGCTTCTGCCCGGTCCTTGGCGTAGGAAACAACGCCCACATCCGCGCCTTTGAGGGGCTTCTGACCCAGGTCAAAGGGGATCACCTGAGTGTTGCGGATGGGCTGACTGAGCTCGATCAGGGCAAGGTCATATTTGACACGTGCGCCTTGGAGGCCCGTCGCCTCGTAGCTGTAGTCGGGATGCGCGAGCGTGCGCTTGGCCTTGCGGAAAGCGCTAGCAGAGCCGTTACGCCATCCGGGACGAAATTCGATCTGCGCCGGGTCGATGGCATTGCCCGCCTCGTCGTAAAGGCAATGCGCTGCGGTGAGCACCACGTTATCACGGATCAGCGCGCCGGTGCAAAAGCCATTGGCGCCAAGGTTCAATCGGCCCACAGCCTCCCACCCGCGGGTGTCATCGCCGGTTTCCATCTGCTTGAGGCCGGTATCTTGGGCCGCCGCAAAAACGGGGCATACGGCCAACACCGCAGCTATAATCAAGGATCGCATGATCTGCCTGTCCTGCATCTAACGCGTCTGTTTCGACGCTTAATGCAACCTTAGGGCAAAAATGGGGCGTCGGGTAGGAATTCAGCAGATTGCGCTGGCCAAAGGTCGGTTCATGGGCGTCGCGTCCAACGATGCTCGACATCGACCAGTCCCGAGCCTTCCTCGGTCTCTCGGGAAATCTCGATGCAACCCTCTCGCCGGTAGAAATTTCGGGCGTTCGCATTGAGCGCATAAGACCAGACGGTTATCCAATCGCGATCCTGCTTGGCAAGATCAAGAAGGTGTTTGCCCACCCCGCGATTGCGGGCCGCACGCGCCACATAAAGTCCGGTGATATTGTCGTCATCGCGGACGCAAAAACCGACGGTTTTGCCGTCTTTCTCGGCCACCCAGGACGTTGGGACATGAGTTAGGCAAGCGCGCCACCAGCTTAGGACATCCGCGTAGTCATCCAGCGGGCCGACCCAAGGTGTCTCGTCATTCCACTGTCGAATGATGGCAACAATCGCCTCTGCATCGGCTGGGTTTGCTCGCCTGTAGGTGTAGGTCATAGAGGCAGACTAAGGCGCGTCTCGGGCTGCGTCTACGCACCCAAGGGCCCTGCGCGCCTAACGCAGGATCGGCACCTCTGGCGCGCGTTTCCCTTCGGCGGTCATCGCGGGGGGCTGCGGGCCGCCAGTGGCCCAGTCGAGCAGTTCAACCGTGTGCATGATCGGGATTTCGGTCGCGCCGCCGATCTGCATCATGCAGCCGATATTACCTGCTGCGATAATGTCGGGGTTCTTGGCCTCCAGCGTGTCGACCTTGCGCTTTTTGAGCTGTTTGGAAATCTCGGGCTGCATCAGGTTATAAGTGCCCGCAGAGCCGCAGCAGAGATGGCTGTCGGCGGGTTCAACCACCTTGAAGCCAGCACGCTTGAGCAGGTCTTTGGGATAGGTCTTGATCTGCTGGCCGTGCTGGAGCGAGCAGGCCGCATGATAGGCAACAGTCAGAGTTTCGGTGCCGCCGGATTTAAACTCAGGTGCGCCTTTGGGTAGCAGCTCGATCAACACTTCGCTGATGTCCTTGGCGATGCCCGCGACGGCGGCGGCTTCCTTGGCGAGCGGTTCGTTGCGGAACATATGGCCGTAATCCTTCACGGTCGTGCCACAGCCAGAGGTGTTGATGACGATGGCATCCAGCCCCTCGCCTTCCATTTCCTTGTGCCAGGCTTTGATATTCTTGGCCGCCGTTGCGTGGCTTTCCTTGGTTTTGCCCATGTGATGTGTCAGCGCCCCGCAGCAGCCTGCACCTTCGGCCACGACGACCTCAGCCCCCAGCCGGCGCAAGAGGCGGATGGTGGCGTCGTTGATGTCGGTGTTCAGCGCCTTTTGCGCGCAGCCGGTCATCAAGGTGACGCGCATTTTCTTCGGCGCTTCGGGCGTGAAGGTCTGCGGATCGTCATTCCGAGAGACGGGCGGGATGGTCTTCGGGGCCATCTCAAGCATCGCCTTGAGACGAGCGTCGGGCATCAGGAATGCAAAGGGCCGACCGGCTTTAGCGCCCAGAAGCGCAAGCCGAAACCGCGTGGGATAGGGCAGGATTTGCGCAAGGATCCAACGCAGGGCGCGGTCGCTCCAACTGCGCTTGTATTTTTGCTCAATGTATTCGCGCGCATGATCGACAAGATGCATGTAATGCACGCCCGAAGGACAGGTGCTCATACAGGCCAGACAGCTGAGGCAGCGGTCAATATGCTTGACGGTCTTCTCGTCCGGCGTGCGCTCGTTTTCGAGCATATCCTTGATCAGGTAGATGCGGCCACGGGGGCTGTCGAGCTCATCGCCCAGCACCTGATAGGTCGGGCATGTGGCGGTGCAAAAACCGCAATGCACACAGGTGCGCAGGATCTCGTTTGAGCGTTGGATGCCGGGATCGGTCAGTTGCTCAGGCGTGAAGGTCGTTTGCATGTCGTGCTCCTCAGGCCATCAGGCCGGGGTTGAGAATTCCACGGGGATCAAACTTGGCGCGCAGGCCGGCACTGATCTTTGCGATAGGGGCCAATTCCGGGTGAAAGGTGCCAAGTGTGGCGCGCGTGGGCTCGTCTGCACGCATCAGGGTGGCGTGGCCCGGTGTGCCATTCATCTTGGCGCGCAGGTCAGTGCCTTTGGGCAGGACCACCCAGATCAGGCCGCCGCCCCAATCCATAAAGAGCTTGTCTGTGCCGAGCTTCGTCGCAAGTGTGGCCCCATCCGTAGGTTTGACGGATATACGCCAGACATCGCCTTCGACCTTGTGAAAGCCAGCAACGTCGCGGGAAGCGGTCCAGATCTTCGCGGATTTTACGGGATCAGCCTCAACACTGATTTCACCAAAAGCGGCAAGCTCGGCCTTCAGTTGGTCAGTCCGGTAGGCCACAGATTTCTCGAACCCTTCGATGCGGAGCATGGTCATGGCCCCCTGCCCCATATCGGGCATGTGGGCGGCGGCAGAAACCTCATACGGGGAGCCGAGTGCCGCAGACATCGCCTTGACCGCCTGGGGGTAGTCGAGACCATGGATCATCAGGGTCGCCTGCGTATCGGTCTTGGGCAGCACTTTGAGCGAGACTTCGGACAGGACGCCGAGGGTGCCGTAGCTGCCGGTGAGCAGTTTGACCAGGTCGTAGCCCGTGACGTTCTTCATCACACGCCCCCCGTTCTTGAGGATCGTCCCCGCGCCATCGACAAAGCGGACGCCGAGCATATGGTCGCGGCACGCCCCTGCCTGAATGCGGCGGGGGCCGCTGACGTTGGCGGCGACAACACCGCCAATCGTCGGGTCTCCGGTGGTGCCAAGCAACCCGCGGTGATCCATCGGCTCAAAGGCCAGCCGCTGGTTTTCGGCGTCCAGCGCAGTCTCAATTTCGGCAATCGGAGTTCCGGCTTTGGCGACGATCGTCAGCGCGCCGGGCTCATAAAGCTCGACCCCTGAAAGCGCGGATGTGGAGACCACTTCGCCCGCGACCGGCATGCCGATGGGGCGGGTGCCGCCGCCGATGATACGCAAAGGGGCTTTTGCGCTGGCGATTGCCTCGGCCAGCTCGGTCTCGGTTCTGGGGGTCATTTTTCGTGCCTTTACTCTGCGGCGAGGGCCATCGCGCGGCGGGCCTCTGAGGCTTCAAGCGGGAAGACTTTAGCGGGGTTAAGCAGCCATTGTGGATCGAAGACGTCCTTCACGGCCATCTGGTTTTCCAGATCGGCGGGGGCGAATTGATCGACCATCAGGTCACGCTTTTCGATACCGACGCCGTGTTCACCGGTAAGGCAGCCACCTACTTCGACGCAAAGGCGCAGGATATCGGCGCCGAGTGCTTCACAAAGCTCCAGATCGCCAGGTTTGTTGGCATCAAACAGGATCAGCGGGTGCATATTGCCGTCGCCCGCGTGGAACACGTTCGCCACGTCGAGGCCGTAGTCCTTGCTCATCTCGCTGATGCGCTTGAGAACGTAGGGGAGCGAGGAGACGGGGATCGTGCCGTCGAGGCACATATAATCGTTGATCTGGCCCATGGCGCCGAAGGCAGATTTGCGGCCCAGCCAGATTTTGGCGCTTTCCTCGGCGGATTTGCTTTCGCGGAGTTCAACGGGGTTGTGCTTGCGGGCGATCTGCATGATGAGGCCCAGCTGTTCGTCGATCTCGGCATCAGAGCCTTCGACTTCGACGATCAAAAGCGCCTCACACATCGGATAGCCTGCCCCCGCGAACGCCTCTGTCGCCTCGATGCAAGGGCGGTCCATGAATTCGATAGCGACGGGCAGGACGCCCGCCTTGATGATGTCGGCCACGCAGGCACCAGCGACTTCGTTGTCGTCAAAGCCCATCAGTACGGGGCGCGCGCCTTCGGGTTTACGCAGGATGCGGAGGGTGGCCTCGGTCACGACACCCAATTGGCCTTCAGAGCCGCAGATGAGGCCCAGCAGGTCGAGCCCACCCGCGTCCATATGCGCGCCGCCAAGTTCGGTGATGGTGCCGTCCATCATCACAAGGGTAACGCCCAGAAGGTTGTTCGTGGTCACGCCGTATTTGAGGCAATGCGCGCCCCCGGAATTCATCGCGATATTGCCCGCGATGGCGCAGGCCAACTGGCTGGAGGGGTCGGGGGCGTAGAAAAAATCCTCTTCCTCGACAGCACCCGTGACGCTGAGATTCGTGCGGCCCGTCTGCACCTTGATGACGCGGTTCTCGTAATCGGTTTCGATCACATCGTTGAGCCGTGCGACGCCAAGGATCACACTGTCAGCGGTCGGCAATGCGCCGCCCGCGAGCGAGGTGCCAGAGCCGCGCGGCACGACGGGCACACCTTCCTCATGACAGATCTTGAGAACGGCAGACACTTCTTCGGTCGACGCCGGGAGAACAGCAGCCAAAGGCGGGCAACGATAAGCGCTGAGCCCATCGCATTCGTAGGCACGCGTCTCCGCCTCGTCATAAATCACAGCGTCCTTGGGGAGCACGGATTGCAAACGCTCTACGATCTTGGCCTTTTTCGACAGGATCGTGGCATTCGGGGCTGGCATTTCCATTGTGATCTCCTCCAGATCAAGGCGAAAGGCGGGCTATTGGTAAATAAATATAACCAATTTCACGGATTGGCAAGAGATTCCTATCCGCGATAGCGTCAGCGCATGACCCTCGGCGACGTGCTTTCCCTTTTTACCCTGTTTGACGCCGTGGCCGTTGGTTTTCTGATCGTCTCGTGGATCGGGATTGGGGTGGTGATTGAGAACCCGCCAAATACCCATCCGTCTGTCTCAATCCTGATGAAAGACTATCGCCGCGACTGGATGCACGCGTTCGTGACGCGTCAGCCGCGTATTTTTGATGCGCAAATTCTGGGCAACCTCCGGCAAGGCACGGCTTTCTTTGCCTCGGCTTGCATGATCGCGATGGGTGGCGGACTGGCGCTGGTGGGCAATACGGACCGGCTTTTAGGCGTTGCGGAAGACCTCGCCATTGAGCGCGCGCCTGCGGTTGTGTGGGAGGTCAAGATCCTGCTGATCCTGCTTTTCATCGCCAATGCCTTTCTAAAATTCGTGTGGGCGCACAGGCTTTTTGGCTATTGCTCGGTCGTCATGGCCGCTGTCCCCAATGATGAAACGGACCCGGTCGCCTATCCCCGCGCCGCCAAAGCGGCCGAGATCAATATCACTGCGGCCACGGGCTATAATCGTGGATTGCGGTCGGTCTATTTCGGGCTTGGGTCCGCCTCCTGGCTGATCGGTGCGCCTGCGCTGATGATGGCGACGCTAATCACGCTAGGGGTGATCTGGCGTCGGGAATTCGCCTCCCGCTCCAGAAGTGTGCTTTTAATGCAAGACACAGAAACCGTCACACAGAAGTGACGCGACAGCGCATGCGCGCGTCCTTATATAGCAGCCATGAAGTATGTTTTTGCCTTTCTTGCTTGCCTTGCGAGCCCTGCCTTCGCCGACGACCCTGTGGTCGAAGCGGCGACGATTTCCATGAGCGGGAGCACCGCCACAATCAGCGTCACGATCCGTCACGGTGATACCGGGTGGGATCATTATGCGGATGGCTGGGCTGTGCTGGCCCCCGACGGGACAGAGCTGGGCTACCGCAAGCTGTTGCACCCCCATGAGAATGAGCAACCGTTCACGCGCAGCCTCTCCGGGGTCACAATTCCATCCGGGATTGATCACGTTCTGATCCGCGCCAATGACAACGTTACTGGGCCTGCGCAGAACACCTACCGGCTGAACCTGCGCTAGATCCTAGCGCCGCCCTTCGCGCAACCACGCCCCGATCATCAAGCTGGCCGCGATCAGCAGAAACAGCCACGCGGGCAGCAGCGAGGTAACGGTGACATCTGCGGTCACATAGGCCTCCCGCGGGGTCAGGCCGATCCAGCCGCGACCAGAGGCAGGGCGCCCGTCGCGCACATTGCGCAGATCCGGCACACCCTCTTCCAGCGCTTTCACACCACCGCGCCGCGTCTCGACAAGCGGGGTCAGGGCCGTGCCGTCGGCGATCGTCTTCTCAAACTCGCGGGGGGCGGAGGGGCCAAGGGCAATCACTGCGTCCTCTGACCCGTCGGTCAGGCGATAAAGGCCGATTTCTGGCCCATCAAACTCGGCCTGCCAACGGCCCGGCGAAGTCTGTTCCAGCTGCACTACCACCTCGGAGCCATCGGGCAATGTGACGGTCACATCATCCACACTGTCTTCCAACGTGCGGCGCACGATGGTCATGCTTTGCCCATCAGGTTCCGCCCAAAGCGCTTCTTCCTCAAGCTGCGGCTCTTTCATCATCCAATGGGCCAAACGGCGCAGCAGTTCCAGTTGCGGGCCGCCGCCCTCATAGCCCCGGCTCCAAAGCCAGGCGTGATCAGACGCCATCAGCGCAACGCGTCCCTCGCCCACGCGATCAAGCAGCAAAAGCGGTTTGTCGTCTTGGCCGACCATCACCGTGTTGCCGGCGCTCTCGGTCACATCAATCAGGCGGAACCAACGGCCCCATCCGGGCGCGCCGTCATCACCCGGGGGCGAAAGCGCATCCAGCCCTTCAGTCACCGGATGGCGCTCGCCGACCTCCGAGATGCGGGGCAGGAAGCCTTCCTCGATCACGCGCGCAGTAGGACGGCCCGGAATGATCTCGCCCAACGGAGAGCGGAAAAGACTGTCGGCAGAGGCAAAATCAGGCCCAGCCGCGATCAGAACCGCGCCGCCCTCTTCGACATAGTTGCGGACGTTATCCAGATAGATCGCAGGCAGGATGCCACGGCGCTTGTAGCGGTCGAAAATGATCAGATCGAATTCGTCGATCTTCTCGAGGAATAGCTCGCGCGTTGGGAACGCAATCAGGGACAGCTCGTCCACCGGGACGCCGTCCTGCTTCTCGGGCGGTCGTAGAATGGTGAAATGCACAAGATCAACAGAGCTGTCGGATTTCAGCAGGTTGCGCCATGTGCGCTCACCGGGATGCGGCTCCCCTGAGACGAGCAAGACACGCAAGCGGTCCCGCACACCGTTGATCTGAACGACGGCTGCATTATTGCGATCCGTCAGCTCGCCCTCTTCGACGGGGACGGTGAACTGAATGACGTTCATGCCGCCATGGGGCAGCGTGACAGGAAGCTCGAGCGTCTCGCCAATCGGGACGGTGAAGGGCTGTGGTTCCTCGCCATCCACGGAAATCAGGAGTTGGGCTGTGGCGGCTTCGGGCGCGGCACCTTGATCCTCGACCCGCAGGGTCAGCGCGACAGGCTCGCCAAGGATCGCAAAGGCGGGCGCGTTCTCGATCACCAGACGGCGGTCCCAATCATCTTCGCGCCCGGTCAGCAACACATGGAGCGGGGCAGGCAGATCAGGCGCACGCTCCAGATCATGCAGTTGCCCGTCGGTCAGGGTGATGATCCCGGCAATCCGGGCTTGCGGCTCTTGCGCGATGGCTTCCGACACCGCGCTCATCAGAAGTGTGCCTTCGTCGCCCTGCCCGTCTGTCAATGTCACGATGCGCAGTTCTGTATTGGGGCGCGCGGCGATCTCAGCCTCCAGCGCTGCCAAGGCCTCGGCCACCTGATCCGGCCTGTCGGAGATGCTTTGCGAGGCGCTTTCATCGACCACAAGCACGACGATATCGCTGAGCGGCGTCCGGTCTTCATTCTGCAAAGACGGGTTGGCGATGGCGGCCAGCAACGCAATAGCACCGAGCCCCCGCAGCCACCACCCGGCGAGCCCACGCCACAGCGAAAAGCCCACAAGCACCAGCATGACAGTTGCGGCTGCATAGAGCACGGGCCACGCAACGAGCGGGTCGAAGATCACTTGACCACTCATATCGCTTCGCTTTTCTCAAATATCCGCGCCGCAGGCATCCAACCCATCCTCATTGCCCCAACCGGTCCAGTAGCGCGGGAACGTGGACCTGATCGGATTTGTAGTTCCCGGTCAGCACATGCATCAACAGATTGACCCCGAAACGCAGCGCAATCTCTCGCTGGCGCTCACCTGCATAGCCGCGGCCCACGGGGAACATGCGGTTACCGCGTGCATCGACGGCCCAGGCTGACGCCCAGTCGTTGCCACCGATGACCACGGGCGTCACCCCGTCATTGAGATTGCGGAAGGGCATCCCCTCGACCTGTTCAGCATCGGGCGGTGCAGCCTCTACCCAGACATCGCGGCTGGCGTGACGACCGGGAAAATCCTGCAGCAGGTAGAACGTGCGTGTCAGAACGTGATCTCCGGGGATGGGTTCCAGCGGCGGCACGTCGAGGGGGCGAGCCAACTGTTGTAGCTTGCGGCCGTTGGGGCTGGAGGCGCCAAAGCGGGCGGTGTCGGCGTCGCGGGTGTCAAACAAGATCATACCGCCGGTGCGCAGGTAGCGATTCAGCTTGGCATAAGCCTCGTCACTGGGTAGGGGCTGATCTGCGGCAATGGGCCAGTAGAGGAACGGGAAGAATGACAGTTCATCCGTTTCAAGATTAACGGAAATCGGCTCTGCGGGCTCAATCGATGTGCGTTGAAAGAGCGTCTGGCTCAGCCCGCGCAGGCCGGCCAAGGCTACGTCATCGAGGCGCGGATCGCCTGTTATGACATGGGCCAACACGACCTCGCTCGTCGCTTCAGTCGCAAAGCGTTCCTCTTGCGCGTTGGCCACAGGTGCGGCGAGGCCCAGCGCCGCGGCCCACATCACCACCATCGCGGCGCTTGCCGCACGCGGCCCGCGCAGTCGGCCCGACAAGGCGAGCGACGCGATCAGATCAATCGCCAATGCGGCCAGCGCCAAGGCCAAGAGCAAACCTTTCAGCGGGGTTTCCTCGGCGACGCTCAACCCTTCTACGGTGATCCGGGCGGGCCAGACAGCGCCTGCAAGCTCGGTCTCAGCAGAGATGACATTGAGCGCCAAACGGCGGTCCGCGCCTGCATAAAGGCCGGGCAACACGCCCGCGCTCGGCACACCTGCAGCCAGATCAGCACCGTCGATCCCTGGCAACACACCTGCATCTTCGACAAGGCCAAAAGCGGTCAGCACTTTCTCGGGCAGCCATGTCGTGCCTTCCAGATCGGTGGCGTCTGGCGCGGCAGGGCGGGTTGAAACGGCAAGCCGCTCCAGCATTTGCACGAAGAGTCCAGAGAGCGGGAGGCTCGACCATTCGGCATTTGCCGTCACGTGGAACAGCACAACCTGACCATCGCCAAGCGCCTTGCGCGTCACAAGCGGCGTGCCATCATCCAGCGCGGCAATCACGCGCTGGGGCAAATCCGGGTCGGGTTGCGCCATCACTTGCGCGTTCACGACCACGTCGTCCCGCAGCGGCAGGCCAAAGAACGGGCTGTCGTCGTCAAACGCGCGGAGGGTCTTGGGCTCTCCCCAAGACATCGCGCCACCCACCGTGCGGCCCCCCGCCCGCAGGCGCACGGGCATCAGGGGGTCTTCCTCGGTCCGGCTGACATCGCTGGCCGCAAGGCGCGGCCCCGCAAAGCGCAGCAGCAACCCTCCGTTCTCGACCCAATCGCGCAGATCAGCTTCTTCACTGCCCGCAAGGCGGGCGACATCGGCCAGGACGATCACGTCCGGATTGGCCAGAAGAAGCGTTTCCATGGGGCCGTCGATCAGGTCGGCTGTCGGCTCCAGCGCCTGTTCGAGGTAGTGCAGCGGGGAGAGCAGTTCGAGCCCTTCGCGGTCTTCGCGACCAGCGATCAGGGCGACTTCGCGGCGCTTGAGGCTGTCATCGGTCAGGCTGACAGCCCCGGCGGAGCGTTGACCGACAACCTCGAACCGCGAGACCCGATTGCGCAGCTCTGGTGGTAGGGAAAGCTCAACGGTGGTGCGGGTTTGATCAGGTTCAAATTGGGCGGGAACGCGGGCCAGCTCGCGCTCTACACCGTTAGGATCAAGTCCGCGCGCAGCGATGGTAATGTCGGCGGTATCCCCTTGCACGGCGCGCAGCGCTGTCAGTTCAAGGACGCCATCGGCGAAGCTCGCAGGCGCCATCCCGTAGACCGCGCGCGGACTTTGGAAGACGCGCACGTCGCCTTGCGCTTCAAGTGCGGCCAACACGTCATCGCGGCCTTCATGGGCGAGACCATCGGAGATCCAGATCGTCTCAAACGGCTCTGGCTGCGCGCTGATCCAATCGGCAACAGCAGCCATGTCAGGCGCAAAGGGTGCGGGCGTGAGGCCAGGAACTCGCGGCATCCACGCTTCCGCCGCTTGGAAGGCAAGATCGCCGGGCGGCAGATCGGTTGTGAGGGCGACCGCAACGGGGCGCCCCGCGCGCGTAGCCTCAGAGAGGGCCGTTTCAATCCGGTCGAGCTTGGCGGACCATGTGGGCGCATCGGCCCAGCTTGCATCGGCGAGGATCAGCAGCGGTCCGGAGCCGCCACGCTCTTCCTGCGGGTTCAGGACGGGGCCAGCGAAGCCGATGATCACGGCGGCGACTGCCAGCATGCGCAGGAGCAGCAGCCACCAAGGCGTCTTGTCTGTTTGGGTTTCGGCATCCTCCAGTCCAAGGAGCAGTGCTACGCCCGGAAAGCGGCGTTTGATCGGTGCGGGCGGGACGGCGCGCAGCAGCAGCCACAGGATCGGTAGGACGATCAGGCCGAGTAGCAAGAGCGGGAACGCGAAACCGATGGGGCCGAGCATGAACATCAGTGCACACGCTCCATCGCTGTGTAGAGCCAGAGCAGGGCCGCTTGGGCACTGTCGCCTGTGTGATGTGTTTGGAATTGCCAGCCGGTCGCTCGCGCGATGGCTTGCAGCCGGTCTTTGCGTTCGGCAAGGCGGTCAAGGTAGCGGCTGCGCAGGTCGCCCGCTTTCAGTGTTTCATGGCGGACGGCGCCGGTCATCGACTCGAAAACGGTGCGGCCATCGAAGGGGAAGGCCTCTTCTTGCGGGTCGAGCACTTGCAGCAGCGCGCCTTTGACGCCGCGGTCGGCAGCCTTGGCTAATGCGGCTTCAACCTTTGTCATGTCGCCCATGAAATCCGAGATGAAAACCGCGCGGGAGTTGGGTACCATGCCACGGGCTTCGGGCTCGCCGTAATCGGCATCAGAGCTGTCATCGGACAGTAGATTGGCAAGCCGCATCAGTTGGGGCTCGCCTGAACGTGGCGGTGCTGCAAAGGCGGTCAGCCCAACCCGTTCTCCCCCGCGCAGCATCAGAATGGTGATGGCCAGCGCCAACAGCCGGGCGCGTTCGCCTTTGGTGGACAGGTTCTTGTCGGATGAAAAGCCCATCGCGGCGGCGCTATCGACCCAAAGCAGGATGCTTTGCGCAATCTGCCATTCCTTTTCGCGCACGAACTGGTTGTCGGATTTCGCGGAGCGACGCCAGTCGACAAAGCGCGCCTCATCACCGGCGTGGATCGGACGGTATTGCCAGAATTCGTCGCCCATGCCTGCGCGGCGTCGGCCGTGATCGCCCAGCATGACGGTTGCGGCCAAATGCTCCGCCCCGACCAGAAGGGACGGGAACGGCGACGCCTGATCTTCGGCGCGGGCGCGAAGATCAGCAGCAAGGCTCACGCGGCGGCCTCGACCCGGGTGATGCTTTCGGCTGTCTGTTCAATGAGCGCGCCAAGATCGTCGCCACGCGCCCGGGCTGAGAAGCTCAGTGCCATGCGGTGAATAAGAACGGGGCGCGCCATGCGCACGACGTCTTCGGGCGACGGGGCCAAGCGGCCTTCGAGCAGCGCTTGCGCGCGGACGGTCAGCATCAGCGCTTGTGCGGCGCGAGGACCGGGGCCCCAGCTGACGGTGTCTTTGATGACCTGCGGCGAGTCCGGATATTCGGGGCGGCAAGCGCGGACCAGATCGAGGATCATTTCGACAACGCCTTCGCCGACCGGCATCCGTCGGAGCAACGTTTGCGCGTCGAGCAATTCCTGGGCAGTGAACACACCAGTCGATTGCGCCTCCTCCACGCCGGTGGTGGCGAGCAGAATGTCCCGCTCCGTATCGCGGTCAGGGTAGTGGACGTCGATCTGGACAAGGAAACGGTCAAGCTGGGCTTCGGGCAGCGGGTAGGTACCTTCCTGCTCAATCGGGTTTTGCGTGGCGAGCACGTGGAAGGGAGTGCCCAAGGCGCGGTGTTCGCCCGCAACGGTCACTTCTTTTTCCTGCATGGCTTGCAAAAGTGCGGATTGTGTCCGCGGGCTCGCGCGGTTGATCTCATCGGCCATCAGAAGCTGGCAGAAGATCGGGCCTTCGATGAACTTGAAGGCGCGGGAGCCATCGGCGCCAGTTTCCAGCACCTCTGAGCCCAGAATATCAGCCGGCATCAGATCGGGCGTGAACTGGATACGGTTGCCGTCAAGGCCCATCACCGTCGAGAGCGTGTCCACCAAGCGGGTCTTACCTAGCCCCGGCAGGCCAACAAGAAGCCCGTGCCCACCGCACAAAAGCGCGGCCAAAGTTAGGTCGACGACCCGTTCCTGACCAATAAAACGATTGGTGATGCTGGCCTTCGCCTGCCCCAGCTTTTCGCCCAAAGCCTCGATATCAGCGACAAGATTGGCGGCGTCGACCATGACAAAACTCTCCCGGTGGATATATGTCCTATGAAAGCAAATATGACGCGTAACACAAATGGCAAAATCCATGAGCGGACAAAACATCGTGAAACCATCGGCGGAAAGCCTCGCAGCCTCGGCACAGGCTGCCTCAAAAAAGGGCGCTCCGCCGGTGCACTTGTGGAACCCGCCTTTCTGCGGGGACCTTGATATGGTCATCAAACGGGACGGGACTTGGTTCTATCAGGGCACGCCAATTGGGCGGCCGGGGCTGGTGAAGCTATTCTCGTCGATCATCCGCAAGGACGGGGACGACTATTTTCTGGTGACCCCGGTCGAGAAGTTTGGGATCACCGTTGAGGACGCACCCTTCGTGGCGATTGACTTTGATCGAGTCGGTGACGGGTTGGTGTTTCGGACAAATGTCGAGGATGAGGTGACCGCGGGGCCGGATCACCCGATCCGTGTCGTCCGGGATGCGGAAACCGGGGAGCCGTCGCCTTATGTGCTGATCCGCGTCAATCTGGAAGCGCTCATTGACCGCAAGAGCTTTTACCGACTGGTGGAGGAAGGCGAGCATGCCGAGCATGAGGGCGCGCAGTGGTTTGGCGTGCGGTCTGGTGGCGCTTTCTTTCCGATCATTCCGTCGGCGGAGCTGCCTTAAGGGTTAGTCTACGGCAACCTCGCGCCATTCGCCGGGGGCGAGACCTTCCAACGACCATGGCCCGATCTGCCAGCGGACCAGTCTGAGGCATGGCAGGCCTAAGGCGGCAGTCATGCGCCGGACCTGGCGGTTCTTGCCTTCGGAGATCGTGAGGCGCAGCCACGCGTCAGGGACTGTTTTGCGGACGCGGACAGGGGGATCGCGGGGCCAAAGGTCGGGGTCTGAGATTTCGAGGGCCTTTGCAGGACGGGTTTTGCCGTCTTTGAGCGTGACACCCCGGCGGAGCTGTTCAAGAGCGTCCTCCGTCGGGGTGCCTTCAACCTGCGCCAGATATGTTTTCTGCGTCTTGAACTTCGGAGAGGAAATCTGCGCCTGCAGCTTGCCGTCATCGGTGAGGAGCAGCAGCCCTTCGCTGTCACGATCTAGGCGGCCTGCTGCGTAGATGTTGGGGACATCGATCCAGTGTTTGAGGCCCTGCCATTTGCCCTCGTCCGTGAACTGGGAGAGCACGTTCATGGGTTTGTTGAAGGCGATGAGCACCTAATGCGCCTCGGCCCAGTTGGCCCCCTGCCCTGCATCCACGATCAGCGGGACGTCGAGTTTGACCACGGGCATGGAGGCGCCTTCCATGACCTCGCGGGCGGTGCCGATCAGGTCGTCGATGGCGCTGTCCTCGACCTCGAACACCAGTTCGTCGTGAACCTGTAGGAGCATCTTCGCAGGCAGCTTTTCGATAGCCGCTGGCATGCGGATCATGGCGCGGCGGATGACGTCAGCGGCGGTCCCTTGGATCGGCGCGTTGATGGCGGCGCGTTTGGCGAAACCGGCGGTGGGGCCCTTGGCGTTGATCTCGGGCGTGTGGATTTTGCGACCGAACAGCGTCTGCACATACCCGTGCTCTTTGGCGAATTTCGTGGTGTCGTCCATATAGGCGCGGATGCCGGGGAAGCGTTCGAAATAGGTGTCGATGAATGCCTGCGCCTCCGCCCGGGGGATGCGCAGGTTGCGGGCAAGGCCGAAGCCGGAGATGCCGTAGATCACACCGAAATTGATGGCCTTGGCTTGGCGGCGGACCTCGGGCGTCATTTCATCGAGCGGCACGTCGAACATCTCGGACGCGGTCATGGCGTGGATGTCGATGCCGTCTGAGAACGCCTGTTTCAGCGCGGGAATGTCGGCGATATGGGCGAGGATGCGCAGCTCGATCTGGCTATAGTCCAGCGCGACCAGCGTCTTGCCTTCGTCGGCCACAAAGGCCTCGCGAATGCGGCGGCCTTCCTCGGTCCGGATCGGGATGTTCTGCAGGTTCGGATCGGTGGAGGCGAGGCGTCCGGTGTTCGCGCCCGCGATGGAGTAGGACGTGTGCACGCGGCCCGTGTCGGCGTTGATGTGGTCTTGCAGGGCGTCGGTGTAGGTCGATTTCAGCTTCGACATTTGCCGCCAATCGAGGACGCGGGCGGGCAATTCATGCTCGGTCGCGAGGTCTTCGAGGATATCGGCACCGGTGGAATACTTACCCGTTTTGCCCTTCTTGCCGCCTTCCAAACCCATCTTATCAAACAGGATTTCACCAAGCTGCGCAGGCGAGCCAACGTTGAAGGATTGGCCCGCAAGCTCATGGATTTCGGCCTCAAGCCCAGCCATTTTCTGGGCAAAGGCGTTGGACATGCGGCTGAGCGTGTCGCGGTCGACCTTGATGCCGGTACGCTCCATCTGCGCCAGCACGGAGACCATGGGGCGTTCCAGCGTCTCGTAGACGACAGTGACCTGTTTCTGGTGCAGCTGCGGCTTGAAACTTTGCCAGAGGCGCAGGGTGATGTCAGCGTCCTCAGCCGCATAAGGAACCGCTTCGTCGATCTTGACTTTGTCAAAGGTGATCGCGGATTTGCCGATGCCCAGAAGAGGCTTGATCGGAATGGGGGAGTGGCTGAGATAGCGCTCGGATAGGCCGTCCATCGAGTGGTTATGCAGACCCGCGTTCAGCGCATAGGACATGAGCATCGTGTCGTCGATGGGGGCGACAAAGATACCTTCATTGGCAAAGATCTTGGCGTCGTATTTCATGTTCTGACCGATCTTGAGGACCGACGGGTCCTCCAGCATCGGCTTGAGCAGTTCGAGCGCCTCGGCCGCTTTCATCTGGCCTTCGGCAAGCGCGTCGGAGCCGAAAAGATCATCAGCGCTGCCATCCTTGTGGGCGAGCGGGATGTAGCAGGCCTCTCCGGCTTCGACACAGAGCGAGATGCCGACCAGATCGGCGCGCATTTCGTTGAGGCTGGTGGTTTCGGTATCGACGGCGACGTAGCCGCGCTCGTAAATCCGGTCGATCCAAGTTTTCAGGGCAGTTGCGTCGCGGACGCATTCATACTTGGACGCATCAAACGGCACATCCGCGGGCCCCGGCGCATCACCGGGGTTTGCGCCAGCGGGATCGGTGTCTGCGATGACGGGCGGCTCCACATCCAGCGCGTCGGAAATGCGCTTGGTGAGGGTCCGGAACTCCATCTCAGCGAGGAACCCGAGGAGGGTTTCGGGCTCCGGGTCGCGCACTTCGAGGTCATCCAGCGTGAAGGGCAGGTCCATCTTGTCGTCCAGCGTGACGAGTTGTTTGGACAGTCGGATTTGCTCGGCATGGTCGATCAGGGTCTGGCGGCGCTTGGGCTGTTTGATTTCTTCTGCGCGCTCCAAGAGGCTTTCCAGATCACCAAATTCGTTGATCAACAACGCGGCGGTCTTAATGCCGATGCCGGGCGCACCGGGGACGTTATCGACGCTGTCACCGGCCAAGGCCTGCACATCAACCACACGGTCGGGACCAACGCCAAACTTCTCTTCCACGCCCTCGGTGTCGATGCGTTTGTTCTTCATCGCATCAAGCATCTCGACCCCGCCGCCAACAAGCTGCATCAGATCTTTGTCTGAACTGATGATCGTGCAGCGGCCCCCGGCTTCGCGCGCCTGAACGGCGAGGGTTGCAATGATGTCGTCGGCCTCAAACCCCTCCATTTCCTTGCAGGCGATGTTGAAGGCTTCGGTCGCAGCACGGGTCAGCGGGATTTGCGGGCGCAGATCCTCGGGCATGGCATCGCGGTTGGCTTTGTATTGATCGTAAAGGTCGTTGCGGAACGTGTGGCTGCCCTTGTCGAAAATCACAGCGACATGGGTGGGCGCATCAGGGCCGGAATTGCCCTCAACATAGCGCTGGAGCATGTTGCAAAAGCCGCTGACCGCGCCGATGGGCAAGCCGTCAGATTTGCGCGTCAATGGAGGCAGCGCGTGATAGGCGCGGAAGATAAACGCCGATCCGTCGATCAGATGAAGATGACAGCCTTTGCCGAATGCCATGGACGCGCCCCCTTTATTGGTCGCCTCAAGACCTAGCGAAGGGGGCGGGGCAAGGCTAGTCGCTGAGGCCGAATTTCTTGAAAACGGCGTCTTTGAAATCTTCGTGGATGATCAGCTTGTCGCAATAGCCGCATTCCACATAGCCGGTGTCACGATCAACGGAATACCAGACGCGTGGATGGCCCAGCGCCCCTTCACCCCCGTCACAGGACACACGCCATTGGTCGGTGATCTGAATTTCCGGCGGTGTGATTGGCATATCGACGCTCCACGGCTTGTCGTTGGCTGAATGGGCTTCTAAGTTGCGTGTCCAGATACGGCAAACCCCTTTCCCCGGCAAGACGAGAGACCCATCGTTATGAACGCACCCGCCATCGACATCACGGGGCTGAAAAAAACCTATGCCGCGCAGAAAGGGCAAGAGGCCAAAGAAGCGCTGAAAGGCATTGATCTGCGCATCCCCGCAGGCTCGATTTTCGGGCTGTTGGGGCCAAACGGTGCGGGGAAATCCACGCTGATCAATATCCTTGCCGGGCTTGTGATCAAGTCGGCGGGTGAGGTGAAAATCTGGGGGTTCGATCAGGATGTGAACCCGCGTCAATCGCGGGCCTCTATCGGGGTGATGCCGCAAGAGCTGCATCTGGACCCGTTCTTTTCACCGCGAGAGGCACTGGAAGTTCAGGCCGGTCTTTACGGTGTGCCCAAGGGTCAGCGCCGCACAGATGCGATTCTGGAAACGATTGGTCTGAGCGACAAGGCCGATGCTTATGCGCGGTCTTTGTCGGGCGGGATGCGGCGGCGTTTGCTGCTGGGCAAAGCGATGGTGCACATGCCGCATATTCTGGTGCTGGATGAGCCGACAGCTGGCGTCGATATCGAGCTGCGCAACATGCTTTGGGCCAATGTCCGCAAGATGAATGAGGCGGGCATGACGATCATCCTGACGACGCATTATCTGGAGGAAGCCGAGGAGATGTGCGACGAGATCGCAATCATCAATCACGGTGAAAAGATCGCGCAGGATAGCACGGTGAATTTGCTTGGACGGCTGGATGCCAAGACCATGGTGATCGAGCCGGATGGTGCTGCGCCAGACGCGCTTGAACTGCCGGAGGGGGTTGATCTGACCCGCCGGGCGAATGGAGCGCTGGCTTTTACCTATAACCGCGCACGGACCACCGCAGAGGCAATATTGGCAACAGCGCACCAAGCTGGGATCACGATCAAGGATGTGAAAACGGAAGACCCTGATCTTGAAGATGTGTTCCTCGCGCTGACCGCAAAAAACTGACGCCTCCGGCGGGAGTATTTCATCACAAAAGAAGGTGGGGCGCGCGTTAAGGTTAACGTGTGTGGCGTCGATCAGAACACACGGACGAAGGCGGTAATCAAGCGGCTGACGACGTCGAATTGATCCTCGGAAGGCTCTGGCATGTCCTGAAACCGAAGGCCGATCAGCACGCATCCAATCAATGCGAACGCCAGCAGGTTTCTGGTCCGATTGTTCTTGATGAACCAGCCTTCGTCAGGAGCAAACCATCGTTCGGTAGCCGAACACAATGGCAGAAGCAGGAGCGCCCCCACAATCACATAGTCTGCCCAAATCAAAACGGAATCTCCCATTCAGTCCGGGACTTGGTTAACCATCAAATATGGCCATTGCTGGGCGCCGTGGGACTAATCGCCGACTGCTTGAACCAGATGGGATCACGTCCGCCGCATTCATCTTGGTAGAAAACTTTGGCGGAGGACGCGGAGTGTACGAGAGCGAAGCCCCTAATAAGAATGGCCTGACGAATCCGCTACGTCGCAGGCTGCAGCATGCGGCCCAGATTGCGACCAGCCACGATATGCACATGTAAATGGGGCACTTCTTGGATTGCGTCCTCCCCAGCATTCGACAGCAGCCGATAGCCCGCGCCGCCTTCACCGGGTTGCACACCCATCTCTTTGCAGATGGTGCCGATGGTCCGGGTGTAATCCACGATCTCAGCCTCGGAGGCCTCGAGCGCGAAGTGATCATAGCAGACATAAGGCCCTTTCGGGATCACGAGGATATGCTCAGGCGCCTGCGGGTAGAGGTCGCGGAAAGCGAGCGTGTGCTCCGTCTCGATCACGGTGGTGTTGGGGATCTCACCGCGCAGGATTTTAGCGAAGATGTTTTCGGGATCGTAGGCATAGGGCATTGGCGGCCTCAGTCAGCAAAAAGATAGTCGGTATTGGCGATCTCGCGCGCGGTCTCGGCAGGCACGGACAGGAAGTCGGCCAGGGCAGGCGTGTTCTGCTCAGGCGAGGCGCGTTCGTGGATGCGGTAGTGATTGGGCAGGTTGGCATCCCGGATCCGGTCGCTTTCGAAGACGACATCGTAGCGGATCGTAGGTAGCAACCGATCAAGCGTCTCCTTCGGTGTCCGCTCCCCGGCGAGGCCGACGCGCATCGCGTGGCCGATCAGGTAGTCTTCCGTGAAGTTACACTCGATCTCAAGCAGATGCGTTTTGGAGCGGTCTGAGTAGAAATCCTGGATGAGGTCGATGGCGCTTGGGTCGAGGCAGATAATCAGACGGTTCGTGTCGTAATAATCGAACAACATGCGCATCAATGCACGGCGGTGGCGCGTGCGTTTGCCGAGGGTCGACTGGATGCCGCCCAGATCAGGGAGCGGCGTGTCCTCTTCGTTAAAGAGGTAGTCGATGGCAGGTATATTCGTGGTCTGTTTGATCCGGCCCAGAAGCCGCTTGGCGACGTGCCATTTCTTGCAGGCCACGATCATAAGTTCCCGCTCCCGACCCAATGACGCCTCTGTCTCCCAGAAGCGGGTGGCAAAGCGGCGGCCAATCCGGCCCCGGCCTGTGAGGAACTTGAAGAGTCCCGCACCTTCGTTGGAGATATCGAATTCCGCGTCTTTCGCGGCATAAAGCTCCCCCAGACGGCGCTTGAGCTCGCGCGCCTCGGGGCTGATCTTGCGCGCAAAGAGGAAATCCTGACTCAGCAGCAAGTCATAGTGATCATTATAGAATGTCACTGGCATCCCGTAATCCGAAAACATCAGGAAGGTCAAAGTGCGCGACTTGATCTCATGCTCTGGCACCAGATGGCGCACGAGGGTCTGAAAGAACGTCTCATCAGGAATCCAGGTGGTGCGAAAGAACTTCATCACGTCTTTGCGCTGGCGTGTGAAATCGAGGATCCATTCGATTGTGCGCCGCCGCAGGCACCACCATTGGCTGCCGATCATGACCTGAATGTCGGCTGGGATGTCTCGGGTCAGACCAAAGCGGCGCTGTAGGTTGAACGCGGTATAGAAGCGCCGCTTTTGCGTCCTCTCGTTGAAGAAATGGCGGTAAATCAACCGCTCTTCCTTCATGCCGGTCTTGATCCAGTCGCTTTCGAAATAGTCGAAACTTTCGATGTAATCGACATCGTTGCTGTCCAGAAATTCATGCGCGTATTCGGCGGATTTGATCGCCATGCAATCGCCTGACAGCATGTAAAAATGCGTGGCGCGCGGAAACGCTTCCTCCGCCGCCTCGACGGCATGGAGCGTGGCTTGCACGAGCGACCATTCCCCCCAGCCGCATTTGATCCGTTTCTTGGCGAAAGCGACGTTTGGGTTGTCGTCGAGGGCTGCGCGGATCATCCGGTAATGCGCGGGCTTAGCCCGTGCATCGAAATGGATCGCCATATAGTCGCCGACAGCCGTCAGCCGTTCGGCCTGCTTGATAATGGCTTCCGGATCTTTATGGCACAGCAAGATGAAGGCGATTTTTGCCATTTAAACAACGAAACCCTTTAAAATCGTTGATTGTTTACACCAGATAACGTGAACAGACATTGAATAAACAGAGTTTGTTTGCTTTTTTATGCGCAAGTGGCCGTGAGACGTTCGGTAAAGGCTGCAATTTGGAGGCAGATTCATGGGGTTTCCCGGCACTTGGATGACCGAGAGTGAAAGCGTCGTGTATCGGGTTGTTCCGAAATGCGCCTGCTCGACCATCGGCCAGATCATGTTCTACTCGGACCATGGTGAATTTTTTGACGGCGACATTCATGACGCGACAGGCGGTCTGCATAAATGGGCGCTGGAAAGCAGCCAGCCGCTGATCACTGAGAATGTGAAAGCGCATCGGTCTTACGCTTTTACCTGTGTGCGTAACCCTTACACGCGCATCCTGTCGTCGTTTTTCGACAAGATTTGCGGAATACAGCGCAACGGGAAACGCTACCGTGGCAACCTCGTGCCACTTCTGATCCAGAAATACGGGATCGAAGTGGGCGATCCGGAAACGGGCTTTGAGTTTGACCAGATCAAGAGCTTCCGCCGCTTCCTGCTCTTTGCGCGCGACACGATCCGGTGGCGCCGCCCGATGGAGCCGGACATTCACTGGTCGGCCATGTCGGGCCATATCTCGACGTTCATTGTGAATGGCGGACGCTACGACAAGATTTTCTGGACCGAGCAATTTAACGCCGGGATGCAAGATGTTCTTGATGCGATTGAGGCGCCCAATACGGTGAAGTTGAAAGGCATCCCACGGTTCAACGAAAGCGAAGGGCATGGCCCGAAACGCGCGCATCCGGTAGAGGATTATTTCGACGATCTGTCGATGCATCTGATCTACGAGATTTACAAAAAGGATTTCGAGCTCTTCAAATACGATTTTGAGGATCCGTCGAACAAAATGCCGATCGGTGAAATCGACCTTGCAGAGGTGCATGCGAAACTGGGGGAGTAGGTGCGGGAAGCCCCTATTCGGAATTAGGTATTTGAAGACAAAAGAAAGCCAGTCGGGCCTTGTTTTCAGCCGATCAGAGCAGTCCTGACGCTTACCGAAAACAAGGCGCCTTCTTCTGTCACGGTCATCGGCTCCTCAGCCTGTACCGCACATCTCTCCTAGCTGCATTAACCTTAACGACTGGTTAAGCTGCCTTCTTTTGTCAAAAAAATACCTTGGGGGTCCGGGGGTGAAACCCCCGGCCGGTCCGATCCGTCAGGATCGGAAACCGCTCTTCAAAGCAATCCCTTCTCGGCAAAGAGCGCTTTTAGGTCAGTCTCAGGGCGCGCGCCCATATGGCTGATAACTTCGCCCGCAGCAGCGCAGCCCATCTGGCCGCATGTCTCAAGATCTCTGCCTGTTGCGAGGCCAAACAGGAACCCGGCGGCGAATTGGTCCCCTGCGCCGGTGGCGTCCACCGGCACGACCTTCTCAACCGGCACATCAACACGTGTTGACCCCTCAAGAACGCTGACCCCGTCACCGGAGCGGGTGCAGACGGCCAGCGGGCACAGGGCCGCCAGCTTGCTCATGGCCAAATCCAGATCGTCGGTCTCAAAAAGCGATTTGACTTCCTCTTCGTTGCCGATCACGTAGTCCAGTTCCTCGCCGATCAGCGTCAGGAAGTCTGCGCGGTGGCGTTCGACGCAGAATGGATCGGAGATCGCGATGCCCGCTTTTCCGCCCGCCGCACGGCAGGACTTTGCGGTACGAATGAACGCCTCTTTGCCCTTGTCCTTGTCGAAAAGATACCCTTCAAGAAAGACGATCTCGGCCTGCCCGGCCACCTCGTCCGACACATCTTCCGGGCCCAATTCTGCGGAGATACCCAAATAGGTGTTCATCGAACGCTCCCCATCCGGCGACACGAAGATCATCGAGCGGGAGGTTGGTAGCTCGCCACCTGGCACAGGCGCGTTTACAAACGCGGTACCACCGTCTTCCATGGCGGAGGCGTAAAAGCGCCCGAGGGCGTCGTCATGCACGCGGCCGATAAATCCCGTCTTAAGGCCCAGATTGCCCAAGCCGGCCAGCGTATTTGCAACCGACCCGCCAGGTGCCTGAACGCGGCCTTCCATTGCGCCGTAAAGCAGTTCGGCGCGCTCGCGTTCGACCAGTTGCATGATGCCTTTTTCGATACCCATATGGTCGAGGAAATCATCGCTGGATTGGGTCAGCACATCCACGATGGCGTTGCCGATACCGACAACCTGATACGTTTTACTCACGCAGTCTTCTCCTCGAACTGACAGAATTCTTCGATGATGCAATTGCTGCACACCGGTTTGCGCGCCTTGCATACATAGCGACCGTGCAGGATCAACCAGTGATGCGCGTGTTGCTGAAAATCAGCCGGAATGTTGTCTTCGATGGCACGCTCTACAGCATCGACATCTTTGCCGGGCGCAATACCGGTACGGTTGCCGACGCGGAAGATATGCGTGTCGACTGCCTGGGTCGGCTGATGCCACCACATATTAAGCACCACATTCGCGGTTTTGCGTCCGACCCCGGGCAGGCTTTGCAGCGCGGCACGAGAGTTGGGCACAACGCCGCCGTAGTCTTCATGCAGAATGCGGCTCAACTTCATAACGTTCTTGGCCTTGTTGCGATAAAGGCCGATTGTCTTGATATGTTCGATCAGCTTTTCTTCCCCAAGCGCCAGCATCTTCTCGGGCGTGTCGGCGATCTTGAAAAGCGCGTGGGTGGCTTTGTTCACGCCCACGTCGGTCGCTTGCGCAGAAAGCGCCACGGCGACGACAAGCGTGTAGGCGTTGGTATGCTCCAATTCGCCTTTGGGTTCGGGCTCCATCTCATGGAAGCGCTCGAAGATTGCGCGGATGGTGTGATAATCAAGTTGCTTGGCCATCGTGCCCCTATGCCCGCCTGCATTAAAAACCGCAAGGAACGGGTCGCACCCGGCCTTCTTCGTCCTGTAATGTATACCAAAGCGAGGATGCGACCATGACCGATCAGACCCCTTTGGAAAGCCGTTACCATTACGGCGTGATGCGTCGCGCGATTGAGCTGATTGACGCCGCGGACACGCCCCTTAGCCTTGAAGCTCTCGCGCGCGAAATGCAGATGAGCCCAACCCATTTTCAGCGGCTGTTCAGCCAGTGGGTGGGCGTCTCGCCCAAGCGCTACCAGCAGTATCTGACGCTCGATCATGCCAAGAGCCTTCTGCGCGACCAGCACACCACACTTGAGACCGCGCAGTCGGTGGGCCTATCGGGCTCCAGCCGATTGCATGATCTTTTCGTCCATTGGGAGGCGATGACGCCGGGTGACTATGCCAAGGGCGGCGCTGGGCTGACGATCCTGTGGGGGTGGTTTGAAAGCCCATTCGGGCCGGTGCTGGTGATGGGCACGGAAAAAGGGCTCTGCGGGATCGGCTTCGCAGCAGAGACCGGGGCAGAGCCGACGATGGCCGATCTGAAATCACGCTGGCCCATGGCCCGCTACATCGAGGATCCGACGGCACTGAAGCCGACTGTCGACGCGGCCTTTGGCGGGGGTGAAGCGCAGCTGCATCTGATTGGTGCCCCGTTCCAGATCAAGGTCTGGGAGGCGTTGCTGCGCATTCCGTCAGGCACGGTCACCACCTATTCGGACATTGCAGAGGCGATCGGAAACCCCAAAGCCGTGCGTGCGGTCGGTACGGCTGTTGGACGCAATCCGATCTCGTGGTTGATCCCGTGTCACCGGGCTTTGCGCAAGTCGGGCGGGCTTGGCGGGTATCACTGGGGGCTTCCCGTTAAGCGTGCAATGCTGGCATTTGAAGCGGCGCGCGCGGAAACGTGATGGGCAAAAGCTCGCCTGTTTTCCCCCTGAAAACCTTTTCCCTTGCAGGCTGCGCCGGTGTATAGACTGCTCATAAGCGAGAAATTCGCATGAGCAGTAAAAGAGGCTTTCTAATGACCAAGTTCAAGATTTTTGCCGTTATGGCAGTGTCGGCCGTTGCGCTGGCGGGGTGCGAAACCACGGCAGACCGATTTGACCGTGTCAGCCCGCCAAATGGCGATCCGAACCAGCGGACAAAGCAAGGCGCTTTGATCGGGGGTCTTGCTGGAGCGGCTGCGGGTGTTCTGGCGGGCGATGATGCAGAAGAGCGTCGCCGGGGTGCTGTGATCGGGGCTGCAATCGGTGCGGGCGGTGGCGCGATTATTGGCAACCAGTTGGACAAACAAGCCGCCGAACTGCGCCAGCAAGTCGGCAATGACGTGCAGATCGTGAACACGGGCAATGAGCTGATCGTAACGATGCCGCAGGACATTTTGTTCGCCGTCGATAGCGATACGCTGCGCTCTGACCTGCAAAGCGATCTTCGGGCTCTGGCGACGAACCTGAACAACTACCCCAACAGCACCGTCGATATCATCGGTCACACCGACAATACGGGCGATGCGGGGTATAACCAGAACCTGTCTGAACGGCGCGCACGCTCTGTACGCAATGTGCTGATCAACTCGGGCGTTGACGGCTTCCGTCTGCGGGCCATTGGGCGCGGTGAAGACCAGCCTGTCGCCAGCAATCTGGACGAGGCGGGCCGCGCGCAGAACCGGCGGGTTGAGATTGTTATTCGTCCCAACGCGTAGCACTGATGGATTCACGAGAAGGCCCGCCTCTTGCGCGGGCCTTTTTTGTTGAGATGTCCCGGTTTTGGTCATATCGTTTTACCAATTGATCCGAGGTAGCCCATGCCCTTCAAACCGGTTCAGGCAGAGCGTTTGTCTTCCGCCGTTGTCCGTCAGATTGAAAAACTGATCCTGCAAGGCATCCTCCGCCCCGGGGAGCGGCTGCCGTCGGAACGCGAGCTGGCCGAAAAGCTGGGTGTTTCCCGCCCGTCCCTGCGCGAAGCGATTGCAGAGCTGCAGGATAAGGGCCTGCTGGCCTCGCGCGCCGGCGCGGGCATCTTTGTGGCAGATGTTCTGGGATCAGCCTTCTCGGAAGGACTTGTGCGGCTTTTCGCGGCCCATGACGAAGCCGTTTTTGATTATATCAGTTTTCGTCGCGATCTTGAGGGGCTCGCGGCAGAGCGCGCCTGCCGGCTGGGCTCCGAAACCGACCTCAAGGTTATCGATACGATTTTCCGCAAGATGGAAGCGGCCCATACCAAGCGTAATCCGGCGGAAGAGGCTGCACTTGATGCCGATTTTCACATGTCGATCATCGAAGCCAGTCACAACGTCATCATGCTGCATATGATGCGCTCGATGTTTGAATTGCTGCGCGAAGGCGTGTTCTACAATAGAACGGTTATGTTCAAACAGCGCACAACGCGCGATCTGCTGCTGGACCACCACAGGGCGATCAATGATGCGCTGCAAGCGCGCGATGGCGCCGCCGCCCGCGCGGCGATTGAGATGCATCTGACCTATGTCGAAGTGGACCTGAAGGACCAGAAGAAGTCCGAGGCGAATGAGAGCATCGCCCAGCAACGCTATGAGCACGAGCAAGCCCGCTAGCATGCCTGAAGCCTTTTCCGGGCGCCCGGAATAGAAAAAGCCCCGATCCTATCGGACCGGAGCTTTTGAAATCGGTGTTGCGGCCCGCTTAGTGCAGCTTGGCCCCAGCTTCCTTGATCGCTTCGTCGATCAGCTTGTTCTGATCTGCAGCGGTCATCTGCTTGGCAATAACGTCTTTCGCGGCACCAATCGCAACCGAGATGGCTGTGTCGCGCACTTCGCGGACAGCACCAGCTTCGGCACTTGCGATCTGCTCCTCAGCGGCTGCGAGACGGCGCGCGATGGAGTTTTTGATGTCCACCTTTGCTTGCTCTGCCGCCTCTTGGGCTTCCGTGCGAGCATGGGCGACGATGCGGTCTGCCTGTTCCTGCACTTCTTTCTGCTTGCGCTCATACGAGGCCAGCAGCGTCTGGGCCTCTTCACGCAGCGCTTTGGCTTCGTTCAGATCCGACTGAATGCCTTCGGCACGCTTGTCGAGCATCCCGCCAATCATGCCAGGGACCTTGAGATAGGTCAGCAGCGCGATAAAGCAGACGAAACCGATTGCCACGACAAAGTCAGTGTTTGCCAGCGAGAAGAACGGTTTGTCACCGGCTGCAAGCGCAGGGCTCGCAACAAGGATCAGAGGAAGGGTCAGATAGGTTTTCATCATCTTATCCCTTCATCCGGGCATTGACCGCTGCTGTGACTGACTTTGCATCCGCTTTGCCGCCCAGCACAGACACCAATTCCTTGGCCGTGTCCTTGGCAACTTCTTTGACGCTTTCAGATGCGCTTTCGCGGATGGCCGCGATTGCCTTTTCAGACTCAGCGGTCTTGGCTGCGATCTCCGCATCAGCTTTCTGAAGTTCGACGTCCAGATCAGCCTGAATCTCTGCTTTTGCTTCTGCCACGATCTGATTGGCCTCTGCACGTGCATCGGCAAGGGCTTTTTCGTAGGCCTTTTCCGCTTCCACGGCTTTCAGCTTCAGCTCTTCGGCAGCCGCAAGATCGTTCGTGATGGTTCCCTGACGTTCTGCCAGAACGGCCGCGATACGCGGCATCGCAATGCGCGACAGAATGAAATAGATCGCAATAAGCGCGATCACCAACCAGAAGATCTGGTTCGGGAAGGTTGAGAACTCCAGCTGCGGCATGCCCGCCGCCTCGGTTCCGCCAGTTGTCTCAGTTGCCATATCGTCCTCCAGGAACCTTTTTGGTCACTGAACGGGGCTTTGAAAGCCCCGCTCAGGCGTAAGGATCGTCTGTCGGATTATACGGCGAACATCAGCAGCAGAGCGACGAGGAATGCAAAGATGCCCAGTGCTTCTGCGAATGCGATGCCGATGAAGAGCGTTGCGGTCTGACCAGCAGCAGCCGACGGATTGCGCAGTGCGCCCGCCAGGAAGTTGCCAGCCACGTGGCCCACACCGATAGCAGCGGCACCCGAACCGATGGCTGCCAGGCCTGCGCCGATGAATTGACCCATTTGTGCGATATCGCCTTCCATTGGTATTCTCCTTACGATGGAATTTGGTTGGAACTTTGGTTGTTTCGGAAATCCTGGACCTTAGTGATGCGGGTGCAGCGCGTCTTTCAGATAGACGCAGGTCAGGATGGTAAAGACGTAGGCCTGAATGGCCGAGACGAGCACCTCAAGCGCGTAGATCGCGACGATGCCAAAGATCGGAATGAACGAGAAAACGCCAAGCGAGGCGGCAAAGCCTGCGAACACTTTCAAAACCGCATGGCCTGCCATGACGTTGCCTGCCAAACGAATGGAGTGGCTGACTGGGCGCACGAAGTAAGAAATCAGTTCGATGATGGCCAGGATCGGACGCAGCACCAAAGGCGCGCTGGACACCCAGAAGAGTGACAGGAAGCCAGCGCCGTTTTTGACGAAGCCCAGCACGGTCACGGTGATAAACACAGCGCCTGCGAGCACAGCCGTGACGGCGATGTGCGAGGTTGTGGTGAAGCTCATCGGGATCAAGCCAAGGAAATTGGCCAGCAAGATATACATGAAGAGCGTGAAGATGTACGGGAAATACTTCAGGCCTTCCTTGCCTGCGACGTCCTCGACCATCTTGTAGACAAACCCGTAGGCCATCTCGCCCACGGACTGGCTGCGAGACGGGACGATCGCGCGACCGCGTGTGCCGACAACCATCAGAAGGGTCACGGCGACAACAGCAAAGAACAGCCAAAGCGTCACATTCGTAGGCGTGTACCAGTTGATTGCGCCGTCGCCGAACAGCGGCTTGACGATGAACTGATCCATCGGGTGAATTTCGATGCCGCCTTTTGCTTCGTCTGCCACGTCGGTCAGTCCTTCTTCTCGTCGCCCTCGCGGGCTTTCTGTTCTTTGGCCGCCTTGGCCTCTGCTTCCTCCTGAAGCTCCTGCGCGGTTCGCATCATCGTTTTTACGCCCGCCGCAAGGCCCAGCAATATAAAGATCACCAGGAATATCGGGAGTGTCCCGAACAGGCTGTCCAGCCCATACCCAATGCCAAAACCGATCACCAAGCCTGCGACCAGTTCGATCACCATCCGCCATGCCGTCTGGGCCGTCGAATAATGCTCGTCAGCGCGAGGAGCCGGTTCGAGGGATTTTTTGACCCCGCTGATCCGTTCTTCAAGAGCCTTGAGACGCTCTTTGTCAGGATCGTGCGACACGGGTGAAACCTCACGCTGATGTTGGGCGCAAACTAGGTTTGGGCCGACAGAGAGTCAATAATATCTAAGCTACTGTAAATATTAAATAAAGTTATCTTGCATCGAGCCCTACCATATTCAACCAGATGGTTGATCGTTGACTTAGGCTTTCGGTAGGTTCAGCGCATCATGCACCCAGCCCAGCGCCTCGTCCGCGTGGAATTGCTGGGTTGGCGTGATATCCTCGGGCTGCTCCAGAAGGGCGGCGTAGAAATGCGTCTCGTCGGGGTATTTGGTCGAAAAGTAGAACAGCTGCGATCCGCAGGTTCCGCAAAACCCCCGTGTCTGACCGGGAGAGCTTTCATAAGTCTGGGGGGCTTGTCCCGTCCAACGCCAGCGGCCGTTCTGATGCCCGATCCATGTTGTGATTGGCGACGCAGAGGCACGACGGCAGCTTTCACAATGACAATGCCCGACCCAATTATGCGGACCGGTCAGCTCAAAAGACGACGCCCCGCAAAGGCAATGCCCGCGGAGCGTCTGCTCGGATGCTTTGGCCGTGGCACGTTCCATAGGCGCACCATAGGCCGTCAAACCACGCGCGTCACCGAAGAAGCGCGCACCAGGCGAAAGGGGCCTGAATCCGAGGTTTAATGAGCCACCAGCGCGTGCGGCGCTTGCGCGGCTGCAAGTCCGCTTTCATCTGCGCAAAGGCCTCAAGCTCTTTGCGGTATTCCGTGGCGGACTGATCCGGGATAGTCAGAGGCAGGAGTAACGGGGACATCTGGAGGCTCCTTTTCGGGTAGGACAGCGCCGAAGATAGAGGCTTGCCCAGTCCCTGCTCAGCCCCAGAAACCAAAGGTGGAGTTGCAAAAATGAAAGCCCCTGACTGGAGTGATCTTGCCTATTTCTCTGCCGTGGCCCGCACCGGAAGCCTGAACCGGGCAGCCGAGGAAACAGGCGTGAGCGCAGCCACGCTCAGCCGCCGGATGAAGGCGTTTGAGGCGAGCCTCGGGCGAAGGCTGTTTCTGCATGGGGCGGAAGGGTATGCGCTGACCTCGGAGGGGCGCGATCTTCTCAAACGCACCGCGCAGATGGAGGACGCCGCCCGTCAGATCGGCCAATGGCGCGATGCCGGGCAAGGGCCGACCTGTGTGCGGATTTCGGCGGGCACCTGGACCGCGCTCGATCTGGCCCAGCGATTGTCGGAGTTCTGGACGCCCGATGCGATCTGGCTGCCGGAGTTCATGTATTGCGATCTGAACCTCGATATCGCGCGGCGCGAGGTCGATATCGGCATCCGCAATGCGCGCCCCGATCAGCCTTGGGTCGCCCGGCAGCAGATCGGCCATGTCGACTATGGCGTTTATGCAGCGGATGACACGGTCGAGGGATGGATCGGCCCCTCTTGGGATACCCCGCTCACACCCTCGATCCGCTGGGTGCAAGAGCATCACGGCGCAGATATCGTCACGAAGGCCAACAGCCCGAACTTGGCTTGTGCCTTGGCCAAGGCGGGGATTGGACGTGTCGTCCTGCCGATGTTCATGGGGGAGCGGATGACCGGCCTCGTGCGTTTGGGCGACCCGATTGAGGCGTTGCGTAGCGAGCAATGGTTGGTTTCACACCATGAGGGGCGTAATGAGCCACCCGTGCGCGCCGCTCTTGATGCTATCGCAGGCTATCTGGCGCGCCGCGGCTGAGCACGGTAGGGTACGCCATGACCCCGCCTCTCGACACCGTTTTCGCGGCATTGGCCGACCCCACCCGCCGCGCGATCCTCGCGATGCTGCTGGAGGACGACATGGCCGTCACGGATGTGGCCGAGCCGTTCGAGATGTCGCTCGCCGCAATCTCGAAACATCTGGTGATCCTGACCAAGGCCGGGCTGATCAGCCAGGAAAAGCGCGGTCGCGTGAAGTGGTGCAAGCTGGAGCCTGACGCGCTGCGTGATGCCTCGATCTGGATGCAAGGGTTTGGCCAGTTCGAGGCGGTGAACCTCGATGCGTTTGAGGCCTTTCTGGAGACCGAGTTGCGTGAATAAGGCGCCAATTTAGCTCAAATTCTGCAGATTTAAGCCTCGGCAAAGGCACCGCAATTAACCGGTTTTGAACAGGCAAAGGACAGTGTCCCGTCCAAGGCAAAGCGGCCGCACCCGCTGCGCCACAGCTAGGATATGGACGCGACATGGCCAAAAGAACGGGCTACCGACTTTACTCTGATCAAGGCCATACAGGCGCAGATAACGGCGATGGTGTATCTGGCGGCCTGCAGACGCTGGACTTTGATCCGGCCAATTACACACAATCCGCGACTGGAACAGTTAACTACCCCAATACGCTGGGGGAGGTTTCGGGCGTCTTTTACTTCGTCGATGGCGACTACTATTTCGTGCCGGACGATGACACCGGTTTCCCTCCGAATGAGCCCGGCACCGTTTCAAGCACCAACTATAACGGTGGCAACGGTGTGGTCGATGGTACGTCAGGCTCCGATACAATCGGACCACATCTAAATTCTCAGGACGTCGACGGGGACGAGGTCGATGGCTCTGACGGCGATGATGACACGATCTATGCAGGCGGGGGCAACGATTGGGTCGATGGCGGGATGGGCGATGACACCATCTATGGTGGCAGCGGCGATGACACGCTGGGCGGCGCGGAAGGCAATGACCATATCGAAGGAGGCACGGGTAACGACCAGATTTGGGGCGATGCGATCATGTATCGCCCCAGTGACTACGCCTCTACCAGCAACGGCAATGCCAGCACCCTTACGGTCACGAACTCTGCAGATGGGCCGATCCACGTCTACTGGATCGACGGTAATGGCGCGACGGTCTACTTCGACACCCTCGCCCCGGGGGAGACAGCGTCATACAGCTCGTTCGAGGATCACAATTGGGTCCTGAAAGACGACAATGGTATCGTCGTCCGTCTCATTGAAGGTGGTGATCAAACCGTCAACTTTGGCGCAGATGGTCTTGATGACAACCTTTACGGGGGCGACGGCAACGACACCATTTATGGCCAATTCGGCGATGACCATATTGAGGGTGGCGCAGGCGACGACCAGCTCTTCGGCGAAAGTGGCGATGATCGCATACTCGGCGGCGCAGGTGATGATACGGTCGACGCTGGTAGCGGTGACGATCTGGTCGATGTCAGCGACGGCCAAGATACAATAGATCTTGGCGACGGGGCCGACCACGTCCAGATTATCGACAATACCGGGCATGACAGCCTTGATGGCGGCGCGGGGTTCGATCGGCTCGATTTCGACGAGTATGACGGTTGGGATGTCACGATTTCCGAGGCAGGCACCGGCACCTATACCAACGACAATGGTGCATCCGGTGATTTTACGAACTTTGAGAGACTCTCAGGCTCGAGCGGCGATGATGTCTTTGATGCCAGCACCGCCACGCAAAGCGTTCAGATCGATTCAAGCGGTGGTGATGACATTGTGCTTGGTGGTTCGGGCGACGATCTGCTTGACGGCGAGAAGGGTGATGACACGATTTCCGGCGGTGCCGGGGATGACAGGATCGAGGGCGGCACTGGGCAGGACACACTCACCGGCGGCGCGGGCGATGATACGTTCGTTTGGAAGATCGGGGATGGGCATGACATCATCACCGACTTCAACGCGGGCAACAGCGGCACGCTGGATGACGGCGACAGCAGCAATAACGACTTCATCGATTTGTCCGGGCATTATGACCACATTTCCGAGCTTTATGCCGACCACGCCGATGACGGGGTTCTTAACCAGTCCAATAGCACGGGGAATGGTGGCAATGTCGATTACTCCGACAACACGCAGTTTGGCAGCGGCTCACTGGAGTTTCAGGGGGCGTCTGCCGACCGCTCCAGTTTTACTCAGGAAAATACGGGCGTCGTCTGCTTTACCGCAGGAACTCGCATTCTGACCCCACGCGGGGAGGTCATGATTGAGAAATTGCAGCCCGGTGATCTGGTCTGCACGCAGGATAACGGACCACAACCGCTGCTCTGGATTGCAAGCCGGACGCTGGATCGGGCGGCATTGCAGGCCGCGCCACATCTTGCGCCGGTCCGCATTGCTCAAGGGGTGCTGGGCGCTGCGCGGCCTTTGCTCGTATCGCCACAGCACGGCATGCTTGTCGGCCAGGATCAATTGATCCGCGCCAAACATCTGGCCTCTCATATGCCCGGTGTGCGTATTGCACGGGGCAAGACCCATGTGCGCTACATCCATCTGCTTTTTGAGCGGCATCAGGTCATTTTTGCCGAAGGCATCCCGACAGAGAGTTTCTTTCCCGGCCCCATGGCGCTTGGCGCGCTATCGCAGGCCGCACGACATGAGGTGTTTGGGCTTTTCCCGGCCCTCGAGACGATTGCCGCGCCGGACTGTTTCGGCGCCACTGCCCGCCCGTTTCTGAAACGCCGCGAACTGATCAAAGATCGCGCTTATTGGGCAGAGATCAGCACCAGACCGGAGCAAGCCGTCGCCCTATACGCCTGACGCTTTGAGCCGCGCGCGAATGTATTTCGCGGCAGATCGGAAATGGCTTGGACCAGCGGACTCTCCGTAGCGCCCTATCGTCCATGTGCCGTTGCCACCAGCCATCGGAGCGCCATAGAGCGCTTTGTCGTCGCGCGCGTCCAATGCGGTGACGAGAGCAGCTTTTCGGTCTTGCGAAACTACGACTGCTGCAGGCCAATCGAGGTTGGCTTGTTCTTGCCGGATCTGCGCGTTCAGTTCGGGCAGCATAGTCCACTTGAAGCCTTTGGCGGGCATATCGACCGGCGCGCCCGCCTCGCTCTGCTGAAGCCATCCAAGGAAAAGGTCGATCCAAGCCGCACGGTGACCAATGATATCCTTGATCGTAGTGCCCGTCTCATCCGGCGCGAAAGCCAAGTCTTCTGGTACATTCGCAATCACTTTTTCAAGCTTGTCCCATTCGGCTTCAAGCGTGGTCAAAAGCGCTGTCTTTGTCGTTGCAGCTGGCATGAGCGGTTCCTTCCGCTCAGAGCATAAACAATATGTGCCAACGCCACTCTGATCTGGCTCAAAGTCAGACGTGATCCCAGGTCTTCGCCACATCCTTGATGTATTTCAGAAAGGCCTGAACCTTCGGTGTGCGGTGAAGATCGACATGGGTCACCAGCCAGGTGGAGACCGCCCATTCCGGCAGCGGGGATTTGACCTGCACCAGATCGGGGAAGCGTGCGGCCTCCCACACGGGCAGGAATCCGATGCCGATCCCGTTCAGGATGGCGTCTTCCAGCACCCCATCATCAGTTGCAGTGAAGACGATCCGTTCTTCAGGGACATTCTGGCGCAGCCAACGATAGAACGGTGCGCGATTGTCCTTGTTATCATGGGTGACAAAGTCGTGGTTCGCGAAATCTTCGATGCTTTCGGGCTTGCCGCGCGCCTCGACATATCTCGGACAGGCATAGAGCCCGAAGTTCTGCGGTACGAAAGGTTGCACGACGTTGTCCGGCTGATCAGGCGCAGTGCCAAGGCGGAAGGCAACATGCGCTTCGCCATATTCAAGACGGAAGAGCCGCTCCCCGGTCAGAAGGCGGAGGATGATCTTGGGGTTTTGCCGCTGAAATTCGGTTAATGCGGGCACCAAGAGGCCTGTCACAGCGGTCAATGTGGTGATCACCAACTCGCCGCTGACATCATCACCGCGGCCTTTGATACGGCCCGACAGTTGGGTGAGCTGATCATCGGTGGCCTGCGCCACCTGCATCAGGTCCATCCCGGCTTCGGTGGGTGTGTAGCCACGCGCGTGGCGCTGAAACAGCTTGGCCCCCAGACGCCCTTCGAGGCTGTCGATATGGCGGATCACTGTGGCGTGGTGCACACCCAGCACCTCTGCCGCCCCGCTGACTGTCCCCATCCGCGCGACCTGAAAGGCCGTTCTGATTTCGTCCCAGTTGTCCATTCTCTCACCTGTTGTGCGCTGGCAAACATACCCTGTTGATTGAGGCATATTGCGTTCATTCGTGCAAGGATCAAGTCTGGGAGCAGACATCACGCTTTCTGGAGAAAACCCATGACCAACACCGTTCTTCGCATCGACAGTTCCGCCCGGCGCACGGGCTCCATCACCCGCGATCTGAGTGATCGCATCATCAAACGGCTCGCGCCTGACACCGTCATCACGCGGGATCTGACGGATGCCCTGCCGCAGATCGACGAGGATTGGATGGGCGCAAACTTCACGCCCGCTGCCGAGCGCACAGCCGCGCAGGAGGACCGTCTCGCCCTGTCCGACGCTCTGATTGACGAGATCAAACAAGCCGACACGCTGGTGATCGGGCTGCCCATTTACAACTTCTCGGTCCCCGCCGCTTTGAAAGCGTGGATCGACCAGATCGCCCGCGCCGGCGTGACCTTCCAATATACAGAGAACGGCCCCAAAGGCCTGCTGGAAGACAAACGCGCGATCTTCGCCGTCGCCTCTGGCGGGACCGAAGTTGGGTCTGACATCGATTTTGCCACCGGCTATCTGCGCCACATCATGGGCTTCATCGGGATCACGGATGTCGAGATCGTCCATGCCGACCGCATGGCCGTGGAGCCGGAAGAAACGCTGAAAGCCGCACATCAGCAGGTGGAAGATCTGGCAGCTTGATTGCTTTGACAGCCTTCATGGGCCGGCCTAGCGTCGCCCCATGAAGGTGACCCGCAACACGCCCGACCAACTGATCGTCGATCACTACTCGATTTTTCTTGCGATCATGATGGTCGTGTTCTTCATCGTCTTTGTCGGTGTTGGGGTCGTGATGGTGCTCGACGGGGTCTGGTGGGGCCTGCTTTTTGTGGCTGGCGGCGTCGTTTTCGGCGGCATCATGCTCTATCATACCGAGCGAGTTCAGGTGATCCTTGACAGATCGACCGGCCTTCTGACGATTCGACGCCGCAATATCCTTCGTTATTCTGAAGTAAGGCATGATCTGGACGCGTTGGACCGGGTGATGATCGAAACCTCGACCAGCTCAGAGGATAACTCCCAAACCTATCGCGCGACGCTTGTTTTGAGCTCAGGCATGAGCGCTGGCAAACACCCCATCACAGAAGTCTACACCAGCGTCCCCGGTCCGGTGCAGGTTGCCAATGAAATCAACGCATGGCTTCGGCAAGGCAAGATGGCAACGGGCTAACCCCACGCGCTGGCTTGACTCGCACCGCCCAGCCACCTAAACGCCCCTTCATACCCGGAAGTATGCACATCTTCCGGTCCCCGCCTGTGAGCAGGGATCGCCATCCGTCAGCGCGTTGCGCCCACGGGTGCGTTTGTGCTTTGAGCCGTCCCTTCCTATTTTAGGGACATGTTTTGAAGAGGCCGAAGGAGGGCCGAGGGCATGTTTGAAAATCTATCCGAACGCCTCTCAGGCGTTTTTGATCGGCTGACGAAACAAGGCGCTCTGTCCGAGGATGATGTGAAGACCGCGCTGCGCGAAGTGCGTGTGGCGTTGCTGGAGGCGGACGTTTCGCTGCCCGTGGCACGCGACTTTGTCAAAGCGGTTCAGGAAAAGGCGACCGGTCAGGCGGTGACGAAATCGGTCACGCCGGGTCAGCAGGTCGTCAAGATCGTGCATGATGCGCTGGTTGATACGCTGACCGGCGAAGGCGAACCGGGCGAGTTGAAAATCGACAACCCGCCTGCCCCGATTCTGATGGTCGGCCTGCAAGGTTCCGGTAAGACGACAACAACCGCCAAGTTGGCGAAACGCCTCAAGGATCGCGAGAATAAGCGCGTTCTGATGGCCTCGCTCGACACGAACCGCCCGGCCGCGATGGAGCAGTTGGCGATCCTCGGCACCCAGATCGGCGTGGACACACTGCCGATTGTGAAGGGTGAAGACCCAGTCTCTATCGCGAAACGTGCCAAGCAGCAGGCGACGATGGGCGGCTACGATGTCTATATGCTCGATACGGCGGGCCGCTTACATATTGATCAGGAGTTGATCGCACAGGCCGCTGCGGTGCGCGACGTCGCCAACCCGCGCGAGACGTTGTTGGTTGTCGATGGCCTGACTGGTCAGGATGCCGTCAACGTCGCCGAAGAGTTTGACGATAAGATCGGCGTCTCGGGCGTTGTTCTAACCCGAATGGACGGCGATGGGCGCGGCGGTGCTGCGCTTTCGATGCGCGCTGTGACGGGCAAGCCGATCAAGTATGTCGGTCTTGGCGAGAAGATGGATGCGATCGAGGAGTTCCACCCGGAACGGATCGCGGGTCGCATTCTGGGCATGGGCGACATCGTTTCGCTTGTGGAAAAGGCGCAAGAGACCATCGAAGCCGAACAGGCCGAGCGCATGATGAAGCGCTTCCAGAAGGGTCAGTTCAACATGAACGACCTCAAAGGCCAGCTTGAGCAGATGATGAAGATGGGCGGCATGGAAGGCATCATGGGGATGATGCCGGGCATGGGCAAAATGGCCAAGCAGATGGAAAGTGCTGGCTTTGACGACAGCATCCTGCGCCGCCAGATCGCGCTGATTAACTCCATGACAAAGAAAGAGCGTGCCAATCCACAGCTACTTCAAGCCAGCCGCAAGAAGCGCATCGCGAAGGGTGCAGGGCTGGAAGTGTCAGAGCTGAACAAGCTGATGAAAATGCACCGCCAGATGTCCGACATGATGAAGAAGATGGGCAAGATGGGCAAAAAAGGCATGCTCAAGGGCGCCATGGGCCAGATGTTTGGCAAAGGCGGCCCGTCTCAGGCCGAGATTGAAGCGGCACAAGCACAGATGGCCTCGGGCAAAATGCCGGGTGGATTGCCCGGTGGTCTTCCAGGCCTTGGCGGTGGTGGGTTGCCTCCGGGGCTTTCAGGGTTTGGCAAGAAGAAGTGATCTCCCCCCTCACCAATACCCCGGTTCTTGAGACCGAGCGTTTGACCCTGCGCGCCCCGATCCCGTCGGACATTGCGCCGTGGGTGGCGTTCTTGATGTCCGAACGCGGTGTGTGGCACGGCGCTGGCCCCGACAAAGGGGAAGGCGGCGCATGGCGCGTGGCCGCGACTTTTGCAGGGCATTGGATGCTCAATGGCTTTGGGCTTTTTATCGCGCTCGATAAGACGTCGGGGCGGCCTGTTGCCTCCGCCGGTCCATATGCGCCGCCAGATTTTCCCGAGATTGAGCTGGGCTGGTCGGTGTGGTCGGACGAAGATGAGGGCAAAGGCTATGCCTTTGAGGCGGCCCGCGCCGTGATCACCCATTGCCGTGACGATCTGAAGATGCCGACATTGGTCAGCTATATCGCCCCCGAAAACACCCGCTCCTGCGCCTTAGCCGAAAGGCTCGGCGCGTGGCGCGATGACACCGCGAACGGCCCGCACCCGGAAGATTTGGTCTTCCGTCATTATGGGGAGGCCGCGTGATGACGGTCGCCCCAACGATCACGACGGATCGCCTTGTGCTGCGCGGCCATCGCGCCAGCGACATGGATATCTTTTGGGATTTCTATCAGACGCCGCGCGCCGAGCACATGGACAAGCCTTCGAGCCGGACTCATCTGTGGTATGGCCTGATGTCCGAAGTTGGGTCCTGGGTTGTCCAGGGTCATGGTGGTTGGGCGGTGGACCTGCCGGACGGCACCATGATCGGGCAGGTCGCAATTTTACATCCTCCGCATTTCGCAGAGACCGAATTGGGATGGCTCCTGTTCGACGGCTATGAAGGCCAGGGATACGCGCATGAGGCGGCCAGGGCGGCTTTGGACTACGCGCGTGACACAGTGAACCCGCCCTCGCTTGTCAGCTATATTCATCAGGATAATACGCGCTCCAAGCGCCTAGCCGAACGGCTTGGCGCAAGGCCTGATCCGGATGCAAATACACATGACGACGAAGACATCGTCTACCGCCATTTCGGGGAGGCGGCGTGATGCACACCATTCCCGTTCTGGAAAGCAGACGCCTTGTCCTGCGCGGCCCTGAGCCCGAGGATTATCCTGACTTCAAAGCCACTTTCACCAGCTACCGTGCGCGCTTCATGGGCGGGCCTTTAAATGCTTACGAAAGCTGGATGCTCTATGCCGCCGAGATCGGGCATTGGGCGATCCGCGGCTACGGCATGTGGATGATCCACGACCGTGATACGGATGAAACCTACGGCATGGCCGGTGGCTGGAAGCCCGCGAAATGGCCCGAGGCAGAGATTGCGTGGATCATCTGGCCCGACGCCCAAGGACGCGGGATTGCACTTGAGGCAACTCATATGGCACGCAATCACTTCTATACGGAACTTGGGTGGGAGGGTGCCGTCAGCTACCTCGACCCCAAGAACCTCGATTCGATCCGCCTCGCCGAGCGTCTTGGGGCTATGAAGGACAAAGATGCGCCCAGCGTTGATGGCAATGATGTTGTCTACCGCCACCCCTGCCCCGAAAAGCTGCGCGGCAGCCAGCTGGCCGATGGCATCGCGCTGGAGATCGAAAGCTACCAGAACCCGCTCTTTCAGCCGAAAGGATACGCCATTGACTGATGCCGTGACACGCGCCGCGGAGGTCCTGAAGGATCACCGCGAGAGCATCGACCGCCTTGATGCGATCCTCGTCTACACGCTGGGCGAGCGGTTCAAACACACGCAGGCCGTGGGCCGGCTCAAGGCCGAACACGCCCTGCCCCCCTCTGATCCCGACCGCGAGATGAAGCAGATCGCGCGGCTCGAAGATCTTGCCCACCGGGCCGATCTGGACCCGGAATTCGCCAAGAAATTCCTGAACTTCATCATTCAGGAAGTCATCCAACACCATAAACAACACCAAAGCTAAGAGCCGATCGGCTCACCTGCCATTCTTAAGGAGAAACTCACATGGCTATGAAAATTCGTCTCGCCCGCGGCGGCTCGAAAAAGCGTCCCTTCTACCGCATCGTGGCTGCTGACAGCCGTATGCCGCGCGATGGTCGCTTCATCGAAAAGCTGGGCACCTACAACCCGCTGCTGCCCAAAGACAGCGAAGACCGCGTGAAGATGGACATGGAACGCGTTCAGCACTGGCTGGGCGAAGGCGCACAGCCGACCGACCGTGTGTCGCGTATGCTGGAAGCCGCTGGCGTTCTGGACAAGAAAGAGCGCAACAACCCCAACAAAGCCAAGCCCGGCAAGAAAGCCCAGGAGCGCGCAGAAGAGAAAGCCGCGAAGGCTGCTGAAGCGGCAGAAGCTGCGGCGGCTCCGGCTGAAGAGCCTGCAGCGGAAGAAGCGCCCGCAGAAGAAGCGGCTGCTGAAGAAGAAAAGTCCGAGTAATCGGCGGATCAGGGGATGCACAGCTTCCCCCAGTCTTTTCGGGACGAGCTTTCAGAGCTTATGCGGTGGCGGCGCGACGTGCGCCGCTTCCGCACCGATCCCGTTGAGGCGGCGGTTCTGGATCGCTGCCTTGCCAGCTTCGCCTGCGCGCCCTCGGTCGGGTTGTCCGAGCCGTGGCGTCTGGTGCAGCTGACCTCCCCAGACATTCGCCAAAAAGCCTTGGCCAATTACGAGCGCGCCAACGCTGAGGCGCTCAAAGGCTATTCCGGCGATCAGGCCGCGCGTTACGCGACGCTCAAACTCTCGGGCATGCAAGAAGCGCCGGTGCAACTCGCCGTTTACTGCGCTGAGGCGACCGAGAAAGGCGCGGGGCTGGGTGCAGCCACCATGCCAGAGGCGCGGCGCTATTCGGTCGTCGGCGCGATCATGCAGTTCTGGTTGACCGCGCGTGCCGAAGGATTGGGTGTTGGCTGGGTCTCGGTCCTTGATCCAGAGCAACTAAACACGGACCTAAATGTGCCTAAAGACTGGCACCTCGTTGCCTATCTCTGCGTCGGCTGGCCTGAGGCCAATAGCGAGACTCCTGAGTTGGAAACGCTGGGCTGGGAGCAGCGCGCCGCCGCCCTCCCCCTCGAAACGCGCTAGAAATTACGCGCGCGACCCGATACCCCACTGCAAACGGAGGCCAAAATGTCAGAGCGGATTTGCGTCGGTGCCATTGCCGGATCCTACGGGGTCAAAGGCGAAGTGCGCCTGAAAAGCTTCTGCGCGGATCCGGTTGCGATTGAAGACTATGACCTGATGACCGAAGATGGCAGCCGCTCGTTTACTGTCACGCTGACCCGCGCGATCAAAAACGGCTTTGTCGCGGACATGACCGGGATTAAATCGAAAGAAGAGGCCGACGCGCTGAAAGGCACGCGGCTTTATGCGACCCGCGACCAACTGCCGGAGCTACCCGATGATGAGTATTACCACAATGACCTCATTGGGTTAGAGGTCTTTGATACAGGTGGCACACAGATCGGCACGGTCAAATCCGTCATGAACCACGGGGCAACCGATCTGCTGGAAATCCACGGGCCCGGCTTGAAGGATACAGTCCTGCTGCCCTTCACACTCGAAGCTGTCCCGACCGTCGATCTGGGCGCAGGACGCATCATCGCCGACCCGCCCGATGGGCTGATCGACTGAGCAGCGCCCCACCATATCGCGCGGCGCAGGCGGTGCTGTCGCGCTATGCAGAGGCCAGCGGTGACGACCGACCCTACGACCTTATCCACCTCGCCAATTCGAGCGTAAGTCCCGAGGCCCGAGCCGTTTTTCGACTGCATCACCGGGATGGGGATCTTGCTCTGAAGCTGGATCTCGACGGGGAGGAGACAGGCCGCCCTGCCCGCGAATACCAAACGCTGACCCGCCTTATGTCCGCGTTTGAACAGAACCCAGATGTGGCGTTGATCGCGCCGGTTTGGTGTGATCCCGAAGGCCTCGCCCTCATCACCAGGTTCGTGTCGGGGCCTACAGCTTTACAGGCTGCAGCCGATGATCCGACAACCGAGAATATGACCATCCTGGGCCAAAAAGGCGCGCTATTTCTCAACACACTTCACAGTGCGGAGCCTGCAGAAGAAATTGGCTACTGGCCGGAATGGGTGATCAAACGTCTAATGGATTTCACTTTCAAAACCGGCCCGCGCGCACCGCAGATCGGGGCAGAGCGTTGTAGAGAACTTATCCAAGCCTTCCGCCGGATTAGCGACAATCATCGTGGCACCGCTTGCCTGAAGACGCTAGCTCATGGTGACTTTCATGGCGGCAATCTCGTTATCTCAGAGCAGGCGGTCACCGGCCTCGACATGACCGAAATCCGGCGCAAGCTCGGGCTTTATGATGTGGTCGATTATCTCACATCAGTGGATATCCAGCGCCCCGATCTGGAGCAGCTTAGCGATCTGGGGGTCCATCCCGCTTTGGAGGATGCGTTCACGCAAGTCTACACGCACCCCCTCCCACGCGAGGTTCTGCGCTGCGCGATGCTGGGCAAATGGTTGATCCTGACCTTCAAAATCACACGCGCCCGTCACGCAGCGTACGACTTCCAGCGAACCAAGCTGACCCGCCTCCTACACCGCATCGGACACATGATATAAGCCCCAGCGCGCATGGGGGCTTTCACTTTTGTCCAAATATCCCCGCCGGAGGCATCCCCAATTTGCATTAGCGCTGCAATCTGCGTATCTCGCCTCGCTATGAGCACGCCCACCAAATCTCACGGTCGCAAGACGATCCAGACCACCCTGCAGCCGCGTGAGTTGATGACCCATCGTCCGCAACTCAAGGGCGCATGGATGGCCAAGATCATCACGCTTTTCCCCGATGCCTTCCCGGGCCTTCTGGGCGAAAGCCTGACCGGCAAGGCCCTGAAAGATGGGCTGTGGCAGTTGGAAACCGTCGATCTGCGCATGTTTGGCGAGGGTAAGCACCGCAATGTTGACGACACGCCTTCGGGCGGTGGTGCCGGGATGGTGATCCGGCCCGACGTTCTGGGTCGCGCGATTGAGCATGCGGCCAAGGGCCCGCCGCGCCCGCTGATTTATCTGTCCCCCCGTGGCAAACCACTCACGCAGGCAATGGCGCAGTCGCTGTCAGAGACGCCGGGTGTCACGCTGATCTGCGGACGGTTCGAAGGGATCGACCAGCGCGTCATCGACCACTTCCAGATCACCGAGGTCTCGCTTGGTGACTTCGTCATGACCGGCGGGGAGATCGCAGCACAAGCGCTGATTGATGCCAGCGTGCGCTTGTTGCCTGGCGTTCTGGGCAACGAGGATAGCGCCGCGGAAGAGAGCTTTTCAGACGGTCTTCTGGAGCATCCCCAGTACACCCGCCCCGCCGAATGGAACGGGCTTGGCATCCCGGAAGTGCTCACTTCGGGCAATCATGCCAAGGTCGCAGAATGGCGGCAGGCCGAAGCAGAGCGGATCACGGCAGAGCGTCGCCCCGATCTGTGGCACGCCTATCAGGCGCGCAAGTCACGGACGTAAAAAGGGCGGGCCCGAAGACCCGCCAAGCAGCGCACAGGGAATGGCGCCGATAAGACCAACAGGGAGTGTGGTCTTATTCCTTATCTGCCCAAGACAGATCGCGTTTGGTGTGAAACCGCCGCTCCGCCAATCGGTGCGGCAGCTCCATGCGCGGAGCGTAAGGGTTGTAAAGACCATGCTCCGGGCGCGGGGGCGGGTTTGCCGTTTTGGGCTGCACCCAGCTGAGGGAAAAAAGCCGGCGCATCGGTGTCACCAAAGAAACCGCTGGCTGTTGAGGCGAAGCAGCTGTTGATGCCCTTCGCGCGCCTTGCGCAACGACTGGTGCTGTGCGTGCTGATCGTGGTCAAGCACATCGTGAGGATCGCGTTTTTGACGAGAGGCGACCATCATGGCGTCTGCGATAATTGTAAGCATAGCTTTGTCCTTTCATTTGGCCTGAACCATATTTAACGGGCTTGATCGCCTTCTCATAATCAGCAATATTTCAACAATGTTAGTTGAACTTACATCTTAGATGGATTGGCGACACGTCCCCTCCCTCGTCGCGCTGCGCGCGTTCGAGGCGGCTGCCCGCCTGACCAGCTACTCCGCAGCCGCACGCGAGTTGAACGTCACCCATGCCGCCATCGCCCAGCATGTGCGTGGGCTTGAGGATCATTTCGGACTGAAGCTGATCCAGCGCGATGGTCAGCGGATGGCCCCAACAGAGAACGGGCACCGCCTGTCGCGCAGCCTCAGCGATGCGTTTGGCCAAATCGCGGAAGTCAGTGAGGATTTGCTTGCCCGCGATGCGGCGCGGCCTTTGCGGATCGCAACCACACCCAGCTTTGCCGAAAACTGGCTCATGCCGCGAATTGGTGCATTCTGGGCTGAACACCCAGACATCAGCGTGGAGATCGCACCGTCCAATACCCTTATCGACTTGCGCGCTGACGGATTTGATTTGGCCATCCGGTACGGGCGCGGCGGTTGGCCAGGCGTGCAGTCAGAACCGCTGGTGTCTGCGGGCCATGTCGTCGTCGCCCCGCCGAACATTCTCGAAGATCGCGCGATTACGTGCGTTGCCGACTTGAAAGACCAGCATTGGCTGCTCAGCGGTGCAAGCAACGAAGAACGTGCGTGGGTGTGTGACAACGGGTTGGACTTGGACGAGGTACGGATCACCCAGATAGATCGGGGTGGGCTCGCGCTTCAAGCGGTGCGGGCAGGTCATGGCGTAACGATTGTCCCGCGCGCTGTTGTCAAAAGAGACCTCGACAGTGGTGCCCTGGTTGCACTCTGCGAAGAGGATAGTAGCGAGCTGGCCTATCACATCCTCACGCGCCCGGACCGTGTTTCAAGCCAGTTGAAGACTTTTATCTCGTGGTTGCGAAAACAGCGCGAGACCCCTTGATCGCTTGGACCAAAGGGCCTATACGCCCCCAATCCGCCGATGGGAAACCGCCGTGCGGATTCGTTCGTTTTGGCCGCAGCGGGGCTTGCCTGCACGAAACGGGGCCACATCCGGACGCAAAAAAGGAATGACGGGCTGATCTCTGGCGGGCACTGCGGTGGACCCGGAACAAGACCAAGAGCTCTGAGCACGCGCACATCTTCGCGGATCAACCGTGAGCATTAATGGAGACTAGCGATGGATCTGATCGCACAACTCGAAGCCGAGCAAATCGCAGAGCTTGGCAAAGACATCCCCGATTTCAAGGCGGGTGACACCGTTCGTGTCGGTTACAAGGTGACCGAAGGCACGCGCACCCGTGTGCAGAACTACGAAGGCGTCTGCATCGCACGCAACAACGGCAAAGGCATTGCCGGCTCGTTCACCGTGCGCAAGATTTCTTTCGGTGAAGGCGTGGAGCGTGTGTTCCCCCTGCACTCGACCAATATCGACAGCATCACCGTTGTGCGCCGTGGCCGTGTCCGCCGCGCCAAGCTGTACTACCTCCGCTCGCGCCGCGGTAAGTCCGCGCGTATCGCCGAGCAGACCAACTACAAAGCGCCCAAGGGCGCCGAAGCGTAAGGACGGATCGAGATGAAAAAAGACATCCACCCCGATTATCACTTCATCGACGTCAAAATGACCAACGGTGACATCGTGAAAATGCGCTCGACCTATGGCGAGGAAGGCACCGTGCTGTCGCTCGACATCGACCCGTCGGCGCACCCGGCCTGGACTGGCGGTAACACCCGCCTGATGGACACCGGCGGTCGCGTTTCGAAGTTCAAGAACAAATACGACGGGTTCGGCTTCTAATCAGCCTGCTCTCGTTGCAGTTCAAAAGCCGTCCCATCCTCGGGGCGGCTTTTTTCATGGGCCAATCTGATGCGGCAAGGGTATACAGCATGTATGATCTCTCACGTCACCCTCGGCACCTCCGACCTGGCCCGCGCGCGGCGCTTCTACGCGCCGCTGCTCGACGCGCTCGGTTGGTCGATGCTTGTCGATGAACGCGAGTGGATGGGGTGGACCCCAAAAGACGCCCCACGCCCGCTTTTCGTGGTCGGCCTGCCGGAAAATGATGGCTCCGCCACCGTCGGCAACGGCGCGATGATCGCACTTGAGGCTACAAACCGCGCGGCCGTCCGGGCCGCCTATGACGCAGGCCTCTCGCAAGGTGGAACCGATGCCGGAGCGCCGGGGCTGAGACCACAATATCACCCGGATTTCTACGGCGCTTATCTGCGCGACCCGGATGGCAACAAGCTGTGCATCTGCTGCCACCAAACTGACGCGGATCATGATACCCTGTGACGATCGAATGAATTGAAGATCGCACAGATCATACGCACGGCACGGCCCCAATAGCGCTGCGGTCTCGCACCTGTGACACAATCACTGACCCTTCATCCCCAATGAAAAAAGGGAAGTAATTTTCAAAAAACGACATTTTTGTTTCGTAATTTCGTCATGATGCGCAACACTTGAGCAGTCTTTGAAACGCGAGCACAGAATCGCGGTCAGAGCAAACCGCCTACCGGCCACTCAAAAACAGCCGGAGCGTAGCGAACAGGGAACCAAAATATGTCTATTAAACCCCCCCTCTCTGATCTGCCGATCAAGACCGCCGAGCGTGGTTTTTATCGCGGTTTCAGCGTCGACGTGACAGTCGTCAGTAAAATCATCATCTCGGCCCTTGTGGTCTGGGCCATCTTTTGGCCTGCCGAATCTGGCAAAGTGCTGAATGGGCTCAACAGCCTGATCCTGCAAAACTTTGCGGGCTGGTACATCTGGGTCGTCGCGTTTTTCGTGATCGTCTGCATCGGACTTGCGATCTGGCCCACAGCCGGTCGATTAAACCTCGGCGTGGAAGGCGAGAAGCCGGAATTCTCGAATTTCTCTTGGTTTTCCATGATGTTCGGTGCCGGTATCGGTGTCGGCATGCTGACATGGGCCGTGGCTGAGCCCGTTGCGCATTTCGGAAACAACCCCGAAGTCATCCAAGGGCTGACCAATGCAGGCGAGGCAGACAATGTCCGGATGGCCTATAAGTGGTCCTTCCTGCACTGGGGCCTTGGCGCGTGGGCCTGCTATGCCGTTGCTGGTCTGGCGCTTGCGTTCTTCAGCTATCGCCGCGGCCTGCCGCTGACGATCCGCTCCTCGCTGACGCCGCTGTTCGGCGCGTCGCTTTCGGGCAAGCTGGGCCACCTGATCGACATCGTCGCGGTGGTCGCGACCATCCTTGGTGTGGCGCAAACCCTTGGCTTTGGTGTTGAGCAGTTCGTGGCCGGTCTGACCCGAATTGGAATCGGCGGATTGATGAACGCAGATGGCGGCGCGACCGTTATGGGCGTGATTATCGCCATCCTTGTGATCATGGGGGCTTCGACCCTGTCTGCGCTTTCAGGCGTCGGCAAGGGCATCAAATGGCTCTCCAATATCAACATGGTTCTGTCGATTGTCCTTTTGGGCTTCTTCATCCTCTTCGGGGCGACCTTCTTTGGCGCGCAGGCAATGGTGCTGGGCATCTGGGACTATCTGATCGCCCTGCCAGAGATGAGCTTCAACGTCTGGTCGTCTGACGGTGTCGAAGGGTCTGAATCCTTCCTGCTTGCACAATGGCAAGGCTGGTGGCCCGTCTTCTACTGGGCCTGGTGGATCGCCTTTGCACCCTTCGTGGGCCTCTTCCTGGCACGCATCTCGCGTGGTCGGACGATCCGCGAATTTGTTCTCGGCGCCATGATCGTGCCGTCGCTGATGTGCTTTGTCTGGTTCGCCTGGGCCGGTGGTACTGCCATTGACCTAGAGCTGAACGGCGGCGCAAACGGCGTGATCTTCGATGCTGCCAACGGCGACAAGATCTTCGCGATGACCGAATTCATGCTCGCTCCCATCGCCGAGATTCTGGCATGGGGTATGGCCATGCTGATCGTGGTCTTGCTGATGACATTCCTTGTGACATCCGCAGACTCCGCAGTGCTGATCGTCAACACAATCAACGCCGCGGGTGACGAAGGCCCCAAGGCACGCCCGCATATCCTCTTCTGGGGGGCGGCCCTTGGTTTGGTTGTTGCAGGCTTGCTCATCTCGGGCGGGACATCGGCCATTCAGACCGCCATGGTGATCGGGGCGCTGCCCTTCTCGCTGGTGATGGTGCTGATGTGCATCTCGCTGATCAAGGCGATCTATAACGACGGCAAGCGCGAGGCGGCTGGCGTCGGAACGACGATTGATCACCCGGACCTGTCGTCCTCGACACCGGCAGAGTAACCCGACACATCTGACGATAAAGCGGCCCCGGTTCATCGCCGGGGCCGTTTTCAATTCCACCTGGCTGCAGATCAGACTACTTACCATGGGATGCGGCTTTTCTCCGACAAGAACCGCCCGGTGCATATGGGCCCTTATCCGACCGAGCGGCTGGCGCGGCAGGGCCATGCGCGTCTGTCAGAGGTTCCCGCAGCACAGCAATTAGCGTTTGAGCGGGCCTCTGATCCGCACTCCATCCTCAATGCGATGCGGGAGCATCAGGCGATGCTTGATGCGATCCGCGATGGGCTGATCAACAAGGTGGTGGCAGAGGCCCCGACAGACCCGCAAGAACGGGCCAATCATCTCAAAGCATTCGGTTATTTCGCGGATGCGGCCCTTGTGGGCATCTGCAAACTGCCGGCAGAGACCCTGCTAGCGCAGCCCTTTGCGAACCCCGATATCGACCGCCTCGCCCATGATCTGAAGACCCGCCAGACAAAGACGCTCGCCTCAGGCATCGACATGATCATGGCTGATCTCAAAGAATCGATGGAAGCCCCTACGACGACGATTGACGGCCACACTCATGCGTTGGTCTTTCTCTATGAGAACCCGCGCACGCCAGAGGCAGACGAGCTGGGAACCGCGTGGATTCAACACGCACAAGCACATCGCGCAGGGCTCTTGGCGGCAGAGACAGCCATCGTTCTGGCGAACTATCTGCGCGTATTGGGGTATCCCGCGCGCGGGCACACCGTCTCTAGCTCGGACGTCGATCTCAACACGCTCGCTGTCGCAGCTGGCCTTGCCACTGTCGAGAACGGCGCGCTTTCCCATCCTTATATTGGCACCCGGTTTGGCTTGGCCGCCGTGACCACCAGCTTTGCCATGGCACCCGACCAGCCACTTGCGCCACTTTCCGAGCAACCCAAAGCCGCCTTTAGGGCTGCGTGGCGTATCGGATCGGCAGCACGCAAGAACGCGACAAACGCAGTCCCCTTTGCTAAGCGCCGTTTCGTTGATGGCGCGCATCCGTTTGAGACGCTGAAACGGGTCGACACACCCACCACGTATATTGACGAGCCAAATGTTCCGCGCGTTCCCAAGCGGGCCGATCTTTTCGCCCGCGGACAGTTCGGCGACATGGGCAAAAAAATGCAGGACGCTGCAAAGGGCGGGCACTACGTGCGCAAGGCTGCGCCTTCGATGGCGCAGCGCCGGGCGCTTGGGGCGTTCGTCTTGCTGCAGGACGGCGAGGCCGCAGCAGAAAAGACAGAGCTTTCGCCGGAGGACGCGGCGGCGCTTATCAAGGCGACCAGCTATTGGTTGGGGGCCGATGCCGTAGGGCTTTCGCGCTGCCCGGATTGGGCGTGGTACAGCCATGACGCGCGGGGCGAACCGATTGATCCACCCCATGACAACGCGATCAACATGATCATCGATCAGGGCTACGAGACGATGGAGGGGTCCTCGGGCGATGACTGGATCGCTGTCGCTCAATCCATGCGCGCCTATTTGCGCTTCTCTCTTCTAGGCGGCGTCATCGCAAAGCAAATCCGCAACCTTGGTTACAGTGCCAAGGCGCATACTGTTATGGATGGGGAGGTTTTGCAGCCGCCGCTCTTGCTCCTCTCTGGTTTGGGGGAGGTCAGCCGCATCGGGGAGGTCATCCTCAACCCCTTCCTTGGCCCCCGGCTCAAATCCGGCACGGTCACAACCGATCTGCCGTTAGCCCATGACAAGCCTATCGACTTTGGCCTGCAGACTTTCTGCGAAAGCTGCAATAAATGCGCGCGCGAGTGCCCCTCTGGTGCGATCACAGCTGGCCCGAAGCTGATATTCAATGGCTATGAAATCTGGAAATCCGACAGCCAAAAATGCGCCACTTACCGCGTGACGACCGAAGGTGGCGCGATGTGCGGGCGCTGCATGAAGACCTGTCCGTGGAACCTCGAAGGGCTCTTCAAAGAGAAACCGTTTCGCTGGGCGGCAATGAACATTCCGCAGCTGGCCCCTGCCCTCGCCAAGCTCGACGATGCGGTGGACAATGGCACGCTGAACCCCGTGAAGAAGTGGTGGTGGGATCTGGAGATTACCGAGGACGGCGGCTACCGACCCACCACCAAACCGGTCAACGCCCGTGCGCTGCAAAAGGACCTTGATCTGAAATACGAGGACCAGACGCTTGCCGTCTATCCTGCACCGCTGGCCCCGCATCCTTACCCCTATCCGTTCCCGATGGACCGCGAAGCGGGGATCGAGGCCTATCAGGCCATGGTCACAGCCAAGGAATACAGGGCGCGGTTGAAACAGGGCGATGACAGCGTTCTGCACCTCTATACGGCCGAGGGCGACAGCCCCGTGATCCAAGTTGAGATTACGACAGCAGAGCAAACCGCAGATGGCGTTATGAAGTATGAGTTTGCACCTATTTCAGGTGGCACGCTGCCGCCTTGGAAAGCGGGCGCACATTTGGATATTGTGATTGCGCCAGAGTTCTTGCGTCAATATTCCATGTCAGGAAACCCCTCTGATAGGGGCCAATATCAAATTGCCGTTCTCAAGGAAGAAGAGGGGCGCGGCGGTTCAAAGCTGATGCACCGCATCTTCACCAAGGGGCGCAGGCTTTTCATCTCAAAACCGATCAACCATTTCCCACTCGATCCCTCCGCGCGGAAGACCATCCTGATGGGTGGCGGGATTGGAGTGACACCGCTGGTCGCAATGGCCCACGAACTGCATGCAGAATGTCGGGATTTTGTCCTACGTTACTCAGGCCGCAGTCGCGCCAAGATGGGCATGCTGGACGACATCGCGCGCTTTCCATGGGCGGACAAGGTTCAGCTTCACATCACCGATGAGGGCACTCGCCTGAACCTTGATGAGGCCCTCACCTACGCCCCCGGCGCGCATGTTTATACCTGTGGTGCCGACCGCTACATGCAGGCCGTTCTAGAGGCCGCGACCCGTGCGGGCTTTCCCGAAGAGGCGCAGCATCTTGAGTATTTCTCAGTGCCTGAGCAGCCTGATTACGTGAACCACCCCTTCACGCTGCGCTTGGCGAAATCGGGTCAAGAGCTGCATGTGCCCGCAGACAAATCCGCGACGGATATCCTGCAGGCGCGAGGCATTCCTGTCGACGTCAAATGTGCCGACGGGATTTGCGGGGTCTGCAAATGCGGATTGGTAAGCGGCGCTGTGGAGCATCGCGATTTCGTGCTGTCCAAGGCGCAACGCGCGGACACGGTCATCCTCTGCCAGTCGCGGGCGGCCGAGAAGGGCGGCGTGATCGAGGTGGATCTCTAGACACGGAAAAGCCCGGCGCGATGGCCGGGCTTCTAACTAAAATCTGAACCTATTCAGCCGTCTTCGAGGATCACATCAAAATCGACACGGCTTGCTGTCTGCGCCCCTTGCCCGGGGAGCGGGTTCGACCGCGAAGGTGCACCGATAATGATCTGCCCAGAATCAAAGCCTGCACCGACCAGCGACGTCATCATGGCCACCGCACGAAGGCGCCCCGTTGCTGTCGTCTCGATAGAACCGAAGCCATCCGCGTGCTGACCAACGACGCGCAACCGCGCCTGCGGGCAGGCGGTGGCTTTGGTCACCAGATCGTAGGCTGTTTGCATATCTGTCTGGGACACGATGACAGACCCCGGAGTGTAAAAAACCTTGGCCTCGGCCACGGCGCGCTGCAAGTCAGCGGCGCAGGCAGAGAGCTGCCATTGTTTAGTGGTCGTTTGCGGCGTGAACGAGGCTTGCTGCGTCGTCGCACCTTCGATTACCGAAAATTCGACGCGACGATCGTAATAAGCGCGGGATTCAGGTCCGGTCACCGTGGACGGCTCACGATCCCCCATGCCAATCGCGACAAATCGCGACGTGTCGATATTTGCGGCAGCAAGCCGTGCAATGATTGCTTCTGCACGTTCTTGGCTGAGACGGAGGTTCACGCGCGGATCACCCGATGGATCGGAATGGCCCTCAACCTGAATGGTCACGCCGGGGCAGTTTTGCGCAACAAGGCCGATCAGGCGGGCTTGGCCGACGCCGCTGGCCTCACCGGTCAAACCACCACTTGGGAAGTAAACGCGCGCCTCATTCGTCAAAGCGCGCAAATCATCGACGCAGGATTTCGCCTCGGCCAAACGGGCTTGCGCGGCACCGAAGAAAGCGGCTGCATTCTCGGTCGGGGAAACGGCGACAGAGGCGGGCGTGACAGGTTCGGGCGTCGTGACCTCGGGTGTCGTCGCGGCAACGGCGCCAAAATTTGCGGTGAGCGGGGCGTTGCGGGTGACATCAACCGCCACAGGCGCGGCGGCAGGCTCAACCGGTGCGGGCTGCACAACTGGCTGCGCTTCGGCTTGAACCGGCGCGGGGGTAGGTGCGACTGCAGCCGGCATCACGGCAGCGGACGCCACGACCGGCGCCGGAACCGCTTGCGTCTGGATCACTTGCGGACGGTCAAAATACCCCGACGCTGCCAGCAAAATCGCGGCACTGGGCGCAATCCATGGCAGGTTTTCAATCAGTTTCTTTTTCATTGTATTCCCCCAAATACTGCTCTGCCCCCGGAATTCATCTTCCATATGTGGGGGTTACGCCGAAACATAGCGATATTTTGCCTAGTATCGTCAACATCTATGTGGCGTTTTGTCGAAAACTCTTGATTTTTTCTCGAACATACAGGCTGCACTTTCGCGACTTAGCGATTCTCGTTGCGCAACGATGCGGTCCAAAGAGGCGAAAGACCTTCGCCTTTGCGCGATAATTCGCGACTTTTCTTACCCGATGCTGCAACCGCACAAAGATGGCATTTCCATCAGAGATTCCAAATGGAAACCTGCTTTCTGCACCTGCAAAGCAGCGCTTATGTATACCACGGTATCCCGCTAAGTTATTAATTTTGTTTGATTTTTTAAAACTCTCTCGGCAATTTACAAATAGGGAGCTTTGTATGGAACAAAATCACACAAAAATGTTTGAGCCGCGGACACAGACGAATATCGGCGGGATTTCTGTGCAGCTTGCTCAACAAATTGCCGCAACGCTTGCGCCCGATGCAATGCTAGCAGCAGGCGCCCCTCTACCCGCGCTCTGGCACTGGATGGCGTTTCCCCCAACTGCGCCGATGGCCGAGCTTGGAAGCGACGGGCACCCCAAACTCGGCGAGTTCCTTCCCGATCTTGGCCGCTCCCGTCGGATGTGGGCGGGCGGTGCACTTGAGTTTATCAGCGCTCTGCATGTGGATGAGGTCCTGACCAAAACATCCATCATTCGCAGCATTACCGAAAAAGAGGGGCCGACCGGTCCGATGAGTTTCGTGACCGTCGATCATGAGATCAGCGGTGAAGCGGGGATCGCAATCAAAGAGCGGCAGGATATTGTTTATCTCGATATCCCCGAGGCTTACACGCCACCACGCAAGATCCCCGCGCCAGAAAACCCGACTGCGCATCGCAGCCTGCCGGTGCCGGCGACCCTGCTCTTTCGCTACTCAGCCCTGACATTCAACGCGCACCGCATTCACTACGACCTCGATTATACCCGCGAGGTTGAGCGGTATCCGGGCCTTGTCGTGCACGGCCCGTTGCAGGCCACGCTTGCCATGCAGATGGCGGTCGAGCTGGGTGGTTGCACGCCGGACCGGTTCGAATATCGCGGCATTCACCCGCTTTTCGCAGGCTCGGATTTGCAGATTTACGGCACCCGCCAAGAGGGCGGTCAGATCGACGTCGCAATCGGCGCGGCAGAGGGGCACCAAACCCTCAAAAGTACAGCATTCTGGGAGGACACCTGATGCAAAACGGCATTCTAAATGGCATGCGCGTGGTCGAAGGCTCGGCCTTTGTCGCGGTTCCGCTGGCAGGCATGACCCTCGCGCAGATGGGGGCAGAGGTGATCCGCTTTGACCGCATTGGCGGTGGTCTGGACGCCGGGCGCTGGCCACTGTCGCCCAGCAAGGAAAGCCTGTTCTGGGCGGGGATGAACAAGGGCAAGAAGTCGATCGCCGTCGATATGAAGAACCCGCGGGCGAGAGAGTTGATCACCCAAATCATTACCGCACCGGGCGAGGATGCGGGCCTTTTCCTGACCAACCTGCGTGTGCGTGGCTGGATGGACTACGAGACGCTGTCTCAACATCGCGAAGACCTCATTTGCGTGACCCTGACCGGGGATCGCCACGGGCGTCCGCAGGTCGACTATACCGTCAATCCGGCGCTCGGCATTCCGCATATCACAGGACCGGAAGACAGCGATGCGCCGGTCGCCAATGCCCTGCCCGCTTGGGATTTGATCGCGGGCAATATGTGCGTCTCCGCCCTGTTGGCGGCTGAACGGCATCGCTTGCGCACCGGGCGCGGGCAGGATGTGGAGCTTTCTTTGAAAGACGTCGCCGCCGCCACGCTTGGTCATTTGGGGATGATCGGTGACGCCGTACTGAACACCCAAGAACGCACGAAGGCTGGCAATGCCCTCTATGGCGCTTACGGGCAGGACTTTGTCTGCGCGGATGGGCGCCGTGTGATGGTGATTGGCCTCACCGACCGGCAATGGCGCGGACTTGTGCGCGCGACGGACAGCACCGACGCAATGGCTGCGATTGAGGCACGTCACGGCGTTGATCTGCGTAACGAAGGCGTCCGTTGGACGCTGCGGGCAGAGATTACCGCAGTCCTCAAACCGTGGTTCGCGGCACGGCCCGTCGCGGCGTTTCGGGATGCATTTGATGAGGCAGGCCTGACCTGGTCAGAGTTCAAAACACTCAAAGAAGCAGTTTCGACAGACCCCGATCTCAGCGCTGACAACCCGATGTTCCAAAACCTGCAACAGCCCGGTATCGGCGCGTTCCCGGTGCCCGCCAGCCCGATCACCTATTCGGAAAGTGGGCGCTTGGCCCCGCAGCCCGCCCCGGCACTTGGCATGCATACCGAAGAAATCCTAGGCGATGTGGTCGGCATGACCGACACCGAGATTGCCCAGCTTTTTGATGAAGGCGTTGTTGAAAGCCCGCAATACAGCTCGGCCCGCCCCGCAGCCTAAGAGGGTTTTCGCCCTTCCCCCGCACCTGCTTATCCGCCTATAACAACGGCCAAAGGCGCATAAGCCAAAGGGGTAAGGGCAGTGGCACATATCATTGTTGTCGGAAACGAAAAAGGCGGCGCGGGCAAGTCGACCGTATCGATGCATGTGGCCACCGCCCTTGTGCGGATGGGCCATAAGGTCGGCGCGCTTGATCTGGATTTGCGGCAGAAAACCTTTGGGCGCTACGTCGAAAATCGGCGTAAGACGGCGCGAAAAGAAGGGCTCGCGCTGGCGACGCCCGACTATCGCGACCTGCCCGAGATCGACAAAGACAGCCTGAAACCCGGGGAGAATATCTTCGACCATCGGCTGTCCGCCGCCGTGGCCACCTTGGCCCCCGATAGCGATTTTATCCTGATCGATTGCCCCGGCTCGCACACGCGCCTGTCTCAGGTCGCCCATTCGCTCGCCGACACACTGGTCACGCCCCTGAACGACAGCTTTATCGACTTTGATCTGCTGGCCCATGTGGACGGCGATGGCGAGAAGATCCTCGGCCCCTCTGTCTATTCAGAGATGGTCTGGAACGCGCGTCAGCTGCGTGCGCAAGCGGGGCTTGAGCCGATTGACTGGATTGTCGTGCGTAACCGGTTGGGCGCGCAGAATATGGTGAACAAAAAGAAGATGGCAGCAGCGCTTGAGAAGCTCTCCAAGCGGATCGGCTTCCGCTCTGCGCCCGGCTTTAACGAGCGGGTGATTTTCCGCGAGCTCTTTCCACGCGGGCTGACGTTGCTCGACCTCAAAGATATCGGCGTCACGCAGCTCAATATCTCGAACGTGGCCGCACGGCAGGAGCTGCGCGATCTGATGACGGCACTTAATCTTCCGGGCGTGACGGTGGATTTCTAAGCGCTTTCACCGATCGCCAGATCACGAAAGCTGCAAAACCGCTGCCGAACAAACCAACCTCGACCCAAGCTGGATTGAACGTGTCAGTCACGTTCGTGACGATCACGCCGATCACGAAAAAAGCGATCAGCGCGATCCCGAAGATCAAAAAGAAAATCGCTTCACCACGCGATGGGCCGTATTTGGACATGAAAAGCGCCTCCCATCGCCAGTCACGCAAATCGCGTGAGGCGGGTCAAGGGCAGCGGGGCACAAGCATTTACTTTGGAAACAAGTCCAGCAGCGCCTTCGCCGTCGGCGCAGAGGACCCCGGGTTCTGCCCAGTCACAAGCAGGCCATCTGTCACAACATGCGGTTCGAAATTCTCGCCCTTTTCATAAGTCGCACCGACTTGCTTCAAAGCGTCCTCCAGCAGGAACGGCACGGCGTCCGTCAGGCCGACCGCCTCTTCTTCGGCATTAGAGAAACCGGTAACTTTACGCCCCGCCAGCATCGCGCGGCCATCCATGTCTTGCGCTTGAAGCAATGCGGCCGGGGCGTGGCAGACCGCGCCAATCGGACGTCCCCCGATTTGAAACCCTTGGATCACCCGTTGAGAGTCTTCATCCGTGGCTAAATCAAACATCGGACCATGCCCGCCGGGCAGGAACACGGCGTCAAAGTCATCAGGCTCCACATCTGCCAGCTTATTCGTGTTGTTCAAAGCCTCCTGAAGCCGGGCATCTTCGTAATAGCGTTTCGTGGCATCAGTCTGCGCGTCATCCGTCTCACTGCGCGGATCAATGGGTGCGGCGCCGCCTTTCGGAGAGGCCAGCGTGATCGTCGCGCCTGCGTCCTGAAACACGTAAAAAGGGGCTGCGAATTCTTCGAGCCAGAGGCCCGTTTTTTCTCCGGTGTCGCCCATTTTGTCATGGGAGGTCAGGATCATCAGAATGTTCATCGGCAAGGCCCCTCTGGTAGTTCACGTAAGTGATGCAAACCCCAGAGCCGCTTTTAAGTTCCGCCTCTCAACGAAAAAAGGCGCGAGGGGTCCCGCGCCTTTTCTTGTCAAAGATATGCTGGATCAGTTGGGGATTTCGGCAGTGATCCCTTCAATGTAGAAATCCATACCGGCAAGGGTGCCATCATCAGCCGTCTCGCCTTCGGCCAACCAGACCGAACCATCCTGCTTGTTGATGGGACCGGTGAACGCGTGATAGCTGCCATCGGCCAGTGCGGCTTTCATCGCCATCGCTTCTTCAGCCACCTCGGCAGGCACAGCATCCGTGATCTCACCAATCGCGACCATGCCGGGGCCGATGCCGTCCCACGTGTCCATGCTTTCCCAGGTGCCGTCCATCACAGCCTGCGTGCGTGCAATGTAGTAGGGCGCCCAGTCGTCGATGATCGACGTCACACGCGGGAACGGCGCAAATTCAGCCATGTCAGAGGCTTGGCCAAAGCCGATCACACCGCCCTTCGCCTGTGCTGCGGCCAGCGGCGCGGTGGAGTCGGTGTGCTGCAAGATCACATCTGCGCCCTGCTCGATCAGCGCGTTTGCGGCGTCCGCCTCTTTCGCGGGGTCAAACCATGTGTAGACCCAGACGATGTTGAACTCGACATCCGGGTTCACGCGGCTCGCGTGCAGATAGGCCGAGTTGATGCCACGGATCACTTCGGGGATCGGGAAAGACGCGATGTAGCCGACCTTGTTGGTCTCGGTCATCTTGCCCGCGATGTGGCCCTGAATGGCACGGCCTTCATAGAAACGCGCGGAGTAAGTGGAGACGTTATCGGCGCGCTTGTAGCCAGTTGCGTGCTCGAACTTCACGTCCGGGAACTTCTCGGCCACGCTGATGGTTGCGTCCATGTAACCAAACGAGGTGGTGAAAATCAGATCAGCACCCGAAAGCGCCATCTGCGTCATCGCACGTTCAGCATCCGCACCCTCTGGTACGCTTTCCTGAAAGACGGTTTCGACCTTGTCGCCGAAATGCTCTTCAACAGCCAAACGGCCCTTGTTGTGCTCGTAGGTCCAGCCACCGTCACCGATGGGGCCGACATAGATAAAGCCCACTTTCAGCGGGTCCTCGGCCATGGCGGTGCCTGCAATCGCGGCAGCTGTCACGGCTCCAAAAAGGGTTTTCATCAACTTCATTCAGGTTCTCCCAGGTTGTCGCCTCAGCTCGAGGCGTGAAACGGTTTGCCCAAAGCCGCAGGCGCATTCAGAGCGGCGCGCGTGCGGTCGCGGGACATAATGACAAGCACGAGGATCGTGATCAGATACGGGCTCATCGACAAGTATTCGACAGGAATTTTGAAGCCCGCCGCCTGCAAGTTCAACTGCAAGACGGTGATGCCGCCAAAAAGATAGGCACCCAGCAAGGCGCGCCATGGCTTCCAGCTGGCAAAAACGACGATTGCGAGGGCGATCCAACCCGCACCCGCAGTCATGCCTTCGGTCCATTGAGGCACGCGCACAAGGCTGAGATACGCGCCGCCCAGCCCCGCGCAGGCCCCGCCAAACGCGATCGCCATCAGGCGGATGCGCACCACCTTGTAGCCCAGCGCATGCGCCGCATCATGGCTTTCACCAACAGCGCGCAGGATGAGCCCGGCCCGCGTTTTGGTGATGACATACCAGACCGCGGCAACGATCCCGATGGAGATGTAAACCATCGCGTCATGCTGAAAGAGGACCGGACCCAACACCGGAATGTCGGCAAGCGGACCAAGCGGCAGATCCGCCGTCGTAGAGGCTTTAATGCCGACGTAGTCCTGCCCCATCAGAGACGCGATCCCTAGGCCAAAAAGGGTTAACGCAAGGCCCGTCGCGACCTGATTTGACAGCAGCACCTGGGTCAGAAACCCAAAAAGCAAGGAGAGCAGGGCGCCGCCAAAAGCGGCGGCCAAAAACCCTATCGCAGGGGAGCCGATCTTGACCGCCGCGATAAAGCCGGTCACCGCGCCGACGATCATCATGCCCTCAACGCCAAGGTTCAGAACGCCGGATTTCTCGACCACAAGCTCTCCGATTGCAGCCAGCAGAATGGGCGTCGACGCGACCATCAGCGAAGCGAGGAGGATAAGCGGATTGATGGAGGACAGATCCATCACGCGACGTAGCTCCACAGGATGAAGCAGGACAGACAGACCGTAAGGACGCCCCCCACGATGCCAACAAACAGGTAGGGCAGATGCCTCAAGCGCGGACGGTGTAACCCCGCCACCGCGGAGAGGCTATGCCGGAGACGTTCCGGGACAATAAAACGTAGGGCAAGCACACCAACCACCAGCACCAGAAGATGCGCTGCAACAAAAAAGCTTAGGGCAAGTGGCCCGCTGACGCCGTCGCCGTGAAGCATGAGCGGTCCCATCACGCCTAACATCAGGCCCATCGCGACCGGCAGTCTTGGCACTGTCTTTGCAATCATGCGACCTGTCCTCTTTTCAGTCGGATACGGAAGTTACTCAACACATCAACGCCCAGCAGGAAGAACAGAAGCATCCCCTGAAACGCCTGAATGGCGGCAGACGGGATGCCCAGCATCAGTTGTGCCAGTTCCCCGCCGATATAAGTTAATGCCATCAGCAAACCGGCCATCAGAATGCCGATGGGATGCAGACGGCCCAGGAAGGCCACGATGATGGCGGTGAACCCGTAAAAGCTGTTGAAGTCGATGCTAATCTGCCCGGCGGGACCGGCAACTTCAAATAGGCCTGCAAGACCGGCAAGTCCGCCTGAGATGCCCAGACAAAGCGCGATCAGCACGTTGGGTCTGACGCCCGCAAACCGGGCTGCGCGCGGGGCTTGGCCGGTGAGTTTGATCTGATACCCAAGCAGGTGCTTGTTCAGCAGAATGTAGGCAGCGATCACGGCAATAAACGCCGCAACAACCCCCCAATGCGCGCCGGTGCCGGCGATCAATTCAGGGTTCGACGCGGATGGATATTGCTGCAGATTGCGGGACCCCGGGAACCCACCGCCCTCCGGATTTCTAAGCGCGCCCAATGCCATAGAGGCCAAAAGCTGCTCGGCCACATAGACGAGCATCAGCGAGACGAGTATTTCATTGGTGCCAAAACGGATCTTCAAGACCGCCGGTATCATGGCCCAAAGCGTGCCACCGATTGCGCCCGCCAGAACCATCAGCGGAAAGATATAGACGGCTTCAGTCGGATAGAATGCGAGGCCCACAGCCGCGCCACAGATTGCGCCGACAATGTACTGCCCCTCTGCCCCGATGTTCCAGATACCGGCGCGGAACCCCAGTGACAGACCGATGGCGATCAGGATCAATGGGGCGGCTTTCACAAGCAATTGCGGGCGGGAGTAGCTGGCGAATTGCGGGTTGAAAAGCGGGTCCCAAAAGATGATGCGGATCGCCTCGAACGGGTCTTTGCCCAGCATTGTGAACAGCAAGCCGCCTGCAATCATGGTTAACAAAACGGCGAGGATCGGCGTCAACGCCTGCCAGAGGCGCGAGGGTTCGGGGCGGCGTTCAAGCGTGATCATGCTGGCTCCAGATCGTGGGCACCGCCCAGCATTAGCCCGATTTGATCAAGCGTCAGCCCCGCGGCCGGCACAGCGTCGCTAAGCCGCCCGCCATTCAGGGCCGCAAACCGGTCGCTGATCTCCATCAGCTCATCCAGATCCTGACTGATGACGACGACCGCGCTGCCCTCCGCCGCAAGATCCAAAAGCGCTTGCCGGATCGCCGCAGCCGCGGCCGCATCAACGCCCCACGTGGGTTGATTGACGATCAGCACGTCCGGGCGCTGCAGCACCTCGCGCCCAATCACGAATTTCTGCAAATTGCCCCCAGAGAGGGACCGCGCGACCGAGTTCACCCCCGGCGTCCGCACGTCAAACTGGTTAACGACCCGCTCCGCAAAAGCGCGGGTCTTCGCCCAGTTCAGAAAGCCATTATTGGCCAGTTCCTCGCGCACATGACCGGTCAAAAGCGCATTCTCGACCAGCGTCATGTCAGGTGCTGCGGCGTGACCCAAACGCTCCTCTGGACCACTGAGAATACCAATCCGGCGGCGTGCGGTTGGTCCGAGTTTACTGATCGGCTGACCGTTGAGAAACACACCATCACGAGTGCCGCGTTCACCCGACAGCGCGGCAAGCAACTCGTCCTGACCATTGCCCGCAACACCGCCGATCCCAAGGATTTCACCGCGCCGCACCGCGAAGCTGATCTCGCGCAGGGGCGTGCCAAACTGCGTGGCTGGCGGCAGCGACAAACCGGACACTTCCAGCGCGACGCCCCCCAGATCGGCCCCTGCCGCTTTGGTCTGTTGCAAGACCTTGCCCACCATCATCTCAGCCAGCTCCCGCGCCGTTTTCTCACGCGGATCACAGGTCGCCACGACCTTCCCGCGCCGCAGGATTGTGGCGCTGTCGCAAAGCGCGCGAATTTCCTCGAGCTTGTGGGAAATATAAAGAATTGCGGTGCCTTCGTCTTTCAGCTTGCGCAAAGTGGCGAAGAGAATATCGACCTCTTGCGGCGTCAGAACGCTCGTCGGCTCGTCCATGATCAGCAGCTTGGGGTCTTGCAAAAGACACCGAATGATTTCGACCCGCTGACGCTCACCGGCGCTCAGATGCCCCACCAGACGGGCCGGATCAAGCGGCAGGCCATACGCCTCACTCACCTCGGTGATCCGCCGTGCGAGGTCACGCATCGCGGGCGGGTCTTCCATCCCAAGCGCGATGTTTTCAGCCACATTCAATGCCTCAAACAGGCTGAAATGCTGAAACACCATCGCCACGCCAGAGGCACGCGCCGCTCTCGGTTCGGGCGGCGCAAACGGCGCGCCACTCAGCGTCATGGACCCGCTATCAGGGCGCACGAGGCCGTAAATCATTTTGACTAGGGTAGACTTGCCCGCACCGTTCTCCCCAAGCAGGGCGTGGACCTCTCCACGTGCAATCGCGAAGGACACATCGTCATTGGCGACAACGCCCGGATAGGCCTTGCTCAGCCCATCGACTGTCAAAAGCACACTCAAATGAAAGGTCCCGACATCACTATCCCCAAAATCGCCTCAGCCAGCCTATGCCAAGCGCAAATGCCCGGCAATGGTATGTCACTCAATTGCACGCTCCGGCTGTAAAGCACGGCCGCGCACGCATTTTTATTAGACACAGCTGCGGTAGGGAGGGTCTGACCTGAGCGCTACAACATGAGACCGAGCATAGGATTTGCCTGTCTAAGAACGCGTTGAAAAAGGTTCGGCTGTCACCACGCGTATCGACTTAGCCAAGGTTTCCGCTAGGTTAACTTCAATAATAAGGGAGGAAAACATCATGAAACATTTGCTGACCGGCCTGATCACTGCTGTCGCGTTCACAGGCGCTGCTTTTGCGCAAGACACGCCTGCACCCGAAAACGCAGAGCTCTACTTCATCGGGCTTGAGGATGGTGCAGAGGTCACGGCCCCTGTCACCGTTCAATTCGGATTGCGCGGCATGGGCGTCGCCCCCGCTGGTGTCGAGAAAGAGATGACGGGTCATCACCACCTCTTCGTGAATCGCCCGCCCCTTGGTGAAGGCGAGTTCGGCGCCGAAGAGTTCGAGCTGGGCATCCCGTCTGATGAGAACCACATCCATTTCGGCGGCGGTCAGACCGAGACCACGTTGGACCTACCCGCCGGGGAACACACGTTGCAGCTCGTGTTGGGCGATCACGGCCATGTTCCGCATAACCCGCCTGTCACGTCGGATGTGATTACCATCACGGTTTCTGAGTAATCTCCGTGCCCCTCATAAAGACATAAGCGAGGTGCAACAGGCCGACCGTCAGGTCGGCCTCACCGCGACCGCGCAGCGGGCGCAATCCCTGCTAGACGTGCTGTCCGGCATTCACTTCAATCTCGGTGCCAGTGACATAGCTCGATTGGTCCGAGCACAGGAAATAAATCACATCCGCCACTTCGGACGGCTGGCCCAACCGGCGCAGCGGGAGGTTTTCCACGATCTTCTCTGTCCCCGGGCTAAGGATGGAGGTTTCGACCTCCCCCGGCGCAATCGCATTCACGCGCACGCCCAGCGGCCCGAAATCATGTGCCATCTCACGGGTCAGCGCCGCCAGCGCCGCTTTCGACGTCGAATAGGCCGCCCCCGCGAAAGGGTGCACCCGCGCTCCCGCGATGGAGGTCACATTAACCACAGCACCTTTCGCGGCTGACAGTTCTTCCTTCAACCCTCTCGCCAGAACGACAGAGGCAAAGAAATTCACGTGAAATACTTTGCCCCACGTGCGTAAATCGGTGTCGAGCGTGTTGAGCCGTCCGCCCTCCTCATCCTTCGGAGAGATGCCCGCGTTGTTGACCAAAGCATCCAGACGCCCGTCGATTTTCGACTTCACGACCTCGATGGCCTCGATCGTATTATGCGGATCGGCCAGATCGACCTGAATGTGGTTCTCTTCCCCGCCGGGCCACGGACAGCGTGGATCAAACGCCTGACGCGAGCAGGTCAGCACCCGCCAGCCCGCCGCTGAAAACCGCTTTACCGTCGCGTGCCCGATGCCGCGGGACGCGCCCGTCAGCAGCATTGTTTTGACGCCGTCTGAATCACTCATCCTGCACGCTCCTTTTCGCCTGCGACTCTATCAGCCGCAGCGCAACACGCAACGCACCCCTTGGCACATGCGCATGAACCGACTAACGATGCGCTCAAGAGGTCAGCATGAGACAACAGACTGCTATGAAAAGCGACTGGATCGCCACCGCCCGCACGCTCAGCCAGGCGCTGCCTTACCTGCAGCGCTACGATGGCGCGATTGTCGTAATCAAGCTGGGTGGCCATGCGATGGGCAGTGACGAAGCGATGGACAGCTTTGCGCGCGATGTGGTGCTCATGCAGCAGGTCGGCGTGAACCCTGTGATCGTGCATGGCGGCGGCCCGATGATCAACGAGATGCTGGAAAAGCTGGAGATCCCGTCCGAGTTTGTGAACGGAAAGCGCGTCACCGATGACGCCACCATCGAGGTAGTCGAGATGGTGCTCTCCGGCCGCGTCAACAAACGGATCGTGCAGGCCATCAATGCCCAGGGGGGCCGTGCGGTTGGTCTATCCGGCAAGGACGCCAATCTGATCACCTGCGATCCGGTCGATCCGGCACTCGGGCTTGTTGGCGCCCCGAACGACATTGATCCAAGCGTGCTGCAATCGATGTTCCGCGATGACATGATCCCGGTGATCGCGCCCCTTGGCGCCGGGCGTCAGGGGGAGACGTTCAACATAAATGGTGACACGGTCGCAGGAGCTATCGCGGCGGCGCTCAAAGCCGACCGGCTTTTGCTGCTCACAGATGTGGCGGGCGTGAAAGATGCGGATGGTCATGTGGTCACGGAAATGACACCGCAGCAGATTGAGGCCATGACGGATGACGGCATCATCGCCGGCGGCATGATCCCCAAAACCGAGACCGCGCTAGAGGCCATACGCGGCGGTGTGCGCGCTGTAGTGATCCTCGACGGTCGCGCCCCCAATGCCTGCCTGCTAGAGCTTTTCACCGATCACGGCGCAGGCTCCCTGATCCGCGCGTGAGCAGGTTGGAGGCCGAGGCAAACGCGCGCGGCCTGACCATCGCAGGCGGCTTTTACCCCGAACCAGATGACGATCTACCAAAGGGCACGCAGACACTGCTTTTGCTAGCACCCGATGGCGCGCGGTTATGGGACATCTTCACCGCTTCGCCTTTCCACAGCGATGGCGCACCTGACCCCATCGACCGCTGGTCGCGCCATGTCATTGGCCGTTGGGCCTGCGATCTGGGGGGGAAGGCATTGTTTCCCTTCGGCGGACCACCTTACCGGCCTTTCTACAGCTGGGCGCTGCGCAGCGGGCGGACTTTTGCCTCTCCCGTCGGGTTTCTTGTGCATGCCGATCAGGGCCTCATGATATCGTTCCGTGGCGCACTCGCGTTGAAAGAGCGCGTTGCACTGCCGCCCTCCGTCCGAAAACCCTGCGCCACCTGCCCCGCTCCCTGTCTCTCCGCCTGTCCGGTCGATGCACTGACGGCTGACGGCTACGACGTCGACCGTTGCAAGTCCTACCTCACCGACAGCCCACCCTGCTTTGACCAAGGCTGCGCCGTCCGCCGCGCCTGCCCAATCAGCCAATCCTTTGACCGCCCCGCCGTCCAATCAGCCTTCCACATGAAAGCATTTCTATGACCAAGACCCTGATCCTGACGCGCCACGCCAAATCCGACTGGGACGATCCGCTGATGACGGATTTCGAGCGCCCGCTGAACAAGCGCGGCCGCGCTGCGGCCCCTTTGATCGGCTATTGGATCACGGCCCAAGGCCTCGCACCCGATCTCACGCTGTGCTCCAGCGCGAACCGCACAGCCGAAACCTGGGCGCTGACGGGCCTCGAGGCGGATATCCGTTTCGAGAAACGCCTCTATCACGCGACAGCGGACATGATGCTCAGCGTTCTGCAAGAAGCGGCAGGCGATACCGTCATGATGATCGGGCACAATCCCGGTATTGCCGATTTCGCGGAACGTCTGGTAACGACACCGCCATCCCACCCGGATTTCTGGCGCTATCCAACCGCCGCCACGATGATTGCCTCGCTGGATATCCCAGACTGGACCCAAGCGCGGTTTGGCCAAGCAACTACCAAAGCCTTCACCGTCCCACGTGACTTGAAAGCCTGATCTTCTTTTGTGCAAAAATACTTCGGAGTTTGAGGCAGAGCCTCAATAAAAAATGGAATGCGCCCCCGCAGGGGCGCTCCTTTTACTTCCGTCAGTGACCCAGAATTTGGCTGAGGAACAGCTTCGTCCGATCCGATTGCGGGTTGTTGAAGAACTCTTCGGGTTCGTTCTGCTCCACGATCTGGCCCGCATCCATGAAGATCACGCGGTTGGCAACCTGACGGGCAAAGCCCATCTCGTGGGTCACGCAGAGCATGGTCATGCCCTCTTCCGCAAGCTCGATCATGGTATCCAGAACTTCCTTGATCATCTCCGGGTCGAGCGCCGATGTCGGCTCGTCAAAGAGCATGATCCGCGGACGCATGCAGAGCGAACGCGCAATCGCCACACGCTGCTGCTGACCGCCGGACAATTGTCCGGGATACTTGTTCGCCTGATCCGGGATTTTCACCTTCTCAAGGAAGTGCATCGCGGTTTCTTCGGCTTCTTTCTTGGGTGTCTTGCGTACCCAGATCGGGGCCAGCGTGCAGTTCTCAAGGATCGTCAGATGCGGGAAGAGATTGAAGTGCTGAAAGCACATGCCGACCTCGGACCGAATCGTGTCGATGTTCTTCAGATCCGACGACAGCAAAGTGCCGTCTACCGTGATGGAGCCTTGCTGATGCTCCTCCAGCGCGTTGATGCAGCGGATCAGCGTCGATTTACCAGATCCCGACGGCCCACAAATCACAATCCGCTCGCCGCGATAGACCGTCAGGTCGATGTCGCGCAGCACGTGGAAGGTGCCGTACCACTTGTTCATTCCGCGAATGTCGATTGCGACCTCGTCAGAGACTTGCATTGCAGCTGTTTCAGTCATGTTGTCAGCCCTTCCTTAGCGGTGGCCGGTCTGAAGCTTACGCTCCAACCATTGTGAGTATTGCGAGATGCCGTAGCAGACGACGAAAAACAGGACGGACGCGAAGGCCCACAGTTCCCAATAGACGCCCGCCCAGTCGGTCGAGGACAGGATCGGTCCGCGGATCATGCCGACCAGGTCGAACATCGAGATGACCGACACGAGGGTGGTGTCCTTGAAGAGACCCACCGCCACGTTCACGATTCCGGGGATCGAGATTTTCAGCGCTTGCGGCATGATGATTAGGCGGGTCGCCTGCGCGTAATCCAGCCCAAGACTGTCTGCGGCTTCATACTGGCCACGCGGCAGGGCAGCCAGACCGCCCCGGATCACCTCGGCGATATAGGCCGATGAGAACATCGTGATCATGATGATTACCCGCAAGATCAGGTCCAGCGAGGTTTCCGGCGGGAAGAAGTAAGCCAGAACCACGTTCGCCACGAATAGAAGCGTGATCAACGGCACCCCGCGGATGAATTCGATGAAGACTACGCAGATCCATTTGATGATCGGCATATGAGACTGACGGCCCAGCGCCAGCGCGATGCCGATGGGCAGCGACAGCGATACACAGACCGTGCCGAGGATCATGTTGAGCATAAAGCCCCCCATATTCCGGCTTGCGACCTCTGGCAGGGCCAGCAGGTTGGGCGCAGCGTCCACGATGAACCCTGTGACCCACCACGTGATCAGCGCCGCCGCGACGGCCCCGAAAAGACCCACGGCAAAGCTGTTCCGCTCCAGCTGTTTGAAGGCGAAGTAGCCTGCAACAAAGCCCAGCATCGCCGTGATCGGGATCAGGATCGTGCCGCCCCAGATCAAGAAATACGCAAGGAACGGGTAGATGCCGGTGAAAACCAGCATGGCCCGCGGTAAGTTCAGGAAAAGAACCGGTGCGACCGCCACAAAGAGCAGCACAAAAGCCAATGTCGGGCGCCAGTATTCGGTGCTCGGATACTCGAACCCGAACAAGAGCTGCTGCCAGCGTTGTTCAATGACGGCAAAGCACGCGCCGCCATTGCCTTGCGTGATTTCGCGGCATTCGCGGATGTTGTCGACACCCCAAACGCCATTGGCAATCCACGGGAAGATGCCCATCACCAGCGAATAGATGATGTAGATCCCCAAAAGGGTCATGATCGTGTTGAACCACCCCGAGAACAGGTTCTCGCGCATCCATTTTACCGCACCGGCCTGACCGGGAGGCGGCGGCGCTGGTGGGATTTCGGTATGCCGCACGAAGGCGACGGTTTGTGCATGTGTGTCGCTCATCTCACCGCTCCTTCAGCTTGATTGAGTTGTTGTAGACATTCATCAGCGCCGAGATGGCGAGCGAGAAGGTCAGGTAGAACAGCATCAACAGAAGCACCGACTCGATGGCGCGCCCGGTCTGGTTCAGGGTGATGCCACCCAGCGTGCCGGTCAGGTCCATATAGCCCACAGCAATCGCAAGAGAGCTGTTCTTGGTGATGTTGAGATACTGCGAGATCAGCGGCGGAATAATCACCCGCAACGCCTGCGGCAGGATCACAAGGTTCATGATCCGGCCCGAGCGCAAGCCCAGCGCCGCGGCAGCCTCTGTCTGCCCTTTCGAGATGGCGAGGATACCGGCGCGAACGTTCTCAGCGATGAAGGCGCCTGTGTAGATCGCCAGTGCAAACCAGAGCGCGATCAGCGATCCGCGGATCGTCAAACCACCTTGGAAGTTGAAGCCACGTAGCTCCGGGTACTCCAAGCCGATCGGGCGACCCAGAACGAAGTAGGCCACCAGCGCAGGCACAAAGAAGATCGCAAGCGAGGGCAGGAACACCGGGACGACACGGCCTGTATCAAACAACACATTGCGCGCATAACGCCGCCACAGGAAAATCCCGGCGATAGAGGCCAGAAAGACCCCAACCACCAGCCAGCCGCCAGACTCAAAGACCGGTTTCGGAACATAGACGCCTCGGTTCGTGAACGCGACAGCCTCACCCACCATGCTCGCGGTTGGGTTGTCGCCGCGGAACTCGCGGGGTTGCGGGAAGACGTTCGCGGTCACCGTGAAGATGATGATGATCCAGATCAGCACGGGCACATTGCGGAACGCCTCGACATAGAGGCTCATCAGTTTCGAGATGATCCAGTTGTTCGACAGGCGCAGCACACCAGCGATCACACCGAAGATCGTCGCCGTCACACAGGCCAGAAACGCCACGATCAATGTGTTCAGCGCACCGACAATCGACGCACGCATATGCGTGCTTTGACTGTCATAGGGGATCGGCTGCTGGTTGATGTCATACCCGGCAGGATCGCCCAAAAATTCATACGAGATGTTCAGGCCCGCTGCCGCAAGGTTTTGCGCAAGGTTATTCCCGAGGATCGAAAAAATGACGATCAACGCGAGAAGAGCAATGGCCTGGAACGTGTAGGAGCGATACCGGGTGTCGTTGATCAACATCGACAGGCGGAATGACTCCTTCGGAGGGTCAGTCGCAATAGTCATTATATGTGCTTCCCTGAAGCGTCTTCGGTCTCCCTTGACGGGTTGTCCCGTTCTGTCGCCGAAGATTTTTTATAGTTGAATGGAAAGGGGCGCGGCGTTGTCTGCCGCGCCCCAAACCTTAGGCTCTCTTACCGGAAGGGCGGCGAGTAGATGAGGCCGCCATCGGTCCACTGTGCGTTGAGACCGCGTGCCAGACCGATCGGCGTTTCCTCACCGATGTTGGTGGAGAAGATCTCACCGTAGTTACCACCGGTCATGATCGCGCGCTTGGCCCATTCGGCGTCCAGACCGAGCATTTCGCCCAGGGTGCCTTCGGTGCCCAGCAGACGGTTCACTTCGGGGTTGTCGGTGCCTGCGGACAGCTCTTCAGCGTTTTCCGAGGTCACACCCAGCTCTTCAGCGGTGATCAATGCGTTGAGCGTCCAGCGCACAACGTCGCCCCATTCGTTGTCGCCATGGCGAACAAGCGGGCCGAGCGGCTCTTTGGAGACGATCTCGGGCAGCAGAACGTGGTCACCCGGTGTCTCGAAGTTGGCACGCTGCGCCGCCAGTGCGGACGCGTCGGTGGTGTAGACGTCGCATGCGCCAGCCAGATACTGCTGAACAGCTTCTGCGCCGGTTTCGATCGGCACGGGCTCATAGCTGATGTTGTTGGCGCGGAAGAAGTCCGCAAGGTTCAACTCGGTCGTGGTGCCGGTCTGAATGCAGACGGTCGCGCCATCAAGATCTTTTGCAGACGACACGCCCAGTGCGGACGGAACCATGAAGCCCTGACCGTCATAGTAGTTGATGCCGATGAATTCGAACTTCAGGTCGACATCGCGCGAGAAGGTCCACGTTGTGTTCCGGGCCAGCATGTCGATCTCGCCGGAGGCCAGCGCGGTGAAGCGGGTCTTACCGGTGGTCGGCACGAACTGAACTTTAGTGCTGTCACCCAGAACAGCCGCTGCCACAGCGCGGCACACAGCAACGTCAAAACCTTGCCATTCGCCGTTCGCGTCGGGCTCAGCAAAACCGGGAACGCCAGTGGTCACGCCGCAGTTCAGCGAGTCACGGGCCTTCACGTCATCAAGCGTGCCAGCAGCAGCAACGCCAGCCGAAAGGCCGGCGACCGTCAGCGCGCCAAGAAATACGGATTTTTTCATGTTTACCTCTTCCTGATTGTCCCCCCGTGAGTGGGGAGGTTCGTCCGGCCTGTCCCGGCCGGGAGCGATAGTTTGAAGGTAGTCTTCTCCCTCAGTGGCGCAAGTTTGGGCAAATTCATGAAAGAACGTCAAGAGATGGATCATCAAAACAAATGGAGGAAACGCGGTGTTTCCCCTGCGTCATGCCCCTGAATCGCCTAGGGATTGAGCGCGACATCTTCATTATGCGTCAGTTTGTAGAAACGATACGCATGTAAGAAGGCTTGCCGCTTGGTTTCGGCCATCTCCATAGCCTCTTCATCCTCGCCCCATTGGGCGATTTGCCAGTCCTCATCGACCCGCGAGATATGCCAAAGATCATCAGGGGATGTGTGCCCCTCAATCGCCGCAAATCCCAGGATGAGAGAGCCCGAAAGGCTAACCAGATCGTGAAACGCAGTCAGCTCAAACGCATTCAATTGATGCACCCTTGCCTGCAGCGCCTTCAACGCACCTGCGTCCTGCGCCACAAACATGACGCCCGAAACAGGTATCAAACGGGCGCCGAGGGCCGTTTCGGCCCAATCAAGGAAGGGATTCCACGCAGTATTCTGCGCTTTGACCAAACCGGCCGGGCTGTCGGCGCGGTAGCACAAAAGATCGGTTGTGCCGTATTCCGCGATCATATCAGCCACTTCTGCGTGCTGCGGCCCTGTCTTATCAAGTGCCGCGTTGACCGAACGTGTGACCGGCATCGACATGGGGTCGATCATTTCGTCCTGAGCTTGCCATTCACGCGCGACCGCCTCTGCCATCGCTTCGCTCGGCACCACCAATGTAGTCTTCGCAGGCGTCTTGATCGGGCGTCCGTCCAGGCGCACGGAAAACCCTGCACCTTCGGGTTGCACTGACGTCTCTTTCCAAAACCGTTTCGCGGCCCATTCGCTCATTTTTTCAGCTCCACAATGCTGTCAGCTGGTCCGGCAGGTGCCGAATATCGTCAATGATTCGGGCAGGTGATGCCTTTTTGAGCGTCTCAACCGGGTGATATCCCCAGCTGACGCCCACCGTATGCGCCCCTGCGGCACGGCCCATCTCCATGTCGAAACTGGTGTCGCCGATCATCACCGCATGATTTGCGTCGATCCCGGTTTCCGACAAGGCGGCCTGCACCATCGCGGGATGCGGTTTGGAAGGGTGATGATCACTGACCTGCTCTGTCATGAAAAAGCCAGTCAGGTCATGCGTGCGCAATACGATGTCGAGCCCTTTGCGCGACTTGCCGGTCGCCACGCCCAGTACAAATTCCGGCACGCCTTTGAGCTGCTCAAGCACGTCACGCACGCCGGGATAAAGCGGGCTGTGATCGCGGCCATTGTGGCGGTTTTCCACAAAGGATTGCTTATAGGCCTCGACCAGCTCGGCATTCTGGCGGTCATCTAGCTCTGGCGCCAATCGCGCAATCGCCTGCGGCAATGACAGCCCCACGATCGACAGCGTGTCTTCGCGTGACGGCGCGGTCATGCCATGACGCTCGAACGCATGGGTCATCGCGGCAAGGATGTGGTTCTGGCTATCCACCAGCGTCCCATCCACATCGAACAGGATCAGCTTCGGGGTCACATCAGATCCTCAAACGGGTCCGCAGGGAAATCGTCCGGCAACCATTCGAATGTCGCCCAGGTCTTGGCCATATGCTCGGGCAGCGGCGCAGTGATCTGCAGCTGATTGCCGGTCACCGGGTGGGTCAGGCTGATGGAGCGAGCATGCAGGTGGAGCTTGCGGCTGATCTCGCCACCCAGCTGCGCGCCCCAACCGTCGCCCAGGTTCTCCTGCCCCGAGCCGCCGTATTTGCCGTCACCAATAATCGGATGCCCCATCTCGGCCATATGCGCGCGTAACTGGTGGGTGCGGCCCGTGACAGGCACCATTGCGACCCACGCGCCACGCTGCGCCAGCGTGGTCAGCACCGCGTAATCGGTCGTGGCGCGCCTGGCGCCCTCGGTTTTATCGACGTCGCGCGGATGAATGCAGAGCATCTTCTCCGCCTCGCCCCGCGCACCATGCCCGGGCGCTTTGACCAGTCCATACTTGATCGTGCCCATGCGCGGCTGCGGCACGCCGGCAACCGCCGCCCAGTAAATCTTGCGCGTCTCGCGGGCGCGGAAGGCATCGGCCAGCGCGTTTGCGGTCAGACGATTGCGCGCCAGAAGCAGAACACCCGATGTGTCCTTGTCGAGCCGATGCACCAGCCGCGGCTTGTCATCAAAACCAAAGGTCAGGGCCTCTGCCAGAAGATCCACATGACGGGTCTGCTTGCTCCCCCCCTGAGACGGCAGACCCGGTGGTTTGTTCAAAGCGATGATGTGATCGTCGCGGTACAGCACACACGACTGGATCATCTTCGCATCCGCATCGCTGACGCGCTGCTTGGGTTGCGCGGTGATCTGATCGGGGTCCGGCAAGGGCGGGACACGGACACTTTGTCCAGCCTCGACGCGGGTTGCGGATTTCACCCGACCACCATCGACACGGACCTCACCCTTGCGGCACATCTTCTCGATCCGGCCTTGGGAAAGATGCGGATAGCGACGGCGCAGAAAGCGGTCAAACCGCTGGCCGTCCTCGTCCTTCATCACGGTGATCATCTGAACGCCGCTCATGCCAGCAGACCCCGCATGGCCAGAACGCCAAGCACCAAAGCGGCGATGGAGAGCACGACCGACAGCCCCACATAAAGCGCCGCCTGCCCCACATCGCCGCGCTCAAACAACGTGTAGGCTTCCAGCGAAAAGGCAGAGAATGTTGTGAAGCCACCCAGCACGCCCGTCATCAAGAACGGGTTTAGGTGGCTCAGCGATTTCTGCCCTAGATAAACCACGAGCAGCCCCATCAGGAACGAGCCCACGACGTTCACCACAAGCACGCCCAACGGGAAACCGGGGCCGGCCCAGCGGAACACGGCAACGCCCACGCCATAGCGCGCGGCCGCCCCGATTGCGCCGCCAAGGGCCACTTGTAGCATCGTTGAAAACATGGCGCGTCTGTCGCGCGCATGGGCTTTGATGTCAACCGCCGCGCTTGCCACGCAGCTTGACGAAATAGTCCAACCGGCGCTTTAGCTCACGCTCGAACCCCCGCTCGACCGGGGCATAAAAGACCGCGCGCTTCATGCCTTCGGGGAAGTAGTTCTGGCCTGAGAATCCGTCTTCCGCATCGTGGTCATAAGCATAGCCGTCGCCGTAGCCCTGATCTTTCATCAACGACGTGGGCGCGTTCAGGATATGCTTCGGCGGCGGCTCTGAACCGGTTTGTTTGGCCGACTTGCGCGACTGCTTATAGGCGACGTAGCCCGCATTCGATTTCGGTGCGAGCGCCAGATAGGTAACGGCCTGCGCCAGCGCCAACTCCCCTTCCGGGGAGCCAAGGCGTTCGTAGGTCTCCCAGCTTTGCAGGCAGACGGCTTGGGCTTGCGGATCGGCCAAGCCGATATCCTCCACCGCCATGCGGGTTAGACGGCGAGCCAGAAACCGCGGGTCTTCGCCGCCCTCCAGCATCCGGGCAAACCAGTAAAGGGCGGCGTCGGGGTCAGAGCCGCGCACGGATTTGTGCAACGCGGAAATCAGGTTGTAATGCGCATCGCCCGACTTGTCGTATTGCGCCGCGCGGCGCATCAGACGTGCGCTAAGCGTGGCCGTATCCAGCTTGTCTGTGTCGGGCCACGCCGCAACCTGCTCGACCAGGTTCAGCAACGCGCGACCATCGCCATCGGCCATCTCCAACAGCGCCTCGCGGGCGGGACCGTCCAAGGCCAGCCCCTTGCCCAACTCCTTCTCGGCCCGCTGCGCCAACCGTTCCAGGTCAGCCAGATCGAGCCGCTCCAGCACCAGCACCTGCGCGCGCGACATGACGGCGGCGTTCAGCTCGAAGGACGGGTTTTCAGTCGTGGCGCCCACCAGAAGAATCGTGCCGTCTTCCATATGAGGCAAAAATCCGTCCTGCTGGGCTTTGTTGAAACGATGGATCTCGTCGACAAACAGCAGCGTGCCCTTGCCATTCGCCCGGCGCAGTTTGGCGGCTTCAAAGACTTTCCGAAGCTCCGGAACGCCCGTGAAAATCGCACTGATCTGGACGAAATGCAGATCGGTCTCATCCGCCAAAAGTCGCGCGATGGTTGTCTTGCCGACACCCGGCGGCCCCCAGAAAATCAGCGAGGACAGGGCGTTGTTGGCCAGCATCACGCCAAGCGGAGCATCCGAGCCAAGCACCTGCTCCTGACCGATCACGTCAGACAGCGCTTGCGGGCGCAAGCGGTCTGCCAGCGGGCGCGGGGCACCGCTGGCGACGGGGTCTGGTGTATCGAACAGATCGGCCATGGCGCACCATAGGAAGGGTGCGCACCGAGGGGAAGGCTCAGTGCAGATGCGCGGTGAAATCGAGGCTGACCGCCTGATAATTGATCCCGCCCATATCCATGACGCGGCCCGCTGGTGACATATCCAGCGCGCAGCGCTTGGCCCAACGGCTCCAGTTCGACGGCAAGAGCGCGACCATCTGGTTGATGCCCTCTGCGCGAGAGGCGCGCACCATCTCCATCACCAACCGGGTGTGGACTTTGCGGCGAATGGTCGAGGGGATGTTGTGGGCGACAAAGCCGCGCGTGACCTCCCAGATATGGGGCGCAACAGGGGCCTCGGTGAACAGCAGATCCTGCGGGATGGAGTCGAGCAGCCCCATCTGCGCGTCGCGGATCATATAGCTGTAGATGCCGCAGCGCGCGGTGGTCGGCGTCAGGCGAACGCCCGCCATCACTTCCCCTAAATGATGGACCGCAATCCAGCGGCTTTGCGGCGTGTCATATTGATCAAACTCCATGTCCATGACCTCGGGCAGGTCCCATTTATTCTGGACGATGAAGGATTGCTTCCGGGCACGAAAAATGTTGGCGAATAACTCACCGTGCTGATGGAAATTGGCGAAGGAAAGCGTAGTGGCTTGCATGAGTGGTCTCCGTTTCGGTTCAAGGTTGTTTTCCTCATTCCGATATAGGAGACCCCCGTCTATAGCAGTCTGTAGTCGCGCGCGCGTTGGATGGCTTCGGCTGTGGTGCGGGCGAGAAGCCGCTGACGCGCAGACGTCAAACGAGCCTTCAAAGCGCTTTCTGAGATGTTGAGTTCGGCGGCGGCAGCTGCATGACGATGGCCCTCCGCGATCAGTTTGAGGGCTTCGATTTGGGCCGGTGTCAGGTTCTCGGGAGGCTGTGTGACGTTGTGCATGTCCTCCACAATTTTCTGAAATTCACTGATTTCGGCATCGGTGAATTCCCGGTCGGCGCGCGCGCTTGATGCAATCGTGCGCGACTGCATCGGGCCACAGGACACGGCAAGCCCGTAGACCATGCCGTGCTCTTGCGACTGGCCGAGAATGTCAAAGGGATCTGGTATCTCGATCTCGCTCCAACGCGTCGCGCCGGTTGTGCTGAAACCCCAGGCGATGATGGGATCGCGCAGGGCATACGCCTCTTCAGTATAGTGGTCTGTCCACGCACGCGGAAATGTCTGGTGGTGGATGAGAGGCAGGGCAAACCGGATATGTAACGCATAAAAGAAACCATTCGGCGACAACGCGCTCAGCGATTGGGTGTGGCGATCAAGATCAGCTCTCACAGACATAAGTTTTAGACAATCTCGGGTTGTTTAGGTCAATATACAATCGCCCTTATAGGGGTTGTGTTACATTAGTGTTGCTCGCGCAAAAGAAAAACCCCCGCATCTGCGGGGGTTTAGAAAAGTAACGTAGCGTCAGAGGGTGTTACTCTGCCGCAGCCTCTTCGGCGGCAACGCGGGCCTTGTCAGCGGCCCCTTTTGCATCGCGGTCACGGTCCACGAACTCGATGATAGCCATCGGGGCCATGTCACCGTAGCGGAAACCGGCTTTCAGAACGCGAACGTAACCACCGTTGCGGTCTTTGTAGCGGGGGCCCAGAACGTCGAACAGTTTTGTGACATACTGGTCCTGCTTGAGCTTGCTTGCAGCCTGACGGCGTGCATGCAGATCACCGCGTTTAGCCAACGTGATCATCTTTTCAACAATCCGGCGCAGTTCTTTTGCCTTGGGCAGGGTCGTTTTGATTTGCTCATGTTCGATGAGCGAGCCAGCCATATTCGCCCAGAGCGCCTTGCGGTGCTCGTGCGTGCGGTTCAGGCGGCGGTATCCTCGTGCGTGACGCATTTTCTATATCCTTACTTCCGTTTTGCTTTGTCTGGCAGCCGATGCGTGTCAGCCACTCTCCTTGGGGCGGGTGCCCGGGTCTTTAAGGCGGGCGCGGATCAAGCCGCGCCCATGCCCTTTTTGGCTTAGAAGTTGTCTTCGAACTTCTTGGCCAGATCGTCGATGTTGTCTGGCGGCCAGTCCTCGACATCCATGCCGAGGTGCAGACCCATGCCGGACAGCACTTCTTTGATCTCGTTCAGCGACTTGCGGCCGAAGTTCGGCGTGCGGAGCATCTCGGCTTCGGTCTTCTGGATCAGATCGCCGATATAAACAATGTTGTCGTTCTTCAGGCAGTTTGCCGAACGGACAGACAGTTCCAGCTCGTCCACTTTCTTCAGAAGCAGCGGGTTGAATTCCAGCCCGTCATCTTCTGCAGCGGTGGAGGCGCTTTCCGGCTCGTCGAAGTTTACGAAGATCGACAGCTGGTCCTGCAGGATGCGCGCGGCGAAAGCCACAGCATCATCGGGCGAGATGGAACCGTCGGTTTCCAGCTTCAACGTCAGCTTGTCATAATCCAGCACCTGACCTTCACGGGTCGGCTGAACATCGTAAGACACCTTCTTGACCGGCGAATAGATCGCATCGATCGGCATCAGGCCAATAGGTGCATCCTCGGGGCGGTTCTTGTCGGCAGAGACGTAGCCTTTACCGGTGTTGACCGTCAGCTCCATGAAGAGGTTTGCGCCCTCATCAAGGTGGCAGATCACGTGCTCTTTGTTCAGAACGTCGATGCCCGCGCTTTCCGAGATATCGGCAGCGGTGACAACGCCCGGACCTTTGGCCTGGATCGACAGGCGCTTGGGGCCTTCGACTTCCATGCGGATGGCAACGCCTTTGAGGTTCAGGATGATGTCGGTGACATCTTCGCGAACGCCCGCAACAGACGAGAACTCGTGCAGCACGTTGTCGATCTGAACGCTCGTGATAGCAGCACCTTGCAGCGAGCTCATCAGAACGCGGCGCAGCGCGTTGCCGAGCGTAAGACCGAAGCCGCGCTCAAGCGGTTCGGCGACAACGGTCGCCTGGCGTGCGGGCTCATTGCCCGGTTTCACATCAAGCTGTGTCGGCTTGATGAGTTCTGCCCAATTCTTATGGATCATGCGTCCCTCCATTCCTGCTTGCCTTCCATGTCCCAAAAGGCAAGCGCCCGAGGATTAAAATGCGTGCGGGGGCCGTGCGAAAACACGCGGCCCCAGCGGTAACAAATGTCGATTAGACCCGGCGGCGCTTCGGCGGGCGGCAGCCGTTATGGGCCATCGGCGTCACGTCACGGATCGAGGTGATGTTGAAGCCAACAGCAGCCAGAGCACGCAGCGCGCTCTCACGGCCGGAACCGGGGCCTTGCACTTCGACCTCAAGCGTTTTCACGCCGTGCTCCTGCGCCTTCTTGCCTGCGTCTTCCGCAGCCATCTGAGCGGCATAGGGGGTCGACTTACGGGAGCCCTTGAAACCCATGGTGCCAGCAGACGACCACGAAATCGCGTTGCCCTGCACGTCCGAGATCAGGATCTTGGTGTTGTTGAACGAGCTGTTCACATGCGCCACACCGGCGGCAATGTTCTTACGCTCTTTGCGCTTAGCGCGTGTCTTATCGCGTGCCATTTATCCGCCCCTTACTTCTTCTTGCCAGCGATTGCTTTCGCCGGGCCTTTGCGCGTGCGCGCATTCGTGTGGGTGCGCTGACCGCGCACAGGCAGACTGCGGCGATGGCGCAGACCGCGGTAGCAGCCAAGGTCCATCAGACGCTTGATGTTCATTTGCACTTCACGGCGCAGGTCACCTTCAACGGTGTGGTTTGCGTCGATATGCTCGCGGATGGCCAGAACCTCGGCATCGCTCAGCTCGTTCACACGACGGGTTTCGTCGATTTTCACAGCTTCGCAGATGGATTTTGCCGTCGAGGGGCCAATTCCGGTGATGTAAGTCAGGGCGATCGGGACCCGCTTGTGGGTCGGGATGTTTACGCCGGCGATACGTGCCACGTGTCACTTTCCTTTTCGTTGCGGTTCCGTACTTCCAGAACCTTTTTTCACAACGTAAGCCCGAGGCATTTTTGCCATCGGGCCGCAGCTGATAGTCGAGGTGTTCAGACGCGGGAGCGACCCACGCACAGAATCATGTGTCCCATAGGGAAGGCTGTCAGTTAGGCCCTATTTGGAAGGCCGTCAAGAGGCGGGTGCAGGTTGGGGCAGCGCCGCTGCAATCTCTTGCGCGACAGCCTCAATTTCGCCCAGTCCGTCGACCGGTTTCAACACGCCTTTCGCGTAGTAATACCCAATCAGCGGAGAGGTCTTTTTATAGTATTCCATCAGCCGATGCTTGAGGCTTTCCTCATTGTCATCAGCGCGGATAGGCTGGCCTGCGGCCCGTGCCTGTTCGGCCCGACCAACGATCCGGTCGACAAGCACATCATCATTCACTTGCAACTCGATCACCAGATCGAGGCTGTGACCTGCTTTCTCAAGCAGCTCGCCCAGAGCGTCTGCTTGCGCAAGTGTCCGTGGGAACCCATCAAAGATGAAGCCGCTGGCTTTGACTGTCTCCAGCTTTTCCTTGATCAGACCGATGACGATCTCATCGGTCACAAGCTCTCCACGCGCCATGACATCGGCGACGCGGTTGCCCATTTCAGTGCCGCTGTTCTTGGCCTCGCGCAGCATATCCCCGGTAGAGAGCTGGACCATGCCATGCGCTTCGACCAGACGTTGGGCTTGGGTGCCTTTCCCAGCACCCGGAGGCCCGAGCAGAATGAGATTGATCATCGACGCGACGGTGCCCGACGACCCTTCTTCTTGGACTTGCCGCGAAGTTGGGATTTCTCGATCAGGCCTTCATACTGATGGGCCAGCAGATGGCTTTGAACCTGTTGGATCGTATCCATCGTCACCGACACCACGATCAGAACCGACGTGCCGCCAAAGTAGAACGGGATCGCCAGTTCAGAGCGCAGGATCTCAGGCAGAAGACAGACCAGTGCCAGATAGCCAGAGCCCAGCACAAGGATACGCGCGACCACGTAGTCGAGATACTCGACCGTTTTCTGACCGGGGCGGATACCGGGAATGAAGCCGTTCTGGTTCTTCAGGTTGTCCGCCACGTCCTCTGTCTTGAAGGAGACGTTGGCGGTGTAGAAATACGTGAAGAAGATGATCATCGACGTGAAGAACAGCAGGTAAAGCGGCTGACCGGGGCCGAAATAGGCGAGGATTGTCGCCATCACCGGGCCGGTCTGGCTGCCCGAGAATGTCGCCAGCGTTGTCGGCAGAAGCAGCAGCGACGAGGCGAAGATCGCAGGGATCACACCAGCCGGGTTCACCTTGATCGGCAGGTGCGAGTTGCCGCCATCATACATCTTCATCCCGACCTGACGGCGCGGGTATTGGATGGTGATCTTGCGCAGCGCGCGCTCCATGAAGACCACGAAGGCAATGGTCACGATCACCATGACAATCACGCCAACGATGACTGCAGGAGAGATCGCGCCCGAACGGCCTTGGCTGAAGAACTGCGCCAGCGCGGCGGGGACCTCGGCGATGATGCCCACGAAGATGATCAGCGAAATACCGTTACCGATGCCGCGTGCGGTGATCTGCTCACCCAGCCACATCAGGAACATCGTGCCGCCCACAAGGGTGATCACGCAAGCAATGCGGAAGAACATGCCCGGATCGGTCACAAGGTTACCCGCCTCAAGCGACACGGCCAGGCCCCAGGCCTGCAACGTGGCAAGGAACACCGTGCCGTAACGGGTATATTGGTTGATCTTCTTGCGGCCCTGCTCGCCCTCTTTCTTGAGCTGCTCAAGCTTCGGCACCATGGCCGTCAGAAGCTGAACGATAATCGAGGCCGAGATATAGGGCATAATCCCAAGGGCAAAGATGCCCATCCGGCTCAGCGCACCGCCTGTGAACATCGACAGGATCCCGCCGATGCCCGTGGCTGCTTCCTGCATGAATCGCTGCAATTCGGCTCCGTCTATGCCCGGAACCGGGATGAACGTGCCCAAGCGGTAGACGATCAGAAGACCAAGGGTGAACAGGATGCGCTGGCGAAGCTCTGTGGCTTTGCCGAACGCGCCCCAGCTCATGTTGGCGGCCATTTGTTCTGCTGCGGATGCCATGCAATGCCTCTTTTAGGGACGTCTATTTAGAACGGCGCCGCCTGACCGGGTTCCCGGACGGCGGCGCTTGGAAACTTGGGAGTTATGTAAGCGGCAGGCGCGCCGCTCACAAGTCTTTACTCAGCTGCTGCCGCCGTTGTGACTGTCAGTGAGCCACCGGCTTTCTCGACAGCTTCAATCGCGGCTTTGGATGCGCCGGTCACTTCGAGCGTGACTTTCGAGGTGATCTCACCCTTGGCAAGGATACGCACACCGTCCAGCTTGCGACGCACCAGACCAGACTCGACGAGGACATCCTCGGTGATCGCCTTCTTGGCGTCGATCTTCTTGGCGTCGATGAATTTCTGCAAAAGCTGAAGGTTTACAACAGCATAGGACTTCCGGTTGCGGCTGTTGAAGCCCCGCTTGGGAAGACGCTGGTAGAGCGGCATCTGGCCACCCTCGTAGCCGTTGATGGCCACACCGGACCGGGATTTCTGACCTTTGATACCACGACCACCGGTCTTGCCCATGCCCGAGCCGGGACCCCGACCGATGCGCTTGCGTTTCTTCGTAGCGCCGGGATTGTCGCGCAGTTCATTGAGTTTCATATCGCTTCTCCTAAGCCGGATGTGACCCCCGAAGCGTAACGGGCCAACCACGGCATTTCTTGATTTGTGAATCGGGCCGGAAGGCCACCGGAGGCGTATAGACGCTTGGATGGCGGGTGGCAACAGGGGATGCGACATGCCAAAGACGCCGTCTATCGGTTCGAAAACCGGGTATGGTTGCGATATGGGTGCGATGCAGATCGGATATGTATGCGATATGCATATCGATGCGGATGGCGCATCGGACGTTACCGTTGCAGGAAGCGGGTGCGCAATTCCCGGCTGTGTCGCGAAACACGCCATTGCGTTATCACGCACAGCTCTTACGTGTGGTGAGAGAGACAGTTTGAAGGACCACCCCCATGAAAAAGATTGATGTCAAAGATGATCTGAAGCGGTCGAAGTTTTTGATCGTCGCGATGGTGGTTCAGGTTGTCGTCGTGCTGGTCCTGATGTTTGCGTATTGGGCGTTCTTGGCCAGCTAGACACAGAGCCTTCTTCGGGTTGATTTAAGGTCATGCCCGGTGGGAACCGCCGGGCCGCGCACCTTTCGGCGTTTGCGTAGCAAACGCCTGTCGGCAACCGTTTGCTGCGCAAACGGTGAGAGACCCTCCCCCCGGGAGGGCGCATGGTGGATGTAGGGCTCCGAACGGGTGTTCTGCTTGGGTCGGTTGCTTCGCTTCGATTGACGGGTGCGAGCGCCCACCCAGGGTCGGGCGCGGCCCTCAGCGCAAACAAAAAACGCCCCGCAAAAGCGAGGCGTTTTCATCGTTCATACTGTAGGTCGTCTTACCCGCGCTCTTCGATGATCTCGACGAGGTGGGGGATGGAGTTGACCATGCCGCGGACGGAAGGGGTGTCTTCCAGTTCGCGGGTTTTGTGCATCTTGTTCAGACCCAGACCGACCAGCGTTGCGCGCTGTTTGGCGGGGCGGCGGATCGGGGAGCCGATCTGCTTGACGACGATGGTTTTTGCCATGGTGACGTCTCCTTATGCTTCTGCCGGTGCGTCGGCTTCGGCAGCGGCCGGAGCGTCGGTCTTGGGCAGGATGTCAGCGACTTTCTTGCCGCGACGCTGGGCAACCTGACGCGGGCTGGCTTCGCGGCCGAGGCCGTTCAGCGTTGCGCGGATCATGTTGTAGGGGTTCTGCGAGCCGATCGACTTGGCGACGACGTCCTGAACACCCAGCATCTCGAACACGGCACGCATCGGACCACCGGCGATGATACCCGTACCTTGCGGGGCGGTGCGCATCACGACTTTACCAGCGCCGTGACGGCCCTCGATATCGTGGTGCAGCGTGCGGCCTTCGCGCAGCGGCACGCGGACCATCTGACGCTTGGCTTGTTCGGTTGCTTTACGGATCGCCTCGGGCACTTCTTTGGCTTTACCCTTGCCAAAGCCGACGCGGCCTTTTTGGTCACCGACCACCACGAGAGCAGCAAAGCCGAAACGCTTACCACCTTTCACGGTTTTCGAGACGCGGTTGATCGCAACGAGGCGATCCTGAAATTCCGGTGTTTCGTCGCGGTCGCGACGGCCCCGGCCTTGTCCTTGTTCACGTGCCATCTGGCATCCTTTTCTTCATAGGGCCTTGCGGCCCAAATCAACTCAATCGCAGTGGGTGCGCGCACCCCCCGATCATCGAGGCGGCCCCAAAAGGCCGCCTGCACTTGTCTTAGAACTTCAAGCCGCCTTCACGGGCTGCGTCGGCCAGAGCCTTCACCTTGCCGTGGAAGAGAAAACCGCCGCGGTCGAAGTAGCACTCCGATACGTTGGCCTTCTTGGCACGCTCAGCGATTGCAGCGCCAACCTTGGTCGCGGCGTCGATGTTGTTCTTACCGACAACGCCAAGGTCTTTTTCGAGCGAGGATGCGGACGCGATGGTCTTGCCCGCGACATCGTCGATCAGCTGCACGCTGATGTTCTTGTTGGAGCGGTGAACAGAAAGACGCACGCGCCCTTCGTTGTTTTTCCGCAGCTTGTTCCGAACGCGCAAGCGGCGCTTCAGAAACAGATCTCGTTTACTGTTAGCCATTTTGCCGTCCTTACTTCTTCTTGCCTTCCTTGCGGAAGATATACTCGTCTTTGTACTTGATGCCTTTGCCTTTGTAGGGCTCGGGCTTGCGCCATTCGCGGATATTGGCCGCGACCTGACCGACGAGTTGCTCATCGATGCCCTCAACCACGATTTCCGTAGGCTTGGGGGCGGTGACAGTCACACCTTGGGGCACGTCGAAGTTCACTTCGTGCGACAGGCCCAGGTTCAGCTTGAGCGTGGTGCCCTGCATCTGTGCACGGTAACCAACGCCGTTGATCTCAAGCTCTTTCTTGAAACCATCGGTGACGCCCGTGACCAGGTTGCCGACCATGGTGCGGCTCATGCCCCACTGCTGGCGGGCACGCTTGGATTTGCCGCGCGGTGTGATGGAAACGACATTGTCTTCGACCGCGATGGTGACATCGTCGGTGGCGGTGAAGCTGCGGGTGCCCTTGGGACCTTTGACTTCGACCGTTTGGCCCGACACGGATGCCGTCACGCCCGAAGGCAGATCGACCGGTTTTTTACCAATTCGAGACATTCATTCTCTCCTTAGAAGACCGTGCAGAGCACTTCGCCGCCAACATTGGCCGTCCGTGCGCTTGCGTCCGACATCACACCCCGAGGAGTGGAGACAATCGACACACCCAGACCCTGACGAACCGAGGGGATGTCCTTGACGCCCATGTACACGCGACGACCGGGCTTTGAGACCCGCTTGAGTTCGCGAATGACAGGGGTGCCATCGAAGTATTTCAGGCTGATCTCGATCGCGGGGTGACCGTCTGCGCCGGTGACCTTTTCGTAGCCGCGGATGTAGCCTTCGTCAGCCAGCACGTCCAACACCCAAGCGCGCAGCTTGGAGGCGGGGGTGATGACCGTGGATTTGCCACGCAGTTGTGCGTTGCGGATCCGGGTGAGCATATCGCCGAGAGGATCGTTCATAATCTATATCTCCCCTTACCAGCTTGACTTAACCATGCCCGGAGCCTTGCCGTTGGAGGCAAGTTCCCGCAGCGCGATCCGCGATACTTTGAGCTTACGGTAATAAGCGTGCGGACGACCGGTCAGCTGGCAGCGGTTGTGTAGCCGGGTCGCCGAGCTGTTGCGCGGCAGTTTTGCAAGCTGAAGACGCGCCTTGAAACGCTCTTCCATGGACTTGCTCTCGTCATTCGCGATTTCCTTGAGCGCGGCGCGCTTGGCGGCATATTTCTCCACCAGACGCTGACGCTTCTTCTCGCGTTCGATCATTGCTTTTTTAGCCATAACTCTCTCTCCCCCGCTTAGCTGTTGAAGGGCATGTTGAAGTGCTTCAACAGCGCCTTTGCTTCTGCATCAGTTTGAGCGGTGGTGCAGATGATGATGTCCATGCCCCGCATGTCGTCGACCTTGTCGAAGTCAATCTCGGGGAACACGATGTGCTCTTTCAGGCCCATGGCGTAGTTGCCACGCCCATCGAACGATTTGCCGGAAACGCCGCGGAAGTCGCGGACGCGAGGCATTGCGATGGTGATCAGGCGATCCAGAAATTCATACATGCGGTCGGCGCGCAGCGTGACTTTGGTGCCCAGCGGCATCTCTTCACGAACGCGGAAACCAGCGATGGATTTCTTGGCCTTTGTCACGACAGCGTTTTGACCGGCGATCAACGTCAGGTCTTCCTGAGCCGATTTCACCTTCTTGGTGTCTTTCACAGCGTCGCCGACACCCATGTTCAGGACGATTTTGTCCAGACGCGGGATCATCATGTCGTTCTTGTAGCCGAACTCTTCCTTCATGGCGGCACGGATCGTGTCCACATAAGCCGTCTTCAGGCGCGGGGTGTAGTTTGCATTATCAAGCATCAATCACTTCCCCCGATTTCTTGGCGTAACGCACTTTCTTGTCGCCATCCATTTTGAAGCCTACGCGGGTCGGCCCACCATCCTTGGGGTCGACCAGAGCGATGTTGCTCAGCTGGATCGGCATCGCCTGGGGGACGCGGCCACCCTGGCTGTTTTGCGATTGCTTGGTGTGACGGATGGCGATGTTGATGCCATCGACAACAGCCTTACCGGCTTTCGGGTCAACGGAGGCGATGGTGCCTTCCTTGCCCTTGTCCTTGCCGGCCAGCACGACGACCTTGTCGCCTTTTTTCAGTTTGGCAGCCATATCAGAGGACCTCCGGCGCGAGCGAGATGATCTTCATGAAGTTCTTGGCGCGCAGCTCGCGCACAACCGGCCCGAAGATACGGGTGCCGATGGGCTCCATGTTGTTGTTGAGGATGACAGCAGCGTTGCGGTCAAACCGGATTGCGGTGCCGTCTTCGCGACGGACCTCTTTGGCGGTGCGCACGACGACGGCCTTACGGACGTCGCCTTTTTTCACGCGACCGCGCGGGATGGCTTCCTTCACCGAGACGACAATGATGTCGCCGACGGAGGCGTATTTACGCTTGGAACCACCCAGAACCTTGATGCACTGAACGCGGCGAGCGCCGCTATTGTCAGCAACATCCAGATTGGTCTGCATCTGGATCATGTGGTTTCTCCCGACCTTTGGGGGCCTCTCGGCATATCCCCAGGGTTTCGATTAAACCGGGCTGTTATCGCCTGATTAGGCAATAACCTCCCAGCGTTTCGTTTTCGACTTGGGCGCACATTCCTGAATGCGGACGGTGTCGCCGACGTTGAAAGCGTTCTTCTCATCGTGAGCCCGATACTTCTTGGACTTACGGATGGTCTTTTTGAGAACGGGGTGTGTGAAGCGACGTTCGACCGACACGGTGACGGTCTGTTCGTTCTGGTTGCTGGTCACAACACCTTGGAGGATACGCTTGGGCATGGTCTTAAGCCTCCGATGCCGCAGCTGCGGCCTTCTCGTTCAGAATGGTTTTGACGCGGGCTGCGTCGCGGCGCACGGTTTTCATGCGCGCGGTGTTCTCAAGCTGGCCTGTGGCCTGCTGAAAGCGCAGGTTGAAGGCTTCTTTCTTGAGATTGGCAAGTTCGTCGCGGAGCTGGTCCGGCGTCTTGTCACGAAGTTCCTGGGCGTTCATCGCCTGTTTCCTTTTCTCAACATCACTGGAGGGCCCAAAGAGGGTCACCCTGATTCCAGTGGAGTTCATGGTGAAGTGGGCCGTATAGGGGGGTTGGAAATTTAAAGCAACCCCTGCTGAGGGGATTCCGTGAATTATCCGAAGCCCTTGGAAATAAGGGGCAACGCTCTGCCCTCGCCTTACCGGAATGTCTGGTCTAAGAACAGGTTATGCCCACTATATCTTCCCTCTTCGTGACCCGCCTGTACCGCGCCGCTTTGTCCGAGCATGGCGCGATTGATCCTTCGGAACTGGAGGCGTCGTGCTTTGCCATCGCGGAGGATGACGAGGCGGGGCAGGATTGGTGTGAAGAGAACGGCTATGCTGGCTATACCAGCTATGCGTCGCTGAGCGATCTGCCGTGGCGGTTCCCGATCTTTAAGGATTTGGTCGAGGTGCTGGACAAGCACGTCGCCGCCTTTGCCGAGGATCTGGAGTTTGATCTGGGCGATAAGCAGTTGGTGCTGGAGGATATCTGGATCAACATCCTGCCCGAGGGTGGCATTCACACGTCGCATATCCATCCCCATTCGGTGATTTCCGGAACGACCTATGTGTCGATGCCGGAGGGGACCTCTGCGTTGAAGCTGGAGGACCCGCGGTCGCAGATGATGATGGCCGCCCCGGTGCGGAAAACGGACGCGCGGGAGGAGATGCGGACGTTTATTTATGCGCAGCCTGCGGTGGGCGATGTGCTGCTTTGGGAAAGCTGGCTGCGGCATGAGGTGCCGATGAATATGGCGGAAGATGAGCGGGTGTCGGTGAGCTTCAATTATAAGTGGGAGTGAGCTTCACCATTTCCTTAACTGCAAGTCTTCGAGGATGCCATTTTCGTCACGGCGTACGACATCAACTGAAATTGGCTTAAATATGCTTTTGGTCGATGCCCATTCAATGGCTGCGTTCAAGTCGTCTCTCACTTCCGGAAAGTTCTCCTTGAACTGTGGATAGCTTGCTACCGCATTATAAGCGACGCCAGCGATAGTCGCGATTGCAGCTAATGTTACCAGAATACTTCCAGGCCTGACTTCCTCGGTTCGAACAGTAAGATTTTTCATTTCGATGTCAGCAGTCAGAAGAGAGAAGCGATAAGTACTCCGGCGACCTTCAAGGTATTTACTTACCAAACCCTCGTACTCAGCAGCTAATTTCTGCGCATTTCCCTCGACGAATACTCCCTCAAAAACAAGTTCGATAGTTGCCAGAGTGGCACTTCGTTCCTGTGGTAGTGGCTCCATATCCATTGCTTCGCCCATGCTTAAATTCCTTTGTGCTTAAAGACGCGTGAAAGAATAACAGGAGATCGCAATTAAGGAAGCATTTGAAATGAAAAGCCCCCACCGAGCAAACGGCGAGGGCTTCTTTATTTTTACACCGCTCTCGGTGATTGCGAGCAATCACCTGGCGCTAGGCTCGTCGTTGTCAGCTACGCTGAAACGACGCTACCAGTCTTCCCGTACCACAACCCGGGTCTTCACCGGCAGCTTCATCGCAGCAAGGCGCAGGGCCTCGCGGGCGATGGGCTCGGATACGCCGTCGATCTCGAACATGACGCGGCCGGGTTTGACCTTGGCGGCCCAGAAATCCACGGAGCCTTTACCTTTACCCATACGCACTTCGACGGGCTTGGAGGTAACCGGCAGATCGGGGAAAATCCGGATCCAGACACGGCCCTGACGTTTCATGTGGCGGGTCATCGCGCGGCGGGCTGCCTCGATCTGACGCGCTGTGATACGCTCAGGCTGGGTTGCTTTCAGGCCGAAGGAGCCGAAGTTCAGAGTGCTGCCACCCTTGGCTTCGCCGTGGATCCGGCCTTTGTGCATTTTGCGGAATTTTGTACGCTTTGGTTGAAGCATTTTTCTGTCTCCTTAGCGGCGGCCACCGGCGCCACGGGGCGCGGGACCATCCTGGAGTTCTTGCTGGCGACGGTCACGAGCTGCGGGGTCGTGATCCATGATCTCGCCTTTGAAGATCCAGACTTTGATGCCGATGATACCGTAAGCCGTCAGGCCTTCGGCGTGGGCGTAGTCGATATCCGCGCGCAGGGTGTGCAGGGGCACACGGCCTTCGCGATACCATTCGGTCCGCGCAATCTCGGCACCGCCGAGACGACCCGCGACATTCACACGGATGCCCAGGGCCCCCATGCGCATGGCGTTCTGCACGGCGCGCTTCATGGCACGGCGGAAGGACACACGACGCTCGAGCTGCTGCGCGATGCTTTCCGCAACCAGGGGCGCGTCCAGCTCGGGCTTGCGGACCTCAACGATGTTGAGGTGCAACTCGCTGTCGGTCATCGCGGCCAGCTTCTTGCGGAGCGTCTCGATGTCCGCGCCTTTCTTGCCGATGATGACGCCGGGACGAGCGGTGTGGATCGTGACGCGGCACTTTTTGTGCGGACGCTCGATGATCACACGGCTGACGCCAGCTTGCTTGCACTCTTCCTCGATGAACTCGCGGATCTTGATATCTTCCAGCAGCAGATCACCATAGTCTTTGGTGTCTGCATACCAGCGGCTGTCCCAAGTGCGGTTCACCTGAAGGCGCATGCCGATCGGATTTGTTTTATTACCCATTAGGCTTGCTCCTCAACTTGACGCACCTTGATGGTGAGTTCCGAGAACGGCTTGATGATCTTGCCGAACCGACCACGGGCCCGCGGGCGACCGCGTTTCATCGTCAGGTTCTTGCCCACATAAGCCTCGGCCACGACAAGCTCGTCGACGTCAAGGTTGTGGTTGTTCTCGGCATTGGCGATGGCGGACTGAAGGCATTTCTTCACGTCGCCTGCGATCCGCTTCTTGGAGAAGGTCAGATCGCTGAGCGCTTTCTCGACCGACTTGCCGCGGATCATCGCTGCAACCAGGTTCAGCTTTTGCGGAGAGGTGCGAAGCATGCGCGTTTTCGCCATTGCTTCGTTCTCGGCCACGCGGCGGGGGTTTTTATCCTTGCCCATGACTTACTTCCGTTTCGCTTTTTTGTCGGCGGCATGACCGTAATAGGTCCGTGTCGGTGCATATTCACCGAACTTCTGACCGATCATTTCTTCGCTGACGTTGACAGGAATGTGCTTCCGGCCGTTGTAGACGCCAAACGTCAAGCCCACGAATTGGGGCAGGATCGTCGAGCGGCGCGACCAGATTTTGATAACTTCATTGCGCCCGGATTCCCGTGACTTCTCAGCTTTCTTGAGAACGTAGGAATCAACAAAAGGGCCTTTCCATACAGAACGCGACATAGCTTAGCGCCCCTTCTTCTTGGCATGACGCGAGCGAAGGATAAGCTTCGACGACGCCTTGTTCTTGTTACGGGTGCGCGCACCTTTTGTCGGCTTGCCCCATGGGCTGACCGGGTGACGACCACCAGAGGTCCGGCCTTCACCACCACCGTGGGGGTGATCGACGGGGTTCATCACAACACCACGCACAGAGGGGCGGATGCCCTTGTGACGGTTGCGACCCGCTTTACCGAAGTTCTGGTTGGAGTTGTCGGGGTTCGACACAGCACCGACCGTCGCCATGCATTCCTGACGGACGAGGCGAAGCTCCCCCGAGGAGAGGCGAATCTGTGCGTAGCCACCGTCACGACCCACGAACTGAGCATAGGTGCCAGCAGCACGGGCGATCTGGCCGCCTTTGCCTGGCTTCATCTCGATGTTGTGGACGATTGTGCCGATGGGCATGCCAGCAAACGGCATTGCGTTGCCCGGCTTGATGTCTGCTTTGGTGGACGCGATCACCTTGTCACCGACCGCGAGACGCTGGGGCGCGAGGATATAGGCTTGCTCGCCATCCTCGTACTTCATCAGCGCGATAAACGCGGTCCGGTTCGGGTCATATTCGATCCGTTCGATGGTTGCGGACACGTCGAACTTGTTCCGCTTGAAATCGACGATCCGGTAAAGACGCTTTGCGCCCCCACCACGACGACGCATCGTGATCCGTCCGGTGTTGTTGCGGCCACCCGATTTGGTGAGGCCTTCGGTCAGCGCCTTGACGGGGCGACCTTTATACAGCTCCGAACGGTCGATCAGCACCAGCCCACGCTGGCCCGGCGTCGTCGGCTTATACGACTTGAGTGCCATGCTTTCTGTCTTCCGTTGGTTGCACCGGGTACGTGCCCCGGCTTTTCAGTTTGTAGGGCCCCGAAGGTCCCCGGTTCTTGATGTTCTCACGAACAACAGCAAAGCCCCGGACGAATCCGGGGCCTTGCGGATGGGTTCGTTTAAGAGGGATGGGGTTTAGGGTCAAGGCTTTGATGGAGAACTTCGCCGCAGACGATCTAGATCAAGGCAGGGTCACGCGTCGCGTGGTAGTCTCGCAGGTGGTGGGAGAACAATATGGGGCGAAATGTCCTCGTTGAAGAGGCGAGATCGCACCCCAGCTATTGCGTATACCGCAACAAGGGAGGCTGCCATGATACCGTTGATCGAGACATCAGATGCCATGAGTGTGGACCTGAATAGTTGGGGTAAAGCGGAGGATATCCGAACCGATCATCCGATGACCCGCTTGATGCAGGAGACGACCCAATTCGTCTCTCGCCAGATCACGCGACAAGCGACGCATCGGAACGCCCTTTTTGCCTGCAAGACACCGTTTGAGATGATGGCAGTACAAACTGCTTTCTACCAACAGATGCGCGACGATTACATGGCCCAGAGCGGGCGGGTGATGTCGCTCCTGCAGGATGCCGGGCGCACCGGGAGGGCGGGTATACGCTTTGGCACTGCGCGTGCCTATGACGACGTGCCGATCTGATCCGCGTCTTAGCAACGAAAAACCCCCGGCGCTTTGCAGCACCGGGGGTTTTCTTTTTTCAGATCAGCCTTGGATCAGAGACCCGTGCTCACGTCGATCGTGTTGCCCTCTTCGAGCGTCACATAGGCTTTCTTGACGTCCTTGCGGCGGCCGAGTTGGCCACGGAACCGCTTGGATTTACCTTTGGTGATCGTCGTGTTGACCGCTTTGACCTTCACACCAAAGAGCGTCTCAATCGCTTCCTTGATCTGCGGCTTGTTCGCGTCAATCGCCACTTCGAAGACCACGGCGCCGTTCTCGGACGCCATTGTGGCTTTCTCGGTGATGACCGGCTTGCGGATCACGTCATAATGTTCTGGCTTCGCGCTCATTTCAACCGAGCCTCCAGTGCTTCGACACCTGCTTTCGTGAGCACGAGCGTGTCACGCTTCAAGATGTCATAGACGTTTGCGCCCATCGACGGCAGCACATCGAGACCTTCGATGTTGCGGGCGGCCTGAGCGAAGTTCTCGTTCACTTCGGCCCCGTCGATAATCAGAGCGCGCTTCCAGCCCAGCTCTTTGATCTGCTTGGCCAGCGCACCGGTCTTGGCGTCCTTGACGTCAACGGTGTCGATGACCACCAGCTCGCCTGCGGTCGCTTTCGCGGACAGGGCGTGCTTCAGACCGAGCTTGCGGAATTTCTTCGTCAGCTCATGGCCGTGGCTGCGCGGGGTCGGGCCTTTGTAGACACCACCCTTGCGGAAGATCGGTGCGTTCCGGTCACCGTGACGTGCGCCACCGGTGCCCTTCTGGCGGTAGATCTTCTTGGTCGAGTAGCTGGTTTCCGAGCGCGTCTTGACCTTGTGGGTGCCAGCTTGCGCGTTGTTGCGCTGCCAGCGGACCACACGGTGCAGGATGTCTGCGCGCGGCTCCAGGCCGAAGATGGCGTCGTCGAGATCGACCGACCCAGCCTTCTTGGCGTCGAGTTTGATCACGTCGAGTTTCATTCGTCGCCTTCCTTCTTCTCAGCTTCGATCTCGGCCTC